>NZ_JXYP01000020.1 GCF_000964005.1 Williamsia herbipolensis
CGGCTGGGAATTGTGTAAAAGAGACGGGGGGGGGCCGCCGCCCGCCGACACCGCCTCGGGCGCCGCACCCGCCTCCGACGACGCCGTGATCGGCGGTTCGACCGGATCCCACGACAACCACGGCGCACCATCGGTGAGCACGCACACGACCTCCGCGGGCTGACCGACCATGCGAGCCCGTCCCACGACCCACGACAGCGACAGGAGGTGCCATGCCCAGGGCAATCCACGTCTTCCGTAGCCCGGATCGTTTCGTCGCCGGGACCGTCGGCGCACCCGGCGACCGGACGTTCTATCTGCAGGCCACCCACGAGGCGCGAGTGGTGAGCGTCATGTTGGAGAAGCAGCAGGTGCAGATCCTCGCCGACCGCATCGGTGCGCTGCTCGAGGAGATCAACCGTCGTTTCGGTACCCCGTTGCCGCCGGAGTCCGACCACATCGAGGACCTGAGTCCGTTGATCATGCCGGTCGACGCCGAGTTCCGCGTCGGCACGATGGGCCTGGGCTGGGACGCCGAGTCCGAGGCCGTCGTCGTGGAACTCCTCGCCATCACCGAGGGGGAGTTCGACGAGAGTGTCGTGCTCGACGACACCGACGAGGGACCCGACGCGGTACGCGTGTTCCTCAGCACGGCGGCCGCGCGCGAGTTCGCGGCCCGTTCGACCCGTGTCATCTCGGCCGGTCGTGAGCCGTGCCCGCTGTGCGGACTCCCGCTCGACCCGTCGGGGCACATGTGCGTCCGCACCAACGGATACAAGCGCGAGATCACCTTCGACAAGTCGCTCGACTTCGTCGACCCCGACGTGTTCGACGACCCGGACCTGCGCGCGGCGTTGGAGGACGACGACGATGACGACGGGCAAGGGGACGACACGACCGACGGGCCGTCACGCTGATGCCGCCCACCGCGGCGGAATCGGAGTCCTCACCCGACATCGCGGAGATCCTGCGCACGGGCGAGATGGAGTTGATCGGACAGATCCGGGGCGCGAGCAACGCCACCCTGGTGTGCGAGGCGAGCCTCGGCGAGCACAGCCTGCGCTGCGTCTACAAACCGGTCCGTGGTGAGCAACCACTGTGGGATTTCCCCGACGGCACCCTCGCCGGCCGGGAGATCGCGTCGTTCCGGATCTCCGATGCACTCGGCTGGTCGGTGATCCCGACCACGGTGTTCCGCGACGGCCAGTTCGGCCCCGGGATGGTGCAACGCTGGATCGACACCCCCGAACCCGCCGACACCGTCCCCGAACACCTCGATCTCGTCGACCTGTGCCCGACCGCGATGGTGCCCGAGAACTTCCGCCGTGTGATCGACGCCTACGACGCGCGCGGCGAGGAGGTCACACTCGTGCACGCCGACGACCCGCGACTGCAGCGGATGGCCGTCCTCGATGTCGTCATCAACAACGCCGACCGCAAGGGCGGGCACGTCCTCGAGGGGCTCGACGGGCAGGTCTACGGCGTCGACCATGGCATCTGCCTGCACTCGGAGGACAAGCTGCGCACGGTGCTGTGGGGATGGGCCGACGAACCGGTGCCCGCGCATCTCGTCGCCGACATCGAGACGCTGCTCGTCGAGCTCACCACCGCGGACTCGGCGTTGGCGCGCGACCTGCCGACGCTCGTCACACCCACCGAGGTGGCCGCGCTGGCCCTGCGCGCCCGCGAGCTCGTCGAGAACCCGGTCATGCCCAGCGCCGACCGGTCCCGACCGATTCCCTGGCCCGCGTTCTAGTCTGTCGACGACGGGGGCCCCGTCGGTGGGTGCCCCGACGGTCGATGACGGTGCGCCCATAGGGTGGAGATATGCAGTCGTGGTCAGACATCGAGGTACGTCCGCTTCCCGGGCAGGGTCCGCAGCTCCGGCTCTACGACACCTCCGATCAGCAGGTACGGCCGGTCACACCCGGAGCCGAGGCGACGATGTACGTCTGCGGCATCACCCCGTACGACGCGACGCACCTCGGCCACGCCGCCACCTATCTCACGTTCGATCTGGTCAACCGGATCTGGCGCGATCTCGGCCACGAGGTGCACTACGTACAGAACGTGACCGACGTCGACGACCCCCTGTTCGAGCGGGCCGATCGCGACGGTGAGGACTGGCGCGACCTCGGTGCCCGCGAGACGCAGCTCTTCCGGGACGACATGACCGCGTTGCGGGTGCTGCCGCCCCGGCACTACATCGGCGCGGTGGAGTCGATCGACGAGGTCATCGAGGTCGTCGACAAGTTGCTGGCATCGGGTGCGGCCTACATCGTCGACGACGAGCAGTACCCCGACATCTACTTCCGAAGCGACGCGACACCGCAGTTCGGCTACGAGTCGAACTACGACCAGGACACGATGGCCGCGTTCTTCGCCGAACGGGGCGGCGACCCGCAGCGACCGGGCAAGCGTGATCCGCTCGACGCCCTTATCTGGCGCGCCGCGCGCGACGGAGAGCCGTCCTGGCCCTCACCGCACGGTCCGGGACGACCCGGATGGCACATCGAATGCGCCGCCATCGCCCTGAACCGACTGGGGTCGCCGATCGACGTGCAGGGCGGCGGCAGCGACCTGATCTTCCCGCACCACGAGTTCTCCGCGGCGCACGCCGAGGCGCTGACCGGTGAGCGTCGGTTCGCACGGCACTACGTGCACACCGGGATGGTGGGGCTCGACGGCGAGAAGATGTCGAAGAGCCGCGGCAACCTGGTGTTCGTCTCGAAACTCCGTGCGGCCGATGTCGACCCGAACGCGATCCGCGTCGGGCTGCTGGCCGATCACTACCGGACCGACCGCATGTGGTCCGACGACGCGCTCGCGACGGCGCACACCCGACTGTCCTCGTGGCGCGATGCGGTGTCGCGACCCACCGGACCCGATCCGACCGACACCATCGCCCGGGTGCGTCAGCATCTCGCCGACGACCTCGACACCCCCAAAGCCCTTGCCGCGCTCGATGCATGGGCGGCCGACGCGGTGCGCGGTCTCGGATCGTCGACCACCGCCGGCACCGAGGTCGAGCACCTACTCGACACCCTGCTGGGCGTCGAGCTGCGTCGCTGACGCGGTACCCCGTCACCGGCTGGGCACGCTGGGTAGAGTCCTGCAGGTGGCCCATCTGGAAGAGATCGACCCCGACACCACCTCCGGCGTGTGGACCGTCGTCACCCGGACCTCGACCTATCTGCTCGATTTCTCCGAGATGACGCTGCTGCGCGCTCCCGGTGTCGGCGGGTCGACCGACGAATCGTGGGCGGTCAGTGCGCTGCGACGCGACTCCGAGGACATCCCGCTACTGGGCGTGAAGTCCTGCCGCATAGGCGAATCGGCCCAGTTCTGGGTGCGGGCGGCCGACGATCCCGACGTGCGCACCTGGCGCATCACCACGCCGGTCGTGTCGATCGAACGCATCAGCTGACAGCGGCGCGGCGACGCCGACCGGGTCAGAGCGCGACCTCGACGACACCGTCGACCACCCGCGCCGGGTACACCGGCAGCGATCCGATCATCGGGTCCGAACAGGCGCCGTCGGTGAAGGCGTAGGCGAACTGGTGCAGCGGGCACACCACCTTCGCGCCGTCGACCTGGCCGTCGGCGATGGGCCCACCGCGATGCGGACACACCGCTCCCGTGGCCCGCACCTCGTCGGCGCCGACACGGAACACCGCGATCTGCACACCGCCGACCGCGTAGGCCCGTCCCTCGCCGTGGGTGAGATCCGAGATCGACCCGACGGTCACATACGTTGCCCCGCGCGGGGTCTCGACCCCGTCGCTGACGTCGGCGGTCATCGGACGGGAACCCGGGGGAGCGGCAGCAGAGGCAGCGCCGAGGTGAACTGTGCCGGCGATCGGGGTTCGGTCCGGTCCTGCCACGGGTCGCGGTAGCCGGCGACGCTGTCCTCGATGCGCTCCTGCAGGCCGGCGACGATGCCGTCGCGGTCGTCGACGAGCACCGCCCGCAGTTCCTCGATACCCACCCGCGGGACCCAGGCGTAGGTCCGCTCGAGCCACTTCGCCTGCTCCCGATAGTGCTGGATGAAGATGCCGCACAACCGGACGACCTCGTCGGACGAGTCGACCGTCGCGAGCAGGTCGCCCTTGCGGATGTGTGCACCCGCCGCGCCGCCCACGTAGATCTCCCACCGATCCGACGCCGCGCCCGCCGCGCCGACGGCCACTGCGCCGACGTCCTTGCACAACGCCTCGGCACAGTTGCGCGGGCAGCCGGTGACGGCGAGTTTCAACTTCGCGGGCGTCTCGAGACCCTGGAACCGCTGTTCGATCGCGATGCCGAGTGCCGTCGAGTCACCGAGACCGAACCGGCAGTAGTCGGTGCCCACACAGGTCTTCACCGTGCGGAAGCTCTTGCCGTAGGCGAAACCCGAGGGCATGTCGAGGTCGCCCCACACCTTCGGGAGGTCTTCCTTCTTCACCCCGAGCAGGTCGATGCGCTGACCTCCGGTGATCTTCACCATCGGTATCGCGTACTTGTCGGCGACATCTGCGATGCGCCGCAACTGATCCGGCGTGGTGACCCCGCCTTTGATCTGCGGCACCACCGAGAACGTGCCGTCGCGTTGGATGTTCGCGTGCACGCGGTCGTTGATGTAGAGCGCGCCGCGTTCGTCGGTCCAGTCGGGGCCCCACACCATCCGCAGCAACGACGCCAGCGGCATCTTCGCGGCCGCGTCCTCGCCCTGCGGTGCGAGCTTCTCGAACACCTCCGACACCGAGCGGATGTTGCTCGCCCGGATCGCTCCCAGCAGTTCGGGTTTGGTCATCGGGATGCACGGCACGTACCAGTTCGCCGAGACGTCCTCGGCGAGGTCACCGTCCGCGGCGAAGGAGACGATGTCGGCGACGAGCCCCTTGCAGGACCCGCATCCCTTGCCGGCCCGGGTGGCGGCGACCACCTCGCCGACGCTGCGCGCACCACCGCGCACGCACTCCACGATGGCACCCTTGGTCACGCCGTTGCAGTTGCACACGGCGGTGTCGTCGGAGAGTTCGGCCGCGCCGACCGCGGCCGACGGGGTGCCCATGTCGAAGAGCATGCTGATGCGTTCGGTCGGCAGTGCGACCTTCTCGTCGAAGGCCTGCGTGAGGAAGTTCGCCTTGCTGATGTCGCCGAGCAGCATGGCGCCGATGAGCTTGTTGTCGCGCACGACCACCGATTTGTAGGTGCCGCTGCGGGGTTCGTAGAACTGGACGAACTCGTCGTCGTCGCGTTCGGGGCCCTTCACGCCCATGGCCGCGACATCGACACCGGCGACCTTGAGCTTCGTGGTCGACCGCGAACCGTGGTACGCGGCCGTCGGATCGGCACCGGTGAGCACGTCGGCGAGCACCACGGCCTGCTCCCAGAGCGGGGCGACCAGCCCGTAGACCTCCCCGCGATGCTGTGCGCACTCGCCGACCGCGTAGAGGAAACCCTCGTCCTCGCAGCGCATCTGGTCGTCGACGACGATCCCTCGTTCGATCACCAGACCGGTGCGGCGCGCCAGCTCGACGTTCGGCCGGATCCCGGCGGTGACCACCACCATGTCGGCGGGCAGGCTCGAACCGTCGGCGAACGCGACACCGGTCACGGTTCCCGCGTCGTCGCGGATGACCGAGGTCGTGCGTCGGGAGGTGTGCACCCCGACACCGAGTGCCTCGATCTTGGTGCGCAGCACCCGTCCGCCACGTTCGTCGAGCTGCTGGTTCATCAGGTGACCGGGAGAGTGCACGACGTCGACCTCGACGCCCTGTGTCCGCAGTCCGTATGCGGCCTCCAGGCCGAGGAGACCGCCGCCGATCACGACCGCGCGCAGCCGCTCGGCACCCTCGCCGGCTCCGCCGGTCTCGGCCATCTGCAGCATCCCGTTGGTGTCGGCGATGGTGCGGAACCCGAACACCCCTCGGGCGAGCCGACCGTCGGGTTCCCGCAGACCGTCCATGTTGGGGAAGAAGGTGGTGCTGCCGGTGGCGATGATCAGCAGATCGAAGGCGATCTGCCGGCCGCTCTCACACGTCACCACCTTGCCGAAACGGTCGATCGAGACCGCACGGTCGCCGGCGAACAGTTCGACACCGTTCTCCCGGTACCAGGCCATGGGGTTGAGCATCAGGTCGTCGTCGTCGATGGAACTCTCACCGGCGAGCACGTGGGAGAGCATGATGCGGTTGTAGTTCCCGTAGGGCTCGTCGCCGATCATGGTGATCGCGAACTGCTCGCCCCCGCCGCGGCTGAGGACCTCCTCCACCGTCCGTGCGCCGGCCATCCCGTTGCCGACCACCACCAGCCGACGGCGCCCGGTCGAGGCCCCCGTCACCGAGCCCCCTGTCACCGCGGTCACACGAGCACCCAGCCGAGATCGACGACGATCGATCCGGTGCATCCCTGCGGCGCGGCGAAGGTCAGGGCCAGCACCGAGTCGGGGTCGACGTCGGAGACCACGCGCAGCGGCACGTTGACCGAGGCCTTCGCGCCCATCGGGAACACCCGCATCGACTCGCCGTCGCGGGTCAGCGTCACGTAGACGAGTTCGTCGGAGCTGTTGCCGCCGCGAAAGTACAAGGGCTGAGCCGTCATACCGGGTGGGACCACATAGGAGAGCGAGGTGTCCAGCGGGGCGGGGGAGTGCAGTCCGGTGCCGGTGAAACCGAACACACCCTGCCAGAACATGGGAGTCGACGACATGGCGTCAGTGTTCGTGGCCGGGATCAATGGGCCTTTGCCGCGGTGTTACATCTCGGTGGTCAGGACTTCACCCGGCCCGCACCCCGCCGGTGAGAGGCGACCGCCGGACATGACCCGAGGTCAGGCGCCGAACGAACCGGGCCCGCGGCGGCGGAGGTACTTCTCGAACTCCGCGGCGAGCGCGTCGCCGTCGATCTTCGACAGCGCGTCGTCGGTGCCGGCCTCGGCGTCGCCGCGCTCCTCGAGACCACGGACGTAGTCGGCGATCTCCTCGTCGTCCTCGGTCATCTCGGTGACCGCCTGCTCCCATTCCTCGGCCTGGGCGGGCAGATCGCCGAGCGGCACCTCGAGATCGAGGACCTCCTCGACCTGGCCCAACAGCGCCACCGTCGCCTTGGGATTCGGCGGCGTCGACACGTAGTGCGGGACCGCGGCCCAGAACGACACCGCGGGGATGCCGGCGTGGACACACGCGTCCTGGAGGACACCGGTGATGCCCGTCGGGCCCTCGTACCGGCTCTCCTGCAGGTTGTAGGCCAGCGCGGAATCGGTGCTGTAGGCCGTGCCGGTCACCGGCACGGGCCGGGTGTGGGGTGCGTCGGCGAGGAGTGCACCGAGGATGACCATGGTCTGCACGTCGAGCGACCGCGCGATGTCGAGGATCTCCGCACAGAATCCACGCCACCGCATGTTCGGTTCGATGCCGCGGAGCAGGACGACGTCACGGTCGGATCCGGGCGGGCTGCACCACGAGATCGACGTGGCCGGCCACTCGATTCGTCGCGTGACACCGTCGACCTGCTTTACGATGGGACGGTTGACCTGGAAGTCGTAGTAGTCGTCGGAATCGATCTCGGCGAGGGGTTGCGCATCCCAGATCAGGGCCAGATGTTCGACCGCGCCGCTTGCGGCGTCACCGGCATCGTTCCAGCCCTCGAACGCTGCGACGAGGATCGGTGACCGCAATGCGGGGAGATGGCCGGTCTTCTCAGCGTGCACCGAACCAGCCTACGACCGAACACCGATAGGGAGCGAACTACGCTGAGTACCATGTCTGCCACCACCGGAACCGATTCGTACGACTCGACGTTCCTCGACGCGATGGCCAAACGGGTCCTCGTGGGCGACGGCGCCATGGGCACGATGCTCCAGGCCGCCGATCTCACCCTCGACGACTTCAACAATCTCGAGGGCTGCAACGAGATCCTCAACGACACCCGTCCCGAGGTCCTGGCCGGTATCCACCGCGCCTACTTCGAGGCCGGCGCCGACGCGGTCGAGACCAACACCTTCGGCTGCAACCTCTCGAACCTCGGCGACTACGACATCGCCGACCGCATCCGTGAGCTCGCCCGCAAGGGCGTCGCGATCGCCAAGGGTGTGGCCGACGAGATGGGACCGTCCGACGACGGCACCCCGCGTTTCGTCCTCGGCTCGGTGGGCCCCGGTACCAAGCTGCCGTCGCTGGGCCACACGACCTTCGCGGTGATCCGCGACGCGTACCAGGAGTGCGCCCTCGGCATGCTCGAGGGTGGCGCCGACGCGATCCTCATCGAGACCTCGCAGGACCTGCTGCAGGTGAAGGCGGCGGTGCTGGCCGCCAAGCGCGCGATGGAGCAGCTCGGTCGGCGGATCCCGATCATCTCCCACGTCACCGTGGAGACCACCGGCACGATGCTGCTCGGGTCGGAGATCGGCGCGGCGCTGGCGGCCATCGAACCGCTCGGCGTCGACCTCATCGGTCTCAACTGCGCGACCGGACCGGCCGAGATGAGCGAGCACCTGCGGTACCTGTCCAAGCACGCGCGCATCCCGGTGTCGGTCATGCCCAACGCCGGTCTGCCGCAGCTCGGCCCGAAGGGCGCCGAGTACCCGCTGCTGCCCGACGAGCTGGCCGAGGCGGTCAGCGGCTTCGTCTCCGACTACGGCCTGTCGTTCGTCGGCGGATGCTGCGGCACCACCCCCGAACACATCTCCCAGCTGGCCCAGGCCGTGCGCGGCACCACGAAGGGCACCCGGTCGGTCGAGCACGAGTCGGAGGTGTCCTCGCTCTACGCCTCGGTGCCGTTCGAGCAGGAGAACAGCTTCATGATGGTCGGGGAGCGGACCAACTCCAACGGCTCCAAGGCCTTCCGCGAGGCCATGCTCTCCGGCGATTACCAGAAGTGCCTCGACATCGCGAAGGACCAGACCCGCGACGGCGCGCACATGCTCGACCTGAACGTCGACTACGTCGGCCGCAACGGCGCCGAGGACATGACCGCGCTGGCCACTCGCCTCGCCACCTCGTCGACCCTGCCGATCATGCTCGACTCGACCGAGCCCGCGGTCCTGCAGGCGGGACTCGAGGCGCTCGGCGGTCGATGCGCGGTCAACTCGGTGAACTACGAGGACGGTGACGGACCCGACTCGCGTTTCACCAAGATCATGCAGCTCGCGGTCGAGCACGGCGCCGCGGTGGTCGCCCTGACCATCGACGAGGAGGGCCAGGCGCGTACCGCCGACTGGAAGGTCAGCGTCGCCGAACGCCTCATCACCGACATCACCGAGAACTGGGGGCTGGGCGAGGAGGACATCATCATCGATGCCCTGACCTTCCCGGTCTCGACCGGTCAGGAGGAGACCCGCAAGGACGGCATCGAGACCATCGAGGCCATCCGGCGGATCCACGAGGCGCACCCGTCGGTGCACTTCACCCTGGGTATCTCGAACATCTCGTTCGGCCTCAACCCCGCCGCGCGCCAGGTGCTCAACTCGGTGTTCCTGCACGAGTGCGCTCAGGTGGGTCTCGACACCGCGATCGTGCACGCCTCGAAGATCCTGCCGATGGCACGGATCCCCGACGAGCAGCGCGAGGTCGCACTCGACCTCGTCTACGACCGTCGCGGGACCGACGGCGTCCGCAGCGAGGGCAACGCCGACTACGACCCGTTGCAGACGCTGATGGGTCTGTTCGAGGGCGTGTCGGCGGCGTCGGCGCGCGAGAGCCGCGCCGAGGAGATGGCCAAGCTCCCGCTGTTCGAGCGACTCGAGCGACGCATCGTCGACGGCGAGCGCAACGGCCTCGAATCCGACCTCGACGACGCGATGAAAGAGGTCCCGCCGCTCAAGATCATCAACGAGACGCTGCTGTCGGGCATGAAGACCGTCGGCGAGCTGTTCGGCTCGGGCCAGATGCAGCTGCCGTTCGTGCTGCAGTCGGCCGAGGTCATGAAGATGTCGGTCGCCCACCTCGAGCCGCACATGGAGGCGACCGGCGAGGACGGCAAGGGCCGCATCGTGCTGGCCACGGTCAAGGGCGACGTCCACGACATCGGCAAGAACCTCGTCGACATCATCCTGTCCAACAACGGCTACGAGGTGGTCAACATCGGCATCAAGCAGCCGATCGCGACGATCATCGAGGTTGCCGAGGACAAGCGCGCCGACGTGATCGGCATGTCCGGTCTGCTGGTGAAGTCGACGGTCGTGATGAAGGAGAACCTCGAGGAGATCAACTCCCGCGGGCTCGCCGAGAACTACCCGGTGCTGCTCGGTGGCGCCGCGCTGACGCGTGGCTACGTCGAGAACGATCTGTCGGAGACCTACGAGGGCGACGTGCACTACGCACGGGACGCCTTCGAGGGTCTGCGTCTGATGGACGACATCATGTCTTCCAAGCGTGGCGGCGGTTCGACGCAGGATCCCGAGGCGAAGGCCGCGGCCGAGGCGAAGACCGCCGAACGCAAGGCGCGGCACGAGAAGTCGGCCCGTATCGCGGCCAAGCGCAAGGCCGAGCAGGCGCCCGTCGAGGTGCCGGCACGCTCGGACGTCGCCGCCGACAACGAGATCCCGACTCCGCCGTTTTGGGGATCGCGCATCGTCAAGGGCATCCCCATCGCGGACTACGGCGGGCTGCTCGACGAACGTGCGCTGTTCCTCGGGCAGTGGGGTCTGCGGGGCACGCGCAGCGGCGACGGTCCCAGCTACGAGGAACTCGTCGAGACCGAGGGACGTCCGCGCTTCCGCGAGTGGATCGACCGTCTGTCGACGGGCAACATCCTGCAGCACGCCGCAGTGGTCTACGGCTACTTCCCGGCGGTCAGCGAGGGCGACACCGTTCATGTGCTGACCGAGCCGCGGCCCGACGCCGACGTCCGGTTCAGCTTCGAGTTCCCGCGTCAGCAGCGCAGTCGGTTCCTCTGCATCGCCGACTTCATCGCGTCGAAGGAACGGGCCACCGAGCTCGGTCAGATCGACGTGCTGCCGTTCCAGCTCGTGACGATGGGCCAGCCGATCGCCGATTTCGCGAACGACCTGTTCGCGAAGGACTCCTACCGCGACTACCTCGAGGTGCACGGCATCGGCGTGCAGCTCACCGAGGCGCTCGCCGAGTACTGGCATCAGCGGGTGCGGTCGGAGCTCACCTTCGACGGCGGTTCGGTCGCCGGCGACGACCCGACGTCACCGCAGGGGTTCTTCGATCTCGAATACCGCGGCGCGCGTTACTCGTTCGGCTACGGCGCGTGCCCCGATCTCGAGGACCGCGCGAAGATGATCGAGCTGCTCGAGCCGGGCCGCATCGGGGTCGAGCTGAGCGAGGAACTGCAGCTGCATCCCGAGCAGTCCACCGACGCGTTCGTCCTGCACCACCCCGAGGCCAAGTATTTCAACGTCTGAGGTGGGTTCGTCAGGCGTGGCCTCGACCGATCCCTCGCGCGGCGCGCTCCCGCACGCGGTGCTCTGGGACATGGACGGGACCCTGCTCGACTCCGAGAAGCTGTGGGACGTGGCGATGGCCGAGCTCGCGGTACGGCTCGGCGCGGTGATGACGGTGGAGCTGCGTCAGTCGACGCTGGGCAACTCGATGGTCGGCGCGATGACGAAGCTCTTCGACGCTGCCGGTGTGCCGGAGGCGCAGCGTGACCTCGACGACCAGGCGCATTGGTTGCGGGGTCGGGTCGCGGAGCTGTTCGCCGACGGTATCCCGTGGCGGCCGGGGGCCGACGCCGCGCTGCGGACCATCGCGGCCGCGGGGATCCCGATGGTGCTCGTGACCAACACCGAACGGGATCTCACCGAGCGGGCGCTGCCGACCATCGGCAAACACCGGTTCGCCCACACCCTGTGCGGCGACGAGGTGGCCGAGGGCAAACCGGCACCCGACATCTACCTCGCCGCGGCGCGGGCGGCCGGTGTGTCGCCGGCGGACTGTCTGGCCATCGAGGACTCACCGACCGGCGCGGCCGCCGCCGGGGCGGCGGGCTGTCCGACGCTGGTCGTGCCGTCCGACGCCGAGGTCCCGCAGGCACCGGGACGCACGTTCCGCGAGAGTCTCGTGGGACTCGACATGGCCGGGGTGTCCGACGCCTGGCGTCGCGGTCGGGCCGCCCATGGGGCCATGGGAGACTGATCTCCCGTGAAGACCTTCGACGACCTCTTTGCCGAGCTCACCGAGCGTGCTGCGACCCGACCGGAGGGCAGCGGGACCGTGGCCGCGCTCGACGCCGGCGTGCACACCCTCGGGAAGAAGATCATCGAGGAGGCCGGCGAGGTGTGGTTGGCCGCCGAGCACGAGTCGGACGAGTCGCTCGGCGAGGAGATATCCCAGTTGCTCTACTGGCTGCAGGTGATGATGATCAAACGTGGTCTCACACCGGCCGACGTGTACCGGTACCTGTAGACACCTCGTTCACCACAGACCGACCGTCACGTCCCTCACGAAGGAAACAGATCACATGCTGCGCGTTGCCGTGCCGAACAAGGGTGCGCTGTCGGAATCGGCCGCGGCCATGCTCGCCGAGGCGGGTTACCGCCGACGCACCGACGCCAAGGACCTGACCGTCCTCGACTCCGCCAACGACGTCGAGTTCTTCTTCCTGCGTCCCAAGGACATCGCCATCTACGTCGGGTCGGGCGAGCTCGATCTCGGCATCACCGGCCGTGACCTCGCCTGGGATTCGCAGGCGCCGGTCACCGAGAGCCTGTCGCTGGGTTTCGGGGCGTCGACCTTCCGTTACGCCGGCCCCGTCGACACCGAGATGACCGAGGCCGACCTGTCGGGACGCCGGATCGCGACCTCGTTCGCCAACATCGTCCGCGCCGATCTCGACCGGCGCGGTATCACCGCCGAGATCATCCGACTCGACGGAGCCGTCGAGATCTCCATCCAACTCGGCCTGGCCGACGCCATCGCCGACGTCGTCGGATCGGGACGCACACTGCGGCAACACAATCTGCGGGCGTTCGGCGACGTGATGTGCCAGTCGGAGGCCGTGCTCATCCACGGCGCCGACGTAGCGCCGTCCCGCGCGGCCGAGCAGCTCATCAAGCGCATCGAGGGCGTCGTGGTCGGGCAGCAGTACGTGATGATGGATTACGACTGCCGCAAGGATCTGCTCGACGCCGCCGTCGCGATCACCCCGGGACTGGAATCACCCACCGTGGCACCGATGGCCGACGAGAACTGGGTCGCCGTGCGCGCGATGGTCCCGAGGGCGGGACACCAGTCGGTGATGGACGACCTGTCGGCCATGGGCGCCAAGGCCATCCTGGCCAGCGACATCCGCTCCTGCCGCTTCTGACCGGGTGCGGGTGGCTCAGCCCGCGCGGGTGATGAGGATCGTCTGACTCGACCGTCCCAGCGAACCCTCGGCGTCGAACAGGTCGGCCGCGGTGTAGCCGAACCCGTGCGCTCCGCCGACCATCGCGGCGTCGATCCCGGTCCAGTCGCCGGTCGGTGCACGGCGCAGGTGGATGGTGGTGTCGGTGTTCATCCACGTCCATTCCGTGGGCGAGAGCGTGGAGCCCAGACCGTTCGCGACGTCGACCATGCAGCAGGTGCGCACCAATGGTGTGGCGGTCTCCCCGGCGACGATGTCGACGGCGGGCCGCAGCCACGCCAGCCGAGGTCGATCCGGGTCGGTGGAGGCGCGGAACTCGACGGTCGAGATGAAACCCGATGCACCCCAACCGGCGTCGAGCCACGGCGGCAGCTCGCCGATCGTGTCGTCTCCGGCGGCGGGCACCGACGGGGAGTCGGCAGGCGCCGCGACCGCGGCGGTGTCGGAGGTGGCGATGAACCAGGCGGTGGCGCGAGCGGCGGTACGGAAGTCACCGGAGGCGGTCTGCACGTCCAGTTCGGCCTGCACCTGCGCGATCTGTCGGCCCGGGCGGATGACCTGCGCGCGAACGCGGTTCTCCGACAGTCCGATCGCACCGAGGATGTCGACGGTGACCCGTGACATCGCCAGGTGCGCGGGCATGTCGAGGTTCTCGATCGCGCGGACCATCAGCGCCGACGGTGGGCCGCCGTGCTGGATGGTGTCGGTCCACACACTGACCGACTCGGCGGTCGGCATGAGGTGTTCCCAACCGTCGTCGGCGCCGAGCGGCACGTAGTAGCCGCGCGGGGCCGTCCCGGGGGCGGTCACGAGGCGAGGTGGTCGGCGGCCGTGTCCTCGGCGGGCGTGCCGGGCCATCCGGGGTACGGCGGTATCTCGCCGCCGAACTCGGGGCAGCGGGCCTTGTGATCGCACCACGTGCACATCCGCGATCTCTTCGGCCGGAAGTCGCCGGTGGCCCCGGCGTCGAGGATCGCCCGCCAGATCGCGGTGAGCGTGCCGGCGAACCGTTCGAGTTCCTCGGCGTCGGGGGTGTAGCGCAGCTCCTGGCCGTCGGCGAGGTACATCAGCTGCAGACGTGCGGGGACGACGCCCCGCAGCCGCATGATGGCCAGGGCGTAGAACTTCATCTGGAACAGTGCGCGGGCCTCGAACATCTCGCCGGGGGAGCGGCCGGTCTTGTAGTCGACGACGCGCACCTCGCCTGTCGGGGCGACATCGATGCGATCGACGAACCCGCGCAGGGCGACGTCGTCGGCGATGTCGATCTCGATGCGCATCTCGCACGCCTGCGCGTCGAACGCCGTCGGGTCCTCCATCGTGTAATACGTGGCGATGAGCCGGTGTGCCTCGGCGAGGAACGCCGGGACATCGGCCTCGGCGACCAGCGACCGCAAGTCGGGGTCCTTCTCACACAACACATCCCATGCAGCCTCGACGAGCACGTCGGCGGTGTCGGCGGTGCGCAGCGGAGCGGGGAGGTCGAAGAGGTTCTCCAGTGCCGAGTGCACGACCGTGCCGCGGACCTGCGCGGTCGTCGACGCCTCGGGGAACCGGTCGATCGCGCGATATCGGTACAGCAGGGGGCACTGCTTGAAATCCGCCGCGCGCGAGGGCGACAGGGCCGGTCTGCGCGGCCCCTCGGGGGCGGGATCGACCAGCGGTGCGGGGTGTGTCGCTGTGGGGTTGAGGTCTGGCGCCGTGCTCACACCTGGCAGGGTATGCCTGATGTACGACACAGCCGCGCAGGACGCAACCGGCGACCCGATCGCGGCCGCCTCGGCGTTCACCGTCGGCGACCGCGTCCAACTGACCGACACCAAGGGCCGCAAGTTCACCGTCCACCTCGAGGCGGGGGGCAGTTTCCACACCCACCACGGGGCGATCGCCCACGACGACCTCATCGGCACCGACGAGGGCACGATCGTCTCCTCGACCCGCGGCGCCCAGTACCTGGCCCTGCGCCCGCTGCTCACCGACTACGTGTTGTCGATGCCGCGCGGCGCCCAGGTGATCTACCCCAAGGACGCCGCCCAGATCGTCACCGAGGGCGACATCTATCCCGGCAGTGTCGTGCTCGAGGCCGGCGCCGGGTCCGGCGCCCTGACCTGCTCACTGCTCCGCGCGGTCGGCCCGCAGGGACGGGTGCTGTCCTACGAGGTCCGCGAGGACCACGCCGAACACGCGGTCCGCAACGTCGAGACGTTCTTCGGCGAGCGTCCGGCGAACTGGGAACTCACCGTCGCCGACATCGTCGACTTCGCGGCCACGGCGAACGCCGCCGCATCGGTCGACCGCGTGATCCTCGACATGCTCGCGCCCTGGGAGACCCTCGACGCCGTGTCGTCGGTCCTGCGGCCCGGCGGCGTGCTCGTGGTTTATGTGGCGACCGTCACACAGCTCTCGCGGGTGGTCGAAGCCCTGCGTGAGCAGCAGTGTTGGACCGAACCGCGGTCGTGGGAGACCATGCTGCGCGAGTGGAACGTGGTCGGCCTGGCCGTCCGCCCGTCACACAAGATGCAAGGTCACACCGCGTTTCTGGTGACCGCCCGACGTCTCGCCCCGGGCACGGTCACCCTCCGACCCCAGCGGCGCTCCAACAAGGGGTCGAACGACCGCTGAACGACCGGGCGAGCGGTGGGCGTCATCCCAGTTAACGAGACGTCAACGTCGAACGTCGTGGCATGCGGGGCATGTCGCCCCGCACGCCGGTAGCGTGGGGTAACGGTGAAACCGATGGTGTTCCGCCGGGGAGAGGAGTCAGCAATGACCGAATCCGATCGCCACGACCCCGCAGGCGCGCAGAAATCGACCGCGCGCTCGACAGGCTCAGGCAACGCCCCCATGCCCGATACCGGGAACCGCGGTCTGCATGTCCCGCCGGACTCGACCGACACCGACCCGCAGACGCGCATCGAGACGCTGACCGCACGCAACGCGAAGCTGCTCGACACCCTCAAGGACGCACGTCAGCAGCTGCTCGCGCTGCGCGAGGAGGTCGACCGTCTCGGCCAGCCGCCGAGCGGCTACGGCGTGTTGCTCGACACCTACGAGGACTCGACGGTGGACGTGTTCACCTCGGGCCGCAAGATGCGCCTCACGATCTCGCCGAACATCGAGGTCGACACGCTCAAACGCGGTCAGACGCTACGCCTGAACGAGGCCCTCACCATCGTCGAGGCGCTCGCGTTCGACTCCGTCGGCGAGATCAGCACCCTGCGCGAGGTCCTCGGGACCGGCGACCGCGCCCTGGTCGTGGGTCACGCCGACGAGGAACGCGTCGTCTGGTTGGCCGAGCCCCTCATGGGCGAGGTCGACGGCGAGGACGGCCACCGCCGCAAGCTCCGCCCGGGCGACTCGCTGCTCGTCGACACCAAGGCCGGTTTCGCGTTCGAGCGCGTCCCGAAGGCCGAGGTCGAGGACCTCGTGCTCGAGGAGGTGCCCGATGTCGGCTACGAGGACATCGGTGGTCTCGGCCGCCAGATCGAGCAGATCCGCGACGCCGTGGAGCTGCCGTTCCTGCACAAGGACCTGTTCCGTGACTACTCGCTGCGCCCGCCGAAGGGCGTCCTGCTCTACGGCCCTCCCGGCTGCGGCAAGACGCTCATCGCCAAGGCCGTCGCCAACTCGCTGGCCAAGAAGATCGCCCTGGCCCGCGGCGACGACGCCCGCGAGGCCAAGTCGTACTTCCTCAACATCAAGGGCCCCGAGCTCCTCAACAAGTTCGTCGGCGAGACCGAGCGGCACATCCGGCTGATCTTCCAGCGGGCCCGCGAGAAGGCCTCCGAGGGCACCCCGGTGATCGTGTTCTTCGACGAGATGGACTCGATCTTCCGCACCCGCGGATCCGGTATCTCCTCCGACGTCGAGACCACCGTCGTGCCGCAGCTGTTGAGCGAGATCGACGGCGTCGAGGGTCTCGAGAACGTCATCGTGATCGGTGCGTCGAACCGCGAGGACATGATCGACCCCGCGATCCTGCGTCCCGGTCGTCTCGACGTGAAGATCAAGATCGAGCGACCCGATGCCGAGTCGGCGATCGACATCTTCTCGAAGTACCTCGTCGACACCCTGCCGATCCACTCCGACGACATCGAGGAGTTCGGTGGCGACCGCGCCGCGTGCATCGCCGCGATGATCGAGCGCGTGGTGGAGAAGATGTACGCCGAGAACGACGACAACCGCTTCCTCGAGGTGACCTACGCCAACGGCGACAAAGAGGTCATGTACTTCAAGGACTTCAACTCCGGCGCGATGATCCAGAACGTCGTCGACCGGTCGAAGAAGTACGCGATCAAGTCGCAGCTCGAGACGGGCACACCGGGACTGCGCGTGCAGCACCTGTTCGACTCGATCCTCGACGAGTTCGCCGAGAACGAGGACCTGCCGAACACCACCAATCCCGATGACTGGGCCCGCATCTCGGGCAAGAAGGGTGAGCGGATCGTCTACATCCGCACGTTGGTCACCGGCAAGAGCGCCGGCGCCAGCCGCGCGATCGACACCGAGACGAACACCGGCCAGTACCTGTAGGTCTCGTCGCAGCCTCTAGGCTCGGGGCATGCAACGAATCATCGGCACCGAGGTCGAATACGGCATCTCCGCACCCAACGAGGCGGGCGCCAATCCGATCATGACCTCGACGCAGGCGGTTCTCGCGTATGCCGCGGCGGCAGGCGTGCCCCGGGCGAAGCGGACGCGGTGGGACTACGAGGTCGAGTCGCCGCTGCGTGACGCACGCGGTTTCGATCTCGGTCGGGGTTCGGGCCCCGCACCGATCATCGACGCCGACGAGGTCGGTGCGGCGAACATGATCCTCACCAACGGTGCCCGGCTCTACGTCGACCACGCCCACCCCGAGTACTCCGCGCCCGAGGTCACCGATCCGATGGACGCGGTGATCTGGGACAAGGCCGGCGAACGGGTGATGGAGGCCGCGGCGCGCCACGTCGCGAGCGTCCCCGGTGCGCCGAAGCTGCAGCTGTACAAGAACAACATCGACGGCAAGGGCGCCTCGTACGGCACCCACGAGAACTACCTGATGGCCCGCGACACCCCGTTCACCTCGGTGATCACCGGGCTCACACCGTTCTTCGCCACACGCCAGGTGTTCACCGGCTCGGGCCGGGTGGGCATCGGCCAGTCCGGCGACGACCCCGGTTTCCAGCTGTCGCAGCGCGCCGACTACATCGAGGTCGAGGTCGGCCTCGAGACCACCCTCAAGCGCGGCATCATCAACACCCGCGACGAGCCGCACGCGGACCCCGACCGCTACCGGCGGCTGCACGTGATCATCGGCGACGCGAACCTCGCCGAGACCGCCACCTATCTCAAGGTCGGCACCGCCTCGCTGGTCCTCGACATCATCGAGGGCGGGGTGGACCTCCGCGACCTCGAACTCGCCCGACCCGTCACCGCGGTGCACAAGATCAGCCACGACCCGACCCTCACGCAGACCGTCGCGCTGGCCGACGGCCGCGAGATGACCGCCCTTGCGGTGCAGCGGATATACCACGAGCGCTGCGCCGAGTTCTTCCGCACGCGCGGCGGTGACGACCCTCGCGCGCAGCACGTCCTCGACACGTGGATCGACGTCCTGGACCGCCTCGAACGCGATCCGATGGAGTGTTCGGACATCCTCGACTGGCCGGCCAAGCTGCGTCTGCTGGAGGGGTTCCGCAACCGCGAGGGGCTTGCGTGGTCGGCCCCGCGGTTGCAGCTCGTCGACCTGCAGTACTCCGACGTCCGCCTCGACAAGGGGCTCTACAACCGGCTCGTCGCGCGCGGGTCGATGAAGCGACTGGTCACCGAGGCGCAAGTCATGGACGCCGTGTCGTCGCCGCCGGAGAACACGCGCGCGTACTTCCGCGGCGAGTGCCTGCGCCGATTCGGTGCCGACATCGCGGCCGCGAGCTGGGATTCGGTGATCTTCGACCTGGGTGGCGACTCGCTGGTGCGCATCCCGACCCTCGAGCCCCTGCGGGGCAGCAAAGCCCATGTGGGCGCGCTCCTCGATTCCGTCGACTCCGCGGCCGAACTGGTCGACCAGCTGACCAACTGAGTCCGCCCGCAGGTTCTCCCTCGAGGTACCGGTGGGTCGGCCACGCGGGCGACCCTTTCCGACATCGGCCCCGGTAGGGTGTTCCTACGGACCTTCCCGACGTGACGCCGGGTGAAGTCGCAGGCTCAAGGAGGCAGCAATGGCGCAGGAACAGACGAGGCGTAGCGGTGGCGGGGACGATGACTCCGGTACCGGTCCCGACACGAGTGCCGGCCAGGAACGTCGCGAGAAGCTCGCCGACGACACCGATGACCTCCTCGACGAGATCGACGACGTGCTCGAGGAGAACGCCGAGGACTTCGTGCGCGCCTATGTGCAGAAGGGCGGCCAGTGAGCGATCCGGTCACCTCGCTCGGTCGAGATCTCTCCTCGTTCTCCGATCATCTCCGGCGTAATGCGCCGGAATTGTTGCCCGACAGTCGATTCACCGCCTCGAACGGTGCTGACCTGATCCCGCACGGCACCACCATCGTCGCGGTCAACTTCCCCGGCGGGGTGCTGATCGCCGGTGATCGCCGCGCGACCGCGGGCAACATGATCGCCAGCCGCGACATCCGCAAGGTCTTCGTCACCGACGAGTACTCCGCGGCGGGCATCGCCGGAACGGCGGGCATCGCCGTGGAGATGGTCCGGTTGTTCGCGGTGGAGCTCGAGCACTACGAGAAGATCGAGGGCATCCCGCTCACACTCGACGGCAAGGTCAACCGTCTCGCCGCCATGGTGCGGTCGAATCTCGGTGCGGCCATGCAGGGTCTGGCCGCGATCCCGATGCTCGTCGGCTACGACGCCGACGGTGACGACAACAATGGGGCCGATGAGAACCGTCGGGGGCGCATCTTCTCCTTCGACGTCGCCGGTGACCGGCACGAGGAGTTCGGTGGCTTCCAGGCCATCGGTTCGGGTTCGGTGTTCGCGAAGTCGGCGTTGAAGAAGCTCTACCGTCCCGATCTCGACACCGACTCGGCCCTGTCGATCGCCGTCGAGTCGCTGTTCGACGCCGCCGACGACGACTCCGCCACCGGCGGACCGGATCTGGTGCGCCGCATCGTCCCGACGGCGGTCGTGATCGGTCGCGACGGCGCACAGGAGATCGCCGCCGACCGCATCGAGGAGGCCGCTCGCGCGGTCATCGCGCAACGGACCGCAGCCAACGAGGCCGCTCCGTGGGGAGGCACGGTATGACGTTCCCGTACTACGCCAGTGCCGAGCAGATCATGCGCGACCGCTCGGAGTTGGCCCGCAAAGGAATCGCCCGCGGCCGCAGCGTCATCGTCCTCACCTACGCCGACGGCGTGTTGTTCGTGGCCGAGAACCCGTCGAACGCACTCCGCAAGGTCTCCGAGATCTACGACCGCATCGGGTTCGCCGCGGTCGGCAAGTACAACGAGTTCGAGAGCCTGCGCAAGGCCGGGATCCAGCACGCCGACATGCGGGGCTACAGCTACGATCGCGCCGATGTGAGTGGGCTGTCGCTCGCCAACGCCTACGCCAACACCCTCGGTTCGGTGTTCACCGAGCAGGCCAAGCCGTTCGAGGTCGAACTGTGCGTCGCCGAGATCGGCCCGTTCGGGAGCACGAAACCCGCTCAGCTGTACCGCATCACCTACGACGGCTCGATCAACGACGAGACCCGTTTCCTGGTGATGGGTGGCGCGAACGAGGCCATCTCCACGGCCATGAAGGACGGCTACGTCGCCGACTCCGACCTCGCCACGGCCCTGACGACGGCAGTGGCGGCCCTGGGTTCCCCGGCCGCACCGGCGAACGGGTCCTCGGCCCCGACTCCCGAACCGCGGGTGCTGACCGCGGGGGATCTCGAGGTCGCGACCCTCGACCGCAACCGACCGCGCCGCGCGTTCCGACGTCTGTCGGCCGACGCGGTGGCGGCCATGTTGCCGACGCCGGCGTCGACATCCGATCCTGCCGACGGCGAGTCGACCCCGGAGTAGGACGTCCCGACGTCTCGCCACACGACGGGCCCTCCTCGGCGGGAACCGCCCCGCTCACCCCTGCACCGGTAGGGTTGAGCGAGTGGAACGACGAATCATGGGCATCGAGACCGAATTCGGTGTGACCTGCACTTTTCATGGTCATCGACGCCTGAGCCCGGACGAGGTCGCGCGGTATCTGTTCCGGCGGGTGGTGTCGTGGGGCCGATCGTCGAACGTGTTCCTGCAGAACGGCGCGCGTCTCTACCTCGATGTGGGTTCGCACCCCGAGTACGCGACCGCCGAGTGCGACAGCCTCGTGCAGCTCATCAACCACGATCGCGCCGGCGAACTGGTGCTCGAGGAGCTGCTGATCGACGCCGAGCGGCGTCTCGCCGACGAGGGCATCGGCGGCGACATCTACCTGTTCAAGAACAACACCGACTCGGCGGGCAACTCCTACGGATGCCACGAGAACTACCTGGTGGTGCGTGCGGGGGAGTTCTCCCGCATCTCCGACGTGCTGTTGCCCTTCCTCGTGACCCGTCAGCTGATCTGCGGCGCCGGGAAGGTGCTGCAGACCCCGAAGGCGGCCACCTACTGTCTGTCGCAGCGGGCCGAGCACATCTGGGAGGGTGTCTCCTCGGCGACCACGCGGTCGCGGCCGATCATCAACACCCGCGACGAACCGCACGCCGACGCCGAGAAGTACCGCCGACTCCACGTCATCGTGGGCGACTCGAACATGGCCGAGACCACCACCATGCTCAAGGTCGGTACCGCGGCACTGGTGCTCGAGATGATCGAGGCCGGCGTGGCGTTCCGCGACTTCGCCCTGGACAACCCGATCCGCGCGATCCGCGAGGTCAGCCACGACACCACCGGGCGCCGTCCGGTACGGCTCGCCGGCGGACGTCAGGCCAGCGCGCTGGACATCCAGCGCGAGTACCACGCGCGGGCGGTCGAGCACCTACGCAACCGCAAGCCCGATCCCGAGATGGACCTCGTCGTCGACCTGTGGGGCCGCACCCTCGACGCGGTCGAGAGCCAGGACTTCTCCTCGGTCGACACCGAGATCGACTGGGTGATCAAGCGCAAGCTCTTCCAGCGCTACATCGATCGCTACGACATGGACATGTCGGACCCGAAGATCGCTCAGCTCGACCTCGCCTTCCATGACATCAAGCGGGGCCGCGGTGTCTTCGACCTGCTCTCGCGCAAGGGACTTGTCAAGCGGGTCACCACCGACGAGGCGATCGCCGCCGCGGTCGACGAGCCCCCGCAGACCACCCGCGCGAAACTGCGTGGCGACTTCATCTCGGCGGCGCAGAAGGCGGGTCGCGATTTCACCGTCGACTGGGTGCACCTCAAGCTCAACGACCAGGCCCAGCGCACGGTGCTGTGCAAGGACCCGTTCCGCAACGTCGACGAGCGAGTCGATCGCCTCATTGCGTCGATGTAGGTCGGCGGTGTCTTAGGCTTGGCGGCGATGGCCACCACCAAAGTCGAACGTCTGATGAACCTGGTGATCTGCCTGTTGGCGAGCCCCCGGTTCGTGACAGCTGAGCAGATCCGCAGCAGCGTCACCGGCTACGGCGAGTCGAAGACCGACGAGGCGTTCAACCGCATGTTCGAGCGCGACAAGACCGAACTGCGCGACCTCGGCATCCCGTTGGAGACCGGTCGCGACTCGGCGTTCAGCGACACCGACGGATACCGCATCAACCGCGACGCCTACGAACTGCCGGCCATCGCGCTCGACCGCGACGAGGCCGCCGCGGTCACCATGGCCGCCGCGCTGTGGGACACCCCGACGATGGCCGCCGCGGCCCGCGGCGCGCTGCTCAAACTGCGCGCCGGTGGTGTCGAACTGGGCGCCGATTCGGCCCTCGACGTCGGCGTGCACAGTGCCGCACCCCGATCGATGGGGTCCGAGGCGGTGCTCGCCGCCCTGCTCGCCGCGATCGACCACGGCCGCGGCGTCACCTTCGAACACCGACCGACCCGCACCCGACCGGTGGCCACCCGACACCTCGAACCGTGGGGCGTCGTGACCCACCGGGGTCGGTGGTACGTGGTGGGCCACGACCTCGAGCGCGGCGAGACCCGTACGTTCCGACTGTCACGCATCTCCGAACCGGTGGTCGAGACCGACCAGGTCGCGCACCGTCCCGAGGGCGTCGACCTCCGCGAGGTCGTGGCCGCGGCCGTGGGTTTCGGCGACGGCGCCCACACCCGCTCGGCCACCGTCTGGGTGGCCGATGGCCGCGCGGAGGGGATGCGGCGGTCTGCGGTGTCGTCGGAGCCGCGTGAGCTCGGGGGACGCAGCGGATCGGCACTGCGGATCGAGGGCTGGACCGTCGACTCGCTGGCGCGTCAGGTCCTCGGCGCCGGTGCGGACGCGGTGGTGCTCGAACCGGCCGATCTGCGGGATCGCGTGATCGCCGACCTGCGCACGCTCGCCGCCGAGGTGACGGCATGACCGCCCCCGCGCCGTCGCGCCTGAGCCGCCTGCTGGCGATGGTCCCGTACTTCCTGGCGCATCCGGGCACCAGCGCCGACGAGGCCGCGGCCGACCTCGGGGTCACACCGAAAGAGGTGATGGCCGACCTGAACCAGCTGTGGATGTGCGGTCTGCCCGGCTACACCCCGGGCGACCTCATCGACCTCGACTTCAGCGAGGAGAGCATCCAGGTCACGTTCTCGGCCGGGATCGACCGGCCCCTGCGCCTCACCCCGACCGAGGCATCGGTGCTGCTGGTCGCCCTGCGCGCACTCATCGACATGCGCGGCGTGCTCGACCCCGGCGCCGCGCGGCGGGCGATCGCCAAGGTCGAGCGGGCCGTCGGCAGCGCGCGTGACGCCGGAGATCCCGATGTGCGGACAGGAGCGGGGGAGCCGTCCGACGCCGCCGAGACCACCGACGTCTCCGCTCCGATGGCCGCGGTCCGCGGCGCGGTCCGCGGATCGCATGCGGTGTGGATCCGGTACTACTCGGCATCGCGCGACGCGGTGTCCGAACGCATCGTCGACCCGGTGCGGATCGTGGCCGTCGACGGCAACAGCTACCTCGAGGGGTGGTGCCGACAGAGTGCGGGCATCCGTCTGTTCCGCCTCGACCGCATCGACGAGGCGCGTGTGCTCGACGAACCCGCGGCCGTGCCCGACGAACCCGATCCCGAGGCCACCCTCGCGCTGTTCAACGCCGACCCGCAGCTCCCCACGGCGCTCATGACCATCGATCCGTCGGTCGCGTGGGTCATGGACTACTACCTCATCGAGCCGCTCGACGACGTGGCCGAGACCGCGACCGACACGCCGATCCGGGCGCGGATGGCCTACGGCTCGGAGGACTGGCTCACCCGGTTCGTGCTGGGGTTCGGGGGCCGCATCCGCCTGATGAACGCGCCGGGTGCCGCCGGCGAGGTGACCCGGCGCGCCGCCGACGCGCTGGCCGCCTACGACGGGCCCACCGGGTGACGCGTCGGCTCGGCTGTCGTCCCGCGGTCGCACGGGTCGTGTCCGGTAGCATCGGCAGCAACCAACCCCGGAGGTCTTGACATGGGCGCCATCCAGCCGTGGCACATCATCATCGTGGTGATCGTGTTCCTGATCCTGTTCGGATCGAAGAAGCTCCCGGACGCCGCTCGCGGCCTGGGCCGGTCGATGCGCATCTTCAAGAGCGAGGTGAAGGAGATGCAGAACGACGGCAAGGACTCCTCCGCCGAGACCACCTCGCGTGAGTCCGACGCCGAGGTCGCCCCGCGCCAGATCCCGCCGCCGTCGCCCACCGACGCCACGCACGAGACCGACAACCAGCGTCGCAGCGCCTGATCGAGACGACGGTCGGCTGACCACCAGCGTCGTCCGACCGCGCCGGGGACACCCGGCGAACCGGTGTACCGCCGGCCGCGACGTCCCCGTCGCGGCCGCCACCGACCGTCACGTGAGGAACCGAGACCCGCACCGTGCGCATTCCCCTTGATCCACGCCGTCGACGTGTGAAGGTCAACCCCGACGGCACCATGTCGCTCGTCGAGCATCTCTACGAACTGCGTCGTCGGCTCCTGATCTCGGTCCTGGCCATCGGCCTGACCACCATCATCGGATTCGTCTGGTACTCGTACGGTTTCCTGCACGTCGAGTCGCTCGGCGAGCTCCTGCGTGGCCCGTATTGCGCGCTGCCCGAGAGTGCGCGCGCGACGCTGACGCCCGGCAACGAATGCCGGCTGCTCGCGACCGGTCCGTTCGACCAGTTCATGCTGCGACTCAAGGTGGGTCTCACCGCCGGTGTGGTGCTGGCGTGCCCCATCTGGTTCTTCCAGATCTGGCAGTTCATCACCCCGGGCCTGCACCAGAACGAGCGCCGCTACGGCATGGGATTCGTCGCGGTCGCCGCGACCCTGTTCGTCACCGGCGCCATCCTCGCCTACCTGGTGGTCGCCAAGGCGTTCCACTTCCTGCTCACCGTCGGCGACAACGTCCAGGTCACCGCCCTCGCCGGCGACCAGTACTTCAACTTCATCCTGCATCTTCTCGTCATCTTCGGCGTGAGCTTCGAACTCCCGCTGCTGGTGGTCGCGCTGAACCTCATCGGGATCCTGACCTACGAGCGCCTCAAGGCATGGCGGCGCGGTCTCACCTTCGGTCTGTTCGTCTTCGCCGCCGTGGTGACCCCCGGTTCGGATCCCTTCACGATGCTGGCGCTCGCACTCGCGCTCACCGTGCTCTTCGAGTTCGCCGTGCAGTTCGCCCGCATCCACGACCGCCGCAAGGCCCGCCGTCTCGGCGAGGACTGGGGAGACCTCGACGACGACGAGGCCTCGCCGCTGGACCACCGCCCGGAGAAGGTCGGTGCGTCGACGGTCACCCACACCCCGGCGCCGGTGCGTGCGGGTGAGTTCGATGACATCCTCTGAGGCCGCCGGACCCTGGGACGACGACACCCCCTGGGGCCCCGACGCCGGTGCCCCGATCACCGAGGGCGCCGTCACCGAGGTGGTCGATCGTCCTCGGCTGCGTGAGTTCACCGACCGGCTGTCATTCTCCCTCGACCCGTTCCAGCGGGAGTCGTGTGCGGCTCTCGAGGACGGCCACGGGGTGTTGGTGTGCGCGCCGACCGGTGCGGGCAAGACCATCGTCGGCGAATTCGCCGTCCACCTGGCGCTGCAGGCCGGCACGAAATGCTTCTACACCACCCCGATCAAGGCACTGAGCAACCAGAAGTACTCCGATCTCGTCGCGGTGCACGGCGCCGACTCCATCGGACTGCTGACCGGCGACAGCTCGATCAACCCCTACGCCCCGATCGTGGTGATGACGACCGAGGTCGTCCGGAACATGATCTACGCGAACTCGCCCGCGCTCGACGGTCTGTCGCATGTCGTGATGGACGAGGTCCACTTCCTCGCCGACCGCTTCCGCGGCGCGGTGTGGGAGGAGGTGATCCTGCACCTCGATCCCGACGTGAAGCTGGTCAGCCTGTCGGCGACGGTGAGCAACGCCGAGGAGTTCGGGGACTGGATCAAGACGGTGCGCGGCGACACCACCGTCGTCGTCGACGACCACCGACCGATCCCGCTGTGGCAGCACATGATGGTCGGCAACCGCATCTTCGACCTGTTCGACCAGCGCATCCGTCCCGGCGAACGCCCGCAGGTCAACGGTGAGCTGACGCGCTACATCAAGCAGCGCGAGATGGTGGAGGACCACCAGCGCGCGCACAGCGGTCGGGGTGCGCGTGGACGGCCCCAGCGCGGGCGTCCGACCGGCACCATCTCCCGACCCGACCTGATCGCGCGCCTCGACCGCGACGGGCTGCTCCCGGCCATCGGGTTCATCTTCTCCCGTGCGGGATGCGAGGCCGCGCTCGAACAGTGCGTGCGGTCCGGACTGAACCTCCTCGAGCCCGACCAGGCCGAGCAGGTCGCCCAGGTCGTCGCCCGCTACACCGGCGAGTTCTCGCCGTCGGACCGCGAGATCCTGCGCGTCGACAGCTGGGAGAGCGGTCTGGGGCGCGGCCTCGCCGCCCATCATGCGGGGATGCTGCCGGCGTTCCGGCACGCGGTCGAGGAACTGTTCGTCCGCGGACTGGTCCGCGCGGTGTTCGCGACCGAGACCCTCGCGCTGGGGATCAACATGCCGGCCCGGTCGGTCGTGCTCGAGCGACTCGTCAAGTTCAACGGCGAGTCGCACGTCGATCTGACCCCCGGCGAGTTCACACAGTTGACCGGTCGCGCCGGTCGCCGCGGCATCGACGTCGAGGGTCACGCGGTGGTCGTGTGGATGCCCGGTCTCGACCCGACGCGGGTCGCCGGCCTGGCCGGAGCGCGGACCTTCCCGCTGCGCAGCTCCTTCGCGCCCGAGTACAACATGGCGATCAACCTCATCGGTCGCCTCGGCCTGGCCGGCGCGAAGAACCTCCTCGAGCGGTCGTTCGCGCAGTTCCAGACCGACCGCTCGGTGGTCGGCCAGCACCGACAGATCGACAAGGCGCGCGGTATCCTGCGCAAGATCGACACCGAACTCGTCGGCCGCGCAAGCGGTCTCGGCATCGACCCCGGCCGTCTCGCACCCGACGAGCCGGTCGGTGACGCGTCGGCCTACGACGGTTTCCTCGGATACATGACGCTGCGCGAGGACATCCGCACCCGCGAACGCGATCTGAAGTTCCACAAGCGGATGACCCTGCAGGCCAACACCGTCGACGAGCTCTTCGGCCTCAAGCGCGGTCACGTGATCGGCCTCCACGGGGGTCGTCACCGCGGCCTGGCCGTGGTCATCGAGCCCGCCAACGACCGCCGCGACCCCAAACCACTCGTCCTGTGCGAGGACGGGTGGGCCGGCCGGGTCGGGGTCTCGGACTTCCTGAACCCACCCGAGGTCGTCGGTAACATGCGGTTGCCACGGCAGGTCGACCATCGGACGGGCCGTGGCCGGCGTGATCTGGCCTCGTCGCTGCGCAACACCGGCCTGTCGGTGCCGAAGGGCCGCAACACCAAGCGTTCCCCGGCCGCCGACGACGGCGAACTGGCCGATCTGCGTGCTCGGCTCCGCGCGCATCCGGCGCACGAGCTGTCGAGCCACGACGAGCTGTTCCGTCTCGCCGAGCGTCGCAATCGGTCGCTGCGCGAGATCACGAACCTGACGTCGTCGGTGGACACGCGGACCTCGACGCTGAGCGTCACCTTCGATCGCATCGTGGCCGTGCTCACCGAGCTCGGCTACCTCCTGGCCGACGTCGACGCCGAGGGCGCGCCGCGCATGGTGGTCACCGAGTCCGGGTCGACACTGAGCCGCGTCTACAGCGAGAGCGACCTGCTGATCTGCGAGTGCATCCGTGCCGGCGTGTGGGATGCGTTGACACCGCCGGAGCTCGCCGCGGTCGTGTCATCGGTGGTCTACGAATCGCGGCGCGACACCTACTCCGGACCCGACCTCGTCACCGGGAACCCGACCCTGCGCGAGACCCTGTCGGCGACCCACAAGCAGTGGCGCACGCTGTCGGCCCTGGAGAACCGCCACGGTGTCGGCGTGACCCGCGAACCCGACGCGGGATTCGCGACCGCGATGTACACCTGGGCCGCAGGCCGGTCGCTCGGTGAGGCGTTGGCCGTCGCGGGTGAACGCGGGCGGCCGCTGCCGGCCGGTGACTTCGTCCGGTGGTCACGGCAGGTCATCGATCTTCTCGAGCAGATCCGCATGAGCGCCGGCGCCGAGGGACGTCTGGCCCGGTCGGCGAAGTCGGCCGTGGGGTGCATCAAACGCGGCGTCGTCGCGGTCGAACTCGGCTGATCGCACCCCGCCCGGCGTGGGTGCTCGGGTCCCCGGCGGCGACCGGGGTCTGCGGTATCTTCGGACCGGAGCACCGGCGGTGGACATCGTCGCGCACACGTATCGACTTGCGGAGGGCACCGATGAGCGACCCCCAGAACTCCGGTGGACAGCGGCCGGGCGACGACGCGCCCGGCGCACAGCCCTGGGGACCTCCCGCCTACGGCCAGCCCTACCAGCCGAATCCGAACCCCTACGGCCAGAACGCACCCGACGGCAGCCCGTACCCCGATCAGTACCCACAGAATCCGTACGGTCCACCACCCGGTAGCCCCTGGGGCGCGCCCGCGTCCGGTGGACAGGGGTACGGGACACAGGGCTACGGGCAGCAGGGGTACCCGGACCCGAATCAAGGCGGGCAGCCGAACCCCTCGGCTCCGTGGACACCCCAGTACGGCCAGCAGCCGTACGGCGCACCGCAGCAGACCGTTCCGGGCGGACAGGGTTCCGATCAGTTCGCGTCGATGGGCCGGGAGCCGCGTAAGCGCCGACCGGTGCAGATCGCCGTCGCCGGTGGGATCGTGGCCGTCGTCGTCGTGGTGCTGGCCATCACGGCGTTCGTCGCCCCGGGATTCGCACTCACCAAGCAGCTCTCACAGTCCGCGGCCGAGTCGGGTGTGAAATCGATCCTCGAGAAGGACTACAGCGCGACCGACGTGTCCTCGGTCAGCTGCCCGTCGGGTACCGACGTGAAGAAGGGCGCCACCTTCACCTGCACCGCGACCGTCGCCGGAGCGCAGCAGAAGGTGACGGTGACCTTCCTCGACGACGACGGCACCTACGAGGTCGGCCGCCCCAGCGCCAACTGAGAACGGCGGGACCGATCCCGGTCACGACGTCAGAAGCGGTCGTCCCACCCGAAGGCCTCGGCCATGCGGTTGACCGACGACCCGATGCCCAGTTCGGCCACGAGGGCCGCGAGCGCATCGGGATCGGCCGGCGCCGACGGGACCAGGCCCTCGGTGTCCCCGTCGACCGGAGCGTCGGTCCGCACGAACACGACCGTGCGGGCAGCGGCGAGATAGTCGGAGGCGTCGACGATGGAGGCGCGGATCCGGGGCGAGATCGCCTTGTCTCCGGCTCGTGCCGCCTCCTCGATGCCGTCGAGGGTCTCGAACTGCGCCAACAACTTCGCGGCCGTCTTCTCACCGACACCGGCCACCCCTGGCAACCCGTCGGACGGGTCGCCGCGCAGGATCGCCAGTTCGGCGTACGCCGTGCCGGGACGCCGCGGCGGTACCGAGTAGACGTCGGCCACCTCGCCGGGACCGAACTTCTCCGCGCGGTTCACGCCACGACCCACGTACAGCACACGCACCTCGACCGGGTCGTCGACGACGACCTGCAGCAGGTCGCGGTCGCCGCTGACGACCACGACGGGGTCGTCGGTCTCCGTGTCGGCCAGGGTCCCGATCACGTCGTCGGCCTCGCACCCCGGCGCCCCCGACGACGCGATCCCGGCCGCGGCGAGGACCGACATGATCATGTCGACCTGGGGTGTGAGGGTGTCGGGGACCTCCTCGACGAACTCCTCGCCGTCGGCGGCGGCCACCGTCTCGGCGACGCGGTGCGCCTTGTAGGAGGGGATGAGGTCGACCCGGAACTGGGGGCGCCAGTCGTAGTCGAGGCACACGACGAGTCGGCGTGGGGATTCACGCGTGGCGAGCACCGCGATCATGTCGAGGAATCCACGGACGGCGTTGACCGGCCGCCCGTCGGGTGCGGTCAGTTTCTCGGGGAGCCCGTGGAACGCGCGGAACCACAGACTCGCACCGTCGAGCAGCATCACCGGGGCAGCCATGCACGACACTGTGCCAGATCAGCCCGGGCCCACGGGGCACCGATCCGCGAGGCGTCGTGCGGTGACCTACGGTGAACTCATGACCGATCAACGTTTCCCCGCAGAGGTCTACGCCGAGCGGTTGGCCGGTGTCGCGGCACACGCCGAGCGCGCCGGCGTCGACGCCGTGATCGTGGGCCCCGGACCGGATCTCGAGTACCTGACGGGTTCGCGCGCGAGCACCTTCGAACGACTGACCGCGTTGGTGATCCCGACTGTCGGGGAGAGCTGGGTGGTGGTCCCACGCCTCGAACTCGCCGCGCTCCGCGCCTCGGCGGTGGGGGAGTTGGGGATCGAGACCCGCGACTGGGTCGACGGCCAGGACGCCTACGCACTGGCCCTGCAGGGGGTGGCCGATGACGCCACGGTGGCGGTCTCCGACTCGGTGCCCGCGTTGCACCTGATCCCCATCGCCGATCGCCTGCGGTCGTTCCCCCGGTTGGCGACGCCGATCCTGCGCACGTTGCGGATGGTCAAGGACGACGCGGAGATCGACGCGTTACGACGCGCAGGTGCCGCCATCGATCGGGTACACGCACGGGTGCCGCAGTGGTTGGTCGCCGGACGGACCGAACGCGATGTCGCCGCCGACATCACCGCCGCGATCCTCGAGGAGGGACACACCGAGGCGGCGTTCGTCATCGTCGGGTCGGGACCCAACGGCGCCGATCCCCACCACGAGGTGTCCGACCGGGTGATCGCCGACGGTGACGTGGTCGTGGTCGACATCGGCGGACCGGTGGCGCCCGGGTACAACTCGGACTCCACCCGCACCTACTGCGTCGGTGAACCCGACGCATCGGTCGCCGAACGCATCGCGATCCTCGAACGCGCGCAGCAGGCCGCGGTCGATGCCGTCGCACCCGGCGTCACCGCGCACCAGATCGATGCCGCCGCCCGCGACATCATCGCCGCCGCCGGCTACGGCGAGAACTTCATCCATCGCACGGGTCACGGCATCGGGTTGTCGGTGCACGAGGAGCCCTACATCGTCTCCGGAAGCGACGAACCCCTGCTGCAGGGCATGGCGTTCAGCGTGGAACCGGGCATCTACTTCACCGGCGAATGGGGCGCACGTATCGAGGACATCGTGGTGGTCACCGCCGACGGGTGCGAGCCCATGAACACCCGGCCGCACGGGTTGACCCGCGTCTGACGCGGGTCACCGGGCTCGGCTGCTCACAGATCGGGGCGCGCCAGCACCTCGTCGACCAGGTCCTTCGCGTCCTTCAGACCCAACCCGGGGTGCGCCTCGCGGAGCTGCCGGATCGCGTCGATCCGGTCGTCGGTCCCCGTCGTGACCGCGACGACGTCGTCGAACGGCACCGAGGCGGGATTGACACGCGGATAGGCGAGCGCGGGTCGGCTGCGACCGGTCATCCGTCGATATCCGTTGACACCGATACTCGCCGCCAGCACTACGGAGACGATCGCGAGGAACACTCGGTAGATCGATGGACTGTCGATCGCATCGAACACATAGCAGGCGGCGAGGTAGACGAACGCGACACCGAAGACGACGCCCGCACCGGTGTGGAGGAGTTCGCGGCGTCGTGTCACGCGGTGGGGTCCTCGGCGAACAGTGACTGCGATCCGAGCACGCGGGTCACCTCGATCTCGATGACGACGCGACGCGGGTTGACCTTCGGCTGGCGGTAGCGCAACGCATAGCGACGGACCGCCTCGGCGATGTCATCGGCGTCGCGACTGATGCGGGCGGGACCCTCCAAGGTGAGCCACCGCGGCCCGTCGACGTGCGTGACCGCGGCGTACCCACCCCGGTCGACGTTGCGGACCTTCTGGCTGCCCTCGAAGGTGATGACCCGCGCCAGGCTGCGTTCGGGCTCGTAGGTCACCCCCACGGCGACCGAATGCGGGGTGTTGTCGGCACGCAGCGTGGTGAGACTGGCCAGATGGCGATCGGTGAGGAACTCCAGGGCGGCGGGGGAGAGATCGGCTGCGGTACGGGGCACATGGTCAGCCTATCGAGAAGGCGGTGACACAATGTCCGACGTGGCCCAGCGACGTCGACGACCCGACACCGACGGTGTCGTGCTGCTGTTCGGCGGGCGCAGTGAGATCGGCCTCGCCGTCGCGACACGTATCGCCGCCGACGCCGTGGTGGTGCTGGCGGCGCGGCGACCCGACGACCTCGAGACCGAGACCGCCGCCGTTCTGGCGGCTGGAGCCCGCGAGGTGCACACCGTCGCCTTCGACGCCGACGACACCGCGTCGCACACCGGGATCATCGAGTCGGTGATCGCACGACACGGTCCGATCGGTGTCGCCATCGTCGCGTTCGGCATCCTCGGCGATCAGGCCCGCGCCGAGACCGAGGTCGCCCACGCCCTGCAGATCGCCCACACCGACTACCTCGCGCAGATCAGCGTGCTGACCCCGCTCGCCGCGACGATGCGCGCACGCAATGCGGGCGCGATCATCGTCTTCTCCTCGGTCGCCGGCGTCCGGGTACGACGCGCGAACTACGTGTACGGCTCCACCAAGGCCGGCCTCGACGGCTTCGCGTCGGGTCTGTCCGACGCCCTGCACGACACCGGGGTGCACCTTCTCCTCGCCCGACCCGGCTTCGTCGTCGGGGCGATGACCAAGGACCTGATGGCCTCGGGTGTGGAACCCGCGCCGATGTCGAGCACACCGGACCAGGTCGCCGACGCCGTCGTGCGCGCGCTGCGGCGGGGTCGCGCGACGGTGTGGATCCCGTGGGCCATCCGTCCGGCGTTCTTCGTCATGAAACTCCTTCCGCAGCCGATCTGGCGTCGCATGCCGCGATGAGCGCGCCCGACGTCGTGGTGGTGGGCATCGGCGCCGACGGGTGGCGCGGACTCTCACCGATCGCACACGACGAACTGACCGGCGCGACCCTGATCGCCGGTTCTTCACGGCAACTCGAGCTGCTGCCGGACCTGCCGGCGCGCACCCACGTGTGGTCGACGCCCATGCTCGCCGACCTCCGCGCGTTGCTCGCCGACCCGCCGGCGCGTCCGCTGCACGTACTCGCCAGCGGCGACCCCATGTTCCACGGCGTCGGCGCCACGATCGTCGGACTCCTCGGCGCCGAGCGGGTCCGTGTCATCCCCGCGGTGTCGAGTGCGTCGTTGGCGGCCGCGCGCATGGGATGGGACCTCGCGCGCACACCGGTCATCAGTCTCGTCACCGATCCGGTCGAGACGATCCTGGCCCACGTGAGCGACGACGTGCGACTGCTGGTGTTGAGCCGCGGCGCCGACACACCCGCGGCCATCGCCACGACGTTGTGCGACAACGGCTTCGGCGAATCAACGATCACGGTACTGGAATGCCTCGGCGGTGACGAGGAGGTGATCGAGTCCGCCGACGCCGCGCAGTGGCGGCGACCACCGGGTCACGATCTCAACGTGGTGGCCGTCGCCTGTCGCGGCCCGAGGATCAGCACCGCACCCGGTCGCCCCGACACCGACTTCGACTCCGACGGGCAACTGACGAAGACGGCCGTCCGGTCACTCACCCTCGCGCTGCTCCGGCCCGCTCCGCGGGAGACGCTGTGGGACATCGGTGGCGGCGCGGGATCGGTGTCCATCGAATGGTTGCTCACCGAGCCCACGAGCCGCGCCGTGGTGTTCGAAGCCGACCCCGACCGACGGGCTCGCATCGCACACAACGCCGCACGACACGGCGTCACCACGCGCCTGCGCATCGAGGGCGAGGCGCCGGCGGCCCTGCACGACGCCCCCCGACCCGACGCCGTGTTCGTCGGCGGTGGTCTGACCGTCGCGGGAATGGTCGAGACCTGCTGGGACGCGATGGCCCCCGGCGCACGCCTCGTCGCCAACGCGGTCACGCTCGAGTCCGAGACGCTGGTGATGGACCGGCAGCGCAGCCTCGGCGGCGACCTGCGGCGCATCCACATCGACCACGCTGCGCCACTCGGGGGCATGACGACGTGGCGTCCCATCCTGCCCGTCACGCAGTGGTCGGTCGTCAAGAACACGCACACCACCGAGGAGCGACCGTGACCGTGTACTTCATCGGCGCCGGCCCCGGCGCCGCCGATCTCATCACCCTGCGTGGGGCGAACGTGCTCTCCCGCTGCGCGACATGCCTGTACGCCGGTTCGCTCGTTCCCGCCGAGATGCTCGAGCACTGCCCACCCGGGGTGGTGCTCATCGATTCCGCACGGATGCCGTTGGCCGACATCGTCGAGCACATCGCCGCCGCACATCGGGCCGGTCACGACGTCGCCCGCCTGCACTCCGGCGACCCGTCACTGTATTCCGCTGTGGCCGAACAGATCCGAGCGCTCGACGCGATCGGTATCGACCACGTGATCGTGCCCGGGGTCCCGGCCTTCGCGGCCGCCGCCGCGTCACTCGGACGGGAGCTCACTGTCCCCGGAGTCGGGCAGTCACTGCTCATCACCCGCGTCTCCACCCTGTCGACCGACATGCCCGACGGCGAGACCGTGGCCGAACTCGCCGCCACACGGGTCACGCTCGCCCTGCACCTCGCCGCCCATCGCATCGAGCAGGTACAGGCCGACCTCGTCGAGCACTACGGCGCCGACTGCCCCTGCGCCGTCGTGGCGTTCGCGAGCCGTGACGACGAACAGATCGTCCGCTGCACGCTGGCCGATCTCTCCGCGCGCACCACCGAGGCCGGGATCGTGCGCACCGCGGTGGTGTTCGTCGGCCGCGTCCTCGCCGCGTCGGGCTTTCCCGACAGCTACCTCTATTCGCAGGCACGGATGACGAAGGTGGCCGGTGACGGCCACTGAGCCGCCGGCCCCGGTCCTGATCCTCGGCGGTACCGGCGAGGCCCGGGCACTCGCCGCGGCATTGGTCGCCGACGGGATCGCATGCGTGTCCTCGTTGGCCGGTCGGGTCTCCGATCCGGCCCTCCCCGCGGGCGAGGTCCGCATCGGTGGGTTCGGAGGATCCGACGGTCTCGCGGCCTGGTTGGCCGACCACCGCTGCACGACGGTGGTCGACGCGACCCATCCCTTCGCCCAACAGATCTCCCGCAACGCCGCCGACGCCGCGAGAGCGACCGGCGCGCAGATGATCTCGCTGCGGCGCCCACCCTGGAGACCGGGACCCGATGACCACTGGACCACCGTCTCCGACATCGGCGCGGCGGCGGCCCACGTGGGCACGCGCGCCCGGCGTGTCTTCCTCACCACCGGCCGTCAGGACGTGGGCGCCTTCGCCGGCATCGACGACTCGTGGTTCCTCATCCGCGTGGTTGACCCGCCCACCGGGTCCCTCCCGCGGCGCCACCGGGTGCTGCGCAGTCGCGGACCCTACCGCCTCGCCGACGAGCGAGAGATCCTGCGCGACAACCACATCGACACCCTGGTCACCAAGAACAGCGGCGGTGACCTCACGAGCGCGAAGCTGCGTGCGGCGGCCGAACTCGGAGTGGAGGTGGTGATTGTGCAACGGCCCGCGCCGCCCGACCACGGACAGGTCGTGACGTCGGTGGACGACGCACTCCGCGCGGTCCGCGGGGCGATCGCCGCGGGGTGACGACCGATCAGGCGTCGCCGTAGCGGCGTGAGGTGAACACCGCGGCGCCGGCGGGTCGGTCGACGACCTGGGTGGTCGACGACCCGACGATGAGCAACGTCCGCATGTCGACGCTCGCGGGGTCGAGTTCACCGACCGTGGTCATCGACACCGCCTGCTCCGGGCCGCCGACGTCGCGACCGGCGATCACCGGGCGCTCGGCGCCGACCTCGGCGAGAAGGATCGAGCGCAGCGCCTCGACCTGCCAGGTGCGGCTCGCCGAACCGGGGTTGTAGATCGCGATGACGAGATCGGCGGACACCGCGGCGCGGATACGACGCTCGATGGTGTCCCAGGGCTTGAGGCGATCGGACAGGGAGATGACCGCGTAGTCGTGTCCCAGGGGCGCACCGACAGCGGCCGCCACCGCGTTGGCCGCGGTCACACCGGGTACCACGCGGACGGTCACACCGGTCCACGGGGACTCCGCCGACATCTCCACCACCGCCGAGGCCATCGCGAACACACCCGGATCGCCCGATGACACCACGACCACGCGGGCACCCGCCGCGGCGAGATCGAGGGCCATGCAGGCACGTTCGGATTCCACGCGGTTGTCGCTGGCGTGCATGCGCTGTCCGGGACGCGGCGAGATCCGGGCGAGATAGGTCTTGTAGCCGACGATGTCGGTGGCGCGGGCGAGTTCGTCGAGCACCTCGGGCGTGGTCCACCGCTGCGCGCCGGGACCCAGCCCGACGACCACCACCTCGCCGCCGACGGGATCAGCGGTGGCTGCCGACGACGAGCCGACGTGGTTGACCACGCCGTTGATCACACCGGGGACCACGATCATCGAGAAGTACGGGACCGAGGTGGGGTCCACGTCGCGGACGGGCACCACGCGCTGGGTGGAGGTCGACGCCCGTTCGACGTACCAGGCGCGGTCGGCGAGACCGGCGGTCTCCAGCGCCTCGAGGACGGTGGGGAAGGTGCGACCGAGCTTCATGATCGCCACCGCATCGCTGTCGCGGAGTCGACGCACCAGTTCGTCGCGGCCCATGGTCCCGGGGAGCACGGTGGTGGTCTCGTCGGCCTCGACCCACGGGATCCCGACCGCGGCGGTACTCGCGCTCACCGAGGTGACGCCGGGGACGATCTCGGCGTCGAACTCGTCGACGAGGCGTTTGTGCATGTGCATGTAGCTGCTGTAGAACAGCGGATCACCTTCGGCGAGAAGGGCGACCGTGCGCCCAGCGCGTAGGTGGACGGCGAGCCTCTCCGCGGACTCGGCGTAGAACTCCTCGAGTGCCCCGCGGTACCCGCCGGGATGATCGGTGGTGCCGGTCGTGACCGGGTACACCAGCTTCTCGTGGACCTGACCCTCACGCAGGTACGGGGTGGCGACGCCCAGTGCGATCGAACGACCGTGGCGTGCAGAGTGATACGCCACCACGTCGGCGTCGGCGATGATCCGTGCCGCCTTGACCGTCACCAGTTCGCTGTCACCGGGCCCGAGGCCCACACCCCACAGTTTCCCGGCGCCGGATCCGGCATCGATGCGATCGGGGCTCACTCGACCGGGCTCGCCAACGCGTTGAGCGCGGCGGCGGTGATCGCCGAGCCGCCACGACGCCCGAGGACGGTGATGAACTCCAGATCGGTCCGCTCGGCCAGCGCCGCACACGATTCCGCGGCACCGATGAACCCCACCGGGGCACCGACGATCGCAGCCGGACGGGGACCGCCCGCGTCGATCTGCTCGAGCAGGGCGAACAACGCGGTGGGGGCGTTGCCGATCCCGACCACCGCGCCCTCGAGCATCGGTTCCCACAGGTGGACCGCGGCCGCGGTACGGGTGGTGTGCAACTGCTCGGCGAGGGGCGGCGTCCGTGGGTCGCCGAGCAGACACACGACGTCGTTGTCGACCGGCAGGCGCCGGCGGGTGACCCCCGAGGCGACCATCGTCGCGTCGCAGAGGATGGGAGCGCCGTTGCGCAGCGCCGTCCGCGCCGCCGTCACGACACCCGGGGTGGCGACGACGTCGGTGGTGAGGTCGGTCTGCCCGCAGGCATGGATCATCCGGACGACGACGGTCTCGGTGTCGTCGTCGAACGCCGACAGGTCGGATTCGGCACGGATGGTCGCGAACGACTGCCGGTAGATCTCGGCGCCGTCGTGGATGTAGGAGTACATGTCGGGACTCACGATAGCTGCGGGCCGTCGACCCTCTCACCGTCGTATCCCTCGCCCGTCGCGGTGACCCGCAGGTGTTCGGAGTGGGGACTGCCGCAGGCGCGGTCGCATCCGACCCAGTGCTCACGCCCGTCACGGCCCGCCGTACCGGCGCCGACGGCGAACTCGAGATCGGCACGGACGTCGGCGTGCGAGTTCGCGCACCCGGGTGATCCCACGCAGGAAGTGACCTGCGCCCACGGCGAGTTCGCGTCGAAGATCAGACCCATGGGCGCCAACACCCGCACCACCGCCTCGGCCTCGTCCTCGGTGAGATCGACCAGCACGATCGATCTCCACGGGGTCACGATGACAGGCTTCTCGACGGCCGCGATGACGGTGGCCGTCCGCGCGGGAAGGATCCCTTGGGCCAGCACCGCACCCAGCGCGACCCCGCCGTCGGCCTGCTCGAACCAGCCGACCGGCGCCGAGCCCTCGGACCCGAGCTCGACCGGATCGGTGGTGGCGGCCAGACCCGTGTGGTCCAGTACCGCGGCCACACCGTCCCGCAGTTCCGCGAGCCGCCACTGCCGATCGCGTTCGCGACCGAAGGCGCGTGCCGCGGCGAGCATCGTCGCGACCGTGGCGTCGGCGGCCACGCGGACCCCGGTGTCGGCACCGGCGAGGACGAGCGCGAACTCCCCGTCGAGCGCCTCGTCGCCGCCGAGGGCGTGCACACCGATGTCGGGTCCGAGTCCGGTGACGTCGCCGGTGCCGTCGTCGACGGCGAACAGGACGCGGCCGGGCAGGTCCGCGAGGTCCGGGTCGGCGCGCAGACCGAGGTCGAGGTCGGTGACGATGCCCGCGACGTCGGGTCCCGACCCGACCCGACCGGCCAGCGGCGAGGCGAGGATGTTGCGCACCCGTTCGTGGGTCTCCGACGGCAGCAGCCCGGCGTCGGCGAGGCGTCGCGCGAGCGCGTCGGGGTCTCGCACCGCTCTGAGCTGCACGTTCCCGCGACTGGTGAGTTCGAGGTCGCCGCTCGCCAGCTCGTCGGCCGCGGAGGCGAGCGCCGCGAGTTGAGCCGGGGTCAGCACGCCGCCGGGCAATCGAACCCGCGCCAGCGGTCCGTCGGCGGCCTGATGCAGCGACAGCGCACCCGGGCAGGCGTCGTCGGCGCGGGTCCGCGCGGTGGGATCGGGCGGCGTGGTCACGGCGTCCACGGTACGACCGCCGGTGCACAGACCCGTATCGTCGTCGGCAGAGCGGTGCGGAAACCGGTGGGAACCCGGTGCGGTCGCGCCACTGTGACCTGCGGCGACGCGGGAAGTCAGACCCGATCCGCTCACCGGATATCTCCACACCACCACCGGGGCGCGAAACCCCCAAGGGAGGCACGACCCGTGATCCTGCTGCTGTCCACCTCGGACACCGACCTGTCCAGCGCGCGATCGTCCGGCGGCGACTACACCTGGGCGAACTGCAACCGCATCAGCGTCACCGACGACCTGCCCGCCATGCTCGACGCCGCCGATCTCGTCATCGTGCGCATCCTGGGCGGGCGGCAGATGTGGGAGTCGGGGGTGGCCACGGTCCTCTCGTCCGGCGTGCCCCTGGTGATGCTGGGTGGCGAGATGGCCCCCGACGCCGCCCTGATGGAGCTGTCGACCGTCCCTGCCAACGTCGCCTCGCAGGCACACCAGTACTTCGCCGAGGGCGGACCCGAGAACCTCCTGCAACTGAGCTGGTTCCTGTCCGACACCGTGCTTCTGACCGGACACGGATTCGAGCCGCCGCAGTCCACCCCGACCTGGGGGATCCTGGAACGCGACCACACCGACGTCGCGGGTCCGACGGTCGCGGTGCTCTTCTACCGGGCGCAGCACCTGTCGGGGAACACCGGATACATCCACGCTCTGTGCGACGCGCTCGTCGCCCACGGCGCACGCCCCCTCCCGATCTTCTGCGCGTCCCTGCGCGCCGCACCTCCGGAGCTGCTCGACACGCTGCGCGCCGCCGACGCCATGGTCGTCACCGTGCTCGCCGCGGGCGGGACCCGACCAGCGGGCGTCACCGCCGGAGGCGACGACGAGGCCTGGGACGTCGCCGAGCTCGCCGCCCTCGACGTGCCGATCCTGCAGGGTCTGTGCCTCACCAGCAGCCGCGCGACCTGGGCCGACGGCGACGACGGCATGACCCCGCTCGATGTCGCCACACAGGTCGCGGTGCCCGAGTTCGACGGTCGGATCATCACCGTGCCGTTCTCGTTCAAGGAGATCGACGCCGAGGGACTGAGCACCTATGTGCCCGACGCGGAGCGGTGCGCACGCGTCGCCGGCATCGCGACCCGCTACGCGCGTCTGCGCCACATCGCTCCCGCCGACAAGCGCGTCGCCCTGATGCTGTCGGCATACCCGACCAAGCACGCCCGCATCGGCAACGCCGTCGGCCTCGACACCCCCGCGAGCACCATCGGGGTACTGCGCGCGATGCGTGCGGCCGGATACGACATGGGCCCCGAGTACGGCGACGACGCGGTCCCCGGCCTGGCCGCGGGGGACGGCGACGCGCTGATCCACGCACTCATCGAGGCCGGGGGACAGGACCCCGATTGGCTGTCGGCCGAACAGCTCGAACGCAATCCCATCCGCATCTCGGCGTCGCTGTACCGGGAGTGGTTCGCGACGTTGCCCGACGATTTCCGGGCCCGGGTCGTCGACCACTGGGGTCCGCCGCCCGGCGAGCTCTACGTCGACCGGTCGTCCGACCCCGACGGCGAGATCGTCATCGCCGCACTGCAGTTCGCGAACATCCTGCTCATGGTGCAGCCGCCGCGCGGGTTCGGCGAGAACCCGATCGCGATCTACCACGACCCCGATCTGCCGCCGAGCCACCACTACCTCGCCGCCTACCGGTGGGTGGCCGCACCGGCCGATCGCGGCGGCTTCGGCGCCGACGCGATCGTGCACATCGGCAAGCACGGCAACCTCGAATGGCTACCCGGCAAGACCCTCGCCATGTCGGCGTCGTGTGGCACCGACGCCGCGCTCGGCGATCTGCCGCTGATCTACCCGTTCCTGGTCAACGACCCCGGGGAGGGGACGCAGGCCAAGCGTCGGGCGCACGCGACACTCGTCGATCACCTCATCCCGCCGATGGCGCGCGCCGAGAGCTACGGCGACATCACCCGCCTCGAGCAGCTCCTCGACGAGCACTCCAACATCACCACCCTCGACCCGGTGAAGCTGCCGGCCATCCGTCAGCAGATCTGGACGCTGATGACCGCGGCGCAGATGCACACCGATCTCGGCCTGGAGGAGCGTCCGGCCGAGGAGGTGTTCGACGACATGCTGCTGCACGTCGACGGCTGGCTGTGCGAGATCAAGGACGTCCAGATCCGGGACGGCCTGCACATCCTCGGTGAGGCGCCGCGCGGTGAGTCCGAGATCGACATGGTGCTCGCGATGCTGCGCGCCCGGCAGATGTGGGGCGGCGAACGCAGCGTCCCCGGCCTGCGCGAGGCCCTGGGGTTGTCGGAGGACGGCGACGAGGTCCGCGGGCGGGTCGACGAGATCGAGGTCCGTGCACGCGACCTCATCGTCGCGATGGCCGACGCCGACTGGGCGGTCGACGCCGTCGGATCCGTCGTCGCCTCGGTCGAGGACGCGACGCAACGCGAGACCGTCGGACGCATCCTCGAGTTCGCGGCCACCGAGGTGGTTCCGCGTCTGCGGCAGACCGACGGCGAGGTCGACCGGATCCTGCACGCCCTGAACGGCGGTTTCATCCCGTCCGGCCCCAGCGGCTCGCCTCTGCGCGGACTCATCAACGTCCTGCCGACCGGTCGCAACTTCTACTCCGTCGACCCCAAGGCGATCCCGTCGCGCCTGGCGTGGGAGACCGGCCAGCTGATGGCCGAGTCCCTCGTCGACCGGTACCTCACCGATCACGGCGAGTACCCGCAGTCGGTGGGTCTGTCGATCTGGGGGACCAGCGCGATGCGGACCTCCGGGGACGACATCGCCGAGGTGTTCGCCCTGCTCGGGGTGCTGCCGGTGTGGGACGAGGGGTCTCGGCGCGTGGTGCGCCTCGAACCCATCGGACTCGCCGAACTCAAGCGGCCCCGCATCGACGTCACCGTGCGGATCAGCGGCTTCTTCCGCGATGCCTTCCCGCACGTGCTGGCGATGCTCGACGACGCCGTACGCCTGGTCGCCGATCTCGACGAGCCCCACGAGTCGAACTTCGTCCGGGCCCACGCCCAGGCCGACCTCGCCGACCACGGCGACGAACGCCGGGCCACGACCCGCATCTTCGGGTCGAAGCCCGGGTCCTACGGCGCCGGTCTGTTGCAGCTCGTCGACAGCAAGAACTGGCGCAGCGACACCGACCTGGCCGAGGTCTACACGACGTGGGGCGGCTTCGCCTACGGGCGCGGCCTCGACGGTGTCCCGGCCGCCGACGACATGCGCACCGCGTACCGGCGGATCGCCGTCGCGGCGAAGAACACCGACACCCGCGAGCACGACATCGCCGACTCCGACGACTACTTCCAGTACCACGGCGGCATGGTCGCCACGGTGCGGTCGCTGACCGGTAAATCGCCCGAGGCCTACATCGGCGACAGCACACGACCGGAATCGGTGCGCACCCGCACGCTGGCCGAGGAGACCGCTCGGGTGTTCCGGGCCCGCGTCATCAACCCGCGGTGGCTCGACGCCATGCGACGCCACGGATACAAGGGCGCGTTCGAGATGGCCGCGACCGTCGACTATCTCTTCGGCTACGACGCGACCACCGGCGTGGTGCAGGACTGGATGTACGAGAAGCTCACCGAGACGTACGTCCTCGACGAGACGAACCGCAAGTTCATGGCCGAGTCGAACCCGTGGGCGCTGCACGGGATCGCCGAGCGGCTCCTCGAGGCCGCCGGGCGGGAGCTGTGGTCGCAGCCCCCGCCGGAACTGCTCGCCCAGCTGCAGCAGGTGTTCCTCGAGACCGAAGGTGACATCGAGGGCGACGAGTAGGCGGCCGACACAGCCCGGCGTGCCGTCCGGGAGAAAAATCGGTCCCTCGTTCGTTGACCCGGTACTCCATCACCACAACCGAGGACTGATCGCCATGAAGCTCGCCGTGTTCGCCACCTACCTGCTCGTCGAGATCGGCGCGTTCGTCGGTCTGGTGTACGCGATCGGGTTCTGGTGGACGCTGCTGGCGACGTTCGCCGCAGTGATCATCGGCTTCGCGCTGCTGCGTCGCCAGGGTGCGCGCGTCTTCGCCGAACTCCGTGCCGCGGCAGACGGTTCCACCGATTCGGTGCGACCGCTCACCGACACCGCATTGCTCGCCGGCTCGGTGTTCCTGCTGTTCCTGCCGGGCATCGTCAGCACGGTGCTCGGTATCGCGCTGCTGCTCGGACCCGTCCGGGCACTGGCACGCCCGCTCGTCGCCGCACTCGGCGCCCGTCGCGTCGTGACGGCGATGAACCGCTACGGCGCCGCCGGCGGCCGCGGGATCGTCGTCGAGGGCGAGGTCGTCGACCCGACACATCCCGCGTCGCCCGGAGCCACCCCGGGATGGCGTTCGATCGGCTGAGTGGCCTGACGCCGGTACCCGCGCGCGCACAGGGCACACTGGACCCTCGTGGGAACTCAACTGTTCGTCGGCGGACACATCTATTCGCCGGTCTCCCCGGACGCGACCGCGATGGCCGTCACCGACGGCGTCATCTCCTGGATCGGGTCCGACCGCGTCGGTCGTGCCCTGCACCCCGACGCCGAGATCGACGATCTCGCGGGCGCTTTCGTCGCCCCGGCGTTCGTGGACTCCCACGTCCACCTCACCTCGACGGGCCTGTCGCTGGCCGGACTGGACCTCTCGGAGGCGACGAGCCGGGCGGAGTGCCTCGAACTGTTGCGCACGCATGCCACCGACACCCCCGGCGGTGACCTCATCTGGGGTCTCGGGTGGGACGACTCGCAGTGGACCGATCACGCCAGCCCCACCACCGATGAGGTGGACGCCATCGTCGGTGACCGCCCCGTCTACCTCGCGCGCATCGACGAACACTCCGCGGTGGCCTCCTCGGCGCTGCGGTTGATCGCGGCCGGCGTCGACGAGGCCCACGGGTACGACCCTCAACAGCCGCTCACCGCCGAGGCACACCACCTGGTCCGCGGCGCCGCGCGCGAGCTCCTGACGCCCACCCAGCGTCGTCGCGCCCAGTTGCGCGCACTCGACGAGGCCGTGGCGCACGGCGTGGTGATGGTCCACGAGAACGGCGGCCCCGACATCAGCGGGCTCAACGACTTCGCCGCGATCGCCGACCTCGACCACCCGGTCGGCGTACGGCGGCTCTGGGGTCAGGCCGTGGCGACCGCCGACGATGCCCGTGCGCTGATGCAGGCCACCGGAGCCGACGGACTCGCCGGTGACCTGTTCATCGACGGTGCCATCGGATCGCACACGGCGTGGCTGTGTCACGCCTACTCCGACGACGCCGACAACCACGGCGTCGACTATCTCGACCACGACACCGTCCTGGCACACCTGCGGGCCTGCACTGAGGCCGGCGTCCAGGCCGGCTTCCACCTCATCGGCGACGGGGCCACGGCGTGCGTGGTCAGCGCGTTCACCACACTCATCGACGAGATGGGGGCGGCGGCGGTCGCGCGGTGCGGTCACCGCATCGAGCACGCCGAGATGGTCGACGCCGCCGCCGCCGAGGTGCTCGCGCGGGCGGGCGTCACCGCCAGCATGCAACCGATCTTCGACGCCCTGTGGGGCGGACCGGGTGACCTCTACGAACAGCGGCTGGGGCTGCCGCGCGGCACCACCCTGAACGATTTCGCCGCGCTGGCACGCGCCGGGGTCACCCTCGCCTTCAGCTCCGACGCCCCGGTCACCGCGATCCACCCCTGGGAGCAGATCCGCGCCGCCGTCCACCACCACAACCCCCGCAACGCGGTGTCGCCGCGCGCCGCGTTCGCGGCCTGCACCCGGGGCGGGTGGCGCGCGGCCGGCGAGACCGATCGCGACCGCGGCACCCTCGTGCCGGGCGCACCCGCCGACTACGCCGTGTGGGAGGTGGGGGAGATGGTGACCGCCGGGTCCTCGGACAGCGTCGCCCGCTGGTCGACCGATCCCCGGTCACGCGTCCCCGCCCTGCCCGATGTCACCCCCGGCGTCGATCTGCCGGTGTGCCTGCGCACGGTGCGCGCGGGCGAGGTCATCTACCGCAGGCCCAACTGATGACCCGAGCACCGGTGATCCGGACTTGGCTGATCCGGACGGGGACCGCCGCCGCCGGTGGTGTCGCGATGTGGGCGTCGTTCCCGCCGCGCAACCTCTGGTTCTTCGGTGTCGTCTCGCTCGGCCTGCTGTACGCGGCGCTCGCCGTGGACCGGCCCGGCGTCCGGATGGGCACCTGGTGCGGCTTCGTGTGGGGCGCCGCCTTCTGGCTACCGCTGCTGCCGTGGATCGGGGTCTACGTCGGCCCGCTGCCATGGGTCGCGTTGTCGATCGTCCTCGCGCTCTACCTCGCGCTGTTCGGTGCGATCGCCACGCTCACGATGCGTCTGGGCGTCGCACCGGTGTGGTTCGCCCTGTGCTGGGTGACCGTCGAGTGGGCACGATCGTCGTTCCCCTTCGGGGGTTTCCCCTGGGGCGCAACGGCCTTCGGACAGGTCGACAGCCCACTGACCTCGGTCGCGGCCCTGGGCGGGGTACCCGGCCTGTCGTTCGTCGTCGCGCTCACCGGCGCGGGTGTCGCCGCCGTGGTCATCCTCGCGATCACCCGCCCGCAGGCCATGCGGATGCGGTTGTCCGGCGCGGTCGCCGCGGTCGCGGTGGGTCCGATCGCCGCCGCCGCGATGTGGCCGTCGGTGCACGCCGCGAACACACCCGCCGACCGCCCCGGGTCGACGCTCACCGTGGCCGCCATCCAGGGCAACGTGCCGCGGTTGGGTCTCGACTTCAACTCCCAGCGCCGCGCGGTCCTCGACAACCACGTCGCCGAGACGTTGCGGCTGGCCGACGCGATCCGCGCCGGCACCCAGCCCCGACCCGACGTCGTGCTGTGGCCGGAGAACGCCTCCGACATCGATCCGCTCGACAACTCCGACGCCGCCGAGGAGATCACCGCGGCCTCGCGCGCGGTGGGCGCGCCGATTCTCGTGGGCACCCTGATCGACAACGCCGACGGACGGCCCACCAACACCGTCCTGGTGTGGGACGGGGCGAACGGTCCGATCGGTCGCTACGACAAGCACATCGTGCAGCCGTTCGGCGAGTACCTGCCGTGGCGGTCGTTCTTCCGCCACTTCTCCTCCTACGCCGACAAGGCCGGCAACTTCCGCGCCGGCACCGGCAGCACGGCGCTGACCGTCCCGGTCACGGGGGCCGACGGTTCGGTGCGGGTCGGCGTGTCGACCTGTTGGGAGGTCGCCTTCGACCGCTCGGCGCGGTCAGCGGTCGACGCCGGGGCCCAGTTCCTCTACGTGCCGACCAACAACGCCACGTTCGGCCGCACCCAGATGACCTACCAGCAGCTCGCGATGTCGCAGATCCGGGCCGTCGAGCACGGGCGCGCGGTGGCGGTCGCGGCGACGAGCGGCATCAGCGCGATCGTGGCGCCCGACGGGCATGTGACCTCCCGCACCGAGTTCTTCGCCCCCGGCACACTGGTCTCGACGATCCCGCTGCACGTGAACCGCACCCCGGCGACGCGCGCCGGGGCGATCCCGCAAGCCGTGCTCGTCGCGTTGACGGTCATCGGGTTTTTGGTCGCGCTGGTCCGGCGTATTAAGTTGGGCGAACATGTGCGCGCCGAGACCTCGCGCGACGAGCCGCTGACCACCGCGGTATCGACGGGGTCGAGCGGCGAGCAGACCTGAGTCGAAGGAGACCCATGGATTCGCGGACCCCGCAGGGCCACGGCCCGTCCGGCGCCCCTGATCCGTCGGGCGTCCCTGATCCGTCCCGCCCGGTCGGCCCCGACGGCGCCGGCACGCTCGTGATCATCCCGACCTACAACGAGCGGGAGAACCTGCCGCTCATCATCGGCCGTCTGCACGCGTCCCTGTCGGCGGCGCACGTCCTCGTCGTCGACGACGGCAGCCCCGACGGCACCGGTGCACTGGCCGACGAGCTGGCGTCGGCGGACGCCGACAACCGGATCCACGTCATGCACCGCGCGGAGAAGAGCGGCCTCGGTGGCGCCTACATCGCCGGGTTCGGATGGGGTCTCGAGCGCGACTACGCCGTGCTGGTGGAGATGGACGCCGACGGCAGCCACGCGCCGGAGCAGCTGCACCGGCTGCTCGACGGGATCAATGCCGGTTCCGACCTCGTCATCGGGTCCCGGTACGTCGCCGGGGGATCACTGGTGAACTGGCCGAAGCGGCGCAAGCTGCTGTCGCAGGGCGCGAACACCTACTCGCGGCTGGCGCTCGGCGTGCGCGTACGTGACATCACCGCGGGGTATCGCGCCTACCGCCGCGCGGTGTTGGAGAAGATCGACATCGCGTCGGTCGATTCCCACGGCTACTGCTTCCAGATCGACCTCGCCTGGCGCACGATTCAGGCGGGTTTCACCGTCAGCGAGGTGCCGATCACGTTCACCGAGCGCCAGATCGGCGAATCGAAGATGAGCGGTGACGTGATCGGTGAGGCGTTCTTCAAGGTGTTCGAGTGGGGCATGAAGCACCGACTCGAGAAGGCAGGCATCCGCCGGTCGTGACCGACCGGCGGATGCGACCTCCCGGGGTCTAGGTGGTGACGCCGCGGCGACGCTGCTTGAGCAGGTCCATCCGCTCGGTCAACAGCTCCTCCAGCTCGGCCTCGCTGCGACGCTCGAGCAGCATGTCCCAGTGGGTGCGCGGCGGCTTGACCTTCTTCTCGTCGGGCTCGGCGCCCTCGAGGATGGTGCCCTCCATGCCGTTCTTGCACGGCCACTTCGAGGGGATCTCGGCGTCGTCGGCGAACGGGACGTCGAACAGTTCGCCGTTGTCGGTGCGGTATTGCACGATGCGGCGAGGTGCCAGGTCGTGGTCGCGGTCGGTCTCGTAGCTGACCGCGCCCAGTCGGCTACCTCGGAGTACTCGATCTGCCATGGTGTCGTCCTCTCTGCTGTGGACTCGTCGACCGGGGATGCGGCGATCGGTGCGCGCAGCCGCCGGGACGTCGGGCCGACCGGGCTGCCGCGGATCGGCACCGGTCGCCTGCGAGCCAGAACACCGCAATGATACCCGCCATTCCCATAGCGGTCACATGCCGCGACACCGTCGGATCGCCCGCCGACGGTGCACAGCCCGTCTGGTCACCACCGGTACGCTGCGCTGATGGATTCCGAGCGTCGGCGGCGCCCCTACGCCTGCGCGTGGTGCGGCCGCCCGGTCGTCGATTCCGAGACCGGCCGGCGCCGCAAGTACTGCAAACGTGCATGCCGTCAGCGCGCCTACGAACAACGCGCCGCGGTCGGCGGCAGTGCGGTTCCCACCGATGCGGTGATCCTGTCGAGCACCGAGGCCACCGAACTGGTCGACCGGCTGTTCGAGCTGCGGTGCGCGGCCGAGGACGTCGCCACCGCGGTCGCCGAACGTGCGTCGCACGCCGAACTCGACGACCTGTGCCGCCGGCTGGTGGAGCAGGCCGGCGACGCCGAACGCCTGCGGTGACCGCGACCCGTCAGAGGAAACGCTGGATCTGCTTGGCCGCCTCGCCGGGGTGTCGTGCCGCCATGCCCTCGCCGACGGCCTGCAGCTTCCAGCCGCCGTCGCCACGGAAGACCTTCGCCATCACGATGCCGGTGAACGGCATCCCACCGGCGAGGGTGTAGCGCGCGAGCTCGGCGCGGTTGGACTGGTCCACCAGACGACAGAACGCGTTGTCGACCTGCTCGAAGGTCTGCCCCTGGTAGGACGTCACGATGAACAGGATCTGCGTGATCTGCTGCGGGATCCGGGTGAGGTCCACGTCGATCACCTCGTCGTCGCCGTCACCCTCGCCGGTGAGGTTGTCGCCATGGTGTTTCACCGAGCCGTCCTTGCTGACCAGCTGCCCGTAGTAGGCGAGGTCGGCGAGCTGAGTGCCGGCGAACAACATGGCCGAGGCGTCGAGGTCGATGTTCGACGACCGTCCACCCCCGAACAGACCCTTCTTGGTGAGGATCGGATCCCACCCCAGGCCCATGGTGATGCGGGTGAGGGCGACCCCGCCGTCCTTCTGCAGCGACACACGCTGGCCCTTGGTGAGGCTGACCGGTCGGTCCTTGCTGAGGCTGACCTCGCCGGTGGAGGCCGTCGGCCACGGCTGGGCTCCGGCGGGCGGTGTCGCAGCAGGCGGGGTCGGGGCGTCGTCGACCGACACCCCGTGGTCGGTGACCAGAGCCGCGAAGCCCCCGGCGTACCCCTGACCGACGGCGCGGACCTTCCAGTCCGCGCCGCGGCGATACACCTCGAGCGCGATCACGATCGACTCCGACGACAGGCCGTCGATCCGGTACTCGAACGCGTCGGCACCGCCGGCGCGGACGTGGGCGACCGGCGCCGCGACGGCACCGAACGTGCCGTTCTCGAGGGTGATCACCGCGCGGATCTGGCTGATGTCGGCGGGTACGGCCGACAGGTCGAGCCGCAGCGTGCCGACACCCGACCCACTGACCAGGGTGACCCCGGGACCCGACGGCTGGTTGAAGAAGACGAAGTCGGCGTCGGTGCGGACCTTGCCCGCATCGGTGACGAGCAACGCGGACAGATCACCCGCGGTCGCGAGGTCGATCGCGATCTCGACGTCGGTGGACCCGAGCGGCCCGTTCTGTCCCTTGGTCAGCGTCGTTGCCATCAGTAGCGGTCCTGTTCGTCGAGGTCGTTGTGCGGCGCGTCCGACGTCATCGGGGTGGCGTCGGGTCGGTGCGGGTCCAGACGAGCAGCGTCTCGAGGATCTCCGCCGAGGCGGCGATCCCGGAACTGCTCGTAACGGACAACGACGGGTGGTGCCACGAGAGTTCCTGTAGCTCGCCGTGGCGTGGCCGGATCGACCGGTCGGCGGCGACGAGCATCGAGATGTCCAGCACCCCGTCCCCGGTGGCGAACACGCGTCGTGGCCGGTCGGGCAGGTATCGCTCGCCGATGGCCTCGATGGCCGATGCCTTGGTGAGGGGGTCGGGGACGACGTAGATCTTGCGTCCCTGACGTGACACGTTCCATCCGCGCTGCTCCGCCCACACCCGCCACCGCGACACCACGTCACCGGGCATGGACGGGAGATCGACCACGGCGTAACAGAACAGTCCGTCGGCGATGCGCAGGTTCGTCAGCCACGTCGGGTCGGAGTCGGCGGCGAGATGGTCGTACACCTCGTCGACCGGCGCACACGCGGCGCTCAGTCTCTCGACCTCGGTGCGCCACGCCGGGTCGGCGACACCGTCGAGCAGGATCTCGCCGCCGTTGGCCGCCACCGCGTATCGCGGTCGCCGGCCGCGATCGAGGGGGAGGTCGACGCGACGGAACTGCTCGACACTGCGCGTCGTCGTCGGGACCACGACGGCGAGGGTGTCGAGCTCGGCGAGCAGCTCGACCGCCACCGGCGACATGAACGATTGCGGTGCATCGCGATAGAGCTCGACGCACCGGAACTCCGCCATCGCGAGCGGATCCTCGGGGGCCGCCACCCCTGCCGCGGCCGCCGAGTAGATCAGGGTGCGATCGAGGTCGGTCGCGATCAGATCCGTCGCGCCGACGGTGGTCATCGCATCTCCTTGATGAGGCCCATGCAGGCGTAGGCGAGGTCGTCGACGACCTCGATCGGAACGTCCCGGCTCTGCGCCAGGGCGAAGATGTGGCGCAGTTCGGGCGCGTCGGGGTCGCGGACGAGAACCCGCCAGGGCACACGCCGCAGCAGTACCCGGGTCGTCTCTCCGACACCGGGTTTGACGAAGTTGACCGAACTGATGCCGTACCGCTGCGCGATCTCGGCCACCGACCGCCACCCGGTCCACGTCGGTGTCCGATCCGAGCCCTGCACCGACGCGACGGCGTCGTCCACCCCCGCGGCGACGGCGTCATAGCGTCCGGACACCGTGTCCAGCAACAGGTTCGACACATCCGAGTCGGCGAGGTCGGCGTAGAACTTCGCACCGTGGTAGTCCCGCGGACCGATCAGGTCGGCGTTGAGCACGGTGCGCGAGACCAGGCCGGACACTGTCGAGTTCAGGCACGCCGAGGCGATGAGGAAGTCCTCACGCGTGCCGAAGGTCCGCACGCAGTGGCCGGGGTCGGCGAGCACCGCGAGGTCGGGGTCGAAACGCGGTCCACCGCCGGCGGCGACGACCTCGAGCGCCGCGGCGAGCTCTTTCGCGATCGCGCCCTTGCCCGTCCATCCGTCGACGAAGACCACCGACGCCGGATCGTGATGAGCCGCGATGTGTTCCAGGGCGACGGGATCGATCCCGCGGTCGCGGACGATCGACACGGCGTAGTGCGGGAGGTCGAGACCGTGTCGGTGTCGGGCCCAGCGGCGCATCAGGATCCCGATCGGGGTTCCGGCCCGTGCCAGCGACGCGAACACGATGTCGTGACCGCGTTCGGCCAGGACGAGTTCGGTGACGACCGCGACGGCGGTCGCGAGGGTGTCGGCGGTGTCGGCCAGCACGGTCGCGAACAGTTCGCGGTAGGCGGCATCCGGTTGGAACTCGACGGGCAGTGATTCGGCGTAGTGCGCGGTGCCGGCCTGGATCGCCCTCTCGCGCTGGGTGATGTCGGCCTCGAGTTCGCGGTCGGAGAGGTCGGTGAGCAACCAGGCCACGTCGTCGGCGGCGTAACTGCCGAAGGTCGGTCCGTACAGCGGATCCGGTGTCGTCACGAATCGCTCCGGGCTCGCGCGAGTGCGACGAAATCGGTGGCGCCGACGACGGCGACGAGCAGCGCACGCCCCGCCCCCGTGAGAGCCGCGACCACTCCGTCGGGGGACATCAGCTCCGCGGTGTCGGCGGGGGTGTCGACCACCAGCACCCGTTGGGTCCCGGGCTCGCCGGCGGCGGCGTTGTAGAGGTGTCGTCGCGTCGCCTCGCCCGACCATCGCGCCTCCGGGGCGAGGAACTCCATCCCGTGACGCAGGGGATAGCCGGGGTGGTCGAACACATGGGCCGGCGACCGTGTCGTCGTCTGCGAGCGCGCATCCCAGCCACGCTGCTCCAGGTCGGCGGCGATGCGCAGCGGGAGGTACATCAGTTCCTCGTGCCCGATCACCACCACCGGTGCTTCGGCGTCGAGGCGTTCGGCGAGGGCGTCGGCAGCCAGTCGGACGTGGTCGGCGAACGCGGGCTCGTCGCCCACGAGGAAGCCGTGCCTGCCACCGTCGGGCACCGACGCCGACCAGGGGATCACGACGGTGTCGACCGGACCCGACGGTGCGCCCGCCGCACGCGGCGACGCATCGGGTGCGGGAAGGGCGAGGACGCGGTCGACCAGATCGGCGGGGATCTCGGCCCGCCCACGAGCCAGGCTGACGAACGCGACGTCGACACCGAGGTCGCGGGCGGCGGCGGCGCACCGAGCCCGGTCGTCGTCGGAACGCATGTCGACCAGCGACGCCACCACGTAGACCTCGCGGGGGACCACCGCCTGCAGCGACGCGATCGCGTCGAGAGCGGTGTCGCCGGTGGATATCTCGTCGTCGACGAGCACGAGCGGACCGGGCCCTGCGATCAGGTCCGCGTCGGTGGGGGAGATCCTGTGGTCGGTCGCGTGGGAGTGGCCCTCGGTGAACGTCGCGAACACCGGTGTCTGCGGATGTGTCCGCCGGGTGGAGTGCAGGTAGACCGCCGCCGCCATCCGGTGCGCCACGCAGTGACCGAGACCTGTTGCGGTCTCGGCGAACCCGAACACCGTCATGTCGGTGTCGAGGCCCCTCCGGGACAGCTCGGCGGTCGCGAGATCGGCGAGGTCGTCGGCCGCACGCAGGATCGCCGAGGGTGCGACCGGGATGTGCTTGCCCAGCACCGTCGACACCCACAGGTGCGCCCGGCGCGGGTTGCGGCGAAGACCCGGCACGATCAGCTCGTCGACGGTGTGGCCGCCCGAGGACTCCACGTGGTGTGCGCGGAGCCCCAGGTGAGCCTCGACCCACCACCGATCGCTCACCGGTCCACCACGGCCGTCAGCAGTTCGATGACCCCGACCTCGGGGCGGGTCACCCCGAACACCGTCGCCCGGGTCAACGTCCGGATCGCCCAGTTGCGGTGCGGTCGACGCTCGTTCATCTTGTTGCGGTACTCCGACGGCAGCACACCACCGACGTCGGCGGCCGGCGTGCCCACGGCGTCGACGGCGTCGGTGACCGACTGTGTGGCCCCGCCGGCACCGACGTCGGCGAGGTCTCGCTCGGAGATGTTGAGAACGGCGAGGGCGTCGACGAACTCCTCGTGCGACACCGCGCAGACCGAGTGGACGACGTTGACGTGGGTGGGGTGGATGACGGTCTTGCCCTGGAGGCCGTTGGCGCGGTCGAGCACGAGCTCCCGCAGCAGCCCGTCGAGATCCCGGCTGACCAGGCGGTTGCGGAACCGTACCGCGTCGATCTCCCGAAACGGAGTGTTGCGCAACAGCGGTCGGAACATGCGTTCGTGTGCGTTGTAGTACTCCCACACCGGACCGGTGATGATGAACCCCGTGCCGTCGCGACGCCCGAGCACGTTGACGATCGACGCGATGACCGACGCGACCGGGTGGACGTCGTAAATGGTGAGGTCGGGATCGCGACGGATGCCGAACGCGCCGCTGAGGTCGGTCGCGCCGATCCGCACCGCGAGGATCACCGATCGGTACGCGTCGAGCAGCTCGGCGATGGCGTGCAGCTCCTCGGATCGGGTCTCGAGGTGCAGGACCCGTGGGGTCTCGATGATCGGCATCGCCCGCAGCCGGTGGGGGCGGGTGGTGTTGGCCGCCACGATCGGGTCGAGGAACGACCGACCGGTGTCGGCGGAGAACTTCGGCAGGACGAACCCGGCGAGCGTGTCGGTGTCGGCGGCGATCGCGTCGAGGACCTCGTCGATCTGTCCGGGGTGACGCACGCGCACGAAGACCATCGGCACCGACGGCCGCGCCGACAACGCGTCGAGCGTCGACACGATCGCGGCGACGCCCGACTGCACGTCCTCGTCGGGGACGGCGTCCTCGAGATCGATCACCACCGACACCGAGCCGGCGGCACCGGCGCGCACGATGAGGTCGGCGAGATTGTCGCGCACGGCGGGGATGTACAGCGTCGCCCCCAGCGCGGTGGACACGAGATCGACGTCGCCGTCGATCGCGACCGCACGAGGACGTCGGTGGAACAGGCGCTCGGATTCCGACGACGACAGCATCGGGAAGTGGGTGACGGTGCGGTGACCGGCCGCGTTCACCGGCGCCCCTCGCCCTTCATCTTCGCGACCGTCTCGGCGACGAACCCTGACACCGAGGTCAGCTCCTGCACGTAACCCCAGTAGTCGGGGTGCGTGCCGACCAGCGCCGCGGTGGCACGTTCGACACGCGCCGCGGCGGCATCGAGCACCGACCCCCAGCGCGGGACCAGGCGGCGGTCGACCGCCAGGAGTTGAGCGTCACGGATGGCGAAACGGACGTCGGCCTCGAGGCGACGCGGGTCGGCCCGCACGTCGCGCAGCAGCGCGAGGCGGTCGGTGACGCCGTCGACGAACCCCTCGGCGTCGGCGAGGCGACCGCGGGCCGACGCGACGCGCTCGGCGGCGGCATCGGGGTCACCGGCGAGCAGCTCGGTCGCGGCGTCGATGAAGTGGTCGGCCGATCGGAGTGCCTCGTCCCCGCGGCGGTCGTCGCCGACCAGATCCTCCGAGCAGGCCGTAGAGAACTCCCGGAGCAGAGCCGAATACGCCTGGGGGAGTCGCTGGGCGCGGGTGGCGACCGCCGACCGGCGGGTCCGCACCGAGGCCAGGGCCCTGCGGACCTCCTCGGCGCGACCGGGCGCCTCCACCACCGCCGCACGCAGGTCGGCGACCGCCGAGGCGAGATCGGCGGTGGCGTTGTGGATCACCGATGACTCGCCGGCTGTGCGCGCACGGTCGAAGGCGTCGCGAGCGCGGGCGTGCTCGGCCACGGCGGCCCGGATCGACGAGTAGTCCCGCAGATGCGGGTCGAGCGCCCCGACCGCGTCGACCGCGGCGTCCGACGCCCGCGCGGTCGCCCCCGCCTGATCGGGGACGGCGGCACGTACGGCCCGGGCGTTCTCGATGGCGGTGGAGTGCGCGGTGTAGAAGCGATCGAGGTCGGCGATGGCGGTGCGCAGCGCCTCGGAGCACTGCCGGTACTCGGTCTCCGACACCAGGCCCGTCCCGGCGGCCGGGAGCTCGGTCGACTGCCCGCTCAGCCGCAGATACCAGTCGATGGAGGCGTAGACCGACGCGCGGACCGGCTCGAACTCCCGGGTCAGGGAGCGATCGGTCGCGAGGTCGGCGGCGGCGTCGACACCCTCGGCGATGATGGACAGCCGCTGGTCGAGTGCGAGGAAGTCGCGGACCATCGCCTCGCGGGGTCCGTCGAGGGGCGCGGGCGCGGTCGATCGCGGCGTGGGGGTGCCGCCCGCACGCGGAGCGCGTCGAAACCAGCCACTGACCACGAGCGCGATCGTACTGGCCCGTCCGTTTCGACACGTCCCGCCGTACGCGGGCGGCGCTCGGGAACGCCACGCGCATGCCGTCCGTTGCCCCGGTGGATCCCTCGCACGGTTTGTCGGATCTCACGTACGGTTACCCACAGAATGACCACTGAAGAAAGGGACTGACATGGGCGTCAGCTTGAGCAAGGGCGGCAACGTTTCTCTCACCAAGGAGGCACCGAACCTCACGGCGGTGTCGGTGGGTCTGGGCTGGGACATCCGCACCACCACCGGTACCGATTTCGACCTCGACGCCAGTGCGATCGCCGCCGGCACCGACAAGAAGGTGTTGTCGGACAAGCACTTCGTCTTCTTCAACAACCTGACCTCCCCCGACGGCTCCATCGAGCACCTCGGCGACAACCTCACCGGTGAGGGCGAGGGCGATGACGAGGTCATCAAGGTCAACCTCTCGGCGGTGCCGCCGGAGGTCGACTCCATCGTCTTCCCCGTCTCGATCTACGACGCAGACTCGCGGTCGCAGTCGTTCGGTCAGGTCCGCAACGCGTTCATCCGCGTGGTCGACCAGTCCAACAGCAAGGAGCTCGCGCGCTACGACCTCTCCGAAGACGCCTCCACCGAGACGGCCATGGTCTTCGGTGAGCTCTACCGCTCGGGATCGGAATGGAAGTTCCGTGCGGTCGGCCAGGGGTATGCCTCGGGACTCGCCGGGATCGCACGCGACTACGGTGTGAACGTCTGACACGCTAGCCCCCTTCGAAAGGCTTCCCCTCGTGGTTGTTCGCACCTTCGGGATCTCGATCCTGGTGACCATCGCCTCTCTGGTGGTGGCGTTCATCTACGGCAGCTGGGAAGCGGTGGCACTGTGCGCCATCCTCGGTGTGCTCGAGGTCTCGCTCTCCTTCGACAACGCGGTCATCAACGCGACCGTGCTCGAGAAGATGAGCGAGTTCTGGCAGAAGATGTTCCTCACGGTCGGCATCATCATCGCCGTCTTCGGCATGCGGCTCCTGTTCCCGCTCGTGATCGTCTGGGTCACGGCGGGACTGGATCCGGTCCGGGCGTTCGATCTGGCGATGAACCCGCCCGCGGATGGCGCCGAGAACTTCGCCGACGGCAGCCCGAGCTACGAGAAGATCCTCACCGACGCCCATCCGCAGATCGCCGCGTTCGGCGGGATGTTCCTGTTCATGCTGTTCCTGAACTTCATCCTCGCCGAACGCGACACCAAGTGGTTGTCGTGGTTCGAGAAGCCGTTGGCGGCGATCGGCAAGCTCGACGCGCTCTCGGTGATCATCGCCGGTGGCAGCCTGACGCTGGTCGCGGAGTTCCTCGCCGACGACCAGCACCGCGCGACGATCATGATCGCCGGCGTGCTGGGCATGATCACCTACATCGCCGTCGACGGTCTCGGCTCGCTGTTCCACACCGAGCAACTCGAGGAAGACCACGAACGCGATGTCGCGTCGCGGGCCGCCGGTGGGCCGTCGACCCTGGTGAAGGCGACCGGCAAGGCCGCGTTCTTCCTGTTCCTCTACCTCGAGGTGCTCGACGCGTCGTTCTCCTTCGACGGCGTCATCGGCGCGTTCGCGATCACCGCCGACCCGATCATCATCGCCCTCGGTCTCGGCTTCATCGGCGCGATGTTCGTGCGCTCGATCACCGTGTTCCTGGTGCGACAGGGGACCCTCGCCGAGTACCGGTATCTCGAACACGGCGCCCACTGGGCGATCGGCGCCCTGTCGGTGATCCTGTTCATCTCGATCGAGTACCACATCAACGAGATCATCACCGGCCTCGTCGGCGTCGCGTTCATCGGTGCGGCCTTCATCAGCAGCGTGATCGCCAACCGACGCGAGGCGGGCGACGACACGACCCCGCCGGCCGCGGGTACCCCGGCGGGCGAGATGGCCACCGTCACCGAATGATTCGCCCCCTGTCGCATCGTCGGCAGGACCTCGTCGACGGGCGGGTACTGTGCTCTCGGGCCTCGGCGTCGGGGACCGATTCGTGAGCGGCCGAGCAGACGGGCAGGGATGGACATGGATCTGTTGAAGTGGAGTCGGCGGCCCGCCGCCGATGTCTCCGCGACGGCGCCCCAGGTGAACGTGATCCGCGGACTCGTCGCCCGGGCGACCACCCCGCTGTTGCCCGACGACTACCTGCATCTGCTCAACCCGCTGTGGTCGGCGCGGGAGCTGCGCGGTCGGATCGTGGCCGTGACCCGGGAGACCACCGACACCGCGACCGTCGAGATCGAGACCGGGTGGGGTTTCTCCCACAACTATCAACCCGGCCAATACGTCGGCATCGGCCTCCAGATCGAGGGCCGCTGGCATTGGCGGTCGTACTCTCTGACCTCTATCGGGGCGACCCGCAAGAAGCGCATCACCATCACGGTGAAGGCCAACCCCGACGGCTTCCTCTCGACGCATCTCGTGGACGGCGTCGCGCCGGGGACGGTCATCCGGCTCGCCGCCCCCAAGGGGGACTTCACGCTGCCGCATCCGGCCCCGCCGTCGATCCTCTTCATCACCGCAGGCAGCGGGATCACCCCGGTCATCTCCATGCTGCGCGGACTGCGGTCCCGCGGCGAGACCCCCGACATCGTCCACGTGCACTCGGCGCCGACCCGCGAGGACGTCATCTTTCTCGCCGAACTCGAGGAGCTCGCCGCCGCCGGTGTCGGCTACACGCTCGACCTGCAGCTGACACGCACCATGGGCAAGGTCGACCTCGGACGGCTCGGCGACCGCGTCGCCGACTGGCAGACGCGATCGACCTGGGCGTGCGGGCCGATCGCGATGCTCGACGACGTCGAACGCACGTGGGGCGCCGCCGGACTCGGTGACAAGCTGCACGTCGAGCGTTTCGCCATCGCCCGCACCGACAAGGGCGGCGAAGGCGGCACGGTCACGTTCACCCGGTCGGACCGATCACTGGAGATCGACGGCGCGACAACGCTCCTCGAAGCGGGCGAGAGCCAGGGTGTGCAGATGCCGTTCGGGTGCCGGATGGGCATCTGCCAGAGCTGTGTGGTGCAGCTGACCGGGGGCTACACCCGGGATCTGCGCAACGGGACCGAGAGTCGCGAGGGCGACCGTATCCAGACCTGCATCAGCACCGTCTCGGGCGAGTGCACCATCGACCTGTGACCCCACGAGACAAGCGCAGCCCCGGGCGGTCGGTCGTCGACGCCCTGCAGTCGGCGCGTCGGTGGGCATCACGGGTCAACCGCACCGACTCGGTGGTGCGCGCCGCACGCACCGCGCGCCAGGTCGCGCCCGGCGACCTCCCGATCCTCGAGGTCTCGAGCAACCCGACGCGTCGTAGCGACCGCATCGCGCGGCTCATCGGCGAGGCCGGTGCCGAGGAACCCAGCGCTCTGAAGGAGCTCGGTCTCACCGCGGTGCAGCTGTGGCAGGCGATCGGCGCCCGGCGCGCGCCCACCGAGACACCCAGCGAGTTCGTCACCATCCTCTTCACCGACCTCGTCGGTTTCTCCACCTGGGCGCTGGCCGCCGGCGACGACAGGGTCCTCACACTGCTGCGGCAGGTCAACGCGGCCACCGACGAGGTGGTCACCCGACGCAACGGACGTGTGGTCAAGTCCCTCGGCGACGGCACGATGGCGGTGTTCGTCGACGGCGCCGACGCGATCGAGGCGGCTCACGAGGCGTGCGTCGCCGTCAGCGCGATCACCGTCGACGGCTATCGTCCGGCTCTGCGCGCCGGGCTGCACACCGGCAAGCCCCGCAGGGAGGGCGATGACTACCTCGGCGTCGACGTCAACATCGCCGCCCGCGTGGCCGACGCGGCGGCCGGGGGAGAGGTGCTCGCCACCAGTTCCACCCTGGATGCGACACGCGCGGACAAATACATCATGCGCCGCAGGCGTTTTCGCGCCAAGGGCGCGCCCCGCGACCTGATCGTCTACGCGGTCGTGCCGAGGTACGAGTAGATCGTCGCCCGACTGATCGCCGGCATCCTCAGCCGAGGACGCCGCTCCGGTCGGCGCTCGAATAGGTGTAGATCGTCGTCGCGGCACTGATCACCGTGGCGACGAGGAGCATCTGCGGGTTGGTGATGATCAGGCTGACGATGCCGCCCGCGACGGCGCCGACGAAGAACGCGGCGTAGAGCAGGAAGTATCCGAGCCATGCGGTGATCGGTCCACCGCTGATGTGGCGTTCGATCCCCTGTCCCATCTTCACCAACGTCCCGGTGACGTAGCTCAACGGGATCGACACCTCACCGTTCTTGCAGAACGAGGTGTTGAGGGCACCGATGCCGAAGGCGACGAAGATGATGGGAACGAAATTCAGTTGTGGCGCATCCCATCCCGCCATGAACAGGTCGACGACCGTCGCGATCGCGAGCGCACCGGTGGTGAGAACCGTGGCACCGTGCGGGTGGTTGACCCAGAAGTGCCTGCGGCACAACGAGGCAACGACGACACCCGACACGAACGACAACGTCAGCAACAGAGCTGCGGTCGCCATCCAGGGGCGGCCCTGGAGAAATCCGAGCGCACCCCGCTCGGCGTTGCCGGTCATGAAGGTGACGAAATACCCTCCGGTCTGGGTGAATGCCGCTGCGCCCACCAGTCCGGCGAGGCCGGCGAGCACCCATGAGAGTCGCGATTCCTTGTCGGCGATCGTGTCCATGTTGCGAGGTTAGCGGCGTTCTCTGAGACCTTCCTGTGACCACCGAGTCGGTTTGTGCGACGTCACGAAACCGGCGATGGGAATTGTGCACATGTTGTGCCGCCGGTCATCTCGGCGTAACACGACGGCGTCGCGTCGACGGGACACTGCGGTCATGCGCATCGTGCAGGTCGCGAACTTCTACGGTCCGCGCTCCGGTGGGCTCCGAACCGCGGTCGACCAACTGGGCCGCGGTTACACCGATCACGGCCACAGTGTCACGGTGATCGTCCCGGGCCGAACGGCGTCGGAGGAGGTCCTCGACTCGGGTGTCGCACGCATCACGGTGCCCGCCATCGGGATCCCCGGCACCGGCGGATACCGCGTCGCCGATCCACGACGGGTGACCGACCTCCTCGTCGGTCTCGCACCGGACGCCCTGGAGGTCTCCGATCGGCTGACGCTGCGTGGGCTCGGCCCCTGGGCGCGCCGCCGCGGCATCGCATCGGTGATGATCAGCCACGAGCGCCTCGACCGCCTCCTGGGGCAGGTGATGCCGGCGCGGTGGGCCCGCGCCGCGGCCGACATCGCCAACGCACGCACGGCGGCGGGGTACGACGCGGTGGTCTGCACCACCGCGTTCGCCCGCGCCGAATTCGACCGGATCGGCGCGACCAACGTCCACCGCGTGCCCCTCGGCGTCGATCTCGACCTGTTCCACCCGCGTCGGCGCAACACCACCACCGTCGAGGCCTGGCGGGGCGGTTCCTCGCACCTCCTCGTGCACTGTGGACGTCTGTCGGTGGAGAAGCACGTCGAACGCAGCATCGACACCTGCGCGGGGTTGATCGCCGACGGAGTCGACGCGCGCCTGGTCATCGCGGGCGACGGCCCGCGCCGGGCCTCGTTGACCCGGCGTGCCGCGGGGCTGCCCGTCGAGTTCACCGGGTTCCTCGACAGTCGGACGCGGGTCGCCGAACTGCTCGCCGCCGCCGACGTCGCCCTCGCCCCGGGACCACACGAGACCTTCTGTCTGTCCGCGTTGGAATCGCTCGCCGCGGGGACACCGGTCGTCGCCTCACGCACCTCGGCCGTAGCGGAGATGGTGACCGACCGCTGTGGTGCGATCGCGGGCAACACCACCGGCGAGTTCGCCGACGGTGTGCGGTCGGTGTTCGCGCTGTCGTCGGGTGGACGGATCAGCGCGCGACTGCGTGCCGAGGACTACGGCTGGCCGTCGGCGGTGCAGGGCATGCTCGACGTGCTCGACCCCCGGTCGTGACCGGGGGTCGAGGGGGCGGATCGGTGGTGGAGGACTACTTGGCCAGCGTGAACTGCATGACGTCGATGTAGCCGTTGCGGAAGTAGTCGGCGCACCCGGTCAGGTAGTGGATGTAGGTGTTGTACACGTCCTCCGAGGCGATGCGGATCGCGTCGTCGCGACGCTTCTCCAGCGCGGCCGCCCAGATGTCGAGCGTGCGGGCGTAGTGCTGCTGCAACGGCTGGATCTTCTCGACGGTGAATCCCGCTGCGGTCGACTCGCGCTCGACGTCGTGGGGTTCGGGCAGCTGCCCACCCGGGAAGATCTCGTTGGCGATGAAGCGGGCGAACTGCAGCACCTCGCGGGTGATCGGCAGCCCCTTCTCGCGGATCACGTGCCGGTTGAACGCGACGATCGTGTGCAGCAGCATGCGGCCGTCGGCGGGCAGCAGGTTGTAGGTCTTCTCGAAGAACTGGGGGTAGCGCTCGGCGCGGAAGTGCTCGAAGGCACCGATGCTCACGATGCGGTCGACGGGCTGGTCGAACTCCTCCCAGCCCTGCAGACGCACCTCGGCGGTCCGTCCCTCGGGCGTGGCCTCGGCCAAGGAGGCGTTCACGAGCTCGTACTGGTTCTTGCTCAGCGTGAGTCCGATGACGTTGACGTCGTAGGTCTCCATCGCGCGCTTGATGGTGGTGCCCCAGCCGCAGCCGACGTCGAGCAACGTCATCCCCGGCTCCAGCCCGAGCTTGCCGAGGGAGAGGTCGATCTTCGCGTACTGCGCCTGCTCGAGGGTGTAGTCGTCCTCTTTGAAGTACGCGCAGCTGTACATCCGCGACGGGTCGAGGAACAGGTCGAAGAAGTCGTTGGAGAGGTCGTAGTGCGCCTGCACATCCTCGTAGAACGGGTCCAGCTCGGTCATGGGTGCCATCTTCCTTCCGTGGTGTTCCCCCTGATCCACCGGTGCGGAGGATCGTGGCTCGTACGGACACCTCGGCCGTGGGCCGGGCCGAGGTGGTCCGCAGAGCATCGTCGCCGGTCACCTTACCGGTGCGCCAGATCACACCCACGCCGCGGCAGGCGGGGCGGTGGGGCGACCGCGGACCGCGTTCACCGGTAGCGTCGGCCGGAAGGCGGCGGTACACGTCGCCGCACCCCGATGCGAAGGACTCCCACTGTGGCAAGTGTGACCGTGACGGTCGATTCGGACCTGTCCCCGGCCGATGCCTGGGCGCTCGCATCGGACCTGGGTCGTTTCGACGAATGGCTGACGATCTTCGGCGGGTGGCGATCGGAGGTGCCCAGCCGGATCGAGAAGGGCACCTCGGTGAAGTCGCTCATCAAGGTGAAAGGCTTCCGCAACGTGATCAGCTGGACGGTCACGACCTACGACGAGCCCGAACGCATCGGCTTGCGGGGCACCGGTCGGGGCGGGGTGAAGATCGACCTGTCGATGACCGTCGCCGAGGTCGACTCCGGTTCGCGATTCGACCTGACCGCGACCCTGAGCGGCGGCCTGCTCAGCGGTCCGGTCGGCTCCCTGGTCGCCCGCGTCATCGAGTCCGACGTCCGTCGGTCGGTCGACAACCTCGCGGCGCTGAGCTCATGAGCGCCCCGTCGATCACCACCATCAACGGTGAGCCCGCCGCCTACCGGGACGTCGGTCGCGGCGAGGTCATCCTGTTGATCCACGGGATGGCCGGGAGCTCGGCCACCTGGCGCGACGTGATCCCGGAGCTCGCGCGCCACCATCGCGTCCTCGCCCCCGATCTGCCCGGTCACGGGGCGTCGGGCAAACCGCGCGGCGACTACTCACTGGGATCGTTCGCGGCCTGGCTGCGTGACCTGCTCGACGAACTGGGAATCGAGAGCGCAACCGTCGTCGGTCAGTCGCTCGGCGGCGGCGTCGCGATGCAGTTCAGCTACCAACACCCCGAGTACTGCCACCGTCTCGCGCTGATCAGCAGCGGCGGCCTCGGGCCCGACGTCAGCTGGACGCTACGGCTGCTCGCCGCCCCCGGTGCGGAGCTGCTGATGCCCGTCATCGCCGCGCCGCCGGTGATCACCGCGGGCAACAAGGTGGCGTCGTGGTTGGGCGAGCGCGGGCTGCGCGCCCCCCGTGCGAACGAGATGTGGCGCGCGCACCGGTCCCTGGGTGACCGGGAGACCCGCGCGGCGTTCCTGCGCACCCTGCGCGCGGTGGTCGACCATCGCGGGCAGGCGGTCAGCGCCATGGGCAAACTGCACCTCAACGAGGGGATGCCCACCCTGCTCATCTGGGGCGACGACGACGCGGTGATCCCCGTGGCACACGCGCACGCGGCACACGAGGCGATGCCGGCGAGCCGGCTCGAGATCCTCCCCGGTGTCGGCCACTTCCCACAGGTCGAGGACCCCGATGCGGTGGCGCGTCTGCTCCTGGAGTTCCAACGACAGCCCGCCCGTACGCGGCGCCCGGTCGCGCCGGGCCACCGATCGGGTTAGCCGGGACAGTCGGATCCGCTGCCGCGGGCCGACTACCGTCGACGGCATGGGTCTGCTCACTCCGCTCGCCGTCCGCATCGGTGCCATCCCCTGGATGCCGAAAGCACTGCCGCTGATCGAGAAGACCGACAGTCGCCTGCAACGTGTCACGAGCGGGCGGTTAAGCCTGCTCGACATCGCGGGACTCCCCAACCTCATGCTGCGGGTCCCGGGCCGCAAGAGCGGCGTCCTGCGATCCACCCCGTTGCTGTGCGCACCGCGCAGCAACGGCGAATGGCTGATCGCCGGCTCGTATTTCGGCAACCCCACGACCCCGACATGGGTGTACAACCTGCGCGCCGCCGACTCCGCCGAGATCGTCGTCGACGGCACCCCGATCGAGGTGTCGTGGCGTGAGGCCTGTGACGACCGACCCGCGCTGTGGGCCGAACTCCTCGACGTGTGGCCCAATTTCCGTCTCTACGAACAACGCACCGACCGGACCATCCCGGTCTTCGTCCTCACCCGACGCTGAGCAGCCGGTCGAGCGCTGCTCGGCACCCACCGCCGCGCGTGGGGCATAGTGGAGCCATGCCCGACTCCACCTCAGGGGCCGACACCCCCACGGTCTTCGTCTTGTTCGGTGCCACCGGCGATCTCGCCAAACGGATGGTGCTGCCCGCCTTCTACGAACTCGCCCAACGCGAGCTGCTGCCGACGCGGTGGAAGCTCATCGGCAACGGTCGCGGCGAGCGCACCGACGACGAGTTCCGACAGCACGTCGCCGACGCGCTGACCGAGTTCGGCGACGGGACCGACGACCACTGGGACGCGTTCGCGAAGAATCTCCGTTTCGCCGGTGGGGGATTCACGGTCGACGACCCCGGACAGCTCCCCGACGTCATCGACGAGATCCGCAACGGCGGCGACGACGGGGCGGGCGACTTCAGCGGCGACGACGTCCAACTCGTGCACTACATCGCCCTGCCGCCGGCCACGTTCACCGATTACACGAAGGCGCTCGGCGCGCACGGACTCGACGAGGGCGCACGGGTGGTCTACGAGAAGCCGTTCGGCACCTCGCAGAAGTCGTTCGAGGAACTCGACGTCGCGGTGCACGAGGTGTTCGACGAGAAGCAGGTCTATCGGATCGACCACTTCCTCGGCAAGGAGAGCACCCAGAACCTGCACATCATCCGGTTCGCCAACGGCATGTTCGCCGGCCTGTGGAACCGGGAACACGTGGAGCAGGTGCAGATCGACATCCCCGAGACGCTCGACATCGACGACCGCGCCGAGTTCTACGACGCCACCGGTGCGGTGTTGGACATGCTCGTCACCCACCTGTTCCAGGTGGCGGCCGAGGTGGCCATGGAGCCGCCGTTGAGCCTGCGCGCCGACGACCTGCAGACCGCAAGGGAGTCGGTGATCGCGGCGTTCCGCCCCATCGACACCGACGAGGTGGTGCTCGGTCAGTACGACGGCTACCGCGACACCGAGGGCATCGCCGACGACTCCGACACCGACACCTACGTCGCCGCACGGATGTGGGTCGACACCGACCGGTGGCGTGACGTCCCGTTCGTGTTGCGGACCGGGAAGATGCTGGGCGTCTCCGCGCAGCGCGTGACGCTGGTGTTCCGTCGACCCGAGGACGGCCCGGTCACCCACCTGCCCGCCGACGGTGCGGCGCTGACCTTCGATCTGTCCGGTGACGGCGAGATCGACATCACGCTGACGGTGAAGACACCCGGCCCCGGTGAGGAGCTCTCGGTGGCGCACATGGAATTGCCCTTGAGCTCCATCGAGACCAACGGTGGTGGCCTGTCACCGTATTCACGTCTTCTCTTCGACGTTCTCGACGGCGATCGCTCGCTCTTCACCCGTCCCGACGGACTGGCCCACGTGTGGGAGGTCGCGGCGCCGTTGCTCGACAACCCGCCGGCGATCCAGTCCTACGCGCCCGGTTCGATGGGCCCGCACGCCGCCGACGCCCTGGCCGATCCGGTGGGCTGGTTCGTCAGCGGCCGCTGACCCAGTCGTACGGCAGGAACTTCCCGTCGAAGGTGATCACCACGCGGTCGCCGGAATCGTGCGGGACCTTGTCGATGTCGAGGCTGAAGTTGATGGCGCTCATGATGCCGTCGCCGAATTTCTCGTGGATCAGTTCCTTCAGCGCGGGCCCGTAGACCGCCAACGCCTCGTACAGGCGATAGATCGTCGGATCGCTCACCGCGACATCACGATCGGTTCCCCGGACCGGTACGGCGCCCAGCAGCGCGACCACGTCGGTGGGCAGACCCAGCTTCTCGACGAGGACCTCAGCCTCCGGGCGGGGGATGGGGTGTTGGCCCAACAACGCCGCCGTCGTCCACACGACGGGTCGGTCGACGGCGTCGGCCAGGTCCTGCCACGTCACCCCCGCCTCGATGCGGCGCGCGACGATGAGTTCGGTCAGTTCGGTGCGATGCATGCCGACCAGTCTTCTCGCGTTCACCCGCCACCGCACGACAACCGTTGCCGACCCTGGACTCACACCCCGTTCGCGGTGAGGCTCAGGCGCCGAGTTCGCGATCGAGGTTGTAGGCGGCGCTGATCAGGGCGAGGTGGGTGAACGCCTGGGGGAAGTTGCCGAGCTGTTCACCGGTGAGACCGACCTGTTCGGCGTAGAGACCGAGATGGTTGGCGTGGGTGAACATCTTCTCCATCGCCAGGCGGGCGTCGGCCGGACGTCCGACCCGCGTCAACGCCTCGACGTACCAGAACGAACACAGCGAGAAGGTGCCCTCGGTCCCGCTGAGACCGTCGTCGTGATCGCTTGCGTCGTACCGGAAGACCAGCGAATCGCTCACCAGCTGGCCCTCGATGGCCTCCAGGGTCGCCAGGAACCGCGGATCGGTGGGGGAGAGCAGCTTCACCGCCGGAATCAGAAGCAGCGAGGCGTCGAGCCGGTCGGATTCGAAGGTCTGCGTGAACGATTGGCGGGACTCGTTCCACCCCTTGGTCATGATCTGATCGAAGATCTCGTCGCGGGTCTTCATCCACGTCGCGACGTCACCGGGAAGTCCGCGCTGACGACTCATACGGATCATGCGCTCGAACGCGACCCAGCACATGAGTCGCGAGTAGACGAAGTTCTGCGACTCCGATCGCACCTCCCAGATGCTCTCGTCGGACTGGTCCCAGTTGTCGACGAGCCAGGACATGACCCCGCACAACTGGTTCCACGAGCTCCACGAGATACCGGGCCCGTACTTGTTGAACAGGTAGACCGAGTCGATCAGCTCGCCGTAGATGTCGAGCTGCATCTGGTTGGTGGCACCGTTGCCGACGTTCACCGGGGTCGACCCGCGGTAGCCCTCCCAGTGCTCGAGCGGCTTCTCGTCGGGCGGGGACTCGCCGTCGATGGTGTACATCAGACGCAGGGGCCGGCCGTTGGCGTCGCCTCCGTCGCTGAACCGCCGCGTGAGCCACCCCATGAACGCGGCCGCCTCGTCGTTGAAACCGAGCCGCAGCAGGCCGTACAGCGAGAACGCCGCGTCGCGGATCCAGACGTATCGGTAGTCCCAGTTGCGTTCGCCGCCGATCTCCTCGGGCAGCGCGGTGGTGACCGAGGCGACGATGGCACCCGTCGGCTCATGGGTCATGAGTTTGAGCGCCAGGGCCGAGCGATGCACCATCTCGCGCCAGCGACCGGTGTAGTTCGACTGGGCCAACCACGACTGCCAGAACCGCACCGTCCCGTGGATGATGTGCTCCGAGGCCTCGGAATCGCGTTCTTCGTCCGGGATCTCGTCGGCACCGAGACTGAAGGTGGCGGCCTCGCCGACACCGAGCTGAACTCGCGAGGTCACGACGCCGGCGTCGACCTCGAGCGGCACGTCGGCCGCGAGGTACAACGTCAGGTCGCCACCGGTGAGCGTGACGTGGGTGTCGTCGACGGCGCAGGCCGTGTGCTCGGCGCGTCCGTAGTCGAAGGCGGGATCGAGGCGCATCGACATGGTGACGCGCCCCCGGACGCATTCGATGCGGCGCACGATACGGGTCCGGTGATCGGGGTCCCGGGGCTTGGCCAGCGGCATCAGGTCCTGCACCTCGGCGACGCCGTCCTCGCTCATGAACCGCGTCACGAGGACGTTGGAGTCGGGGAGATAGAACTGCTTCGTCGACACGAGTCCGTCGACCATCGACATGTCCCACGATCCGCCCTTCGACGAGTCGAGGAGCGAACCGAACACACTCGGCGAGTCGAAGCGCGGGCAGCAGAACCAGTCGATACGACCGTCGATGCCGACCAGTGCGGCGGTGCGCAGATCACCGATGACACCGTGATCGGCGATGGGGAGGTAGCCGTCGACCGAGTCGTCGGTCGTGGGCCTGGTGGCGTCGTTGCGGGTCACACTCCCCATAGTGGCAGTACGGCGCAGATCAGCCGGTCACAGACCCGACCGACGACGCGAGTCGATCACGCCGGTGTCGAAACCTGCGAGGTGCAGCCCGCCGTGGAAGCGCGCGTGCTCGATCTTGATACAGCGGTCCATCACCACGCGCAGCCCCGCCTCCTCCGCCCGGTGCGCGACGTCCTCGTGCCACAGACCCAACTGCAACCAGAGGGTGCGCGCACCCACGGCGATGGCCTCCTCGGCCACCTGGGGCAGATCGTCGTGTTTGCGGAACACGTCCACGAGGTCGGGGGTACCGGGGAGATCGGCGAGCGTCGGGTACACGGTGGTGCCCTCGATGTCGTCGATCGTGGGGTTGACCAACCAGATGGTGTAGTCCGAGGTCGACGACAGGTACTTGTTCACGAAGTAGCTGGCGCGTGCGGGGTTCTTCGAGGCACCGACGATGGCGATCGTCCGCGTCTCGGTGAGGATGGTCCGGCGTTGTGCGGCCGTGGGGCCCACCCAGGTCCTGGTGTCAGACATCGGAGTTCGCCTCCTCCCCGGTGGCCGTCGCCGCGGCCAGCGCCTGATCGAGATCCCAGAGGATGTCCTCGATGTCCTCGATGCCGACACTGATACGGATGAGGTCGTCGGGAACGCCCGCGGCCTCGAGCTGCTCGGCGGTCAACTGCCGGTGCGTGGTGCTGCCGGGGTGGATCACGAGGGTCCGCACGTCGCCGATGTTCGCGACGTGACTGGCCAGACGGACGTTCTCGACGAAGGCACGACCGGCGTCGCGACCGCCGGCGATACCGAACGCGAACACCGCGCCCGGCCCGGCCGGGAGGTACTTCGCCGCACGCTCGGCGTGGGGGTGGTCGGGCAGCCCCGCCCACCGGACATAGGTGACGCGGGGGTCGGCGTCGAGCCACTGCGCGACCGCCCGCGCGTTGGACATGTGCGCGTCCATCCGCTGCGGCAGGGTCTCGATGCCCTGGATCAGTTGGAACGCCGAGGTCGGGGCGAGGCTGGCACCGAGGTCGCGGACCTGCTCGCTGCGGACCTTGGTGAGGAACCCGTACTCGCCGAAGTTGCCCCACCAGGTGAGCCCACCGTAGGAGGCGACGGGCTCGGTCATGGCCGGGAACCGGCCCGAGCCCCAGTCGAATCGGCCCGATTCGACGATCACCCCACCCAGGGTGGTGCCGTGCCCGCCGAGGAACTTCGTGGCCGAATGGACCACCACGTCGGCACCGTGTTCGATCGGTCGGCACAGCCACGGGGTCGCCATGGTGGAGTCGACGACGAGGGGGAGTCCGTGGTCATGGGCCACGGCCGCCAACCCCTCGAGGTCGGCGATCTCGCCCGACGGGTTGCCGATCACCTCGGCGTAGACCAATTTGGTGCGATCGGTGATGGCCGCGGCGTAATCGGCCGGATCGGTACCGCCGACGAAGGTCGTCTCGATCCCGAAGCGACGCAACGTCACGTCGAGCTGGGTGACCGTTCCGCCGTAGAGTCCGGCCGCGGCGACGATGTGGTCGCCGGCACCGGCCAGCGTCGCGAAGACGGCGAACTCCGCCGACAGGCCGCTGGCGGTCGCGACCGCCCCGATCCCACCCTCGAGGCTGGCCATCCGCTCCTCGAACGCGGCGACCGTGGGGTTGCCGATCCGGCTGTAGATGTTGCCGTACTTCTGCAGGGCGAAGAGGTCTCCGGCGTCGTCGGCGTCGGCGAAGACGTAGCTGGCGGTCTGGTAGATCGGGATGGCTCGGGCACCGGTGTGCGGGTCGACGCGGGCCCCCGCGTGGATCGCCCGGGTACGCAAGCCGAATTCGTGGTCGCTCACCCTGCGAGTTCTACCACCGTGGTGTCGAGCCGGCTGCGGCGACTCAACCGACGCGCAGGGTGGTGTGCACCGGTGTGGCGTTGCGGGTGAGGTCGAGGACGGGGCAGTGCGCATCCACCGCGGCCTGCAGTTCGTCGTAGCGTTCCTGCGACTCGGGGCCGGTCACGGTGATCTCCAGCCGCACTTCCCCGAACCCCGCACGGACGTCGTCGTCGAACCCGAAGAACCCGTTGACATCGAGGTCGCCCTCGGCCGTCGCCGAGATGTCGTCGACGGAGATCCCCAGCTTCTCCGCCCAGAACCGGTAGGTCACCACCTGGCAGGACAGCAGCGAGGCGAGGTAGTACTCGACCGGGTTCGGCGCGGTGTTCTCGCCGCCGAGCGCCGGCGGTTCGTCGACCTCGACGCTGTACTGGCCCAGACGGATCGTGCTCGCGACCGCGTCGTGAGCGACCGCAGCACCGCGGAACAGCGCATGCGCGTTCGTCGGGTCTGATGCGATCGCGTCCGCGGTCGCGGCGATCACGCCGCCGATGTGTGTGGTGGAAGTGGTCATGACCGGTCCTCTCGCGCGGTGGATGGTCTGTTCACGCTAGGCCGAGGACCGGTCACCGAACCGGCCGACGACATTCGTCGATGCCTCTGATCTGCACCGATGGGTTCCGATCGAGGTGATCCGATACGGATGTCCTGCGCTCACCCGAACGAGCGGGGCGCGGTGAGGAGATCGTCACCTCCGACACACAGCGAGGTAATCGACGCGAGAGCCCGCGCCGCCACCATGGGGCCATGGTCAGATCCCTGTGCGCGTACTGCGGCGTGGGGTGCGGCATGGTCCTGCAGATCGGCCGTGGTCCCGACGGCGGCGACGTCGTCACCAAGACCTCGGGGGACACCGCACACCCCAGCAACGCCGGACGTCTGTGCACCAAAGGCGCCACCACGGCCGACATGCTCGCCGCGCCCGGTCGTCTGCACACCGCTCTCGTCCGCGCCGAACGCGGGGGCGCCGCTGACCCGACCGCGACATCCGACGCCATCGGTCTCGCCGCGCGTCGACTCCGCGCCATCGTCGACGAGCACGGCCCGGACGCGGTCGCGATCTACGTGTCCGGACAGATGTCGTTGGAGGCGCAGTACCTCGCGACGAAGCTCGCGAAGGGCTACCTCCGGACGTCGCACATCGAGTCGAACTCCCGACTGTGCATGGCCAGCGCCGGCACCGGGTACAAGCAGTCGCTCGGTGCCGACGGGCCGCCCGGCTCCTACGACGACTTCGACCACGCCGATCTGTTCTTCGTCACCGGCGCCAACATGGCCGACTGCCATCCGATCCTGCATCTGCGGATGCTCGACCGCATCAAGTCCGGTGCGCGCCTGATCGTGGTGGATCCGCGCCGGACCGCCACCGCCGACAAGGCCGATCTGTTCCTGCAGATCGCCCCCGGCACCGATCTGTGGCTGATGAACGGTCTGCTCCACCTGCTCGTCGAGGCCGATGCGGTCGATCACGACTTCATCGCCGAGTTCACCGACGGCTGGGATGTCATGGTCGAGTTCCTGGCCGACTACACCCCGGCCGTGGTCAGCGAGCGATGCGGCGTGGACGAGTCCGACCTGCGGACCGCCGCACGGTGGATCGCCGAGGCCGACGACTGGATGAGCTGCTGGACCATGGGCCTCAACCAGTCGACACACGGGACATGGAACACCAACGCGTTGTGCAATCTGCACCTGGCGACCGGGGCGATCTGCCGCACCGGCAGCGGCCCGTTCTCGCTCACCGGTCAGCCGAACGCGATGGGTGGCCGCGAGATGGGCTACATGGGGCCGGGGCTGCCCGGCCAGCGCAGTGTCCTCGTCGACGCCGACCGCTCGTTCGTCGAGGACGCGTGGCGTCTGCCGGCCGGGTCGCTGCGCACCGAGGCGGGCGCGGGCACCATCGACATGTTCTCCCGCATGGCGCAGGGCGAGATCAAGGCCTGCTGGATCATCTGCACCAATCCCGTTGCCAGCGTGGCGAACCGATCGACGGTCATCGCGGCGCTCGAACGCGCCGAGCTGGTGATCACCCAGGACACGTTCGTCGACACCGAGACCAACACCTACGCCGACGTCGTGCTGCCGGCGACGTCGTGGACCGAATCCGAGGGGGTGATGGTCAACTCCGAACGCACTCTCACGCTGTTCCGACCCGGTGTGCCGGCACCCGACGACTGTCTACCCGACTGGCAGCTCATCGCGCTCATGGCGCGCGAGCTCGGGTTCGGTGAGGCCTTCGACTTCGCGACCGCCGAGGAGGTCTTCGAGGAGATCGTCGGTTTCGCGAACCCGAGCACCGGATACGACCTGCGGGGCGTGACCTACGACCGCCTGCGCGAGTCACCGGTCCAATGGCCCTGCCCGCCGACGTCGACGCGGTCACGCCATCCCATCCGTTACCTCAACGACGGTGTCAGCCAGAAGCTGCTGACCCGACCCGACGGCACGGCGCCCCGATTGGCCTTCGCGACCCCGAACGGTCGCGCGCAGTTCCTCGCCCGCCCGGCCATCGATCCCGCCGAGATGCCCGACGACGACCACCCGTTCGTCCTCAACACCGGCCGGCTACCGCACCAGTGGCACACCATGACCAAGACCGGCCGGGTCGCCAAGCTGAACAAACTGAACCCGGGGCCGTTCGTCGAGATGCACCCCGATGACGCTGCGTCTCTGGGCATCTCGAGCGGCGACCGGGTCGAGATCGCCTCACGCCGCGGCACGGCCGTCCTCCCCGCGACGATCAGCGACCGGATCCGGCCCGGTGGCTGCTTCGCACCGTTTCACTGGAGCGACGTGTTCGGCGAGAACCTGGCCGTCAATGCCGTCACCAACGACGCCATCGACCCGGCGTCGCAGCAACCCGAGTTCAAGTTCTGCGCGGTGCGGCTCGTACGGGTGGGACCCGCCGTGGAATCGTCGGTCGTGCCCGCTCCCGGCGAGGCCCCGTCTTCGGCGAGCACCGACGAGATGGGGTCGCTCGGCCGGGCCCTGGGTGTCTCGGCGTCCGACGTCGTCGAACTGACCGCATCCGAACGGACATGGGTCGCGGGCCTCGTCGCGGGTCTGCAGGCCGCGCCGATGGATGACGCACCGGTCGGCTCGGTGCCGACCGTTCCCGCCCACGCGCCGTTGTCGCCGGCCGCCCGCGCCTACGTCGACGGCGTGCTCGCCGGCATCTGGTCGCGCACCGTCCCGTCGGAGAGCATCGCTGCCGACACCGGATCGACGCCGACGACCACGGCGGTGGTGCTGTGCGCATCGCAGACGGGGACCGCGGAGGAGTTCGCGGCCACCGCCGCGGCCCACCTGGCCGACACCGGTGTCGGGGTCACCCTGCGCTCCATGGACGACTTCTCGGTGGCCGATCTCGCGCATCACGACGCGGCCCTGATGATCACCAGCACCACCGGCGACGGCGACGCCCCTGACAACGGCGTCGCGTTCTGGGACCAGGTGACCGCTCCGGACGCGCCCGATCTGCGCGGCGTGCGGTACTCGGTGCTCGCCTTCGGCGACTCCAACTACGACGACTTCTGCGGCCACGGCCGCAAACTCGATTCACGGCTGGCCGAGCTGGGCGCCGACCGCATCGCCGAGCGTGCCGATTGCGAGCCCGAGTTCGCCGACACCGCAGCCGGATGGCTACAGAGGGTCACCGAACGGCTGGCCCCCGCCGCACCGACCGGCGCCCCGTTGGTGCCGACCACCGCACCGACCGCGCCCGCGGGATACAGCAGGAAGTCGCCGCTGCGCACACGTCTGATCCGCAACACACCGCTGTCCGGTGCCGGATCGGCGAAAGACGTCCGCCACTTCGGTTTTCACCTACCCGCGGACACACTGAGCTACGAGACCGGCGACGCACTCGGGGTGTGGCCCCGCAACAGCACGCACCTGGTCGACGAGTGGCTGACACTCACGGGCCTCGACGGCGACGCCACGGTCGACCTCGACGGCCGTCCACCACGGCCCCTGCGCGACGCCCTACGCGACGATCTCGAGATAGCGCGCATCACCCCCGATCTGCTGCGCTTCGTGGTGCGCCGCACCAACGACGTGGATCTCGAGGCGATGATGCTGCCCGAGAACCGTGACCGGCTGAACGACTGGACGTGGGGGAGACAATCGGTCGACCTGCTCGCCGCCCACCCTGTTCGCGCCGGCATCCGTGACTGGCTGGCCGTGCTCAAACCGATGCAGCCCCGGCTCTACTCGATCTCGTCGAGCCCACTCGACCACCCCGACGAGGTACAGCTGACGGTGTCGGCCGTGCGACACAACGTGCACGGGACACCCCGACGAGGCGTGTGCTCGACCTATCTCGCCGATCACGCCGACGACGACGAGATCGGCATCTTCGTCCAGAAGTCGACGCATTTCCGTCCACCGGCCGATCCCGAGACCCCGATGATCATGATCGGGCCGGGCACAGGCGTGGCACCCTTCCGCGCGTTCCTGCAGGAGCGTCGCGCGTTGGGTCACACCGGACCCAACTGGCTGTTCTTCGGCGAGCAGCACGAGGCCACCGACTTCTACTACCGCGACGAACTGACGACGATGCTCGACGAGGGCGTGCTCACACGGCTCGACGTCGCGTTCTCGCGTGATCAGGCCGACAAGGTCTACGTACAGGACCGGATGCGCGAGCACGGCTCCGAGATGTGGGACTGGCTGCATCGGGGCGCGTCGATCTACGTGTGCGGTGACGCGACGCGCATGGCCCGCGACGTCGACGCCGCGCTCAAGGGCGTGGTGGCCCAGTATGGGCGTCTCGCCCCGCACAGCGCCGAGGCCCACGTGAAAGCGCTCGCCGCCGACAAGCGATACGTACGCGACGTCTACTGACCTACCATCGGCGGTGTGACGAACATCAGCACGGTGGCCTTCGCCATCTGCGATGTCGTGATCGTCCTCGGCTGGATCTGGTCGCTGACCCGCGCCTGGAACGCCCCGCACGACCCGGATCTCGAACTCGCGATCGAAGCGGCGCGACGGGAGTCACGCGGTGCGACCCCCTCGGAGCGCTCGATCGCCGACCTCCGGCGCGATGCCGTGGACTGGAAGATCAAGTTGGAGACGAAGGCGTCGTATCCGGCCTTCGGTTCCGCGGTCCTCAGCGGGGTCACGTTGGGCTTCAGCGGCAATGCCGTGGGCCGCAGCACCTCGTTCGCCGATGCGTGGATCATCAGTTCCGGGATGCTCCTGGCCTCACTCGCAGTGGCCTTCACGAGTCGACTCGTGACGGCCAAGCGCATCCAGCACCGGCTCCCGCGCCTGCTCGGGCGCTGACGAGCGGTGGGACATCATCACAAGGCATCGCCGACGCGACCCGGCGCGACCGTAACGATATTGTGACATCGAACGATGACAGGTCGTTGACATCGAGTTCTCCATGGGGGAGGGCTCATCGGACTGAGGAGCGCGCGGATGCACCCGGCACCCCCGCTACACCGGTCGCGACCGCGCTTCGACGAGGCATCGCAGGATGTCCTCGTCCATCTGCGTCGGGTGTTCCCGATCGGCACCTGGACGGTCACCCGTTTCGACGGTGAGCGCCAGATCTATCTGACCGTCGACGACACCGATCTCGGCGTGAGTGCGGGTTCGGCGGTGGCCTGGTCGAGTGCGATGTGCCAGAACCTGACCCCCGACGGCGGCCCGTTGATCGCCCACGACATGCGCGCGGTGCCCGAGTACGCCGCGGTGATCGACCGCACCGGGTCGCCGGCGACGAGCTATGTCGGTTTCCCGCTCGCGAAATCCGATGGCACGCTGTTCGGTTCGGTCTGCGGATTCGGGCGAGACAGTCTGCCGCTCGACACCGACACCCACACCGAACTCATCACCCTGCTCGCGTCGCTGCTGTCCCGGATCCTCGAGGCCGACCTGCAGGCGACTGCGGCCGAGCGCGCGCTCGAGGCCGCCCACCGTCACGCCGACACCGACGCCCTGACCGGACTGCTCAACCGACGTGGGTGGGAGAACATGCTGGCGGTCGAGGAAGCGCGATTCCGTCGCTTCGGCGATCCCGGAGCGGTCGTGGTGATCGACCTCGACGACCTCAAACGCACCAACGACACCCACGGTCATCACGCCGGTGACGACCACCTGCGGCGGGTCGCGGCGTTGCTGACATCCGCGGTGGACGTTCCCGCGGTCTTCGCGCGGACCGGCGGCGACGAATACGGCATCCTCATCGGTGGATCACCGCAGCGCGTCGTCGGCCAGGTGGTGGCGGCGATCCGGGAGACGTTGTCCACCAACGCGATACCGGCGTCGGTCGGTGTCGGGCGTTATGAACCCGCCGACGGCCTCGATGGTGCGTGGAGGCGGGCCGACTCCGCCATGTATCTCGAGAAGTCGCGTCGTCGCGGCGACATCGCCTCGGCGTCCTGATCCATCTGCGGCCCGCGCGGCGGGGCGCGGTGTCGTCCACCGCAGGAGGAGAGGAACAATGACAGGTGTGTCGCTCCTCATCGTCGTCGTCACCATCGTGTTCGCGGTGGCCGTGCTCGCCGGTGTCACGTGGTTCGTGATCGACTCCATGGTGCGCGTGCGCCGCTTCGCCCGCTCCACCGACGTTCTCCCCGGCCGTGCGGGCACCGCGCCACGCGAATGGGCAGCATCCGACGATCCCGCTCCGCTGCTGCATCGCCGCCTCCGGTACGCCATCGCGCTGGTCCACGAGAACCACACCCTGGGCGCCGATCCCGTCTCGCGAGCCGCGCTCGAGCGCCTCGACGACGCAGTCCTCGCGCTCGACGGACGACTCGTCTCCGTCGTGACCGACTCGGCACCCGGGGACGATGACGCCCTGACGCCGTTCGACGACGCCATCTCGGCGCTGGAACGACTGCCCGGACGGCTCGTGTACCAACCCCCAGGGGTCATCGCCGGCCGTGTCGACGAGACGATCGCGTACCTCGGCGACCCGTCATTGCCGCTGGATACGGGCGAATCGCCCTATTCCGACGACGAATCCGCCTGAGAGACATTCGCCACATCTCCGTGGGAAATATCGGCACCTCCGCCCTTCGTTAGCGGTACTAAGGCTCGACGTACGGCCGAGCCACCCGCTGATGCGGGAGTGCGACAGGAGGGCACGAGATGAGCACACCCACCCAGGACGACACCGCCGACACCCCGAGCCGCGACGAACTCGACGCCCACGTCGCCGAGCGACTCCGGCGACTGACCGAGAACGACCCCCAGGTCGCCGCGGCCCTCCCGAACCCGGACCTCTCCGGCTCCCACGACACCGACACGCCGCTCGCCGTCGTCATCTCCACGGTCCTGCAGGCGTACGCCGACCGACCTGCACTGGGCACGCGTGCCACCGAGACGACCACCGACGCGTCGACCGGCCGCACCACCCGCACGCTCGTACCGCGCTTCGACACCGTCACCTACGGCGAGCTCGGCGACCGCATCGCGGCCGTCGCCGCCGGATGGGCGGAGTTCGTCCGGCCCGGGCAGTTCGTCGCGACCCTGGGCTTCACCAGCGTCGACTATGCCGTGATCGACCTCGCCTGCGCGCACCTCGGCGCGGTGAGCGTCCCGCTGCAGACCAGCGCCACCCCCGCGGCCCTCGCCCCGATCATCACCGAGACCGAGACCACCGTGTTCGCGGTGTCGATCGATCACCTTGCCGACGCCGTCGAGCTCATCACCACCGGTTTCGCACCCTCACGGCTGGTCGTGTTCGACAACTTCACCGACGACGACGACCACCGCGACCTGATCGCGCAGGCCCGAGAGCGCCTGTCCGGCACGGACACCGCGTTCGAGACCCTGGCCGACATCGTCGACCGCGGTCGCACTGCTCCCGCCGTCCCCGCCTTCGGAACGCCCGAATCCGGCGCACAGGACACCTGGGCCGACGCGCTCGCGACCCTCATCTACACCTCGGGCAGCACGGGGACGCCCAAGGGCGCCATGTACCCGACACGCAACGTCGCCCGACTGTGGACCACGTTCTGGTTCGACACCGGCGAGATCCCGGAGATCTCGGTCAACTACATGCCGATGAGCCACGTCGCCGGCCGAGCCGTCCTCGCCAAGACCCTCGGCAGCGGCGGTACCGCGTACTTCGTCGCGGCCAGCGATCTGTCGACCCTGCTCGAGGATCTCGCGCTGGTCCGCCCGACGGCGCTGATGCTCGTCCCGCGCGTGTGCGACATGATCTTCCAGCGCTTCCGCAGCGAGGTCGACCATCGACTCGACGCCGACGCCACCGATGTCGGTGCCGTCGAGGACACGGTGAAGGTCGAGTTGCGGGAGGAGCTGCTCGGCGGACGCGTCCTGTCGGCGATGTGCGGCACCGCGCCACTGGCGCCGGAGATGGCCGAGTTCATCACCACCTGCGCCGACGTACCCCTGGTCGACGGTTACGGCTCCACCGAGGCCGGTCCGGTGCTCATCAACGGCGTCGTCAACCAACCTCCGGTGACCGAGTACAAGCTGATCGACGTCCCCGAGCTGGGGTATCACACCAGCGACACCCCGTATCCGCGTGGCGAACTGGTCTTGAAATCGGACTCGATGTTCCCCGGCTACTACAAGCGTGACGCGGTCACCGCCGAGGTCTTCGACGACGACGGCTTCTATCTGACCGGCGACATCATGGCCGAGACCGAGCCGGGTCATCTCGTCTACCTCGATCGCCGTAAGAACGTCCTCAAACTCTCCCAGGGCGAGTTCGTCGCGGTGTCGCGACTGGAGTCCATCTTCGTCACCGCTGACGGCGTCGCTCAGATCTTCGTCTACGGCAACAGCTCCCGCGCGTTCCTACTCGCCGTCGTGGTGCCCACCGACGAGGTGTCGGCCGAGATCGACTCCGACGCGGCGTTGCGTACCCGACTGCTCGACGCCATCGGCGAGAGCGCCCGCGGCGCCGGACTGAACTCGTACGAGATCCCGCGCGACATCATCGTCGAGCGTTCGCCGTTCACCCGCGAGGCCGGGCTGCTCTCCGGTGTCGGAAAGCTGCTGCGACCGGCGCTGACGGAGCACTACCGCGACCGTCTCGAGGCGCTGTACACCCAGCTCGCCGACGGGCAGAACGACGAGCTGCGTGACCTGCGCCGCCACGGTGGTGACCGCCCGGTGCTCGAGACGGTCACCCGTGCGGCGATGGCCACGGTGGGAGGCTCGGGTCAGGTCGAGGGGAGCGTCCGGTTCTCCGACCTCGGTGGCGACTCGCTGTCGGCGCTGACGTTCTCGAACCTGTTGAGCGACATCTTCGATGTCGAGATCCCGGTCGGTGTGCTGATGAGCGCGGCCACCGATCTGAGCGCCATCGCCGAGCACATCGAGCGCGCACGCGCGGGCGCTGTGCGACCCACCTTCACCTCGGTACACGGCAAGGGTGCCACCGAGGTGTTCGCCGAACAGCTGACACTCGACAAGTTCGTCGACGCCGAGACCCTCTCGGCTGCACCGTCACTGCCCCGGGCACCGGAGAAGCCGGGCACCGTGTTGCTGACCGGGGCCAACGGCTACCTCGGCCGCTTCCTCTGCCTGGAATGGCTGGAACGTCTCGACGCCTCCGACGGCCGGTTGGTGTGCATCATTCGCGGCCGCGACGCCGAGGACGCCCGCGCCCGCCTCGAATCCGCTTTCGACAGCGGCGATCCCGAACTGCTCGCACGTTTCCGGGAACTGGCGGGTCGCCGACTGGAGGTGCTCGCCGGCGACATCGCCGACACCGACCTCGGTCTCGACGCCTCGACGTGGCAGCGTCTGGCCGATGCGGTCGATCTCATCGTCCACCCGGCCGCTCTGGTCAACCACGTTCTGCCGTACGACCAGTTGTTCGGACCGAACGTGGTGGGGACCGCCGAGCTGATCGCGCTGGCACTGACGAGCCGCGTGAAGCCGATCACGTACCTGTCGACCGTCGGTGTCGCCGCCGACGGCGGACCGTCGATCCTCGACGAGGACCTCGACATCCGTTCGGCCAGTGCGCGGCGTGCGGTCGACGAGACCTACGCGAACGGATACGGCAACAGCAAGTGGGCCGGCGAGGTCCTGCTCCGCGAGGCGCACGACCTCTGCGAGTTGCCGGTCGCGGTGTTCCGCTCGGACATGATCCTGGCGCACAGCACATTCGGTGGCCAGCTCAACGTCCCGGACATGTTCACGCGGTTGGTTCTGAGCGTGATCGCGACCGGCGTGGCGCCCGGTTCGTTCTACCGTTCCGAGGACGGTTCGACGGATCGGCCGCGGGCACACTATGACGGTCTGCCCGCGGACTTCACCGCGACCGCGATCACCGATCTCGGTTCCTCGGTGCACAAGGGGTACGAGACCTACAACGTCGTGAACCCGCACGACGACGGCATCTCTCTCGACACCGTCGTCGACTGGCTGGAAGACAGCGGTGTCGCGGTGACCCGCGTCGACGACTACGCCTCGTGGATCGCCCGATTCGAGACCTCGATCCGGGCGCTGCCCGAGGCGCAGCGGCGGGCGTCGCTGCTGCCTCTGCTGCACGCGTTCGCCGAACCCGACACGGCGATCGCGGGGTCGGCCATCCCGTCGCGGCGCTTCGCCGCCGCGGTGGCCGAGGCGCGTATCGGTGACAACGGCGAGATCCCGCACCTCAGTGCGGAACTCATCGCCAAGTACGTCGCCGATCTGCGGTCGCTGGGGCTCATCGACGCCGCCCGCTGATCTCGACCGGGAGGGCGCCCACGGCTACCGGCTGTGGGCGTCCTCGCGGCTGGGCTGGGCGAGCAGCACCGGCAGGCGCGCGAACCCGTTGAGCACGCGGGTGTCTCGTTTGGTGCCCTGACCGGCCGAGGTGATCTGCGGGAACCGGTCGAACAGCGATTTCAGCCCGACCTCGGTCTCGGCCCTGGCCAGAGCGGAGCCCAGGCAGAAGTGCCGCCCGCCGGAGAACGACAGGTGCTTGTTGGCGTTCTCCCGCGTCACGTCGAAACGCTCGGGATCGGTGAACACGTTCGGGTCACGGTTGGCGCCGGCGAGTACCAGCACCATCAGGTCACCCTTCGACAGTGTCTCCCCGCCGACCTCGACGTCACGACGGGCGACACGCGCGGTGATCTGGACCGGGGCCTGCAGGCGCAGCATCTCGTCGGCCGCGTTGGCCCACAGCGTGGGGTTCTCCTGCAGGATCGCCAGCTGCTCTGGGTGCTTGATGAGCAGGTCGATCCCGCTGCCCAGGATGTTGACGGTGGTCTCGAATCCCGCGGCCAGCACCAGACCGGCCGTGGCCCGCAACTCGTCGTCGGTGAGCGACACCCCGTCGTCGGTCGCCCGGATCAGCTGGCTCATGAGGTCGTCGCCGGGGTTGCGGCGCAGTGTCGCGAGGTGGTCGGAGAGCCACTGGTCGAACCCGATGAGCCCGGTCTCCACCCGGGTGAACTGCGCCCAGGTGAGGCCCATGTCGAGGCTCGGGGCGGCGAGTTCGCCGAATTCGAGCACGCGGCCGCGTTCGGACTCGGGGACGCCGAGGATGTCGCTGATGACCGCGACCGGCAGCTCCGCGCAGTAGCGCTCCACGATGTCGATCGGTCCGCTCTGGTCCATCAGCCCGTCGAGCAGACGGTCGGCCGTCTCCTGCACGTTGTCGCGCAATGCCGCGACCGCCCGCGCCGTGAACACCGACGACACCAGCTTGCGATAGGTGGTGTGCTCGGGCGGCTCGGTGGCCAGCAACGACGGCGGACGGAGGGGGTGCAGCGCCCCCGACCGCGTCCGCTCCTCGATCCATTTCAGCGGACCGGGGAGCCGGGACCCGAGAACGATGGTGCGGAAGTCGTCGGACCGCAGCGTGTCGTGGACGATCCCGTGGTCGACGGTCACGCTGGCCAATCGGGAACGCACCACGGGAGCGGCCTCACGGATCTCGCCGTACAGACCCGTCGGATCCTTGCGCGCCGAAGGATCGGCGATCAGCCTCGCCTGCAGATCACCTGCGGCAGCGGCACGACCGGCGACGAAGCGCAGGAATCCGTGCATCGCAAACCATCTCAACCTCATCCGCACTGCGTTGCCCCGACTCATCCTCATCCCACCTTCTACGCACGTGACGCGACTCACTGCCATGATGCTCTTTGTGCACAAGTGTGCACAAGCGCGCGGGCGTGACGGCCCGCCATCGAGAAACCCCCACCTGCACAGACAGGAGACCACCGATGAACCGACTGGCCCAGGACTACCGGGGATGGAAAGCCTTGGGGCCCGGCGGTCTGCCCGCGAACCAGATCGGCTGGGTCATCACCAGCGCGCTGCGACCGTGGGGCCGCGATCCACTCGACGTCAGCGGAGACGACCCGGCCGGCGATGACGTCCACCGTCTGCACCTGCCGGATCGCGACGGGCCGCGGCCCTCCATCGCGCCGTACCCCATCCCTCACCGGGAGACCGGCGCCGACGCGGATGCGACGCGTGTGGCCGATCTGGGGTCGCGGCTGCGAGACGCCGCCGAGGGCAACGGCTTCCACCTCGATCGCAGCCGGTTCGAGAAGCGCGGAGACGCCCTGTTCTGTACCGAGCCCGGCACCGCGTGGGCCCGACACGCGCACGGCGAGATCGCCCATGTACACGGGCAGGGATCGATGCACGTGGTCGCGGCACCCGCCGATGTACACGAGATCATCGACCGCGGCTGGGGCGAACGACACCCACTCGCGGGCAGGATCGGTCTGCCCGACAGCTATCTGTTCCTCTACGCCCCGCGCACCGATGACGAACAGGCAGTCGTGGAGCAGATCATCGATCGGGTGATGCACACCGCCCGATGATCGCGGCGGCGCCAGGCCTGCGGATCAGGCCTTCGCACCGATGGTGTTGGTGACCGAGCCGATGACGTCGATGGAGAGGGTGACGGTGTTGCCCGGCGCGATCCACCGATCGAGTTCCAACCCGCAGCCCGACGGCAGTGTGCCCGAGGTCATCATCTCGCCGGGGAACACGTCTTCGCCGCGACTCGCGTAGGCGACGGTGTCACCCGGTCCCCACCGCAGTCCCGCGGTGCCGGTGGACGACCACGTCTCGCCGTCGACCACCACCGACGCCGACAGATCGTCGAGTCGATCCAGCACCTCGTCGGCGGTCACGACGACCGACCCCATCGAACTGGCGAACGTCTTCGTCTTCACGACCGGCCCGAACGAGCCGTTGCGTTGTTCGTCCCACTGGGTGTCACGTGCACTGAGATCGTTGAACACGACGAAGCCACCGATCGCGTCGGCACCCAGGGCGGGGGTCGCATCGCGCAGGGGCCGGTCCACGATCATCCCGAACTCGAGCTCGAAATCGAGTAGATCGGAGTACGACGGCCATGGGACGACATCGCCGTCGCCGAGGATCGTCAGGTGGTTGCCGGTGTAGTACATCGGGTGATCGGCGAACGACGCCCCGGGGCGCAGGGCGGGGAAGTCCTTGCGCGTCACCATCTCGACACCGCGGATGAACGGCATCGCGGCGGGGATGTTGCGGCGCACGAGTTGGTGGGCGGCCTGGCTCCAGTGCTGTTCCCATCCCATGAAGCAGCGCAGCGACGCCGGCTGCAGCGGTCGGGTGGGCGTCGGCGTCACCACGGCGACGTTCTCGGCGACCGCACGGTCCATCAGGGATGCCGCGGTGTCGCGACCGCGTTCGCGGGAGGCGAGGAACGCGAGCACGCCGCGTGTCGCTTCGCCCCGCGCGCCGGGGTCGAGCGCCTGCGCCGCGGCGTCGAGGTCGATCCACTGCTGCGACGTCTCGTGCCACGCGGCGACCGCCGACGTCTCGCCCGATCCGACCGTACGAACCCGCATCGTCCACCCTCCGACTGTGGTCCCGTCGTCGGGACCGGTTGGGCTCAGACCCTACGTCAACAGCTGTTGCGGACCCGTCCTTCTGCACGGCGACAGGAGATCTCCACAGAGGACGGGGCGCTCGGTCGGATGGACGACGGGTGTCTCAGCCGATGGCGTCGAGTTCGGCCATCGCGTCGGCGGGGAGTTCGAGGGCCGCGGCGGCGATGTTCTCCCGCAGGTGGTCACGCGAGGAGGTGCCGGGGATCAGAAGGATGTTGGGGGAGCGCGCGAGCAGCCACGCAAGGGCCACGCTCATCGCGGACGCCTGCAGGCGCGCGGCGACGGCGTCGAGTCGGTCGGACTGCAACGGCGAGAACCCGCCGAGCGGGAAGTACGGCACGAAACCGATCCCGTCCGCGGCCAGCTCGTCGACGAGCGCGTCGTCGACGCGGTGAGCCACGTTGTAGTTGTTCTGCACGCAGACGATCGGGGCGATCGATCGCGCCTCGGCCACCTGCTCGGCGTTCACGTTGCTGACGCCCAGGTGTCTGATCAGCCCCTCCCGCTGCATCTCGACGAGGTGCGTGAACGGCTCGGCCAGCGAACCCGGAATGGCCTCACCGAACCCACCGACCCGCAGGTTGACCACGTCGAGGGCGTCGAGGCCCAGGTTCGTCAGGTTGTCGTGCACGGCGGATCGCAGGTCGTCACGCGACAACGCCGACGGCCAGTTGCCCTCCGCGTCGCGACGAGCACCCACCTTCGTGACGATGTGCAGATCATCCGGGTAGGGGTGCAGGGCCTCGCGGATGATCTGGTTCGTGACGTGCGGTCCGTAGAAGTCGCTGGTGTCAACGTGGGTGATCCCGGCGTCGACCACTGCACGCAGCACGGCCACCGCGGCATCGCGGTCGGCCGGCGGGCCGAACACGTGCGGGCCGGCCAATTGCATGGCGCCGTAACCCATCCGGGTCACGGTGATGTCGTCGGAGAGGGCGAAGACCCCCGCGGTCGCGATCGCGTCGTTCATCCCTCGATGCTACGGACGATGGCGACCGCGGGGTCCGCACCCCGCCAGAGTGCGGACTCGGGTCAGGTGCGGTCGGTCGCGGCTCGGAGCCGCTCGATCTCCTCGGAGGCCTGCGCCTTCGTGAGATCTGCCGAGAGGGTCTCCCCTGCGTCGCGCGCGAGGGTGTCGAGGTAGCTCCGCTGGGCTCCGGTCATCGGCTCGTCGCCGGTCACCCAGTCCTCGGGATCCTTCTCGGTGGTGTTGCCGGCGTCGGCTCCGATGACATCGGAACCGGTGGTGGACGCAGTGTCAGGTGTCGAACCTGTGTTCGAATCAGTCATGACTCGACAGTACGCGTCCGCGGCCATCGGTGCCCACCATCTCGCGTCACAGCATGTGGTTGCGTGCGTAGATCCTCGCCGCGCGCGGCGTCAGCAGACCGACCTCGTCGAGGAACTGCATGAGGTGCACCGAACCGCTGCGCACCATCCGGTGATGGTGGTCGTTGCCGAGCATCGCCGCCACCGCACGGCGACGGTCGAGACCCGCGTCGGTGAACGCCTGCGGGCGCACGAGACTGCAGATGATCAGCTCGGCGCCCAACGCGATCAAGACCGCGCTCGTCTCACGGCGTAGTCGTCCGGCGCCGGCCATCGCCTCGCGGACCTGTTCGCGCGCGAAACGCATGTGCCGCGACTCCTCGAGCACGTGAATCTCGTTGATCGTCTGGATCATGGGCAGCACCCGCGGGTCACCCAGCGAACCCCGCTGCATGACGTCGAGGATCTCCTCGGCGACCAGGATCCCGCCGTAGGCGAGCTCGCCGCCGGCCGTGTTCATGAAGAACCGTCCGAGCGTGGCCACCCGCGGGCCGGGACGGTAGGACGTGCCGACCATCTTCTGCGCCGCCAGGGCGAACATGAGCGAGTGCCGACACTCATCGGCGACCTCGGTCATCGCGAACCGGAACTCCTCGGACTGCACGGGCGAGGAACGCTGGTCGCGGATCACCATCTTCTGCAGGGCCATCTCGAACCAGATGCCGATCGTCATGGTCGAGGCGAACTCGTGGCGGGTGAGCGTGACCCGCTGCTCCTCGGTCAATTCATCCCAGTAGTCGGTGCCGTAGAGCGTCGACCACTCGGGCGAACATCCGTGTTTGGTCGGGTCGAGGGGGGCTTTCCAGTCGATCTCGGTCATCGCGTTCCGCGACGCCAGCACCGACGAGTCCGCGAGACGCCGCGTGATCGCCTCCATGCCCACGTCGAGAGTGCTCGTCGCCGGTGCGACCGGTCGATCGTCCATCGTCGTCATCGCGTTCCCATCACACACAGTGCCATTGTCTGATGTCAGAGTAGCGCTATGTGTGACGCGGGGGAACACCTACCGCATCACCCCAGCGTGTCGGCGTAGAGGGCACGGAGCTCCGTGAAGCTGCGTTCGGCCCCTGCCTCCTGATACATCGAGGTGTCGGCCATCGAGTACCCGTGCGGGGCGTCGGGGTAGATCTCGTTGGTGGCCGTCAATCCCGCGTCGTCGAGCGCCGACCCGAGCGCCGCCACGGCGTCGGGGCCCATCGACCGGTCGTTGTCCGCGTGCCCGTAGACGAACCGCGCGCGAGCCGTGGCCAGTGACAGATGCGGACTGTCGTCGTCGTCGGTCACGAGCCCACCTCCGTGGAACCCGGCCGCGGCCACGACGTTGTCCGGGAACTGTCCGGCGTAACGCGTCACGAGACGAGCACCCATGCAGTACCCCACCGTCCCGACGCGGTCACCGACGACGGCGTCGAGACCGAGGAGCGCGGAGTGGTAGGCCACGATGTCGCTGACGGCCCGCTCAGTGGTGAGAGCAGCCATCCGCGGACCGACACCGGCGAAGAACTCCTCACGGGCACCGGGCTCGCGGAGGTCCACGGTCGGCATCAGCGTCGCGACATCGCCGTCGCGGTAGAAGACGTTGGGCGACAACACCACATATCCCCAGGACGCGATGCGCTCGGCCATGGTGACGATCTGCGGGCGCAGTCCGATGGCGTCCATGAAGAGCAGGACCCCCGGGCCGTTTCCTGCCGGGGGAGTGGCGACATGGGCTTGGGCGGTTCCGTCATGCGTGTCGACGGTGATGAGATCCATGACCTCCACCGTACGTGCGGAGCCGCCGTCTGCACCGACGGCGGGACGACCCGAATCAGCCGGCGAGCGGTGCCGGCGCGTCGGGCGCCTGCGGCACAACGGCCGCACCGGTGAACATGTCCCGGCGCCACGGGCTCACGGTCGGTTTCCCATACTCCATGTCGCGCAGGCGTTTTGCCAGTGCCGGCAGCTCCCGTACGTGGAGCACGGCCGCCATCTCGGAGTACCAGCGCAGGACATCGATGACCGACATGTCCAGTATGGCAGCGACTTCGGCCAGGGAACGACCCTCGGCGACGAGGTCGGCGATCGACTTGTGGGTGCCGATCGGGAGGGCGGGTTTCACAACGTTTTCGCTCACGTCTCCGACGGTAGGACGCCGATGGCCGACGGCGAAAGCACCACGGTGACTTCGGTGCGCGAACGATGCCCCGGTCACGAAATGGTCACGACAGCCGATGAGAATCCGCGGCGAGGCGAGTCTGCCCCTGCGTCCACCGCCACACCGAACAGGAGTTCAGTCATGGGAGTCATCCACATCGCAACCTTCGCCACCCTCGATCTCGTGGGCCAGGCCCCCGGTGGTCCCGACGAGGATCCCGACGGCTTCGCCTACGGCGGATGGCAGGCGCCACTGGTCGACGAGATCAGCGGTGCGCAGGTGCAGGCCGCCTACGAGGGCACCGACGCGCTGCTGCTCGGTCGGCGTACCTTCGACATCTTCGCCGCGTACTGGCCGGACCAGACCGGCGACTTCGCCCGCCTGTTCAACCGCATCCCCAAGTACGTCGCCTCGCGCAGTACACCCGACCTGTCCTGGGAGGGATCGACCCACCTCGGTCCCGATCTCGCCGCCGAGGTGCGCGCGATCCGCGAGCGACACGACCACGTGACGGTCGTCGGCAGTCTGGATCTCCTGCAGACGCTTCTCTCCGAGGGACTGTTCGATCGGATCGACCTGTGGCTCCACCCGGTGGTCCTGGGGGCGGGCAAGAAGGTGTTCACCGACGCGGTGACACCAGGACGGGTCCGCCTGGTCGGATCACCGGAGGTGAGCCCGGGCGGCATCGTGTACCTGCGGTACGCACGGGTCGACGGCGCCCCCGAGACCGGCGACATGACCCGACTCGACGGCGATCCGACATAGCGCGGGGGCATACTTCTCGACGAGCCGCTCAGTTCGCGGCAGCGGCGCCGGACAGCCCCGTCCACCGCGCCCACGCACAGATCAGGAGTGCCATGTCGCCCGAGAACGAATCCCCGGACATCAAGCCCCGCAGCCGCGACGTCACCGACGGCCTCGAGAAGACCGCGGCCCGCGGCATGCTGCGCGCGGTCGGGATGGGCGACGAGGACTGGGGCAAGTCGCAGATCGGCGTCGCCTCCTCGTGGAACGAGATCACCCCGTGCAACCTGTCGCTGCAGCGTCTGGCGAAGGCGGTGAAGGAGGGTGTGTCCGCAGCCGGTGGGTTCCCGCTCGAGTTCGGCACCATCTCGGTCTCCGACGGGATCTCGATGGGCCACGAGGGCATGCATTTCTCCCTGGTGTCCCGTGAGGTGATCGCGGACAGCGTCGAAACCGTGGTCAGTGCCGAACGCCTCGACGGATCGGTCCTCCTCGCGGGGTGCGACAAGTCGCTACCCGGGATGCTGATGGCCGCGGCACGCCTCGACCTGGCCAGCGTGTTCCTCTACGCCGGATCCACGCTGCCCGGCTTCGCGAAGCTCTCCGACGGCAGCGAGCACCAGGTGACCATCATCGACGCATTCGAGGCCGTGGGCGCCTGTTCGCGAGGACTCATGTCGCGGGAGGACGTCGACACCATCGAGCGCGCCATCTGCCCCGGGGAGGGGGCATGCGGCGGCATGTACACCGCCAACACCATGGCGAGCGCAGCCGAGGCGCTCGGTATGTCGTTGCCCGGCAGCGCGTCTCCGCCGGCTCCGGACCGTCGTCGCGATCAGTTCGCCCACGCCAGCGGCGAGGCCGTGGTGGAGTTGCTCCGGCGCGGCATCACCGCCCGCGACATCCTCACCAAGGAGGCGTTCGAGAACGCGATCGCGGTGGTGATGGCGTTCGGCGGCTCCACGAACGCGGTGCTGCATCTCCTCGCCATCGCCCGCGAGGCGGAGGTCGAGCTGACCCTCGACGACTTCACCCGCATCGGTTCCCGGGTCCCGCACCTGGCCGACGTCAAACCGTTCGGCAAGCACGTGATGACCGACGTCGACGCCATCGGCGGCGTCCCGGTCGTGATGAAGGCCCTCCTCGACGCGGGGCTGGTGAACGGCGACTGCCTCACCGTCACCGGAAAGACCATGTCGGAGAACCTGGCTCACATCACCCCACCCGACCCCGACGGCAAGGTGCTGCGCGCCATGTCCGATCCGATCCACCCGACCGGCGGGATCACGATCCTCAAGGGATCGCTGGCGCCGGGCGGGGCGGTGGTGAAGTCGGCGGGGTTCGACTCCGACGTCTTCGAGGGCACCGCAAGGGTTTTCGAGCGTGAGCGCGCGGCGATGGACGCCCTCGAGGACGGCACGATCGCGGCGGGCGACGTGGTCGTCATCCGCTACGAGGGCCCCAAGGGCGGCCCCGGGATGCGCGAGATGCTGGCCATCACCGGCGCGATCAAGGGCGCCGGTCTGGGCAAGGACGTCCTGCTGCTCACCGACGGTCGGTTCTCGGGCGGCACCACCGGGCTGTGCGTCGGCCATGTGGCGCCCGAGGCGGTCGACGCCGGCCCCATCGCCTTCGTGGCCGACGGTGACAGGATCCGGCTCGACGTCGGTAGGGGCACACTCGATCTGCTCGTCGACGAGACGGAACTCGAGGCGCGTCGTCAGGACTGGGCGCCGCTGCCCCCGCGCTACACCCGCGGCGTGCTGGCGAAGTACACCAAGCTCGTGGGCTCCGCGTCCGAGGGTGCGGTGCTGACCTGAGCAGCAGCAAGGGGTCGGTCCTCGTCGTCGGGGCCGGCCCCGGCATCGGGCGGTCGGTGGCGCGACGTTTCGCCGCGGCCGGCCACCCTGTGGGGGTGATCGCACGATCGCCGTCGACGATCGACGCGCTCCTCGGCGATCTCCCGGACACCGCGGCCGGCGCACGGGCCGATGTCGCGGACGACAGCGCCCTGAGGAGCGCCGTCGCGGGTCTCGTCGATCGGCTGGGGGTACCCGAACTCGTCGTCTACAACGCCGGGGTCATCCGCACCGACACGGTCGGCGACCTCGACGTACGGACCTTGCTCGACACCTACGCGGTCAACGTCGCCGGAGCGGTGGTCACCGCCGCGACACTGTTGCCCCGCATGCGCGCGCAGCGGGGAGGTCGCTTCCTGCTCACGGCGGGTATGCCACACCCACTCCCCGAACTGACGAGCCTGTCACTCGGCAAGGCCGGGCTGCGGACGCTCGCCGAACTCCTCGACTCCGGCCACCTCGACCACGGCGTTCGGTGCGCCACGGTGACCGTGTGCGGTCCGGTGGCTCCGAACACGCGGTACGACCCCGATCTCATCGCCGAGACGTACGAGCAGATGCACCGTCGATCCGACACCGAATGGGTCACCGACGTGCGATTCGGTGACCCCGCGGACGCCGCGGGCTGACCACAGCCACCGATCCGACGAGACCGATGAGTTCTCGGTGCGTCCGGGGTCTACATCATCGACACCGACCGATGGAGGTATGCGATGTTCGATCTGGGCCTGCGACGCAGGAGATGCGCCGTCTCGTCGGCGGGGTCGCCGACGACGATCTCGATCGACCCACCCCGTGCGACGACTGGACCGTGCGCGACCTGTTGGCACACATCCACCAGTTCAGCAGCGTCTTCACCGACAATGCCCGCAAGGCCCCGATGAGGCCACCGGACGGTCTGGTGGGGGACTGGCGCACCGCCATACCGGAGCAGCTCGAGGATCTCGCGGCGGCCTGGGCCGAACCCGGCGCGTGGGAGGGACGTGTGAGCGCGGGCGGTGTCGAGATGCCGGCACGGGACAACGCCGTCGTCGCCGTCGAGGAACTGACCGTGCACGCATGGGATCTGGCTCGTGCCACCGATCAGCGCGTACACGTCCAGGACGCGACCCTCGACGAGGTCGAGCGCTTCTTCACCATGTTCCCACCGGATCCCGAGACCGGGACCGGGCCGTTCGGACCGGTGACGCCGATCGCTGACGACGCCGACCGGCTGCACCGTGTCCTCGCGCTGGCCGGGCGTGATCCCCGCACGAACACGACCGACGAACAAACGGGGCCCCGATGAGCCGCACCCACCTGTCGATGTCGATGTCGGCGGACGGTTTCGTCGCCGGTCCGCAGCAGAGTGCCGACCACCCGCTCGGCATCGGCGGGCAACGCGTCCACGCCTGGCACATCGGACCCGGTCTCGATCACCCCGTGAACCGACAGGTGATGTCGGAGATGCTCGACGACATGGGCGCGACCATCATGGGCCGCAACATGTTCGGACCGGTGCGCGGTGAATGGGGCGCGTCGGACTGGACCGGCTGGTGGGGTGACGAGCCGCCGTATCACTGCCCGGTCTTCGTCCTCACCCACCACGCCCGCGAGCCGATCGAGCTCGAGGGCGGCACGACCTTCTTCTTCGTGACCGACGGGATCGAGTCGGCCTATGCCCAGGCCACCGCGGTCGCGGCGGGCCGCTCGATCTCCATCGCCGGCGGCGCGTCGTGTGCGCGGCAGGCCATCTCGGCCGGGATCGTCGACGAGATCGACATCCAGCTCAGTCCCGAGATCCTGGGCTCCGGCGAGCGGTTGTTCGACGGGTTCGCGCCGGGGCGGCCCGAACTCGAACTGGTCCGGGTGCTCGAGGCCCCGGGGGTGGCACACCTGCGGTACCGCGTCGTGCGCTGAACGCGCCGAAGCCGTCCGACGCCGACGCATAGGATGGGTTCAACGGGGCCGACACGACGGCCCTCTCGGCAACGAAGCGGTGACACATGGGTTTTGAGCGTCTTCTCGCCAACGTCGACGACGCGCGGAGCAACGGGTGGTTCGTCGAGGGGTCGGTCAGCGACACCGAGATGGAGTTCCTCGAGTCCCTGGCACGCCGCGACGATGTTCGCCGGATCGTCGAGATCGGTTTCAACGCCGGCTTCTCCAGCCACGCCTTCCTGCGCGCCGATCCGCAGGTGGAGGTCACCTCGTTCGACCTCGGCGACCACGAATACGTGTCCACGGCCAAACAGTGCATCGACGACGAGTTCCCCGGCCGTCACACACTCATCACCGGCGATTCCACGCAGACCGTCCCGGCGTTCGCCGAGGAGCACACGGGGGAGACCTTCGACGTCCTGTTCATCGACGGCGGCCACACCTACGAGGTCGCCTCCGCCGACATCGCCAACATGGCGCGGCTGGCCCACGCGAGCTCGGTGGTCATGATCGACGACCTGCTCCCGCACAAGCCGTTCGGCGAGGGACCGGTGCAGGCGTGGCGCGAGGCGATCGAGACATCGGTCGTCGTGGAGACCGGTCTCTATCAGGACGGCGAGATGGTCGACGCCGTCACCACCGACGCGGCGCGTGCGTGGGCGACCGGCCGCTACGCCTGATCCGTATCAGGACGGGTCTGGGTCCAGGGATCGGTGATCATGCGGGTCATCTCCTCGACCCAGGCGTCGTCCAGTATGGCGTCCTGCCTGATGAGCAGACGGACGATGACCGTGCCGGCCACCACCTCGGCGAGCATGGGTAGGCGGTCGTCGGGCCGACGCCCCCGGCCGAATCGGGACTCGAACGCCGTCAGGTTGCCCGCGAGCCGACTGATCATCATGGCGTGCACGTCGCGGTCGGCCACGGTGTCGGCGATCAGGCCCGGCAACGCCACCCGCACATAGGGCTTGTCGAACATGGCGCGCACGGTCTCGACGACCGCCCGGATCTCGCCGTGGATGTCGTCGGAGCCGTCGGCGGCGGGCACGGAATCGGCCGACAACACCGCCTCGTGGACGAGCTGGGTCTTGCCCGACCAGCGACGGTAGATCGCCGCCGTCGTCGTACCCGCGCGCGCCGCGATCGCCGACAGCGACAGAGCGGGGTAGCCGGTCTCGACGATCAGTTCCCGCGTCGCCGCGATGATCGCCGCGTCGATCCGCGAATCCCGCGGGCGACCCGCCGTCGACGGAGCCGACCCCTTGTTTTCGCCACGGCTTTCTGGTGCCATGACGCCAGAGTAATTCCGATACGGCACACATCGTATTTGAGGGAGTTCCCGGTGCTTCTCAGTCCGCTCGACGAGTATCCGATCCACCAGACACCGGCTCCCGTCACCTGGCCCGAACCGTCGGACCGGCAGTTCTACGACCGGTCGTACTTCAACGTGCTCGACCGCGGGGGACGGTTCATGGCGCTGACGGGGATCGGCTACTACCCGCGACTGGGTGTGAAGGACGCGTACCTCGTGGTCCGTCACGGCGACACGCAGACCGCGGTCCATCTCGGCGACGCCATCGACGACGATCGGCTGCACCCGACCGTCAACGGCTACCGCATCGACGTCGTCGAGCCGCTGCAGGAGGTCCACCTGACCCTCGCGCCCACCGAGGGGATGTCCGCCGACCTCACGTGGCGCGGAGCGTTCCCCGCTGCCCTGGAACGACCGCACTCGATGCTCAGTCGGCGGCGGGTCACCCTGGACGCCTGCCGTTTCGCGCAGGTCGGCACCTGGGCCGGGTGGATCGATGTCGACGGGGAACGGCTCGAGGTCGATCACGACACCAGCGTCGCGAGTCGTGATCGATCGTGGGGCATCCGGCCCATCGGCGAATCCGAACCCCAGGGCCGACCCGACGACGCTCTGCAGGGCATCTGGTGGCTGTATCTGCCGCTGACCTTCGACGACCACCAGCTGTTCCTGATCCTGCAAGAGGGCGCCGACGGACAGAGGAGTCTCTACGACTGCACGCGTCGATGGTCCGACGGGCGGGTCGAACAGCTCGACGGCGTACGCGTCGAGATCGACTACACCCCCGGGACGCGTATCCCGCACGGCGCCCGCATCGAGTTCCTGAACCGGGCCGGCGACCGCAGCACTCTCGCTCTCGAGTCGAAGTTGTTCGCCCCGATCGCCTTCGGCGCCGGCTACGGCGGCGACCCGACGTGGGCGCACGGAACATGGAAGGGCGAGAAGTTCAGCGAGCGTGTCCATTTCGATCTCACCGATCCCGAGGTGATGGCACGAGCGGCGTTCAGCCTCATCGACCACGTCTGCGCCGCCGTGACCACCGATGCCGACGGAACCGTGCACCGCGGCGCAGGACTGTTCGAGCACGGGGTCATCGGTCCCCATCACCCGTCGGGATTCCGCGACTGGACCGACGTGGCGGAAGGGGCGCCCCGGCCATGAAGGTCATGACCGCACTGTTCGGCCCCACCGACGCGGTCGAGCGTTCCGAGGTGTTGCGGGAGGCCGGGGCATCGGGTGTGTTCACGTTCGAGGGTCCGTTCGACGTCTTCACGCCGCTGGTCCTGGCGTCGTCGATTCCGGGCCTCGACCTGCTGTCCAATGTCGCGATCGCGTTCCCGCGCAATCCGATCCAGCTGGCCCATCAGGCCAACGATCTCCAGCTCCTGAGCGAGGGACGGTTCATCCTCGGGCTCGGCACGCAGATCAGGGCGCAGATCGAGAAGCGCTACGGGGTGCAGTTCGATCATCCCGTCGACCGCATGAAGGAGATGGTGGGCGCCCTGCGGGCCATCTTCGCGTCGTGGCACAGCGGTGAGCAACTGGACTTCCGCGGCGAGTACTACCGGCACACGCTCATGACACCGACGTTCGTCCCGGGCCCGAACCCGTTCGGCCCGCCGCCGATCTATCTCGGCGCGCTCGGCCCGCGCCTGACCGCAGCCACCGCCGAGGTGGCCGACGGGCTGTTGGTGATGCCGTTCGGGTCCAAGCGCTTCCTGCACGGGTCGACCATGCCTGCCGTGCAGGCGGGGCTCGCTGCGGCCGGCCGCACCGGCGACGACTTCGAGGTGGTGCCCGAGATCATCGTCTCCGTCGAATCCGATCGGGACGGCGGGGGAGACCACGCCTCGACGCGGATGTTGTTGGCGTTCTACGGATCCACCCCGGCCTACCGACCGGTGCTCGACGCGCACGGGTGGGGTGACCTCCAGCCGGAACTCAACGCCATGTCGAAGCAGGGGCGGTGGCGTGAGATGGCCGGGCTGATCGACGACGAGATGCTCCACACCATCGCCGCATGCGGGACCCCGGCCGAGGTCGCAGCGCACATCCGCGACCGTGTCGACGGGGTGTCGGAGCGGATCTGTCTCTATCAACCCGGCCCGATCGACGCCGCGGCACTCGCCGAGGTCGTCGACTCCCTCACGTTGTCGACGTGACCACGACCGTCGAGTTCGACGATGTCGTCGACGAACGGTTCGGTGGGAAGGCTGCCGGACTGGCGCGGCTGCGGCGTCTCGGGTTCCCGGTCCCGGCGGGCTTCGTCGTCGCCGATCCCGCCGACGGGGTCACCGACGAGGTCGCCGAGCGATGGTTCGCGCGGATGCGGGATCTGGGGGCGACGCCGTTGGCGGTGCGCTCGTCGGCATCGGGGGAGGACGGCGCGGAGCTGTCCTTCGCCGGCCAGTACGACACCGTGCTGGGGGTGGGCACCGCCGACGACCTGGTGCGGGCCGTGCAGACGTGCACCGCCTCGACCGGCTCGCACCGCGTGACGGCCTACGCGGGCCGCGACGTCGCCGCGATGCATCTCGTGGTCCAGCAGATGGTCGACGCCCGCGCCGCCGGCGTGGTGTTCTCCGCGGATCCGGCGACCGGTCGGCGCGATCTGATGGTGATCGATGCGGTCGCCGGTCTGGGGGACACGCTCGTCGACGGCACCGCATCGCCGGATCACTTCGTGCTGGATGCACACGGCGACTGCGTCATCCGCGAGGTCGGGGCAGATCCCGCGATCTCGGTCGACGAACTCCGGGCGATCCGCGAGGGCGCGATCCGGGCCGTCGACCACTGGGGGCGGCCGATGGATCTGGAGTGGGCGATCGATCGGGACGGGCAGCTGTGGTGGCTGCAGGCCCGCCCCATCACCACCCTGCCCGGCGCACTCGACGCGATGGATTCACCGCTGGCCGGTGCCGACCACGTCTACACCCGCTGCAACATCGGCGAGATGATGCCGGGCGCCTACTGTCCGCTGACCGCGGCGGTGTCCGGTTTCGCGATCGATTACGCGATGCAGATGACCCAGGTGGTCGCGCGAGCCCAACCGCGATACGAGTCGCCCTGGCGGCAGGTCGGATATTTCCAGGGGCACATGTTCCTCAATCTCACCGAGGGCACGGCGCTCAGCGCGGGAATCCTGGGCAACTCACTGGAGCAGTTCTCGATGTCGGTGTGTGGCCGGGTCGTCGAGGAGCTCGTGCCGAAACCGCCCCAACCGTTCGTGCGTCGGCTGGTCAACACCGTTCTGCTCACCGGTTTCGCACTGTCGGCCGGGCCGGCAATCCGGCGTCTCGGTGATCAGATCGCCGGTTTCGACGTCCCCGACGCCGACGATCCTCGAGAGGTGTTGCGGCAGTTGGACGACGGGGTGGATCTGTTCTGTGAGGTCATGGTCACCCACGTCCGTTCGTCGTCACGTGCCGCGGTCGCGGCGAACGTGCTCGAGAGCGTCATGATCCGCCGGGCGGTGGCGGGTGGCGGTCACGAGGACGAGGGCCGGGCCGCCGCGAGCCGGTTGATGGCGGGGGCAACTGATGTCGAGAGCGCGGTGATGCTGGCCGAGCTCGACGAGGTGGCCCGGGCCATCGCCGCCGACCCGTCGGCCGGGGACTTCACCGTGTCCGAGCCCGGGGCCGCGGTCACGAGGCTCCGTACGTCGACCGGCGTTGCCGGAGTGGCCCTTCGAGGTTTTCTCCACCGGCACGGCCACCGCGGGTATCGCGAGCTGTGTATGCGCGAACCGTCGTGGGGCGAGGACCCGCAGGGCCTGGGAACGATGCTGCAGGTGATGGTGCGGGCGGCGTCGGATCCCGTGGCCCGTCGTGCCGCCCCGCGTTCGGATCAGACGGACGACCCGCCGCCCGTCCGGTTGCTCGCGCGGCTGGCGCGAGGAGGCGCACGGGGACGCGAGGAGACGAAGTCGAAGCTGGCGGCCATGGCGCATTCGCTCAAACTCGGTTACCGGCATCTGGGGCAGGTGCTCGCCGACACCGGACGACTTCCCGACGCCGACCTCGTGTACTTCTTCGATCGCGACGAACTACGCCGGGTCGTCGGTCCCGGCGACATCACCGACCTGGTGCAGGCCGGGCTGCGGCGCAGGTCGGCACTGCCGTGTCAGGAGGCGTTGGAGTTCGACGACGTCTCGGTGGGGCGTCCGACACCACTGGTGGTACGACCGCCGAACGGTGTCGACGACTCCGAGATCGTCGGCCGACCCGCGGGCCGCGGATGCGTCGACGGTGTTGTGCGCGTGGCCAGATCGATCGCCGAGGCGCGCGAGATCCGGGTCGGCGAGATCCTCGTGGCGCCGGTCACCGACGTGGGATGGACCCCGTACTTCACCGTCATCGCCGCGTTGGTGACCGACATCGGCAGCTCGGTGTCCCACGGCGCCGTGGTCGCGCGCGAGTACGGACTGCCCTGTGTCGTGAACACCCTCGTCGCCACCCGGACCCTGCGGACCGGAGACCGGGTTCGGGTCGACGGCGATCGCGGCGTCGTCACCCGACTGTCCGATGGCACCGCCGCGTGAGCCGCGGTCGCCTGTCGGGTCAGTCGCCGATCGAACCGGCGACGACCGCGTCGCCGAGCGCGGTGCGGCGGTGCCGTACGGTCTTCCCGACCCGGTCGGACCAGATGAGCCCTGCCTCACGCAGGAGTCGCGTGTGATGCGACGCCGTACCGTCGGCCAATGCGCACGAGGCGGCGACCTCACGCGTGCTCAGGGGGCGATCGAGCGCGAGCAGTACCGCCGCTCTACCGGTACCGAGAAGTCCCTTCAGCGCATCTGACTGCGCCTCGAACGCGGTGGGCCAGGCATGCGCGACACCGCGCGCGGGGTAGTAGAGGGTCGGCAGTCGGGGTTGCTCGGTGATGACCGAACACCCCGGCCAGGAGAACACCGAGGGTACGAGCAACAGACCGGTCGTCGAACAGTCGACTGCCTCGTCCCAGGTGTCGTGGGCGACGACGATCGCATCGTCGGACCAGGTCACCCGTTCGTGGAGCGACTCCACGGTGGCCGCCACCCCGACCCGGGCCAGTTGCTCGGCGCGCGCGGTGATGTCGGCCAGGAGCGCGCGCTCGACCGCCGGCCAGTGCGGCGCGAGGATCGCCGTCCACAGTTCCGCCCACGCGCGCGCGATCACCTGCCGTGCCTCGTGGAGATCACCGAGCCATACCGCGAGCGCGGTTCTCCGGGCGCCGGTCGCACGGCTGTGGCATTTGAGCAGGTCGCGCCGCATCTCGTCGAGATCGGCGTGCGACACGGCCCTGATCTCGTCGGCTCCGGGCGGACCGTCGGGCAGCGGCGTGAGGAAATCCGGTGCGTAGTGGCCTGGTTGGACGAGCGTCCCGATGACCCCGAGCGGTTCGGTCGGGATCGCCGACCGTACCTGCCTGAGCCAACCGCCCTGGAGGGGAAACCGCGCGGGCTGCTGCAGTACCCGGACGGCTCGCAACAATTCGAAGCTGGCACTCGCGCCGAATCGGATGGCTGCCGCGCCGGTGGGACCCAGGGTGAACACCACTCGTGACGAACCTGCGCCCGGGGTCATGCCGATACGATATCGCCGTCCATGGCGTGGGCCGGCCGGCTCGCGCGCTCCCGCGCGGGTGGTCCCGCGGTCACGAGCGGTGGGTCGACGAGAATCGACAGGGTCGCGGCCGCTCGATCAGCCCGGGCGTCGCACATCGCTCGCGTCTCGCCCACGGTGATGACGTGACCGTGACGGGACCGGGAGTCCCTCGTCGCCTCGATCCGATCACCCGCGGTAACCGACACCACGACGTCGTCGACTCCGGCTTGCGCCGTGGCAACATCGACGCCCTCGACCGAGGTGACACAACCGACAGGGATGTCGAGGTACCGGATGGTCGCCGTCGCGGTCGGCGGCCCGACCACCGGGGCGTTCCCCAGCAACGCGTCGAAGACTCCGGCCTCGATGTCGTAGCCGGTGGCCAGCTCGATCAACCTGGGGATCCGATCCCCACCGAGTCGAGCCTGCGATTCCACGATCCGCGGGCCGGCCTCGGTGAGGATCACCTCGGTGTGCGCCGGACCGGTGCGGTATCCGGCGGCGTCCAGGAGAGCTGTCGTCACCTGCTCCAGGGCGGAGCGTTGCACCGCCGTGACGTCGGCGGGATGGTGATGTGCCATCTCGACGAAATGCGGTCGTGGACCGAGCGTCTTGGCCGTCACGCCGATCACGTGATGAACGCCGGCGACGCTGAGTGTCTCCACACTGAACTCGGGGCCTCGGAGGAATTCCTCGACGAGGAAAGGACCTCGCAGCGACTGCGCGTGGGCGAGGAGCCGCCAGTGACGACCCGACTGCGCTCCCTCCCAGAGGAACACGCCTCGACTGCCGGATCCGGCGACCGGTTTGACCACGGCCGGGGCGCCGATCTCGCCGACCGCGTCGGAGACGTCCGCGACGTCTCCGACCGTCCGGGTCCTCACCGGCGACAGGCTGTGTCGAGCCAGCAACGCGCGCATCGCGGCCTTGTCGGTGAGGACGTGTACCGACTCCGGACTGTTCACCGCCAGATCCAGTTCCGCCGCAGCGGTATGCGTCGGCATGTGGGTGACGTCGCGCCCCACGCCGTAGAGAAGATCGACGCCGTGGAGGCGCGCACACCTCACCAGTTCTGATCGCATCGCGAGCTCGTCGCCGAAATCAGCGGTGTGAAACGCATCCGACGCCGCCCGCACATCGGCCAGATAGTCCGCCGACTCGAACGTGGGGTCCCAGACCGAGCACACCCAGAAGCCTGCGGCGCGGGCCTTGCGGACCAGCTGGCGATAGGGCATCACCATGAGGAGCCGAGGGCGTGTCGAAGGTCCCGACCCGTCCGGTGTCATGTGATCGCTCCGGAACCCACTGCGACACCGGTCTTCTCCTGCGCGCCGATCATGCTGAGGTACCGCTCACCGGAATCGGGCAGGATGGCCACGATGCGTGCATCGTCGACGCGCGGGTCGGTGGCGATCACCCCGACGGCGTGGGCCACTGCCCCGGCGGAGATTCCCACCAGAAGGCCTGCTCGGCGTGCCAGAGCCGCGGTTGCCGCCGATGCATCGTCGTCGGTCACCGCGACCACCTCGTCGATGAGGCCTCGATCGGTGGTCGGCGCGATGAAACCGCCGTTGAGGCCCGGGATCCGGTGTCGGCCGGGTCGGCCTCCCGACAGCAGCGGAGAGCCCGCCGGTTCGACGGCCACGACCCGCACGTCGGGATTGTGCTTTCGCAGGAATCGCGCGGTGCCGCTGAGTGTTCCGCCCGTACCCACGGCGCAGACGAGGACATCGACTCGGCCCTGGGTGGCCTGCCAGATCTCGGGGCCCGTGGTCTGCTCGTGGGCCGCAGGGTTGTCCGGGTTCTCGTGCTGGAGGCAGTTCCATGAGCCCGGGGTGATCCGGTGAATACGGGCGGCCTCGTCCACACAGCCCTGATAGCCGTCGGTGTTCGCGGTGGTGACGACCTCGGCCCCGAGGGTGCGCAGCACGGCGATCCGCTCGGTGGTCGCATTGTCCGGGAGGACGATGATGCACCGGTAGCCTCGCGCGGCGGCCATGGCGGCCAACGAGATCCCGGTGTTGCCCGAGGTGGCCTCGATGACCGTGCCGGCCCCCGGGGTCAGTTGTCCGCGGGCCTCTGCGGCCTCCAACATCGCGAGCGCCGTGCGATCTTTGCTGCTCGACCACGGGTTGAACATCTCGAGCTTGACCAACACCTCCGCCCGGCCGCACGGCCGGCCGAGCACCTCGTCGAGTCGCAGCCGCAGCATCGGTGTCCGACCGACCAACGCGGTGAGGTCGTCGACCACGACGGGTGCACGTTCGGCAGCTGTGCGGATGTCGATCTCGCGGGCTGCGGCCTCGGCCTCCCGAGCGGCCAGTCCCGCGGTCGACGCGCCGGCGAGCACATGGCCGAGGCGATCACCGTTGCGCCGCAACGGCCGCACCGTCGCACCGGGCGTGACCTTGAGCACCACCTCGTCGACCCCTGCCATCGCCCGCGCGGCCTCCGCGCCGGTGATCGAGGTGATGACCCCGGGAGGGGCACTGAGGTATCTGATGGCCGCACCCTGGCTGGTCCCCGTTCCGAACACGGTGCGGGGGAGGGGTTCGCCCAGATATTGGCGGATCGCGAGTTCGAGGGAGCTGATGCCGAGAGCGCGGTCGACCAGGTAGGTGATCTTGCCGCCGGCGGGCCGGGGGTTGATCTCGACGAGGACGGGCCCACTGTCGGTCACCTTGATCTCGACGTGCGACATCCCCTTGTCGAAGCCGACCGCGCGCAACGCCTGCCTGGCGAGATCTCCGCATGCCTCGACCGTCGCGGCGGGAAGGATCGACGGGAAGGAGTGCGCCATCTCGACGAAGTAGCCCGCACCGGCCAGCGACTTGTCGGTGACGCCGAGCACGACGTGCCTGTCCCCGTCGGAGAGCACCTCCACACTGACCTCGGGTCCCCGCAGGTACTCCTCCACCATGATCTCGTCGTGACGACTCTGACCTCGTGTGTTCTCTCTGCGCGACAGGATGAGTGCCACGTGTTCGGACGCCTCACGCGCGGATCGGACCAGACGGACGTCGGCACTGCTGGTCTCGTCGGCGGGTTTGACGACGCAGGGGAGACCGATCTCGCTGACGGCGTGCACCGCCTCGGCGGGTGTCCTCACGGCGCGATAGGCCGGTGAGGCCACACCGTGCTCGGAGCATCGTCGGCGCATCCGGGCCTTGTTGCGGGCCGTGAAGACACCGTCGACACCGACGGTCGGCAGGTCGAGATGCACTGCGACCTGCGCCGCCACCACCACGTCGTACTCGGCGAGTGTGAGGAAGGCATCGAACGGTTCGTCGCTCTGCGCTTCCAGGACGTGGGGCATCAGTTCGTCCAGGACGTTGGTCTCGCAGTGGACTATCTGGTCGACGAAGCGGTCGAAATAGTCCGGGCCGCCGGGGACTTCGAGGTAGCGCGCGAGATCGCGGGTGAAGAACGTGACCCGAGCCCCGAGCCGCTTCATGATCTCCAGCCCCTCGAACCCCGAACCCGACAGGTTGCTCTCGAGTACGCCGATGTGTGTCATGTCGATGCCGTTCTGTGCGTGTGGTGTACGTGTCACCAGCAACCGGTGCTGGCCACGAGTTGAAGGGTGTCGGTCGTCCGCGGACGCGGCCCTGCGGCCGAGATCGTGGCGACAGGCGGCGTGGTGCGGCAGCCGGCGGGGACGTCGGTCAGCACGAGCGATGTCGCACCGACGAGGGCGTTGTCGCCGATGACCACCGGACCGAGAACGGTGGCGCCGGCGCCGATCACAGCACCGGATCCCACGACCGGATGACGCCGGGCGTCAGGCGGGCGCGTGTCGTCACGCCACCAACCGACGGCGCCGAGCGTCACCTGATGGAACAGGGTCACGTCGTCCCCGATCTCCGCGGTCTCGCCGATGACGACCGCGGCGCCGTGATCGATGAACACCCGTCGCCCCAGGGTGGCGCCCGGGTGGATCTCCACACCGCCGCTGACCAGTCGTGCGCAGTTCGACAGCGCCTTGGCGATGCGGCGGCGCCGGCCCACATAGAACCCGTGGGCGATGCGGTGGGTCCACAGCGCCGGGAGCGCCGGGTGAAGGAGTGCGTCGACACGGCTGTCGACCGAGGGATCGCGCTCGACGATGACGTCGAGATCGGCCAGAGCGGCGGCGACCACCGCACCGACGTTCACGATCGGGTCCTCACCAGTTCGGCCGCGTCGTCGCGACCTTCGACCGCGGACCTGGCAGGTGTGCCGTCGAGCACGGCGAGCACGGCGGCGCAGGTCTCGTCGACGTGCGGCGGACGCAGGATCTGATAGTGGTCGCGCCCGAGCGCGATGGTGTGCGCGGCCAGGTCTGCTGCCTCGGAGTCGAGGAACGAGTAGTCGTCACCGTGGGCGCGGATCACCGTGGTGGCGGCCCGCACTCGCCGCGTGCTCAGTTCGGCGAAGGTGTACTCGAACGCGTGGGTCCGCTCGACGAGGCGGACGACGCGATCGGCCAGCTCGGCATCGACCTCGATGTGCGCGGCGATGGCGTCGAGGAAGGACCGGCGGTCCACGGCCGATGCCACCACCGCGTCGACGGTCGGCCCGTCGGCGGTGGCGAGGAACACCGAGCAGAGAACCCGGGTGAAACGCGTGTCGTCGTAGGGCGCGGTGGCCGCCGGGGGAGCGGTCTCGCGTTCGAGACGTGGCGAGCCCGGGGCTATCAGGATGAGCTGATCCACTGTCTCGCCCGCCGCCTCGAGCTGCCACGCGGTCTCGAACGCCACCCTGGCACCGAACGAGTACCCGATGATCGTGTACGGACCCGACGGCTGGATCTCCCGGAGATGCTCGACATCGCGGCGGGCCATCGCCGAGATGTCGGGGTCGATCGTCTCGCCCTGGTTCAGCCCGTAGGCCTGGACGCCGTAGCACCGACGGTTGACTCCACTGATCCCCTGCGCGAGGCCGCGGAGGTTCATCGGGTAGCCGCCGAGTCCGGGCCAGAGGAAGACGGGGCGAGAGCCCACGCCCGCGAGCGGAGCGGCCCGCGCGATGGTCTCCACGCATCGCAACCGCAACGCCTGCGCCTGCCGTGCGATCGAATCGTGCTCGAAGATCGACTGCACGGGCAGCGCCACACCGAGCCTCGAGCGGATCTCACGGATCAACCGCACCGCGTGGAGTGACGTCCCTCCGACGGCGAAGAACGACGCGGTCGTCGAGATGGGTTCGGCAGATCCGAGGACGTGGCACCAGATCTGGCCGAGGATCCGCTCGCTCGCCGACTCCGGTGCCACGAAGGGGATCTCCTGGTGGGCAGCTGCGCTCCACGCCTCTTCGTCTCGGCGCAGGGCGCGGACGTCGACCTTCCCGTTGGGGGTGCGCGGCACGGCGTCGACGATGCGGATCACGTCGGGAACCATGTGACGGGGCAGCATCGTCGCGATGTCGGTCGCGAGGATCTCAGCCGGACCCTGGGTGTGGACCACGTCCTCGTCCATCCCTGTGTGCGCGATCTGTTCTGCCGTCACCGGACCACCGAGTGCGACGTACACCGACTCGGCCGGCAGGCCCGTCATCGAGCGAACTCGTCTCGCCACCGGGAGATCTGCCCCGCTCGACGAGCTGTACCCCGAGGACATGAGGCCGACACCGAAGGCGTTCATCTGCGCACGCTGCAGCGCGCGACCGAGCGCCACGTAGGACGAAGGCTGCCCGTCCGAGACCAGGACGAGCGCGAACGATGCCTGGTCATGAACCCGCTGGTTGATGGCGATCACATCTTTGCGTCGGATCACCGCTGCCCCCACCAGTTTCCTGTGGGCGATCGGACCTCCGGCGGAACCCGGTCGAAGCTCGTGGAACCCTTTGCTCGACCCGTTCTTGTCGAAGATCTCGGCATAGGGCGTCACCGTCTCCAGACGGTCGGGGTCCACCGCAGACGTCTGCAGGAGCGGCCAACAACCGATCACGAACCGGTCGCCGTCCGCGCCGAGGACGGTGGCGTCGATGTCGGTTGCCGCGGTGGGTGTTCCGACCCGGAGCCCCGCGGCCGGCGCCACCGTGTCCACGACACCGAGGATGTGACCGGCTTCGAAGCGGAGGACCTCGTCGACGTTGGTCGAGTACACCGAGGCGATCACCGAGCGCTGCCCGACCAGGGTGATCCGCGCGCCAGGGCCGTCGAGGTCCGATACCTCTCCTCCCACCGCGTGCACCGTCGCCGTCGACGGGTTCAGGTAGTACACGCCGTCGGTCAGTCCGGACACTCCGCGCACCGCGACGTAGACGGCCACTCCGTACAGGGCGCCGGGTGAGGCGAAACTGTATTTCGGGAGCAGTCGCGCCTCGCTGTGATACTGGACCAGAGAGCGAAGGAACACCGCGAGAGCCTCTACGCTCCAGGGGTTGTCGAGTTCACGGGACCACTCCTCGGGCTCGGCCACCAGGCGACCCAGCTCCCAGACCGCTTGGTGGTCGGCCATGCGCGTCCGGTAGACACGGTAGCTCTTGCGAGCGAACGCGAGTTGATGCAGACGGAGGTCTGCCTCGGGGCCGATGGGAAGGTCGACCCCCGGTGCGTCGTGGTCGCTCCGGACACCGAGACCGGCCACCTGGGCGCGCACCTGGATCCGTGTGCTCTTCGTCGTGTGGTGTTCGCCGAACACACCCTGATCCATCAAGGCGGCCTCGTGGGGGTTGAGCTCCACATGAGCCGCGAGCCGGGCGCGGTCGGACGAGACGACACCGTCGTCGCCCCCGGACACCACCACGCCGGCATGTCGGACCCAGGGGTGGTTCTCCAGGACACTTCGTATCTCGTCGAGTTCGATGCGATGGCCGCGGATCTTGACCTGGGAGTCCATACGGCCGCAGAACTGGTAGAGGCCGTCGCGGATCTCGACGCGATCACCACTCCGGTACATCCGGATCGACGTGTCGTTCACGATGCGGGTGACGAAGCGAGTCGCGTTCTCCTCAAACCTGTTCCGGTACCCTCGTGCGAGCTGCGGGCCCGAGATCGCGAGCTCGCCCCGCTGACCATCGCTCTTTTCGAGCAGTTCTCCGGAGTCGTCGAGTAGATGAAAGCCCATCCCGTCGACGGGAGAACCGATCGGCACCACACCGCCGACCCGCTTGGGCTCACCGCGATCGAATCGGTGGATCGACGCGTTGATCGTCGTCTCGGTCGGCCCGTACAGGTTCACGAGGTCGGCCGAGGGGAGGATCGCGGTCGCGGTCACCGCGAGTCGATGCGCGAGGGCCTCTCCGCCGCTCATGATGCGACGCAATGAGGTGCACTCGGCGAAACCCTCGTCCTCACAGAGGGCCTGGAGCAGAGTCGGCACGGTCTGCAGGTGGGTCACCGCGCGGTGACGGATGGTGGCGATCAGGGACGGCGGGTCGCGGTAGGCGTCGCGTTCTGCCGCGACGACCGCCGCACCCGTCGCGTTCGCGAGGAGCTCCCACTGCGCGGCGTCGAAACTGATCGGTGTCTTGTGCACCACGCGCGCACCCGTGTCGACCTCGAGCGCGTCGGCGGCCCAGAACATCTGGTGCGCCAACGCGGAGTGCGAGACCTCCACCCCCTTCGGTGTGCCGGTCGATCCCGAGGTGTACAGAATGTAGGCGAGTGATTCCGGCCGCGCGACGACGGCGGGCCGCCGGTACCGGTCGCCGGACGGAAGGTCCCCGTGACCCATCGTCGGCATGCAGACCACCCGGGCGCCGAGGTCGGCAGCCATCGCCCTGACCTCGTCGGCAAGAGCCTCGGTGGTGAGGACCAGATCGATTCCGGCGTCCGCGATCATGAAACGGATACGCGCCTCGGGGTAGCTCGGAGCCAGGGGGACGTAGGGGATCCCGGCACAGAGCGCCGCCCACGCCGACGCGACGAGTGGCGCCGACGGATGTCCGTAGATCCCGACTGCGGAACCTGAATTCGCCTGCAGTGCATCCATGATGGCCGAGACGTGCAGTCCGAGCTCGCGTCCGCTGATCTCTGCGTCCCCGTCGAAGACCGCGATGTCCTCGGGTCGGGAGGAGATGGTGTCGACAAAGGTCTCGCAAAGTCGCGAGAAGGACCAGTCGGATGTCATCGATGCTCTCCGTACGTCTCTGTGCGGCGCGGCCGTTGGAGAAAGCCACATTGTTTGTACGGGAAACTTATAGAAGCGAGGTGGTCCGAGTCGTGCCGTGGCGACGATCAGACGATGCACAACAGGTGAACACGCGATACCTGGCGATCAGCTATGCGACTGCGTAGCAGCCGATTTGGCATCATTTACGTCCAAACGAACGGAACTCGCTCTGGCGGAGTCGGATACAGGCACCTTTCGGCAGAGCAGGAGTGCCGCGCACACAGACGCCGCAGCAGGAACCACCGTGGCGCCTAGCGGGCCCAGCGCGATGAGTGCGGTGAACACCACCGGCGCGAGCATCGCGCCGACGTTCCAGGACATCTGATAGGCCGACTGGTACTGACCCCGCTCCTGCTCGGGCGCGGCGTCGAGCGCCATCGCCGTGGAGGTGGGACTGTGGGCGACCTCGCCGAGGGAGTAGATCACCATGGCCACGATCATCGCCATCACGAGCGTCGACCCGTGGGTCGATGACGCGGCTCCGAAACCCACCATCCCGATCGCCATCGCAGCCAACCCGAGCACCGCGCTGACGCGATCGCTGAGGCCGACCCTCTGGAGGGCCATGACGACGGGCACACCCGCGGTGGCCGTGATCGCGGTGTTGACCGCGTACAGGGCTCCGGAGAGTTGCGGCGACAGGTGAAGGGCCACCACGACGAGGAGCGGGAGCAGATTGCTCAACGCCGCGTAGTTGAGTGAACTCAGCGCATTCGCCGCCGTGTAGCGCATGAAGGTTCTGTCGCGGAGAACTCTGCCGTAGGCGACGGTCGCACGGGCGACGGGCGGTTCGCCATGGGGGAGTCGGAGGATGACGAGCGACGCGATACCGAAGGTGGCGGCGTTGACCAGGGCGATGCCCACGAACCACGAGTCGGAGGCGTCGGCCGGAACCATCGTCAACACCAGCGCGCCGAGACCCAGGGCCGCATTCGACATCGATCGCATCAGAGCGAGGAGCTTGGATCGACTGCGCCCGGTGGCCAGTCCGGCGATGACGACGGGTTGGGTGGTCTTGGCCGTCTGATTACCCATCGCCACCAGCACCGCGGTGAGCCCGAAGGACACCGGGTCGCGAACGATCGTGTACACCCCGAACCCCACCATCTGCAGGAGCAGTGCTGCGGCCAGGATGTCTCGTGCCCCTCGTCGATCGACCAAGGTGCCGATGATCGGCATCGTCGCCAACGCGACACCGGTCGCGACCGTAAGCACGATGCCGACCGTGGTGAATCCCAGACCTGTCAGATGGTGGAGCAGCACCAGTGACAGCGGAAAATACAACCCGCTTCCCAACGAGTTCACCGCGACTCCGGCGGTGAGCAGACGGACTGACCGTCGGTTGTCGCTGCTCGAATCCATGGCGAGATGATGTGTCGAGGCCCGCTCAGGGAACAATCGTTTCGACGGTCATCGAATCCATCGTGGTATCGGACCTCTCGATGCGTCGCGACGCCGACCCGGGGTCAGCCCTCCGCCCGCAGGTAGTGCGCGATGGCGTTGGCGAGTCCGCGCCGTGCCAGGTCGAGATCGTTGTAGGAGCCGAGGTGACGTTCGGAGGTGATACCGCGCATCGCGCCGGGAATGAAGGCCGCGACCTCGGCGACCCGTTCGGGATCCACGCCGAGGCCGGCGAAGGCACGCGTGCACGTCGCGAGCCATGCGTCGCCCCAGGAGGCGAATTCGGCTGCGGTGCGGGGGAAGAGCCGCTCGAACTCGTCCCGGTCACGAGGCATTGCGGCCCGTAACGTCTCGATGGCGCGGGAATCGGCGCTGTCGAGTCCGTCCCACATGTTGTCGATGATGGTCGCCACCCGTTCGTGCAGTGTCGCCGTGGGGACCGACCCGGCCGGCAGGTCGCCTCGACGCTCGGCGGTGTGGCGCAGGACCGCGGCCCACAGGCCGTCGACATCGCCGAACTGATACTTGACCGCGCCCCAGGTGACGCCCACATCGCCGGCGATCCTCTTCCCGGACACCGCTCCCGGATCGCCGGAGGCCAATGCCGTCAGTGCGGCATCGAGCATCGACTCCCGCGTGGCCTGACCCCGTCTGTTGGTGCGCCTGTTCGCGACACCGCTCTCGACCATGCGTCGATCGTAGTACGTGACGCCGTTTTCACAGAGGGCTCTTTCCTTTTTTCACAGAGGGCTTTATGTTCGAGGGACAGCAGTAACCGGCGGAAGGGCCATGATGGCGAGAACTCCCCTCCCGATGAAGCCGACCGGATGGTTCCAGGTCGCGTGGTCGGCGGAGATCGCCGTCGGCGCTGTGCACCGTATGACCTACTTCGGCACCGAGATGATCGCCTGGCGTTCGAGCGCGGGGCGGGTCACCGTCATGGACGCCTACTGCGAGCATCTCGGCGCTCATCTGGGGTTCGGCGGGACGGTCGACGGCGAGATCCTCCGCTGTCCGTTCCACGGCTGGGAATGGAATCAGCAGGGACGCAACGTCTGTGTCCCCTACGAGAAGCACCCGAACCGCGGACGCAGGATCCGTACCTACCCGGTGGCCGAGCACAGCGAGTCCGTCTTCATCTGGTTCGACGAGAATCGTCGCGAACCGTATTTCGACGTGGCCGAGGTGCTCACCGGCTTCGACGACGACAAGAGTGCCGCCGACTACTACCCGGCGTTCGGTCACACCCACCTGTTCCGGCCGGGACTCGAGATCCACCCGCAGTACGTGCAGGAGAACGGCGTCGATTTCGCGCACTTCACCTATGTTCACGACACCCCGTTGGTCCCGGAGTTCACACGTCACGACTTCGACGCACCCGTCTCCTACGTCGACTTCACCATCGCCTTCGACGACGTCCCCGCCGAGGAGATCAACAGCGGTGTGCAGGCGATCAACAGCGGTATCGGGGTCGCGGCCACCAAGAGCTGGGGGATGATCGACAACCGCACGCTCACGTCGGTGACACCCGTCGACGAGACCACCTCCGACATCCGCTTCACCGTCTGGATCGGCCGAAAACCCGGCGACGACAGTCCGACTCCGACCAACCGTGCGTTGCGCAACGCCGCCGGGGTCATCGAGCAGTTCGAGAACGACCTCCACATCTGGGCACACCAACGCTATTCCGACCCACCTGCGCTGTCGCCGAAAGAGTTCGAGGGCTTCACCGCGATCCGCCGATGGGCGACGCAGTTCTACCCCGACGACTTCGACGCGACCGCGGCGGCCCGCGCCCACCTCACCCGCTGACCACTCACGTCGCCCGAAAGGACTTCCATGCCCCTCACCGCACCCATCCGCGTCTTCCAGGTCGCCACCGGCAACGTCGGTTCGGAGATGATCAAGCGCATCGGCGCCCACCGCGATCTCGAACTCATCGGCGTGCACTGCTACTCACCGGAGAAGGTCGGCAGCGACGTCGGTGAGCTCGCCGGTGGCGACGCCATAGGGGTGATCGCCACCGGATCGGTGGACGAGATGATCGCCGCAGCGCCCGATGTCGTCACCTTTCACGGCGTCTTCCCCGACGAGGACCTCTACGTGCAGGTCCTCGAAGCGGGCATCGACATCGTCACCACCGCCGACTTCATCACCGGCCACCATCGCAACGCCCACCACCGACACCGCTCGGGCCGACCCATCACCGAGGTCATCGACGACGCCTGCCGCAAGGGCGGTTCCACCTTCTACGGCACCGGGATGAACCCCGGCCTCGCGCAGATCCTCGGGATCGTGCACACCGCCGACGTCGCCGAGATCGAGAACATCACCGTCACCGAATCGGTCGACGTGTCGTGTCATCACTCCGTCGAGACATGGAAAGAGGTCGGATACGGCCGCCCAGTCGACGATCCGACCATCCCGGATTCGCTCTACAAGTACACCGCCGTCTTCGAGGACAGCGTGCGGTTGATGGCCGACGCGTTCGACCTCGAACTCGACGAGGTGGCGTTCTCTTACGAGCTCGGCGCCTGCACCAAGGATGTCGACCTCGGCTGGTACCAGATGCCGAAGGGATCACTGGGGGCGAACTACATCAAATACCAGGGCATGGTCGCCGGAGTGCCCCGCGTCGAGACACATCTGGAATGGCAGATGACACCACACACCGATCCCGCGTGGGACATCCAGGGCTGCTACATCACCCACATCAAGGGCGACCCGAACATTTACAGCAAACACATGATCTTCCCGAAACCCGGCGTACGTCTTGATGATCCCAGCGACTTCGCGGCGATCGGCATGACCGTCACGGGTCTGCCCGCTCTCAACGCGATCCGTTCCGTCGTCGCCGCCCCACCGGGCATAGTCACCAGCGCCGATCTGCCTCTACGCGCCTTCGCCGGTCGGTTCACTGTCTGACGCGTCGCCGATCGGTACGGCGGATCAGCCGGCCCGGACGCGCAGGATGCGGTCGCCGCCGCCACCGTTGTCGGTGGTCACCAACAGTGATCCGTCGCGGTCGACCTTCAGGCCCCGCAGGCGTCCATAGGTGCCGCGGAGGCCGTCGGTGGTGCGAACCGTCTCGCGACCGTTCTCCGAGAGCGTGACGAACACCAGCCGCTTTCCCTGCTGGGTCGAGATCACCACTGCGCCACCGAGGTCGCCCCATCCCTCGGCGGGGAGGAACTCCATCGCCGGCGTCGCGAGGGTCGGTGCACCGGAACTCCAGACCGCGCCGATGGCACCCGGCACCCGCTGCGGGTCGGTCATGGGCACAGACTCGTCGTAGATGAACGGAGCGCGGTCGGGTCGATACCCGTAGTTGCCACCCGGCTGCAGGAGATTCAGTTCGTCATCGCGGGACGTGCCCTGCTCGATCGAGTAGACCCGCCCGGTTCCGGGTTGTATCGCCACCCCCTGGACGTTGCGGTGGCCGAGTGAGTAGATCGGCGTCCCCGGGAGGGTTCCGCCCGCGGGAGCACCGCCGGTCGTGATGTGGAGAACTTTGCCGCCCAACACCGTTGGGCTCTGGGGGTACGACGGCACCGCGTTGTCACCGGTGCCCACCCACAGTGTGCCGTCGGGCGCCGCGGTCAGTCCGCAGCCCGCGTGACGACCGCCGGAGTTGACCGGGATGTTCGACAGCACCGTGCGTGTTCGGGCCAACGACGACCAGTCGTCGGCGACGCGCCACGCGACCACGTTGATGACCTGTCCGGTGTTCGGGAAGGGAAGGGGCAGATTGCCGGCCGAGCCGGTGCCGATCCCCGATCCCGAGGTCTTCTCCGCCTGGCAGGAGTACAGCGTGCGGTTGGCCGCGAAACCACGGTCGAGCGCCAGTCCCATGAGCCCGGCCTCGTTGGTGACGAACAACTGCGACTGATCTGCGCGGACGGTCTGCGCCGCCCCTCCGGGGCGCACGGCGACGAACCGACCGCTCCGCTCGCCGGAGATCAGCGTTCCGTCGGGAGCGACCTCGACGTCCCACGGTTTGTCGAGACCGCTCGCCACCGTGGTCACCGACAGCGGGGGAGCCGCTTGCGCCAATGGCGCAGCGAGCAGGGTCGCACAGAGCCCACCCACCGTTGCGAGCGCGACAGACAGGGTGCGGAGGGCCAAACGTTGCCGGGTCACTTCAGAATCGTAACGTTGTTCTTTACTTTATTGCAGGGGTCTGAATCGGGCATCTGTGCTGTTCCGGCACCTCACCGGTGTTGGTTCTCTTTGCCGCTTTCACCAGGTCCCACCGATCTGACCAGGAACAATCGCGCGAAGCGCACAGTGGGGAGATGAACCCGTTCAGTTCGGTCCAGCAGCGCGTGGGCGAGATGATCTTCGAACGCGTCGCCGGCGAGGAAGGTCCGGCTCGACGCGACCGGATACATCTGTCGATCGGGCCGCGCCGTTACGGTCCCGACTCGGCCATCTATCGCGTGCACAGCGACGCGTCGATGTTCATCGGTGGGATGCGGGCCCTGCTGCTGCAGTCGCTGCACCCGCTCGCGATGGCTGCGGTCGATCAGCACTCGGGATACCGCGGTGACCCGTGGGGGAGACTCCAGCGCACCAGCACCTTTCTCGCCGAGACCACCTTCGGCACCATCGACGACGCCGACCGCGCGATCCGGATCGTCCGCGCGGTACACAACGCATCACAGGGACAGCGCCGGATGGCCGCCCGTACGCCGCGTAGGACCCGCACCTCATCCGGTGGGTCCACGTCGCCGAGATCGACAGCTTCCTCCGCGCGCACGATCGCTATGGCGCTGAACCGCTCGATGCGAGTGGTCGCGACGAGTACGTGCGTCAGACCGCTTTCGTGGCACGGGGTCTCGGCGCGGTCGACGTCCCCGAGACGACTGCTGAGTTCGACGACGTGCTGGCGGCCTACCGGTCGGAGCTCCGGGGCACGGCCGCCGCTCGCCGGACTGCGCGGTTCATCCTCCTGAACCCACCCATCCCGCTGCCCGTACGTCCCGCCTACGGGGTGCTGTCGTCGGTGGCGGTGTCGATGATGCCGTGGTGGACCCGGTTCCCGCTGCGCCTGCCGTACCTGCCTGTCACCGAGGCGACAGCGGTGCGGGGGAGTGGCATCGCGATGACATCGGCCATCCGTTGGGCCCTGGGACCCGGCCCCACCCGTGGGGAAGCCCCGGAAACGATTGAATCCCCGTCCTAGGCTGAGACGATCTGCCGATGCCCGACCCAGACGTGGTGGTCCTCGAACCCAGAGCGCCCTATGGCCCCACCGTGCTGCGCGTGGGCGGCGACCTCGTGTACGAGATCTACGTTGCCAGCGGGAACGCCGACCGGGTCGAACGTCTTGTCATCTCCGAACGCCATGCGCACGTCCTGAGCACCGACGTCGAGCGCTACTGGTTCCTGTTCACCGCGCTGCACCACCCCTATCAGTTGATGCGATGTTCGAGGATCTCGTAGCGCTCTTCGGTTGTGTCGCTGTCGTTGTCGATCTTGAGGAAGGCGCGGAGCTGCTTCGTTATGACCGTTCTGTTTCGCCCGCGGGTGAGTTCAGTCAACAGATCGGTGATGGTCGGGCATGCCAACCGGGTCAACCCGCTCATTCCACCGATCATCGTGAGCAGTTGCGCCGCCGCGCGTCCTGGTGTGCTCGGCCTGATCGTTTGGCCATGGTCTTGGGCCAGTGCAGTGAGCACTTCCAGCCCCGTGGGGTGAAAGAGGCGCAGCACGCTATCGCTAGATGATGTCTGCGTGTTGTAGCCCTCAAAGTATCCCCGGCCCGGGTAGGAGCTGCGGCGCAGAGTTCGGCTAGGGGGAAGGACGTCGTCTTTGACGATTGCGGTCACGGTGGACCACCGGCGGGCGTAGTCGAGTGCGGCCGCGCCGAGCGCTTCGTGGTCGGTGGGTGCAAACCTCAGTCTTTCACCAGCGTTTCGCTGATTACTGATTCTGTTGTGTGGCTGCTGGTTTGGTGATGTGGGCATGCGGAGGTTGCCGGCTGGCTGTGTCGGTGGGCGGGTCTTCGGGTCCTTGGGTCGGTGGCGGTCGGGTTGTTTGTGCTGGTCAGGGTGGTGTGAGCGTGGTGACGTCGGTCCACGCGGAGATGATGTCGGCGGTCCAGGGCCAGGTGTCGGGGAGGCGCATGAGGCGTTTTCTCGCGGTGTGGACGAGGTGGGCTGGGGTGTGTAGTAGCCGGTATCGCAGGGCTTTGGGGGCGCACGAGCGGAGTTGGGGTAGCTGGTGCAGGGCGAGGAGCCGGAGCCAGGCGACGAGCCCGACACTGGCGACGTCGTTGAGTCGTACCGTCATCGCGTGGAGCAGGTCATCGCGACCGGCCAACACCGGCGGTAGGTGACCTGCACCTGGGGTGTACACCGACGACTCCATACCTCGAGACTACAGCTAGACGCGGCTATACTGCTGTCGATGTCTAGCCGTATCTAGTTGGGGACCTTCTCGCGGCGACTGAAGGCCCCCGGTCATTGTCCCGGCGCTGAGGTGTTCGGCAGAATGGTTTTACCGTTGAACGGAGAGGACACCCAGGAGTAGCGGCATGACCAGCCACGACAACGACCTCTACACCGCGATCGCAGCGCAGGTCACCGAGTATGCACACCTCGACGTCGGTGACGACGTCATCGACACGATGCTCACCGCATTGACCACCGGGCTCGTCGACGCCATCGAGACCGCCCAGTTCGCGACTATCACCCTCGTCGAGAACGGCGAGGTGGTGTCGATCGCAGTGACCGACCCCATCGCAGCCCGTATCGACGAACTGCAGGCAAAACACGACGTCGGGCCGTGCCTGATGTCAGCGTGGGAACAACAGCGCGTCGTCATCGACGACTACAGCACCGAAACCCGCTGGCCGTTGTTCACCGACGATGTGATTGCGCAAACCCCGGTCCGGTCATCGGTGTCGTTTCAGCTCTACCGCGAAGAATCGTCGATGGGCGCGCTCAACATTCACGCCGACCATCCCCACGCCTTTGACGCTACCGCGATCGCCCTGGGCAGCACCTTCGCCACCCAGGCCGCATCAGCGCTGCACGCCGACGCCCGACAGACCCAGTTCGACCAAGCTCTGGCCTCCCGAGACATCATCGGACAGGCCAAAGGAATGCTGATGCAGGAGTACAACATCGACGCGACCGCCGCGTTCGAGATGCTGCGCAGGATCTCTCAGGACACCAACACCAAACTCGCGGTCCTCGCCCACCGGGTTATCGCCAGCGCTCAACGCCCCGAACGCTGACATGCTCCGCGCCACATTCCCGGCCCCGAGGTAACGCTCCTACCCGCACACCCCGATAACCCAGGCAGGTGCCTGCTGTGTGTCGAGCACACGGACTCGGCAGGCCCCGCCACCGTCGCTACCCGGATTAGTGTTGGCGGTGGTCTCGCATTGACAGGCTCACGCTGACCTGTGCCGGCCCCTCGAACGTTCTCTGGTGGCCTACAGTCGCTGTCGGGTGGCGGCTCTCCACCGCCGCACAATCCTGTCGATGACGTGCTGCAGCCGGCGCGGCCGATGCGACGCGGTGTCGTCGCGCCCGTGAATGGAGGGCTGGGAGTAGGCGTAGGGCGGCGGGTAGCCAGGCGGTTGCTCAAGTCCCGTCGGCTGCTGAAAGCTGTAGGGGTGCTGGAACGGGCCATGGCCCGGCAGCGGTTTGGGGCCCGTCCAATTCGGTTGTTCTGAGCGTGGCCCGCGAGGCAGCGGTGTGTCCATGTGCAGCTCCCAGATGCTGACGCGACTTTGCCGCAAGCGGCGACTCGGTGGCGATGACGGTTGTGGGGACCGTGTGACGACGGTTCTGGGCACGGTCGGCAGTGCAGTTGGCGGATCTGAGCCCGCCGGGTGGCGTGAGGCGGCTTGGGTGCTGAGCGCCTAGTGCGCAGGCTTACCGCGTGCGGCTCAACCGGATGCCGGTAGACCAGCCGTCTACACGCAGGGTCGCCGACGGGCGGCCCGTCCGGCTGGTGGGGTTCAACCGGGCGGGCCTGGCCCAAGCGGGTGCCGCGGCACTCTGCTGAGTTGCATCGTCAGTACCCGTTTACACACCGGCTCAAACAGATAGGGGACGCAATCTCACGGCGGCGACGGCGTACCCGCGTCACCGCCGAGAGTCAATGCTCAGTCGCGGAAGCGATACCGGTCAGCTGGAGGGGTCCACGGCATCCTTGATTTTGCCGACGACGCCTTTCTCGGTACCGAATGCGGCCGATGTGGGTTCGCCCATCGCGCCGTCGTAGGTCGCGTAGAGCTTGGGATCTGGCGGCGGGCCGGCTTGGATGTTGCCGAGTGGTTCGGGGTTGGCGAGGAAGCCGTTCTGATGGATGCCGTCGGGTGCGGTCCCGTGCGCCCATCGACCTTTGTCGGCGTCGGCGCCGTCGGACAGGTGCCACAGGCTGGTGGCGTGCTCGGCGAACTCTTCGTCGAACAGGTCGTTGGGGACGATGGTGTCCTCGATGCCGTCGGCCTTGAGTTCTTCGATTGCCGCGAGCCAGAGGTTCTGGTGGTAGGTGTCGCGCGCGAGGTTGAATCGCAACATCGCCTTCACGCCCGGGTCGTCGGTCATGTGGAACAAGCGGGCAGTCTGCAGGCGGCCCTGCGACTCCAGCGAGACGTTGGATCGAAAGTCTGCCAACAGGTTTCCGCTCGCGACGATGTTGCTGCCGCTCCAGGGGACGCCGTTGCTGTTCGCAAGCATCGCGCCGCCACCGGACACGATGGCCTGTTGGGGGTCCATTCCGCCCATGACTGCCGCGACAACCGGGTCACCCAGTGCGTTCTTGGTCGACTCGGTGGCCGGAGCGCCCTCGAGCAATCGCGCGACCATCGTCGCGATCATCTCGACGTGACCGATCTCCTCGGTGGCCACGTCCATGATCAGGTCTTTGTACTTGCCCTTCATGCGGCAGTTCCAGCCCTGAAAGAGGTACTGCATGGTCACGGTCATCTCGCCGAACGTGCCGCCGATGAGCTCCTGGAGCTTGCGGGCGTAGATGGGGTCAGGGTTCTCGGGTGCGATGTCGAACTGCATGTGATCGGTGTGACGAAACATGGGTGCCTGCTCTCACTGAAGATGGAAGGTCCGCGCAAAACCCCGCCACGGGGCGGGTGCGCTTGCCCGGCTGGGTGTTTGAGAACTCCTGGACGTCGACCCGACGAATCGAGTGGGTGCGTCGGAGTTGAGCACCGATGACCGCGCATAGAAGCGAGGTCCGACCAGGAATGAGGGTGATCACGGCGAGGGTGCTTTACCGCGGCGGTGGAATCGACTCACCACCCATGCCCACAGTAACGCGCGATCGGCAGGATGCGAAGGTCTGACCGAACATCATTCGGAAACAATCGATTTGAGACAAAGAAGGAGCCCACGTTCGAGCGCGGCCACCAGCAGGCGGTGGCCTCCTCGCTCCGCGAACCCGCGCAGCCCGACACTGGTCCGGTCCCGTCCTCATCGGTGTCGCTTCTTCGCTCACCGTCGGGTTGTCGGATGTGAGCGGAGGGCGTGTTCGACGATGGCCCGGTTAGCGCCTCCGGCGAACTCGTGGACGCGATGCGAAGGGGCGGTGCCCATAGCCCACGTGTCAGAGCTGATGTCTTGCCAATCGACGAGAAGTCCGCTGGCGTCGAAGGCGAGTCGACCACAGTTCGGGTGCTCGATCGATGTGCGGGTGATCCGTTCGATGACGTCCGCCATGGCGATACCCATGGTTGCGTGGCTGGGTAGTTCGATATGCGGTTCGAGCCAGTCGGGCTCTGACGGGGCTTCATCGAACTGGTTGTTCATAAAACTCACCACCTGGGTGTGGCTTTCGATCGTGGGTCGCTCCTCAGTGGCACCCGGCGTTAACACCGATGCACCCAGAGATACTTCTGCGCACGGTCTTTCACCTGCGTAACCGTCTCATCGTTCAGTGTCACGTGTGGGTGGCCTTCGAGGTGTTCGAGGACTGTCGTAAACAGGTGGTCGGCGGTGATGCCGAAGGCCTCGTCGATGTCGGCAACACTTACTGGTTCGTCGAGACTGGACACGGCGTATGCGAGCAACTTCTCAGGCGCAGCCTCCTGGTGCTCGGTGTCATCGGGCCGCTGGACTGAACGACCAGCGGTTCGCGGCGACCATTCGCTCGCGACAGGCGGACATGCGGCCGTGCCGTCACAGTCTAAGTCCGCCTCAGTCAGCTGCTCGACACGGTCGGCGACATCGCAGGCGTGCAGTGGGTTGGCCATCGGATCGGTCATGGCATCCTCCGCAGGGTGTGCTCGGGTGCTTGCCCGCGGCTGCGAGAGGCTGCACGTGTGCGGGCTTGTCCATTTCATGGTGGTGGCTGCGGCGGGTGTGTTGCAAGGGGTCGACAATATGTTTCGCCGCCGGGCATCGTTGGTTTCGACCCGCTACCTGACATAATATAAATTATCGGCACCCAACCAATGTGAATTGCACTACATGCAAGGAGTCGCGCCTTGGCGTGATGGCAACGTCGGCGCAGTTGGCACACTTGGACCTCTCGTTCTATTCAACGGCACCCCGTGTCATCTATTGACCCTCACTGCAGCTCGACGTAGATTTCAATCACTTAATGAACGATTTCATTCTTAGGTGACGGGATGTTGATGGTCCGCGCCGGGCCACCCCTCGTCCGTCGACAACCTGCCAAAGCGTCACAGTGACGAATTGCAGTGTGCCGCTGGGACATTGCGCATTATCGGTTCGACTCCCCGGTCACGCCGTCTCCAACATGCGCACAGATTGCTGCCGGAACTCCGGCGGATACTGACGTGGCATAGCTCCATCCTCCTATAAGGATCGGAACTAAACCTGGGGTACTTCAGTACGAGAGAGCGACGATCCATCCCCAGCCAGCGCGCGTCGACGGGAACCCACGCCGCAGCTCGCGCCGCCGCATCCGTCCCGATTCTGTGAGTCACGAGAAATCACCTCGCCGTTTTCGAGAAACCGCGGTCGATTTATCAACAACAGATGGCGGAGCACCGTACTTATTGCGGGGCAACCGATTCTGCGGCTGATGCTTGCACTCATCATCGACCATTCCGAAATACTCTTCTTCTTCGGCGAGAATATATAGAGAGCACCATCGGCGTCGGCTGATTTACAAATCGCGCACCCAACAGAACCGTTTCTCGATCCGGACCAGCTGCGCTGGCAGACGCGAGCAAGCCTGAGTGCGCCATCAAGGGTGTTGGCGGTGCTCATATGCGGGGGTTGATGCGACCAGTTCTCACCGGGAGTCGTGACGTCGCCGACGGCGACAAATGCCATCCGATCCGGTCAGCCCACTGTCGTCGACGGGAACGCGACACCGGTGAGATGTTCCGAGACGTCCCACACGCGGCGGGCGTCGTCGGGTGAGCGCAAGCGTGAGTACAACCGCTGCGTCGCGGGTGCACCACCGAGATGGCCGAGCCCCTGGGGCCCGTACAGGGTGCCATTCGCCGCATCGGGCACCGTGGCTGCGAGCAGCGCCGGCAATGCTGCGGTCTCGGCGTTACCGACGACAAGGCCTCGGGCCGACAGCCAACGGATGAGTCTCACGGAGCGTGTGTCGTCAGCGCGTCCGACTTCCGGCCGCGCCGCCAGCAGGCTCGTGGGTGCGACGCCCGGATGCGCGAGGACACTGGTCACCGACCACCCGTATCGCTCGCTACGCCGGCCGAGTTCGACCGCGAACAGTCCCAACGCGATCTTCGACTGGCTGTAGGCGCCCATCCCGTCGTAGCCCCCCTCCCAGGCGAGATCGTCCCAGTTGATCGACCCGCGGTTCGCGGCGACGCTGATCTGCGACACCACCCTCGCCCGTCCCTCCGTCAACAGCGGCAGAAGGCCGGCCACGAGAGCGAAGTGTCCGAGGTGGTTCGTGCCGAACTGCACCTCGGCGCCATCGACGGTAAGTTGGCGATCAGGCGGTGTCATGAGGCCGGCGTTGTTGACGAGTAGATGGACCGGCCGGCCTTGCTGCCGCAGCTCGGCCGCGAAAGTGGCGACGGACTCGAGCGACGAGACGTCCAGATCCCGCAGGTATACGCTGGCGTCCGGTGCAGCGGCGCGGATCGTGTCGAGGGCGGCGTCACCCTTCGCCCTGTTGCGGACGGGGAGGACCACCTCGGCTCCCGCACGTGCCAGCCGGATGGCGATGCGCAGTCCGATACCGTCGCTGCCCCCTGTCACGACGGCTCGTCGCCCGTCCTGCTCGGGGATGTTGATGTCGATCTCTCGCGCCATGTCGTCTCCTTCGATGCGTTCCGTCCCCACCACCGTGGCCGCGCTGTCGGCGCGCATCCAGGACTTGTCGATCCACCTCACCGGGCACGGGCTCTGGGGGTGGATCGTCAGACCGTGGCTCGTACACCCCCGGGGGCACTACAACAGAGGAATGCACACCAGAGGAGTCGGTCCGTGATCAACCGCAGCGACCTCGCCGAGTTCCTGCGGCGGCGTCGGGACTCACTGCAGCCGGAAGACGTGGGCCTCCCGCGTGGACTTCGTCGGCGTACCGAAGGTCTCCGACGCGAGGAGGTGGCGACCCTCTGCCACATGTCGACGGACTACTACGCTCGACTCGAGCGCGGTACCGGACCGTCCCCGTCGGAACAGATGATCGCGGCTATCGCCCAGGGCCTCCGGCTGTCACTGGTCGAACGCGACCATCTGTTCCGTCTGGCCGGTCACCGACCGCCGGTCCACGTCGCATCTGGCGATCACATAGCCCCGGCACTACTCCGCGTCCTCGACAGACTGGACGACACACCCGCCGAGATCGTCACCGAGCTCGGAGAGACGCTGCGTCAGAGTCCACTCGGCGTCGCTCTCACCGGTGTCTCCACCGAATTCACCGGTTCCGCAAGGAGTCTCGGCTACCGCTGGTTCACTGATCCGGCCACGCGTGCCCGCTATGCCGACAGTGAACACGAATTCCTCTCCCGAATGTTCGCCTCGGGTTTGCGAGAGAACGTGACGCTGCGCGGACGCCCGTCTCGGGGCGCCGCTCTCGCCGATGCACTCCTCGCCGAGAGCGCAGAGTTCCGCCGGGTGTGGGCCGCGCATGAGGTGGGCATCCGGCCCCGCGAGGTGAAGCACCTCGTTCACCCCGAACTGGGTCCGCTCGAATTGTCGTGCCAAACACTGGTCGACCCCGTGCAGTCACATTTTCTTCTCATCTACACCGCGACCCCGGGTTCACGGTCACACGAGATGTTGCAGATGCTGGCCGCATCCGCCCAGGCGCGGTGATCGCCGGTGACGGTCGCTGGACCGGCACCGTTCACCGACCGCCGTAACGTGAGGTGATGAGTGACGCGCAGTGGCTTTCGCCCCGTCGGACAACGCCGTTCTGGAGATCCAGACCGGGGTGGCCGGCAAGGCCGCCAAGATGGGCCATCGGCTCACCATCGTGGTGACACGCTGGCGCGCGGTCGTCGACTGGGCCGGCAAGGAACCGGCGTCGCTGGAACTCACGGCCGCCGTCGACTCGATCGACGTCGTCGACGGCCAGGGCGGCCTCACCCCGCTACTGGGGCCCGAGAAAATGGTCGCACGACTCAACGCGCTGAAGCCCTTCGATGCGAAACGATTCCCCCACATCGCTTTTCGCGCAGACGACATCACCGCCACCGACGACGGCTTCCGCCTCGACGGAACGCTCGAGATCCACGGCGAGAGTCGGGATCACCGCGTACATCTCCGGGTGAAGGACGAGGAACGCGCGTGGCGACTGTCCGCGGAATCCCAGGTGCGACAGTCCGACTTCGGCATCAAACCCTACTCGCAGATGTTGGGCGCGATGAAGGTGGTCGACGAGGTGTCGATCGCTTTCTCGGCGACACGCTCGAAGACGTCGTGAGAGCGTGAACCCGCTCAGTTCCGGTGGCCGACCACCGGGTTCAGGTCGGAGGCCGCGAGACCGCCGGGCTCGACACCCGGCAGGAACTCTCGCCAGGTCCCACTGATGAGGGTCGGCGAATCGACCACCCGCGCACCGTCGGCGAAGTAGGTGGTGGCCAATGCCCGCCTCGGCTGCGTGGTCAGGTTGGGCCCGGCGGTGTGGAAGCACAGCGCGGAGTGGAACGACACGTCGCCGACGGCGAACGGGCCGGACTCCACCGAGACGTCACGCTCGACGAAGCGCCGACTGACGGCCTCGTCGTAGGACGTGCCGACCTTGTCGAACTCGAGGTCGGACACCTCCCCCAGCACCTCGCGGCCACGAGCGAACGACAGCGGTCCCATGCGACCGGGGATGGCCGACATCGGCATCCAGGCGGTGACCGCCTGGGTGGTCTGCAGCGGGAAGTGCTCCGCGTCGTGATGCCACGGTGTCCGGCCGCATCCGGGCTCCTTCGACAACGCATTGTCGTGGTAGAGCCGCACGCCCGGCTCATCGAGGAGGGCCGCCGCCAGACCGCCGATCCGAGGCGACAACGCGACGGCGCGCATCAGGTCGTCGTGCAGCCACATCTGCTCCAGTGCGGTGAACCGACCGGCGACGTCGTCGCCGTGCTCGTCACGCAACAGCTCCTCGAGGCGCTCGGCGAGTCGTCGGACCACCGCGGGCGACAGCACGGCGGGAAGACGCACGAAGGCCTCGCGCGCAAACGACGCGATCGCGGCCGGGTCGAGGTCATAGGGCTCGGACAACTCGTGCTGGACCTGCTCGTCGGTCGCCGCCTCGACGTCCGGCAGACCGGGGCCGTCGACCAGTTCGGTCGGTACGTTCTCGTTCGCGGCAAGGGTGACGTACCAGTCCCACCAGTCCTGATCGTTCCCCGCCCAGTCCTGCTCGATGCCGCCGTCCCGGTTCTGCTCGGGAAGACGCTGGTTCACGGTCGACTTGTTCAGAGCCACAGCAGGGCCGCCTCGTGGGAGAAGGTGTAGGAACCGGACGCGTCGCGACAGGAGGCCAGGTAGTCGCCCAGCACGGGCGCCGCTTCCATCTCCTCCAGGGACACCGTGTCGTCGAACGCACAGCGCTGCAAGAAGCCCTGCGCCACTGCACGATCCGATGTTCCGGTGGTGTAGGTGACGCGCTGGTCGCGCACTTCGGCGCCGGCGCGTACGAGAGCGTCGCGTACCTGCTCGGCCGTCGTGTACGGCGTCGCCTCGCGCACTCCGGCCCGGAACGCGTCGTAGAAGGCGAGGTAGTGCGATGCGGCGGTGGCCTGCGCGATCAGACCGAGACCGCCGGGCGCGAGGGCTGCGACGAACCGCTCCGCGGCGGCGTCCAATTCCGCCGGCGGCAGTGCGTAGAGCGCATGGGTGGCCCACACGACGTCGTAGCCGGAGTACTCGTCGGGGAGATCCTGCAGGGTCATCACCAGGTCGTGGCGGGCGGCGAACGGCGGCCCGAGAACGCTGCGGGCCTCGGCGACCGAGAACTCCGATGGGTCGAGGAGGTCGTAGGACATCTCGGGCAGCGACGACAGATCCGTGTACTTCCGCAGGGCCGTCGGGAACTTGCCGCTGCCGCAGGCCACGTCGAGCAGCGACCAGCCGTCGTGCGCACGCTCCCCGAGCAGACCGGTCCAGTCCGCGGCCAGCGCCAGTTGTCTGTAGTCCTCCGTGGCGAGGGCGTAGAACGCCTCCATGCCCGTCCGTCCGGCTTCGCTCCAGTGCTCGAGGCTGCGTTCGGCTGTGTCCCTGTTGCTCACGACAATTCTCGTCCCGTCATCGGCAGCCACATTCGGCCCCCTGATCGAGACAACGTGGTTGACTCGATCTGGTGACGAGCCTAGTACCGACTCCGTCGACCGAGGTCGCTGCCGCGCTTCTCGACGACCTGCGCGACGCACGTCGGGGTGCTGCGGCCCTGCCGGCTCTGCAACCCGACTCCTACGCACGCGACCATGCCGCGTTCGAGCGCCGCTCCGACCAGCGCGGTCTCATCGCCGACCATCTCGCCGGACGGCTGGCCGGCCTCGGTGACGGGCCCCTGTCGGTGCTCTCGGTCGGGTGTGGGGACGGCACGCTGGACGTCCGGCTCGCCGAGGGAGTGGTGCGCGCTGTGCCCGGCCGACCGGTGCGCTACGTCGGCATCGAGCCGTGGTCCGGGAGCGCGGGGTTGTTCACCGCGGAGATGGCCGCCCTGGGCTTCCGCGAACTCAGCGCCGAGGTGCACGTCACGTCGTTCGCCGACGCAGTGGTCGACGAAGCCTTCGACGCCGTGGTGTTCGTGCACTCGATCTACTACGTCGCCGACCTCGAGCAGACCCTGCGTAAAGCCCTCGCGCTGGTGCGACCGGGCGGACAACTCTGGGTGCTCAATGCCCCGCGTGCCGCGCTCAACGCACTTGTCGACGTTTTGGCCCCACCGCTGGACGATCATCGCCAATGGTTCAGTTCCGATGTCTCCGAGGCCTTCCGCGCCACCGGCATCGTCCTCGACGAGGTCTCCACGCTCGACGCGCTGGTCGATCTCGCCCCGGCCGGCGACGACGTCCTCGACTTCGCCGTGCAGGCCCGACTGACCCCCGAGCTGCGCAGGCCGGTGCGTGCGTACCTCGACGCCGTCTCGGTGCCCAGCGCGGACGGAGAACCGCACGTGCCCCATCCGGTCGATGTCTTCGTCGCCACCCGGCACTGACGGGGAAACGCCCTCTCGGCCGCCCGATGGTGGTCGGGCTCAGTTGTTCACCAGAAGATGACATCGTTCGCTCATGACGTCCTTGCGCCTCTGGCTGATTGCAGCCGCAATTTCTGCCCTGACAGCCATTCTCGGATTCACACAGGGCGACACCACATCGGGCGGGCTGTCGACACTGATGGCGATCGCTTTCGTCGGAGCCTGGTGGACTGACCGTCGACGACGTACCAGGCTGGATCGATAGCAGGACACCGGCCGAATCCGGCTCTTCATGATCGTTTCTTCGTGAGACGCTGTAACAACCTCTCGGTACGCAGCGATACCAGGATGTGAGTGTGTCGCCACCGGTGGCATCTCGCGAAGGCGCACCCGAGACATCGGCGAAGGAGAACCCATGTCAGACCACCTCCCCCGACGCCGAATCATCGCCGGTGACTCAGCACGACAGTGTCGCCGTTCTGAAAGCTTGAGGAGACAACATGATCCGCATCAGTCGAACCATCGCCGCCGCCGCGGCCGCCGGCGCGACCCCCGTCGCCGCCGGGGTGGAGCAATTCACTCTCGCCAACCCGGGTAACGGCAACCCGGGTCAACAGGTCAACGCGCGCATCGACCACAACCGCAAGACGATCACCGTCATCCAGCGGTTCATCATCGAGCGCTCGCAGCTCACCGCCGCATGGGTGAACCTGCGGACCGGCGCATCGGGTGTCACCGGACTGCCCAAATCGGTGCCCTCCCCCGACCCGTTGAGCTACCCCGACCGTGCCGCAGTGTTGCCCACGGGTGGTGGACCGGTCGTCTTCGTCGTCTACGGCCCCACCCCGTCGCAGACCGGGCTCATCCCGCGCCTCGACTACATCTTCCCGGTGGGTCGGCTCGCCCAGGTCTGACCGCACCGGCAAGACCTGTGCGCCTCGGCCCGGTGTGTGCGATGGTCGGGAATCGCCCGCACGATCTGGGAGGCACGATGAGCGACATCGCCGGAATCGACCCGCACAGCGCACCGAGCGGCACGGGCTGCGTCGACTGCGAGGCACAGAACGGCTGGTGGTTCCACCTGCGCAGGTGCGCCCAGTGCGGCCACATCGGATGCTGCGACGATTCGCTGGAGGCTCACGCCACCGAGCACGCGACCACCTCGGGCCACTCGATCGTGCGGAGTTTCGAGCCGGGTGAGGCCTGGTTCTACGACTACGGGACAGGCGCGATGTTCGAGGGTCCCGTGCTCGCACCGCCCGATCATCATCCGGAAAGCCAGACCGCACCGGGACCGCGCGCCCGCGTGCCGTCGAACTGGCAAAAGATCCTGACCGACCACCGGGGCTGACATCGCGATCGCCGAGGGGTCAGCCCCGACACCGGTCGGACTCATTCGCCGAGCGCCGCAGGGCGCTCAGGGTCGGCGGACCACTGCGACCACGATCCCGGATACCGCGCCGCATCGACACCGGCGACCGCGAGCGCGGCGATCTCGTGCGCGGCCGTGACTCCCGATCCGCAGTAGACGGTCACGTCGGCGCCCGGTTCGACACCGACTCGTGCGAACCGGTCACGCAGGGCCGACGGATCCAGGAATCGACCCGACGCGTCGAGGTTCTCCGCGGTGGGTGCGCTGACCGCACCGGGTATGTGCCCGGCGCGCGGGTCGATCGGTTCGGTCTCACCCCGGAAACGTTCGGGCGCACGCGCGTCGAGGAGCACCCCGTCGCGACCGACGTCGTCGATGTGCACGATCGGCATACTGCCAGGGGTGACGATGAAATCCCCTGGTACAGCAGCCTTCTCCTCACCTGCCGACACCGCACCACCCGCGTCACGCCAGGCGCCCAGACCTCCGTCGAGTATGAGCACCCGGGTGTGACCCGCCCAGCGCAGCAGCCACCACGCACGTGCCGCCGCCAGCCCCCCGGTGTCGTCGTAGACGACCACCCACGAGTCCGCCCCGACACCCCAGGAACGCACCGACGTCTCGAACGCGTCGGGAGCGGGCAACGGGTGGCGACCGCCCTCGGTCGTCGGCGGTGCGGCGAGTTCGGTCTCGAGGTCCACGAAGATCGCGCCGGGTATGTGGGCGTCGCGGTAGTGCTGCGCGCCGTGGGGGTCCCCCAACTGCCAGCGCACGTCGAGAACCACCGGCGGGTCCTTGTCGAGAAGGCGTGTGGCGAGGTCCCGGGCCGAGATGAGCACGTCGGTCATGAGGTCGTCCGATCTCGAGAGAAGCGGTGGCCCACTAGGGGCCGGGGCTTCGCGGCGTACAACGGAAAGTAATGCATGCACATGGCGTCACGCCCGACCGTTCCTTCGACGTCATCGTGATCGGAGGGGGCAACGCGGGTATCGGCACCGCGGCCCGACTGTGCCGCCGGGGCATCGCCGACGTCGCGGTGATCGAACCGCAGCGCGTGCACACCTACCGACCGCTGCTGTCGTACGTCGGTTCCGGCCAAGCCACATTGGCCTCCGCCGAACGCACCCAACGATCGGTCACCCCCGCCGACGCCACCTGGATCGACGACACCGTCGACGCCATCGACGCCGATGCCCACACCGTCCGATGCGCCTCGGGTCGGCTGTTCACCTATCGCGATCTCGTCGTGGCGACCGGGCTGGTCCCCGACGACGCCGCCCTGCCCGGTGTCCCCGAGGCGCTGTCGACCCCGGCGGTCGGCAGCAACTACGTCGACGCCGCCGAACAGACCTGCGACGCCGTCCGCGCGGTGCGCCCGGGCGGCCATGCCGTGTTCACCGTCCCGCGTCCACCCGTCAGCTGCACGGGCACCACCATCAAACCGTTGTTCCTCGCCGCCGGTGTGTGGCGTCGCGCAGGGATCCTGGACGACGTCGACATCACCCTCGTCGTCGACCGCGAGGGACTGGTGGGGGTGCCTCGTCTCGACGCCCGCCTCGAACGCCACCTCGCCGACCTCGGCGTGAACGTCGTGCGTCGCACCGCCGTCACCGCTCTCGATCCCGAGCACCGATCCCTCACCGCCACCGGATCCGACGGAGCGACGACCACCCTGCACTACGACATGCTCCACCTCGTGCCGCCGTTCCGCGGGGTACCGCTGGTCTCGGAATCGGGGCTCGCCGGCGACCACGCCACCGGCGTCGTGGACATCGATCCCACGACGTTCCGTCACCGGAGTCATCCGACGGTATGGGGCCTCGGCGACGGTGCCGCCGTCGACACCGACCCGTCCGGTGGCGCACTGCGTCAGCAGTCGAAGATCCTTGTCGGCAACATGATCGCGGCCCGCTCCGGCGTGCCGTTGTCGCACTACGACGGGTACACCGTCGCCCCCATCCCGACCGACCTGCATCGGCTCATCGCCGCCGAGTTCGACCGCACCGGCGAGATCACGTCATCGCTGCCGTCGTTCCTCGACCCGCTCGCCCCGAGACGGTCCGCCTGGGCGTTCGACCGCTACGGGTTACCGCTCGTCTACTGGTACGGGATACTCCAGGGGATCCTGTAGCGAACACGCCGGATCGTCGGGGTCGAACTGGCACCATCGGAGACCGTGAGCAGAACAGGATCGTTCCTCAGAGTCGGCGTCGCGTACACACTCGCCGTCGTCGTCGCACTGCTGTGGGTCGTGTTCGGGCCGCGTACCGATCACCTCTGGCTCGACGCACTCGTCGCCGACGTCCTCGCGACCCTGGTCATCTTCGCGTTCAGCCGGTTTTACGGGAACTCGAGCTTCTACGACGCGTTCTGGAGCGTGATCCCGCCGCTGTTGACGATCTTCTGGTGGGCGCGCGGAGACGTTGGGGCCGACAGCCTGGTCGCGTGGCTGGTGACCGTCGTCGTGATGGTGTGGGCGGTGCGCCTCACCGTGAACTGGGCGCGCGGCTTCCCCGGTCTGCACCACGAGGACTGGCGCTACGGGAATCTCCGCGAGGGAGCCGGACGCTGGGAGTTCGTCGTGGATCTCGTCGCGATCCATCTGATCCCCACGGGTCAGGTGTTCCTGGGGATGCTGCCGGTCTACGTGGCGGTGACCCGTCCCGGCGACGCCGTCGGCTGGCTCGCGCTCGTCGCGACCGTGGTCGGTCTCGGTGCCGTCGCGCTCGAATACGTCGCCGACGAGCAGTTGCGGCGATTCATGGCGACGAAGCAGCCCGGACAGACGATGGACCGTGGCCTGTGGGCGTGGTCGCGGCACCCGAACTACTTCGGCGAGTTCAGTTTCTGGTTCGCGCTGGCCCTGTTCGGCGTCGCGGTGTCACCCGGCGATGCGTGGTGGTTGTTCGTCGGCGCGATCGCGATGCTCGCGATGTTCCTGGGCGCGAGCATCCCGATGATGGAGGCTCGCAGCCTCGAGAGCCGTGCCTCGTATTCCGATGTCGTCGAACGGGTGTCGCGATTCGTCCCGCGTCCGCCGCGGAAGGTGCATGCGTGAACGCCCCGAAGGTGATCGTCGCCGGTCTGGGCGACAGCGGGCTCCTGACCGCGATCCACCTCGCCAAGCACGCCGACGTCGTCGGCGTCTCGTCGAAACCCGGCCTGGTCAGCGGGCAGGACCTGGGTTCGCGACTGGGTCGACCGGAGGAGTGGTCGCGCAACTACTGGCTCGACTTCGGGCAGTACCGGGGACTGGACACCGTGCGCACCGTGCACGCGTCGCTCACCGCAACCGACCTCGACGCGAAGACCGTCACCTGGATCGAGGACGGGGAATCCGTCACCGAAGCCTTTGATGCACTGGTGATCTCGACAGGCGTCACCAACGGGTTCTGGCGGTCGCCCGCGCTGCAGTCCACCGACGAGGTCGCCGCCGACATCGCGTTGCACCACGACCGCGTCGCCCGATCGGCGCGCGTGATGGTCGTCGGCGGCGGCGCCGCGGCCGTGAGCACCGCGGCGAACATCGCCCTGCGGTGGCCCGAGAAACGTGTCGACCTCTACTTCCCCGGTGATCGTGCGCTCCCCCAGCACCATCCGCGCACCTGGAAGACGGTGCGTCGACGTCTGCTCGACGCGGGGGTCACCCTCCACCCCGGGCATCGGGCGGTGGTCCCACACGACTTCCACTGCGACCGGATCACCTCCGGTGCGGTGCGCTGGCAGACCGAACAGGCCACCTCGACGGCCGACGCGATCATCTGGGCCATCGGTCGGGTACGACCGAACTCCGGATGGCTGCCGTCCGAGGTCCTCGACGTCGACGGTTTCGTCCGCGTCAACCGGTACCTACAACTCCCCGAACATCCCGCTGTCTTCGCCGTCGGTGACGTGGCGGCGAGCGATCCGTTGCGCGGATCGGCCCGCAACCGGGCCGACAAACTCGTTGCGCGCAACGTGATGAGCGTGCTGAACGGTCGCCGCCCGCACAGCTACCACCCGCGGCGACGGCGGTGGGGTTCGGTGCTCGGCGTCCAGCCCGACGGCCTGCAGGTCTTCGCGCCGAACGGGCGGGCCACCCGCATCCCGCGCTGGTCCACCGATCGGGTGCTGCAACCGCTCGTGGTGCGTCGTGGCATCTACGGAGGCGTCCGAGACACCCCTCGGTCGTCGGGGCAGCCGTCGTGACCCCGCCACCGGGCGTGACGGTCCGCGATGTCGCGACCGGGGACGTCGTCCTGCCGGTCGAGTACAGCGGACCCGCCGACGGCGCACCGATCGTGTTGCTCCACGGGTGGCCGCAGAACGCACGCAGTTGGGATGCAGTGGTGCCGTTCCTGCACACCGCCGGCTACCGCACCGTCGTGCCGTCCCTGCGGGGCGCCGCAGTCGGTGCGACACCGCGCTCGCGACTGTCCTACCGACCGCACATCCTGTCCGCCGACGTGGAGGCGATCATCGCCGACGTCGGCGCGCCGGTGCACCTCGTCGGTCACGACTGGGGCGCAGCGCTCGCCTGGACCGTCGCCTGTCGGCAACCCGATCTGCTGCACACGCTCACGGCGGTGTCGGTGCCGCATCCCGCCACCTTCGCCCGGGCGCTGTCACACAGCCGACAGATCCTGAGCTCGTGGTACATGCTCGTCTTCCAGCTCCCTGTGCTTCCCGAACTGTTGCTCGCCCGGCGGAACATGATGGCGCGGTTCCTGATCCGGTCCGGTCAGACACCCGAACTCGCCGACCGCGACGCCCGCGCCGCGGCCGCGCCGGGAGTGCGCCACGGAGGCATCAACTGGTACCGCGGTTTCATCCTGTCCCGCGAGGCCGCCCCGGCCACCACCACCGTGCCGGTCCTCCAGGTGTGGAGCGACGGCGACATCGCGATCCGCCGGACCACGGTGGAGGCGACGTCGCGCAACGCCGCCGGCGGTTTCGACTTCCTCGCCTTCACCGGGGTCAGTCACTGGATCCCCGACGAGAGGCCCGAGGAACTCGCACAGGCGATCATCCGACACGCCGCGGGACCGCACACCCCGCCGACCTGACGGTCGCCCGAGGTGGCTCAGCGGGCGAGGGACCGACTGATCACCAGACGTTGGATCTGGTTGGTGCCCTCGAAGATCTGGGTGATCTTCGCGTCACGCATGTAGCGCTCCACCCGGTAGTCCCGTGTGTAGCCGTACCCGCCGAACACCTGCACCGCGTCGGTGGTCACCTTCATCGCCGCGTCGGTCGCGACGAGTTTGGCGACCGATGCATTGCGCGAGTACGGCAGACCCGCGTCGCGGCGGCGCGCGGCATCGAGGTAGGTCGCCCGCGCGGAATCCACGGCGGCGGCCATGTCGGCGAGCAGGAAACCGAGGCCCTGATGGTCGATGATCTTGCGACCGAACGCGCTGCGCTCCTGCGCGTAGTCGACGGCGTCGTCGAGCGCGGCCTGCGCGATGCCCACCGCGATCGCGGCGATACCGAGGCGGCCGGAGTCGAGCGCACTGAACGCGATCGGCAGCCCCTGCCCCTCCTCCCCGATCCGTCGCGAGCCCTCGACGGTGGCGTTGTCGTAGAAGGCGGCGGTGGTGGGGATCGCGTGCAGCCCGAGTTTCTCCTCGGGCTTACCGAAGGACAATCCGGGCGTGTCCTTCGCGACGAGGAAGCACGTCACGCCTTTGGATCCCTCGCCGGTGCGCGCGAACAGGTTGTAGAAGTCGGCGACCCCGCCGTGGGTGATCCACGCCTTGGCCCCGTTGATCACGTAGTCGTCGCCGCGTGCGGTCGCCTTGCACGCCAGCGCCGCCGCATCCGACCCCGCCTGCGCCTCCGACAGGCTGTAGGCGCCGATCGTGCGTCCGCTGAGCATCTCCGACAGCCACCGCTGTTTCTGCTCCTCGGTGCCGTAGACGCTGAGCGGGAACGAGGCCAGTCCGTGCACGCTGGTGGCGACCGCGACCGCCGCCCAGGAGATGGCGAGTTCCTCGAGTACCTGCAGGTAGACCTCGTACGGCTGACCACCCCCACCCCATTCCTCGGGATAGGGCAGGCTGAGCAGACCCGCCTCGCCGAGCGTGGCGAACACGCCGTCGGGGTACTTCTCCTGGCGCTCGTGCTCGTCGACGATGGGGTCGAGCACGCGGCCGGCGATGTCACGCGTCAGCCCGATCAGCTCACGTGCCTCATCCGACGGCAACAGACGATCGACGGTCACAGCGCCTCCTCGGCCCATAAGTGCGCCTACGTTTCGGTTGACCCGATCACATCACGGACGTCCACGCGTTGACAACGCGCCGTGATGGGAGCTCGCCGACGTGCACCATGAGCAGGAGCGACGCGGCCGCCACCTCGATCGCGGGCCGTCAGGCGACGGTCGACAGGCTGTGGGTCACGCCCTCGCAATCCGCCTCAACGTCTGCCACCCTCGAGTGCGGTGAATACGTCATCCATCGGGGGAGGGAGACGGACGTGATCACGTCGAATGATGTTCCATGGGTGCCGGTGGGGCCGCGGGGGCGGCCGCGCTCGGTCGCCATCAGCGCGTCGGGGACCACCACGACCTACACCGAACTGGTCGAGCGCGTCGCCGCCTTGAGCACCGCTTTCGCCCAGGTGGGCGTCCGAACCGGCGACCGCGTCGCGTATCTGGGCCCTACGACACCGCACGCCGTCGAGACGTTCTACGCGTCGTTGGCGCTCGGCGCCGACCACGTCCCGCTCGACCCCGCCATGCCCCCGGCCATGACCGCGTCGGTGGCCGAGGACACCTCGATGATCATGGTGGTCGTCGATCCCCTGCACCACGATCACATCGGCCCACTGAGCCGCCGACAGATCGTGTTGACCTCAGGACGGATCCCGGATGCCCTGTGCGAGCCACTCGACTACGAGGCGTTCCTGGCGACGGGCACCCGCGACACACCACCGCGCCGCCCGCTACCCGGCGATCCGGGAGTGCTCATGCCGGCACATCCGACCGGGGCTGCGCCGGTCGCCTTCGACCACGCAACGGTCGCGGGGAACATCGCCGAATTGGCATCACTGCTGGAGATCGACGACGAGGACACCGTCGCCGTGGCCACTCATGCGCACACCCACCCGTGGTCGGGATGGCTTGCGGCCGCCGCACTCTCGCGCGGGGCCCACCTGCTGATCACCGACTCGCGGACGGTGCCCGGCGTGCTCGACGACCTCGTCGACAGCCGAGCCGCGGTCACGGCCCTCCGGGCGAACACCCTACGCGCGATGACCACCTGCGCTCGATGGTCATCACGGGGGTGGTTCGGTCCGCGTCGGATCCTCTGTGTCGATCACCCCGACGACGGACTCGTCCGGGCCTGGCGGGAGCGGGGCACCGAGCTGGTCGACGTCACCCGCGGACTACCCACCGACGTGGAGGCCGGTCACGGTCCACCACTCATCGGCGTGGCCTGCTGAGCGGATAGATCGACGAGCGATCGGCCGGCTCAGGAGTTCGGCGCGGAGACCTCGAGCGCGATGTTGTCGGGGTCGCGGAACTCGAGGATCGCGATACCGGCGTCGCCGAGGTCCTTGATCGGCTCGTGCTCGATGCCCAGCGAGTCGAGATGGGCACTCGCGTCGTTGAGGTCCGCGAGCGACGCGACCGTGAAGCTCACGTGGTCGAGACCTGTTCGGTCCTCGGTGAACGAGTCGTCGCCGGGAGCGACGGGGCGCAGGCCGAGAAGGCCGCCGCCGAACTGATAGATCACACCGCCGTACAGGAACGCCAGTTGCTCTCGGGTCTGCTCATCGGCACCGTCGGCTACCTCGAAGGCGACGTCGAAACCGAACACGTCGTCGTAGAACTTTCGCGAGACGGCGATGTCTCGGACGGTCAGCCGGACGTGGTGGTAGTCGGTTGCGGCGATCGGCATTCTGATTCCCCTTCTCCTGCGGCGACATCGCCGCATTGCCATGTGTGCACGTGCCTCACACGACAGTACGCGTGCACACTGAAGCGATGAGGTCAGTCGTACTAGCCGCCACCGCAGCCGTATCCGTCGTCCTGATCGCCGCGTGCGGGTCGGACACCCCCACCGATCGGGCCGCTCCGTCGAGCACGCCGGTGGCCGCAGAACCCGCGGTGGCCCCCGCGCCGACGACCCCGCCGATCGGCACGACCATCGAGGTGGGCAACGAGCCCGAGGGCGTCGTCATCGGCACCGCGGGGATCGCGGCGGTGGGCGTGCGCAGGCCCGACGGACTCACACTCGTCGACGTCCGGGCGGGGCGCGTGATCCGCACCGTCGAGACCCGGGGCGCACCACGGCATCTCGAACTCGCCGGGCCCAACGGGCCGGTCATCGTGCCGCTGGAGACGAGCAACACCGTGACCGAGATGTCCTTCGACGGCACCTTCGGCCCGATCGCCACCGGCGTGGGCGACCTGCCGCACGATGCGGTCCGCACCTCCGACGGAACACTGGTCGGCACGAACGAGCACGGGGGCGGCGCGCTGTTCCTGCGGGACGGGAAGGTGGTGAAGTCGCTCCCCGCCGGTCCCCCGCAACCCGGTGGTGTCGCGGCTGTCGGGCGCTACGCCGCCATGGCCGACGTCCAGGGCAACGGCGTCTTCGTCTACGACGGGACCACGATGACCGAGGTCGCCCAGAAGAAGATCGGCACCCGGCTGACACATGCGCACGCTCTCGGCGGCGGACTCGTCGCGTTCGCCGACACCGACGGCGGGGCCGTCCTCGTCGAACGGATCACGCCTCAGGTGGTCGACGTGGCGCGTATCGACGCACCGGGCAAGCCGTACGGGCTCAGCTACGACGACCGCACCAAGACACTGCTCGTGACGCTGGGGTCCACGAACACCCTCCGTCTCGTCGACATGTCGGATCCGGCGAGACCCCGTATCCGCGGGGACGTCCCGACCGTGCAGCAACCGAACTCGGTGGCGATGGACCCGGTCACCGGGATCGTGGCGGTCACCGGCAGCGCACCGGGTGCGGCCAGTTCACTGCAACTCATCCCGGCAGACCTGCTTCCCCGCTGACACGCACCAGTTCCGAACAGACAACGACACCCCCGCCACCGGAAGTCGGTGACGGGGGTGTCGTTGTAAGACGTGGATGACGCAGATCAGCCGATGCTGAACGGCTTGCCGTAGGTCGTGACCTGCTTGTCGACGTTCGATGTGCGGACGCGGATCACCGCGAACGAACGCGCCTGCGCGTAGCCGGCGCAGCCACTGAGCTGCAGCTGCTCGTTGGTGTAGCTGTTCGAGGCCTTGGTGGTCTCGTAGTCGACGTTGGTCGTCTGCTGCTGGGCCCCGAAGTCGTCAGCCTTCTCCACATTGTTGATGAAGTAAGACACCGCCTGACCCGGAGCAAGCGAGAGGGTTCCATTGAGACCACCACCCACGCTCGGGAATGTTCCGAGTGGCGACGGGTTGGCGCCGGGAGCTACATTCGGCTGCGCAACACTGGGCGCAGCGTTCACGCCTCCACCGAACCCTGCGACGCTCACCTGGCATCCGACGATGTATCCCGCGCCAATGCGGATTTTCGCCTTCTTGCTGGAGGTGACGGTGTACTTCGCCGACACCTGCGCGGCGCGATGCAGCGGCGTACCACCGAGCGACGGCGCGATGACCGCTCGCTCATTCGTACGCGTGATCGAGATCTTGGTACCGTCGGGCAGCGTCTGGACGTCGGTCTGCGACGGCAGCTTGAGGAAGACATCCGCGTTCGCGCTGCCCTGCGAGAGCAGCGCGGCCGCAACCGCGATGACGGCGCTGGTGCCGGCGACGCCGACCGCCCGCCGGGAGGACTTGCTGGAGGTGTTCATCGAATCCCTTTGTGTCTGAATGCGTGTCATGGAGGTCAGTGAAATCAGCCGATGGAGAAAGGCTTGCCGTACAGGGTCACCTTCTGATGGTCGTCCCCGGTGGTCTCGACCACCGCGAAGGAGCGAGCCTGGGCGTAGCCTGCGCAGCCCTGGATTTGCAGCTGGGCGCGGTCGTAGGACAGGTAATAGGTCCCCGCCTTCTCGACGTTCTTGTAGTTCAGGACGACAAAATTCACGCCACCGGGTGTCAGTGGAACGGAAACGCTACCGGAGAGGCCGGCAGATGAGTTTCCGTTGGAAGCACCGAAGTTGCCCAAAGAGAACCCGCCACCGAGCGTCAGGCCTTGGAAGTTGACCTGGCATCCGACAATGTATCCGGCCGACAAAGTTGCAGCAGCTCCGTTGGTCTCGACACCATTGGTGCCGGCAAAGCCAGCGGTCGCCTCACCTGCGGGGCCACGGTTGGGGCCGGCCTTCTTGGCCTTGAGCTTCGGCGCGTAGAGGGTGATGTCGGCGGAGACCCAGGCGTTGCGTCCGAAACTGTTCGCCGCCAGTGATGGCGAGACCTGGACCGACTCGTTGCTGCGGGTGATCAGCAGGTCGTCGCCCCGCTGCGCACCGTTGGGGAGCTTGACGAAGGTGTCGGCGTTGGCAGCGCCCTGCGACACCAGGCCGACAGCGGTGGCACCGACCACGGCCATGGTCCCCAGCGATGCAGCTCGCCGCAACGCGGTGGAGTTCTTGCTCATCTGTTCCTCTTTCGGGCGATCAGGACCCCGAGCGCGCTCGGGACATCTGCGTCTGACATGACTGGATTGACGACACCTACGCAGCGACGTCGATCGGGGTGAAGCCTGATCGAGTCAGGCGAACATCCGGTGAACACACTCCCGGGTTTCGATGACATGACAGCGCCGCGGACGTGAATGCCCACCAGATCTGGTCACAGAAACGGTCAAATCGTAATCCCAAGTGTTGCTAATGATTTCGGACACAGAACGGTCTGCCGCCGTTCATCCGCCGTTGGCTGGACGCCGTCACAGCCACCGACTCACGAAGGTGGAGTCCACGCCAGAACGCGCGTCTAGATGTCGAGACGACCGCCGCGCGACGCCGCCAGGTCGTAGGCGGTCTCAGCGTGTTCGGCATCGTCGATGCCGTCGAGTTCGTCCTGCGGTTCGGCCCGCACACCGATGGTCTTCTTCAGGGCCAGCGCGATGAGGGCGGTGACGACCATGGCGTACGCGCCGACCGCGAGCACCGCCACGATCTGTCGCCACAACTGGTCGAGACCGCCGCCGTAGAAGAGGCCGTCGACGCCGGCCGGTGCGGCACTGCTGGCGACGAGGCCGATCATCACGGTGCCCACGATGCCCGCCACGAGGTGGACACCGACGACGTCGAGCGAATCGTCGTATCCGAGGCGGTATTTGAGTTCGATCGCCAGGGAGCTGACGGCTCCGGCGACGATACCGATCGCGATGGCACCGATCGGCGTCACCGACGCGCACGACGGGGTGATCGCGACCAGTCCGGCGACGACACCCGAGGCGGCGCCGAAGGAGGTCGGCTTCCCGTGCCGGATGCGCTCGACCACCAGCCAGCTCAGCAGTGACACCGCACCGGCGCCGAGGGTGTTCACCAGGGCCATGGCGGCGGTCCCGTCGGCGGCGAGGGCCGAACCGGCGTTGAAACCGAACCAGCCCAACCACAGCAGTCCGGCGCCGAGCATGACCGCGGGCAGGTTGTGCGGCCGCATGGGGTCGCGCGGCCACCCCCGACGCTTACCGACGATGAGCGCCAGCACCAGTGCCGACGCACCCGAGTTCACCTCCACCGCAGTGCCGCCCGCGAAGTCGATGGCGCCCAGTCGATTGGCGATCCATCCACCCGATTCCGCGGCCAGGCCGTCGATCGCGAACACCCAGTGCGCCACCGGGAAGTAGACCAACGTGGCCCAGAGCGCGGCGAAGGCCAACCAGGCCACGAACTTCATGCGGTCGGCCACCGCGCCGGCGATCAGCGCCACGGTCACCATCGCGAAGCCGGCCTGGAACATGACGAACACCAGCGCGGGGATCGTTCCCACCAACGGGATCGACGCCCCGGCCGGGTCGCCGGCGGAGTAGTTGCCGCCGAAGAGCCCGTCCAACCCGGCGAACTGGGTGGGGTCACCGATGACGCCGCCGATGTCGTCGCCGAAGGCCATCGAGTACCCGAAGAGGAGCCACAGCACCCAGACGACCCCGACGGCCGACATGCACATCATCATCATGTTCAGCACGCTCTTGGCGCGCACCATGCCGCCGTAGAAGAACGCCAGCGCGGGGGTCATCACCAGCACGAGGGCCGCACTGACCATGACCCACGCGGTGTTGGCCGCGTCCGGGGTACCGACGATCGGGTACGACACGTGGAGCTCCTTCGGCTACTCGACCCTCGACCACTCGATTCGGGGCGAGAGCAAAGTTAGCAGCGCGCCGTCACCCGCCGTTCACACCGTCTGCGCCAACCGATCGGCGAGCAGTTTCGCGAACTTCGCCGGGTCGGTCAGTTCGCTGCCCTCGGCGATGACGGCCATCCCGTACAGCAGGTGTGCGGTGTCGACGAGGGACTGGTCGTCACTCTTCTCCGCCCGCGCCTGCTGCAGCGCCACGACCAGTGGGTGGTCGGGGTTGAGCTCGAGGATGCGTTTGCTGGGCGGCAGGATCTGGCCGGAGGCACGGTAGAGCTTCTCCATCTGCGGCGAGAAGCTGAACGTGTCACCGACCAGACATGCGGGCGAATCGGTGAGCCGGGTCGACAACCGCGTCTCCTTGACGTTCTCGTCGAGCGTCGTGGTCAGCCAGGCCGTCAGATCGGCGAACGCCTTGTCGCGTTCGGCTTTCTCCGCCTCGGCTTCCTTCTTCTCGTCCTCGGACTTCCCCGCGTCGTCGTCGAGATCGACCTCGCCCTTGGCGATCGACCGGAGCGGCTTACCGTCGAACTCGGGGATGGATCCGACCCACATCTCGTCGACCGGATCGCCGAGGAGGAGCACCTCGATGCCCTTGGCGCGGAACGCCTCCATGTGCGGCGAGTTCTCCATCGCCTGGCGGGTCTCGCCGGTGATGTAGTAGATCTCGGACTGGCCGGGCTTCATCCGCGACACATAATCCTCGAGCCCGGTGAGCTTCTCGGGATCGTTGGTCGAGGCGAACGACGAGATCTTCAGCAGCGCATCGCGATTGTCCTGATCGGAGAGCAGGCCCTCCTTGAGCGCGCGACCGAACTCGGCCCACAGGGTGTCGTAGTCGTCCGGCCGCGAGGACTTGATGTCGGAGATGGTCGACAGCACCTTCTTGGTGAGTCGGCGACGGATCGCCCGGATCTGCCGGTCCTGCTGCAGGATCTCGCGGGAGACGTTCAGCGACAGGTCGGCCGCGTCGACGACACCCTTGACGAAGCGGAGGTACTCCGGCATGAGCTCTTCGCAGTCGTCCATGATGAACACCCGCTTCACGTACAGGTGGATGCCTCCCGCACGTTCGCGCATGAACAGATCGAACGGCGCCTGGGACGGGATGAACAGCAGCGCCTGGTATTCGAACGTGCCCTCGGCCTTGAGCGAGATGGTCTCGAGCGGCTCGTCCCAGCCGTGGCTGACGTGACGGTAGAACTCGGTGTACTCCTCGTCGGTCACCTCGTCCTTCGACCGCGCCCACAGCGCCTTCATCGAGTTGAGCGTCTCTGTGGTGACGACGGTCCGCTCGGTCGGCTCGGCGGTGTCGTCGGTGTCGTCGGACCCCTCGGGTTCGACCTTCTCGGTGCGTTCGACGTCCATCCGGATCGGCCAGGCGATGAAGTCGGAATACCGCTTCACCAGTTCCCGGATCTTCGATTCCGACGTGTAGTCGTAGAGGTGGTCGTCGGTGTCGGTGGGCTTGAGTTCGAGGATGACCGACGTGCCCTGGGGGGCGTCGGGGACGGTCTCGATCGTGTAGGTGCCCTCACCCGTCGAGCGCCACCGCGTGCCCTCGGACTCGCCCGCCTTGCGGGTCAGCAGCGTGACGGTGTCGGCGACCATGAACGTCGAGTAGAAGCCGATGCCGAACTGGCCGATGAGGTCGGCCGAGGCCGCGGAGTCCTGCGCATCGGCGAGCTTCTTGCGCAGCTCGGCCGTTCCCGACCGCGCGAGGGTGCCGATGAGTCCGACGACGTCGTCGCGCGACATGCCGATGCCGTTGTCGCGGATGGTGAGTGTGCGCGCCTCGGTGTCGCGCTCGATGGTGATGTGCAGATCCGAGGTGTCGACCTCGAGGTCCTTGTCCTGGAACGCCTGCAGACGAAGCTTGTCGAGGGCGTCGGAGGCATTCGACACCAACTCGCGCAGGAAGCTGTCCTTGTTGGAGTAGACGGAGTGGACCATCAGGTCGAGCAGCTGGCGCGTCTCGGCCTGGAATTCACGTTCTTCGACAGGTGTGCTCATGGCGGTGATTCTAGCGAGGCGCGATTTCGGCGATTGGTTCGAATCGACCTGGAACGACCCGGATGCCCTGCGCGCGTGGTGTAAGCCGGTCTCATGGCCGACACCAACGAACCGTCACACCGCCACCCCGCCGCGGGAACACCCGTCGACACCCACCTGGCCCCCGCCTACACCGGACGCCTGTCGATGCAACGGGTACCGGCACTCCGGATGCCCGAGGAGTCGATGGATCCCGACGCCGCCTACCGGTTCATCCACGACGAGATGATGTTCGACGGGGCGTCGCGGATGAACCTCGCCACGTTCGTCACGACGTGGATGGATCCGCAGGCCGAACGGCTGATGGCCGAGACCTTCGACAAGAACATGATCGACAAGGACGAGTACCCGGCGACATCGGCGATCGAGTCGCGATGCGTGTCGATGGTCGCCGACCTGTTCAACGCGCCCGATCTCGACCCCGCCGACCCGTCGAGTGCCGTCGGTGTCAGCACCATCGGTTCGAGTGAGGCGGTGATGCTCGCCGGACTGGCACTGAAGTGGCGCTGGCGCGCCCGGGGCACCGGCAGCGGGACCCCCAACCTGGTCCTGGGATCGAACGTGCAGGTGGTGTGGGAGAAGTTCTGCCGCTACTTCGACGTCGAGGCGAAGTACCTGCCGGTGGAACGCGGCCGGTACGTGATCACGCCCGAGCAGGTGACCGAGGCCGTCGACGAGAACACGATCGGCGTCGTCGCGATCCTCGGCACCACCTTCACCGGTGAGCTCGAGCCGGTGGCCGAGATCGTCGCCGCACTCGACGCGTTGGCCGACGGGGGCGGCCCCGACGTGCCGGTGCACGTCGACGCGGCCAGCGGCGGATTCGTCGTGCCGTTCCTCGACCCCGACCTCGAATGGGACTTCCGTCTCCCCCGCGTCAAATCCATCAACGCCAGCGGCCACAAGTACGGGCTCACCTACCCCGGGATCGGGTTCGCGGTGTGGCGCACGCCGGAGGATCTGCCCGACGACCTCGTCTTCCACGTGAACTACCTCGGTGGTGACATGCCCACGTTCACCCTCAACTTCTCGCGCCCGGGCAACCAGGTCATCGGCCAGTACTACAACTTCCTGCGCCTCGGATTCGCCGGGTACCGGTCGATCATGGCGTGTCTGTCGGAGACGGCACAGTGGCTCGCCCACGAGATCGACTCGATGGACGAGTTCTCGGTGGTGACCGACGGCAGCGCGATACCGGTGGTCGCGTTCGAGATGACCGGCGACCACGACTTCACCGTGTTCGACGTGTCCCGCGCCCTCGCCGCGTTCGGCTGGCAGGTGCCCGCCTACACGATGCCCGACGACGCCGCCGACGTCGCCGTGCTGCGCATCGTTGTCCGCGAGGGGTTCTCGGCCGACATGGCCCGTCACCTCGCCGACAACCTCCGCACCGCCGTCGCCGGCCTCACCCAGGTGCGGGCCACCGGCGAGCTGCCCCGACGGCAGCATTTCGCGCACTGACTACGCTGGGCCACACAACGTCGACAGTGGTTGGAGGCCCGTGCCGTATCCCAGTGTCATGTTCGTCCACGCCCATCCCGACGACGAGTCGCTGTGGACCGGCGGCGTCATCGCCCGATCCGTCGCCGCAGGGGCACCGACCTCGGTCATCACCTGCACCTGGTCGCCCGGTACACACCGGCACGCCGAACTGGTGACGGCCCTGGGCGCCCTCGGAGCGGCCGAACCGGTGATGCTCGGCTGGGCCGACGACAAGTTCCCCGATTCCGCGCCCGGGCGACCGCGGTTGTGTGACTGCTCGTTCGACGAAGCGGTCACCCAGATCGTCGCCGAGATCCGCCGTCGCCGCCCCCAGGTCGTCGTCACCTACGACGCGTTCGGCATCTACGGGCACCCCGATCACATCCATGCCCACCGACTCGCGGTCGCGGCGGTCGAGGCCGCCGCCTGCGGTCCGGTCCACCCCGAACTCGGGGCGGCGTGGCAGGTGTCGTCACTGTATTTCTCGACCGTTCCGACCGCCCTGATGAAGGCCATCGGGCTGCGCGTGAACGGCGCCGCCCCGGCCACCGACGACGCGGCCGCACCCGGAACCCCCGACCACCTCATCGACACCCGCATCGACGTGACGCCGTGGCTCGACCGCAAGTGGGAGGCGATCAACGCCCATGCCTCGGAGGTCGAGCGCAGCACGGCGTTGAAGGTGCTCGTCACCCTCGATGTGGAGCAACGCACCGCGTTGTTGGGGACCGAGTGGTTCTTGCGACGAGATCTCGTGCCCGGTGGAAGTGACCTCGTGACAGATACGGGACACCTGTCGAACCCGCGATGAGCACGGCGCCGTGAGGGCTCGTTGTGGGTACTCTGCGCGCATGCAGTTCAGCTTCATCATGTTGACCTGGAATCGTCCGAGGTTCTTGGATGCGAGCCTGACGAGCCTGTTGTCGAACATCGCAGACCGACACCGGTGCGAGGTCCTGGTCCTCGACAACGGGTCCGATGAGGCCACCAAGGAGGTCCTGGCCCGGTACACCGGGCACAGAATCTCCGGGTCATCACGTTGAAGGAGAACGAGGGACTGCAGGCTTACCACCGGCTCTTCACTGCGGCGAGCGGAAAGTACATCGTGGTGGTCGACGACGACGTCCTCGACTTCCCGACAGATCTCGACGCCGTCTTCGACCGGTACATGACAGCCTTCGACGACTACGGCTTCCTCTGCCTGAACGTCGTGCAGAACGAGTACACCAACGGTGCGAAACCACCGGCGGATGCGTATTCCCTGGACATCAGAGACGAGCTGACCGTGGAACGCGGACCGGCCGGCGGATGGTGCGCGTGTTTTCGAAGGCGTCACTACACTTTGCTCGCGCCACTGATCAAGCGGCGCAGATTGTCGATGGCGAGCGGTGAGGACGGCATGCTGTCGAACATGTTCGCCACCTACCTTCGTAAGAAGCATGGCGTCATCCGCGACCACCTCTGCTTTCACGCAACGGGGCCGTACTACGCAGCGCAGTACGGACACCTCGACCGAGAGATCGAGAAGTACAAGACGGTCGGGCTGCGGGATCTCGCCACGGCGTACGAGGATCACCGTGACGCCCACGTCGCACCGGTACCTCAGCCTGACGACGACACCGGCGACGATTCCGCTCAGACCGTCGTGTGATCTCGTCCCACGGCATCCTTCCGCGCGGCATCAGGTTTCTGCGAGCGAGGACCGGAGGCCGCTGGCGCGCAGCACCTTCCGTTCGATCCCGGCGCGCAGGCCGTCCGGGGTGCCGATGAGGACGACGCGGTCGGTGGCCCTCGTGATCGCGGTGTAGAGCAGCTCGCGGGTGAGCAGCGCCGATTCCGCGGGCGGCACCACCACCGACACCGACCGATACTGGCTGCCCTGGCTGCGATGGATCGTCATCGCGTGGGCCGACATCACCCCGCGCAGGCGTTGCGGGTGGACCAGCCGCGTGAGGCTGCCCCGACCGAACGCCACCATCAGGCGATCCGCCTCGCTGACGACCACGCCGGTGTCGCCGTTGTAGAGCTGCGCACGGTGGTCGGTCTCGGTGAGCAGCACCGGACGTCCGGGGTACCAGAGGCGGTCGGGCCCGGCCGAACCCGCCGTCGCCGACCACGCGGTCACCAGGCGCGCCCACACCGCCACCCCGGCCGGTCCCTCCCGGTGCGCGCAGAGAACCCGGTGGCTCGCGAGTGCGGCGAGAGCGGCGTCGGCGTCGCCGTCGATCGCGGCGGTGGACATCGCCGAGACCCACGCGATCACGTCGGACCGGACCGGATCGAGGTCGCCGGGCGACACCAGGGTCACCGACGCCGATCCCGCGGCTAGCAGGTCGAGTGCGGTGTCGGCATCGCCGTCGCGGACGGCGTCGGCGAGTCGCCCGATGTCGGCGCCGAAACGTCGACGCCGGCGTAGCGAGATGACCCCGTCGGCGATCGCTGCGCGATCGGCGGTGTCCGGCTCGTCGCCGGTCGCGACGGCGTCGACGATGCCGGCCAACGGTCCGTCCAGAGGAGTGTCGTGTCTCCGGTGCACCAGGTCGGCGAGCACCGCCCCGGCGTCGACCGAGGCGAGCTGATCGGGGTCGCCGATGAGGATCAGTCGGGTCTGCGGCCGCAGGGCGTCGAGGAGGTGGAACATCATCGTCAGCGAGACCATCGACGCCTCGTCGACGATCACGACGTCGTGTGGGAGACGGTTGCCTGCGTCGTGCCGGAAGCGGCCGCTGCCGCGCCGCGTGGAGCCGAGGAGCCGATGCAGGGTCACCGCCGTCACCTCGGGGAGATCGAGATCGGCCGACTGCGCGACGACGGCCTCCTGCAGCGATGCGGCCGCCCGCCCGGTCGGTGCACAGAGCCCGATCCGGATGCCGGGGCCGTGGAGCGTCGACAACAGCGCGATGATCCGCGCGGCGGTGTGGGTCTTGCCGGTGCCGGGGCCACCCGCGAGGACCGTCGTCGGTCGGGTCGCGGCGACCGCCGCGGCCAACCGCTGTCGGTCGATTCCGGTGTCTCCCCCGGACGTCGCGGGGAACAGCTCGTCGAGATGTGCGGTCACGGTGGCGAGATCGACCGTCGGCGCGACCTGCGCGCGGGCGGCCAGCACGTCGCGCACCCGCTGCTCCTGCCGGAAGTAGCGGTCGAGGTAGAGCAGATCCACGCCGTCGTCGGTGGTCGCGCACCGCAGGGGTTGCAGAGGCGACGCCGTGGTGGAGCCGTTCAGCGGACTCCTGCGCACCTTCTCGACGAGTGTGGTCGGGTCGGGCCAGGGCAGCGCGTCCAGATCGGCCGTCTCAGCGCCGACGGGGTCACGGCCGCCGGGGGTCTCGGAGTCGGGCGGGATGTCTCGCAGGCGGGCCAGGTCGATGCACACCGAGCCGGCTCGCACCGCACGCACGGTGAGCGCGGTCGCCAGCAGCACGTCGGGATCGATCTCGACGCCGGTGGTCGCGGCCAGCCGGGAGGCGACGTGGACGTCGGCGACCCCGAGCACGCCGGCGGTGTTGAAGGTGGCCAGCAGCCCCTGCGCGCGGGCGGCGATACGCGCGTCGGTCCCCATCACCGACCCGCCAACACGTTGGACAGTTCGGTCACCACGACCGGCGGCAGCTCCCAGGTGAACACCCCGCACCCCGGTGGGGTGTCGGGGCCGATCATGGCGCGTACGAACAGGTAGCAGACCGGACCGAGGTGCCGGTGCGGGTCGTAGTCGGCGAGCCGCCACCGCAGGTAGCGGTGCAGTGCCACCGAGTACAGCAGGGCCTGCAGCGGGTAGTGCGAGCGGATCATCTCCTGTGCCATCGCCTCGGGCCGGTAGTCCTCGACCCCGAGGTCGCCGACACCGAGTCGGTTGGTCTTGTAATCGGCGATGACGTACCGCTCGTGCCCCGATCCGGCGCCGATGCGGGCCACGAGATCGATGCTGCCGGTGAGGAAGCCGCGGAGGGTGGAGCCGCCGATGTCCCGGAGGTGGTCGGGGTAGGCCCGCAGCGGGTCACCGGGGGGCAGATGCCTCTCGAGGAGGTCGGCGATCGCCGCGACGGTGGGTCCGCCGGTGGCGGCGAGGGGGAACTCGAAGTCCAGTTCCGACAATCGGTTCGGCATCCCGAGGCCGGCGAGATCGTCGGCGGTCGGAGTGTCGGTGGGGTGCTGGATTCCCAGGGGCGTGGTGAGCACTCCGGTGATCGCGGTGGCGAGTACGTCGGCGTTCATGTCGAGCCCGGACACCGCAGCTGCCCGACGGCATCGGTCGGCGATCTCGGCGGTGAGATCGTCTGCGTCGGTGTCGATCTCCTCCAGGACGGCGTGCACCACGGTGCCGAACGCCGCGCCCGCGGGCAAGGTGTTCATGAGCGACGGCGCGCCCCCGCCGCCCGAGGTGGCGGTGACCTCCTCCGGCTCGTCGACCGTTCCCGCGGCCTCCGGCTCCGCCGCGCCCGGACCGACGCCGTCGTCGGGAGTGGGGGCACCGGCTGGGATGACCTCGAGATGGTGGTCTGCGACCAGCGCCGAATAGGAGGTGCGGCGCCAGTCGTCGTCGATCACCGCGTCGAAGGTCGCCGCCCGCAGATCGAGGCGGCCCTGCGGGTCATCGGGGGCGAGCACGGGCGCCGGTGACGTCCCGTCGACGTGTTCGACCGAGATCAGCTCGCCCATCGGTCGTCCCCACTCCTGCAGTGCCTTCGCGGCGGTCGCATCGGCGGGGACGTTCGCGGAGACGGCGGGGTCAGGTGCGTTCGTCGTCGCCGCGGAGGCGTTGCGCGCGAACAACAGTCGGTGCAGCGGCGATCGACGTGCTGTGGTGGCCGGTGCCCACCACAGCACGACCTGCGATCGGGCGCGTGTCACCGACACGTAGAACAGGCGCAGTTCCTCACCGGCGTCCTCGGTCTGTGCCGCGCGCACGTTCGTGTCGAAGCCGGGGTCGTTCTTGCCACCCACGTCGAGGATCCGTCGACCGTCGGCGTCGTGGAGATGCACCGTCGACGGCGACGGGTTGCGCGCCGAGTCCCAACCGAAAGGCACGTACACCACCGGGAACTCGAGCCCCTTGCTGCCGTGGACGGTCATGATCGACACCGCCTGGGCGTCGCGGTCGAGACGGCGGCTCTGCTCGGTCTGGTCGCCGATCGTGGGGTCGTCGAGGCGATCGGCGAACCAGTGCAGCAGCCCGGTGACACCGCGCGACTCCCCCACCATCACCCGGTTGCACAGCGAGGCGAGGTGCACGAGGTCGGTCATGAACCGCTCGCCGTCGACGGCGGAGAGGATGCGACCCGCGAGATCGGTGCGCTCGGCGAGCTGATCGAACATCGCCGCGAACCCCGCACGTGACAGGGTCTGCGCGAGGTCGACCAACAGGTCACCGACATCGGCGGCGACATCGCCGTCCGGGGTGTCGAGGTCGACAGGGCTGCGCCCGATCAGCGGTGTGATCGCGGCGAGCGCCGCGCGATCGGAACGGGTGGGTTGTTCGAGGGCGCGGAGGACGTGGAACCAGTCGCGCGCCGAGTCGGTGGCGAAGACACTTGATCCGGCACCGACCACCGAGGCGACACCCACGTCGCGGAGCGCCCGTTGCATCGGTGCGATCGTGGCACGGGTGCGCAGCAGGATGACGATGTCCGACGGTCGCAGCGGACGCCCGCCGTCGGCGTCGTCGAGGTGCGGCGGGTCGCCGAGCAACCGGGCGATGTCGGCGGCGACGGCGTCGATCACCGCGCCGCGCACGGCCGCGACGGTGGGGAATCCGTTGTCGCCCAGGGGTCCGAGGCCGGTACGCGACAGATACCGCAGGCGCAGTGGTGTGCGACCCGACAGGCGCGAGGTGGTGTGCCAGGCGTCCACCGGCCGCACGACGATGTCGGGATGGCCCAGCGCCGCCTCGCCGTAGAGATGATCGAGGGCGGTGACGAGTCCCGCGTCACTGCGCCAGTTGGTCCCGAGGACCTGATGATTGTCGGCGACGACCGCGGCATCGAGATAGCTGAGGACCTCGGCCCCACGGAACGCGTAGATCGACTGCTTCGGGTCGCCCACGAGCACGAGGTCGGCGGAGCCGTGGAAACACAGGCGAAGGATGTCCCACTGCACCGGGTCGGTGTCCTGGAACTCGTCGACGAGCACGACATCGAAGAACTGGCGGACGCGGGCTCGTGCGGCCGCGCCGTGTTCGGGGTCGGCGACGACGTCGCGCAGCAGTGACTGCAGTTCGTCGTAGTCACGGATCCGCATGATCCGCTTGCGTCGAGCGACCTCGCGGCGCACCGTGGCCACGAAGTCGACCCGTGCCGCGGCCGCGGAGTTCTCCGCGGCGTCGCGGGGCGCCAAGGTCGCCTGCTGGTGGCGGACCCCGGCACGGGCGATCTCGTCGGCATCGGTGAAGGAGAACGGGGCGTGGCCCCCGCTGAACCTCTTGATGTAGACGTCCCGGGCGACCTCGGTGACGAGTTCGTCGACCTCCTCGACCAGCGTGATGCCGTGGTCGCGTTCCCCGGCGATGCCCAGGGCGTCGAGCATGCGCGAACAGAAGGTGTGGGTGGTGCTCACCGTGGAGGCGTCGAAATCCGACAGCGCGGCCACCACGCGCCGACGTCGCAGGGCGACGACCTCGGGTTCCGCGGCGGCCAACACCTGTACGAGCGCGTCGTCGCCGGACGCATCCGGGTCGGCGAGCCCCGCGGCCAGGGTGGTCAACCGGGTTCGGGTGCGCTCGCGCAGTTCGGCTGTGGCCATCCGCGAGAAGGTGACCAGCAGCAGGCGGTCGATGTCGACACCGTCGGCGATGTACCGCGCGGCCAACGCCACGATGGCGTGGGTCTTGCCGGTGCCGGCACTCGCCTCGAGCACAGTGGTGCCCGAGGGCGGTGGGGCGGTGACGTCGTACGTGGCCGCGACGATGGTGCGGGCGCGGGGTGTCATCGCGGGGTGTCGATTCTCTCGGCGGTGAGCAGCGGTCGCCATATCGTGGCCGCGGCCATCGCGAAGCCGACGGGCTCGGCCGCGGCGAGGATCTCGTCGAATCCGCCGGCGAACACCAGACCCAGATGGCGGTCATGCACGTCGCCGTACTTGTCGCCGAAGTCCTTGCGGGCGGCCTCGATCCCGTCCGCGTGGTCGCTGCCGGCGTACCGGCGGTCGGCGTACACCGCCGCCGCACTCGCGGGCAGCGGTAGCGGTTGCGTCAACCCCGTGTCGCGCAGGGTGACCAGCGCCTGCAACGGTGCCACCGGGTCCGGCGGCGCCTCCAGCGTCGATCGTGCGAGTCGTGACCCGCGCCCGGCGCGCCCGATGGCGACCGCCTCGGCCGCGCCGCCCCGCGTGGCGGCGACGGCGAGCAGCGAGATCCAGTTCTGGAGCCGATGTTTGGACCCGAGGCGGGAGTAGTGCGCACGGAACACCGTCGCCCCGCTCGGGGCGGAGTGAACGCCACCGATGCTGCCGACGAGTCGGCGACCGTCGGCGAGGGGGACGTCGACGTCGACGGTCTCGACGGGCCGATCGAGCATCGGTTGCGCGGCCGCGGCGAGTGGCTCGACGTCGTCGAGCACGCCGGCCAACGCGACCTGACCGAGCTCGAACGGCGGCAGCGTCCCACGTCGCAGCTCGGTGGCGCGGAGCGCCTCGATGGACTCGCCGGACAGACGGCGGCGCAGGAGGCGGTCACCGATACCCCAGCGGTCCAGGGGATCGAGGGCCGCGTCGAGCTGGTCGGCCGGGACGTCGTCGGTGTCGGGGACCACGAAACCCAGACGTTGGCGACAGAACCCGCGCACCGGGTGGTCGAAGAACGCGACGAGGTCGGCGATGTCGATGTCGTCGGTCGGGACGGGGGTGAGCGGACGGCGGTCGAACGCGATGCGATGGTTCGGTGTCCGTGTGAGGGCCCGTGCACCGGCGAGTGCCGCGACGTCGAACGAGAACGGGTCGATCTCGGCGAAATTCGCCGGGTCGAAGGCGTGTAGCGGGTGACGGTGCACCACCGAGGTCGGATCGTCGGTGCCGACGATCGCGGCGACGGCGTCGACGATCTCGCTCACCGGCACCGACGGGGGACGGCGCAGCCCCGAGACCGGGTCGGCACCGCTGTAGCAGATGACCAGACGATCACGGGCGGACATGATGGTGTCCAGCAGCAGCTGCCGATCCTCGCTACGTGGATCACGTTCGCCCACACAGGGATCGCGGCGGGTGATGTCGTCACCGTCGTCACGGGTGGCCCGCGGGTAGGTGTCGTCGTCGAGTCCGATGAGGACGACGACGCGGTGCGGCACCGCCCGCATCGGGACCATCGTGCAGACGGTGAGCTCACCGGTGCGGAAGTTCGCGCGGGTGGGCCGTGCGGCGACGACGTCGTCGAGGAGCGCGACCACGTCGGTGCGGCGGAGCACGGTGGCGGGATCGCCGTGTTCGAGGGCGGCTCCGACGACGTCGACGGCCTGCGCGCGCTGCCAGGTGTCCGCCCGGCGGACGTCGGTGAGGTCGTCGATCACCGCGAGCAGTGCGGTCCCCCACTCCTCGACGGTGTGACCACCCGACATGGCGGTGAGACAACGGTCGAGTCGGTCGACGAACTCCGCGAAGCGGCCCACGAGATCGATGTCGGCACTGTCGATACCGCTCAACGGCAGTGCCCGATGAATCCACCCGATCGACGACTCGTCGGCCACCACGCCGAGAGCGATCCGGTCCAGGCCCGCCGACATCGTGTTCTGTTCGTACCCGCGCAGACCGAAGGCTGCGCGCTGGGCGTCGTCGATTCCCCACCGCACGCCTGCCTCGGACATCCACTCCGCGATCGTCTCGAGGTCGTCGTCGTCGAAGCCGAATCGCGTGCGGACCGGTTCACGCGCCGCGAGGTCGAGGATCTCTCCGGAGGTGGCGCGTCCGCCGGCGAACGCCACGACGGCGACCACCGCGTCGAGGACGGTGTTGGTGGCGGCCATGCTCCGGTCCGCGAGCCGCACCCGGAGGCCGTGGGCGGGATGACCGCTGCCGTCGCGGCCGAAGGAGGCGCGGATCAGCGGCGCATAGGCCTCGATGTCGGGACACATGACGATCACGTCACGTGGCTCGAGATCGGGTGTCTCACAAAAGATCCGGGCAAGGACGTCCCGCATCACCTCGACCTGCCGCGCCGGGCCGTGGCAGGCGTGCACCGACACCGAGTCGTCGGTCGGCCCGACCACGATGTCGGCCGGGGCGATGTCGTCGCGGATGGCGCGTTGCAACCGAGCGAGCACCGTGGTCCCGGGTGCGGGCGCACCCGCGCGTGCGGGACCGTCGGGATCGGGGTGATGCAGATCGCGGTCCAGGTGGGGTGCCAGGCGCAACCGCGTCTCGCGGATCTCGCGGGACAGCCCGGCCAGCAACGGATTCGACACCCCGGCGCGGGGCAGATCGCGGCGGCGGACCACCTCGGCCGATTCCGGGGGTGACGACCAGAGGCGATCACTGGGGTGTGGGAGGAACAGGTGGACGTCCCGGTGTGCGGCGACCGCGCGCAGGACCCGGATCTGTTCGGTGGTCAGGCGGGTCGGACCGAACAGCGACAACCGCGGCGGGAGCTCGAGGGCGTCGGGGGCGGCCGCGATCCGCTCACACAGTGCCGGCAGCAGTTCGGCCGGGCTCGGCGACCCGATGCGGTCGCGCAACGCGCGCCACACGACGACCTGCCATCGCATGTCGTCGGGTAGGGCCTGTCCGTGACCGTCGGTGTCGTCACCGGCGGCCCAGTCCGCGATCATGTCGGGCCGCGCCGCCGCGTACGAGGCGAAGAGTCGGGCGAGATCGGTGGCCGTCGACCACCGACGTCCCACGCGGTGCGGATCCGGACGGGCCCCCGCCACGCCGAGATGACGGGCCAGTACCGCGCAGGCGGGGTCGGAGGAGCAGGCGTCGAGGACGTCGACCATCATCCACTGCACCCGGGCCGCCGACCACGGGTCGTCGCGACGACGGTGCCCCCGCACCGCGGCCAGGATCCGCTCGGTGAGTTCGGCGGGCGACGCGAAATCGATGTTCGCCGCGATCCCGTCGGCGACGCCGGTCGTGTCCGCCCGTGAGAGGGGGCCCGCGGAGGTACCCAGACGTGCCGAGAGGGTCTGCGCCAGCCACCGTTCCACACCCTTGGCGGGCACCGCCACGATCTCCGGTGTGAACGGATCGGCGAGCGGCTCGGCGAGGATGTCGGCCAGCGCCGACGCCAACACATCGGTGCGCTCGGCCCGGTGCGCCGTCAACATCGGCGGATCCGACTCGCCGGCGTCACGCGGTCACGATCGCCGGCTGCGCAGGGGCACCGGCGCCTCGACACGGTCGCGCATCGCCGCGGCGACGCGTTCGCCGAGGCCGACCGGTCGTCCGGCCGGATCGACGCAGACCAGGGTGGTCTCGGCCTGCGCGAACGCGGCGCCCGCGGGGTCGGTCAACACGCATCCGAAGTCGAACGAGGACGTGCCGACGCGGCTGAGCCAGACACGCGAGGTGATGTCGTCGCCGCTGTACGGGATCGACGCGAGGTACTCGATCTCCTGCCGGACCACGACGAGTCCACCGTCGATCAGCGCACCGTCCTCGGAGGGCGGCGCACCGGAGGCGATGAGGAGCGCCATGCCGGCCCGCACACGGGACTCCTCGAACAGGCGCGCGATGGCGACGTTGTTGATGTGGTTGTTCACATCCATGTCGCCCCACCGCAGCTGCAGCGAGACCGTCACCACGTGATCAGACATGCCGGTCATGCTATCGACCGGTACCCACGGCGTACCCGCGGCGGGCGGCGCGCGCCCTCAGGCGGGTCGACGGGTGAACTGCAGCTGGCTGACCTCGAGGTACCCGGATGCGAAACCGGCCTCGCAGTAGGCGAGGTAGTACTCCCACATCCTGCGGAAGGTCTCGTCGAATCCCCTGTGCGACACTGTCGTCCAGGTCTCGTTGAAGCGATGACGCCAACGCCGGAGTGTCTCGGCGTAGTGCTGGCCAAGTTCCACGCGGTCCGAACGGACCAGCGTGGTGTGGTCGGCGAGCGAATCGTCGATGGCCTGCAGCGACGGGATGAGCCCGCCGGGGAAGATGTACTTCTGGATCCAGCCCCACGAGCGACGCGTCGCGAGCATCCGCGCATGCGACATGAGGATCGCCTGGATGGCGACGGTGCCGCCCGGGGCCAGCAGGGAGTCGAGGGCCCCGAAGTACGTCGGCCAGTACTCCTCGCCGACGGCCTCGATCATCTCCACGCTCACGATGGCGTCGAACTCACCGCGCACGTCGCGGTAGTCCTGCAGGCGGATGTCGATCCGGTCGCCCAGGCCGGCCTCGGCGATGCGCCCCAGGGCGAGCTCGCGCTGTTCCGCCGAGAGGGTCACCGTCGTGACGTGGGCGCCGCGCTGCGCCGCCCGGATCGCCAGCGCTCCCCAGCCGCTGCCGATCTCCAGGACGCGAGTCCCCGAGCCGACATGGGCCATGTCGAGGATCGAGTCGATCTTGCGGTACTGCGCGGTCTCGAGATCCTGGCCGGCGAAATCGGTGGCGGGATCGAACATGGCCGAGCTGTAGGACATGGTCGGGTCGAGGAACGCGGCGAACATCTCGTTGCTCAGGTCGTAGTGCGATCCGATGTTGCGTTTCGATCCCTCGATCGAGTTGCGCTGGCTCTCCGGGATCCGCTTGTCGACCACGGCCCGCATCTTCCAGAGCCGCTCGGGGATGAGGGTGGTGAGTCGTTCGGCGAACGGGGTGAGGGCGGCGCCGAGATCGCTGCCGGGGGCCGCGCGCCAGTCCCCCGCCATGTACGCCTCGCCCAGCCCGATCTTGGGGTTGTGGCTCAGTCGGTCGTAGAACACCTTGGGACGGACGATCTCGAGTTCGGGGGCACCCTCGCCCCCGTGCCCCCGCACGGTGCCGTCGGGGAAGCGCACGGCGACGGGCGCCTTGCTGAACGCGTAGTCGACCAGACGTTTCGTGATCGGCGTCTTGAACCACGTCCCGCTCAGAACGGGACGGCGGACGGCGAACGGATCTGCGACTCCAGTCATGTCAGACCTCCTGGGGTGGTGTGTGCGGGGGGCGCGGGACGACGCGGAGACGTCGTGCCCACAGCCAGATCCCGTGGACGGCGATGAGCAGTGAGACCCGTTGGGGCATCAGGGGCATGGTCAGTATCGAGCGGGCGACCCGACGAGGGGTCGCCGGTCGCGGGACGCCGGTGAACGTCGCGGTGAACGGTTCCATACCGGCGCGGTCGAGGATGATCGTGACCCCGATCCGGTCGGCGGCGAGGCGGAACGTCATCCGGTAACGGCCCGAGACGTCGTTGAACGGGGAGACGTAGAAGTGCTTGTCGGCCTCGGCGTGCCCGTCACGGTCGGGATGGAGCAGATAGGCGGTCCGTTCGCCGTAGGTGTTGTGCACCTCGGCGACGACACAGGTGACGGTGCCGGAGGCGTCGAGGCACCAGTACACCGACAGCGGGTCGAACACGTAGCCCAGCACCCGCGCGTTGGCGAGCATGAGGATCCGTGAGCCGGGTCCCGTCTCGATCCCGTTGGCGCGCAGGAACGTCTCGACGTTGCGTTTGATCGCACGGGTGTCGTCGGTGTCGAGCGCACCGAGGTGGTCGCGTGCGGAGAACCGGGCGAAGGGACGGAGCGGACGCGGCAGTCGCGGCGGCGCGTCGAGGTCGATCAGCCACTGATAGACGCGGTGGCGGAACCGATGCGCCGTCGCACCACGGCGGCGGTGCGCCACGTCCCCGGCGACGATCGCGGGCAACGAGGGGAGGTCGAGGACGGTGGTCATGCGCGCACCGGGTCCGTGGTCACCATGTCGCGCCGAGGCCCTCCGCGGCGGCCACGCCCGATCGGCAGCCGTCCTCGTGGAATCCCCACCCGTGGTAGGCGCCGGCGAAGGCGGTGGTCGCGGTGGTCAGGGTCGGCAGCATCGACTGGGCGGCCACGGCGGCGCGTGTGTACACCGGATGGGCGTAGTCCATGACCTCGATGATCGACGCGGGGTCGATGAGATGGCGGGCGTTGAGCGTCACCAGGAAGTCGGTGTCGCTGTCGATGTCCTGCAACCGGTTCATCCAGTAGGTCACCACCGGCAGAGCGTCACCATCGGCGTCGTCGGCCGGTCCCTTCGACGCGTCGGGTGTGAGGTAGTTCCACGAGGCACGCGCCCGCGGCGAACGGGGCAGCAACGACGAATCCGTGTGCAGGACGGCCTCGTTCGGTGAGTAGTGAAAGGCCGACAGCAGCGTCTTCTCGGCCTCGGACGGATCGGCCAGCATCGACAGGGCCTGCTCGGGGTGCGTGGCGACGACGACCTTGTCGAACCGCTCACGCCCGCCATGTCCGTCGACGACGGTGACACCGGTGTCGCTGCGCGTGATCTCCGCGACCGGGGTGCCCAGGCGGATGTCGTGGAGTGTCGCGGCGATCCGATCGACGTACTCGTGCGAGCCACCGGTCACGGTGTACCACTGCGGTGACCCCGTGACCGACAGCATGCCGTGGTTGCGCAGGAACGCGAACAGGTAACGCGCCGGGTAGTCCAGAGAGGTCTGCGCACCCGACGACCACACACACGAGACGAGCGGGATCGCATAGTGCCGACGGAAGAACCCACCGAAGCGATGACCCGAGAGGAACTCGCCGTAGGTGGTGAGGTCCTCGTCGTCAGCGGTGTCGAGGAATGCGGCGGCCGCACGGTGGAACTGTTTGATCTGGACGAGCATCCCGAGGAAACGCGGATCGGCCAGCCGCCACGGCTGCGCCAGGATGCCGCCCATCCCCCGACCGCCGGCGTACTGGAAGCGGCCCGCCGGGTCACTGATGCTCATGCTCATCTCGGTGGGCTGGGTGGCCACGCCGAGTTCGGTGAACATGCGCCGCAACAGCGGGTAGGTCTCGGTGTTGTGGACGATGAAACCGGTGTCGATCCGGTGCGTCCGGTCGCCGTCGGCGACGGAATGGGTGTGAGCATGCCCACCCAACCGATCGTCGGCCTCGTACAGCGTCACCGCGTGACTGCGACCGAGGATGTGGGCCGCGGTGAGTCCGGAGACACCGGAGCCGATCACCGCGACGGACGGCATCGACGGGCGTGCGGCGTCCATCACCATCTCCCACCTCTGATCCTGGGTTCGAATCGGGCGCGGCCGGTGTCGTCGCCGGGCGCGCGATCATTATCGCCTCATCGGCGTCTCCACCATGATTCGTTGTCTCCCGCGTGCCGGATGGGAGCACCCCGTTCGGCTCACAGCGCAATCGGACGTCACCGGTCGGCGCACGCGGTCGCGGCGGCATGGTCGGCGCGCGATGTGCCTACTCTCGAGTCATGAGCATCACGCGGTCGTCGGTCGTCGACGACACCATCGACGAGGTCTTCGCCTGGCACACCCGCCCCGGCGCCTTCCACCGGCTGTCGCCGCCGTTCGCCCCGATGTCGCTGCGGTCGGAGGCGACCTCCATCTCCGACGGGCAGGCCGTCCTCGCCCTGCCGGGTGGACTGCCGTGGAAGGCGACACACGTGCCGTCGGGGTATCACCCGCCGCATCAGTTCGTCGACACCCTCACCTCGGTGCCGCTGAAGTTCGTCACGCCGTGGACCCACACCCACCGCTTCGACGCCGTCGGCGACGACCGCACCCGCATCACCGACACGGTCGACACCCGCGTCCCCGGCTTCGTCCTGTCATCGATGTTCGACTTCCGCCACCGCCAGCTCGCCGACGACATCGTCACCCAGAAGTGGGCGCGCGCACTGCAGCCGACACCGATAACCATCGCGATGACGGGCGTGTCGGGGACGATCGGCACCGCCCTGGCCGCACTGGCGACCACCGGCGGGCACCGGGTGATCTCCCTGGTTCGTCGTGACCCGGAGGGCCCCGACGAACGGCGCTGGGACACCGCGCATCCCGCGGCCGATCTCCTCGACGGTGTCGACGTGGTCATCCACCTCGCGGGTGCATCGATCGCCGGTCGGTTCACCGACTCCCACGTGGCGTCGGTCCGCGACAGTCGCGTCGGGCCCACGCGCGCACTGGCCTCGGTGGCCGCGGCGGCACATGCCCGCGGCTCCGGTCCGTCGGTGTTCGTCGCCGGTTCGGCGATCGGGATCTACGGCGACAGCCGTGGCGACGAGCGTCTCACCGAGTCGAGCGCACCCGGCGACGGCGTGGTCGCCGACATCGTGCGCGACTGGGAGGCCGCGTGCGACCCGGCGCGCGACGCCGGCCTGCGGGTCAGCAACATCCGCACGGGCGTGGTGCAGTCGGCGGCGGGCGGCATGCTCAAGCTGCTGCGACCGCTCTTCTCGGCCGGACTCGGTGGGCCGATCGGCAACGGGCGCCAGTGGTTGTCGTGGATCGGCCTCGAGGACGTCTGCGATGTGTTCTATCGTGCCGCGCTCGACGAGCGGGTCAGCGGACCGGTCAACGCGGTGTCGCCCGAGCCCGTGCGCAATGCGGAGTTCACCTCCACGATGGGCTCGGTCCTGCACCGCCCCACGTTCTTCCGCGTACCGGAGTTCGCCCCGAAACTGCTGCTCACCGAGACGGGTGCGGACTCACTGGCGTTGGCCGACCAGCGCGTGGTGCCCACCGAGCTGGAGCGATGGGGCCACGAGTTCCGGATGCCGCGACTCGCCGACGCGTTGGCGCATCAGTGCGGAAAGTGAGCCTGCAGGCCGTATCATGAGCGCACTTCGGGTGCCGGGCATGGGCACTCGCCCGGCCGGCGGCCGGTGGTCCCCACCGATCGGGTGACCATCCGGGCCGCGGAGAACGAGGTGCGCGTTGATCGTCGAGACGCCCCAGTTGATCCTGCGGCCCGTCGGCACGAACGACGTGTCGTCACTGGTGGAACTCGACAGTGATCCCGCGGTCATGCGGTACGTGTCCGGAGGCGCACCGACCCCTCGCGCGGTGATCGAGGACTGGGTGGTGCCCCGAGCGGTGGCCGAGATGTCGTCGCGCCGCGGCGGCGGGATGTGGGCGGCCATCGACCGGTCGAGCGGGGAGTTCGTCGGCTGGTTCTCGTTGCGGGCCCCGCGCCACGGCACGCAACCCGAACTCGAACTGACCTACCGACTCCGGCGTGCGGCATGGGGCCGTGGACTGGCGACGGAGGGGTCGCAGACCCTCATGCGCGTCGCGTTCGACGCCCCCGACACCGGACGGGTCTTCGCGAGCACGATGGCCGTGAACTCGGCGTCGCGTCGGGTGATGGAGAAGTCCGGGATGCGTTTGACCGCATTGCATCTCGGCGACGACGCCGAAACCGACGGTTACGAGCGCGGCGAGGTCGAATACGAGCTGCGCCGCTCCGACTGGGAGAGCGCGCGTTTCGTGTGGGGGGTGCGTGGGTCGACGTCCGAGCTCACGGCCTGAGTGGCATCTGCGGCATCGCCGCGATCTGTGCCGCGTCGGACGGTCACGATGCCGCACAGCATCACCACGGCTCCGGCCATCTGAGCCGGTGACATCGACTGGCCCAGCAGGATCCACGACGCCGTCGCCGACGTGATCACCTCGACCAGCGCGACGAACGACGCCAGGGTGGGGCCCAACCGCCGGACGGCCGCGATCCCCGTGACGTAGGCGATCGCGGTCGAGATCACCGCGACCGCGACGGCTGCGGTCCACCAGGGCAGTTCGCCTCCGGCGAGGGTGACATCCGCGGTGCTCGCCGTCATTGGCAACAAGCCGACGGCGCCGGCCGCGCCGACGAGGAGGGCTCCGATCACGAGTCCGCCACAGGTGAGCGCGACCGGGTCGACGTCACCCCGACTGCGCCCGTCGACGTCGACGCGCGCGCTCGGACCGGCGATCAGGAAATACCCGGCCAGCCCGACGGCGGCGGCACCGGCCCAGAGGACACCGATCGGGTCGATCGACCACCCCGCGGCGCCACCGATGACCACGGTCACCAATCCCGCGATAGCGACAGCAGCGCCCAGCAGCGTGAGACGACCGGCGCGATGCCCGCCGACCACCCGGCGGTAGATCAGCACCAGCACCGGCGCGCTGTACTCGATGAGCAGAGCGACGGCGACATCGAGATGCCGAACGGCGTTGAAGAAGCACAACTGCACCATCGCCACCCCCATCACGCCGTAGGCGAGCACCGACCAGGGTGCACGGGCGATGGTGGCGAGACGCCGACGCCCCATGATCGCGGCCGGTACCACGAGCACCACCGCGCCGAGCCCCAGGCGCAGGAGGGTTGCCGCCGTCGAGGACCACCCGGCGTCGATCAGCGCCGAGGCCAGCGGCCCCGACATCCCGAACGACATCGCGGAGACGGCGGCCAGCGCGACGCCGGACGTCACCGATCCGGGCCCCGCCGTCGGTGTGGTTGTTGCGCGTGGCATCGGTTCGCCTCTCCTGGTGCCGTCGCATCCGGTGTGTCATGAGCGTCGGCAGCTTATGCTCATGACAAGGAAACGACACGCACCTGTCAGGAGTCAAGATGCGTTTCACCCATGACACCGAGCCGGCGTTGGTCGCGGTCACCGCACTGGTCAATTCCGGGCGCACCGACACCGACACGCTGGCCACGACCGATGACCTCGGCGACTTCCTCGACACCCACGGCTACACCGGCCGCCACGACGGCGATGTCACAGAACTGCAGGCGGTCCGCGCGCTGCGCGACCGACTCGCCCGGTTCTGGGACCTCGACCGCGACGCCGCGGCCGCGGAGGTGAACCGGATACTGCGTGAATCGGGCGCCCGGCCGTTCGTGACACGTCACGACACGGCCGACTGGCACATCCACGTCACCGACTCGGGCGATCCGCTCGCCGACCGCATCGGGGCCGAGACCGCGATGGCGTTCGTCGACCTCATCCGTGCCGACGAGTTCGACCGACTCCGCACCTGCGTCGCCGACGACTGTGACTGCGTACTGATCGACATGTCACGCAACCGTTCTCGCCGCTTCTGCGCCGAGCGCAACTGCGGGAACCGGGCCAGCGTGGCCGCCTACCGCGCCCGTCGATCGCAGATCACGCACTCCTGATCGACCCGTGGCATCGGTGGCCACCCACCTCCCTCGACGAGGTCGTGTGAGCCTTGTCGCGTGCGAGTCGGACGGATTGACTACCGTTGGCGTCGAGCACGGTCGCGGAGACCGACCCGATCGGTCGGATCTCCCCCACTCGGTCGAGCCCACGCGTGACCATCGTTTGCGGCAGCCCCACCGCACGTCGACTGACAGGAGAAGCCCATGAGCGCTACGACGGACGGACGACACCCACACCGCGTCGTGGTGATCGGCTCGGGATTCGGCGGCCTGTTCGGCACACAGCGCCTGCGCAAGGCCGATGTCGACGTCACCCTGATCGCCCGCACCACCCACCACCTCTTCCAGCCGATGCTCTACCAGGTCGCGACCGGCATCGTCTCGGAGGGCGAGATCGCCCCCGCCACCCGCGTCATCCTGCGCAAACAGGACAACGCCCGAGTGCTGCTCGGTGACGTCGAGTCGATCGACCTCGAGCGCAAGGTCGTGACCTCGCGGCTGCTGACCCGCCTCACCGAGACGCCGTTCGACAGCCTCATCGTGGCCGCCGGTGCCGCGCAGTCGTATTTCGGCAACGATCAGTTCGCCGAGTTCGCCCCCGGCATGAAGACCATCGACGACGCGCTCGAACTGCGCGGACGCATCCTCGGTGCCTTCGAGCAGGCCGAGCTGTCGCAGGATCCCGAGGAACGGGCCCGGCTGCTCACCTTCGTCGTGGTCGGCGCCGGACCGACGGGTGTCGAACTCGCGGGCCAGATCGCGGAGATGTCGGACAAGACCCTCAAGGACACGTTCCGCAACATCGACCCGACGAGCGCCCGGGTGATCCTGCTCGACGCCGCGCCCGCCGTGCTGCCGCCGATGGGTGAGAACCTCGGCACGAAGGCGGCCAAGCGGCTCGAGGGCATGGGCGTCGAGATCCAGCTCAACGCAATGGTCGTCGACCTCGACTACAACGGCCTCACCGTCAAGGACAAGGACGGCACCACCCGCCGTATCGAGTCGCAGTGCAAGGTGTGGTCGGCCGGCGTCGCGGCGAGCCCGCTCGGCAAGCAGCTCGCCGAACAGAGCGGCGTCGAACTCGACCGCGCCGGTCGCGTGAAGGTGCAGCCCGACCTCTCGATCCCGGGTCACCCGAACGTGTTCGTCGTCGGCGACATGATGTCGATCGACGACGTGCCCGGCATGGCGCAGGGCGCCATCCAGGGTGGCCGGTACGCGGCCGACGCGATCAAGGCGGGCCTGAACGGTCAGAAGCCCGAGGACCGCACCCCGTTCAAGTACCACGACAAGGGGTCGATGGCGACGGTGTCGCGGTTCAGTGCCGTGATGAGCGTCCCGATCCCGTTCACCTCCAAGCGTTTCGAGACCGAGGGCTTCTTCGCGTGGCTCGGCTGGCTCGCGCTGCACCTGGTCTACATCGTCGGGTTCCGCAGTCGCCTGAGCACCATCATCGACTGGGCGGTGTCGTTCACCACGCGCAACCGGTCGCAGCTGACCGTCACCGAGCAGCAGGTGTACGCGCGCACCGCGATGGACCATCTGCACCACCTCGAGTCCGAGAACAAGGTCGACGAGTCGTCGGGCATCCCGGCGGCGGATGCGCCGACTCCCCCGGCGGCGACGTCCACACCCGCCGGTGACGGCGCAGACGTCGAGGGCACGACCGACGCGCAGGCCGAGGCCGAGAAGAACATCGGCGATCCCGACGTCGTCGAGAAGGAACGCGCCGACGCCGGTTAGAGCGCGGCCAGGGCGGAGTTCGCGTCGGTGAGCGACGCCGACACCACGGTCGTGAGCGTCGCACCGCAGCGCAGGTCCAGTCGTGCGGCGACCGCGGTCGGGGAGACCGCGGCCGGCCGCGGGTCGGGGTAGACGAACCTGCTGATCAGTGCGCGCCGCGACCGGTCGAGTTCGACGCGGTGTCGCAGGGCGGCGGCGCGGTCGATGTCGACGTGCAACCGGCCCGACCACCGTCCGGCCCCCTCGGTGTGCCGTCCGATCTGCACGGTCTCCCCGATCGTCACCCTCGCGGTCGACGCCGCGTGCACGTGTGTCCGCGTGCGGTGGTCGGCATCGGCGGCGACGATCGTCGGCAGTGGGTCCACCACAAGTTCCGCGTCGTCGGCGACGTCGAGGTTCCATTCCGCATCGGAGACGGTCTCGTGGCGCGCGGGCAGGGCGATGGTGGCCGCGACAGTGTGCAGGTGCAGGCGTGCGCCGGCCTGCACCTGCACGCTGACGCTGATGTGGTCGCCGCCCAGCGGGGTGGCCGCGGTCGAGATCAGATGCACCCGGTCGACACCGGTCTGCCGCACCGCGAGTCCGCCCGTGGCGCGGATCAGCGGGGTCCGACCGCTGCGCGCGATGATGCGCACGTCGGTGTGCATCAGGTCGTGACGCCGGCCACCTCGGCGAGCTGCGTACGGACCCACGCGAGGACGTCGCTCGCGGCCGGGTCGTCGGTCAGGGAGATCAACGCGGTGGGGCGGCCCTCGCGGACACGCGCGGCGTCGCCGGCCATCACGCCGAGGTCCGCACCGACCAGCGGCGCCAGGTCGGTCTTGTTGACCACGAGCAGATCCGAGAACGTCACGCCCGGACCACCTTTGCGGGGCACCTTGTCGCCGCCGGCGACGTCGATGACGAAGATCTGCACGTCGATCAGTCCGGTCGAGAACGTCGCGGTGAGATTGTCCCCGCCCGACTCCACGAGGATCAGGTCCAGGGGCGGGTTCGCCGCCACGAGGTCGTCGATCGCGTCGAGGTTGGCGGTGATGTCGTCGCGGATCGCGGTGTGCGGGCATCCACCGGTCTGGACCGCGGTGATCCGTTCGTCGGGGAGAACCGCGTTGCGACGCAGGAAGTCCGCGTCCTCGGTCGTGTAGATGTCGTTGGTCAGCACGGCGACCGAGAGCTCTTCTCGCAGTTGCCGGCACAGTGCCGCCACAAGTGCCGTCTTTCCGGATCCGACGGGCCCACCGATACCGATCCGCAGGGCCTCCCCTGCGACGCGCTCCCGGCGCGGGCGGTCGTGATGGGTGTGGGGTTCACCGTCGATCAGATGCGGGGGCATGGTCACCATCCTCGTGTGTGCGTGCTGCGGGTGCGGTCGGGGGCTCGGTCATCTCAAGGGCTAGGTCATCTCAAGGGCTCGGTCGTCCGTGCCGGGGCGTCAGGAGGCGAACAGGGGCATGTCACGCCGTTCGTGTCGTTCGGCGAGGACGTCGAAGACCGGGTCGGACAGATCGGCGAGTTCGAGCGCGGCCAGGTCTGCGGTCTCCTCGCACACCCCGGCCAGATCCATCGTGACCATCGCGACGTCGGCCGGGTCGAGGGCGAGCAGGCGTTGGCCTGCGGTCGCCGAACCGGTCATCGCCGTGTACAGCGAGACCAACGCCGTCTGTCGCGCATCGAGACCGCAGAGCCGCCCCACCGTCCCGGAGATCACCGGCAGGTGTGTCCGGCCCACGTGCGGGGCGAAGTCGTGATGCGGCCATCGGCGGCGGGCCAGGCGCAGCATGCCGCGCCCCTGCGCCACCGACGCCGCCCGCGCGGCCGCCGACGGTGTGCGGGCGTCGGTCTCCCCTTGGGCGTCGGCCTCGTCGATCCGCCCCTCGGCGACGGCGGCGGCGATCGACGCGGCGACGAGCCCACCGGTGCGGACACGGTGTTCGAGGTGGGAGCGCAGGCTCGCGACATCGGTCACGAGGCGATCGGCGACCGCCTGTTCGACACCCGCGGAGTGCACGTGTCCGCCGACGGGCAGCCGGGAGTCGGCCAGGGTCAGCATCATCGCGAACGGTATCGGCGCGGCCATCAGAACAGGAAGTAGCGCTGGGCCATCGGCAATGAGGTCGCCGGTTGCTCCTCCCACACCTCGCCGTCGATGCGGACGGTGAAGGTGTCGGGATCGACGACGATGTCGGGGGTGGCGTCGTTGAGCGGCATGTCGGCCTTGCCCACCGCGCGCACATTGCCGACCGGTGCGAGTCGTCGTCGGACACCGAGCCGGTCGGCGAGACCGTCGTCGAGGGCCTGCTGGGTCACGAATGTCAGCGAGGTGTCGGCCGCGACCGGCGCCGAGGCGCCGAACATGGGGCGCGGCAGCACCGGCTGCGGGGTCGGGATCGAGGCGTTGGCGTCGCCCATGGCCGCCCAGGCGATGGCGCCGCCCTTCACCACCACATGCGGCCTGATGCCGAAGAACGCCGGTTCCCACAGCACGAGGTCGGCGAGCTTGCCCACCTCGATCGAGCCGATCTCGTGGTCGAGGCCGTGGGCCACCGCGGGACAGATCGTGTACTTCGCGACGTAGCGTCGGGCGCGGTTGTTGTCGGCGCGGGAGTCACCGGCGAGCGAACCCCGCCGGGACTTCATCACGTGCGCGGTCTGCCACGTGCGCAGCACCACCTCACCGACACGTCCCATGGCCTGGGCGTCGGAGCCGATCATCGAGATCGCACCGAGGTCGTGCAGCAGATCCTCGGCGGCGATCGTCGAGGGACGGATCCGACTCTCGGCGAAGGCGAGGTCCTCGGGCACGCTGGGGTTGAGATGGTGGCAGACCATCAGCATGTCGAGGTGTTCGTCGAGAGTGTTCACGGTGTGCGGGCGCGTGGGATTGGTCGAACTCGGCAGGACGTTCGGATAGCTTGCGACGGTGATGATGTCGGGTGCGTGCCCGCCACCGGCACCCTCGGTGTGGTAGGCGTGGATCCCCCGGCCGGCGATGGCCCCGAGCGTGTGCTCGACGAACCCCGCCTCGTTGAGGGTGTCGGAGTGCAGGGCCACCTGTACGCCGGTCTCGTCGGCGATCCGTAGACAGGCGTCGATCGCCGCCGGGGTGCTCCCCCAGTCCTCGTGCACCTTGAATCCCGATGCGCCGGCGAGGATCTGCTCGCGCATGGAGTCGGCCCCGACCGTGTTGCCCTTGCCCAGCAGCGCGATGTTCATCGGCCAGTGGTCGGTGGCGGCGATCATCGACGCCAGGTGCCACGCGCCCGGCGTGACCGTGGTCGCCTTGCTGCCCTCGGCCGGGCCGGTGCCCCCGCCGATGAGCGTCGTGATCCCGTTGCCGAGGGCCTCGTCCATGATCTGCGGCGCGATGAAGTGGACGTGGCAGTCGATGCCGCCCGCGGTCACGATCTTGCCGTTGCCCGCGATGATCTCGGTCGACGGGCCGATCACGAGGTCGGGGTGCACACCGTCCATGGTGTCGGGGTTGCCGGCCTTGCCCAGAGCGACGATGCGACCGTCACGAATTCCCAGGTCCGCCTTGATGATCCCCCAGTAATCGAGAACGACGACACCGGTGATGACGGTGTCCGGGGCGCCTTCGGCGCGGGTGGCGCGGCCCTGACCCATCGATTCGCGGATCACCTTGCCCCCGCCGAACACCGCCTCGTCACCGGCCAGACCCGGTCCGCCGCAGCGGTCCTCGGTCACCTCGATGAGAAGGTCGGTGTCGGCAAGGCGGATCCGGTCGCCGACGGTCGGACCGAACAGTTCCGCGTATCGGGACCTGTGCAGCGACGCCATGTCAGTCCAGCCTTCCCGGCGGGTCGAGGGAGAGGCCGGGGACCACCCGGGCCCCGCCGATGGGGATGAGGTCGACGGTCATCTCGATACCCGGTTCGAAACGCACGGCCGTTCCCGCAGGGATGTCGAGTCGTCGACCGTGCGCCTGCTCCCGGGGGAACGACAACGCCGGATTGCACTGCGCGAAGTGGAAGTGGCTGCCGACCTGGACGGGTCGATCACCGGTGTTGACGACGACGATCTGCGTCACAGGCGCTCCGGCGTTGATCTCGATCTCGCCGTCGTCGCAGAGGATCTCACCGGGGACCACGCGGCTCGCGCCGGCCGGATGGGCGGTCATGAGATCGGGTCGTGGACGGTGACAAGTTTCGTCCCGTCCGGGAATGTGGCCTCGACCTGGACATCGTGGAGCATCTCGGGCACGCCGTCCATCACCTGTTCGCGGGTGAGCACCTCACGGCCCGACGCCATCAACTCCGCGACCGATCGGCCGTCGCGCGCGCCCTCGAGGACGTGGTCGGTGATGACCGCGATCGATTCCGGGTGGTTGAGGAGCAGTCCGCGGCCCTGTCGGCGACGCGCCAATTCGGCTGCGTAGGAGATCATCAGCCGCTCCTGTTCGTGCAGTGACAGCCGCACGTGCCCTCCTCACCGACGTCGTTTCCCGTCCGGCAGATCCGATCCCGCAGGCCACCGAGCCCTCATAGTGCCACGCGGCCGGTGGCCTGGCGCGGCGACGACCGCGCTCGGCCGAGGTGTGTTCTCAGACCGGTCGACGCCCTGCGGCCACCGCGGCCACGCGGGCCGGGGTGATCGCGGGTGCGAGCGCGGCGACGTCGTCGTGGGTGAATGCGCCGCACGCCCATCCCCGCGCCACCACCGTGGCCATCGCCCGGGCGGTGGCCGGCTCGTCGAGCACGCCGGTGTCGGATCCCGGGTCGGCCGTGCCGTCGCCGGTCACCCGCTCGAGATGACCACCGAGACGGGCCGCAGCGGCCGGCATCGCCTCGGCGAAGAACGTCTGCACCGCCAACCATCGGGTCACCAGGTGTCCCGGGTGCATGTCCCAGCCCTGGTAGATGCCGCATTCGAGGGAACGCCGCACCAGACGGTGGTGGCGTCGGAGAGCCGAGGCGACACGGTCGGGGTCACCGGTCGGCACGACCTGTGTCGATCCGTCGCTCACCCACACCCCGGTCTGCGCAGCGGCGGCGAGCATGACGGCCTTGGCGTGGTCGGCGACGGGGTGTTCGAGTGACTGATGCGCCGACACCACACCCATCGCGGCGCTGTAATCGTAGGTACCGTAATGCAATCCGCTCAGTCGCGGACCCGAACGGTGGATGGCGGCGGCCACGGTGGCGGTACCGTCGAATCCGATCACCGCCTGCGGACTCTCGATCTGTAGCTCGAACCGGACGGTGTTCTCGCCGAGTCCGTGCGCGCGTTCGATCTCCTCACAGAGCGCGACCACGGCGTCGACCTGTTCGACCGCGCGCAGTTTCGGCACGGTGAACACGAATCGGTTGGGCACCCCGCCCGCGCCGGTGAGCACCATCTCCATGCTCCGCAGCCCGCGACGCCGTTCGGCCGCACCGAGCCCCTTGCACCGCACCCCGGAGGACAACCGCGGTCCGGTGGCGGTGCGTGACCAATGGGCGAGCACCTCGCCGGCCGCGCGGGCGTGGGCGTCCTCGACGTCGTCGGGTCGGTTGCCGTATCCGTCCTCGAGGTCGATGCGCAAGTCGTCGACGGGGTCGCGGCGCAACCGGGCGATCACGGCGTCGACCGCGGCATCGGAGGACAGTGCGACGAGCACCGGACGGTTCGCCTCGGCGATCGACACCGCCTCGGTCGACCACAGTGAGAGGGTGTCGCTCGCCACGACGTCGGCGCCGACGTACACGGTGTGGACGGGTTGTTCGTCGACGCGCACATCGGGGTACATGGCGTCGAGTCGAGCGTCGACGGGGTCGAGGATCGCGTCCATCCGCTGCGCGGCGCGATCGGTCAGGCCGGTCATCGCCGTCACCTCAGGACGGTCGGTTGTCGAGATTCTGCAGACGGACGCGACCCTGGGCGACCAACCGGTCGTCGGCGTCGGTGATGTCGACCTGCCACAGCTGCTGCGAACGCCCGCGATGGATCGGGACGGCCCGGCCGGTCACCCGGCCGCTGCGGACCGCTTTGAGGAAGTCGGTCGAGTTGTTGACCCCCACGACGCTGGCCGGCAGGCCTTTGTCCTGCAACCACTTCGCCGCCGACACCGAGGCCAGCGATTCGACGAGCGCACAGTACGTGCCGCCGTGGACGATCCCGTAGGGCTGATGGTGGACGGCCCCGGCCTCGAAGCTCGCGACGGAACCGTCTCCGCTGATCGTCGAGTAGTCGAAGCCGAGGGTGGCGTCGAGTCCGCTGGTCACCATGTCGGTCATCGACAGTTCGTCTGCCACGGGAACTCCTTCGGGGGTCGGATGAGGTGACCCTATGCCACGACCGCGGCGGGGAAACGGAGCGGAAAACCGGCAGGCCCCACACCGGGGGTGTGGGGCCTGCCGTGGCGTGGACCGGGGGTCTCTGCAGCCCTCAGGACGCTCGCGCGGTCCGACGTTGTGATTAAGATAGGCTACCCTTATCGAGATCGTCAAGTGGGTCGACTAACTGGCCGTCGCGGCCAGTATCACGATCGCGGGGCCTGCGGTGACGCCCCGCACCGCATACATCGGTAAACTCGGGAGGATGAGCGGTTTGGGTGATCTGGAACGCGCGGTCATGGACAATCTCTGGTCCAGCGACCGCCCGCAGACGGTGCGGCAGGTACACGCAGCGCTGTCGCGTGACCGCGAGCTGGCCTACACGACCGTGATGACGGTGCTGCAGCGCCTGGCCAAGAAGAACCTGGTCACGCAGATCCGTGACGACCGCGCTCACCAGTACTCCCCCACCCACCCGCGCGAACACCTCGTCGCGAGCCTCATGGTCGACGCACTGAGCGAGGCCGACGAGTCGACATCGCGCCACGCGGCGCTGGTCTCCTTCGTGGGCCGCGTGGGCGCCGACGAGGCCGACGCCCTGCGACGCGCTCTCGACGAACTCGAGGCCGCCCGTCCGGACTCCGGAAGCCGCTGACCGGGCAGTCGCATCTGTGCCTGGAGGACATGCTCTCCCGGGTAGAATGGCGGTGTCACCCGCCGCGCACCGCGACCCGTAGGACTCACTGATGACCGCCTTGGTATTCGGGCTCTTCGCCCTGATCCTCACCGGGCCGGTCGCCGAGTGGCTCTCCCGGGCACGGTGGACGCTGCGTGCCCCGCGAGCTGCCATGACCCTGTGGCAGGCGGTCGCGCTGGCCGCCGTGCTCTCGGCCTTCAGCTGCGGACTCGCCATCGCCTCCAACCTGCTGGTCGTCGGACCCGATGGACGGCCGACGACGAACCCGCTCGACGAGATCGACTCCCTCGGCATCACCCTGTGGCTCGTCTACGTCGGTGTCTTCGTCCTCACCCTCGTCATCGGTGCACGCCTGATGTACACCGTCGTACGGGTGGGCGTACGCACCCGCGCCCGCCGCTCGGCCCACCGCCAACTGATCGACCTGCTCGACTGCGTCGACCGCAGCCGCTGCGATCGGCAACTGTTGGCCCGCGACGTCCGCATGCTCGAGGTCGAGCAACCCATCGCGTACTGCCTGCCCGGACTGCGGCAGCGCGTCGTGCTCAGCGAGGGCGTCATCGCCCGCCTGAACCCCGACGAGCTCGAGGCCGTCATCACACACGAGCGCGCGCACCTGCGTGCCCGCCACGACCTCATCCTCGAGGCGTTCATCGCCGTGCACGCCGCGTTCCCGCGCTTCATCCGCAGCAAGTCCGCTCTCGGTGCCGTCCAACTCCTGGTCGAGGTCCTCGCCGACGACCACGCCGTGCGGGCCACCGGACCCACGCCGCTCGGTCGGGCCCTGGTGGCGTGCGCCGATTCGGTCGCACCGCGCGGGGCGCTCGCCGTCGGCGGCCCCACCACCCTCACGCGCGTCCGCCGCCTCACCCACGACGAGCCCGCACGCACCGCCGCCCTGGCCGCGTACGTGTGCGCGGTCGGCATCCTGGTGCTGCCCACCCTCGCGGTGGCCATCCCCTGGCTCACCGAACTCAGTCGACTGCTCACCGCCTGACCCTCGCGGAGCATCTCCTCGGCGCGACGGAATAGGCTGGGTCACATGACACAGAGCACATCGGCTGACACCTCCTCGGGCACTGCACGCGCACAGATCGGTGTCACCGGTCTGGCGGTCATGGGTTCCAACATCGCCCGCAACTTCGCCCGTCACGGGCACACGGTCGCGCTGCACAACCGGAGCATCGCCAAGACCGACGCCCTCATCGACAAGCACGGCTCCGAGGGTGACTTCGTCCGCACCGAGACCATCGAGGAGTTCATCGCCGCGCTGGAGAAGCCGCGCCGCGTGCTCATCATGGTGAAGGCCGGCGACGCCACCGACGCGGTGATCGGTGAGCTCGCCGACGCCATGGAGGAGGGCGACGTCATCATCGACGGCGGCAACTCCCTCTACACCGACACCATCCGGCGCGAGAAGGAGATGAGCGACCGCGGGCTGAATTTCGTCGGCGCCGGAATCTCCGGTGGCGAGGTCGGCGCGCTCGAGGGCCCGTCGATCATGCCCGGTGGCCCCAAGGAGGCCTACGAGTCGCTCGGCCCGCTCCTCGAGTCGATCTCGGCACACGTCGACGGCACCCCGTGCTGTACCCACATCGGCCCCGACGGGTCGGGGCACTTCGTGAAGATGGTGCACAACGGCATCGAGTACGCCGACATGCAGCTCATCGGCGAGGCCTACGACCTGCTCCGCAAGGCCCTCGACCTCCCGGTCGACAAGATCGCCGACGTCTTCCGCGAGTGGAACTCCAGCGACCTCGAGAGCTACCTCATCGAGATCACCGCCGAGGTCCTCTCCCAGACCGACGCCGACACCGGCAAGCCGCTCGTCGACGTCATCGTCGACGCCGCCGGCCAGAAGGGCACCGGACGCTGGACGGTGAAGTCCGCACTCGACCTCGGCGTCCCGACCACCGGCATCGGCGAGGCGGTGTTCTCCCGCGCCCTGTCGAGCGCACTCGACCAGCGCAAGGCCGCCAACGGACTGGAGTCGGGGACGCTCGGCGAGGCGCCGACCGACACCGATCAGTTCATCGACGACATCCGCTCGGCGCTCTACGCGTCGAAGGTCGTCGCCTACGCGCAGGGCTTCGACCAGATCGCCGCGGGCAGCAAGGAATACGACTGGGACCTGCACCCGGGCGCGATGGCCACCATCTGGCGCGGCGGCTGCATCATCCGCGCGCAGTTCCTCAACCGCATCGTCGAGGCGTACGACGAGAACGCCGACCTGCCGAGCCTGCTGCTGGCGCCGTATTTCCGCGACGCGGTCGAGAAGGCCGTCGACAGCTGGCGCCGCGTGGTCGTGACCGCGACCCAGATGGGCATCCCCGTGCCGGCGTTCGCGTCGTCGCTGTCGTACTACGACGCGTTGCGCGCCGACCGCCTGCCCGCCGCCCTCACCCAGGGTCTGCGCGACTACTTCGGCGCGCACACCTACCAGCGCATCGACAAGGAGGGCACGTTCCACACGCTGTGGAGTGAGGGCCGGACCGAGGTCGAGGCCTGAGCCCTTGAGGTTTCTCGACGGACAGACCCCGACCACCGACCTCACCTACGACGACGTCTTCGTGGTGCCCGGCCGCAGCGATGTCGCCTCGCGCTTCGACGTGGATCTGACCAGCCGCGACGGCACCGGCACGACGATCCCCATCGTCGTGGCGAACATGACCGCAGTCGCCGGCAAGCGCATGGCCGAGACGGTCGCCCGCCGCGGCGGGGTCGTGGTGCTCCCCCAGGATCTACCCGCCGAGGCCGCGGCCGAGTCCATCGCGGCGGTGAAGAGTCGCCACCTCGTCGCCGACACCCCGGTGACCCTCGGTCCCGAGGACTCGGTGTCGGACGCGATGGCGTTGCTGCCGAAGCGGTCGCACGGCGCGGTGGTCGTGCTCGACGACAACCGTCGGCCGCTCGGCATCGTCACCGAATCCGCGTGCGCCGGTGTCGATCGTTTCGCGCGTCTGCGGGAGGTGCTCGACACGACGGTGGTGTCGATGCCGGTCGACTCCGATCCGCGTGCGGTGTTCGACGCACTCACCGACCATCATCTCGGTGTCGCGATCCTCACCGGGACCGATGGTGAACTCATGGGGGTCCTGACCCGCACCGGCGCGCTGCGCACCGGCATCTACCAGCCCAACACCGACGCGCAGGGGCGTCTTCGGGTGGCCGCCGCGGTCGGGATCAACGGCGACGTGGTGGGCAAGGCGACGGCGCTCGTCGCCGCCGGCGCCGATGTCCTCGTCGTCGACACCGCGCACGGTCACCAGGAGAAGATGATCGCCGCGGTCCGGGCCATCTCCGAGGCCGCGCTCGGTGTCCCGTTGGCCGCGGGGAACGTGGTGTCGGGGCGGGGCACCACCGATCTGCTCGACGCGGGGGCCTCGATCGTGAAGGTCGGTGTCGGGCCCGGCGCCATGTGCACCACCCGCATGATGACCGGCGTCGGACGACCCCAGTTCTCGGCCGTCGCCGAATGCGCCGCGGTGGCGCGCGCCCGCGGTGCACACGTGTGGGCCGACGGCGGCGTCCGACACCCGCGTGACGTCGCGCTCGCGATCGCCGCCGGTGCCTCGAACGTGATGATCGGTTCGTGGTTCGCCGGCACCTTCGAATCCCCGGGCGATCTGCAGCACGATCCCTCCGGTCGCCCTTACAAGGAGAGCTTCGGCATGGCGTCCAAACGTGCGGTCGCCGCACGCACCGCCACCGACAGCGCCTTCGATCGGGCACGCAAGGGTTTGTTCGAGGAGGGCATCTCGAGTTCACGGATCCTGGTCGATCCGCAACGCCCCGGCGTGGAGGACCTCATCGACCACATCTGTTCCGGCGTGCGGAGCACCGCCACCTATGTGGGTGCGCGGACACTCGACGAACTGCACGAGAAGGTGGTGCTCGGCGTGCAGTCGGCGGCAGGCTTCGCCGAGGGGCGGCCGCTCCCGAGCGGATGGTGAGCCCCCGCTCGTCTGACCTGTGAGCGCGGTCACCCGATACGATGAACCACAGACATCGCATCGAACTGCGCCCGGTCGACCTCACCCCGCGGCGCTCATGGAGGACAACTGCTCGTGCAGGCACTGATCCTCGTCGGGAGCCTCCTCGGTTTCATCGCCCTCACCCTGGGCACCGCTCTGTTCGTGGCGGCCGAGTTCTCCCTGACCGCCCTCGAGCGCTCGGCGGTCGAATCGGACCTCCGGCGTCGTGACGACCGTCGCGCGCGGCAGGTCGCCCGCGCCCACCGCACGCTGTCGTTCCAGCTCTCCGGCGCCCAGCTGGGCATCACCATCACGACCCTGGTGACCGGTTACATCGCCGAACCTGTTCTCGCGCAGCTGTTCTCACCAGCACTTGACGCGGTCGGGGCGTCGGACGAGGTGAGTTCCATCGTCTCCATCGTCCTCGCCCTGGTGATCGCGACGTCGCTGTCGATGATCCTCGGCGAGCTGATCCCGAAGAACTACGCCATCGCGCGACCGCTGCCCACCGCCCGGGGCACCGCGGGCCCGATGACCGCGTTCTCGACGGCGTTCAAATGGGCCATCAACGGACTCAACGGCAGCGCGAACATGCTCGTGCGCCGGCTGGGCATCGAGCCCGCCGAGGAACTGCGCTCGGCGCGGTCGCCGCAGGAACTCGGGTCGCTGGTCCGCAACTCGGCCCGTGAGGGCGCGCTCGACAAGGGCACCGCGCTGCTGGTCAGCCGGTCGTTGCAGTTCGGCGAGCGCACCGCTGAGGAACTGATGACCCCTCGGGTCACCGTCGACGCGCTCGATCAGGATGCCAACGTGCGCGACCTCATCGTCGCCGCGTCGGAGACGGGCTTCTCGCGGTTCCCGATCGTGGTCGAGGGCGATCTCGACAACATCCGCGGCTTCGTCCACATCAAGCAGGCGTTCACGGTGCCGCTCGCCGAGCGCGAGTCCACCACCCTCGGGGTGTTGGCGCGCGCGGTGCCGGTGGTGCCCGCCAGCCTCGACGGCGACGCTCTCATGGGGCGCATCCGCGCCGACGGGATGCAGGTCGCCATCGTCGTCGACGAGTACGGGGGCACCGCGGGGATCGTGACGACCGAGGACCTCATCGAGGAGATCGTCGGCGACGTCACCGACGAGCACGACGACGAGCAGGCCGACGTCGCCCCGGACGGCACCGGCTACACCTGCGCCGGGCTGCTGCGCATCGACGAACTCGCCGAGGCGACCGGCTACCGCGCCCCCGAAGGCGACTACGACACCCTGGGCGGTCTGGTCATGCAGACCCTGGGCCGTCTCGCGACCGAGGGCGACGAGGTCGACCTGCCCGAACGCGACGGAGCCGACGACGAGGACTCCGGCGGGGACCCGATGCCGGTCGCCCCGCGGTGGCGCGCCCGTGTCGTCCGCATGGACGGTCGACGCATCGACGTCGTGTCGCTGACCCCGATCCCCGAGTCCGGGGAGGCGCCGTCGTGAACGACATCCTCGGTGTGCTGTTCGCCGTCGCACTGCTGGCGGGCAACGCGTTCTTCGTCGGCGCCGAGTTCTCGCTGATCTCCGCCCGCCGCGACCGGCTCGAGGCGCTGGCCGATCAGGGCAAGCGTCGCGCGACGACGGTCATCCGGGCGGGCCAGGAGCTGTCGCTCATGCTCGCCGGCGCACAGCTCGGCATCACGATCTGCTCGATCCTGCTCGGCCGCGTCGGTGAACCCGCCGTCGCGCATCTCATCGAGAAACCGATGGACCTCGCCGGTGTCCCCGACGCCTTCCTGCACCCGATCGGGTTCACCATCGCGCTGATCCTCGTGGTGATCCTGCACATCCTGCTCGGTGAGATGGTGCCGAAGAACATCGCGCTGGCCGGGCCGGAACGCTCGGCGATGTTGCTGGTGCCCGCCCACCTCGCCTTCATCCGCGTCGCCCACCCGCTGATCGCCTTCTACAACCTCGCGGCGAACCTGTCGCTGCGGGCGATGCGGGTGGAGCCGAAGGACGAACTCGACGCGACGGTCTCGGCCGGCGAGCTCGCCGAGATGATCGGCGAGTCCCGCGAGGAGGGGCTCATCGACGCCGAGGAGCACGACCGACTGACCCGCGCCCTGCGCACGACCGGTCGAACGGTGTCGGAGGTGGCGATCGGACTCGACGAACTCCGCAGCGTCCAGGTGACCGTCGAACCGGGCACCGGACGGTCCGGACCCACCCTCGGATCGATCGAGAAGGCGGTGTCCGACACCGGGTTCTCCCGGTTCCCTGTCCGCGGTGTCGACGGCGTCTACACCGGCTATCTGCACCTCAAGGACGTTCTCGACGAGATCCTCGACGATCTGGTGGGCCAGGACTCGGTGATCGGTGTCGACAAGATCCGACCCCTGCCGGTGATCTCCGGCGACACCTCGCTCGACGAGGCCACCGCCCACCTGCGCCGCACCAGCGCCCATCTCGGCGCGGTCGTCGACGGCAACGGCCGCACCATCGGGGTCGTCGCGCTCGAGGATCTCGTGGAGGAGTTCGTCGGCACCGTGCGCGACGAGACCCACCGGGTGTGAGCGTGTCCATCACCACCACCGGCCGGGTGCTCGCGCCGGATGAGTGGGCGCAGCGCGCATCGACGCATCGCGACCGCGTCGACACACTGCTGACGGCACACCCGCAGCAGACGGCGTCGGGTGAGGCACACCCGGTGTGGCAGTTCCTGTTCCGCTACTACAGCCACAAGCCGGCACAGCTGCGTCGGTGGCACCCCGGTTTCGGCGTGGCGCTCGGCGGCGAACCACCGCATCGGCAGTTCCCGCACTACGCGGTCACCGATGACGGGCACCTGACGGTCGATCCCGACCACCTCGCCGACCGGCTCACCACCGTCGCGTTCGTGCACCGCCTCCTGTCGGCGACCGAATCCCGCGCGCCGCGTCTGAACTGCTTCGGCCTGCACGAGTGGGCGATGGTCTACCGCGCCCCGGACACGCGGCGGCACCCCGCGCCGCTGCGCCTGTCCGAGACCGACACCGACGCCGTCGTGGAGGCGGCGGATCTGCGTTGCACCCATTTCGACGCGTTCCGCTTCTTCACCGACGACGCGACCGGGCGCAACGTCGAGCCGCTGTCGCGGTCGACCCAGGTAGACCGGGAGCAACCCGGATGCGTGCACGCCGGGATGGATCTCTACAAATGGGCGCACAAGCTGGTGCCCCTCATCGACTCCGAGACCGTCGTCGACGCCCTCGAACTCGCCTTCGACCTCCGGGCGCTCGACATGCGCGCGAGCCCCTACGACCTCGCCGGGCTCGGCTTCGCGCCGATCGAGATCGAATCGGCCCGTGGTCGTGCCGAATACGTTCGGCTGCAGGCGGCGTCGGCTCGGCGGGCGGCGGTGCTGCGTCGCCGTCTCATCGATCGTTGCGCGGCCCTGATCAGCGCAACCTGAGCGACGACGCCCGCTTACCGCCGAGTAACCTGAACGCCGAACACACGTCCACACCAGGAGAAGCGAGGCAGTCATGACCGAGCGGGTCACAGTCGGAGAAGGCGGGAACAGCGTGCAGGTCGCGTCCGTTCTGCACGACTTCATCACCTCCGAGGCCCTGCCCGGCACCGGTGTGGACACCGACGCGTTCTGGAACGGTGTCGCAGAGATCATCACCGATCTCGCGCCCCGCAACGGCGAGCTGCTCGGCGTCCGCGATGAGCTGCAGCAGCAGATCGACGCATGGCACCGCGACAACACCTTCGAGGCCGGCGCCTACAAGGCGTTCCTGCAGGACATCGGCTACCTCGTCGAGGTGCCCGCGGACTTCCAGATCACCACCGCCGGCGTCGACACCGAGATCACCAGCACCGCCGGCCCGCAGCTCGTCGTCCCGGTCCTCAACGCACGCTTCGCGCTCAACGCCTCCAACGCGCGCTGGGGTTCGCTGTACGACGCGCTCTACGGCACCGACGCGATCCCCGAGACCGACGGCGCCGAGAAGGGCAGCTCGTACAACAAGGTCCGTGGCGACAAGGTCATCGCCTACGCCAAGAACGTCCTCGACGGCGCGGTCGCGCTCGAGGGCGGTTCGTGGGCGTCGGTGACCGGCCTGGCCGTCGACGGCACCGTCCTCACGGTCACCCTCGACGACGGCTCGACCACCGCTCTTGCCGATCCGGCCGCGTTCGTCGGGTTCACCGGCGAGGCCTCGGCCCCGACCGGTGTCCTGCTGCGCCACAACGGACTGCACCTCGAGGTGCAGATCGACGCCGACTCCCCCATCGGCTCCACCGACCCCGCGGGCATCAAGGATGTCCTCGTCGAGTCGGCGATCACCACGATCATGGACTTCGAGGACTCCGTCGCCGCGGTCGACGCCGACGACAAGGTGCTCGGATACCGGAACTGGTTGGGACTCAACAAGGGTGATCTGGCCGAAGAGGTCAGCAAGGGCGGCAAGACCTTCACCCGTGTGCTCAACCCCGATCGCGTCTACACCGCGCCCGGTGGCGGTGAGCTCACCCTGCCGGGTCGGTCGCTGCTGTTCGTCCGCAACGTCGGCCACCTCATGACCAACGACGCGGTCGTCACCGCCGACGGCGCCGAGGCGCCCGAGGGCATCCTCGACGCGATCTTCACCTCGCTCATCGGCGTCCACGGCATGAGCGCCGACGGCCTGCAGAACTCGCGCACCGGTTCGATCTACATCGTCAAGCCGAAGATGCACGGTCCCGACGAGGTCGCCTTCACCGTCGAGCTGTTCGGTCGTGTCGAGAAGCTGCTCGGGCTGCCCGAGAACACCCTCAAGGTCGGCATCATGGACGAGGAACGCCGTACCACGGTCAACCTCAAGGCCTGTATCGCCGCGGCATCCGAGCGGGTCGTCTTCATCAACACCGGCTTCCTCGACCGCACCGGCGACGAGATCCACACCTCGATGGAGGCCGGCGCCGTCGTCCGCAAGGCCGAGATGAAGTCGCAGGCGTGGATCAAGGCGTACGAGGACTTCAACGTCGACACCGGCCTGCACGCGGGTCTGCAGCACCACGCACAGATCGGCAAGGGCATGTGGGCGATGCCCGATCTGATGGCCGACATGCTCGAGCAGAAGATCGGTCACCCGAAGGCCGGCGCCAACACCGCGTGGGTGCCCTCGCCGACGGCTGCGACGCTGCACGCGCTGCACTACCACCAGGTCGACGTGTTCGAGCGTCAGGACGAGATCGCCAAGCGCGACCCGGCCTCGGTCGACGACATCCTGACCATCCCGCTCGCCCCGAACACCGACTGGAGCGACGAGGAGAAGCAGCAGGAGCTCGACAACAACTGCCAGTCGATCCTCGGTTACGTGGTCCGGTGGATCGATGCGGGCGTCGGTTGCTCGAAGGTCCCCGACATCCACGACGTCGCGCTCATGGAGGACCGCGCGACGCTGCGGATCTCCAGCCAGCTCCTCGCGAACTGGCTGCGCCACGGCATCGTCTCCGAGGCCGACGTCGTCGCCTCGCTGGAGCGGATGGCGCCGGTCGTCGACCGACAGAACGAGGGCGACGCGACCTACCGGCCGCTGGCCCCCGACTTCGACTCCAACATCGCCTTCCAGGCGGCGAAGGAGCTGATCCTGTCCGGGACCACGCAGCCCAGCGGCTACACCGAGCCGATCCTGCATCGCCGTCGCCGGGAGTACAAGGCCGCGCAGGGCTGATCGGCGAGGCTATCCTCGTCGCCTATGGGTCAGCACCGCACCGACGAGACGCGCCGCCGCGGCGTCAGCCGGGGGTTGTCGCTGACGATCCTCGCGGTGATCGTGGTGGTGGCGCTCGTAGTGGGCTGGAACCTGCTGGGCACCAGCCTGTCCGACGACGGTGACGCTGCCGCGCGTACCTGCGTGGAAGGCGAGCAGACGGTCACCGTTCTCGCCGACGCCGACATCGCCACACCACTGGCCACGATCGCGCAGGCCTACTCGGCGACCCGGCCCGTCGTGCGCGATGCGTGCGTGACGGTGACGGTGCGACCGTCGGACCCGAAGACCACGCTCGAGGGACTGACCGGTACCTGGGACACCGCATCGATGGGCGCCTACCCCGCGGCGTGGGTGCCGGCGTCGTCGGTGTGGAGTGCACAGCTGCTGGCTGCCCGTTCAGCGATCGTCGACGGCGACCCGGAGTCGTTGGTGTCGTCGCCCGTGGTGCTGGCGGTGGCACCGGAGTTCGCGCGGGCCGCGGCGGGGCGGGTGTCGTGGATCGAACTGCCCACCCTGCAGCGCAACGACAACAGCCTCGCCGAGTTCGGGTTGCGGGGCTGGGGCTCGTTGCAGATGGCCCGCGCGTCGGGCCCGGGCAGCGACGCGACCGTGCTCGCATCGCAGGCCGTGGCGACCGAGGTGGGTCGGGCGACGGCGAACGGCCTCACCGTGGCCGATGCGCAGTCGCGGCAGGTGACCTCGACACTGCTCGATCTGCGCCGACGCTCCCCCGTCGCGACCGACGGCAGCGCGCAGCGGACCTTGACGACGATCGCGGGCAACGGTGACCCGGCGGGGGCGGCCGTCCACGCCGTCCCGATCACCGAACAGGCCCTCTACGCCGCCACCAAGGACACCGCACAACCATCGGTGGTCGAGCTACGGCCCCAGGGCACGACACCCACGGCCGATCACCCGGTCGTCGACCTGACCGGCCCGCAGGTGAGCGCCACCCAGGCCGAGGCCGTCGCTGCGTTCTTCCGGTTCGCGCGGACACCGGACCAGTTGCGGACCATCACCACGCTCGGATTCCGGGGCGGCGCATCGCTTCCCACCCGGACCGCGGCGGTGTCGTTCGACGTCACCGCGACCCCGATGCCGGCGCCCGAACCGGCCGCCGGCGCCGCGATCGCGCAACTCGTGCTCGGCGGGTAGCCGAACCTCGACTCGGGTCGGCTGACCCGCTCAGGCCTCGACGGGCTCGCTGAAGGCCTCGATGGGCGGGCAGCTGCACACCAGGTTGCGGTCGCCGTAGACGCCGTCGATCCGGCGCACCGAGGGCCACACCTTGTCGCGCGCACCGGCGCTGGGTCGTCCGTTCGGGAACGCGGCCTCCTCGCGGGTGTAGGGGTGATCCCACTGCGCCACCAGACACTCGGAGGTGTGCGGTGCGCCCCGCAGCGGGTTGTCGTCGACGGCCCAGGTGCCGTCGCCCACCTTGTCGATCTCGGCCTTGATGGCGACCATCGCGTCGATGAAGGCGTCGATCTCGTCGAGGTTCTCGCTCTCGGTGGGCTCGACCATCAGGGTCCCCGACACCGGGAAGCTCATCGTCGGCGCGTGGAAACCGTAGTCGGCGAGTCGTTTCGCGACATCGTCGACGGTGACGCCGGTCGCCTTGGTGATCGGGCGGAGGTCGAGGATGCACTCGTGCGCGACGGTGCCGTTCGCCCCGGTGTAGAGCACCGGGTAGTGGTCGGCCAGTCGCTTGGCGATGTAGTTGGCCGACGCGATGGCGGTGAGCGTGGCCCGTCGCAGCCCCTCGGCCCCCATCATCAGGATGTAGGCGTAGGTGATCGGCAGGATCGACGCCGAGCCGTACGGTGCGCCCGAGATGGTGATGTCGCCGGGCAGGTCGTCGTCGAGCGGGTGTCCGGGCAGGAACTCCGCGAGGTGCTCGCGGACGCCGATCGGTCCGACACCGGGTCCGCCGCCGCCGTGCGGGATGCAGAACGTCTTGTGCAGGTTCAGGTGACTGACGTCGCCGCCGAACTGGCCCGGTCGGGCGACACCGACGAGAGCGTTGAGGTTCGCGCCGTCGACGTAGACCTGACCGCCGGCGTCGTGGACGGCCGAGCAGATCTCGCGGACCTCGTGCTCGAAGACACCGTGGGTCGAGGGGTAGGTGATCATGATCGCGGCCAGCGTCTCGGCGTGGGTCGCGATCTTCTCCTTGAGGTCGGCGGTGTCGACGTCACCGTTCGCACGGCACGCGACGACCACGACGCGCATGCCCGCCATCACCGCCGAGGCGGCGTTGGTGCCGTGCGCGCTCGACGGGATGAGGCAGATGTCGCGGGTCTCGTCGCCGCGGCTGAGGTGGTACTTGCGGATCGCGAGCAGACCCGCGTACTCACCCTGCGAACCGGCGTTGGGCTGCAGGCTGATCCGGTCGTATCCGGTGATGTCCGACAGCCACTTCTCGAGGCGGGTGATCATGGTCCGCATCCCGGCGACGTCGGCCTTCGGGGCGAACGGGTGCAGGCCGGCGATCTCGGGCCAGGTGATCGGCTCCATCTCCGCGGCCGCGTTGAGCTTCATCGTGCACGAGCCGAGCGGGATCATGCTGCGGTCGAGGGCGATGTCCTTGTCGGACAGTCGCCGCAGGTAGCGCAGCATGGCCGTCTCGGTGTGGTACCGGCTGAACGCGGGGTGGGTCAGGAACTCCGAGGTACGTGCGGGGCTGATCGGCGCCGGAGCCGACGCGTCGGCGAGGTCGACCCCGAAGGCGGCGGCGACCGCGGCGACGTGCTCGGCGGTGGTCGTCTCGTCGCAGGCGACGCCGACGTGGTCGGCGTCGACGAGACGCAGGTTGATGTTCGCGTCGTTCTTGGCGGCCGCCACGACGTCGGCGGCACGGCCGGGCACCGTCACCAACAGGGTGTCGAAGTAGGTGTCGGTCACGACGTCGACGCCACCGGCGGTCAACGAGTTCGCGATCGACGTCGCGCGGGCGTGCACGCGCTCGGCGATGCCGGTGAGTCCCTTCGGGCCGTGGTAGCTCGCGTACATGGCGGCGAGGACGGCGAGCAGGACCTGGGCGGTGCAGATGTTGCTGGTCGCCTTGTCGCGGCGGATGTGCTGCTCACGGGTCTGCAGCGACAGCCGGTAGGCGAGGTTGCCGTCGGCGTCCTTCGACACCCCGACCAGACGGCCGGGCAGCTGGCGGGCGTGGGCGGTGTGCACCGACAGGTACCCGGCGTGGGGTCCACCGAAGCCCATCGGCACGCCGAAGCGCTGCGTGGTGCCGAAGCAGGCGTCGGCACCCTGGTCGCCGGGCGCGGTGATGAGGGTCAGGGCCAACAGATCGGCACCGACGGCGACCAGCGCGCCGCGCTCGTGGGCGGCGGCGATGATGGGGGCGGCGTCGATGACCGCGCCCGAGGCGGCGGGCACCTGGAGCAGCACGCCGAAGAACTCGCCGTCGGGCAGGCCGGCGGTGAGATCGGCACGGACCACCTCGATGCCGAGCGGCTCGGCGCGGGTGGTGATCACCGCGGCGGTCTGCGGGAACACGTCGGTGTCGACGAGGAAACGCGGCGACTTGCTCTTGTTCGCGCGGCGCAGCAGCGTCATGGCCTCGGCCGCGGCGGTCGACTCGTCGAGCATCGACGCGTTCGCGACGTCCATGCCGGTCAGGTCGGACACCATCGTCTGGAAGTTGAGGAGTGCCTCAAGTCGGCCCTGGCTGATCTCGGGCTGGTACGGGGTGTAGGCGGTGTACCAGGCGGGGTTCTCGATGATGGAGCGCCGCAGCACCGCCGGGGTGTGGGTGCCGTAGTAGCCCAGGCCGATCATCGAGGTGGCGACGGTGTTCTGCGAGGCCAGTTCGGCCAGCTCGGCGAGGGCCTCGACCTCGGTGGCCGCCGGCGGCAGCGTCTGCAGACCGTTGGCGTCGGCCGGGTCGGCGATCGAGGCGGGCACCACCCGATCGGCGAGGTCGTCGAGAGAGGAGATCTCCAGCACCGACAGGATGCGGGCGAGGTCGTCGGAATCGGGTCCGACATGGCGGTCTGCGAAGACATCGGAGAACAGCTCGGTCACGGGAGAACCTTTGCGCCGAGTCCGGCGGCACGCCGGACTGAGGTGGGTCCTCCCCCTCTGTCCTGCCGTCACCGACGCGATGGGTCGGCTCGGGCGCCTGAGAGATTCAGCCGCTCGGAGCGGCCTTTCACCGTGGGCGGGTGACTCGGTCACCACTTTCCAGAGACGCCGGCGTACGACACGGTCCTGGGGCCTGAGAGATTGGCGGAGAGGTGTTGCTCCTTCGGCGGCCGAGACCCTCGCGGGTCACGACGCTCTCCCGTGTCGCGGCGACGTAGGAAGAGTCTAGCCGGTGCGGCGCGCGCGGGTCTTGCGGCGAGCCGCGAGCTCGTCCTCGGGGGCGGTCTCGGCGATCGCACCGTCGGCGCGCTCGCCCGGGAAATCGGCGATGGTGCCCGACAGCTCGCGCATCGCGCCTGCGACGGCGATGCCGAACACACCCTGACCGCCCTGCAGCAGGTCGACGACCTCTTCGGCCGAGGTGCACTCGTAAACGGTGGTGCCGTCGGAGAACAGGGTGATGCGGGCGAGGTCCTCGACACCGCGTTTGCGCAGGTGGTCGACGGCGACGCGGATGTTCTGCAGCGAGATCCCGGTGTCGAGGAGTCGCTTCACGATCTTCAGGACCAGGATGTCCTTGAAGGAGTACAGCCGTTGGCTGCCACTGCCCGCGGCTCCGCGGATCGACGGCACGACCAGCGAGGTGCGTGCCCAGTAGTCGAGCTGGCGGTAGGTGATGCCGGCGATCTGGCAGGCGCTCGGCACGCGGTAGCCGACGAGTTCGTCGGGCACGGTGTCGTTCGGGAACAGTCCCGGCGCGATGTCGTCGAGTGTGCCCTGTCGGGCCTGCTGGACCGAGGCCACCGGCCCGGTGTCGGTCACGTCCGCGGCGGTGTCCGCGTCATCGCGGGTGGTCGGCTCGTCGCCCACTGAGTTCTCCTCGAATGCTCGGGGGAGTCCCCGGCAACCCGAGGAATGATGGTGCGAACACCATCGATGTCACTCAGATTACGCCGTCTACCCGACCCTGGGTGCCGTCCCGCTCGTCGCGGGCGTCGTGGTGAACGGTAGGTGCGCCGCCAGCGTGTTTCAACGCGACTCGCGGGCGGCTCAACCTCAACGTCAGCTTGAGGGTCAACTGTGATCCGGCAGAGGCCCAACCGTGACCTCGAACACCGCCAAGATCAGGCTCCGCCCTGTCACACAGATCAGGCTCCGCCCTGTCACACAGATCAGGCTCCGCCTGTCACACAGATCAGGCTCCGCCTGAGGCCTTGAAGTCGTCCGGCGAGATGGTGTCGAGGAACTCCTTGAACTTCTCGACCTCGTCCTCTTTCACCTCGTCGCCGTCGGCGGACTCCTCGTCGGGGATCAACAGTCCCGCCTCGGCGAGCACCCCCTCGTCGGCGATGATCGGGACCTCGGCGCGCATGGCGACCGCGACCGAGTCCGACGGCCGGGCCGACACCCGGAGATCGCCGGTGAAGACCAGCTCGGCGTAGAAGGTGCCCTCCTGCATGTCCACGATCCGGACCTCGACGAGTTCCTGCCCGAACGCCGCGACCAGGTTGACGATCAGGTCATGGGTGAGCGGACGCGGGGGCTCGACACCCTTCTGCTTGAGGGCGATCGACGCCGCCTCGCTCTGTCCGATCCAGATCGGGAGGTAGCGCTCGCCGTCGACCTCGCGCAGCAGCAGCACGGGTTGTCCCTGGGGCGGCTCCACCCGGATCCCCACCACCTGCATCTGACCCATGCGATTCTCCCAACGGCATCGAATGTCGCCTGACATCGCATTCGACGCTACACCTCACCGGCGTCCACGCGCCCACCTTGCGCAGGCCGGGACGGTGACAATGCTCGTGCGCGCGTGCGCAGTTCGAGGGTGGCCGCACCCCGACGGCGGTTCAGTCCAGCGCGTCGCGGACGGCCGCCTTCACCAACTGGGTGTGCAGGGTGACCGAGAGGGCGGCGACCTCGCGGATCAGTTCCTCGGCGCGGTCACGTGCACCGGCGCCCTTGCCCTTGGCGATCGGGTTGGCGATCTGGGCCACCAGACCGGCCTCACGGTCGGCCGAGACCTTGAACGCCCGCAGGTGTCGGGCCTCGAGGCCGTAGTCGGCGAGCGCCGAGGCGGCCTCGACGAGGCGCACGGCGTCCTCGTCGAAGAAGCCGCCGGCGCCGGGTGTCAGCAGACCGCTGCGTTGGAGTTCGGCGACGAACGCGGTGTCGGCGCCGGTGCGTTCGAGCAGGGTCTCGCGGGAGATGCGACCGCCGGAGCGTTCGAAATCGACCGCGGGGGCCACCCACGACCGGGCCGAGGAGAGCAACCGCGGGGTGCCCGGGTCGATCCGCTCGCCACGATCGATCGCCTCGAGCTGTTCCTTGATGACCTTCAGCGGCAGGTAACGGTCACGCTGGGCGGTGAGGACGAAACGCAGCCGCTCGCAGTCGCCGGTGCTGAAGCGTCGGTATCCCGACGGCGAGCGCTGCGGGGTGATCAGACCCTCGGACTCGAGGAACCGGATCTTGGAGATGGTGACGTCCGGGAAGTCGCCACGCAGCTGATCGAGCACCGAACCGATGGACATGGAGCCATCGGCCGGTGATCGATCTGCTGAGTTCTTCGGTCCCGGGCCCGGACCCGTGGACGGCGAGGTCACGCGTTACCCGTTGGCCGGGGACCCGTCGGCGTGCGGGCCGCTGAGGAAGACGAGTCGGAACTTGCCGATCTGCACCTCGTCCCCGTTGGCCAGCACCGCGGAGTCCACCGGCTCGCGGTTGACGTAGGTGCCGTTGAGGCTGCCGACGTCGACCACCTGGAACTCGTTGTCGCCCAAGCGGAATTCGGCGTGACGGCGGCTGACCGTCACGTCGTCGAGGAAGATGTCGCTGTCGGGATGGCGTCCGGCCGACGTGGTGGTCTGGTCGAGCAGGAATCGCGACCCGGCGTTGGGGCCGCGCTTGACGACCAGCAGCGCGGTGCCGGCCGACAGCCGCTCGACCGCGGTCTCGGCGGACTCGGTGGTGGACCCGCTGTTCGCGTCGAGTTCCTTGATGAAATCGGCGCGGAAGACCGACGTCGTCTCGACGGGGGCGTCGAGGTCCTTCTCGTTGTCGCTCACCACTTCTCCTTAAGCTCTTCTGGTGTCCGGACCCGGTGGGGTCCGGACAACGCTGTTGTCACGCCGGATGAGGCCCGCCCGTCGGGTCGATCCTAACCGCACCGGGGTGCCTCGGATCGACACCGGCGACGATGCGCCGAGGTCAGTCCTCGATGGCTGTGCGGTACCCGTCGGCGTCGAGCAGATCCTCGAGGATCACGCTCAGATCGGTGTCCTCGGCGACCGCGATCTCGACGAGCCAGCCCGCGCCGTACGGGTCGGAGTTGACCAGTTCGGGGGTGGCGTCGAGGTCGTCGTTGACCGCGGCGATGGTGCCCGCGAGCGGGCCGTAGATGTCGGACACGCTCTTGGTCGACTCGACCTCGGCGAACGACTCACCCGAGTCGACGGCATCGTCGACGGCGGGGAGCTGCACGAAGACGACATCGCCGAGCTGGTCCTGGGCGTAGGCGGTGATGCCCACACGCACGACGCCGGGACGGACCTGCTCGATCCACTCGTGTTCCACGGTGTAGCGCAGGTTTTCGGGAACCTCTGTCTCACTCACGCGGAGAACCTTAGCGTGGATCGCGGTCGGTCATCCGCCCACCCGTGGCATCTGACTCCCCACCCGTGGCATTTGTCTGAGCACGAGCACGGTTTGCCACCAGTACTGCACGAACGACCACAGGTACATGCCTATCCCCCACACCAGGAACGCCCAGCCGATGGGGTGCATGATGTCGCCGAACAGTCCGTCGAGCTGTCCGCCGAGCACGAACGGGAAGCCGTACATCAGGGAGAACGTCGCCGCCTTGCCGACGTAGGTGACCGGCAGGGCGGTCATCCCGCGGCTGCGCAGCAACGGGACGCTGGCCAGCAACAACAGGTCGCGGGCCAGCAGGATCGCGATCATCCACCACGGCACGATGTCGCGGATGCCCAGGCCGATGGGGATCACGATCATGTACAGCCGGTCGGCGGCCGGATCGAGCAGCGCGCCCAGCCGCGACGACTGGTTGAGCAGGCGCGCGAGTTTGCCGTCGGCCCAGTCGGAGAACCCCGAGACCAGCAGGACGACGAAGGCCCATCCGTCGGCCTCGACGAACAACAGCAACCACACGAACACCGGCACCAACAGCAGGCGCAGGAAGCTCAGCAGGTTGGGGACGGTGAGGACGCGGTCCGACGGGGCGTCGGTGGTGGCGGGAGGCCCGTCGGGATCCATGCGCTCAGACTGTCACAGAGACAGCGGCGACACCGGTCACCGGAAGATGCCGATGATGCCCTGCAGCGTCTTCGCCCCGCCGCCCGCGAACGGGTTGTCGTGGACCATGTAGGTCCACGTCGTGGTCGACCGACGGAGATCGGCGGCGTCGAGATCGACACCGTCGGCGGTGATCGTCGCCTCCCGGAACGTGGTGCGTGACTTCTCGACCGCCTCACCGGGGAGTCGCGAGAACTCGTCGAGGATCAGCTTGTGGAACTCGTCGAGCGGGCTCTCCCGTCCGATCGAGCGCAGGTGGATGCTGGCGCGGACGTCGGCGACGAACGCGAGGTGATCGGCCCACGCGCGGTCGAGGTGGAACAGGGCGATCTCCCGTGCCGCCTGCACCAGGACATCGTGCGGCACCGGCTCGGTCCGCACGGCGACCGTTCCCGCCGCCTTCTCCCCCGCCTCGTCGTCGGCCGGGTCCTCGGCGTCGTCCGATGCGGCGCCGTGGCGCCCGGTGCTCCCCGGGGCGGCCGAGCCGGTCAGCTCCGCGACCCGATCGGGCTCGGACTCGGTGAACTCATCGAGGGCCACCTCGGTCGTCAGCAGTTCCATGCGCCGTTTGACGACGATGTCGCGCTGCTGGTTGACCAACTTGTTGTAGCGCCAGGTGTTGGCGTGCAGTTCGAGCATGATGCCCTCGGCGACACGCTGGGCCTGCTCGATGAGCTCGATCCCCTTCTCCCCCATCGAGCCGTCCTCTTCCTCGGACTCGGGGTCGCGCTTGAACGAGAGGTTCTTGGTGACCACCGGGTCCTGCAGGCTGGAGAAGAACACCGACCGTCCGGGGTCGCCCTGACGGCCGGCGCGACCGCGCAGCTGGTTGTCGAGGCGTTCGGTGTCGTGCCGACCGGTGCCGATGACGCACAGGCCGCCGAGCTCGACGATCTGGTCACGGGCGCCGGTGGACCGTCCGTCCTTCTCGCCGCGGGATCCTCCGAGCTTGATGTCGGTGCCGCGACCGGCCATCTGCGTCGAGACGGTGACCGCGTTGAGGGCGCCGGCCTCGGCGATGATCGCCGCCTCCTGCGCGTCGTTCTTGGCGTTGAGCACGACGCTGGTCACGCCCGCCCGCTCCAGCAGGTAGACCAGCTCCTCGGACTCGGCGACGTCGTGGGTGCCGATGAGGACGGGCTGGCCGGTCTCGTGGATCTCCTTGACGAAGGCGACGACGGCCTCGGACTTGTTGTGCTTGCTGTCGAAGACACGGTCGGGCTCGTCGACACGGATGTTGTCGGCGTTCGGTGGGATCTGGGAGACGGCGAGGTCGTAGAACTGGCGGAACTGCTCGCCCGCCGCGAGCGCGGTGCCGGTCATGCCGCACACCGTGGGGTAGCGACCGATGAGGGCCTGCACGGTCATCGTGTCGATGACCTCACCCGAATCCGTCTGCGCCAGGCCCTCTTTCATCTCCACCGCGGCCTGCAGGCCGTCGGGCCACCGCTGCAGCTGTGCCACGCGGCCCCGCGAGGCGTTGATCAGGTGGACCTCGCCGTTGCGCACGATGTAGTGGACGTCGCGCTCGACCAGGATGTGGGCGTGCATCGCGATGTTGACGTGCACCAGCGTGGTGCCGACGTGTTCCTCGTCGTAGAGGTTGATGTCGCCGAGCTCGGCCTCGACGAACTGTGCGCCCTCGTCGGTGAGGAACACGTTGCGTCCCTCGGTGTCGATCTCGTAGTGGTTCTTCTTGAGCTTGCCGACGACGTCGTGGATGACGCGGTCGGGGACCTCACCGGTGGTCGCGCCGGCGAGGATCAGCGGGACGAGCGCCTCGTCGACGAGCACCGAGTCGGCCTCGTCGATGATCGCGACGTCGGGTCGCGGCGAGACGAGCTCGTCGGCGTGGGTGACGAGCTGATCGCGCAGCACGTCGAAGCCGACCTCGTTCACCGAGCCGTAGGTGATGTCGGCGTCGTAGGCGGTGGTGCGCTCGGCGCGGGTGGAGGACTCCGACACGGCACCGGAGGTGATGTCGAAGAGGGTGAACAGCGGCTTCATCCACTCCGCATCGCGGGTGGCGAGGTAGTCGTTGACCGAGATGACGTGCACGCGCCGACCCTGGAGGACGTAGCCGACCGCGGCGATCGCGCCGGCGAGGGTCTTGCCCTCACCGGTGGCCATCTCGACGACGTCGCCCTCGAGCAGACGCAGGGCCCCCTGCAGCTGGACGTCGAAGGGACGCAGATCGAGGGCCCGGTCGCCGGCCTCACGGGCCAGGGCGAGGAACTTCGCGCGATCGGTGCCCGCGGGGTCGGTGATGTCGAGCTTCTCGGCGGCGGCGGCGAACTCGGCGTCGTCGAGACCGGCCGCCCACGAATCGTGCTCGGTCGACCGCTTGATCAGCGCGACCGACTTCGACTGGTTCCGCGACGACTGCGCGCCCAGTGCCCGCCACATCCTGTTCGAGAGCTTTCCCACCGCGTCGAACTCCTACCTGTGTGTCGACACCGCGTGGTGCCGAGTGCTACCGGGCCGAGTCGGCGTGACGCCCCTCGGCGCGGTCCACGGTACGCGGGCCACCGCCTCAGACGGGGAGGGCCTCGCGCAGGAACTGCACGTAGTCGGCGACGGCGATCTCGAAGGGTTCGCCGACGTAGATGTCGAAATGGCCGACGGGATAGCGCTTGATCACGCCCTTGGGGGCCTTGGCGGCGAACCGCAGGGTCGGTCCCATCGGTGCGACGGTGTCGGACTCGCAGACCCCGAACAGCACCGGGACCTCGATGTCGGCGGCGTACTTCCCGGGCCGTTGCATGGGGATCTGCAACCCGATGGTCGCGGCGACGGCGTTGGCGAAGTCGTCGTCGCCGTCGGGGACGATGCCGAGGTAGCCGCCGAGCGCGTCGTGGGCGTTCATCAGTGCGGCCTCACCGGGGCGCCCGGCCAGGGGCACCATCACCCGCGACCGGCGCGCGAGGTGGGCGACGGCGTCACGCAACCCCAGGGCGGTCACGCGGATCGACGGCCCGACCCCGAGTGTGAGGGCCGAGGCGAGACCGGAGGTGAAGGGGCACTGGGAGATCACCGCGGCCACGCGCGGGTCCTGCGCGGCGACGGCCAGCACGTGCCCGCCGCCGAACGACGTGCCGAACAGGGCGACGCGATCGGGGTCGATGCCGTCGAGCCCGCGGGCGTAGGCGATCGCGGCGTGCCAGTCGGCGCGCTGTCTGCCGATGTCCAGTAGTTGGCGCGGGGTGCCCTCGCTCCCACCGAAGTGGCGGTAGTCGAAGACCAGCGCGGCATATCCCGCGGCGACGAAGCGTTCGGCGAAGGCGTCGAGGCGCATCTCCTTCACCGCGCCCAGCCCGTGCCCGAGCACGACGATCGGTACGGGCCCCGACGCGTTGTCGTCGACCTCGGGCCGGTAGAGCCAGCCCGCGCATCGCTCGCCCGCGGAGCTGAAGCCGACATCGGTTCGCGTGAAGGTCATGCGCAGACCCTATGCAGTGGTACGGCCGCGGCGCGAGGATGCCTGTCGATCAGTCGGGCAGACCGGCGACGGCGCGCAGGTAACGCCCGGCGACGAGGTGTTGGGCGACGGGGCCCAGCGGACCGGCCGCACGGGTGAGGAGACTTCCCGGCCGCGAGAAAGCGCGGACCACGAAGACGACGGAGTCGTCGGGGCGGTGCTCGACCACGAACGACTCCTCTCCGGATTCCGGGTGTCCGGCGAGCGTGCCGTAGGCGAAACCGGTCCGGCGGTCCTCGTCGACGACGTAGACCACCCGTGTGGGTGCGTGCAGTCGCAGTGGACCCACGCCGATCGCGATCCGCGCGATCGCACCGTCGACGATCGGGTCGTCGGAGGTGGCCACCGCGATCCCCGACCGCAGCTGGACCTGCCACCCCATGACCGCCTGCGCGCACCGGACGAACCGTTGCGCCCCGCGGCCGACGACGACCTCTCGTCGTTGATGTGCGTACCCCGAGGGCAGTGGATCGTCGGCGGTGGCGCCCACCTCGGCGTAGGTGAAGGGGGCATGGCGCAACGCCTCGATCGTCGCGTCGGGTAGCCGGGTGGTCGATCGACTCATCGTCGACGAACCTTCTTGATCGGTGGTCGGGGTGGCGGCACCGCGGCGGCGACGGTGGCGCCCACGGTGAGACCCGCCGCGGTGGCGGCCTCACGGTAGGCGGCGGCGAGGGAGTCGACGGTGTCGTGGGCGTTGAGACCACTCGGGTTGGGCATCACCCACACCGGGCAGCCGGCGATGTCGTCGGGCTGACGACCGGTGTTCGCCTTCGGACGCTGAAATGCCGTGCGATAGGCGGTGATCCCGGCGAACGCGACCAGGGCCGGCTGCACGCGTTCGATGGTCTCGATGAGCACGAGGGCGCCGGCCCTCAGTTCCGCGGTGGTCAGATCGTCGGCGCGGGCGGTCGCCCGGGGCACCAGATTCGTGATGCCGATCCCGGCGTCGAGGAGGGTCGCGCGGTCGGCGTCGGTGAATCCGTCGGCGGCGTCGATGATGCGCGGGACGATGCCCGCACAGTGCAACGCGGGGTAGAAACGGTTGCCCGGCCGGGCGAAATGGGCTCCGGTCGCCGCGGTCCACAGCCCGGGGTTGATGCCCACGATGAGCAGTCGGCAGTCGGGTCCGATCAGGTCGTCGATGACGTCGTCGCGATATGACTCGAGCTGTTCCCGCGTGAATCCCATACCTGACTTGTACACCCCGGTAGGCAGCCGTCGGCGACCGCGTGCGCCGAGGTCGACGATCGTCCTACCGTGGACCGATGCGAATGCAGACGCACTTCATCACCGTCGCGACGCACGATCTCGACGCCGCACGCGAGTTCTACTGCGCGCGTCTGGGGTGGGATGCCCTCATGGACGTCCCGGGCGAGATCCTCTTCTTCCAGGTCGCTCCCGGTCTGCTGCTCGGTCTCTTCGACGCGGGGAAGTACGACGCCGACCTCGGCGGCACGACCTCGACCACCGGGATCAGCGGCGTCACCCTCGCCTCCAACGTCGACGACCGCGACGAGGTCATCGCGGTCGTCGACGAGATGGTCGCGGCCGGGGCCACGGTCCTGGTCCCACCCTCCGACGGTGCGTTCGGCGGCATCTTCCACGCCCATGTGCGAGACCCGAACGGGCTGGTCTGGGAGATCGCGCACAACCCCGGATGGCGGGTCGGCGACGACGGGACCGTGGCCTTCGACTAGGTGGTCGTCGCTACAGGTGGGCGACCGTGACCGCGGCGTAGTAGACGTCGGCGGTGGCGACGCACGTCTGGTACGACGCGCCGCTGCCGCCGTATGCGTACGCGCAGTTGGTGATCAGGTCGGTCCGCAGCGCCGAGTTGCAGGCCGAGTAGTTGGTGCCCGCGCGGTCGGCTGCGTCGTAGCAGAGGTCGTGACGGGCGCAGGGTCCGCGGAAGTCGGCGCTGAAGTAGCTGTCCGGTGACGACGTGCAGTAGTCGTGACGCGCGACCGGTGCGAGGTTCACGTTGTAGACGTAGTTGCTGGGCACGCTCACGAAAGCGGCGCGCTGCGCCGAGCGGGCCTGGGCGCTCAACGGCGGACCCGGGTAGACCTGCGACGCGGACTGCGCGGCCGGGTCCACGGGGTACTGCTCGGTCGGAGTGGCATTTGCGACGGCGCCGTCGCCGATGATCGCGAAGAACATCAGGAGGGCGGCGATGACCGCGGCACGAGTTTTGTTCATTGCCTGAACTAAGCAGATCGGTGTGTCGGGCGGTGGTCGATCGCGCAAACCATCGGCGACGGGAATGGTGCGCAGGAGTAACGACGTTGCCACGAGAGACCGCGGTCGGCATCGGTCGATCGTGCGGTCCGTACGCACACAGCGAGAGAGGCGGCAGTCATGAGCGGCAAGGTCTGGTTCATCACCGGCACGTCACGAGGTTTCGGACGCGAGTGGGCGATCGCGGCTCTCGATCGGGGCGACAAGGTCGCCGCCACCGCGCGCGACACCTCGTCGCTCGACGATCTGGTCGACAAGTACGGGGACGCGATCCTGCCCATCGCGCTCGACGTCACCGACCGTGACGCCGATTTCGCCGCCGTCGCGAAGGCGCACGACACCTTCGGGCGTCTCGACATCGTCATCAACAACGCCGGCTACGGCCTCTTCGGGTTCGTCGAGGAGGTCAGTGAGGCGGAGGCGCGCGCGCAGCTCGAGACGAACGTCTTCGGCGCACTGTGGATCACGCAGGCCGCGCTCCCCTACATGCGCGAGCAGCGCAGCGGCCACATCCTGCAGGTCTCGTCGATCGGCGGCATCAGCGCGTTCCCACTGGTCGGCCTCTACCACGCGTCGAAGTGGGCGCTAGAGGGCTTCTCGCAGTCGCTGGCCCAGGAGGTCGCCGATTTCGGGATCCATGTCACGCTCATAGAGCCCGGCGGCTTCTCCACCGACTGGAGCGGACCCTCGGCCAAGCACGCGACCGAACTCGACGCCTACGCCGACGCCCACGAGAAGGCTCAGCAGGCGCGCGCGAAGCGCAGCGGCACCCCGGGCGACCCGGCGGCATCGGCGCGTGCGCTGCTCAAGGTGATCGACGCCGAGACCCCGCCGCTGCGGGTGTTCTTCGGCGAGGCGCCGCTGGGTATCGCGAAGGCCGACTACGAGAGCCGGATCGCGAACTGGGAGCAGTGGCAGGACGTCGCGCTGGAAGCGCAGGGCTGATTCAGCGCTGGAAGCGCAGGGCTGATTCAGCGCTGGAAGCGCAGGGCTGATTCAGCGCTTCCAGCGCAGGGCTGACCTGCTCTAGCCGAATCCGACGACGGGTCGCGGCCGGTAGGGCGCTTCGAGGGCCGCGATCTCGTCGTCGTCGAGACGCAGTGTGGTGGCGGCGACGGCGTCGTCGAGGTGGGAGATGGTGCGCGCACCGATGATCGGTGCGGTGACCGCCGCCTGGTGCAGGACCCACGCAAGCGCGACCTGCGCGCGCGGGACCCCACGGCGGTCGGCGATCGCAGCGACGGCGTCGACGATGGTGCGGTCGTCGTCGGTGTACAGCGTCGAGCCGAAGGCGTCGGTGGAGCTGCGTTCGGTGGTGCTGTCCCAGTCGCGCGTGAGTCGACCGCGGGCGAGCGGGCTCCACGGGATCACCCCGACGCCCTCGTCGAGGCACAGCGGATGCATCTCCCGCTCCTCCTCGCGGTGGAGCAGGTTGTAGTGGTCCTGCATCGAGATGAAGCGCGTCCATCCGTTGCGCTCGGAGACGTGCAGCGCCTTGGCGAACTGCCACGCGTACATCGACGACGCCCCGATGTAGCGGGCCTTGCCGGCCTTCACCACGTCGTGGAGCGCCTCGAGGGTCTCCTCGATCGGGGTGAGCGGATCCCACCGATGGATCTGATAGAGGTCGACGTGGTCGGTGCCGAGTCGTCGGAGGCTGCCGTCGATCTCGGTCATGATCGCCTTGCGGGAGAGCCCACGTTCGTACGGCGCCTTCCGACCGTTGTGGAACACCTTGGTCGCGATCACGACGTCGTCGCGGTCGGCGACGTCACGCAGCGCACGTCCCACGATCTCCTCACTCGACCCGGCCGAGTACGAGTTGGCGGTGTCGAAGAAGTTGATGCCCGCCTCCAGGGCGTGGGCGATGATGGGGCGCGACTGCTCCTCGGGCAGGGTCCACTCGTGCGTTCCCCGACCGGGTTCGCCGAACGTCATGCAGCCCAGGCTGATCCGCGACACACGCAGTCCGCTGGTCCCCAGGTTGACGTAGTCCATCGGATCTCCTTCTAGCGCAGGTGCAGGTCGACGGTGACCGGCGAGTGGTCGCTCGCCGGTGACTCCCCGGGCGGGGTGTCGTGTTTGCGGGCGTCGGTCGCGGCGAAATGCGCCGACGCGTAGATGCGGTCGCTGTTGGCGGGTGCGCCGGCTGTGGCCTCGGTCAGCCCGGCGGCGGCGAAGCGTTCGTGTTCGGCGGCGAACTCAGGTGAGCCGTCGCGGACGTTGAAATCGGCGCCGATGATGGTGGGCCCCTGCCACCGGCCGAGGATCTCCGCGACGGGTGCGACCTGTCGGGCGGGTTCGTCGACGCCGTCGTGGGGGGAACTGAAATGTCCCGACACGAGGCGGATCTCGTTGCCGGCCGCGGTGCGGATCATGGCATCGCACGCCCCGCGCGGCTGGTACTCGGTGACCGCCCCGAACGGTCGCGGCCGACGGCCGATCCATCCGCCGATCACCCCGATCCACATGTCGGCGGCCGACCGCAGGCGCCGGCCGGTGCCGTCGCCGAACGGGTCGGAGATCCTGAGTCCGCGGGCGTCGCCGACGGTGATCCCACCGAAGGTGAGGATCCCCGTTCCTTCGCGGCGACCGTAGATCTTCTCCGCGGCGGGCGCCATCACCGCACCCGTGGGCGTCAGTCGACGGGCCAATCGGGCGAGGGTGTCAGTCCCGTTGGACCGCGCGGCGAAGTCGGCGAGTTCCTGCAGGAGGACGATGTCGGGACGGTGCGTGGCGATCGTCGCCGCGAGGTGGTCGAGTGTGGTCCGGGTCGCGAAGAACTTCCCGGGCCCACCCATCCCGCCGTGAACGTTGAACTCCATCACCCGCAGCGTCTCGGGGACCACGTCGACGATCGGGGTGTCGGTGCGATGCGGGCCGAGGCGCAGTCCGAGGAACTGCGAGACCGCGAACGCCAGCGCGAATCCGCCGACGGCACCCGCGATCGCCGCGGACACCACACCCCCGGAGGCGAGGACCGCGATCACGATCCCCACGGCGACGCCGACGATCACCCACCAACCGCGGTCACGGATGCTGGTGCCGACGACGTCGATGAGCCCCGGACGGTGGTCGTCGACGTCGATGCGCGGGAGTCTCGGGTCCGGCGATCTCGGGATACGCCGGATCGTGTGGACGGCGACGTCGGCGGTGAGCGTCACAGGCCGGGGGCGATCTCGAACTGCACGCGGGCGACCTGGTCGCACACCTCGACGATCTGCGCACGGAACACGTTGTGCACAGGGTCGGTGTCGTACGCTTCGTAGGCGGCGGCGTCGATCCAGTCGTTGGTGATGGCGAAATCCCAACCACCGGCGCGTAGTTCGGCGTCGAGGCCACAGTGGTTGGCCAACACGCCCGGCAGACGCAACGCGGCGATGCCGTCGAGGCCCGCCCTGAGCTGCCGTCGGTCGGCCCGCGCCTGCCCGTCGTCGTCGGTCACCCGGAGTCGGCCCACCACCACGTTGCGGATCATGACCCGATTATGGCGGCCACACGCACCACGGTCACGCCACCGACACCCGCCGACGGCTCCCCGAGCGCCATGAGGCGGGCCGGTGCCTCGTCGAGGCCGATCGTCTCGCGCACCAGATCCTGCGGTCGCAGGGTGCCGTCGGCGATCTCGGCGAGCATCGCGGGGTAGGTGTGGGCGGCCATGCCGTGGCTGCCGAGGATCTGCAGTTCTCGCGCGATCACCGCGCCCATCGGCACCGGCGGGGTGTCGTCCGCACCGAGCAGACCGACCTGCACGTGGCGGCCACGCCGTCGAAGGCACCCGAGCGAGGCGCGCATGGTCGTCGGCGCGCCGAACGCATCGATCGACACGTCCATCTCGGTCACACCGTCCGCGTCCGAACAGGTCTGCGCCGCACCGAGTTCGACCGCCCGCGCACGACTGCGTTCCGACGGGTCGACGGCGACCACGTGGGCACCGCGGGCGGCGGCGATCATCACCGCCGACAGGCCCACTCCCCCGCATCCGTGGACCGCGACCCGTTCTCCGGCGCGGACGTCGGCCACCTGGACCACGGCGCGGTAGGCCGTCGCGAAGCGGCATCCCAGCGACGCCGCGGTGTCGAGATCGACGGCGTCGGGAACGGCGACGAGGTTGACGTCGGCGTGGTCGAGGGCGACGCGTTCGGCGAACGATCCGTGGTGGGTGAATCCCGGTTGCGTCTGTCGCTCACACACCTGCTGGTCGCCGCGGGCACAGGCGGCACACTCGCCGCACGCGCACACGAACGGAACGGTCACGCGCGCGCCGACGGCCCAGTTCCGCACGTCGGGGCCGACCTCGACGACGGTCCCCGCGAGTTCGTGGCCGGGGACGTTCGGCAGGGGGATGTCGGGATCGTGGCCCTGCCAGCCGTGCCAGTCGCTGCGGCACAGGCCGGTCGAGCCGACCGCGACGATCACCCCGTGGGGCGGACAGGGCGGGTCGTCGATCTCCTCGATCGAGACCGGTCCCCCGAAACTGCGGTAGATCGCTGCGCGCACCACCCCAGTGTGCCGGTCAGGTGAAGCTCAGCACCTCGTCGCCCCAGGCCGAGCGGATAGCCCGGTCGAGATCGACGACCACGTCGTCGGTGCTGTCGATGACCAGGGTGGCGCGGTCGTCGCCGTAGGACGGCCACGCCGGGTCGCCGTCGAGACCGTCGGGCGTGCCGGAGACGGCGAAGCCGATCCAACGGCGTTGCATCCGCCGCGACACCGCCTCCCCGGTCGCGCGCCCCCCGAGCTTGAAGGTGATGTCCTTCCAGCCGCTGGTGAGGGTGCCGAAGACGTAGGGCAGTTCGGTGGCGTGGGTGGCGCCGATGCGGAACAACCGGAGGATGGTGGTCGCCCAGTCGAACCGGTAGAGGAACACCGGCGCGATCTGACTGTGGCCGTCGGCGAGCCACACCGTCGGCATCCGGAACCCGATGTCTCGGGCCATGGCCTCGCCGCGCCCCTTCGCACGCACGTCGGCGTAGGCCTCGAGCACGACCTCCTCGGTGGGGAGCGGCAGATCGGGTCGCTCCCGCGCGATCTGGGCGAACATCGAGCGGATGGAGTCGCGGGTGATCGGGATGAGCGGCGAGCGCATCAACCGGAACAGTGCGGCCTCGTCCTTGTTGGTGCCGATCATCAGGGGCACCGGATGGGCACGGTGATCCCGGAACGCCGTCACCGGATAGTCGGGGACGAGATCGCGGTCGACGACGGGAGCGAAGGCGAGGGTGCCCGGCGAACTCTTCGGTGTGGCGTCGAACAGGGCGTTGCCCACCTGCGCGATCCGGTCGGCGGGGATCGACAACAGGTCCGTGAGGGCGTCGGGTGACACCTCGATGTTCTCGAGGAACTTCTCGGCGATGCCGCGGGCGCGGGTGCTGTCGTAGACCGAGGTGGCCGGTGAGCTCTGGGCGATGGCGCGGTGGAAGAGGCCCTCGGCGGCGGGGACGGTCATCAGGGTGGTGACCATCCCACCGCCCGCGGACTCTCCGAAGAGGGTGACCTGGCCCGGGTCGCCACCGAAGGCGGCGATGTTCTCGCGCACCCAGCGCAGCGCGGCGATCACGTCCCGGAGCGCCAGGTTCGACTCGAACCGGTGATCGGCGGCATCGAAGGACGTCAGATCCAGGAACCCCAACGCTCCCAGCCGATAGTTCACGGTCACGACGATGACCTCGCCGCTTGCGGCGAGCGAGGTGCCGTCGTACATCGGCTGGCTCGCGGCACCGAGGACATAGGCACCGCCGTGCACCCACACCATCACCGGCCGCGGCGTGTCGGTGTCGGTGTCGGCGGCCCAGATGTTGAGGAACAGGCAGTCCTCGTCGAGGGTGACGCCGTCGCCGAGATCGAAGAACGGCAGCGTCGGCTGGGGCGCCGCCGCACCGAACCGCGTCGCGTCGGCGGGTTCGGTCCAGGGGGTCGGCGGTTGCGGTGCTCGCCATCGCAGGTCGCCGACGGGCGGCGCGGCGTAGCGCACGCCCTTCCACGACCGGATGGTCGCCGTCGGCTCGGTGTCGGTGGGTTCGGTGTGGGTGACCGACCCGCGGACGGGTCCGCTGTCGGTCATCACCACGGTGTCGTCGCTCATCGGTCCAGTGTGCCGAACGCCGACGTCACCGAGCACTCAGCCGGCGAGGTGCCCCCAGCGCGTCTCGAGTTCCCGCCACGCGCCGGTGGCGACGGCCGTGCCGTCGACGAGCACGACAACGCGGTCGGCCTGCGCCAATGCCGCCCGCTTCGAGCTCGCCCCGAGGATCGTCATGCCGCGTTCTCGTAAGCCCGCCCACAGCTCCACCTCGGTTGTGGCATCGAGCGCACTCGACACGTCATCGGCGAGAAGCAGTTCCGGACGCACGGCGAGCGCACGCGCCAGCGCCAGGCGTTGGACCTGCCCTCCCGACAGTCGCACGCCCCGATGCCCGATCACGGCGTCGATCCCGCCGGCCGCGGTGACGTCGGGTTCGAGTCGGGCTGCGGCCACGGCGTCGGCGAGGGGACGGTCGTGGTCGAGGGCGATGTTGTCGGCGAAGGTGCCCGACAACACGCGCGGCACCTGGGCGATGTGGGCGACCCGACCCGGCCGCAGGAACGTCTCGACGTCGTCCACCTCGGTGCCGTTCCAGCGGATCGACCCGGTGTGCGCGACGAGTCCGCACAGGCTCGACAGCAGGCTCGACTTGCCCGACCCGACCTGACCGACGAGCAGGACCAACTCCCCCGCCGTCAACGTCAGGTCGACCCGGATCACGCCCCGGGTGCCGTCGTCGTGGACCGCGGTGAGGCCCCGCAGTTCGAGGCTCCGCAGCGGGTCCCGGGGCTCGGCCGGCGCCGCGGGTGCGGTCCCGGCGATGAGGTCGACGCCGCCGGGGATGTCCATCAGGTCGGCGCCGCCGGCGAATCCGGCGGTGGCGCGTTGCCACGCTCGGGTGCCCGGCGCCTCGGTGATGACCGCACCGGCCACGCGACCGAAGTAGTCGAAACCCGCGACCGCACCGGAGACGAGAAGTGCTGTCGCCAGACCCCATCCGCCGAGGAGGTAGATCGTCCAGGCGGCCACCACCCCGACCTGCACCATCACGACCGGGACCCCGATGAGCACCGACTGGACGCGGTGTTCGCGCACCGCGGCGTCGACGCGACCGTCGTCGACGCGGGTCAGGTGGGCGTGCACGTCCTCGGTGGCCGCAGCCAGTTTGACCGTGCGCACGCCTTCGAGCGACGAGACGAGGGCGCGGCCGAACCCCGCCCGCGTCGCCGAGGCGGCGGCCGCCGACCGCCCCGCGATGGGCCGTCCGACCACCGACGCCGCGGCGGCGGCGAGCATGACCGCGAGCAGGATCCCGCCGGCGAGCACGCTCCCACCGAGGACCGCGGTCACGACGACCACGAACAGGCCGTTGATGACATCGATCCACCGGTCGCCGTAGCGCAGGAAGCGGTCGGAGTCGAGGACACGCGACATCACCTCGCCGGGCGGGGTACGGGGCAGGCGGTGCGACCGCGTCTGCGCCTCGAGCACCGTCATGCGGATCCGCAGCGACACGGCGGTCCACCACGGGAGGAATCCGCGCAGCGCGGCGGGGAGCACGAACGGAGCGCTCAGCAGCACACCGAGCATCGCGACGGTGAGACCGATCGGGGTATGACCGCGTTGGAGGTCCGCGACGAGATGGCCCCACACGAAGCCGGTGAGCGCGCCGCCGGCGCCGACGATCGCGGCGAAGGCGAACAGCGCGGTCCCGACCACGCCCCACCGGGGGTGGGTCACCAGCATCCGTCGGATGCCGCGCGTGAGGCTCGATCCTCCTGCGGTCGGACGGGGTGTCGGGGGTGTGCCGGTGCGGCGCACCCCGCCGACACCGGGCGAACCCTGGTCCGCAGTGCCGTCAGCGGCGCGCGGATCGAGATCGGCGGCATCGAGGAGCCGTCGGAACGGGCCGCTCCCCGACTGCAGGGCCACGCGTGACCCGTACTCGATGACCCGCCCGCCGTCGAGGACGGCGACGGTGTCCGCGCGGGCCACGGTGGTGAGTCGGTGCGCGATGAGGATGCCGGTCCGCTCGGCGAGCAGTCGGTCGGCGGCGTGCACGACTCGCGCCTCGGTGACGGGATCCATCCGGGCGGTGGCCTCGTCGAGCACCACCACGCGTACGTCACGGACCAGGAGCCGCGCGAAGGCGACGAGCTGTTCCTCACCCGCGGACAGCCGGGTCCCGCCGGGCCCGAGCACGGTGTCGATCCCGGCGGGCAATCCGGCCACCCAGTCGTCGAGTTCGAGGTCGGCCAGAGCGTCGCGCACGCGATCGCGTGAGGTGTCGGCGAACAGGGCGATGTTCTCGGCCAGCGTGCCGGCGATGATCTCGGTGCGCTGGGTGACGACACCGACCGACGACGGCAGGTCGTGGAGGTCGAGCTCGCAGACGTCGACGCCGCCGACGAACAGTGTTCCCCGCGGCGGGTCGACCGCTCGGGAGACCAGCGAGGCCAGTGTCGACTTGCCCGATCCCGTGCGGCCCACCAGCGCGCAGGTCTGTCCCGCGTCCACCACGAGATCGACGTCCGAGAGCACGGTCGGTCCGTCGGAGTAGGCGAACGACAGTCCGCGCACGGCGATGTCGACCGGACCGTCGGGCAGCGTCGCGCCACCGGTCGGCTCCGGGGTCGCGTCGAGGACCTGGCGCAGACGCACCACCGCGCCCATCCCGGCCTGGAGTTCGGGCAGGTGCCGGGCGAGCTGGTTGATCTGGCCGATGAGTCCGGAGCTGACGAGGTACAGCGTGATGAGGCGGGCGACGTCGAGATCGCCGTCGGCGACGAGCGCGACCCCGGCGACCACCACGCCGCCGAGCAGTACGTACAGCAGCCCGCCGGCACGCATGGTGATGCGCGTCTCGGCGACGATGACGCGCCGGAACCTGCGGCTGATCTCGGCGGAGAGTTCGGCACAGCGCCGGACGAGGTAGGCCTGCCCGCCGCTGGTGCGGAGGTCGTCGGCGGCGGCGAGACCCTCCTCCATGGCCGCGGCGTGATCGGTCCAGGCGATCTCCTCGGACACCTTCCGTGCGCGCAGCTCGGTCAGCAACGGTCGGATCGAGAACAGGATGAGTGGACCCATCACCGGGAAGATGATGAACGCCGGCCACCAGGTGAGCCCGGCGACGATCAGCATCGGAACCGTCCCGACCACGGTGCGCAGGGCGTCCCACACCTGCAGGCGCACCAGCGTGCCCACCTCGTGGGTGTCGTCGTCGACGCGGTCGAGCACCTCGCCCACCGCCTGCTCGGAGAGCCGGTCGAGTGGTTGGCGCAGCGCCGCGCTCAGCAGGTCGCCGCGCAGCTCACCCTCGGCCCGATCGGCGCACCCGGCCCACACGGTGCGGCCGGCGGTGTCGAGAAGGGCGTATCCGAGGAGACATCCGGCCAGGGCCATGACGAGCGTCCACCCGGGATCGGCGGCAACGCGTCCGATCACGACGGTGCCCGATGCCTGCAGGATCGCGGCGACGGTCAGCGCGACGAGCGCGGCCCCGGTCGCGGGGCGCGCCAACCGACGCCACGAGACCGGGCGCGCCGCGGCCACGACAGAACCCACCCGCGCCTGCGCGGCGCGGGTGGGCTGGGGAGTCGTGGTGGCGGTCATCGTTAGAAACGCTACGCACCGCCACCGACGGTCGGCACCTCATTTTCGGCGCCGGAGAGCCGTCAGCTCAGATCTGCACGCGTCCACTGGTTGTCGAACTCGAGCCCGCTGCGCACGAAGAGCTGGGTGACGGGGCAACGACGTTCGATCTCGGAGACGAAGGTCGAGAACTGCTCGTCGGTGGCGTCGGTCTCGACGGTGGCGCGCACCGACACCTTGTCGAAGTTGGCGTTGCCCTCCTCGCCCTTGACGAGCACGAGGGTGTCGAGGTCGCCCTGCACCGTGAAGGAGAACCTGCCCAGCGTGATGCCGAGGTCCTTGGCGACGAGAGCGGCGGTCACCTGGTTGCACGAGGTGAGCGAGCCGAGGGCGTAGAACAGCGGGCTGGGCGCCTCGTCCTTGCCGCCGAACGCGGGGTACGCGTCGGTCTCGAAGACGTGCTTGTTGTCGCCCTGGGAGGTGAGCGTCTGCGCGACGCCGGTCCCCTCGGCCTCGATCACGAACGGCACAACACTGGCGCGGATGGTGGAAGTCATGGTTGTCACCGTCGTCGCGGACCGCTGACCTGTCCAGATTTGCGATCCTCAGGATCGAAATAAGGATGTACGGGAATCGTGTCGTCCCACGGCTGCGCGGTCGCCATGTCGGCCACGCGGACGAACCCGCGCTCGAACTCGCCCACCGCCGGATCCACCAGCCGGTACTCCTGCCGCTGACGGTGGATGGGCTGGGCGTCGAGCAGGACGATGCGTACCTCTCCCGGCTCGAACGCACAGCGGGCCTGCAGTGCGGCGATCAGCTGCTCGCTGTGCATGTGGCCGTCTCCGAAGTTCCACCCGATGGCGGTGCTGCAGATGCGCTCACCGTCGGTGAGCACGTAGTCGCTCTCGTCGAATCCCGCCATGGCGCGATGCGCGAGGGTGAACAGGGCACGGCCGTGGGTGTTGAAGGCGCGGAACGCATATCCCATGTACAGCGGGATCTGCATGGCGTCGCCGGCGCCGTAGACCCGCTCGAGTTGGGAGGCGGGCATCGCCGCGATGGCGACCAGGTTGGCCTCCATCTTCGCCGCCGCCGACGGCGTCATGCACCACATCCCGGTGTCCCAGTTCCCGGCGTAGTACCGCATCCCCGGCAGGAACGACACCTTGCGCGGGAACAGGTTGCCGATCACCACAGTGCCCGCCGAGACGACCGCGAGAGCGATCACCCACCACGGGGACCCGAGGTCGCCGAGCCCGACGTCGGCGTGGCCGACGAACAGAGCGAGGACGCCGAACATCATGAAGACGTTCCACTCCAGGGGAACCCCCATCGGGATCGCCGAGAGGATCCCGAAGTGGAACACCAGCATCACCACCGCGGCCACCGCTGTCGGCCAACCGCCGCCGGAGAAGAACAGCACCAGAGGGACCGCCATCTCGATCACCGTGCTCAGGTGCGCGATCGTGCGTGCCGGCCGACCCGGGCGCAGATCGTCGGGGAAGTGCTCGAAGAACGCTCGCTTGATGCACCGGGGCCGCAGGATCGGGTTGTTCGACATCATCGTCGACACCACGAACGGGAAGTGGCGGTTGAGTTTCGAGGTCGCCGCCCCGACCCAGATGATGAGGAACACGATCTTCGCCGCGACGATGGCGTCGACCGTCGCGAACAGCAACGTGACCGTCAGCGCGGCGTAGACCTCTCCGCGCGCGGCGAGAAAGATCGTCTTGTCGCGCAGCGCGGCAGCTCCCAGCACCACCAGGATCACCGCGATCAGCCAGCGCGGCGGCTCGGTCACGATCAACGCCGCCACCAACGACACCAGCAGCGCCGCGTAGAGCGCGACGTCGACGGGGCGGCGCTCGTCGCCCCGGGTGAGCGGGATCCGGCGAGGCCAGGGAGGCAGCCGGATGGTGCCCGGACGCAGCCAGTAGAGGATCGACCCGATCGGTGGGTAGAAGCGATTGTTCAGCGGTCCGAAACCACACCCGAGACCGACGACCTCGAACAGCATCGTGAACAGCACGACCTTGGCGAACACGACCGGCTCGTCGTACCACCCGCGGACGTCGGTCAGCCCTCCCACGTCGGAGGTGCCGACCGACAGCAGCCACGCGGCGACCACGTAGGCGAGCACTTTGACCACGTAGAACAGGTGCAGTGCCACCGGCGTGCCGAACCCCACCTCGGCCCAGTGCCGCGCCATGGGCACGATCTTCTCCGCGCGGGTGCCCGTCTTCCAGGTGGCCAGGTCGACGTCGGGGGTGGTCTGCGTCAGGAATCCCACCCGGCGACGCTAACAAACCAAGCGCTCGCTTGGTTCACTATCGACCGGTCAGACCCCGACGTACGCGGCGAGATGCTCGCCGGTGAGCGTCGACCGGTCGGCGACGAGATCGGCGGGTGTCCCCTCGAACACGATGCGACCACCGTCGTGGCCGGCCCCCGGCCCGAGGTCGATGATCCAGTCGGCGTGCGCCATCACCGCCTGATGGTGCTCGATCACGATCACCGACTTCCCCGACTCGACCAGCCGGTCGAGCAGACCGAGCAACTGTTCGACGTCGGCGAGATGCAGCCCGGTGGTCGGCTCGTCGAGGACGTAGATCCCGCCCTTGCCCGCCATGTTGGTGGCGAGCTTCAGTCGCTGCCGCTCCCCGCCGGACAAGGTGGTCAGTGGTTGACCGAGCTTGATGTAGCCCAGGCCGACGTCCGAGAGGCGTTCGAGGATCTTGTGCGCCGCCGGTGTCGCGGCCGGTCCGGACCGGAAGAACTCGGTCGCCTCGGTCACCGACATCGCGAGCACCTCGCTGATGTCGCGGTCACCGAGGTGGTACTCGAGCACCTCGGCCATGAACCGGCGGCCCTCGCACAGTTCGCAGGTGGTGGCGACGCCCGCCATCATGGCGAGGTCGCTGTAGATCACCCCGTTGCCGTTGCACGTCGGGCAGGCACCCTCGGAATTCGCGCTGAACAGAGCGGGTTTCACGCCGTTGGCCTTCGCGAAGGCCTTGCGGATGGGGTCGAGCAGACCGGTGTACGTGGCGGGATTGGACCGTCGCGAACCGCGGATGGGGCTCTGGTCGACCGACACCACGTCGTCGAGTCCCGACAGCGAACCGTGGATCAGCGAACTCTTGCCCGAACCGGCGACACCGGTCACCACCACCAGCACGCCCAGCGGAACGTCGACGTCGACCGACTGCAGGTTGTGGGAATCGGCGCCCCGGATCTCGATCACCTCGGTGTGCTCGCGCACGGCGTCCTTCAGCGACGCACGGTCGTCGAAATGCCGTCCCGTGACGGTGTCGCTCGAGCGCAACCCGTCGACGGTGCCCTCGAAACACACCGTGCCGCCGCCTGATCCGGCACCGGGACCGAGGTCGACGATGTGATCGGCGATGGCGATGGTCTCGGGTTTGTGCTCCACCACCAACACGGTGTTGCCCTTGTCCCGCAGGCGGATCAGGAGGTCGTTCATGTTGGCGATGTCGTGTGGGTGCAGACCGGTGGTCGGCTCGTCGAACACGTAGGTCACGTCGGTCAACGACGACCCGAGGTGCCGGATCATCTTGGTGCGCTGCGCTTCACCGCCGGACAGCGTCCCCGCCGGGCGGTCGAGGCTGAGATAACCGAGTCCGATCTCGACGAACGAGTCGAGGGTCTCCCCCAGTGACTCGATCAGCGGCGCGACGGCGGCGTCGCTGATCCCGCGGACCCAGACCGCGAGGTCGCTGATCTGCATGGTGCACGCGTCGGCGATGGACTTCCCCGCGATCGTCGACGAACGCGCGCCCTCGTTGAGGCGGGTGCCGTCGCAGTCGGGGCAGGTGGCGAAGGTGACGGCGCGTTCGACGAAGGCGCGGATGTGCGGCTGCATGGCGTCTACGTCCTTGGAGAGCATCGACTTCTGGATCTTGGGGATGATCCCCTCGTAGGTGAGGTTGATGCCCTCGACCTTGATCTTCGTCGGCTCCTTGTAGAGCAGGTCGTCGAGTTGTCGCTTCGTGAAGGTCGCGATCGGCTTGTCGAAGGGAAAGAAGCCACAGCCGGCGAAGATCCGTCCGTACCACCCGTCCATCGTGTAGCCGGGGATGGTCAGCGCGCCGTCCTGCAACGACTTCGCGTCGTCGTAGAGGGCGGTGAGGTCGATGTCGTTGACCGAGCCGCGTCCCTCGCAGCGGGGACACATGCCGCCGGTGATGGTGAAGCTGGCACGCTTCTTCACCTCACGCCCGCCGCGGGTGACGTTCACGGCCCCGGCGCCGCTCACCGACGCGACGTTGAACGAGAACGCCTGCGAGGAACCGATATACGGTTTTCCGAGTCGGCTGAACAGGATCCGCAGCATGGCGTTGGCGTCGGTCGCGGTGCCGACCGTCGACCGCGGGTCGGCGCCCATCCTCTGTTGGTCGACGATGATGGCGGTGGTCAGTCCGTCGAGGAGATCCACATCGGGGCGGGCCAGGGTCGGCATGAACCCCTGCAGGAACGCGCTGTAGGTCTCGTTGATCATGCGCTGCGATTCCGCGGCGATGGTCGCGAACACCAGCGAACTCTTGCCCGAGCCGGACACGCCGGTGAACACGGTGAGGCGGCGCTTGGGGATCACGACATCGACGTCGCGCAGATTGTTCTCCCGCGCCCCCTGCACCCAGATCAGGTCGTGGCTGTCGGCGACGTGCGCGGTGGACGCGGGGGCCATGGTGCTCCTACCTCGAGAATGCTTCGGGACGGACAGGGTCAAGACGACTGCTGGATGCGGATGAGGTTGCCGAACGGGTCCCGCACCGCGCAGTCGCGCACACCATAGGGCTGATCGGCCGGCTCCTGCACGATCTCGCCGCCGGCCGCGACGATCGAGTCGAACGTGGCCGCGAGGTCGGTCGCCGCGAGCAGCAGCCGCGCGAACGTGCCCTTCGCCATCATCTCGGCGATCATCGCCTGCTCGGTCTCGGTGACCCCCGGGTCGGCGGTGGGCGGGTACAGCACGATCGAGGTGTCGGGCTGGTCGGCCGGACCGACGGTGAGCCAGTGCAGGCCGTTGTAGCCCACGTCGTTGCGGATCTCGAAGCCGAGGATGTCGCGGTAGAAGCCGATCGCGGCCTCGTGATCGGTGTGCGGGAGGAAGCTCGAATGGATGCTGATCGTCATGGCGCTCAGGCTAAGACGGTGCCGGCCGCCCGCGCTTCTCGATTCCTGACCGGTCTGGTCACCTGTTTGGCGACGCACGCCGGCATTCCCGCGACGGACTGACCGTGGTCGCGTCGGTACGCGCTCGGCGACACCCCGACCAACTCGCGGAAACGGGTGCTGAACGTCCCGAGCGAGGAACACCCGACCGCGAAACACACCTCGGTCACGCTCATCTCGTCGCGGCGCAACAACGCCATCGCCCGCTCGACGCGCCGGGTCATCAGATAGCTGTAGGGCGATTCGCCGTACGCGGCGCGGAACTGTCGGCTGAGGTGTCCCGCCGACATGTGTTCGCCGCGCGCGAGTTCCTCCACATCGAGCGGCGCGGCGAACTCGCGGTCGATGCGATCCCTGATGCGGCGGAGACGGACGAGATCGGCTGTCCGCGCCGGCGAGAGCGCGTCGCTCATGCCGGTGTCCACCCCAGCGCCGGGCCGAGACGCGTCGCCATGTCGGTGATGATCTGGACGTAGTCGTCCGGCTCGAACGAGAACGGGAGTGCGAAGGCGACCTCGGTGGCGCGCTGGAAGCCCGCGTGCTCGTAGAGGCGGGCGGCGAGGTCGTCGGACCGTCCGACGAGATCGGGCGCGAACACCATCCCCCGGGGTCCCTGCGGTTCGAGCGTTCGCGCGAAACGACTCTCCGCGTAGGCCTCGTAGCGTCGGATCTGATCAGGGGTCGCGGTGTCGGTGGGGATCACCACGAGCCCCTGCGACACCCGCGCACGCGACGGATCGGGATGCGCGGCGCGGTAGGCGTCGATGTGCTCGGCCTGGATGGTCGCGAAATCCCGCGCCGGACCGCCTTCGGTGAACACCACCGACGAGGTCAGGTAGTTGAGTTGCTGCTCACCGGCCCAGGTGGCCGAACCCAGACCGCCGCCGTACCAGACGCGGTCGGCGAGGCCGGGCGAGTGCGGTTGCACGCGTCGGGAGAACGACTCGATGCCCACGGTGCCCTCGAAGTCGCTCACCGGATCGCCGCGGAGGCAACGCAGCAGGCGCAGCACGCGCTCCTTCGAGAAGTCCTCGACGTCGTGTGTGTCGGGATAGAGCACGTGCCGGTAGTCGTCGTAGCGCATGGGGGTGCCCACCGACACACCGGGATTGATGCGTCCGTTCGACAGCACGTCGACCGTGGCGAGGTCTTCGGCGAGACGGAACGGGTTCTCGAGTCCGAGCGGGATCACGGCGGTACCGAGTTCGATCCGTGAGGTGACCATCGCCGCGGCGGCCATCACCGCGACCGGCGAGGAGATGCCGTACTGCAGGTGCCGGTCGCGCAGCCACACCGAGTCGAAGCCCAGGTCCTCGGCACGTCGGATCGTGTCGATCGTCTCCATGTGGCCGTCGCGCGGCGACGACTCCGCGAACCGCCCGATCGTCAGGAATCCGAGCTTGGTCAGTGCGGTTCCCTCGCCGGGCATGGCCGACCCCCTGTTCTCACGCGGTTCAGGGGAACCAGTGTGCCCGGTCACGACCCCGGGCGCCCGCATCGGTTCGCTTTGACTGATGCCCTCGGGTTCGGCACCATCGCCGACGGCGAGTTCTCTCGCCTTGTTCGTGTCCCCGACCTCGACCCACCCATGACCTCACCACTGCATACTGCGAAGACCATGACTCGTGAACCCGGTACCGAGCTGGCCCCCGTGGCCGCCGGCTCAGCGCACGTACACGTCCACCTCCCGCATGTGTCGCCGATCGCCGAGGCGCGCCGTGTCGGCATCACCGCCTTCCAACTGGCGCGCGGCGTCGGCGAGGTGGCCGTCGGTTTCCGGTCCCGCAAGCCACTGCCCGAGCGTGCGGCCCGAGAGGTCCGCGACGTCTTCGAGCGACTGGGACCCACGTATGTGAAGCTCGGGCAGCTGATCGCCTCGAGCCCGGGTGTGTTCACCCCGGCGTTGTCGCGGGAGTTCGAGACCCTGCTCGACAGGGTGGCCCCCGCACCGATCGCCGTGATCGAGAAGGTGCTCACCGATGCGTTCGGCGCCCCGCCGTCGCAGGTGTTCGCACAGTTCGACGCCGTGCCGATCGCGTCGGCGTCGATCGCGCAGGTCCACACCGCGACGCTGCACAGCGGCGAACGGGTCGTGGTCAAGGTGCAGCGGCCCGGCATCGCCACCCGACTCGCCGCCGACGTCGCGATCCTGGAGAGGCTCGCCGATCTGCTCGAACTGTCGCCGTACGGCCGGATGCTCAGCGCGCGCAACGTGGTCGACGACTTCGCAACCGGCCTCGACGCCGAACTCGACTTCCGCAACGAGGCGCAGGCGATGGACGAGTTCGTCGCAGGTCTCACCGACACACCGTTCGCCGATCGCGTGCGGGTACCGACCGTGCACCACGAGTTCACCACCGGCGAGGTACTCACGATGGAGTACGTCGACGCCATCCGCATCGACGACGCGCGCGCCGTACGCGCTGCGGGCCACGACGGCACAGCGCTGGTGCGCAATCTGCTGCTCGTCTTCCTCGAGTCGGCCTTCCACGGCGGCCTCTTCCACGGCGACCTGCACGCCGGCAACGTCCTCGTCGACTCCGACGGCCGCTTGGTCCTGCTCGACTTCGGCATCGTCGGACGCTTCACCCCTCGCACCCGTCGCATCATGCGGCGCCTGGTCGGTGACCTGATGGTGCGCAACGACTACGAGGCCGCCGGCCGAGCCCTGTTCACCCTGGGCGCGGTCCGCAACCCGGGCAGCACCCGTGAGGGCGCGAAGGACATGCGACGGTTCACCGCACCCATCGCGGGCAAAGACCTCGCGGGGATGTCGTACACGGCGCTGGGCACCCAGCTCGCCACGCTGGCCAAGGCCTACGACCTGCGGCTACCGCGTGAGCTGGTGCTGGTCGGCAAGCAGCTCCTCTACGTCGAGAAGTACATGAAGCTGCTGGCCCCGCAGTGGCGGGCGCTCACCGACAAGGAACTCTTCACCTACATGAAGGCCCTGCTCACCGAGGACGAGCCGAGGCGCTGACCCGGGGCGGCCACGGGCTCGGGTAAGTTCTGCCCCGACGTCGGTGTGCTCCCGGTCGTCTGGTTTCTCCGGGAGCACCGCAAGAGGGAATCCGGTGCGAGTCCGGAACTGCCCCGCAGCGGTGATCGGGAACGACGCGACAGCAATGCACTGGCCCCGGCCGGGAAGCAGTCGCCGGTAGGTGGCATCGAGACAGATGCCGTGCCCGAGAGTCCGAAGACCTGCCGCCGTTGGTCGCGTCGGACGATGCGACCGCTCATCGGCCTCGTGGGATATGGCCGGTGCGGCGCCTCGTGAACCTGTCGTGGCTGTCTGCACCCCTTTTCCGCACAGACGGAAAGGGATCGGATGCAGGTACGCGGCCGCCCCGGTGTCGGCACGGCGGTCGCGCTGTCCCTGCTCGTGCTGGTCGCCGTCTCCGTGGTCGGGATGATCGTCGGCAGCGTGCACATCCCCGCGTCCGAGGCGGTGCGCTATCTGTGGGCCGATGTCGTCGGCGGCACCATCGCCCCGCAGGACGTCCCGGGCTACCGGATCGTGACCGATTCCCGACTCCCCCGGGTCCTCACGTCGATCTTCGTCGGCGCCGGGCTCAGCGTCGTCGGTGTCGTGGTGCAGGCACTGGTCCGTAACGCCCTGGCCGACCCGTACATCCTGGGCATCTCCTCGGGCGCGTCGGTGGGCGCCACCGCCGTGGTGTTGTTCGGCGCCCTCGGCGGCCTCGGCCTCTATGCGCTGCCCTCGGCGGCGTTCCTCGGCGCGTTGGGCGCCACGGTCATCGTGCTCGTGCTGGCCCGCAGCGCGGGCGGACTCGAACCGACCCGGCTGGTACTCATGGGAACCGCACTGGGCTACGGGTTCTCGGCCATCACGACGCTTCTCGTCTTCCTCGCGCCCGCCGGCGACGCCGCGCGCAGCGTGATGTTCTGGCTGTTGGGCAGTCTCGCCGCGGCCACGTGGCACTCGGTGTGGTTGGTCGGTACGGTGTCGGTGGTCGGCGTGGTGCTCGCGAGCGCGTGCGCACGTCACCTCAACGCCCTGTCGATGGGCGATGATGTCGCGGCCAGCGTCGGCGTCCATCCCGGCCGATTCCGTCTGGCACTGTTCGTGGTGTCGGCCGTCATCGTCGGTGTGATCGTGTCCGTCTGCGGCGCCATCGGGTTCGTCGGCCTGATCATGCCGCACGTGACACGGTTGCTCGTCGGCGCCGACCACCGCCGCGTGCTCCTGCTCAGCCCGGTGCTCGGTGCGGTGTTCGTGGTGGTCGCCGACATCGTCTCCCGCACCCTGGTGCCGCCGTACGAGTTGCCGATCGGCGCCATCACCGCCGCGGTCGGGGTGCCGGTGTTCGTGGCACTGATGCGCCGCCGCGAACGAGTGACCACATGACCCCCGACCCGGACGCCACCACGGCGACGCCGGCCGTCGCCTACTGCGACGTGTCGATCCGCCTGGGCGACACCGAGATCGTCCACGACCTGTCGCTGTCGGTGCCCGACGGCGGGTTCCTCGGCGTCATCGGACCCAACGGCAGCGGGAAATCGACGATACTGCGCTGCCTGTTCCGAGCCCTGTCACCGTCGAGTGGCCAGGTCACCGTGCACGGCACCGACATCGTCGCGACCTCGCTGCGCGACAACGCACGTCAGGTCGCCGCACTCACCCAGTCCTCGGCGCTCACCCTCGATTTCACGGTCGCCGAGGTGGTCGCCACCGGTCGACTACCCCACATCCGCCTTCTCCGGTCGGCCACCGCCGCCGATCGCGAGATCTGCGAACGCGCCATGATCGATGCCGGTATAGGCGGTTTCGGGCACCGACGATTCGCCGAGCTCCGGCGGTGAGTCGCAGCGGGTCCTCATCGCGCGCGCCTTCGCCCAGCAGACCCGCGTGTTGGTCCTCGACGAACCCACCAACCACCTCGACGTCCGTCACCAGTTCGCGGTGCTCAAGGCGGCCCGTGCGCGGGGCATCACCGTGATCGCCGCACTGCACGACCTGAACATCGCCGCCCAGTTCTGCACCGAACTCGTCGTCGTCTCCGACGGGCGCATCGTGCGGCGCGGGACACCGGCCGACGTCCTCACCGCCGACACCATCACCCGCTTCTTCGGTATCGGGTGCCACATCGTCACCCATCCACGCCTGCGCGTTCCACAGATCATCTTCGACGAAGGGACCACCCGATGACACGACGCTTCCTGGCTCGCGCCGCACTGGCGCTCAGCGCGACACTCGCGGTCGGCGGGTGTGGCGCCACGGTGTCCGACCCCGCCGCGCCGACGTCGTCCGGCGCGGCGGTCACGGTCACCAATTGCGGTGCACCGCTCACGGTTCCGTCGCGCCCGAACAAGGTGCTCACCAACGACACCGGCATCACCGAGATGATGTTCGCGTTGGGTCTGCAGGAACGGATGGTCGGCTACACCACCTACGAGGGCAAGGAGCGTGACATCGCATCCTCGCCGTGGCGATCGGAGTTCGCATCGACGCCCTCGCTCGGCACGGCGTTCACGCGCGAGGTGATCCAGAAGGCGGCGCCCGACTTCGTGTTCGCCGGATGGAACTACGGCTTCAAGGAGTCGACCGGCGTGACGCCGGCATGGATCTCGACGATCGGTGCGACGCCGTATCAGTTGACCGAGGCGTGCCGACAGCCCGGATCGACCCGACGCGGGATCACCCGTCCGCTCGACGCGCTCTACGACGACCTCACCAACCTCGGCCGGATCTTCGGCGTCGAAGATCGCGCCTCGGCCCTCATCGCCGGGTACAGGCGAGAGGTTGCCCAGGCCGCCGCCACCGCACCGACGGCCGATCGCCGGGCCCGAGTGCTGCTGTTCGACAGCGCCGATCCCGCCCCGTTCACCTCCGGCCGCAACGCCGCGCCCGATGAGATCATCGCCGAGGCGGGTGGCACGAACGTCTTCTCCGGGCTCGACGACTCGTGGACGTCGGTGTCGTGGGAGGCCGCCGCACAGGACGATCCGCAGGTGATCGTCATCGTCGACTACGGCGCGGGGCAGGCGAACACGGTCGCGGCCAAGACCGCCCAGCTGCGCGCCCAACCCCTCATGGCCGGGACCACAGCGGTCCGCGAGAACAACATCGTGTCGTTCCCCTACGCCGCTCTGGTCGAGAGTCCGCGCAATCCGGCGACCATCACCGCCCTGGCCACCTATCTGCGGAGTCGGGGACGTTGATTCGACGGCCGCGCCGTGAGGACCGCACGCGTGGTGTGATCCATGTCGACCCGGAGGCGAGATGGACGACACCGTGACCGTGCACATCGACCGCGCATCGGTCGCAATGGGCGACGACGTCAGCACCCATGAGGAGGTCTGGAATGGACCATGACCCAGAAATCGTGGGAGGACACGGCCGACCCAGGGGTCGTCGCCTACCTGGGCCAACTCGAACGGTGGGGCTACCGCCTGTCGCCGGTGGAGCAGGCCTACGCGGGTCGCCGCTCGGCCGACGACGTGATCGATGAGGCCCGGCGACATCGCGACGATCGTTGAAGCCGCACGCCCACGACGATCATTCGGCGATCGCAGTGGCCTCGACCTCCACGAGCACCTCTGGCTCGAACAGCATCGCGACGCCGATCAGGGACGACGGCGGCATCGGCTGCGGCAGCGCGATCTCGGCCGCAACCCCTTCCACGCCGGCCATGAACTCGTCCATCATCGACGGGTCCCACCCGACGACGTAGAACGTGAGGCGGAGTACGTCGCGGAACGAGGCGTCGGCCGCGGCCAGTGCGATCGCAGTGTTGCGCAGCGCTTGCGCCACTTGCGCAGCGAGGTCGCCGGGTGCCACCGGGATCCCGTCGGCCGTGCGTGCGATCTGGCCCGCGACATGGATGTGGCGACTGCCGGTACCGCTCGCAACGTGGTGATACGGCACCGGCGTCATCAGACCGGTAGGACTCAAAAGGCGAACGCTCATGCTGCTTCTCCTGATGTCGACGTACTAGGTATGTTCTTGATACCTAGTACAGCCAGGACACTTCAACGAGACCAGGTTTCATGACCGATACCTCCGCCCGCCACCACAGCGACGATCTGACCATCTCGTCACCCCACCGAGAACTGCTCGATCACGTCCTCGACAAGTGGTCATTGCACGTGCTGAACGAACTCTGCGAACGACCCTGCCGGTTCAACGAGTTGCGACGCGCCATACCCACGGTGACGCAGAAGAGTCTCACCGCCACGCTTCGCCGGCTGGAGAGAAGCGGCATCGTCGAGCGGGTGGTGGTCAGCTCCCGACCTGTCGCCGTCGAGTACCGCATCACCCCGCTCGGCAAGACCTTGCGTGAGCCCGTCGACGTTCTGCTTGCCTGGGCCGCGCAGCACTTCGACGAGATCGAGCGTGCACGATCAGATTTCGACGCACAGAACTGACTCGCGCAGGCCCCGACGGCTGCCACCGACCGACATCGTCCGTTCTGAGCGCCGGTTCCGGCACCATGCCGGAGGCAGAGCTCCAGACGGACGATCTCAGCGACCGAAGCCGGCGTTGCGCAACGCGTCGGCCATCGAACCGGTCGGTGCGGGCGCGGCACGTCGGTCGCCACCGCGACCGCCCTTGTCGGAGCGGCCCTGCCCCTTCTGCGGACTCTTGTTCGATCCCCGGTCGCGCGGGGGTCGCTGCGTCGACTGCTTCGGGGCACCGACCTCGTCGTCGAGTCGCAGGGTGAGGCCGATGCGCTGGCGGTCGGTGTCGACCTCGAGGACCTTCACCTTCACCACCTGACCGGATTTCACCACCTCGTGCGGATCCGAGACGAACGTCTTCGACATCGCGGACACGTGCACCAGCCCGTCCTGGTGCACACCCACGTCGACGAAGGCACCGAATGCGGCGACGTTGGTGACCACCCCCTCGAGCACCATGCCCGGCTTCAGGTCGGCGACCTTCTCGACCCCGGCGGCGAAGGTGGCTGTGGCGAACGCCGGTCGCGGATCCCGACCGGGCTTCTCGAGCTCGGCGATGATGTCGGTGACCGTCGGGACACCGAAGCGGTCGTCGGCGAACTCCGAGGGGCGCAGTGCGCGCAGTGTTCTCGTGTCACCGATGAGTTCGGCCAACTGCACGCCCGAGCGGTCGAGGATGCTGCGTACCACCGGATACGACTCGGGGTGCACGCCCGACGCGTCGAGCGGGTCGTCACCGTCGCTGATGCGCAGGAATCCCGCGCACTGCTCGAAGGCCTTGGGCCCCAGTCGCGGCACGTCGAGCAACGCCGTGCGGGTGGGGAACGGCCCCGTCGCATCGCGGTGCGCCACGATCGACTCGGCGAGCGTGGTCGAGACACCGGAGACGCGCGACAGCAACGGCACCGACGCGGTGTTGAGGTCGACACCGACGGCGTTCACGGCGTCCTCCACCACGGCGTCGAGGCTGCGGGCGAGGGTGGCCGGGTTCACGTCGTGTTGGTACTGGCCGACACCGATCGACTTCGGGTCGATCTTCACCAGTTCGGCCAACGGGTCCTGCAGGCGTCGCGCGATGGACACCGCTCCGCGCAGCGTGACATCGAGCTGCGGGAGTTCACGACTCGCGTACTCCGATGCCGAGTAGACCGACGCGCCCGCCTCACTGACGATCGCCTTAGCGGGTGCTGGGCCGCCGGCCTCGCCGATCTCGGCGATGAGTTCGGTTGCCAGTGCGTCGGTCTCGCGGGAGGCCGTGCCGTTGCCGATGGCGATCAGGTCCACGCCGTGGCGCGTCACGAGCGCGGCGAGCGTCGCCTTGGCGGTGTCCCACTGCTTGTGCGGTTGATGCGGGAAGATCGCGCAGGTGTCGACCACCTTGCCGGTGCCGTCGACGACGGCGACCTTCACGCCGGTGCGGAATCCCGGATCGAGGCCGAGGGTGGTGCGCGCGCCGGCCGGCGCCGCCAGCAGTAGGTCGTTGAGGTTGCGGGCGAACACCGCGACGGCGTCGTCCTCGGCCTTCTTGCGCAGCCGCATGCGGGCGTCGCTCTCGGCGGTCAGCATCAACTTGACCCGCCAGGCCCACCGCACCGTGGTCGCGAGCCACGTGGTCGCCGGTCCCGGGTGCGACAAGTCGACGCCGAGGGACCGGGCCACCATCGCCTGGTAGGCGTCATCGTCGCCGCCGTCGAACGTGAGCGACAGCACCTCCTCCTTGTCGCCGCGCAGAGCGGCGAGAACGCGGTGCGACGGCATCCGCTCGAGCGGCTCGGAGTAGTCGAAGTAGTCACGGAACTTCTGCCCGGCAGGGGTTTTCGCCGCCTCCTCGGTGCGCGGAGCGGTACGCAGGACCCCGTCGGTCCAGAACTTCTCGCGGGTGGCACCCACGAGGTCGGCGTCCTCGGCGGCACGTTCGATGAGGATGAACCGCGCACCGTCGAGAGCGGCGGCGCTGTCGGCGACGTCGTCGCCGAGGTACTCGGCCGCGACGGCCTCGGGGTTCAGTGACGGGTCGGCGAGGAGTCGATCGGCGAGGGGTTCGAGACCGGCCTCGCGCGCGATCTGCGCCTTGGTGCGACGCTTGGTCTTGTACGGCAGGTAGATGTCCTCCACCCGCGACTTGGTGTCGGCGGCGTTCAGCGCGGCGCGCAGGTCGTCGGTGAGCTTGCCCTGCTCGTCGATGGCCGCGAGCACCGCGGCGCGGCGCTCGTCGAGTTCACGCAGGTACCGCAGGCGCTCCTCGAGGAGTCGAAGCTGTGCGTCGTCGAGGCTGCCGGTCACCTCCTTGCGGTACCGGGCGATGAACGGGACCGTCGACCCCTCGTCGAGCAACCCCACCGCGGCGGCGACCTGGTGCTCGGCCACCGCCAGTTCGGCGGCGAGACGGGCGTTCACGGACAGCACAACGGGGGTCGAATTCACCCGCCGGACACTACCTGTCGGGAGAACTCCGATGCCCGAGCCACCTGGTCGGGTGTCACCGCGACGCCGGTGTACCGCTCGAACTGCCGCGCGGCCTGCAGGGCGATGACCTCGGCGCCGGTGACCACGGGGACGTCGGCGTGTCGCGCGGCGCGGATGAACGGCGTCTCGGCGGGGAACGCCACCACGTCGAACGCGGTCCGCGCGGCAGCGATCTGCGCGGTGTCGAACGCGAGGGTGTCGGCGTCGGCGCCGTCCATGCCCAGCGGGGTCACGTTGACGAGGATCGGCCCGTCGAGATCGGGCGTCTCGGTGGCCCAGCGGTAGCCGTACTTGTCGGCCAGAGCCGTCCCGGCGGCCTCGTTGCGTGCGACGACCGTCAGATCGTCGAAGCCCGCCGACCGGAACGCGGCCACGACTGCCTTCGCCATGCCACCCGAGCCGCGGACGACCACCGGCGCGGCGGCGTCGAGGCCGTGGCTGTCGATGAGTGCGGCGACCGCTTCCATGTCGGTGTTCGACGCGGTCAGCGTGCCGTTGTCGTTGACGATGGTGTTGACCGACTCGATCGATGCGGCCGAGGTCTCCATCACGTCGACGAGCGGGATGACGGCTTCCTTGAACGGCATCGACACCGAGCAGCCACCGATACCGAGTGCGCGCACCCCCGCGATCGCACCCTCGATGTCATCGGTCGAGAACGCCTTGTAGAGGAAATCCAGATCGAGCTCCCGGTAGAGGAAGTTGTGGAACCGGGTCCCGATGTTCGACGGCCGTCCCGACAACGAGATGCAGACGGTCGTGTCCTTGTTCAGCGAGGTCATGCCCGCGATTGTGCTCCGGGCACATCGACGGTCCGCCCTCGGCGCCAGAACGCGTAGGTCGCGGCGAGTTCGAGCGGGCCCCAGAACACGATTGGGAGGTAGCACGCGACCATCACGGCCAGCGGCACGCCGTGGACATGACCGGCGTCGGGGCGATGACCGGTCAGCACCTGGGACACCATCGAGATGGTGAACAGCCAGGTCACCGCAAGGCCGCCGAGGATGCCCGCCGCGACGACCGGCACTCGAGGCACCCGCCGCCCCAGGAACACCTCACCCCAGGGCTGGACGAGACCGACGGTCAGGAACGCGGCACCGAGCTGCACGATGCTGAGTCCGAACACATAGACGTAGCCGACCACCGCATCGTCGGCGAGCTCGAACTCCCGCAGCCCGGCCGTACCGGGCATCAGTCCGACGATCATCAACACCCGCCACACCGCCGAGGGGACCGTGACCCAGAACGCGGCCCACGACAGTCGCCTCGCCCACAGGGGGACCCGGCTGCGCTCAATTAGAATTGTCGTTCTAGTATTCATGTTCTGAATGTAAGGCAGGTGAACGATCGTGGCAAGAAGCCAGAAGTATGACGTGGAGGCGATCCTCGACGCGGCCGCCGAGGCATGCCGTGAACATTGGCGCGACACCACGATCACCCACGTCGCCCAGGCCGCAGGCGCCCCGACCGGGTCGATCTATCACCGCTTCGCCTCGCGCGACGCGTTGTTGGGCGCGCTGTGGGTGCGGTCGATCCGGCGATTCCACGAAGGTCTGCTCGTGGCGTCGAAGATCGACGATCCGCGCGAGTCGTTGGCGGCGCTCGCGCGTCACGTGCCCCGCTTCTGTCGCGACAACCCGGCCGACGCGAAGGCGATGTCGCTGTATCGGCGGACCGATCTCATCGAGCTCGTACCCGAGTCGATGCGAGACGATGTCGCCACCGTGAACGACGCGGTCGACGCTGCACTGCGCGACGTGGTGCGACGCCGATACGGGCGCCTCACCGATCGCCGCGTCCGGTTGGCTCTGCTCGCGACCCGCCAGGGACCGTACGGACTCATCCGCCCTCTGGTCGGCGACACCATCCCCGCCGACTACGACGCGATCTGCGTCGCCTCGGCCGAGGGCATCCTCGCCCTCGGCGATTGACCCGTACGTGTGGTCTCGACCACGTCCGGCGGCCGTTTCGCCCGTTTTCTGGACAATGGTGGCAATCGCGGCGCAGCAGCCGCCTGAATCGGGGAGGTTGGGCCGAGTGAGCACCCTGGCGGCAGCGGCAGCCGATCAGCACGGATTCACCGGGCTCACAGGACTCGCGGCCGACGTCCTCGAGCGCATGGGCGACATCGGCATCGGACTGTTGATCTTCGTCGAGACCATCTTCCCGCCCATCCCCAGTGAGGTGGTGCTGCCGTTCGCGGGGTATCTCAGCCGCAGCGGCGACCTGTCCTTCGTAGGGCTGTTGCTGTGGAGCACCATCGGCGCCTGGCTCGGAGCCCTGGTGCTCTACGGGCTCGGACGCTGGGTCGGCCTCGATCGCACCGTCGCCTTCGCGGTGTGGACCCGCATCGTGAGCCGGCGTGACGCCGAACGCGGCGCGCACTGGTTCCAGCGATTCGGTACCTGGTCGGTGTTCCTGGGTCGGATGATCCCCGGCGTGCGATCGATCATCTCGCTGCCCGCCGGTGCCGGTGCGATGAACCTCGCGGTGTTCAGCGCACTGACCATCGCCGGCTCAGCGCTGTGGAACGGCCTGCTGCTCGGAGTGGGTGTCGCGCTGGGCACCCAGAACGACCGCTTCCAGGACTACCTCGGGTACTTCGACTACGTCGTCTACTCGGTTCTCGCGGTCGCGATCGTGGTGTTGATCGTCCGCCGCCGCCGCCATGTGCGAGAGGACAGCGCGGAGCAGCGCGAGCCTGTAAACCGGTAGGGTGCCTGAACTACCCGAAGTCGAGAACGCCCGGCAGGTCGTCGAGAAGGCGTTGCATCGCACCATCACCGAGATCGACGACCACGACCAGTACGAGTGCCGACCGCACAAACCCGGGGAGATCGCCGACGCTCTCGTCGGCGGGCGTCTCACCAAGGCGCTGCGCCGCGGCAAGGCGATGTGGTGTGAGACCGAGACCGCCGACGGCGACGAGGGACCCACGCTCGGAATCCATCTCGGGATGGGTGGCCGGGTCATCGTCACCGCACCGGAGGGTGAGGAGTCGTCGAACTACGGCGGCGGCAACGCGAAGGTCGGCGTGCGGAAGTCCGACAAGCCGGAGTGGACGCGCTTCTCGATGTCGTTCGACGACGGTGGCCAGATGCGCCTGTTCGACAAGCGGCGCCTCGGGCGGGTGCGGCTCGAACCCGACATCGACGCCCTCGGCCCCGACGCCGCCGAGATAACCCGCGACGAATTCCGGGACATGATCTCGCGCAGCGCCGCCCCGCTCAAGGCGCGCCTGCTGGACCAGCACGCCATCGCCGGCATCGGCAACCTCCTCGCCGACGAGGTGCTGTGGCAGTCGTCGATCTCGCCGTCGAGGCGCGCGAAGACCCTGTCGACCGAGGAGGTCGATGAGCTGCGCCGTGTCTTGCGCCGCTGCACACGGGCGGCCATCCGCAAGGGCGGCGTCCACACCGGCGAGATCATCCCCTACCGCAACGCCGACTCGTCGTGTCCCCGGTGCGGTGCACCGATGAAACGCGGCACCGTCGGCGGCCGCACCACGTGGTGGTGCTCGAAAGAGCAGGTCTGAGTCAGCTCTCGATGCGCCCTGTCGCGGTCCGCGAAACGCGGTCGTCACCGTGCGATGCGCTCATGTCGTCTGAAAGTTAGCTGCGCGCAAAATAATCCGTTCCGTCGCGTTCCGTGGAACGCGCCCGCGACCGGCGTCTGCGAGGAACACTGTCGGAGACCAGCCGCGTCGGGGCGAAGGGCACACGATGACCGCACCAGATCTGCCGTCGGACACTGTCGACGACCCCGCCGCATACGGATACCGCCCTGAGCTGAAGCGCACCCTCAGCTCGTTCCAGGTGTTCGCGGTGTCGTTCGCGTTCATCTCGGTGGCGGTGGGCATCTTCGCCACCTACGACGATCTGCTGGCCAACGGTGGGCCGGTGGGCATCTGGACGTGGCCGGTCGCGATGGCGGGCCAGCTGCTGGTGGCGTTGGTGATCGCGCAGTTCGCCGCGCGCATACCGCTGAGCGGGTCGTCGTATCAGTGGGCGTCGCGACTGGCGAACCCCCGCATCGGCTGGATCTTCGGGTGGCTCACGTTCTGCTATCTCATCACCGGACTCACCGCGATCGACAACGCGATGGCCAGCCAGTGCCTCATGCCGCTGTTCGGCATGGCACCCGACGAGACCACCGCGCGGGTGATCACCGTCGTGATCCTGCTGGTGCAGGCCGTGCTCGCCATCGCATCGACGCGCCTGGTGGGCCTGATCAACTCGTTGGCGGTGGGTGTCGAGGTGGCGATCGTGATCGTGCTGGTCGTCGGGTTGCTGATCGCCGTCGCGCTGACCGGCGACGGGTCGGTGGACAACCTCACCTCGCGCGGCGTGACGGCAGGGTCCGGTGACTACTGGGCATTCGGCGGTGGCCTGATGGCCACCATGATCGTGGGGCTGGCCACCCTCGTCGGCTTCGACTCGGCGGCGAACATGGCCGAGGAGGCGAAGGATCCGCACCGCACCGTGCCGAGGGCGATCGTGGGATCGGTTGTCGCGGCCGGTGTCCTTGGCATGCTGTTCCTCATCGCCCTGACCGTAGCCATCGGCGACGTCGACACGGTCAGCAAATCGGGCTCCCCCGTTGCCGACATCCTCCGCGCCCAGCTCGGTGCACCGATGGAGCGGATTCTCCTCGTGTGCGTGGGTATCGCCTTCTTCGGCGGCGGGATGGTCACCATGACCTCCTGCGCCCGAACGGTGTTCGCGATGTCGCGCGACGCCCGCTTCCCCGGCCACCGCGTGCTCGGGAAGGTGAACCCGCAGACGCAGACACCCATCGGCGCCACCGTCCTGCCGCTGGTGATCGGCATCGTCACGATGGTCGTGATACCTGGCGACGCCCTCCTCGAACTGATCACGGCGGGAACGCTGTTCCCCGCCATCACCTACGGATTGATCGTGGTCCTCTACCTCGCCGTACGCCGGCGGCTGAGCCACACCGAGGGCGCGTTCAGCCTCGGCCGGTTCGACGTCCCCGTCGCCGTCGCCGCACTGGCATGGACGATCTTCGCCGTGGTGGTCCTGGTGTCGCCGATGTCGACCGCCACCCCGATCGTCATCGTGGTCGGCCTCATCGCCATCGGCGCCGCGTATCTCGTGTCCATGCTCGCGTTTCGTCGGTCAGTGTTGACGCATGAACCCTCGGCCACCGCACTTTAGGTCGACTCGACCATCGACCGGTAGGACTGTTCCCGTTCCGTGAACTCGGGGTCGGAGATTGCGCCGAAGGCTGCGGCGTCTCGCGTGAACCGTTGTGCCGCATCCGGTGACGCATCCTGTCCCTCGAGCCGGAAACAACTGGGCGCGAGTGGGCCGAAGAGCAGGGCCCGTTGGAGTTCCGGCCACTTGTCGATGGACGGTTCCACGCCGGCGGCCCGCGCGAACATGATCGCCGCCAGATTCATCCGCGTCTTCTGCGACTGTCCGCGTCGGGAGCGGTAGGCGGCCACAGCGTCCCGCTGCTCGGCGTCGGAGGGCATCGGGATGGCACCGCCCCACGCGTAGGCGATCCACCGGGCCTGCAGTTCCAGCGGAACGAAATAGCCACCGGATTGATCCCACATCCCCACCAGGGCCAGCCCGGGCAGGTCGGGATGGAAGGTGTACCGGTCGGCGTCGATGTGCGCGTCGTCGAGGTCGAGAACCGCTCGTACCTCGTCGCTCAGACACGGGATGTCGACCCCGAAACCGGTGCCGAACAGGATTGTGTCGAACTCGTCGTGGGTTCCGTCGGCGAACGTCACCTCGCTCCCGTCGACCGACTCGATCCAGGGGCGCACCCCGATCCGCCCTTCGGCGACCAGGGGCAGGTACGTCTGGTTCAGGGTGACACCCGCGGCGAACAATGACGGGTCCGCGGGAGGGGCACCGTATTGCTCGGGGCTCCCACCCGCCTCGACGACGATCTCGCGCAGCTGCCGGTCGATCTCGACAGGCGGCAGTGCGGCGGCGGCGAGGGCTCCGAACCGGGTGAAGATCCGGTGATCCGACGGGACCCCGGCGGCGAACTTCGGGAGCACATAGCGCTGGCGACGTTGGGTGACGACCACCCTCGCAGCACCGGAGTGGGCGAGTTCGGCGGCAATCTCCAGTGCGCTGACGGCACATCCGGCCACCAGTACGCGCGTGCCGCGATGGTCGTCGGCACCGCGGTACTGGAAAGTCGACGACACCCCACCCGATCCGGTGAACGCATCCAGGCCTCGGACCGGCGGTATGGCGGGGGCTCGGAACCGCCCGGTGGCGATGACCACCCGGTCGAAGATCTCCACCGTGCCTGCGTGCTCGACCCGCCAGGAGTCTCCCTCGCGGTCCACGAGGTCGACGCGGGTGTGCAGTCGTATACGGGGTGTGATGTCGAAGGTGTCGGCGAACCGGCGGAGGTAGTCGAGGACGTCCTGATTCGACGGGAAGACGACGTCGCTGTCCGGGTCGAGGTCGCTGAACGCGGTGAGGACGCGGCTGGTGTTGGTGTGCATGGCCGGCCACACACCGCTGGATCCCGGTCGCCCGGACCACTGTCCACCCAGCGTCGGCCCCGCCTCGAAAACCGTGACATCGAATCCCTGCGCGAGCAGCCAACGGGCGACGATCACCCCGCCGGGTCCCGCGCCGATGACGGCGACGCTCTCACTCATCGACGTACTGTCCCACGCCGCATCGCGCCGTGGGCCCGATCTCACCGTCCGGGCGTGAGCCGATACACCAGGCCGGCTGTGTCGTCGGTGACGTACAGCGATCCGTCCGGACCGGGTATCGCGTCGACGCTTCTCCCCCAGCGCTTCCCGGCCGAGTTCTGGAAGCCGGTGGCCACCAGTCGCGCAGGACCGAGAGATCTCGTCGCGCTGTCCCACGGCGTGTAGGCGACATACGGCTCGCGTGGCGGCTGGCGGTTCCACGAGCCGTGCGCGGTGACGATCGCACCATCGGCCAGCGAGGCGGGAAGTCGTGACCCCCGCGTGAACACGAACCCGACCGGGGCACTATGCGCGGGCAACCCGAGCATCGTCGTGCCGATACGCGAGCAGTCCAGGGCCTGTCCGTCGGCGTTGAACTGCGGGTCGTTCACGTATCCCAGGTCGCGCAGGTCGGCATTGCCGCGGGAGTCCGGAACGCACCGTGGCCATCCCATGTCTGTGCCGGGGGTGATGCGGGAGATCTGATCGTTGGGATGGTCGTTGATATAGGAACGCACCGCCGTGCCGAATCGGTCGCCGTCGCGAAACGGGTAGGGCTGGTTGTCGTCTTCGTTGATGGCGGTGAACACCGTTCCGTCGGGCGCCACGGACAGTCCCTCACCGTTGCGCACCCCGACGGCGAGTGTGGTGTTCCCGGTTCCGTCGAGCCCGATCTGTGCGATGGTCGCGCGCACCGGGGTGGCGGTGCGGTCGGCCACGCTGCGGTTCGCCGTCGATCCCACGTTGTAGACGATGCGGTCGCCGTCGACGGCAACCATCTTGCTGTCGTGGCCGCCCGTGGGCAGATTGTCGATGACCACTCGACGGTCGGAGATGGCGCCGTTCGCGTATGTCCACGTCGTGATCCGCGAGTCCTCGCCCACGACGAGGATGTCGCGCCCGCCCTGGCGGGTCATGGCCACTCCTTGCGGATCGCTGAGACCACTCGCCAACTGCGCGACGCGGGGCCCCCGGTCGCCGCTGCCCGGCGTGACGATCGACAGCGACCCACCCTTGCCGGTGGACACGATGAGCCGACCGTCAGGCGTCCACACCGCCATCCGGGCGTCGGGCACATCAGCCCACACCTGCGCTGTCCACCCCTTCGGGACGTTCAGCGAATTTCCTGACGCGGCACCGGCGTCGACACCGTTCACAGCGGTCAAACGGGTGGAGACGAGCTGGTCGGCGCCGAGTCCGGCAGGCAGCGTGGAGGTCGATGAGGTGCCCGACGGACCGTCACCGGAGGAGCAGGCGACGAGTCCGGCGCACAGCACCGCGACCACCGGCACCAGTCCGGGACGCATCCACCGCAGGGAGGGAGTCATTGCATCCACGGTAGGTCGGGTGTCCGGTGCCGACCACGTAGGTGAGCCACCCCTTCCCCGACGAACAGGTCAACACTTTCGTGCGTGACGACGGCAATGCGATCATCGCGGCCTCGGCGCGCGTTGGAATGGTGAACCGACACGAGGAGATCGCCATGACCACGACAATCACGACTGACGGCGGCACTGCCGCGGTGGACAGCTTCGCCGCCGACTGGGAGCAGTGGCACCACGCCCGCGAACAGGCCCTCGGAGCGCCCGGCGGATGGTTGTCGATCAATCGTCTGGAGTGGCTCGACACCGAGCCCGGTCGATTCAACGGTCTGCCCGGGTCATGGTGGTACGAGGGCCCGGTTGCGCACCTCGCTCCCGGCCACGACGAGACGTTCTCACCGCGCACGTTCGACCTGCACCCCACGGGTCCGGGTGAGGTCATCGACGTCGACGGTCACCACATCGAGGTCGCCCGCCGCGGCGACGGGTACCTGATCCGCGTCCACGACGACTCCGCCCCGACGATTCGTGACTTCCGCGGTGTCCCTGCCTATCCCGCCGACCCGGCGTGGGCCATCGACGCCCGCTTCGAGCCCCACCCCGAGCCCGAGCCCGTCACCGTCGGGGCGGTCGCCGAGGGACTCGCGCACGTGTACGTCTCCCCGGGAGTGCTTTTCATCGAGCACGACGGCAATGAACACCGCCTGGTCGCATTCAACGGCAAGGAAGGCGGCCTGAGCGTGCTCTTCACCGACGAGACGTCCGGAGTGACCACCTACGCAGCCAACCGCAGCCTCGCGATCGACGCGTCCGACCAGACCATCCGCGACGGAGGTGCAGTGGTCCTCGACTTCAACCGGGCGGTCAATCTGCCCTGCGCCTTCATCGATTTCGCGACCTGCCCACTCCCCCCGGCCGGCAACCACCTGCCGTTCGGCGTCGAGGCGGGCGAGAAAACGCCCTACGGGCGTGGTTGACGCAACGGCAAAACAATCCTCGGGCCTTCGCTCGTATAACAAAAACACCCACCGGCTTCGGTGGGTGTTTTTGCGCGTCGGGCTGACAGGATTTGAACCTGCGACCACTTGACCCCCAGTCAAGTGCGCTACCAAGCTGCGCCACAGCCCGTGGCTGCCCCGTGAGGGGCATCGCCGCTCCGTGAGGAGCAGCGTTGAACAGATTAGCCGACCGGCCCACGCGGGGGCCAATCGCCTCAGCCGTCTACTTGCGTCGCTCGCGCTTCTCTCGCACGCGCACGTTGATGCGCACGGGCGAACCGTCGAAGCCGAACTGCTCACGCAGCTTGCGCTCGAGGAACCGGCGGTAGCCGGCCTCGAGAAAACCGGTCGTGAACAGCACGAACGTCGGCGGACGGGTCGCGGCCTGGGTCGCGAACATGACCTTGGGCTGGCGACCGCCTCGAACGGGAGGCGGGGTGCCCGCGATGATGTCCTTGAGCCAACCGTTGAGCTGACCGGTGGAGATGCGCTTGTCCCACGAGTCCAGCGCGGTGTCGAGCTGCGGGACGAGCTTCTGCACCGAACGACCCGTCGAGGCCGAGATGTTGACCCGACGCGCCCAGGGCACCCGGGCCAGGTCGCGGTCGATCTCCTTGTCGAGCTGCAGGCGCCGGTCCTCGTCGACGAGGTCCCACTTGTTGAACGCGATCACCAGCGACCGGCCGGCCTCCACGATCATCGTCAGCACCCGCTGGTCCTGCTCGGTGATGGGCTCCGAGGCGTCGATCAACAGCACCGCCACCTCGGCGGCGTCGATGGCCGCGCGCGTACGCAGCGAGGCGTAGTACTCATGGCCGCTGGCGGTGTTCACGCGCTTGCGCAAGCCGGCGGTGTCGACGAAGTTCCACAGTCGCCCACCGAGTTCCACCAGCTCGTCGACGGGGTCGACGGTGGTGCCGGCGACGTTGTCGACCACGGCCCGATCGGAGTCGGTCAACTTGTTCAGCAGCGAGCTCTTGCCCACGTTCGGCTTGCCGACCAACGCGACGCGACGCGGACCGGCGGGCTGGCCGAAGTCACGCGGAGTCTCGGGCAGAACCTCGAGGATGGCGTCGAGCAGATCGCCCGCTCCCCGACCGTGCGCGGCCGAGACCGAGCGCGGTTCGCCAAGACCCAATGACCACAGCGCGGCGGCCTCGGACTCGACACGCTCGTCGTCGACCTTGTTCGCCGCCAACAGCACCGGCGTCTTCGAGCGGCGCAGCACGCGTGCGACGGCCTCGTCGGTCGCGGTGGCGCCGACGGTCGCGTCGACCACCAGCACCACGGCATCAGCGGTGTTCATCGCGAACTCGGCCTGACGGGCGATCGCCTGACCCATGCCTTTCGCGTCGGGCTCCCAGCCGCCGGTGTCCTGCACCAGGAACCGTCGACCCGACCACACCGCGGCGTACGACACCCGGTCGCGTGTCACGCCGGGGATGTCCTCCACCACTGCCTCACGCCGACCGAGGATGCGGTTGACGAGCGTCGACTTGCCCACGTTCGGTCGTCCGACGATCGCGACGGTCGGCATGGCGACCGCGTCGCCACCCTCACCGTCATCGCCGAATTCACCGATCTGCCAATCGGCTTCGTCCGACCACACACCGTCGACACCGTGGAGATCGAAATCCTGTTGGTCGGTCATGCGCGTGCTCCGATACGGTCGGTCGCCAACTCGACGAGGTGGTCGATCACCTGCTCGATGGTCATGTCACTGGTGTCGACGGTGATCGCGTCGTCGGCTGGACGCAGCGGCGACAGCGCGCGCGTCGAATCGAGGTGGTCGCGACGTTCCACCGCGGCCAGCACCTCGTCGAAGTCGCTGGGGCGCCCCTGCGAGAGGTTCTGGTCGTGACGTCGCTGTGCGCGGGCGGCCGCGCTCGCGGTGAGATAGATCTTCAGTTCGGCGTCGGGGAACACGACGGTGCCGATGTCGCGTCCCTCGACGACGGCGAACTCGCCGGCGACGATGTGGCGTTGCAGCGCAACCATCTTCTCGCGGACGGCACCGACCGCCGACACCGCGGAGACCGCGGACGTCACCGCGTCGGTGCGGATCTCGTTCGAGACGTCCTCACCGGCGAGGGTGACCGCGTGCGAGTCGGGGTCGTTCGACAGCGTCATCTCGACGTCGGCGACGGAATCGGCGATGGCGTCGGGGTTCTCGAGATCGGCGTCGGCACGCAGGGCGGCCAGGGTCGCCACGCGGTACATGGCGCCGGTGTCGAGGTACCGGGCGCCGAGTCGGTCGGCGACACGACGCGACACACTCGATTTGCCGGTGCCGGCGGGGCCGTCGATCGTGATGATCGCAGGTGTCGCGGTCACATTCCCACCGCCTTGTACAGCGCGCCGACCTCGTCGCGTCCGAGCACCCGCAGGCTGCCCGGACGCTGGTTGCCGAGGTGCACGGCACCGATCTCGGTGCGCACGAGGTTGAGCACGGGGAACCCGGCGTGGTCGAGCATGCGTCGCACGATCCGCTTACGTCCCTCGTGCAGAACAAGTTTCACGAGGGCCTGGCCCTCGAGGATCTCCAGCACGGCGAAGCCGTCGACCGACACCGGACCGTCGTCGAGTTCGACACCGGCCTTCAGGGTGCGTCCGAGGCCGCGGGGCGGGATGCCCTTGACCGTCGCGAGGTAGGTCTTCGGCACCTCGAAGGAGGGGTGCATGAGTCGATGCGCGAGCTCGCCGTCGTTGGTGAGCAGCAGGAGCCCCTCGGTGTCGGCGTCGAGGCGACCGACGTGGAACAGACGCTGTCCGGCCATCACGCGTTCGGCGACCACGTCGCCGACGCACGGTCGGTTCTGGTCGTCGGACATCGTCGACTGCCAGCCCTTCGGCTTGTTCAGCGCGAGGTACTGCAGGGTCTCGTCCATCACCACGCGGGCGCCGTCGACACGGACCACCGCGGTGGTCGGGTCGATCCGCATGCCCTGCTCGGTGACGATCTCGCCGTCGACGTCGACGCGGCCGGCAGCGATCAGCTCCTCGGCGCCGCGACGCGATGCGACGCCGGCCTGTGCGAGCACCTTCTGCAGTCGCACGCCGTCGGCGACGTAGTTGGCGCCGTCGCCCTCGGGCGTGACGTTCTGGATCTTGGCGGGCTTGGCGTTGTTGATGCGCTCCTGGCCGCGGCGCACGCTCGGCGCGGCGCCCTTGGCGACGTGGGCCGTTCCCTTGCGGTGCGGCTTCTTCGGCCGGCCCGGGGAATTGCCGGTACGCGCGGCGTTCGAGGTGGTCTTGCTTCGGTCCGGTCTGCCGTCTCGGCTAGCGGGTGTCATGTCTAATCCAGTTCTGAGGTGGTGAGGTCAATCCTCGAGTCTGCCTGTCGGGAGTCCATCTTGGCGAATCGGGGATCGTTGATGATCTCGTCGTCGATGTCGTCGATGATGTCGACATCGGGCAGCAGCGGCGCCAGATCGGGCAGCTCCGCGAGCGACGCGAGACCGAGTCGTTCCAGGAACAACTCGGTGGTGGCGTACATGGTCCCGCTGGTCTCGGGGTCACTGCCAGCCTCGCGGATCAACCCGCGGGCGAGCAGCGTGCGCATCACGCCGTCGACGTTCACACCACGTACCGCGCTCACCCGCGTGCGGGTGACCGGTTGACGGTAGGCGATCACGGCGAGGGTCTCGAGCGCGGCGCGTGTCAGCTTCGACCGGACCCCGTCGAGGAGGAGTTTCTCCACGTAGGGGGCGTAATCGGTGCGCGTGTAGAGCCGCCAACCGTCGCCGGCGTACCGCAGGTCGATCCCGCTGGACCGCTCGGTGAGCTCGGCCTCGTAGGCCCGCAACGCCTCGGCCACGCGCTCCTCGGGTTCGCCGACGGCGTTGGCCAGCGACTCGGTGGTCACCGGCGAGTCGACGACCAGCAGCATCGCCTCCAGCGCCGACCGCAGTTCGTCGTCGGCGAGGGCGTCGTGGTCGTCGAACAGCATGTCCTCGGTCATCGTCCGTCTCTCATCCGTAGTCGTCCGCGCTCGTCACGGTGATCTCCTCGGTGTCGCGTTCACCGGTCCACGACACGTGCAGTGTGCCCAACGCCTCACTCTGTTCGAACTCGATGGCCCGTTGGCGGAACAGTTCCAGCAGCGCGAGGAACCGGGCCACCACCTCGAGACCGTTCGCGCACTCGGAGACCAGCGTCGAGAAGTTCACCCACTGCCTGGCGCCGGCGACCCGCAGGATCTCGGTCACCCGCACCACCTGCTCGGGCACCGACACCGCGTCCACGTCGTGCAGGTGCGACAGCCCGACACGCGGCACCGGTTTGGGCGCCATCGCCGTCGCCGCGACCTCGGCGAACTGTCGTGCGTCGACGCCGAGGGTCACCTCCGGCAGCAGCTTCTCGTAGCGGGCCTCCAACGACACCGCGCGCGGATAACGCTGCAGCGCGGCCGCTTCCAGCTCGGCGAACAGCGCGGCGACCTGTTTGTACGCGCGGTACTGCAGCAACCGTGCGAACAGGAGGTCGCGGGCCTCGAGCAACGCGAGGTCGTCGGGATCCTCCACCTCACCGCGTGGGAGGAGTCGTGCGGCCTTCAGATCGAGCAGGGTTGCGGCGACCACCAGGAACTGCGTGGTCTGATCGAGGTCGACGATCGACCCGATCTTCTTGGTGTAGGCGATAAAATCGTCGGTCACCGCGTGCAGCGCGACCTCGGTCACGTCGAGTCGGCGCTGGCTGATCAGGTCGAGCAACAGATCGAACGGCCCGGAGAAGTTGGTCAGCGACACGTTGAACACCGACGGGTCGGGCTCGGTCACCACGTCTGTCGTGTCGACGGTGCCCGCAGCGTTGGCCGGGTCGTCGGTCATCACGATCGGCCGGTGCGGTGCAGCACCTCTCGTGCGAGCGCCCGGTACGCCTTCGCTCCCCCGGACTTCGGTGCCCACGAGGTGATCGGCTCACCGGCGACACTGGTCTCGGGGAATCGCACGGTGCGGCTGATGACGGTGTCGTACACGCGCTCGCCGAACACCTCGACCACGCGCGCCATCACCTCCCGCGAGTGCAGGGTGCGTGCGTCGAACATGGTCATGAGGATGCCGCCGAGGCTCAGCCGTGGGTTTAGCCGGTCGCGCACCTTGTCGATGGTGTCGGTGAGCAGCGCGAGCCCGCGGAGGCTGAAGTACTCGCACTCCATCGGGATCAGCACAGTGTCGGCGCAGGCCAGCGCGTTCACGGTCAGCAGGCCGAGGGACGGCTGGCAGTCGATGAGCACGTAGTCGTAGCGGTCGAGGATCGGGTGCAGCGCTCGACCCAGTGTGTGTTCGCGGCCCACCTCGTTGACGAGCTGGATCTCCGCGGCCGAGAGGTCGATGTTGCTGGGCAGCAGGTCGAGTCCGTCGACACGGGTCCGCATCAGCACGTCGTCGACCGACACCTGCGGCGGTACCAGCAGGTTGTGCACGGTGAGGTCGAGATCGTGGTGCGGGACACCGAGCCCCGCCGACAGGGCGCCCTGCGGGTCGAGATCCACGAGCAGCACGCGGCGACCGTATTCGGCGAGCGCGGCACCGAGGTTGATCGTCGACGTGGTCTTGCCGACGCCGCCCTTCTGGTTGCACACCGCGATGACGACCGCGGGGCCGTGCCGGTCGAGGGGCTGGGGCTCGGGGACCTCGCGGGTGGCCCGACCGGTGGGACCGACACCCTCGGGTTCGGCCGAGACGTCGGCCTGCGCCGGTCCGCGGGACGGGGTGTCGATGGTGAAGCTGTACTGCTCGAGCGGAGCTTCGCGCGACGGGGCACCCTGGGCCGGTGGCTGGGGCGTGGTCACGTTGTCGATGCTCCTGTCACGAAAATGGGTCGTCGATCGCAGATCAGCCTAGTGCGTCACGCCGTCGAGGCGGCGACGCATCGCCGTCACCGTGCCCGCGGGTGTGCAGTGGCGTAGACCTCACGCATCGCCGACACGGTGACCAGCGTGTACACCTGCGTGGTCGTCACCGAGGCGTGTCCCAGCAGTTCCTGCACCACACGGACATCGGCGCCGCCGTCGAGCAGATGGGTGGCGAAGCTGTGGCGCAGCGTGTGCGGCGACACCGCCTTGTCGAGACCGGCGCGCTGCGCGGAGTCGGCGAGCACCTGCCACGCGCTCTGCCGCGAGAGCCGACCGCCGCGGGAGTTGAGGAACAGTGCCGGATTGAACTTCGAGACGAGCGCCGGCCGACCCCGCACCAGGTAGGCGTCGAGGGCTTCGAGCGCCGGTCGGCCCACGGGGACGAGGCGTTCCTTGCCGCCCTTGCCGCGCAGCAACACCGCCCCGGTCTCGGAGGTGACGTCCTCGATGTCGAGCGACACCGCCTCGGAGATGCGGGCACCGCAGCTGTAGAGCAGTTCCATCAGCGCCCGATCCCGCAGCGTGCGCGGCGTCTCCGAGGGGCCCGAGCCGCCTGCGGCCTCGAGGATGGCGATCACCTCGTCGACCGGTAGCGATTTCGGCAGCCGCCGGGCCGCTTTCGGGGGGCGCACGGCGTGCGCGACGTCGGTGGCCGCCATCGATTCGGCGACGGCGAACTTGTGCAGACCTCGTGTGGCCACGAGGGTGCGGGCAACCGAACTGTCGGCGAGTGGTTTCTCGTCGCGGTCGGGGTCGCCGCGGCGCAGCGCCACGAGGAATTCGCGCACGTCCTCCTCGGCGACGTCGCCGAGGTCGTCGATCTGTCGTGACACGAGGTACCGCTGATACCGCAGGAGGTCGCGACCGTAGGAACTCAGCGTGTTCGGCGCGGCACCGCGTTCGACGGCGAGGTGATCGAGGTACCGCCGGATCTGGTCGCCCAGCGTCGTGTCGTCGAGTTCCATTGGCCCACGGTCATTTCCGCGCGGCGTGGCGACGATCGAGTGCCGTGGGTTGATCGACCCACGGCGAGTCGGGGTCGCGGAGGTCGGCGCCGGTGGCGCGGACGTGGGCCAGTGCGAGGATGCCGCACACGCTGGTGACGTTGACGATCTCACCGGCGAACACCATGGCCACGGCATCGTCGAGCGGGATCCAGTCGATGTCCATGTCGGCTTCTTCGTCGTGGGCGTCGGGGCGGTCGACGGTGCGCAGTCCCTCCGCCACGAACACCCGCAGCGCCTCGTCGGTGAAACCCGGTGACGAGGCGACGTCGACGAGGGTGTGCCAGCGGTCGGCCTCGACGCCGACCTCCTCCATCAGTTCGCGCCGTGCGGCCTCCACCGGTGACTCGTCGCCGCCGGAGTCCATCAACCCGGCGGGGAGCTCGCGGAGTCGGCGCTGCACCGGGTGCCGATACTGGGTGACCGTGGCGATGGCGCCGTCGTCGTTGCACGCGACGATGGCCACCGCGCCGTGGTGTTCGACGACCTCGCGTCGGGCGGTCCGATCGCCCGGCATCGTGAGTTCGTCGACCCGTAGCGCGAGGATCGCGCCGTCGTAGACGGTCTCCGAACCGATGACGGTGAAGTCGAACGGCTCGCCGCCCGGAGACGACGCAGGGGTCACGCGCTCACCTCGGCGGCACCGGACTCGGGTTCGGGATCGCGTGCGGTCTCCTCGTCCTCACCGTGCACGTTCACCGGGAGCCGTTCGGCGGCCTTGTATTTCAGCGCCGCCACGACGAACGCCGCGAACAGCGGGTGCGGACGCGTCGGTCGGCTCTTGAGCTCCGGGTGCGCCTGGGTGGCGACGAGGAAGGGGTGGATCTCCCGCGGGTACTCGACGAATTCGACGAGGTGCCCGTCGGGTGAGGTGCCCGAGAACCGGAGACCGGTGGTGGCGATCTGGTCGCGGTAGGTGTTGTTCACCTCGTAGCGGTGGCGATGGCGTTCGGACACCTCGGTGGTGCCGTAGGCGTTCGCGACGACCGAACCGCGTTCGAGCACAGCCGGATACGCGCCGAGACGCATGGTGCCGCCGAGATCGGCCTCACCCGCGACGGCCTGTTCCTGGTCGGCCATCGTCGAGATCACCGGGTGGGTGGTGTCGGGGTCGAACTCCGCGGAACTCGCGTCGGTGAGGCCGGCCTCGCGGGCGGCCTCGATCACGATGCACTGCAGGCCCAGGCACAACCCGAGCAGCGGGATCCCGCGGCGGCGGGCGAAGCGGACCGCGCCGACCTTGCCCTCGATGCCGCGGATGCCGAAGCCGCCGGGGATGAGGATTGCGTCGACGTCGCCGAGATGCTGCTGCGCACCGGCGTCGGTGGCGCACTCGTCGGACTGCACCCAGCGGATCTCGACCTTGGCCCGCGCGGCGAACCCGCCGGCGCGAATGGCCTCGGTGACCGAGAGGTACGCGTCGGGCAGGTCGACGTACTTGCCGACGAGCGCGACGGTGACCGACTCACGCGGCTCGTGCACCCGCTTGAGCAGTTCGCCCCAGATGGTCCAGTCGACGTCGCGGAACGGCAACCCCAGCTTGCGCACCACGTAGGCGTCGAGCTGTTCGCGGTGCAGCACCTTGGGGATGTCGTAGATCGACGGTGCGTCGGGGGTGGAGATGACGCCTTCGATGTCGACGTCGCACATCAGCGCGATCTTGTTCTTCAGCGGCTCGGGGACCTCACGGTCGCAGCGCAGGATCAGCGCGTCGGGCTGGATACCGATGTTGCGCAGCGCGGCCACCGAGTGCTGCGTCGGCTTGGTCTTCAGCTCCCCCGACGGCGCGAGGTACGGCACGAGAGACACGTGCAGGAAGAAGACGTTGTCGCGCCCGACGTCGTGGCGGATCTGTCGTGCGGCCTCGATGAAGGGCTGCGATTCGATGTCGCCGACGGTGCCGCCGATCTCGGTGATCACCAGGTCAGGCTCGTTGCCGTCGGCGTCGGGGAGGCGCATCGCGAGGATGCGGTTCTTGATCTCGTCGGTGATGTGCGGGATCACCTGCACGGTGTCGCCGAGGTACTCGCCGCGGCGTTCCTTGGCGATGACGGTCGAATACACCTGTCCGGTGGTCACATTCGCGCTCTGCGACAGGTTTCGGTCGAGGAAGCGTTCGTAGTGGCCGACGTCGAGGTCGGTCTCGGCGCCGTCCTCGGTGACGAAGACCTCACCGTGCTGGAACGGGTTCATCGTCCCGGGGTCGACATTGAGGTACGGATCGAGCTTCTGCATGGTCACGCGGAGCCCGCGTGAGGTGAGAAGTTGTCCGAGGCTGGAGGCGGTCAGACCTTTGCCCAGCGAGGATGCGACACCTCCGGTGACGAAGATGTGCTTGGTGCCTGATGGTGCATGACGCAGTGGTCGCAACGCTTCTCCCGATTGGCCGGAGCAGGTCGGAAAACCTGCTCGCCTACGGGGCTTTACCGTAACACCTCCGGCGCCGGACGTACCGCCGGCGAGAGCCCGGGGGTGTCATGGCCCCCGGGAACGGCCTCAGGTGGCCGGTGCGATCGCCGACGCGCCGGGACCCGAGCCGTATGCGCCCGGACGTCCGCGCTGGGCATCGGCGAGTGCGAGAGCGGTCACGATGCGACCGGTGGACTGATCGACGTTGTCGACCGAGGCGACCACGCGGGACAGTGAGGCGTCGGCGCGCAGCACCCCGATCGGCGATGATCCGTCGGCCGATCCGCTGCGTCCGGCCATCACGGTCCCGGATCCGCGTGCCCCGAAGGAGGCCGCGAAACGGGCGATGAGCTGACCTCGTGCACCGGCGTTGTCGCCGAGGGATCCACCTGTGACGACCACGGCGAGCTGCGCCGGGGTGACGGCGTTGTCGACGTAGGTGATGAACCCGCCCTGGCGCAGCGCCTGCAGTCCGGCGGAGGTGTCGGTGTCGGACGGTCCACCGGAGGCGTCGACCTTGCGCTGCAGCAGCAGACCCAGCAGATCCCCGACCCGCCCACCGGAATCGGTCAGCTCGGTGCGCAACGACGCGCCCGACGGGATGGCCTGATCGATGATGCTGGTCAGCTTCTGCGCCGAGGCGTCACCCACCAGTTCGTCGGTGAGCCCGATCTGGCCGGCGAACGTCGCCCCGGACTGGTTGAGGGAGGTCTTCACCGCCGCGATGTCGGCCTCGGCCGCACCGGGTGCGGTGACCACGAGCACCGAACGGTTCGTGAGGAGACCGCGCAGCAGTCGAGGTGAGATCGCGTCGTTGAACGAGTCGGCCGCGTTGACCTGACCACTCAGGGTGTCGTTGTCGGATCGGAGGGAGGACGACGAATCGTTCCCGGAGTCGATGCGATCGGCGACGAAGCCCGATCCGAGCACCACGCCGACGGCGAGCGCGAGGAAGACGGCGACGAGCGAGATCGCATGCTGGCGCAGCGAGATCACGAGCTATCGGTTCCAGGCGTCCCTGGCCCAGGCGTAGCCACGGTCCCATTCGGCCACGATCCAGTCGGCGATCTCGCCGCCGGTGTTGCTCATCACGAGTGCGACGATGATCGCGGCCAGCGCGGCGAGGACGAGCAGTGCGATCGCGGCACCGGAGACACGGCTGCGGTACAGCGTGGCAACGGCTTTCGCATCGACCAGCTTCGGTCCGACCTTGAGGCGGGTGAGGAACGTCGACGGGTTCGACTCACGACGGCTCCGGTCGAAGAAGTCGTCGAGCGACGCCGACGTGCCGACGGTGACGATGAGCGCCGCGCCGTGGAAGTCGGCGAGCAGCAGCGCGAGGTCGGCTGCCGAACCCGCCGCCGGGAAGGTCATCGCCCCGACACCGAGATCCTGGATCCGCTCGAGGCCGACGGCGTGGCCGTCGGGATCGGCCGGGAGAACCACCTGCGCACCGCATTTGAGCGTCGCCGCCCGCATGGCCTCGGGGTCACCGACGATGAGGTCGGGTCGGTACCCGGCACGCATCAGCGTGTCGGCGCCACCGTCGACGCCAATGAGGACCGGCGCGTACTCCTTGATGAAGGGCTTGAGCTTCTTGAGGTCGAGCTCGTGCTCGGCACCGTCGGCGACCACCACAACGTGTCGGTTCTTGAGGTCGACCTCGACGTCGGGCACACCGACACCGTCGATGAGCAACGGCGACTCGCTGCGGATGAACTCGATCGTGTTGCCGGAGAACGCCTCCAGGTGGTCGACGAGGCCCGACTTGGCCTCGATCATCAGCTTGGCGACCGCGCGCTCGTCGAGTTCGGTGCCGCGCGCCAGGCGGTTGCCGCCGACGTAGACGTTGCCCTCGTCGATGCGGATCTTGGATCCGTCCTTGATGCGGCGGAACACCTCCGGGCCCACGTCGTCGATGAGCGTGATCCCCGATGCCACGAGCACCTCGGGGCCGAGGTTGGGGTAGCGGCCCGAGATCGACGGGGAGGCGTTGACGACCGCGGTCACGTCGGCCTCGACGAGACGGTCGGCGATCACGCGGTCGAGGTCGAGTTCGTCGAGGACGACGATGTCGCCGTGTCCGACGCGCTCGAGCAGGCGCGAGGTGTTCTTGTCGACCCTGGCGATCCCGCTGAATCCGGGCAGGGTGTCATCGGTGCGGGAGAGCAGGGCTGGCATCTTCATGACGCCCATGATCGGCCCGAGGGTGAACACGGGCACGGAGGCGCGCCGTAACATTCGCCACTTTTGTCACATCAGTAACAGGCGTCGATGGGGTCACCGCCCACGGATCAGGCGAGCGCCTTCTCCCGGTCGGCGGTGGCGAGCAGCTCCTCGGCATGCGCGCGGCCGGTGTGCGAATCGCCCAGTCCGGCGAGCATGCGCGCCAGTTCCGCGACACGACCCGAGTGGTCGAGCGTCTCGACCGAGCTGGTCACCGCACTCTTACCGGTCGTCTTGCCGATGAGCAGATGGTTGTCGGCGAACGCCGCCACCTGCGGCAGGTGGGTGACGACGATGACCTGGTGGCTGCGCGCCAGGGCGGCCAGTCGCTTGCCGATCTCCACCGCGGCGCGGCCGCCGACACCGGCGTCGACCTCGTCGAACACCATCGTCGACCCGCCGTCGGGCCCCGCGAGCACCACCTCGAGGGCGAGCATCACGCGCGAGAGCTCGCCACCCGATGCCGATTTCGCGATGGCGAGCGGCACCGCACCGGAGTGCGCGGCGAGGGTGAACTCGACGCGGTCGACTCCCCCGGACCCGGCGTGCAGTCGAGTCCCATCGACGACGAGGCTGCGCGGGTCGCTCTCCCCCGACTCGTCGGGGGACACAGAGACCTCGAGAGTCGCGTCCTTCATGGCCAACCCGCCGAGTTCGCGGCTCACCTTCGTCCCCAGCGAGCCCGCCGCCTTGGTCCGTGCGGCGGTCAACGTCGCCGCGACACCGACCAGCGCGGTCGTCGCCTCCTGCGCCGCGGTCTCCAACGCCTCGATCGACACCGACGAGTCGTCGATCTCGGCGAGCCGGCTGCGCGCGGAATCGCGCCACGCCAGGACACCGTCGATGTCGGGCGCGTACTTGCGGATCAGGTTCTTCAGTTCGGACTGCCGGACGAGCACCTTCTCCAGTTCCGAGGCGTCGGCGGGGAGCCCGTGGAGGAATCCGGCGAGTTCCTCGCCGATGTCGCCGACCACCGACAACGCCTCCTCCACCCGCGGGAGCAGATCGCGCAGGGTGGGTTCGGACGTGGATCCCAGCAGTGTGCGGACCTGACCGAGCAGGTCGATCGCGGCGGCCGCGTCGGCGTCGACGGCATCGCCGGCGAGATCGGCCTGACCCGTGATCGCGGCGTGTGCGCCGGCTGCGACCGAGCGGACCTCCTCGAGATCGCCGAGCCGGGTCACCAGCGCGGCCAGCTCGAGGTCTTCGCCGGGGGTCGGCTCGACGGCGTCGATCTCGTCGAGTGCGTACCGCAGCCGGTCGGCCTCCTGGGCCAGCTCGCGGGAGTTACGCCGACGCATCTCGAGCTGGTCGACGGCGTCGATCCATGTCTGCCGCGCCGCGCGATACGCGGTCAGCGCCTTCGCGACCGGCTTGCCGCCGAAGCGGTCGAGGGCGTCGCGCTGGTGGTCGGGTTTGAGCAGCCGCAGCTGGTCGTTCTGGCCGTGGATGGTCAGCAGGCTGGTGGTGAACGCACCGAGCGTCCCGACGGGGACCGACCGTCCGCCCAGGTGCGCCCGCGAGCGACCGTCGGCGCTCACCGAGCGCGCCGCGATCACGGTGTCGTCCTCGTCGCGTTCGGCGCCGGCCGACTCGAGGATCTCGTCGACGCCGGTGAGCGACGGATCGACACGGAACCGGCCCTCCACCGTGGCCCGATCGGTGCCGGTGCGCACCCGGTCGCCGTCACCGCGCACACCGGACAGCAGGTGCAGGCTGGTGACGACCATCGTCTTGCCCGCGCCGGTCTCGCCGGTGAGGACGGTGAAGCCGTCGTGGAATTCGGCGGCGGCGTCGGCGATGACACCGAGTCCGCTGATCGCTAGTTCTTCGAGCACGTCACACCTGCCTGCCCCGCCAGCCGGTGACGGGAAGATCGAATTTGGTGACCAGTCGGTCGGCGAACGGATCGGAATCGATCCGCACCCACTGCAACGGCCGCGCACCACGCACCACCTCGATGCGCGCACCCGGGGGGACGTCGATCGTGCGTCGCCCGTCGCACGACACGATCGCGTGCTGCCGCGACCGTTCCACCTCGATGGCGATCACCGAGTTCGGGCTGGTGACCAGAGGGCGCGTGAACAGTGCGTGGGCATTGCTGGGGACCACGAGGATGGCCTCGAGATCAGGCCACATGACCGGCCCGCCCGCGGAGAACGCGTACGCGGTGGAACCGGTGGGCGTGGAGACGAGGATCCCGTCGGCGCCGTAGGAGGCGACGGGGCGACCGTCGACCTCGGTGACCACCTCGAGGACACCCTGGTTGCCGGGGTTCTGGATGCTGGCCTCGTTGAGCGCCCAGGTGCGGGCGATGACGTCGTCTCCGTCGACGATGACCGACACGTCGAGCGTCATCCGCTGCTCGACGCGGTAGTCACCGCGGATGAGCTGATCCATCACGGCGTCGACGCGATTGGCCTCGGCCTCGGCGAGGAAACCGATGCGCCCCAGATTGATCCCCAGCACCGGAACCGACGACGGATAGGCCAGTTCGGCGGCGCGCAGGAAGGTTCCGTCACCGCCGAGGACGATGACGATCTCGCAGCCCGCCGCCGATTCCTCGTCGCCGCGGGTCACCTCGACATCGGCGCCGAAGCTCCGCAGCTCCGCCGGATCGACCGGATGCACCGCGCGCGGATCGGATGCCTTGCCGCGGAACGAGCCCGCGATGTCGTGCTCGACGACGCGCATGCCGACACCGGCGTCGGCGCAGTGCCGGGCGATCGCCGCCATCGTCTCGGTGACGATCGCGCGACCTGTGTGCGCGACGACGAGGAACTCACGATCGGTCCCCACGCGCGCCCCCACCTGTGTCACCGGGGTCCTTCCTCGATCGCCGTCGTGATGGCGGCGAATGTGTCGTCATCGATCTCACCGTGCGCTGAATCGACGTCTTCCCTATCGACGTCGGGGACCGGGTCGATGGTTCCATCCCGCCGCAACCACAAGAAGTATTCAACATTTCCCGACGGTCCCGGCAGCGGGCTGGCCACCGCGCCCACCGTACGCAGGCCCAGCGCGAGCGCGCGGGCCGCGACCCGGCACACCGCATCGCGGCGCAGGCCCGGATCCCGCACCACACCACCGGATCCCACACGCTCACGACCCACCTCGAACTGCGGCTTCACCATCGGCACCACATCGCCACCCGGTGCGACGCAGGCCGCGAACGCCGGCAACACCAGGCGCAGCGAGATGAACGACAGATCGGCGACCACGAGGTCGATCGGTCCCCCGATCGCCTCGGCGTCGAGATGACGGACGTTGACCCGGTCACGGACATCGACCCGGTCGTCGGTCTGCAGACGCCACACGAGCTGGCCGTACCCGACGTCGGCGGCGACCACCTCACGCGCACCACGACGCAACAGGACGTCGGTGAACCCGCCGGTCGACGCGCCGGCGTCGAGGGCACGACGACCCTCGACGGACAGACCGTGGGGCGCGAACGCGTCGAGCGCACCGATCAACTTGTGTGCCCCGCGCGACGCCCACTTCTCGGTGTCGTTCTGCGACACCACGATCGGCGTGTCACGGCCGACGTTCGTGGCCGGTTTACCCGCCGCGACACCGTTGACCGCGACGTGGCCCGCGACGATCAGATCACGCGCCTCCTCGCGCGAACGGGCCAGTCCCCGCCGCACCAGTTCGGCGTCGAGGCGTGCCCGCGGCGCCATCAGCGGTCACACACGGTCGAGCTGCTCGAGGGCCGTGGTGAGCACGTCATGGGCCTGTTCGAGGAGTTCGGCCTGAGCGGACAGAGGTGTCAGATCGACCGGACCGTCGTGCGCATCGTGGTCGGCCGCCGCGCGACGGACCTCGTCGACACGGTCGAGGAGGCCGGCGACTCCGCGCACGACGGCGTCGTGGTCGACCCGAGACGTCTCGGCGGACGCCGCGGTGGCGCCGAAGCGGCCGGGCATCTGTGCGGGCGACGGATGGCTCATCGCTTCGAGACGCTATCGGAGTCGACGCCGTATCGCTTCAGGGCCGCGGCCGTGGTGTCGGCGTCGACGACGAAGGACACCTCGCGCGCGGACTCCGGGCGCGTGGGTGCCGCATACGCCGCGTGCAGCACCGCGGCCGGCAGGGCGTCGGGGTCGCCGTCGGTACCGGCGATGCTGATGACCCCGTCGTCGACCGAGACCGTCCATCCGTCCACGGGGCCGACGGCGCTCGACCCGGCCGGACGCGTCAACGCCCGCAGGTCGGCACCGATGTGGGTGGGACGCTGGTCGGGCGCGGCGCACACGGCGTCGGCGAGCGACGCCACACCGGTGAGGACGAGAAGGCTGTCGGCGCCGACGGCGGCGGCACCGGCGATGTCGGTGTCGAGACGGTCACCGACGACCAGCGGGTGCTGCGACCCGCTGCGGGCGATGGCGTCGCGCATCAACGGCTCGGCCGGTTTACCGGCGACGAGCGGGGTCGCGCCGGTCGCGTGGGCGACCGCGGCCACCATCGAGCCGTTGCCGATCATGAAGCCACGCTCCGACGGCAAGGTCGGGTCGATGTTGCAGGCGATCCACAGGGCGCCGTCGGCGATGGCGAGCACGGCCTCCGACAGCTGCGCCCAGCCGGTGTCGGGCGAGTGTCCCTGGACCACGGCCTGCGGCCGGTCGGCGGCGCTGCGCGTCACGCCGATGCCCACCTCCCGGATCTCCTGGGCGAGGCCGTCGGTGCCGACGACCAGGGCCCGCGATCCGGGCTCCAGGTGTTCGGCCAGAAGTGCCGCGGCGCTCTGCGCGCTGGTGACGACCTGATCGGCCTGTGCGGTGAAGCCCAGCGACGTCAGGTGGTCGGCGACCTCGGGTGCACGGCGACTGGCGTTGTTGGTCACGAAGTACGCGGGCGCGGTCACCTGCGCCAATGCCTCCTGCGCACCGCCGATCGCCTCGCCCCCGGCGAAGAGCGTCCCGTCGAGATCGCAGAGGATCGCGTCGTACCCGCCGGCCAGGGTGTCGCCTGCGGACTCGCCGGTCACGTCGGTCTCCTCGTTCGGTGTCGGCGTGGCCGCCGCGGTGGGTTCGGGCTCGGTGATCACGGGTTCGGTGACCACGAGTTCTGCGACAACGGGCTCGGGCGCGGGGGCCACAGGCTCGGGAGCAACGGGCTCGGGGGCCACAGGCTCGGGAGCAACGGGCTCGGGAGCAACGGGCTGGGGGATCTCGGCGGGCTGCGTCTGGAGGAGTTCCCCCTCGTCGTCGTCCTCATCGCCGAAGTGCTCGGCGAACCCCTCGGGGTCGGTGAGCTCCATGAGGCGCAGCTCGGCGTCGGTGACGTCGTCGACGTCGGCGGCCGCAGCGTTCATGAACCAGGTGACGGCGTCATCGGTGCGTCCCGCGGCGTGTAGCGCGGTGGCGTAGGCGTAGAACAGGCGCGCCGGTCCGGTGCCGGTCTGCGACGGGTCGAGGCCCGCGGCCTGCAGGGTCACCACGGCCTTGTCGAAGTCGCCGAGGTCGATTCGCGCGCCGGACTCGACGATCTTCATCTCGGTCGCCTCGTCCCCGGTCAACGAACGGCCCTCGTCGCTGCGGGCGATGTCGATGGCGCGGTCGGGACGACCCAGTCCCCGTTCGCAGTCGGCCATCAACGGCAGCAGCGTGGTCCCACCGGACATGCGTCGCGCGGCGCGGAGCTCGGAGAGCGCCTCGGTCCACTCGTTGGCGTTGTAGGCCGCGATGCCGGCGGTTTCACGGACCACCGCGATGCGACCCGCTCGCCGCCGGGCGGCACGCGCGTGCTCGAGAGCCAGGGCCGGATCCTCGTCCAGCAGGCGTGAGGTCATCACCAGGTGGCGCGCGACGGCGTCGGCGTTGGTGCGATCGAGGGTCAGGAGGTCACGACGGACCTCTCCGTCGAGGTCCTGCGGCACCACGTCGTCCGGGATCGACGGCTCGGGTGGCCGGTTCGCGGATCCGGTGCCACGGCGTGGGCCGTCGTCACGGCGACGATGGTCGGTGCCTCGAGGGCCCCGCTGTTCACGATCGGTCATTGTTGTCCTTCGGATCCACGCTGTGAAGTTTGTGGCGTAAGCATATCGTCTCCTTGTATGCACCCCATTCGGCACAGGGAACCCTCCGCCGCGTACCCCACACCGTGAGGTTCCCGACGCCGACGTTCCGAGGTCGCCCCCTCGACGACCACATCGACGACGCCCTCGCCGCGGTCGGACTCGACGACCGGACCGACAAGCCCGTCCGCGGGAGCGGGCTGACCGCCCGCGTGGGCCTCCTGCTCGGGATCGCGTTCACGGTCTGCTTCGTCACCGGTCTGATCAGCCACTGGATCCAGCACCCGCCGGGCTGGTTCTACTGGCCGGCGAACCCGCCGTGGCTCTACCGCGTCACGCAGGGACTGCACGTGATCAGCGGTGTCGTGGCGATACCGCTGCTGCTGGTGAAGCTCGGTGTGGTGTACCCGAAGTTGTTCGCGCGCCCGCGAATCGGGTCGCCGGTGCGCCTGCTCGAACGGTTGTCGATCGCGGTGCTGGTGGCCGCGGGCATCTTCCAGTTGTTCACCGGGCTGATGAACACCGCGCAGTGGTATCCGTGGAAGTTCTTCTTCACCACCACCCACTACGCGATGGCGTGGGTCGCCATCGGCGCGCTGGCCGTCCACATCGCGGTGAAGCTGCCGATCATCCGGAGCGCCCTCGGCGAACCCCTCGACGCCGACACCTCGACCGACGAGGCAGCCGAGGCCGTTCCCTCCCACCGCGGTGTCCTCACCCGCCGCACCGTCCTGCGCGGTACCTGGGCGATCGCCGGTCTGACGGCCTTGGCCTACGCCGGACAGTCCGTGCCGTTCCTGCGCTGGGCCGCCTTCCTCGCGCCACGATCGGGTGAGGGTCCGCAGGGCGTGCCGATCAATCGCACCGCGCAGGCCGCGGGGATCACCGACCGCGTCCGCGGTGCCGACTATCGCCTCGTCCTCACCGTCGACGGCCGCGAGACCCCCATGTCGCTCGAGGCGCTGCGGTCGTTGCCGCAGACGACGCGCGATCTCCCGATCGCGTGCGTGGAGGGGTGGAGCGCGTCGGGCACGTGGCGCGGTGTGCGCCTGCGGGACCTGCTCGCGACGGTCGACGACCGACGGGGACGTGACGCCCGCGTGGTGTCGTTCGACCGCGGCCTCTACGGGGTCACCATGCTGCCCGCGAACTTCGTCGACGACGACGACACCCTCATCGCCCTCGAACTCAACGGCGAGGTCCTCAGTCTCGACCACGGGTATCCATGCCGACTCATCGCACCGAACCGGCCCGGCGTGCTGCAGACGAAATGGCTGTCGCGGATCGAGGTCCTGTGACCACCGCGATCCGGCTGGTACTCGCCGTCGCCGGCCTCGGGATGGCCGCGTACGGGGTGTCGCTGCTGTGGGACGTACAGACTGCCGACCAGATCTCGCTGCTCATCTGGCTCGCTGCGGGCCTCATCGCGCACGACGCGATCCTCGCGCCGGTCTACACGATGTTCGGTCACGCCGGCCGGCGCCTGCTGCCCTCGACGGTGTGGGCGCCGGTGCTGGTCGCCGGCGCGGCCACGCTGATCCTGGTGTTGCTGTCGCTGCCGGTTCTCGCCCCGCGCCCGGCCGACAAGACACCTGACAACGCGACCATCCTCGATCGCCCCTACGGCCTGGGCCTGGGGATCGTCGTCGCAGTCATCTGGGTGCTGGCGGCGGCGGTCGCGATCCGCAACCACCGCTCACTGCGCAGCCATCCGGCGTCAGGCGACCCGGGCCCGACAGACCGCGGGCGCGACCGAGTGCGGTAGCAACCGCGCGGTGTCGAGCGGGAGCATCAACTGCACGTCGGCGTCGTCGAGGAAGCGATACGGGTTGCCGACGACAACGCCGGCCAGTTGTCTTCGCAGGCGCGACATCTCGGCGCGGACGGTGATCACGCGCGACTCGTCGCCGAACAGGTCATGTGCCATCTGTGCCGCGGTGCGGCCGGCCCGGTGTCGTGCGAGGAGATACAGGATCTCGGCGTGCCGTGGAGTGGGGGCGTTCGTCCACCCGCCGAGCGCGGTGTCGACGCGCACCGACGGTGCGCTGCCGTCGCGCAGATCGACCACCACCGTCGTCGGGACGTCGGAGGCGGCGCCGGCGTCTGCTCCCACGCGGACGAGCCATCCGCCCGGAAGGGGCTCCATGTCACACGACCCCAGCGACGGGAGCCACACACGTCCCGGTCGCAGGTCGTCGGGCAGCAGGATCCGGTTCCGGTCGGCCACCGATTCCACGGCGGCCACCCATCCGTGGGCGTCAACCGCCAGAGCCCGACCGGCGAGACGCGCCAGCATCGGGGCCGCGACCGATCGCAGCCGATCGAGGGTGCGGCGGTGCAGTTCCCGCAGATGCGACTCCGCCAGACGGGCAACCGCGTCGACCAGCGCGACGGTGGTCGGGTGGATCGTCGCCGCGGGCCCGCTCACGTCGACGACCCCGATGACCTCGTTCGTGCGGGCGTCGCGGATCGGTGCACCGGCGCACGTCCACGTGTGGTGACTGCGGACGAAGTGCTCGGCGGAGAACACCTGCAGCGCCCGCCCCGACGCCAGGGCGGTCCCGATGGCATTCGTCCCGACCGCGTCCTCGGCCCAGTCGGCGCCCTCGACGAAACCGAGCCGATCGGCGTTGGTGAGAACGCGGTTCGAGCCGCTCCGCCACAGGACCCGGCCGCCGCGATCGGCGATGACGAGGATGTTGTCGCCGTCGGTGATCACCGATTCGAGGCCCCGGGCGAGATCGTCGACCACGTCGGCCAGGCCCGACTCCTGTCGACGGAGTTCGAGGTCACCCACCGTCACCGACGGGCTCGTCCGGTTCATCCGATCGGGATCGGCGCCCTGCGCCAGGAGTCGATTCCACGAGTCGTCGATGACCTCACGGGGCCTGGCCGGTGCCTTGTCCCCCGACATCGTCGCGTCGTAGACCTCGGTGAGGAGTTCTGCGTAGCGGCGTGGGTCGTCGCCCGCGTAGAGCGCGGGTTCGGGGGTCTCGGAGCGGGTCATGACGGCACCAGTGTGCCCCCCGTCACACCGGCGGGCAACGACACGCTCACCGCGTCGGGTCGACGAGGACCTTCATCTTGGTCCCCGCGTGCAACGCCTCGAAGCCCTGATCGACGACGTCCTCGATGGAGATGGAACTGACCCACCCGGTGGTGTCGTAGCCACCCGACGCCATCAGGGCGATCACGGCCTCGAAGTCGGCGCCGGTGTAGCAGAGGGATCCTTGGATGCGCGCCTCCTTCATCACGAGATCGATCAACGGTGTCGTCAGTGGTTTCTCGTAGATCGCGACGCTGACCATGGGCTTGCGGGCGCCGACGCACGCCAGTGCCGATTCGATCGCGGGTGCGACCCCGGCCGCGTCGTAGACGGCGTCGACACCGCGGCCATCGGTGGCGTCGGCGACGAGGGCGGGGACGTCGACCGCGGTGGGGTCGAGCGTTGTCGCCCCGAGCGCCTCGATGGCGGCGCGTCGTGTCGCCGACGGCTCGACCACGCGGATGTCCTCGAGGCCTTTGCCCCGCAGTGCGAACCACAACCCGATGCCGATGGGGCCGGCGCCGTAGATCATCGCCGTGTCCCCGTCGCCCACGTCGCCGAGTGTCGCGGCGTGGTGGGCCACGGCCATCGGTTCGACGAGTGCTCCGAGTTCGAACGAGACCGAGTCCGGCAGTCGGTGCAGCATGTCGGTCGGGACCACGGTGTACTCGGCCATGCCGCCGTCGGACATCAGCCCGTGGAAGCCGATCTGTGCGCAGACGTTGTAGGTGCCGGCCGAACACGGTCCGCAGTGGCCGCATCGGTACAGCGGTTCGATCGCGACACGGTCGCCCTCGGCGTACCCGGTGACGCCCTTGCCGACCGCGGAGATCGTGCCCGCGAACTCGTGGCCGAGGATCAGGGGCAGCTCGGCGCCGGTCAGGGGATGCGGTGATGTCGGGATGAAGATCGGGCCGGCGTAGTACTCGTGCAGGTCGGTGCCGCAGATGCCGTTGTACGCGACGGCGATGGTGACCTGCCCCGGTCCGGGATCGGGTACCGGTACGTCGTCGATCGCGACCTTGTTCGGTCCGTGGTAGATGGCTGCTCGCATGTCTGGCTGCTTTCGTCCCGGCGCGGCATCGTCGCCCACCGATGCAGACCTGTCTATGTGACGGGCCACGTCGGCCGCCAGGGTTGCAACGCGCTGCAACCCTGGCGCCGGGACACCCACTGCGTGTGTTGTGGATCACAGCGCGGAGTCTTCGACGGAGAAGGCCCGGCGATCGACGACAGGGAGTCACATGACGCAGACCATCGAACCCACCGACCTCGCGGAGCCGGCCGCGGACGGCACCGCGGCACCCGGGATCGACGATGCCCAACAGCGAATGGATCGCTGGCTGGCCGAGTTCGAGGCCGCGCTCGCGGTACGCGACATCGATCGCGTCGTCTCGGGATTCGTGACCGACTGCTTCTGGCGGGACCTGGTCGCGATGACCTGGAACCTGACGACGATGGAGGGCCACGAACAGCTGGCGGACATGCTCGAGGCCCGGCTACCGGAGGCCGACCCGAGCGGGTTCGTGACCGCGGAGCCCGCCACCGCCGACGGCGATGTCGTGTCGGCGTTCATCGAGTTCGAGACGGCCACCGGTCGCGGGAAGGGGCACCTTCGCCTACGACGCGAGGAGGACGGCGTCGACCGCGGGTGGACGTTGCTCACCACGTTGCGCGAGCTGAAGGGCTTCGAGGAACCCCAGGGCGATCGACGCGTCAAGGGCGCCGTTCACGGCCAGTCCGAGGACACACGTTCGTGGGCGGAGCGGCGTGCCGACGAGGCGCGCGAGCTCGGATACACGGTAGAGCCCTACACGCTGATCATCGGCGGTGGCCAGGGCGGGATCGCGCTCGGCGCCCGTATGCGGCAGATGGGTGTGCCATCGATCGTGGTGGACAAGCACGCGCGCCCCGGAGATCAGTGGCGCAACCGCTACAAGTCCCTCTGCCTGCACGATCCGGTCTGGTACGACCATCTCCCCTACCTGCCGTTCCCCGAGAACTGGCCGGTGTTCGCACCCAAGGACAAGATCGGCGAATGGCTCGAGTTCTACACACGCGTGATGGAGGTGCCGTACTGGAATTCGACCACCTGTCTCTCGGCGCAGTTCGACGAGAAGGACGGCCGCTGGACCGTCGAACTCGACCGCGACGGCGAGAAGGTGACGGTGCACCCCACCCACCTTGTGCTCGCCACCGGCATGTCGGGAAAGCCCAACGTCCCCGACTTCCCGGGTCAGGACGTGTTCGCCGGCGATCAGCATCACTCGAGCGCCCATCCCGGGCCCGACGCCTATGTCGGCAAGAACGCCGTGGTCATCGGATCGAACAACTCCGCGCACGACATCTGCAAGGCGCTCGTCGAGAACGGCGTCGACGTGACGATGGTGCAGCGCTCGTCGACACACATCGTCAAGTCGGAGTCGCTGATGGATCTCGGTCTCGGTGATCTCTACTCCGAGAGGGCGCTGGCTGCCGGCATGACCACGGAGAAGGCGGACCTGTCGTTCGCGTCGCTGCCGTACCGGATCATGCACGAGTTCCAGATCCCCGTGTACGACGCGATCCGGGAGCGTGACAAGGACTTCTACGACCGTCTCGACGCGGCGGGCTTCGATCACGACTGGGGTGACGACGGTTCCGGCCTGTTCATGAAGTACCTGCGACGGGGATCGGGCTACTACATCGACGTCGGTGCCGCGGAGCTCGTCGCCGACGGCACCATCAAGCTGGCGCACGGCAATGTCGACCATCTCACCGAGAACAGTGTGGTGCTGTCGGACGGGACGGAGTTGCCGGCCGACGTGGTCGTCTATGCGACCGGCTACGGATCGATGAACGGTTGGGCCGCGGACCTCATCGGCCAGGATGTCGCCGACAAGGTCGGAAAGGTGTGGGGTCTGGGCTCGGACACCACCAAGGATCCGGGACCGTGGGAGGGCGAACAGCGCAACATGTGGAAGCCCACCCAGCAGCAGAACCTGTGGTTCCACGGTGGCAATCTGCATCAGTCCCGGCACTACTCGCTATACCTGGCGTTGCAGTTGAAAGCGCGCTACGAGGGCATCCCGACGCCGGTCTACAAGCTGCAGGACGTGCACCATCTGAGTTGAGGTCCAGACAGCACAAAACCCCTGTGACCAGCGGTCACAGGGGTTTTGTGAAGTTGTGTTCGGCGGTGTCCTACTCTCCCACACTGATTAGGGTGCAGTACCATTGGCGCTGGAGGGCTTAGCTTCCGGGTTCGGAATGGGGCCGGGCGTTTCCCCTCCGCTATAGCCGCCGTAA
>NZ_JXYP01000013.1 GCF_000964005.1 Williamsia herbipolensis
CCACGAGTCCCTCGGCTATCAACCCCCAGCCGAGTACGAGGCCGCCCTACGGGCAGCCTCACACCCCAGCGAGTCAGCCGTCCCGGCCCTCGTAACGACGTAGGAACTAAACCTGGGGTACTTCAGGGTACTTCGATGAAGATGGCTGATGCTGTGAAACAGGTTGTTGAGGAACTGGTTCCGGAAGCGGCGACATGTATTGCGCGACCGGATTGTTTGACGATGTGGGCGGTGATTCTGTGGGTTTGCCCGAGTGCGACGGGGGCCAGGTATTCGACGGTCAGTGATCGGGTTACGGCGGGGCGGCGGGCGATCCAGAGGGTGAAGCCGAACAGGTCGTCACACGCGGCGCTGACTGCTCCGCCGTGAGCAAGGCCGGGTGCACCGACGTGGCGGCTGTCGAAGACGATGTCGGTGTAGACCTCGTTGTCGGTGAGATGCACTTGCATCTGTAGACCGGCAGCATTGTTTGGCCCGCATCCCATGCACTCGGGTGTGTGCGGCGGTAGGAGTTGATCACTCATGGGTGTGCACCGTGTTGATGGGTGTGGTGAGCGCGCGGCCTGCGGTGGGCTTGGTGCGCCGTGTTGGTGCCCATACGGCGATGATGACCGCGGACACTGCGGTGATGGCGGCCAGAATCAGGGCTGCGTTGTGGGTGCCATGGATGAACGCTGCGGTGGCGTAGCGGGTCAGTTGCACCCCTTGGGGCCCCGCGTGGTCGGCGACCTCGAGCGCGGCTGCCAGTGAGTTCGACACGGGTATTCTTGCCACCGCCGGTATTTGAGCAAGAACCGGGTCGATTCGGTTGGCGTACCCGGCGGCGAGAACGCTGCCGGCGATCGCGATTCCGATCGCCGCGCCTATTTCACGGGCGGCGTCGTTTACTGCCGCAGCAAGGCCTTGCTTGTCAGATGGGGTGTTGGTGACTATCGCCTCGGTCGACGGCGCGGTGCAGAGCCCGATTCCAGCGCCCATCAAGATCATCACCATGCAGACGTCGAGGTAGCCAGATGTGCTCTGCAGCCGGCTGACCAGGTAGAGCGACAGAGCGATCACGAGGAGTCCGGATACGTTCATCGCCCGCAGCCCCACTCGTGAGGCTATCGAGGTGGCCAGCAACGAGATCCCGACCAGCGGGATGGCTACCGGAGCGATGGCCCCGGCGGCCGCCAGCGCGCTGTATCCGAGGGTCAACTGGAGGTACTGCACCAGCAGCAAAAACGCTCCGAAAGTGACCAGGAACTGCAGGACAATGGTCAGTGTTGCACTGCCAAACGCCCTGTTGGTGAACAGTGCGAGGTCGAGCATCGGATGAGTCGCTCGGTGCTCGGCCCAGACGAACAACACAGCCAACAATGCTGCGCCGATCAGCGCGGCGAGCACCAGAGGATCACTCCAGCCGCGGACAGGTCCTTCGATGAGACCGACCACGAACAGTCCGATGGCGGTGGCTGCGGCGATAGCTCCTTTCGCATCGAATGCGACCCGCTGACGGTCGATCGACTCCGGGATGGTCAGCGCCGCGATGAGTAGCCCCGCCCCCGCAGCGGACAAACATATAAAAATCGTTGGCCAAGAACTGTATTCGAGCAGTAGGCCCGAGCCGAGTATCCCCGCGACAGCACCCGATCCGGCTACTCCGGCCCAAATCCCCACAGCCGTACCGCGGCGGTCGGACGGAAACCCGGCTGTCAGTAACGACAATGTCGACGGCATGACCAGCGCCGCCCCGATGCCCGCAACTACGCGGGCACCGATCAACCAGCCGGTCTCGTGGACCACCGCCGGCACAATGGATGCGCCGGCGAAGATCGTCAAGCCGGCTATGAGTGCAGCCCGCCTCCCAAAACGGTCGCCTAAGGCACCGGCCGGTAGCACCAAACACGCCAACGCGAGGGTGTATCCGTCGACGACCCAGGTGAGCTCGGCTTGAGTGGCTCCAGTCGAGGACGTGATGTCGGGCAACGCGGTGTAGAGGGCGGACATCGATGCGATCACAACGGTGACCGACATACATGCCACGACCAGGGTCCACCGCTGTGATCGAGACAGACCCGAGTTGGCCTTCGGCATCGCATCCCCTTTACTGTCAACTACTGAAAGTAGCGCTGCGCTACTATCGGTATCGTAAGGGACTGGGAGAGTTCGTGCACCCAGCTTGGATCGATTGGGCAAGGTATGACGGTGGCCGAGATGACAACAGCGAGCGGCGTACCCGACGATGCGGCCGACCCGCGGTGGCTTCGTTCGAGAACACGACTACTCGATGCCGCGTCAGGATTACTGGCGACTGGCGGAATCGAGGCTGTCACGATCGATGCGGTCACTCGTGTCTCGAAAGTTGCTCGCACGACGCTGTATCGGCATTTCGGCAGCAGTACGCACTTGTTGGCGGCAACGTTCGAACGCCTATTGCCCCATGTCGACCCTGCAGCTGTTGATGGATCGATCCGGGACCGGTTGATCGCGCTGCTCACCCAGCAGGCGACGTTGATCGACGAGGCGCCTCTTCAGCTCACGACGATGGCGTGGCTGGCGTTGGGGCCGGGCCAGATCGATCCCGAACCTGCCGATCGGACTACGCTCACGACGCTGCGCGAGCGAGTCGTAACCCAGTATCGGGAGCCGTTTGATGCGATTCTCGCCACCGAAGAGGCCCACCGAGAGATTGCCGACCTCGATGATCGACTCGCGCTGACCCAGCTCGTCGGCCCAATCGTCTTCGCGCGGCTCACAGGCCTGACTGTTATCACCGCCGAGGATTGTGTCCGCATCGTCGATGACTTTCTCGCCGCACACGCGGCGCTCTAATTGGGAACCGGTCGAGGCTCGGCTCGGCGGCCGTCAGGTCCGGCTCGTGCGGGGCCTGACAGCTTGCTTCATCTGCCAGCGTTGCGATCGCAGGAACGGTGAGTTGTTCGATTCTCGCCCGGTCGATGTGGGCAAGCCGTAGCTGGCCTGTGATGTCACAGTGCCTTTTGGGGCCACCAGCTGGCGCTGCCCAGGAGTGTGGCGATGGCAGGTACGACAATCGTTCTCACGATAAAGGTGTCGATGAGGAGGCCGACGCCGATGATGAGTCCGACTTGGGTCATGATGCCGATGGAACCGAAGATGAGACCGAACATGCTGGCGGCGAAAATGAGGCCTGCGGATGTGATGACTGATCCGGTGTTGGTGACGGTGCGTAACACGCCGACACGAATGTTGTGCCGAGATTCCTCGCGTAGTCGTGAAACCAACAGCATGTTGTAGTCCGCGCCGACGGCAACCAGAACGATGAAGGCCAGTAGCGGGACGGGCCAGGCGATGTCGGTGTGCAGCAAGTGTTGGAAGACGAGTACGCCGACACCTAGCGCTGCGGTGTAGTTGAGTATGACGGTGCCCAGCAGGTAGACGGGCGCGACAACTGAGCGGAGCAGGATCATCAAAATGAGGCCGACAATGGCGAGGGTGGCTATGGCGAGTAGCCGAAAGTCGCTGTTGAGAAGTCGTTGCAGGTCCGCGTTGATGGCGGGGAAGCCGGCGACGGAGACGGTCGAGTCGGACAACGTGGTGTTGGGTCGTGCATCGTTGGCGACGGTGGCGATGGTGTCCGCGAGACGTATCGCCTCAGAGCTGTAGGGGTCGAAGCGTGTCTGCACGGCGTAGCGCACGGTGTGCCCGTCGGAGGAGACGAATTGGCGCGCGACGTCAGAGAATCGTTGGTCGGCGAACGCGTCGCGAGGCAGATAGAAGCCGGTGGCCGAGTCCGACCCCTCGGTCTCACGGGCAGTGGTCTGCAGTTGAGCGGCGAGAGTGGCCATTCCAGCCAGTTGTTGCATGCTGTTGTCGACGAGTGTTGAAACGCCTCCCGCGAGTTCGCGTGCTCCCGCCGCGAGCTGGGCGACGCCAGTCTGCAGTTGCGTAATTTTCGACGGAATGTCCTGGGTTTGTAAGGTTCCCAGCGTTGTCTCAAGTGTGCTGAGCGTGGTGCTGAGCTGATCGGCCACCGACGTGATCGGTGTCTTTGTCTGGGTGAGCTGCGTTGACAGTGTGGTGATTTGAGTAAAGAAGCCGTTGTCCCGGAGCGCGGCAAGGTCGCGCACTTGTTGGCGCAGTGTGTTGCATTGGGGTACCTGGGTGCACAGGGGTGAGGTGTCGAGCAAGGGGAGTATTGATGTGATCGCGGCGATGGCGGCGGATGATCGTTGAGCCAGGGCGGACAACTGGGGTGCGCTTCTCGCCGCCTGGTCCAGTTGCGGAGCGGCGTCGGTGAGCGACTGTAGGAGTGGTCGGTACTGATTGATGTTGTCGCCGACTGTGGTTACTTGATCGAGGATTTCGGACAGTGGGGCGAGGTTGGTGCGGATTTGTGTGTCGAGTTGCCCTAGACCGTCGGCGAGTTGATTTGCGCCAGAACGCAGCTGGTCGAGATCGCCTTGACGCGCTTGCCCCTCGCCGACCGCGCCCGAGACGCGATCGCCGATCTGGCCGTTCTGGAATGAGAGCTTGGCCTGGTCGAGTTTGGCGCCAGTGGGCCGAGTAACTCCGACTACCCGGGTAACGCCTGGGACTTGAGCTATCCGCGACGCCATCTGGTCGAGATCAGCGAGTCCTTTCGCGGTTCTGAGATCGGTGGGGGCGCTGATGACGATGAATTCGGCGATGGTGATGTCGCGAGGGAAATGCCTGTTGAGCAGCGCGTAGCCCTGGTTGCTGTCGGTTGTCGAGGGTTGGCCGTCCCGGTCGTCGTAGGTGATTTGCATCCCGATGGCGATGACGCTCAACAGCGACAGGCCGACGAGGCCGGCGGCCAGCAGTGGTACCGGTCGGCGTACGACCAGGACTGCGATGCGGTTCCAGTAGCGGCGGGTCAGGTCTTTGCGAGGGGCACCCCCAGCCGAATCGCGCGGCCCACAACAGGACCGGCGGTAACAGTGTGACCGTGGCGATAAAGCCCACCGCGATTGCCACCGCGCATGCGGGGCCGAGTGTGGCGAAGACACTGAGTTGGCCGAAAATCATTGCCATGAACGCGAGAGCAACTGTGGTGGCTGAGGCGAGTATTACTCGACCGATTGTTGCTGTCGCGTCTACGAGAGCGTCGGCGGGGTCCGCGCCGCGACGGAGCCGTTCGTGGTATCTGCTGACGAGGAAGACCGAGTAGTCGACACCGGCGCCGAGCAGGATGACGGTCATGAACGCGACGGTGAACTGTGAGACGGGCATGCCCAGTTCGCCGAGCGCGGAGAGCACACCTCGGCCGACGGCCAGGCTGATCCCGATCACCAGTAGCGGCAGCATTGCGGTGAAGATCGACCGGTACACGACCAGCAGGATCACTGCTATCAGGAGGACCGTGGCCAGTGTGATCAGGACGAGGTCCTTCTCGGCGGCGGCTATCTGGTCTGTGAAGGTGGCCGTGGGACCCGTGACGTGCACCGTCGTGTCGGTTCCTGCGAAGGCCTGTGCCGCCGTTCGACGTAGTGACTCCACAGCATCTGCCGCCTTGGGCCCGCCGAGGGTGCCGCTCACCCCGACGGGCAGATACCACGCCTTCTTGTCCTCGCTGAAAGCTTGCCGGGCGGTGATCGGGTCTGCGAGCAGATCGCGGACGGCCTGCACGTTGTCGCGGTCGTGCTGCAGTCGTGCAACGAGGTTGTCGTAGCGTCGCCGCACTGGCTCGGTGAGCCCTGCAGGATCCTCCATGGTCACGAAAACGGTCGTCTTGGCGCCTTTTTCACCAAACGCATCACCCATACGGTCCAGCGCCCGGAACGACGGCACCCCGGCGGGGATCGGGTCGACCGACTGCGCGCGCACCACCGTCTCCAACTGCGGGAACAACACAGCCAGCACCACCGCCGTAGAGACCCACGCCGTGACCACGAGCGCCTTATGTGACAAGACGTAGCGCGCCAGCCGCCCTAGCGTCTGGCTGTACTCGCCGCGCCGGAGGGGGCGTCCCGAAGTCATCATCCGTCACGCACCGGCTTGCAACAGAGTTGACATCGTGCGCCCTTCACAACAACGAAACAACCAGTTTCGTTACGCTACAACATGTAGCGGACGGTTGGCTGTCGTTGGGTGCAGAATCGTCTGGAATCAGTTCCGGCGGTGGGCGGCGATAAAATCGTCGACGAGTTGCGCGCAGTCCGCGGCGCTCATCGAGCGAAGCCCCGAGAGTCGCGCGAACACCAGTGGGCCGACGAGTTGGGCAATGGCCAGCTCGATATCAAGCTCGTCGAGTTCACTACGGGCCGCCTCGCTGTTGAGCACTCGATCGAACGGCTCACGGTATTGCCCAATGACACGCGCGCGTAACGGGGCGAGGGTGTTTGGTCGTCCGCCGGGCTCTTCGGGGACCATCGCCAGCCACGCGAGGGTGGTCAATTGAAGAGTTGCCTGTTCGATGAGCGCAGCTTGACCGCGAAGCAACCGCACGAGGGCCTCGCGGATAGGTCCGCGGGTGTCGGCCACGTGCGCGTGGGGGAGCAGACGTTCGAATGCTGCGGCCAGTAAGTCGGTGGTGCCGTCGAAATGCCGGTACAGCGTGGTTCGCGCAACCCGCGACATCCGTGAGACTGCGCCGACGGTGACTGCGTCGACCCCTCCCGATGACAAGAGCGCAGACGCCGCGTCCACGAGCCGGTTTCGGGAACGTGCCAGTCGGGGGTCCAGATCATCGAGTGGTTGTTCCGTCTGTTCTTCTCTCTCGCGTCGGCGCGCCATCGACTACCACTCCAATCCTGAGAGTTCCCCGGGCGTCGGTCAACGCGTCCGCAACGGAATGCCGCTGATAGTAGCCAGTCTCGGGACAGAATCGTTGCCGTTGGTTAGCAGGCCTCGCCCCTCGTGTCGATGCGCGACAGGTGAGTCACCTGGCCCGCAATCGTCCGCCGCGGGGTCCCAGCTACAGAGCAGCTGGGTTTTTCACCCTTACCGGGTATTTACCGGTAGCGACGTCAGTCCGCGGAATGACAGTCCCGCCCGCCACAACGGCTCACCTGCCAGTGACAGTTCGGGAAACCGGATCAGGAGGCGTGGGAACAATTCGGCGCCCTCCATGCGTGCGAGCGCTGCGCCAAGACAGAAGTGGATGCCCGCACCGAATGAAAGCGGCCGCGAGCCCGTGCGCGTTATGTCAAGGCTGTCGGGGTGGGTGAATTGATCCGGATCCCGGTTGGCTGCGCCGAGCAGGGTCAGGACGACCTGACCGGGCTCGAGCTCGACGTCGGCGATCCGCGTCGACTCAAGGACGGTGCGCCCATTGGTCTGGACGGGAGCGTCATAACGCAACAGCTCCTCTACCGCGCCAGCGGCCAACGCCGGCTGTTGGCGGAGAAGGTCGGCTTGGTGGGGGTTTGCGAGCAGCGCGGCTAGTCCGTTGCCGATCAAGTTTGTCGTTGTCTCAAAGCCGGCGGCGAACAGCAGGATCGCAGTGCCGACGCATTCGTCGTTGTCGAGTCCGTCGTCGTCGTGCGCTGCGACGAGCCTGCTCAGCAAGTCATCTGCGGGGTGATCTCGCTTGCTCACGAGAAGTTTTTCGAGGTACTCGGCCAACTGATCCTCGGCGGCAGCGGCTCGCTCCAGAGCGGCAGCGTCGGCCATCGGCTCCAACGGTGCCACCAGGTCGCGAACGACTGAGGCCGCCAGTTCTCGACCATCCGGGGGCAGACCCAGCAGGTCGCCGATAATTTTCACCGGAAGCGGGAGTGCGAGGTCGGTCATGACGTCGACGTCATGTTTGCCCTCGATGTCGCTGAGCAATTGCTCGATGGTGTCGGTGATTCCCGTGCGCAGGTGCTCGACGTGGCGTGTCGTGAAGACGTCGGTGATCAACCGACGGAGCCGCGTGTGATCTGGAGGGTTGCGAAACAGCATCGTTCGCCGGAATCGGTGCATTGCGCGGTGTTTAAGATCGTCGGGCACGTCGGTGAGCCGGAAGCCCAACGACTCGTCGACTTTGCCCAGATTGCGGTCACGAAGTGCGCTGTCGCAATCGCGGTACCGGCTTAGTACCAACACCCCCGAATTGGTCTGCAGCACCGGGTGGAAGTCGCGTAGACGCTTGTAGGACTCGTACGGGCCGGCGCCACCGTGATCGGCAAGAAGGGCCGCCATCAGCAATTGCGTGCCGGTCGCCTCGCCACTCACGGTTGTTCCAGTGCGCGCACGAAATGGTCGATAGTCACTGTCATGAACAACGCTGTTGCCGTGGCGATTTCGGTTCCGTCTGGACGGCGCAGGTGTGCACTGACGTATAGCCGACGTCCCTCACTGCGGTCGAGGCTCGCGGTCACGGTGTACGCAGTGCCCAGCCTCACGGGTGCGACGTAGTCGACGTTCAACGATCGGGTGACAGCAAGCTCGCCGATTGTGAAGAGGAGAAAACCGAAGAGATCGTCAAAGACGGTGGCTACCGCACCCCCGTGGGCAATACCGGGTGCTCCCACGTGACGGTCGTCGAAAGTGTGCGCCGCAACGACTCTCTCTCCGTCGCGATGTACCTCCAGATGATGACCGTGGGGATTGGCGGGCCCGCAACCAAGGCAGCGCTCTGAGTGTGGCGGCAGCTGGGTTCCGTCGGGCAACCGGGCAACCATCCCCGAAGCCCAGCTTGCCAACACAGGGTCGATATGGCCCGATGGGGCGACTGACAGGTCCGCTGTCCCGCTTGAATCGTCGTTCACGCCGCTCCTGTCGGGACCATCGATAACCAACCGTGCAAGGGCACTACATTACCGGCCTGTCTGTCAACAGTCGCATCAGAAATACATAGACTGTCAACGGTGTCAACATCATTGTACGGTGCTGTGTGCGCGGCATTGTGACCTGAAATGAACAAAAATCGTCACCTGTCTAGAGTGTCGGCATGACGGGCGAATCGATGCGCATGTCTTTTCGACGGCATATGCGCGAGCAGGTGTTGGCGACAGCTCACGTGCTGACGGTGGAGAAGGGGTGGGAGCGCGTACGCGTGGCCGAGATTGCTGCGCTCGTCGGAGTCTCCCGCCCCACGTTGTACAAGGAGTTCGGCGACAAGCAGGGTCTTGGCGACGCCCTCGTGGTCAGGGAGGGAGAGCGGTTCCTGGCGGGGATTCGTCAAGTTCTCGACCAACGCAGCGACCATGCGAATGAGGCCATCACCTGGGCCGTTCGTTTCACATTGAACGAAGCCGCGGCCAGCCCGTTGCTCAAAGCGGTCTTGACGTCCAGTACCGCCGACGGCACCGCGAAGTCCAGCCGCAGTACAGGAATGTTGCCGCTACTCACGACGTCGACCACGTTGCTGCAGGTCGCTTCGAACGAGCTGGTGTGCTGGTTCACCGATCATTTTCCGCAGCTCGACAGTGACGACGTCGCTGACGGTATCGATGCGCTTGTTCGGTTGACGGTGAGTCATCTCGTTCTGCCTGCCGGTGATAGTGATGCCACCGGTCGGCAGATCTCGCGGGTTGCCCTGCGCTATCTGGGACTCGAGGAACCGCTCGCCACCCTTGACGTCTGAGGCCGTGTCGTCTCACGGCGCCGGCCGGTGTCCCGCCGTGCCGTCCCCAGGTATGCCCACGGCCCCCTTGATCGCAGGCGTAGGGGATCGATCCGGGGCTGGGCCGGTCAGTGCCGTGCGTGACGGAGCTCGCTGGGAGAGTGACCGGTCAAGCGCTTGAATGCGTGCGAGAAGTTAGTCAGATCGCTGTACCCGTGTTCGAGCGCGATCTGGGTAGCGGACATGGATCGGGTCAATAGGAGCCGCATGGCGAAATCGGTGACCGTATTGATCGCAGGGAACCCAGCACTCGCCATCCGGGAGCACGGAACCGGACTCGGCACGGGCGTTGGTCTCGACCGCTAACACCGCGGCGAGATAGTCTTCAACAACCAACCGGCGCCGCGTCCGTGCTTGGCGAGCTGGCAACATTCGCCCGCGATCCGCGGGGCTTTCAACGCCCGAGCGTGATGCGCGATGAGTATGTCGGCCCCACTCGGCGGCGGTTGCGCAGCTATTCGGGCGGCCATCGCGCGACCTCACAGTCCCGAACACGGTGTTGTATGCGCCGGGATCAGCGACTTCCACCGCATAACCGACGTTAGGCTGGCGTCTCGATGGGTCCAGTGATGGTCGGTGACCGGAGCGCCAGTGCCATACCCGGTGGTGATCGGCGACCAGTCGGTGATCACAGACCACGCCCACGAAATCGGGGCGCGAGGTGGTCTAGAGCAGACGTGCCGCTTCGCGGCGGCGGAGTCAGCCCCCTGCAATGCGATGGTGAACTCGCCGTTGCCGCGATGATCGCACGCTGCTAACAAAGTGCTTCTGCATAACGGCGAAACACGAACAGCAGGTCCGACAATGAGCCCTCCCGGAGATGCCGGGACGGATCTGCACCCCCTCGCGAACACCATCTGCTGATGATCGCCGAGGCCACGATGACGGTCATCAGCATCGCCCCGCATTAGTATGGCGGTGTAACCATCCGCGACGTCGTTTCTGCTCTGCGCGACAGCGGGCTCGTCGTCAGTGACGGAGACCGCCCAACACCCGCTGCGAGAACGACGGGGTAGGTGCGGCGGCCGCTACTGCCAACATGTCGGCGACCGAGGTGAACTTGTCGCGCGGGCGGCGCCCCCCGCCGCGCTTGATCTCCGCTCCGTCGATGGCTCTCCATCCGGCTGCGTTCACGACATCCGGTCTGCGGCTGCGCACCAGTTTCGCCAACGCGTCGGGCCTGGTGTGCGCCCTGGCCAACAGGCCGGCGTTGTAGTCACCGACGAGGCTTTGTACTGTCTCCGCCGCGCACGACTTGTTGGTGCCGATGAAGCCGTTGGGGCCGCGCTTGATCCAGCCCGCCACGTAGCTGCCCGGCACCGGTTGTGTGGTTCGCGGATCGAGGACCCGGCCCCGGTCGTTGGGAATAACGGCGGCGACGTCATCGAACGGCAGATCGCGAATGGCCTTGCCGCGGTATCCAATCGACGTCAGCACCAGACCGGCGTCGAGATGGCACACTCGATCCGTTCCGGTGAACGTGAACTCGATGCCGCTGACGCGGTCGGTGCCGAGGATGCTTGTGGGCGTCAGCCGATACGCCAACCGGATCCTTGGGCGCGTTGCTGTTTCGGACGCGTCTCCGAGCTCGCGCAGTACCTTCAGCTTGTTTTGGATCAGCGGATCCTCCGCCGTGGCGAGGTCAGCCTGCACGAGAGCATGGTCGGTCGCATCGAGAACCACGTCGCACGTCGACGTCAGCCCGATCAACTCCGGCAGGGTGAAAGCGGATTGCGCCGGCCCGCGGCGGGCGGCGATCACCACTTCGGTCACCTTCGACTTCCGCAACGCGGCCAGCGCGTGATCGGCGATATCGGTGTGCGCCAACACGTCCGGGTCGGTCGTCAGAATGCGGGCCACATCGAGTGCGACGTTGCCGTTGCCGACCAGCACCACCCTTTCACCACCCAAATCGACAGGGAGATCGGCATACTCGGGATGTCCGTTGATCCACGCGACCACCTCGGTGGCCGTGCCGGCGCCGGGTAGCGTCATGCCGTCGACGTCGAGTCTGCGATCGTTCGGCGCTCCGACGGCGTACACCACCGCGTGATGGTGGTCCAGCAGCTCGGAGTGGGACACGTCCGCGCCCACCTCTACGTTGAGGTAGAAGGTGAACCCAGACGATCGGCTCACCTCGTCGAAAAGCCGTGTGACCCGCTTGGTGTTCTGATGGTCGGGCGCAACGCCAGCCCGCACCAGCCCATAGGGCGTGGGGAGCCGTTCGAAGACATTTACCCGCACCCCCGACTGGGTGAGTAGTTCGTCGGCGGCATACATCGCGGCCGGGCCGGAGCCGACGATCGCCACGGTGAGCGGGTTTGACTCGGGTGCATCGACTTTCGGGGCGTCGATGACCGGCGCCAGCTTCGACGTCGGCGGAACCCGCTCTCCCGCGGGCCGATCCGGGTAGAACGCCGCGTTGAGTGCTACGAACGGCAACTGTTCAGGCCGCAGCTTCTCCTCTGGCGCTATCGCCCCGACCGGGCAGGCCGAGACACAAGCTCCGCAGTCGACACAGGAGACCGGATCGATGTACAGCATCTCCGCGGTGGCGAAACCGGGTTCGTCCGGCGAGGGATGAATACAGTTCACCGGGCACGCGAATACGCACGACCCGTCGCTACAACACGACTGGGTGATCACATGGGGCATGTGGCGGTTCTAAGCGGCGGTAGAGACGTGCCGACGCTGCGGCTCACTGCGGTAGCGGCTCGGCTTACCGTCGATCTTGCAGATCCGCCACACTCTCTTGGAGAGCGGATTGATCAGGCCCGTGTCGTTGCACAGCATCCGTACGTCGCCGAACATGTCGCGCAACAACGCTCGCGACTCCGGCGAATTGAAGAAGACGTCCTTGCGGACCGAGCGCGGAATGTCGAATTCTGTCCAAAAGGCGCGCGGCGGCACCATGATGGCCGAACACAGCACGCGCATCATCACCGGCACGAACAGCGAGAGCATAAACCGCTTCGCTCGCGACAAATGTGGCACTCGCTTACGCAGGTACTCGTGCGCGAATGAGATGTGGCGCGCCTCTTCGGCCACGTGGATCGCCATCACCCGCTCCATGATCGGGTGCAGCTTCTTACCTTCGCGCAGAACACTTTTCTGCGTGTGATCGATGGGTTCTTCACCGGCGAGGATGCCGAACCAGAACGGGATCGGCAGCGGACCCGCCATCAACGGGACGACCGGCTGGGCCCACCTGAGCAACCGTGGCATCCCGGGCACGTCGACGCCGATCCGGTTCACCATCTCCTGGAACATCATGGTGTGGTTGCACTCTTCAGCGGCCTCGTGCAGACAGTAGCGGTACTCGGGCGACCCGTTGGGTGTCCAGAACGCGTAATCCATCAGGCCGCGAATCAGGACCAACTCGAAGTGCAGGCCGACCTTCGCGACGTTGGCCTGACGCCACATGCCGATCTGGATCTTTCGTTCGACCGACTGCGCCTGGTACCACGGGTGCCGCCCGAGCGGGTCGGTCCCCGGGAGGATCCAACGCTCGTCATTCGGTGTCACCGCGAACTCCGGCGAGTCCCAGTCGATATCGATGTACGGATTGAAGTGTCGTCGCACCGAACCTTCGGACAGCGTGTTGAGCATGTCGGTGTACGCGGTGTCGTCGAGCACATCCATGTTGCTACGCCAACGATTGATCACGCCGGTTCTAGCCATGAGAAGCCTCCTGAGGTTGGTGTTTCTACCGCCTGTAGATGTACATGGTACCTCAGGTACCAGATATCGGAAATGCCCGGTCGTGCGATGACTGAAGCCACCCCGATCCGCGGGCCGCGTGAACACGGAGCCGGCATTTCCCGGCCTCGTTGCGGATATGTGGTGAAGTACCCCAGGTTTAGTTCCTACGTCGTTACGAGGGCCGGGACGGCTGACTCGCTGGGGTGTGAGGCTGCCCGTAGGGCGGCCTCGTACTCGGCTGGGGGTTGATAGCCGAGGGACTCGT
>NZ_JXYP01000002.1 GCF_000964005.1 Williamsia herbipolensis
GTGGCGGTGGGGGGCGGCCGACCGGCGGGGCGCGGGATGGGTGCCGACATCTCGCGAGTGTGCGGAGGCGGTGCGGCCACCACGGCACCGGCGCGCGGCGGCGGCGGACGTCGTCCGGCCCGCACTGCGGCGACGGCGTCGGCGAACTCACCGCCGTTGGCGTAGCGCTGCTGGGGATCCTTCGCCATGGTGATGGCGATGAGCTCCCGGATGCCGCCGGGCAGGTCGCTCGGCAGCGGGGGAGCGGTCTCGCGGATGTGCTTCATCGCGACGGTGATCGCGCCGTCGCCGAGGAACGGCCGGCGGCCCGAGATCGCCTCGTAGCCCACGACACCCAGCGAGTAGACGTCCGACGACGACGTCGCGTCCTCACCGAGGGCCTGCTCGGGCGAGATGTACTGCGCGGTGCCCATCACCATGCCGGTCTGGGTCACCGGCGCCGCGTCGACGGCCTTCGCGATACCGAAGTCGGTGATCTTCACCTGACCGGTCGGCGTGATGAGGATGTTGCCCGGCTTCACGTCGCGGTGCACGAGACCCGCGACGTGAGCGGCCTGCAGCGCCCGACCGGTCTGCTCGAGCATGTCGAGGGTGTTGGTCAGCGACAGGCGACCCATCCGCGCGAGCACGGCGTTGAGCGGTTCACCGTTGACGAGCTCCATCACCAGGTACGCCAGCGCCGGGCCACCCGACCGGTCAGGGGTCTCGCCGTAGTCGAAGATGCTGGCGATGCCCGGGTTGTGCAGCCGCGCAGTGGTCTGGGCCTCGATCCGGAAGCGGCGCAGGAACTCTGCGTCGTCGGAGAACTCCGACTTGAGCACCTTCACCGCCACCCGGCGGTCGAGACGGGTGTCGAGACCCTCCCACACCTGACCCATGCCGCCGGTGGCGATCAATCGCATCAGCCGGTAGCGGTCGGCGATGGTGGTTCCACTCTGCAGACTCATCGGGTCCCCCTGTCATAGAGACTCATTGCGCGCCACCCACCATCGCGTTGATCACGGCCCGACCGATGGGTGCGGCCGACGAACCACCGGTCGACTGCACACCGCGATCACCGTTCTCGACGATGACCGCGACGGCGATCTGGGCGTTGCTCGACGGCCCGAAGGCGATGTACCAGGCGTAGGGGGTGTCGGCGGCCTCCGACGTCGCCGAGTGCTCGGCGGTACCGGTCTTCGAGGCGATGGTGACCGGGCCACCCGACCCGCTGGTGTTGCGCTCGGAGTCGACCATCAGGCTCGTCAGCGTCGCCGCCGTCGTCGCCGAGATCGGCTCGTTGATCGAGGTCGGCGCCGTCGTGTACAGCGTCTTGAGATCGGGACCCTGCAGCTTGTCGACGAGGTAGGGCTGCATCCGGACACCGCCGTTGGCCACCGTCGCGGCGATCATCGCGTTCTCCAGCGGCGTCATCCGCACGTCACGCTGCCCGATGGCGCTCTGCCCGAGGGCGGCGAGGTCGTCGATGGGACCGGTCGTGGAATCCGACACCGACATCGGCACATCCGGGGTGTCGGCGTCGAGACCGAAACGGTTCGCGGTCGACTTCACCGTCGCGATGGGGTTCGAGAGGCGCTCGGTGGCCAGCTGCACGAACGCGGTGTTGCACGAGTACTGGAAGGCCTGACGCAGCGTCACCTGACCGCCACTGGATCCCGGGCAGGTCTCGCCGGCGTAGTTGGTCAGCGACGTCTCGGTGTTCGGCAGCGTGATGGAGCTGTTCGCGGTGAGCCGGGTGGTGTCGGGGTTCACGCCCTGTGCCAGGGCCGCGGCGGTGGTGACGACCTTGAAGGTCGACCCCGGGGGATAGGTATGGTTGATGGCGCGGTTGAGCATGGGTTGCGCCGTCTCGCTGGGGTTCTCGGGATTCCAGGCGTCCCAGCTGGTCTCACGGACCGTCGCGTCGTGGCTCGTGAGCTTGTTCGGGTCGTACGAGGGTGTCGAGACCATCGCGAGGATGGCGCCGGTGCTGGGTGCGATCGCGACGACCGAGCCGCGGCAGCCGCCCGAGCACCCGGCGTTCATGGCGTCGTAGGCCACCTTCTGCAGACGCGGGACCACCGTGGTGACCACGTTGCCGCCGCGCGGGTCCCGCCCGGAGAACATGTCGAGGAACCGCTGACCGAACAGGCGGTCGTCGTTGCCGTTGAGCAGCGAGTCGTAGCTCTGCTCGATGCCCGCGCTGCCGTACTGGAATGAGTAGAAGCCGGTGACCGGTGCGAACGCGGCCGCGTACTTGCCCGGGTACACCCGCAGGTACTTGAGGCGGTCGTTGGTGGGCACCGACTGTGCGATGACCTCCTGGCCGGCGGTGATCTGGCCGCGCTGCCGCGAGTACTCGTCGAGCAGCACCCGCTGGTTGCGCGGATCGGCCTTGAGATCGTCGGCCTCGAACACCTGGACATAGGTCGCGTTGGCCAGCAGGGCGACGATCATCACCATGACGGCGATGACGACGCGACGGATCGGGATGTTCACGCGCGCTTCACCACCTGGGTCTGCGCGAGCGCCACCGGGGTCTGCTTCTTCTTCGTGGTGTCGGGTTCACGCGCGGCGTTCGACACCCGGATCAGCAACGCCACCAGAACGTAGTTCGCCAGCAGCGACGACCCGCCGTAGGACATGAACGGCGTCGTCAGACCGGTCAGCGGGATGAGCTTCGTGACGCCACCGACGACGACGAACAGCTGCACGGCCATCGAGAACGACAGTCCTGTCGCGAGGAGCTTGCCGAAGCTGTCGCGGACGGTGATGCCGGTGCGCAGGCCGCGGACGACCAGGATCAGATAGAGGCCGAGGATGCCGGCCAGACCGACGAGACCGAGTTCCTCGCCGATGGTCGCGATGATGAAGTCGGTGTTGGCGAAGGGCACGATGTTGGGTCGGCCCGAGCCGAGACCGGTGCCGAACAGTCCGCCGGTCGCGAGCCCGAAGAGTCCCTGACCGACCTGGTACCCGGTGCCGTAGAAGTCGCTGAACGGGTCCTGCCACACCTGGACGCGCACCTGCAGGTGGGGGAACAGCTCGTAGGCGAGCACCGCACCGACGGCGAACAGGGCGACGCCGATGATCACCCATCCGGCACGTTCGGTCGCGACGTAGAGCAGCGCGAGGATGGTCGAGAAGATCAGCAGCGGTCCGCCGAGATCGTTGGCGAGCGCGAAGATTCCGATAGTGACGATCCATGCCGCGAGGAGCGGACCCATGTCGCGGGCGCGCGGCAGGTCCATCCCGAGGAAGTGCTTGCCCGCCGTGGTGAAGAGGTCACGCTTGGACACCAGCAGCGACGCCGTGAAGATGATGATCAGGATTTTCGAGAACTCACCGGGCTGGATGTTGAACAGCGGTGTGCGGATCCAGTTCTTGGAGCCGTTGATCTCCGACAGCGACGCCGGGAGGATCACCGGGATCGCGAGGAAGATCAGACCGCCGAGGCCGAGGATGTAGCTGTAGCGCGACAGCGTGCGGTGGTCGCGGACGAAGATGAGGATCGCGGCGAACGCGACCACCCCGAGCGCCGCCCACAGCACCTGCTGATCGGCGTTGTTGGTCACGTTCGTGGCCTCGGCCGTCTCGCCGTTGCGGCCCGACCCGAGGTCGAGGCGGTGGATCAGCACGAGACCCAACCCGTTGATCACCGCGACCAGCGGAAGGATCAGCGGATCGGCGTAGGGCGCATATCGGCGGATCACGAGGTGCGCGAAGCCGAACAGTCCGATGAACGCGCCCGCGTACTTCAGCAGGTCGATGGTGAGCTGCTGCTCCTGGGCGGCCTCGACGTTGATCATCGCGGCGAACACCACCACCGTGGCCGCACCGAGCAGCATGAGTTCGGTGTTGCGCCCGGTGGGTCGGCGGATGGGCCCCGACGTCGGGGTCTGGGTGACGGCTTCGGATGACATCAGTGCCCCCGACAGACCTTGCGGCCGCTGTCGTCGAAACGATCGGTGCTCGTGTCGATCGTGGTGGTCGGGGCGGCGGAGCTCACCGGCGCGCCGGGCGCCGGTGCGGGCGAGCCGGTCGGTGTCGGTGTCGCAGGCGGCGGGACGTTGGAGGCGGGTGCCGAGGTGGGCGCGCCGGTCGTGGTCGGGACCGCCGACGAACCGGCGCTGCCGCCGAGGGTGGAGGTGCCGCACAGGGGCAGCAACGACAGCAGCGACACGTTCTGCTTCGCCTCGTCGAGCGGCACGCTGGGCTTGCTCGCGCGCACCGTGTTCTGGCTGGGCTGCGACAGGTCGGTAACGGGCAGGCGCGTGCACGAGGAGGCGTCGCCGGCGTCGGCGAAGGTGATCGTCGGAGTCTCCGCGCGCAGGTCGCTCACGCAGGCCGACAGGCTCACCGAGTTCAGCGAGAACCCGAGCACCGACCCCTGCATTCCGCGGAAGAGCACCACGTTGCCGTCGCTCTCGCCGACGTAGTAGTTCGAGCGGATCACCGACCGCGCGACGAAGCCGCCGGCGATCACGAGCACGATGAGCGTGATGGCGGCCGCGGCGAACAGCCACCGCCGACGCGGGCGTCGGGTCGCGACCGGCTCGGGCTCGACGGTCGGACGGGCCGGGGCCTCGCGCGGTGGGCGCAGGGCCGCCGCGCGACCGGCCGCGGTGGTCGGGTCGGGCGTGTAGTCCTCATCGTCGTCACCGGCGGCACCGGCACGGATCGGACGGTGGTCGCCGTAGTCGACATCGGCGACGTCGGCCACCACCACGGTCACGTTGTCGGGTCCGCCGCCGCGAAGCGCCAGCTCGATGAGGCGGTCGGCGCAGTCGCGGTGATCGGCGACCGACCGCAACGTGTCGGCGATGGTCTCCTCGGTGACGACATCGGAGAGGCCGTCGGAGCACAGCAGGTAGCGGTCACCGTCGCGCGCCTCGCGGATGGTCAGCGTCGGCTCGACCTCGGTCCCGGTGAGTGCGCGCATGATGAGCGACCGCTGCGGATGGGTGTGGGCCTGCTCGGCGGTGATGCGGCCCTCTTCGACCAGCGTCTGCACGAAGGTGTCGTCGCGGGTGATCTGGTTCAGGTCGCCGTCGCGCAGGAGGTAGCCGCGGGAGTCGCCGATGTGGCACAGGGCGAGGCGGTTGCCGGCGAACAGGATCGCGGTGAGCGTGGTGCCCATCCCGTCGAGTTCGGGCGACTGGGCGACCTGGTCGGCGATGGCGGCGTTGCCGCTGCGGATCGCGTCGTCGAGTTTGCCGAGGAGATCGCCGCCGGGCTCGTCGTCGTCGAGGGGCTGGAGCGCCTCGATCACGAGTTGGCTGGCGACCTCGCCGGCCGCGTGGCCGCCCATGCCGTCGGCCAGGGCGAGCAGGCGCGCGCCCGCGTAGACCGAGTCCTCGTTGTTCGATCGGACCAGTCCGCGGTCACTCCGCGCGATGTAGCGCAGCACCAGGGTCACGGGCGCAACTCGATCACGGTCTTGCCGATGCGCACCGGCGTGGCGAGGGGGACCTTCACCGCCGTCGTCACCTTGCCGCGATCGAGATAGGTGCCGTTCGTCGAGCCGAGGTCCTCGACGTACCAGTCGTCGCCGCGGCGCGAGATCCGTGCGTGCCGTTCGGAGGCGTAGTCGTCGGTGAGCACGAGCGTCGAGTCGGCGGCGCGACCGATGAGCACCGGCTGGGTGCCCAGGGTGATGCGCGTGTTCGCCAGTGCTCCGTGCGTGACCACGAGGTATCGCGCCGCGCCCTTCGGTCGGGCGGCGCCACCCCCACCGGATCGCCGCCCCTTGCGCTCGTAGCGCGGGACGGGTCGCTGACCGGTCGCGGCGTAGACGTCATGCCGCAGCGTGCGCAGAACGGCCCAGACGAAGAACCACAGCAGCAGGAGGAACCCGATGCGGGTCAGTTGCAGCACGATGCCCTGCACAGCGGTTCACCTCCGGATGCGACGTCGTGGGGACACTTCGGGTCGGCCCCGATGTCTCGACCCGCGACATCGGCGCACCGACCATGGACTCACATCCTATGGGCAGGGTGCGAGTGAATCGGTATCTGTATGTGTCAGGTTGGCATCGCTTGCCGAGGGCGATGCGTCCGACCAGCGCCTAGGGCGCAGCCGTCACTGGAAGCGGACGGTGATGTCGGAATGGCCCACCCGGATGTGGTCGCCGTCGGCGAGTTCCCAGCTGCTCACGGCGACGTCGTTGACGGTGGTGCCGTTGGTGGAGTTCAGGTCGTGCAGCAGCGCGACCTGCCCGTCCCAGCGGATCTCGACGTGGCGGCGCGAGACGCCGGTGTCGGGGAGGCGGAACTGTGCGTCCTGGCCGCGGCCGATCACGTTCGACCCGTCGCGCAGCGAGAAGGTGCGGTTGCTGCCGTCCTCGAGGCACAGCGTGACACCGGTGGGGGCGTAGGTCGGCGCAGCGGTGGCCGCACCGTAGCCCTGCTCGTATCCGGCGGGCTGGTAGTTGCCCTGGTCGTAGGCACCCTGGTCGTAGCCACCCTGGTAGGCACTGCCGCCGCGGGGCGCGTACCCGCCCTGGTCGTAGCCGCCCTGCTGGTAGCCCGCGTCGCGGTAGTCGGCGTCGGCGTAGTACCCGGCGTCGGCCTGCTGGTAACCGCGGTCGTTGCCCGCGGGCCCCTGGTCGTAGCCGGCCTGGTCGTACCCACCGGCCTGGCCGTAGCCGCCCTGCTGGTAGCCGCCACCGGTGCGGTAGGCGCCCTGGTCGTAGCCGGGGCCACGGTCGTACGCGGGTGCGCCGGCGTCGGGATGGCGCGGGTCACCGTAGTCGGCGGCCGGCGGGTAGCCGCCCTGATCGGCGGGCGCGTAGGCGCCCCGATCGTTCGGTGCGTAGCCACCCTGGTCGTAGCCGTGTCCGGGCTGCGCGTAGCCGCGGTCGTCGTATCCGGCCTGGTCGTAGCCGCCGGTGCCGTACCCGGGCTGCGCGTAGCCGCCCTGGTCGGACGCGGGACGATCGCGACCCGGCTCCCGGTCCCCCTGGTCGTATCCCCGGCGCGGGTCGTGTCCTGAGTTCTGGGTCATCGGGAATGCTCCTGGTTCTGCGATCGCGTTCGGTGGGTGGCCTGCGGTTGGGCGCGGTGGGACGAGCGGTG
>NZ_JXYP01000008.1 GCF_000964005.1 Williamsia herbipolensis
CCCTGGTGGCGATGGATTCCACCGCGAGGCTGTTCCCGAGCGGGCTCAAGCACTTCCTCGACCTGCGCGACGAGTCGTGCCGCATCCCGTACTGCGATGCACCGATCGCCGAGTACGACCACGCCAATCCGCACGCCCGGGGCGGTGCCACCTCGGCGTCGAACGGCGGCGGAATGTGTCTGTCACACAACCGCGCCAAACAGAACCCCGGCTGGCGGATGACCACCGCCGACCACACCGACACCGGCCGACACGCCGCGACGATCACGACACCCACCGGACACAGTCATGTCTCGCGGGCACCGGCGCCCCCGGGTCACCACGACGAGACCGTCAGTCTCGTCGAACGACAACTCCGGTCGCTACTGGACGCCGCCTGAGCGGAACACCAGTACGAGATTGCTGCCCAACAGTTCTCGGAGAACGGGTACGCGCATCACCCACCAGGCCCGGCGGGGAAGGTAGCGGGGAAATGCGGCGACGAGGGTGGCGGTCTCGGTGGGAACGGTTGCCGCCCAGCGAAGTCCGTCGGACGCGGTGACACGGAAGAGGCTGGTGCCGTAGAGGTTCTTCGGTGGGTGGCCGTGGCGACGGGTGTACATGCGGGCGGCGCGGGCGCCGCCGAGGTAGTGGGTGAGACCCATCTCGTGGCCACCGAACGGGCCGTACCAGAGGGTGTAGCTGAGGATCACGGTGCCGCCGGGTCGGGTGACGCGCAGCATCTCGGTGCCCATGCGCCACGGATCGCGGACGTGTTCGGCGACGTTGGAGGAGAAGCAGACGTCGAAAGCACCGTCGGCGAAGGGCAGGTCCATCCCCGAGGCGCGCACGGTCGCGCGGTGCGGGAGCGCGGCGGCGTGCAGCTCGGCGGGGTCGGGTTCGGCGCTCACGTAGCGCGCGCCGAGGGCACGGAACCCGTCGGCGAAGTAGCCGGGTCCGCCGCCGACATCGAGGATCACCGCACCGTCGAGGTCGCCGTGGTGATCGGCCACGAGGTCCACCGAGTCGCGGGCCAGCGCCGAGTAGAAGCGGTCGGGGTCGGTCTGCTCGTAGCGGAAGTCGTTCAGCAACCCGGCGGCGCGACGCAGCGTGGCGCGACGGGCGAACGGGGACCGGGGCGGGGCGGACACGTCAGAACCCTAACGACCGATACCCTCGCAGACGTGTCGAGCCACACCGCGTCCACCGGGCCGCTGCCCGAGCAGGTGCTGCTGCTGTGTTGGCGCGACAGTGACCACCCGCAGGGCGGCGGCAGCGAGCGCTACCTCGAACGCGTCGGGGCGGAGTTCGCGCGACGCGGCGCGCGCGTCACGCTGCGCACCGCCGGATACCCGGGCGCCGCCCGCAGCGAGGTCCGCGACGGCATCACCATCTCTCGCGGCGGTGGCCGGTTGTCGGTGTACCCGCGCGCGCTCGGGGCGATGGTCGCGGGTCGTCTCGGTGTCGGGCCGCTGGCCGGGCTCGCACCCGACGTCGTCATCGACACCCAGAACGGCATCCCCTTCTTCGCGGCCGCCGCCACGCGCGCGCCGGTCGTCGTGTTGGTCCACCACTGTCACCGCGCGCAGTGGCCGGTGGCCGGTCGGCTGCTCGGGGCGATCGGTTGGCTCATCGAGTCACGCATCTCGCCGCGGGTGCACCGGCGCAGGCAGTACCTCACCGTCTCCGATCCCTCGGCCGGTGATCTGCACGCCCTCGGTGTCGAGCCCGAACGGGTGGCCATCGTGCGGGCCGGAGCAGATCCGGTGCCACAGACCACGCCGCTGCCCGTCGACACCGACCGTCATCGCCTCGTGGTGCTGTCACGACTGGTGCCGCACAAGCAGATCGAGGACGCCCTCGAGGTGGTCGCGCACCTACGCGCCCGCGACGTCGCGGTGCACCTCGACGTCGTCGGCGACGGCTGGTGGGGAGATCGCCTGCGCGAGAAGGCCGGCGAGCTCGACATCGTCGACCACGTCACCTTCCACGGCCACGTCGACGAGGGGACCAAACACCAACTGCTGGCCCGCGCCGAGATCCATCTCATGCCCTCGCGCACCGAGGGCTGGGGGCTGGCGGTCATCGAGGCGGCCCAGCACGCCGTGCCCACCATCGGCTACCGCACGTCGCGCGGGCTCACCGACTCGGTGATCGAGGGCGTCACCGGCCTTCTGGTGGACGGCAGTGCGACCGCGCGATCAACCGAACTGGCCGGTGCCGCAGCGACATTGCTCGCCGACGCCGAGCAACGCCGGACCCTGGGCGAGGCGGGGCGTCAGCGGGTGTCGGGCTGGACGTGGTCGGCCACCGCCGACGCCGTCGGTGCCGTGCTGTCGGCAGCGGCATCGGGCAGGTATATCGCTGGTCCGGTGGTGAGCCCGAAGCTGGGGACATCGGCCAGCGAGACCGTCGCCTCGTAGGTCCGCTGGTAGCCGGTGGAGCTGATCCGCCAGCCGTCGTCGGTGCGCCGGTAGGTGTCGGTGTAGACCGCGGCGCCGAACAGCATGAACTGCGCGCCCGCGGCGATCACCCGGTCCTGGAGGTACCAGTGCCCGGTCGCGGTGTCGCCGCCGGGATCGATGTCGATCTCGGGATGCCCCACGTGGTGTTCGGTGATGATCTCGGCGGTGCCCAGGGAGGTGCGCATGAAGTCGACGAGCCGCTCGCGGGTGTCGAAGGTCAGCGACGCCCCATACGCGCCGGTCACGTCCTCGGTGAGCGTGGCCTCGAATTCGTCCCAGCGCTTGGTGTCGAGTGTGCGCAGGTAGCGGTACTTCAGCCGGCAGATCGCGGCGGTGTCGGTGCTCTCCATGCCTCCCATGAGAACAGCCGTCGCCCCCGTCCCGCGGCCACTCCGCCGAACCCGACCCCACCGAGGACGACCGCGAGCCACACGAGATGCGCCGCCCACGACAGCACCCGGTCGACGGTCGACGCACGCACGACGTCGGGGTCGGCCACGCGATACAGAGTGAGAAGGTCGCCGCGATAGACGACCGGCAGTGTCCTCAGCGTCGCCGAGGGCGTGTGCGGTCCGACCGATTCGACGAGCACCCAGCCGACCCCGAGCCGCGCCAGGTCGGCCGGTGGCCCACCCCGGGCGAGGATCGCCTCGGCGCGGGCGGCTCGCGAGTCGGGGGCGGTGTCGACCGCTCGTCCGTCGATGAACAACTCCCCGGTCGCGAGCACCGGTGCGCGCAGCAGGCGGGCGGTGGGGTCGAGCGACACGACACCGTCGGTGAACGCGTACCGCCGATTCGACCCGGTCGGCAGCACGACGACATCGCCGGCATCGGCGGGCACCAGGTCGGCGACCTCGGCGAAGTCGCTCGGCAACGACACCGTGCGCACCTCACCTCCCACGCCGGCGGCGAGGTCGGGCAGCGGCGCGACCACGAGCAGTGCGACAACCGCCGCGGCCAGCCCCCGGGGTACGAATCGTCCGATCACCTGCACCGCGGCGGCCGCGGCGATCGCGTAGAACGGGACCAGCAGGGCGACGAACTTCGAGGTGTCGCGCAGCAGACCGGCTCCCGGGACGGTGTCGACGAGTCCGCGCAGCACCGCCTGACCGGGCGTGGTGGCCGCGAGCGTGACGAGCACGAGCGCCGCCACCGCGACGGTCGCGGTGACGCCGATCAGCCGGACCCGACGCCACCGGCGCCGCAGCGTGACACATCCGATCGCCACCACGGCCAGAAGACACAGGGTCGCGATGAGGGCCCACACCCCGGTGCGGCTCGCCGGCACCGCGTCGGCGTTCCAGATGCCAGCCAGACCGGCGAGCGTCCCGAGAGTTCCCAGCCCGGTCTCGGCGCGCGCGGCGAACGCGGCCACGGCGGCGGTGTCGGAGGTGGCCGGCGCGGTCGACAGTGCTGCGGCCGCCGTCCACGGCAGGCTGGTCACGATCGCGACCACCGCGACCCCGGCCACCGCACGGCGCCGTGGGGCCACCACGGCGAGGGCGACGACGACGGCGAGTACCCAGCCCGTCGGGGTGATGCCCGCGACGGCGACCCACGCCGCGAGACGCGCCCACGTCCTGCGGTCAGGGCGGCGACGGCAGTCCTCGGCCGCCAGGACCACCCATCCGAGCGCGGCGTAGCCCAGCAGCAGACTCCACTGACCCTGCAGAAGGCGTTCGGCGACAAAGGGATTCCAGATCCCGATCGCCGCGCCGGCGAGGAGTCCCGGTGTCCGCGCGGCTGGCACGACCCGCCCGGCGAGCCGCCCGAACCCGACACCGGCGAGGACGAGCGCGGCGAACGTGAGCGTGGTGACGACCACGGAGCCATCCAGCACCCGGCTCGCGACCGCGATCAGCCAGTCCTGCGGAACCGCTCGCGCAGGTGCGTCACCGAGCCCGAGCGCGGTGTCGGTGACGAAGCTCCGCGGTGTCGAGACGGCATCGCGGTAGAGCAGGTCGCCCCCCGCGAACAGGGGAGCGACGACGGCCGCCGCCAGGGCTGCACTCGTGAGCCACAGCGTCGCCCGAGCTCCGCCGCGGTTCATGGGTCACGACACTAGTGACCGCCGGTCGCGCACTGCACCGCAGCCACGGTGGCCGCGTCGCCGCGCACCAGGCCGAGCAGCAGCTTCTGCTGGGCGTAGTTCGACTTCTGGTAGTCGGCGCGCGACAACCCGCGCACCAGCAGCGTCGCGGTCGAGATGCGTCCGGCAGGGGTACGGAACTCGAAGTTGTCGGTGAGCACCGAGTTGTCCGGCGCGATGAGGCTCCCACCCTTGAAGCCGAGCACCGAGCCGTCCGGCCCGGGGCCCTGGTACTCGAGGATCGACCGCGCCAACGGGGCTCCGGGCCCGAACGACCCGTCGGCGATGGCGCCGATGAGCCGGTTGAGTCCCCGGGCGGGCTGTGAGTACGAGCGGTCGACCTGGGCGCTGGTCGTGAGGGCGGTGAGACGCGGCGCCGCGGCGAACACGGCTGCGCGATACCCGGCGTCGTCGTGGTACCTGCGCGCGGCGGCCTGCTGGCGTGCCTGCGTCGTCAGCGTCGGGTCGATCAGTCCGAGGTAGAGCGCTGCGTTCAGCGGCGGGAGTCCCCTCAGCCCGTACTGCCGCATGACCGCGTCGAAACCGGCGTCACCGAGGACCGCGCGCAGGGTGTCGGGGGCCGCGGAGTCGGAGAAGCGGATCATCACGTCGGCGAGCTGGGCCAGGCTCACCCGCAGCGATGCCGGGCGCGCCGAACCGGGGGCCCCGGTCAGTGGTGGGAGCTTCAGGTACTCCAATGCCTGCACGTGGGCGCCGCCGTCGATCGGCAGGTACCAGCGTTCCCACTCGTTCACGCTGACGGTCTGCGTCGGGGTGATCCGGCCCGATGCGACGGCGCGCGCGTAGACGGCGAGGTTGATGATCTTCGCCGCCGACGCCGTCGGGTACGCACGGTCGGCGTTGTGCGAGACGGTCACGCGCCGGCCGTCGGTGACCACGAGCCCGTAGTCCTTCGGGTGCGCGGCCAGGTAGCCGATCCAGCCCTGGGCGGTGGACGTGTCGGCAGCCGGGGGCGGGGGACACGGCGCGGCCGAGGCGGGACCCACGCTCGCGGGGGCGACGAGAGCGGTCGCGACCATCAGCAGGCCGGTCAGCAGGGATGCGCGGTGACGGGGCATGGGCCAGATCGTAAACGATGCGAACGACCTGGGTGGAGCATGACGGCTGACAGACTCGACCGGTGACGACAGGGTCGATGGCGCGATCGGTGGGCCTGGTGGCCGTGGGCAGCATGGTCGCCAACGTGTGCGCCTATTTCGTGCACCTGCCCGCCAGCGCGTGGCTGTCGACCGACGCCTACGGCGAGTTCGCGGTGCTGCTGCAGGCGACCCTCGTACTCGGCGTCCCGGCGCTCGCGGTGCAGGCCGTGACCGCGCGCGAGGTGGTCGCGGGGCGCCCGATCGGATCGTTGGTCCGGCTCGGCGGCATCACCGCGGCCGCGGTCGCGGTGCTCGCCGCGATCGCGGTGTGGCCGTTCACGGTGTTCGCCCACACGGGTGGCGTGGCGACCGCGGCGGCGTTCACGGTGGCGCCGCTGTTGGTGCTCATCGCCGTCGGGCAGGGAATCATTCAGGGCCGCACCGAGTTCCGTCGACTCGCCTGGGTGATCGGGACGGTCGGGGTGGCCCGGACGGTGCCGCCGTTCGTGGCGCTCGCGTTCGGTGGCGGCCCGGCATCGGCGCTGGTGGCGACGATGGCCGGTGCCGTGGCCGCCGCGGTGCTGGTCGCGTGGCAGGCCCGCCTCGTCGCGCCCGAGTCCGGCTCGATGTCGCTGCCGCGGCTGTCGCCGACGAGTGTGCTGCAGGCGTCGCAGGTGCAGTTGGTGTTGATCTCGGCGACGTCGGTGGACCTGTTGTTGGCGCGATCGGTGTTGGGCGAGAGTGATTCCGGGGTCTACGCGCTGGGGACGGTGGCGAGCAAGGTCGCGTTCTGGCTACCCCAGGCGGTGGGGCTCGTCGTCTTCCCGCGCCTTGCCGACGCCCAGCGCTCGGCGGCGACACTGCGGACGGCGATCATGGTCCTGGTGGGTCTGTCGGCGGCGACCACGCTCGCGTCGGTGGCGGGCGGTCCGCTGGTGCCGGTCGTGATCGGGGAGGACTATCGGCCCGTCGCCGGTCTGCTGTGGCTGTTCGCGATCACCGGCGGCGCACTGGCCGTGCTGCAGGTCGCGCTGCTCGCGGCCATCGCGCGGCACCGCACCCGGATCGCCGCGGTGCCGTGGGTGGTCCTCGCGGTCGAGGTTGTCCTCATCCTCACCTGCGCGACATCGGTCGCCGGACTCGCCGTCATCGCGGCGGGTTCCGCGGTCGTCGCCGCGACGCTCACGGTGGTCGCCGTGATGCGATCCGGCGCGGCCACGCACGCATCGCCGTCCGACTAGGTGTACTGACCCGAGACGTTGGTCGAGTGGCTGTGACACGTCAATCTGAGTGATGACGCGGGAGGGCCTCCTGCGGTGGAGTGGAACTGCCTAGGTATCCGCTCGTCCCTCAGGAGGCCCTCGTGT
>NZ_JXYP01000044.1 GCF_000964005.1 Williamsia herbipolensis
TGTTTTTCTCTGGTTTTTCATGGAGAGTTTGATCCTGGCTCAGGACGAACGCTGGCGGCGTGCTTAACACATGCAAGTCGAACGGAAAGGCCCTTCGGGGTACTCGAGTGGCGAACGGGTGAGTAACACGTGGGTGATCTGCCTCGTACTTTGGGATAAGCCTGGGAAACTGGGTCTAATACCGAATATGACCTCTGGATGCATGTCTGGTGGTGGAAAGTTTTTCGGTACGAGATGGGCCCGCGGCCTATCAGCTTGTTGGTGGGGTAATGGCCTACCAAGGCGACGACGGGTAGCCGGCCTGAGAGGGCGACCGGCCACACTGGGACTGAGACACGGCCCAGACTCCTACGGGAGGCAGCAGTGGGGAATATTGCACAATGGGCGCAAGCCTGATGCAGCGACGCCGCGTGAGGGATGACGGCCTTCGGGTTGTAAACCTCTTTCACCAGGGACGAAGAGTGATTGACGGTACCTGGAGAAGAAGCACCGGCCAACTACGTGCCAGCAGCCGCGGTAATACGTAGGGTGCGAGCGTTGTCCGGAATTACTGGGCGTAAAGAGCTCGTAGGCGGTTTGTCGCGTCGTTCGTGAAATCTTGATGCTTAACATCAAGCGTGCGGGCGATACGGGCAGACTTGAGTACTACAGGGGAGACTGGAATTCCTGGTGTAGCGGTGAAATGCGCAGATATCAGGAGGAACACCGGTGGCGAAGGCGGGTCTCTGGGTAGTAACTGACGCTGAGGAGCGAAAGCGTGGGTAGCGAACAGGATTAGATACCCTGGTAGTCCACGCCGTAAACGGTGGGTACTAGGTGTGGGTTCCTTTTCACGGGATCCGTGCCGTAGCTAACGCATTAAGTACCCCGCCTGGGGAGTACGGCCGCAAGGCTAAAACTCAAAGGAATTGACGGGGGCCCGCACAAGCGGCGGAGCATGTGGATTAATTCGATGCAACGCGAAGAACCTTACCTGGGTTTGACATACACCAGAAAGCTGTAGAGATACAGCCCCCCTTGTGGTTGGTGTACAGGTGGTGCATGGCTGTCGTCAGCTCGTGTCGTGAGATGTTGGGTTAAGTCCCGCAACGAGCGCAACCCTTGTCCTGTATTGCCAGCGGGTTATGCCGGGGACTTGCAGGAGACTGCCGGGGTCAACTCGGAGGAAGGTGGGGATGACGTCAAGTCATCATGCCCCTTATGTCCAGGGCTTCACACATGCTACAATGGCCGGTACAGAGGGCTGCGATACCGTGAGGTGGAGCGAATCCCTTAAAGCCGGTCTCAGTTCGGATCGGGGTCTGCAACTCGACCCCGTGAAGTCGGAGTCGCTAGTAATCGCAGATCAGCAACGCTGCGGTGAATACGTTCCCGGGCCTTGTACACACCGCCCGTCACGTCATGAAAGTCGGTAACACCCGAAGCCGGTGGCCTAACCCTTGTGGAGGGAGCTGTCGAAGGTGGGATCGGCGATTGGGACGAAGTCGTAACAAGGTAGCCGTACCGGAAGGTGCGGCTGGATCACCTCCTTTCTAAGGAGCAAACAACATGCCTGTTTCGTGGCCGTTTGTGTCACGGTGGGTGTTTGTTCATTGGGTGAAACATAAACAAGCGTCTGCTGCTACAACATCAGGTTGTGGTGGTGGGGGTGTCGTGCCTGGGTGACTGGGTGCGGGGTCAACACACTATTGGGTCCTGAGAGAACACACGTTCTTTCTGATGCTCATCATTGCGCTGCCCTGGAAGCAGCACTGTGTGGCCGGCTTTGGTTGGTTGCGGGGTGTGGGGTGTGTGGGTGGTGGGTGTGTGTTGTTTGAGAATTGCACAGTGGATGCGAGCATCTTTATTTTTTGAATGTTTTGTAGGTTGTTGTAAGTGTGTAAGGGCGTACGGTGGATGCCTTGGTACCAGGAGCCGATGAAGGACGTGGTAGGCCGCGATAGGCCTCGGGGAGCTGTCAAACGAGCTGTGATCCGAGGGTGTCCGAATGGGGAAACCCAGCACCCGTGATGGGGTGTTACCCACTGCTGAATGTATAGGCGGTGTGGAGGGAACGTGGGGAAGTGAAACATCTCAGTACCCACAGGAAGAGAAAACAACAGTGATTCCGTGAGTAGTGGCGAGCGAAAGCGGAAGAGGCTAAACCATGCAGATGTGATACCCGGCAGGGGTTGTCTGTGTGGGGTCGTGGGGTTCATCTTCTCAGTGCTGCCGTGCTGGGGGTGAGTAAAAAAATCACATGCTAGGTGAAGTGGCCTGGAATGGTCTGCCGTAGACGGTGAGAGTCCGGTAGCTGAAAGTGTGTGGTCTCACTTGATGGGTTCCCAAGTAGCAGCGGGCCCGTGAAATCTGCTGTGAATCTGCCGGGACCACCCGGTAAGCCTGAATACTCCCTGGTGACCGATAGCGGACTAGTACCGTGAGGGAAAGGTGAAAAGTACCCCGGGAGGGGAGTGAAATAGTACCTGAAACCGTGCGCCTACAATCCGTCAGAGCCGTTGGGTCCTTTGGTGGGCCGGTGGTGATGGCGTGCCTTTTGAAGAATGAGCCTGCGAGTTAGTGGCACGTCGCGAGGTTAACCCGTTGTGGGGTAGCCGTAGCGAAAGCGAGTCTGAATAGGGCGACCTTCAGTGGCGTGTTCTAGACCCGAAGCGGAGTGATCTACCCATGGCCAGGGTGAAGCGTCGGTAAGACGACGTGGAGGCCCGAACCCACTTCAGTTGAAAATGGAGGGGATGAGTTGTGGGTAGGGGTGAAAGGCCAATCAAACTCCGTGATAGCTGGTTCTCCCCGAAATGCATTTAGGTGCAGCGTCGCATGTTTCTCACTGGAGGTAGAGCTACTGGATGGCGGATGGGCCCTACAAGGTTACTGATGTCAGCCAAACTCCGAATGCCAGTGAGTGAGAGTGCGGCAGTGAGACTGCGGGCGATAAGGTTCGTAGTCGAGAGGGAAACAGCCCAGATCGCCGGCTAAGGCCCCTAAGCGTGTACTAAGTGGAAAAGGATGTGGGGTCGCGAAGACAACCAGGAGGTTGGCTTAGAAGCAGCCACCCTTGAAAGAGTGCGTAATAGCTCACTGGTCAAGTGATCCTGCGCCGACAATGTAGCGGGGCTCAAGTACACCGCCGAAGCCGCGGCACTCACACAAGACACTCCAGCGGATCTACGGGTCTGTTGGTGGTGGTGTGGGTGGGTAGGGGAGCGTCCTGCACCCAGGGAAGCCACGGAGTGATCCAGTGGTGGAGGGTGTGGGAGTGAGAATGCAGGCATGAGTAGCGAAAGCGAAGTGAGAAACTTCGCCGCCGAATGATCAAGGGTTCCTGGGCCAGGCTAATCCGCCCAGGGTGAGTCGGGACCTAAGGCGAGGCCGACAGGCGTAGTCGATGGACAACGGGTTGATATTCCCGTACCCGTGTTTCCGCGCCCGTGATGAATCACATGTACTAACCATCCAAAACCGCCGAGAAGACCTTCGGGTCTCGAGTGTGGGGCTGCATGGGACCTTGTGTGGTAGTAGTCAAGCGATGGGGTGACGCAGGAAGGTAGTGGGGCCAGTCAGTGGTTGTACTGGTGTAAGCCTGTAGGGCGAACGGTAGGCAAATCCGCCGTTCACATAGCCTGAGAGGTGATGCGTAGCCGATTGAGGCGAATTCCATGATCCTATGCTGCCGAGAAAAGCCTCTAGCGAGTGGTGACACGGCCCGTACCCCAAACCAACACAGGTGATCAGGTAGAGAATACTAAGGCGATCGAGAGAACTGTGGTTAAGGAACTCGGCAAAATACCCCCGTAACTTCGGGAGAAGGGGGGCCATTGCTGGTGACGACTTTTGCGGTCTGAGCTGGTGGTGGTCGCAGAGACCAGAGAGAAGCGACTGTTTACTAAAAACACAGGTCCGTGCGAAGTCGTAAGACGATGTATACGGACTGACGCCTGCCCGGTGCTGGAAGGTTAAGAGGACCGGTTAATCCTTCGGGGTGAAGCTGAGAATTTAAGCCCCAGTAAACGGCGGTGGTAACTATAACCATCCTAAGGTAGCGAAATTCCTTGTCGGGTAAGTTCCGACCTGCACGAATGGCGTAACGACTTCTCTGCTGTCTCAACCACAGACTCGGCGAAATTGCAGTACGAGTAAAGATGCTCGTTACGCGCGGCAGGACGAAAAGACCCCGGGACCTTCACTATAGTTTGGTATTGGTGTTCGGTTCGGTTTGTGTAGGATAGGTGGGAGACTGTGAAACCCGCACGCCAGTGTGGGTGGAGTCGTTGTTGAAATACCACTCTGATCGTATTGGATACCTCAACCTCGGACCATGATCTGGTTCAGGGACAGTGCCTGATGGGTAGTTTAACTGGGGCGGTTGCCTCCCAAAATGTAACGGAGGCGCCCAAAGGTTCCCTCAGCCTGGTTGGCAATCAGGTGTTGAGTGTAAGTGCACAAGGGAGCTTGACTGTGAGACGGACATGTCGAGCAGGGACGAAAGTCGGGACTAGTGATCCGGCACCGGCAAGTGGAAGCGGTGTCGCTCAACGGATAAAAGGTACCCCGGGGATAACAGGCTGATCTTCCCCAAGAGTCCATATCGACGGGATGGTTTGGCACCTCGATGTCGGCTCGTCGCATCCTGGGGCTGGAGTAGGTCCCAAGGGTTGGGCTGTTCGCCCATTAAAGCGGCACGCGAGCTGGGTTTAGAACGTCGTGAGACAGTTCGGTCTCTATCCGCCGCGCGCGTAAGAAACTTGAGGAAACCTGTCCCTAGTACGAGAGGACCGGGACGGACGAACCTCTGGTGTGCCAGTTGTTCCACCAGGAGCACGGCTGGTTAGCTACGTTCGGAAGGGATAACCGCTGAAAGCATCTAAGCGGGAAGCCTGTTCCAAGATGAGGTTTCTCACCACCATTGCGTGGTTAAGGCCCCCCACAGACCATGGGGTTGATAGGCCAGAACTGGAAGCCCAGTAATGGGTGTAGGTGACTGGTACTAATCGGCCGAGGACTTACAACACATAAAACCCGCAAACAGTTTTCAACTGATACAAGCGTGTTACGCATCCACTGTGCAATATCTGAAACAACACACGACCCCGATAAAGGATCGTGACCACCCCACCACATCGGGGTGTGACGGTTTCACATTGTTACGGCGGCTATAGCGGAGGGGAAACGCCCGGCCCCATTCCGAACCCGGAAGCTAAGCCCTCCAGCGCCAATGGTACTGCACCCTAATCAGTGTGGGAGAGTAGGACACCGCCGAACACAACTT
>NZ_JXYP01000025.1 GCF_000964005.1 Williamsia herbipolensis
GAGCAGGATGGTCCGCTCGAGCTGACGCATCGCGCCCTCACCGGCCATCGCGTCGATCTCGGCCTCACGCTTGGCGTACGCCTCACGCGCGTCGGCGACCAGCTTCTCGGTCAGCTCCTCGGCCGAGACGTCCTCGCGCTCCCCGAACTCGTTCTCGCCGACGATCTCCTTGTAGTCGAGCTCGATCGGGTACAGCGTGCGCATCGCGGTCCACAGCTGCTCGAGATCCCAGTCCTCGACGTATCCGACGGCGGTGGCGCCGGCGACATACGCCGAGACCACGTCGTCGATCATCCGCAGCACCTGCTCGCGGTGGTCCTCGCCCTCGAGGATGGTGCGGCGCTCGCCGTAGATGACCTTGCGCTGCTCGTTCATCACCTCGTCGTACTTGAGGACGTTCTTGCGGACCTCGAAGTTCTGCTGCTCGACCTGGGTCTGCGCGCTGCGGATGGCCTTGCTGACCATCTTCGCCTCGATCGGGACGTCGTCGGGCAGGTTGACGCGGTTCATGATCGACTCGAGGGCGGCACCGTTGAACCGACGCATCAGCTCGTCGCCGAGGGACAGGTAGAACCGCGACTCACCCGGGTCGCCCTGACGACCCGAACGGCCGCGCAGCTGGTTGTCGATGCGGCGCGACTCGTGACGCTCGGTGCCCAGCACGTAGAGACCACCGGCCTCGCGGACCTTCTCGGCGTCGGCGGCGACCTCGGCCTTCACCGATTCGATGACCTCGTCCCACGCCGCCTCGTACTCCTCCGGCGTCTCCACCGGGTCGAGACGCTGCTTGCGCAGACGCACGTCGGCGATGACGTCGGGGTTGCCGCCGAGCACGACGTCGGTGCCACGGCCGGCCATGTTGGTGGCGACGGTGACCGCGCCGGACCGACCGGCCTCGGCGATGATCTGCGCCTCCTGCTCGTGGAACTTCGCGTTGAGGACCGTGTGCGGGATGCCGCGCTTGGTGAGCTGGCGCGCCAGGTACTCCGACCGCTCGACGCTGGTGGTACCGATCAGGACCGGCTGGCCCTTCTCGTGCCGCTCGGTGATGTCGTCGACGACCGCGGCGAACTTCGCCTCCTCGGTCTTGTAGATGAGGTCGGTCTGGTCGGCGCGGATCATCGGCTTGTTGGTCGGGATCGGCAGCACGCCCAACTTGTAGATCTGGTCGAGCTCGGCGGCCTCGGTCTGCGCGGTACCGGTCATGCCGGCCAACTTCTCGTACATGCGGAAGTAGTTCTGCAGCGTGATGGTCGCCAGGGTCTGGTTCTCGGCCTTGATCTCGACGCCCTCTTTGGCCTCGATCGCCTGGTGCAGACCCTCGTTGAACCGGCGTCCGTCGAGCACACGGCCGGTGAACTCGTCGACGATGAGGACCTCACCGTTGCGGACGATGTAGTCCTTGTCGCGCTCGAACAGCTCCTGGACCTTGATCGCGTTGTTCAGGTAGCTGACGAGCAGCGAGTTCGACGCATCGTAGAGGTTCTCGATGCCGAGCTGGTCCTCGACGAACTCGACCCCGGCCTCGTGCACACCGATGGTCTTCTTGCGGATGTCGACCTCGTAGTGGACGTCCTTCTTGAGGTGCGGCGCGATCCGGGCGAACTCGGTGTACCACTTGCTCGAGCCGTCGGCGGGGCCCGAGATGATCAGCGGGGTGCGGGCCTCGTCGATGAGGATCGAGTCGACCTCGTCGACGATCGCGTAGGCGTGGCCGCGCTGCACCAGGTCGGCCAACGAGTGCGCCATGTTGTCGCGCAGGTAGTCGAACCCGAACTCGTTGTTGGTGCCGTAGGTGATGTCGGCGGCGTAGGCCTCGCGACGCTGGTCGGGCGTCATGCCGGTGAGGATGACCTCGGTCTGCAGGCCGAGGAAGCGGTGCACGCGTCCCATCCACTCGGCGTGGAACTTCGCGAGGTAGTCGTTGGTGGTGACGACGTGGACGCCCGCACCGGTCAGTGCGTTGAGGTAGGCCGGGAGCACACAGGTCAGGGTCTTGCCCTCACCGGTCTTCATCTCGGCGATGTTGCCGAAATGCAGTGCCGCGCCGCCCATGATCTGGACGTGGAACGGCTTCTGGCCGAGGACGCGCCAGGCGGCCTCACGGGCGACGGCGAACGCCTCGGAGAGCATGTCGTCGAGCGCCTCGCCCTCGCTGTAGCGCTCGGTGAACTCGGCGGTCTTGGCGCGCAGTTCGGCGTCGGTGAGCGCCTCGATCTCGTCGGACAGCGACTCGACGTGTGTCGCGATCGCGTCCAGACGTTTGACCATCCGGCCCTCGCCGACTCGCAGCATCCTGTTGAGCACTGTTGATCCCTCTGTCCGAATTTCGTGGCTGTGTGGGTATGTGGGTTGCGCGCGCACCCCGACGGGCGCGGCCGCAGATCCCCACCATGGTACTGACGGGGTCCCGGCACGACGCAGCCGCGACGGTTCTCACCGCCGCGGCTGCGTGTCAGGGGTGCTCAGGCCAGACGGACCGACACGAAGGCCGGAGGCCAGGAGCCGGCGCTTCTCGCCGCTAGGCGAGACGGACCGACACGAAGGCCGGAGGCCAGGAGCCGGCGCTTCTCGCCGCTAGGCGAGACGGACCGACACGAAGGCCGGAGGCCGGAGCTGGCGCTTCTCGCCGCTAGGCGAGACGAATGAGCCCGTAGTCGAAGGCGTGGCGGCGGTAGACCACCGAGGGCCGGTCGCTCTCCTTGTCGTGGAACAGGAAGAAGTCGTGGCCGACGAGTTCCATCTCGTAGAGCGCGTCGTCGACGGTCATCGGGACCGCCTCGTGTTCCTTGACGCGCACGACCTGTCCCGGCGCGTGGTCGGCCGTCGCGACACCATCTGCGGCCTCGGCGGGGTCGGTGGAGACGGAGGCAGCGGTGTCGGTGAGGTCGAGTGTCTCGATGTCGGCGGTCGCCTCGGCCACCGACACCGGTGTGCGCAGGCCGTGGTGGACGCGGCGGCGGTCCTTGGTGCGTCGCAGTCGCGACTGCAGCCGGTCGACCGCGGATTCGAGGGCGGCGTAGAAGTTCTCCGAGCATGCCTCGGCACGCACCACGGGGCCCTTGCCCCGCACGGTGATCTCCACGCGCTGGCAGACCTTGGCCTGACGGCGGTTGCGCTCGTGGTGCAATTCGACGTCGAAGGCGTAGATCGTGGGGTCGAACCGCTCGACGCGGGAGAGCTTGTCGCCGACGTGCACACGGAAGTGGTCGGGTACCTCGACGTTGCGGCCGGTGACGGTGACGGTCGCGACCGGCTGACCGGGGATGTGGTCAGGGTCGGCGGACACGAAGGCCGAGCTGCGGTCGAAGGGGTCGGGGGCCGCGGGCACCTGATCGGCGCGGGGC
>NZ_JXYP01000045.1 GCF_000964005.1 Williamsia herbipolensis
CCCTTCTGGCAAGGGAGATAAAGACCGGCATAGGAGGACAGAGCACAACAGGGGAGCCGACGGCAGTTTCCACCGAGCATCGCGAGGGGTCTGGAAAGTGGTGGCGGTCCCGCCGGAGGCCGCGTCAGCGCTGTTGTGCGGCGGACGACGCCGGTCAAAATCGGACGGCCAGAAGGGAAAAACACCAATGCTTTTCGACAGTGCGACCGCAGGGAGTTCCGATTTCGTGCGCAGCACGCCGGCACCGGCGGGGCCGATTGCCGTGACTGCGGCTCGACCACAGCGCTGGCCGGAAGAGTAACGGCCAGTCTCCCGGTGGGCGACCCGCGCCGCAGGTGCGGCACGGGGACTAGCGCGCCGCAGGCGCTCCGTTGTGGCGGTTCCCGCGCATCGCGCGGTGGTGTGGGCCGCCCGGTCAGGTGACAGACCGCAACGATTCGAGTTGAGGGGCTGACCGGGCGGAACCGCCATCCACTATGCCGGGTGTTGTTGACACGTGCGGCATTCCCACTGCCCGTGGACTCGTCGGCATGTGCGGCGTTTGGTGCACATCCAGCAGCGTTGGTTGGGGCGTTCGAGGTCGCCGGCCTCGGCGGCGATCGCCCGCTGCACACGCTGAGCGGTGCGGGTCTGATCGTCGCGGCGGGCCTGGGCCTCGGCGGTCATGGGTGCGGTGTCGGTGCTCGGGCGCAGCAGCTCACCGAACTGGGCGCAGCAGTCGCCGCAGGGGTGGCCCTGGGTGGCGGTGAGGTTTGCGCGTCCCGGTAGGGCGCAGTGCGGGAACAACTCGAGTTCGCTCATCGGTGTCTTTCGGCTCGTGGACCGACGGGGCCGCGCTGGTCGGTGGGGGCGTGGTGTGCCCCCACCGACCAGACGGTGCTAGCTGTCGAGGTCGATCGACTCGGCGTCGATCTGCTTGGCGACAACCTGCTCGACCTCGGAGAGCTGGTAGCCGAACACCTCGGTCAGGAAGTCGAGGTAGGCGACCCGTGCCTTGGCGTCGGACCAGAACGACTCGGTGGCTTGGCGCCATGCGTCCTTGGGGAAGTTCGCCTCGTATCCGGCGCAGACGATCGCGGCGGTGATGACCTGGGCGCGTTCGGTGCTGGCCTGGGCCTGGGCCTCGATCGGGTCGCCACCGACCAGCTCGGCGGCGATGACCTTGGTGTTCGCCCCGCTGCGAGCGATCTGGAACAGGTCGGGGTGGCTCCACATGGTGGTCGCGACGAACCGCGACACTGCTGCACCGGTGCCCTTGGGCAGGGTCTTGCGCCCCAGGACCTCGGCCAGCTTCGCCCGACGCACCTCCTGGGCCGCAAGGGCGAGCTTGTTGAGCTTGAGCAGGCGACGCTTCGCGGCCCGCTCGGCGTCGGCCTTCGACGCGAGGACCGCGTCGACATCGACGGTGCCGTCCTCGCCGACCGCGCCCAGGCGCTCGGCGTCACCGCGCAGGTTCTCGGTGTTGATCGTGCGGTTGCGGTACTCGGTTGAGGTCATCAGTCCGTCGACTGCCGGGTCGCGGTGGAACCACACAACGGTGGCGGTGACATCCTCGTCGCGGGTCAGCGTGCGGGGGTCGAATATGCCCTCGGCCGGGACATCGTCGGCGGCGGGGTTCTCGTCGGGGTGCAGCGACCAGTCGATGAGGCTGTCATCGACGCGCTCGCCGTCGTTGTCGAGCCAGATTTCCTCGACCTCGGTGTCGATGTAGGCGACGAGCCGGTCGGCGGTCAGGGTGGCGATCTCGTCGTCGGTGACCTGCTCGCCGGTTTCGGCGTGGACCAGCCGGACCAGCTCGGCGGGGGCGTCGGCACCGTAGTAGTACGGGCGGCGCTCCAATAGCTCGTATCCGGCCTCGATCAACGGTGCCGCTGCCTCACGGTGGGCGGCGCGTTCGTTGGCGGTAGCGGCCAACTGAGCCGCCTTGTGATCGAACGTGCCGTCAACGGCGGCATCGCAGAGGGCGCGCACTGCCTCGGCGTCGTCGGCGTCCTCGTATCCGGCGATGATCGCGGCCTGATCGAGCGTCAACCCAGCGTCGAGCGACGACATCGCGACGGTCGACTTCGCGGTGGCCACCGCCGCGTCGACGGCCTTGGTGGTGCCCAGACTGGTGGCCTTGGCGACCTTCGTGCGCGACACCCCGAGGTCGATGAGCTGCTGTGCACCCAGTGCGCGTTCTTTGGCGCTCAGGTCGGTGCGGTGCTCGTTGGCGATGAGCTGATCGGTGACCCGCTCGATCGTTGCCGCGTCGGCCTCCGCGTCGGAGCCGATGACGTAGACCGGGATCGAGTCGAGTCCGGCTTCGCGTGCGGCCAGGGTGCGGCGCTGGCCGTCCCGGACGCGGATCGTCCCGTCAGCGTCGCGGGTCGCAATGACGGGTTGGATCACGCCACGCTCGGCGATCGAGGCGACGAACCCCTTGTCGAGTGCGACGTCGGTGCGCACGTTGGCGTCAATGACCAGCGTGGCCGGGTCGATGACGGCCAGCTCGCCGGAAGCGACACGGGCGGTGGTGCTCTGGTTGTTTCCCACTGTGGTTCTCCTCTATTGTGGTGGGGAAGCAACCAGCCATCTAGGAAATGGCTGGTTGTTTTTCTTTGTCCGGCCCCGGTCGGGGCCGGGGGTCTAGTCGGCCAGTTCGGTGCTGGCGAGGCGGATCATGTCTGCGGCCTGGCTGCGCTTGTAACGCAACCGCGCTGCGACGGTGAGGCATTCGCTGGCGGCGTCGATGAATCCGTTTGCGCCTTCGGGGTCGTGGGGTGCGGTATCTCCTGCGAGGTCGGCCCACATCTGCGACTGGTTCAGCTCGGCGGCGATCGCGGTTTCGAGGCGCTGGTCCCACTCGGTCAGGAGTTCGACGCGGGCCTGGGCCAGGCTGATCCGGCGGATGGCGGCGACAACTTTCACACCCGACAGGTGCGGGTTGTCGAGTTCTGCGGTGATGTCCTGATCTACCTGCATGACGTGACGCTCCCTCGCTAGGTGACGGGTCTCGCTGCCCGCCAACTTTTTTGCCCTTCTGGCAAGGGAGATAAAGACCGGCATAGGAGGACAGAGCACAACAGGGGAGCCGACGGCAGTTTCCACCGAGCATCGCGAGGGGTCTGGAAAGTGGTGGCGGTCC
>NZ_JXYP01000046.1 GCF_000964005.1 Williamsia herbipolensis
ACCTACGGAGTGCCTCCCAGTTCGGAAAAATGTTGACTTCAGCAATCACCATTATCCCTGCTGGACAGGCACTTCCGTCATTTCACACGCCGAACGACCTCAACTCTCGTGAACAATCCGGGCTAGGCAGCGTCGAGCAGCGCTCGGAGTTCGATCTCCTCGTCGTCGGTGAGCCCAGCCGGTCGGGCGCCCGCTCGCTGGTGCTCGTATCGCAATGCTGCGGCGAGTGTCTCGCGCAGTGGCCTCGACTCGAATCCTCGACTACGGGCGAGGTCGAAGTTCAGCGTCGCCACGAAGCGCATATCGGGATCGGGAACCCACAGGGGTAACGATCGCTTCCCCGCCCAAGGGGCGACTCCCTGCGCGAGCAGGGCATCGTCGGCGACCGACCGAACCCGGGCCGGCGAACCGACGATCACCCGACAGGTTGCGAACACCTCCGCGAGATCGGTGGTGCGACCCGCCACGTTGAAGATTCCGCGGTCGGAGCGCGATGCGCAGAGAAGTAGCCACTCCGACAGATCGTCGACGTCGACGAGAGCTGTGGGGAAAGTGCCGTCGGGGACCAGGACATCCGCGCCTGTGGGGTTCGCGAACCGCCATGGGTAATAGCCGGACCGACCCGACTGGTCCCCGAACCCGCCGATCAGTGCGGGACGGACGATGGTCGACGACTCGCCCGCGTCGGCGTAAATCTGCTCGCACGCGGCCTTTGCGGCGCCGTAGTCGTCGAGGCTCGTAATCATTCCGCTCGCCAGGGGTCGGTGAATGGGTGCCGACTCGGATCGGTCCGGCACGTTCGACTGCGCGTACACACTGCTCGACGAGACATAGTTCCGATGCCGCGCTCGGACGTCTCGCACCGCTCGTCTGGCGTGCACCGGTTGTGAGATGAGGTCGATGACGGCATCCCACATACGGTTCGAGACCGCTGACAACCCGTCGTCCCGGTCGCGGTCGGCGCCGACGAAGCGAACACCGGGGTGCGGTGGTCGTGTGCCTCGGGCCAAGCAGGTGACGTCGTGGCCACGATGCTGGGCGCGGGCGGCCAGTGCGCGCCCGAGGAATCCGGTTCCACCGAGGACGAGCAGCTCCATCTCTCGACTGTTACAGCGCGTACGTCTCGCTGACCAGCACTTACGCGCAGAGCGAAGCGATCACCGGCTGTGGTCTAGGCGGCGTCGAGCAGCGCTCGGAGCTGCCGTTCGATGAGGCTGACGGGTTCGTCGTGGTGACCCGGGGGCGCCGGGGCTCGGGAGACGTGGGCGTGCCCGGTGGGTGTGGTGACGGTCGCCGTGTGCCGGGTGGTGTCGGTGTGATCAGCGGTGGTCATTCGCCAACCCGGGTTCTGTTTGGCCCGGTTGTGCGCCAGGCACATGCCGCCACCGTTCGATGCCGAGGTGTCACCACCCCGGGCATGGGGATCGGCGTGGTCGTACTCGGCGATCGGTGCATCGCAGTACGGGATGCGGCACGACTCGTCGCGCAGGTCGAGGAAGTGCTTGAGCCCGCTCGGGAACAGCCTCGCGGTGGAATCCATCGCCACCAGGG
>NZ_JXYP01000047.1 GCF_000964005.1 Williamsia herbipolensis
TGAAGTACCCCAGGTTTAGTTCCTACGTCGTTACGAGGGCCGGGACGGCTGACTCGCTGGGGTGTGAGGCTGCCCGTAGGGCGGCCTCGTACTCGGCTGGGGGTTGATAGCCGAGGGACTCGTGGAGTCGGTGATTGGTGTACCACCAGACCCATTCCAGGGTCGCGAGCTCGACCTGCTCGACGGTCCGCCAGGGGCTGCGTTGGCGGATCAGCTCGGCCTTGTACGCGGCGTTGACGGACTCGGCGAGGGCGTTGTCGTAGGAGTCGCCGACGGTTCCGACTGATGGTGTGATTCCCAGCTCGGCAAGCCTGTCGGTGTATGCCAGTGACAGGTATTGCGATCCGTGGTCAGAATGGTGCGTCAACTCAGATAGATCGGTATTCGCCTGCCACGCAGCATGATTGAATGCGTGCAGCGGTAGATCCTCGGTGCGCATCGTGGATGCGACATGCCAGCCGGCGATCCGGCGGGTGCAGACATCGGTGACGAACGCGACGTAAGCGAATCCCTGCCACGTCCGAACATAGGTGATGTCGGCGACCCATAGTCGATTCGGTTGGGTGGCGACGAAATTGCGTTTCACCTTGTCTGCAGGAATCGCTGCCGCGGGATCGGGCCGGGTGGTGAACACCCTGCGTGCACGCTGCACCCCGCGAACCCCTGCGCAGTGCATCAACCGACGGGTCTGCTCCCGCCCGACGTCGTAGCCGTCCCGGCGCAGCGCGGCGTGCATCTTCTTCACTCCATAGACCGAGAAGTTGGCGGCGTGAATGGCGCGGACGACAGCGACGAGCTGATCGTCTCGGACCGAACGCCTCGAGGCCGGGCGGGTTCTCGCGGCCCGGTAGCCCCGTGAAGTCAGAAATCCCACGCCCGCCGCACGCAGTGTGCGGCAGATGAACTCGACCCCGAAACGCGTCCGATGGCTATCGATAAACGCGATCATTTCGTCGTGGGGCGGTCGAGTTCCGCAGCGAAAAACGCCGACGCTGACTTCAACAGATCATTCGTCCGCTCCAACTCCGCGACCCGCTTCTTGAGCCGGCGGATCTCGGCATGCTCATCGCTGCTCACTCCGCGGCGCTGCCCCGTATCGATCTGGGCCTTACGCCGCCACCGCCGCAGCGTCTCCTCAGCGATCTTGCGTTTGGCCGCGATCTGACGAATCGCCTCGAACTCCGAGAGCTCGGCATCAGACTCCAACGCCGTCTCCAACATGCGCACAGATTGCTGCCGGAACTCCGGCGGATACTGACGTGGCATAGCTCCATCCTCCTATAAGGATCGGAACTAAACCTGGGGTACTTCA
>NZ_JXYP01000048.1 GCF_000964005.1 Williamsia herbipolensis
GGGGTGTGTAGTAGCCGGTATCGCAGGGCTTTGGGGGCGCACGAGCGGAGTTGGGGTAGCTGGTGCAGGGCGAGGAGCCGGAGCCAGGCGACGAGGTCGGCGGCGAGTTGCACGCAGGTCAGCCAGGCGGTGTTCACATCGGTCTGTCTGGATGGGAATCGTTGTAGTCCGGTGTCTTTGGCGTCTTTGATGCGGTCCTCGACGCGGGCGTGGGCGCGGTGGCGGGCCTCGAGAAACGCGAGCCCACCAGTGGTGGTGCTGGTCGCGAACGCTTGGTAGCGCCAGCCGTCGGCCTCTTCGAACAGCGACAACTGGGCGCCGGGGTGGGGTTTTTCGCGGCGCACGATGACCCGCATCCCGGGCGGCCAGCCGGTGAGGTCCAGAAGTCCGGTGAGCTCAACGACGTGGGCTTTGTCGCGAACAGACCCATCAGCGGCGGTCGCCTCGGTCCACACCGAGGGTTTCACTGCTGCGATCGCCGCCCGTACCGGGGCATTGACTGCGAATCCGACGCTGTAATCGACCCGCCGTCGGTGAATCTGATTCAGTTCATTGAGCCAGCTCAGCAGAGCCTTCGACGCGCCGGCACCATCAGCGCGGACCAGTAGCCGTCTGCGATGGGTGCCCGGAACTTGCGCGATGGCATCGGCGAGGACCGCGATGTGATCGTCAGCGGTGTTCGCGCCGGAGTTTCCTGGCCGTAACGTCGCGGCGAGCATCTCCGAGGTGTTGTCGCACCACACTCCGATCGGGTGAAACCCGTAGGTGCCCTTGAACGTCGGGGCTGCGTCCTGCTTCTCGGAGTGCGCGATCACGATCGTGGCATCGACGTCGAGGACGACCACATCACCGAGGTCACACCCAGCAACGCGTGACGGCGGTACTCCGCCGGGTAGCTGCGCCCAGACGTGGCGGCGCACTCGGGCCCGCGCGGTAGCAATCCGCCGGTGATCGGCCGGGGTCAGGTGTGACAGCGTCCGCCACGTTGTCGGCGCGGATGCCACTGGGCCAAGTACCGGCGACTGGTGCCGCAAAACCGCCATATCGGAGATCGATTCACCACCATCGACGAGCAGCGTTGCCACATCGACGAGGACCTGGCCGCGGTCGTGGACCGGGCGAAACGAGCGCCGCGCGACCGCTTCGGACAGGCCCGCGGTCAGGCCCATTCGATCAGCGATCGATCGGATCAGCACGGTTCCCGCATGCCCAATCACGCCACGCCCACCAGATGTGACCGACAAGCCCGATGACCACGATGTACTCTTCACCTACGGAGTGCCT
>NZ_JXYP01000049.1 GCF_000964005.1 Williamsia herbipolensis
TGTGATGTCCAGGGAGGTTGTCCCGCCTCGCGGCGGTGAGTCGGGCTGACGGAAGAAGGCCCCCGGGTGTGAAGTGGAGCTGTCTAGTTCACCGCTTCACCACCAGGAGGCCTTCGTGTCCCACGCTAATGCAACTCTGACCCCGATCACTCGTCTGCGGCTGGCGCGGTTGATCGTCGACGACGGCTGGACCTATGCCGCGGCCGCGAAAATGTTCATGGTCGCACCCAAAACCGCCGGCAAATGGGCGCAGCGGTACCGGCTCGAAGGCCCAGCCGGAATGGTCGACCGCACCTCACGCCCACATGTCAGCCCGCAGAAAACCAATCCACAGTTGGTGCGCCAGATTGTGCGGCTGCGGTGGCGGCAACGCCTCGGGCCGGTCCAGATCGCAGGGCGCCTGGGGATCGCAGCCTCGACCGTGCACGCGGTGTTGGTGCGGTGTCGGATCAACCGGCTCAGCCACATCGACCGGGTCACCGGGGAACCACTTCGGCGCTACGAACACCCCCACCCCGGATCACTCATCCATGTCGACGTCACCAAATTCGCCAACATCCCCGACGGTGGCGGCCACAAATTCCTCAGCCGCCAACAAAGCAGAATCAACAGCCGCCAAACTGCTCACCGCACCGGGCAACGCGGCGACAAGTACCAACCGAAGATCGGAATCGCGTACGTGCACACAGTGATCGACGACTATTCACGGGTGGCCTACGCCGAGATCTGCACCGACGAGAAAGCTGTCACCGCGGTCGAGGTCCTCCACCGCGCCACCGCCTGGTTCACTGATCGCGGCGTCACCGTCGAACGCGTCCTCTCCGACAACGGCTCGGCCTACCGGTCATTCGCGTGGCGCGACGCCTGCACCGAACTCGGCATCACCCACAAACGCACCCGCCCCTACCGGCCGCAAACCAACGGCAAGATCGAACGATTCCACCGCACGCTGGGCGATGGATGGGCTTACAACCGTTTTTACGAGTCCACCGGACAACGCGACCATGCGCTCCCGGGCTGGCTGCACTTCTACAATCACCACCGAGCCCACTCCGCCACCGGAGGTCAGCCACCAGTCACCCGACTGACCAACCTCCCTGGACATCACATCTAG
>NZ_JXYP01000010.1 GCF_000964005.1 Williamsia herbipolensis
TCAGGCCCATTCGATCAGCGATCGATCGGATCAGCACGGTTCCCGCATGCCCAATCACGCCACGCCCACCAGATGTGACCGACAAGCCCGATGACCACGATGTACTCTTCACCTACGGAGTGCCTTCCAGTTCGGAAAAATGTTGACTTCAGCAATCACCATTATCCCTGCTGGACAGGCACTTCCGTCATTTCACACGCCGAACGACCTCAACTCTCGTGAACAATCCGGGTTAGAAACGACACCTGAGGTTGCGGTTGCGCGACGTCCGTTCCCGAACAGAGTCGGTGGGAAGGGCACGTTTGTCTACAAGATGGTGACGACGACCGACCACAAGGTCCTCGGCGTGATGTACATCGTGGCGTGTTTTGGGTTCTTTCTGATCGGCGGGCTGATGGCGTTGCTGATGCGCGGGGAACTCGCGGCTCCCGGTATGCAGTTCCTGTCCAATGAGCAGTACAACCAGCTGTTCACCATGCACGGGACAGTCATGCTGTTGATGTACGCGACGCCGATCGTCATCGGGTTCGCAAACTTGGTGCTGCCACTGCAGATCGGGGCTCCCGATGTGGCATTCCCTCGCCTCAATGCATTCAGTTTCTGGTTGTTCTTATTCGGATCGACAGTGACGATCGCGGGGTTCGTCACCCCTGGTGGTGCCGCGGATTTCGGGTGGACTGCCTATTCCCCCCTCAATGACGGGATCTACTCGCCGGGGGCAGGCGCCGACATGTGGTTCATGGGTCTAGTCGTCTCGGGTCTGGGCACCATCTTGGGCGCGGTCAACATGGTTACCACCGTGGTCTGTCTGCGGGCGCCCGGAATGACGATGTTCCGTATGCCCATTTTCACCTGGAACATCTTGGTGACCAGCATTCTGATCTTGCTCGCGTTCCCGCTGCTGACCGCCGCGCTGCTCGGTGCCGAAGTCGACCGGCAGTTCGGCGCGCACCTATTCGATCCCGCCAACGGTGGTGTGATCTTGTGGCAGCACATGTTTTGGTTCTTCGGTCACCCGGAGGTCTACATCATCGCCCTACCATTTTTCGGGATCGTCTCGGAAATCTTTCCGGTGTTTTCACGTAAACCAATATTCGGTTATTCAGGATTGATCTACGCGACCCTGGCAATCGCAGCACTGTCAGTGGCAGTGTGGGCGCACCACATGTACGCCACCGGTGCAGTACTTCTACCATTTTTCTCGTTCATGACTTTTTTGATAGCCATTCCCACCGGCGTGAAGTTTTTCAACTGGATAGCCACGATGTGGAAAGGGCATATGACATTCGAAACGCCGATGCTGTTCTCCATCGGGTTCCTGGTGACATTCATCTTCGGCGGCCTGACCGGCGTTCTCCTCGCCAGCCCACCGCTGGACTTCCAGCTGTCCGATAGCTACTTCGTCGTCGCGCACTTTCACTACGTGCTGTTCGGTACCATCGTGTTCGCCACCTACGCGGGAATCTATTTCTGGTTTCCTAAAATGGTTGGCCGCATGCTCGACGAAAAACTCGGCAAGGTCCATTTCTGGCTGACCTTCATTGGCTTTCACACGACATTTCTGGTTCAGCATTGGCTGGGAAATCAGGGTATGCCACGCCGGTACGCCGACTACTTGCCGTCCGACGGATTCACCGTGCTGAACATGGTGTCCACCGCCGGAGCGTTTGTTCTCGGGGTCTCGGTCATTCCGTTCTTGTGGAACGTCTTTCGCAGCTACCGGTACGGCGAAGTCGTGACCGTCGACGATCCGTGGGGCTTTGGAAATTCACTCGAGTGGGCCACCAGCTGCCCGCCGCCGCGCCACAACTTCACCGAGCTACCGCGGATCCGTTCTGAACGGCCAGCGTTCGAGCTGCACTACCCGCACATGATCGAGCGTATGCACGCAGAAGCCCACGCTGGGCGAACGAGCAAAAAGGCAGAAATCGCGCGCCGCGACCCCTTGACTGTCGGGTCGCACGAAGCCTCGACCGACCGAGACTGAACGGGACCAGTTCACGTCACCGGTTGGGTGCCTGTAACAGCAGCAACTACCGGCCAGCGCGCGCCCCCAGCCGAACGCGGCGGGTCTAGAAGTGGGTGTGCGCGCAGGTGAGGTCAGGACTTAACGAGCCGTGCGATTGCCGCGGACGCTTCTTGCAGCTTTGTCTGCGCCTCATCGCCGCCCTGTGCCGCGGCGTCGAGCACACAGTGCTTGAGGTGGTCGTCGAGGAGTCCCAATGCGACGCCCTCGAGCGCTTTGGTGAGCGCCGAGATCTGGGTGAGGATGTCAATGCAGTAGGTGTCTTCGTCGATCATGCGATGTACCCCCCGGGCCTGACCTTCGATCCGTTTCATCCGAGCGAGATAGCGCGATTTGTCGCCGATGTAACCGTGCGTTGGGTGGTTTGTGGTGCTGTCCGCCGGCGTAGGCCGTTTCGTGGGCATATTGTTTCGCCGCCTGTCAGTGCGTAGGTGCGTCATGGTTGGTGTTGCTGCGGTCATCGGAGGTTTGTATCGGTTTCGGGGCGAGGTCAAGACGGCGGAGGAGTTGAGCGTTGAGGGCAACGACAACTGTAGAGACCGACATGAGAATCGCCCCGACGCTCATGGGAAGAACGAATCCGATGGGCGCAAGTATGCCTGCGGCCAGGGGCACTGAGATGAGGTTGTAGCCCGCAGCCCACCACAGGTTCTGCTTCATCTTCCGGTAGCTGGCGCGCGATAGCGTGATCACGGAGAGCACCGCGCGGGGGTCAGATGATGCCAGGACCACCCCCGCCGACCCGATCGCTACATCGGTGCCGGCCCCGATGGCGATGCCCACGTCGGCCTGGGCGAGAGCGGGTGCGTCGTTGACACCGTCTCCGACCATCGCCACGGTGCGATCCTCGGCCTGCAGTGCAGTGACTTTGGCTGCTTTGTCCTCGGGTCGGACGCCGGCGTAGACCCGGTCGATTCCGAGTTCGGCGCCCACCGAGTCGGCGACCGCCTGCGCATCGCCGGTGATCATGACCACCTGTATGCCGATGCGGTGTAGGGCGTCAACGGCGTGGCGAGATTCTGGACGGATTTCGTCGGCCAACCGCAGCGCACCGATGACCTGGTGGTCGGCCACCACGTGGAGGATGATCGCGCCTTCGGTACGCCAGTGGTCGGCGACGTCGAGTTCGGTGAGGTTGTGTTGGTCGAGTAGGTGTGGTCCACCGACGTGAACGGTGCGCCCGTCGACTGTGGCCGATACGCCGACCGCGGGGGAGGAGGAGAAGTCGCGAGCCGCAGAGACAGGCAATTCCTCGCTGCGCGCGGCGCGCACGATGGCAGCGGCCAGGGGATGTTCGCTGTCTCCTTCGGCTGCGGCGGCGAGGGCGAGAACGTCGTGTTCAGTGAATCCAGCGGTGGGGTGTATCGCGGTGACCGTGGGCTCGCCCTTGGTCAGGGTGCCCGTTTTGTCGAACAACACGGTGCCGACGGTTCGCATCGATTCCAGCGCGAGACGGTCTTTGACCAGCACACCGCCCCGGGCGGCGCGTTCAGTGGCGATAGAGACGACCAAGGGGATAGCCAGACCGAGCGCATGGGGGCAGGCGATCACCAACACGGTGATAGCGCGGGTGACGGCATCGTCGGGTAGACCGATAGTTGTCCACACGACTGCCGTGACGGCCGCCGAGGTCAGGGCGAACCAGAACAGCCACCCCGCGGCGGTGTCGGCGATGCGTTGCGCACGAGAGGACGATGCCTGGGCGTCGGTCACCAGCCGCTGGATCCCCGCCAGAGTGGTGTCGTCGCCGATGGCAGTCACGCGGACCCGAAGACCCGAATCGGTCGCCACGGTGCCGGCCACGACGGGGTCGCCCTCGTTCCGGCGCACGGTCTTTGATTCGCCGGTGACCATCGACTCGTCCACACTCGCCGACCCCTCGACGACCACACCATCAGCGGGTACCGAAGCTCCAGGACGCACGATGACCACGTCGTCGACCGCCAGCTCACTGGGGGACACGGTCACGATGTCTTCTCCCGCAACCTTTTCTGCCTCGTCGGGTAGCAGCGCGGCCAAGGAGTCCAGCGCGGAAGTCGTCTGAGCCAGCGACCGCATCTCGATCCAGTGGCCCAGCAGCATGATCACGACAAGAAGCGCCAACTCCCACCAGAAGTTCAGTTCGTGGTCGAGTAGACGCAACGTCGATCCCCACGAGGCGAACAACGCCACCGTGATCGCCAGGGCTATCAGCAACATCATGCCCGGCTTGCGCGAACGCACTTCGCTGACCGCACCGGTTAGAAATGGTCGACCACCCCACCCGTAGAGCACGGTACCGATCACCGGCGAGACCCACCGCACCCACTCTGCATCGGGCAGTGCGTAGCCAGCCACGTCGGCGAACATGTCGTTGAAGGCCACCGTTGGGACAGCGAGCACCAACATTATCCAAAACAACCGGCGGAACTGCCCAACGTGATCACCGTGTCCGCTGTGTCCGCTGTGACCAGGCATTGTGTGATTGCCGCTGTGCTGCCCAGGGGAGTGTGCGGTGGCTGTCGCCGCAGGACCGTTCGCGCTGTGCTCATCGGAATGGATGCTCATCCCCGTGACGGTATACCCCAAGGGGGTATCACGCAAGGTGGTCTGTTGCTTGGTCGGACCGGGGTTCGCGTAATCGTTCGCTCCTTGCCCTAGTACCCATAGGGGGTATACAGTTCGAGTTGTAGATACCTACTGGGGGTATCCAGAATGTGGAGGATGGCTATGGCGACAGCTACGTACACCGTTACCGGAATGACGTGCGCACATTGCGAGATGTCGGTGCGTGAGGAGGTCGAGGAGCTTGCTGGTGTCGTCGGAGTAGAGGTGAATGCGGGTGACGGAACACTGGTGGTCACCTCCGCTGGGGAGATCGACGACGAGCTGGTCGTCGGTGCAGTCGCCGAGGCCGGTTATTCGGCCTCTCGGGCCTGAGTTCATTTCAGCGACGCGCTGTCACCGGCAGCGTTAAGACGCGGCGCTCAGCAAGCGCCACCGCCCTCGGTTGGGCGCACACGAACACTGCAAGTAACACAGGGTGAGAAGAGGTATCTGATGACCACGTCTATCCCGGCCGCCGGCCAGGACAGTGTTGAACTCGAGATCGGGGGGATGACGTGTGCATCATGTGCGAACCGGATCGAGCGCAAACTCAACAAACTCGACGGCGTTGCGGCCACGGTCAATTATGCGACCGAAAAAGCTAAGGTCAGTGCCCCGGCGGGCTACGACACGGCGATGCTGATCGCGAGCGTCGAGCAGGCCGGGTACACCGCAACCCTGCCAGCGGGAAAAAACTCGCAGCCCGGTGCCGACACTGCGGATCCTGACGCGCCCACCGACGATCATGAACTCCTCGCGCTTCGCCAACGTTTGATCGGCGCCGTGGTCCTATCTGTCCCGGTAATCGCTATGGCCATGATCCCGGTATTGCAGTTCACCTATTGGCAGTGGGCATCGCTCGCGTTGGCCAGCCCAGTGATCCTCTGGGGGGCGTGGCCCTTTCACCTCGCAGCGTGGACCAATCTGCGTCACGGCGCAGCGACAATGGACACCCTGATTTCGATGGGCACCCTCGCGGCATTCCTGTGGTCGCTGTATGCCCTGTTCTTCGGTACAGCAGGTATGACCGGAATGACGCACGCTTTTTCGTTCACACTGTCACCGTCCGACGGTGCATCGAACATCTACCTCGAGGTCGGTTCAGGTGTCACCACATTCATCCTTGCCGGCCGCTATTTCGAGAAGCGATCCAAACGTCAGGCCGGCGCCGCACTGAGGGCCTTGCTCGAGATGGGCGCGAAAGAGGTCGCGGTGTTACGTGACGGAACCGAAACCAAGATCGCGATCGCCGACCTACATGTCGGCGACGAATTCGTCGTCCGACCGGGGGAGAAGATCGCTACAGACGGTGTGGCAACCGCGGGTACCTCAGCAGTTGATGCGTCAATGCTCACCGGTGAGTCCGTGCCCGTCGAAGTAGGTCCCGGCGACAGTGTCACCGGCGCCACCGTCAATGTCGGCGGGCGACTGCAGGTTCGAGCCACCCGAGTCGGCTCGGACACGCAACTTGCTCAGATGGCCCAGCTGGTCGAAGACGCCCAAACTGGTAAAGCCGACGTGCAGCGGCTCGCCGACCGGATCTCAGGAATCTTCGTTCCCGTCGTCATCGCCATCGCCCTGACAACACTCGCGGCGTGGCTCGGCACCGGAGCCAGCGTTACCGCCGCCTTCACTGCCGCCGTCGCGGTACTGGTCATCGCCTGCCCCTGCGCGCTTGGGCTGGCCACCCCCACAGCCCTACTCGTCGGCACCGGGCGTGGAGCGCAAATGGGTGTCCTCATCAAGGGACCCGAAGTCCTGGAATCCACTCGCGCCGTCGACACCATCGTTCTGGATAAAACCGGCACCGTCACCACCGGCACAATGACCCTGACCGACGTGGTCGCAGAACCCAACACCGAGCGCGTCGATCTCCTCCGTCTGGCCGGAGCACTCGAAAACGCGTCCGAGCACCCCGTTGCCCAAGCCATCGCTCGCGGTGCGACCGAGAATCTTGGCTCTCTTCCCACCCCGGACGACTTCGTCAACATGGAAGGCAAAGGAGTGCGCGGCGTCGTCGAGGGCCACGCCGTCATCGTTGGCCGCGAATCGCTTCTCGCCGACTGGTCTCAATCTCTCAGCAGCAACCTCACACAGGAAAAGCAGCGCGCCGAGAACGACGGCAAAACCGTTGTCGTAGTCGGATGGGACGGAGCCGCACGCGGGATCCTCATCGTCGCCGACACCGTCAAGTCGACAAGTTGCGAAGCAATTCGACAGTTCAAAAAACTTGGCCTCACACCGGTACTGCTCACCGGAGACAACTCAGCCGTTGCGCACAGAATTGCCGCCGAGGTCGGAATCGACACGGTTTACGCCGAGGTCATGCCCGAGGATAAAGTCGCCGTCATCACCGCGCTGCAAGCCGAGGGCAAAACCGTGGCCATGGTCGGCGACGGGGTCAACGACGCCGCCGCTCTCGCCCAAGCCGACCTGGGAATGGCAATGGGAAGCGGTGCCGACGTCGCCATCGAAGCCGCCGACATCACACTGGTGCGCAGCGACTTACGTAGCGCGGCCGACGCCATTCGACTGTCCCGCACCACACTCAAGACAATCAAAACCAACCTGTTCTGGGCGTTCGCCTACAACGTCGCCGCCATACCTGTTGCTACTCTCGGGTTCCTCAACCCGATGCTCGCCGGCGCAGCGATGGCACTCTCGAGCGTCTTCGTCGTCGCGAACAGCCTCCGGCTCCGAAATTTCCGCAGCGCAAGAGGGTGAGCTCGACGGAGTGACTTTCGCAGACGTGCAGCAAGCGGGTGGTGATGAATCGGCCGGGTCGGAGAACGGCTTCGAAAATGGTCGACCCCTGCGGGGTTAAATTGACCCTCTTGAGGGTGCGGAGTGTGCCAGGTACGGGGCGGGGGGAAGTTGTGGCGCCACACCCCGGTCGATCAGAATGCGCCTGTCGCTCAACGGATATCGCGCACAGCTTCCTCTGGGCTTCTTGAACGGGTCCCCAATGTCATCAGGTCATTTGATCGAGCACCCAGAGCGCTGTCGTACTGTCGCGCGCTATTCCTAATTGCCTGCCGCTGATCACCATTTTGACGGTTGCGGACCGCCATTTTCCTCAAGCGGGGGAGTTGAGGCGACTTCGCAGTCGACGAACGGCGGGGTAGCCCGTGACCACCCCAAGGACAATGCCAACTTGCATAAGCATCCAGAAGGTAGCGTCGGTGGCCGGTGGCATGGTCTCAGTGAAATGCAGCAACAACATCCAGCCACCCATTCCGAGGTCAAAAGCCAGCACGGTCAGGGCGGCGGCACCTATCGCAGCCGCAACAGACCGCTGACGAATGCCATGGGCACCAACCGTCGGCGTGACGGCCGAACGCTCGTACACAGCGAGCATGGCCGTAGCCAGCAACGCTATGACGATGATCATCACCCAGAGATCGATGCCGGCGATGGTGAGCCCGGAGGCGATAACTAGCGGCACTCCAATGACGTGCGCGGCGGCGGAGGCTGCACCGCCCGGCAGTCCTGCGGCCACACCACGGTTCGACTGCAAAGTCGCACTGGTGTTGGGGGTGACGCGGCCGTGACGGCGATAAGCGAGTAGGGCGAAGGGCCCAAGAAAGAGGCCGGAACCGATCCACACGAGCTCGGTGGCAACGGTGGGGTGGCGGTGTCCGCGGCGATAGATGTCGTCTGCCAGCACGGCCGATGAGATAAGAGCAAGGGTGAGGACCACCCAAGCCAGCGGGGTCATCCATGCGGGCAGGGCAGAACCCATGTTCATGTCCATGCTGAACCTCTTTCGTAAGGAGAACCTTGCGCGCCAACCTATGCAGTGGGGTGAGATTTTCCGCCGGATCATGCTTAATCGCCCGTCCACAAGGGGATCGTGGGCGCTACTACTAAGTTCTATAGTAGACGAACTCCCGACCACCATGGCACCCGGCCCGATCAGCCAGATCCTGCCTCGGCGCCGGCGCCGGCGCCAGGCGTCGAAGTACGCCGCGCAGACGTACCGCTTGTCCAGCGGCAACATAGATGCGCGGTCACCGGTCCCGAACTCTGACCTATGACGCCCCGCAGGCCGGGCATGTCAATCATCGAGATGGCTCGACAGATGACCACACCCAGGCGCGGTACTAAACCTTCGACGGCGACAGGCTGCGGTTTGAACCCGCCGCCTGACCTCGTCACATGACGTCGAAGCTGCACGACTTCCGAAGACTGTTCACGACAGACGCGGTGAACAACGGTCTTCCCCTGCACATCGCCGCATCGCTACTTGGTCACCTCAATCTCGAGACCACTCGCGGCTACACCGCCGTATTTCCCGAGCACCTCATCGCAGCGCACCAACACTTCATCGAACGACGCCGACAACTGCGCTCCAGTGCCGAGAACAGGCCAGCCGACCCCGACGAATGGGCCGAATTCGAACAGCACTTCCTTCTTCGACGCGTCGCACTCGGTGACTGCCACCGGCCGTACGGCACAGCATGCGTTCACGAACATGCCTGCAGCCGGTGCCGATTCCTGCGCGTTGATCCCGCCCAGATCGGCCGGATCACCGAAATGACCGACAACGCCGAGCAACGCCTCACCGAGGCCAAGGGCCATGCATGGCTCGGTGAAGTCGCCGCAATAGAAGAAAGCCTGACCCACCTACGCGCTCGGCATTCCGAGGCGCTCGAGCAAATCAACGCAAGCGGTGCCGCTGACACGTCGGCGGAACCGCGGCGCGGAGGCTCTAGCGGCGACTCGTGTTAGGCGGGTGTGCCGGTGCAGCAGACGCCGCCGCCGTTGGAGTCGTCGGCGAGCAGCTGGGGGCTGGTGCCGAAGGTGTTGGAGTCGGCGAGGACGGTGTAGACCTCCCACTTCTCCTGGGCGGGGCCGGTGACCCAGACTTTGTCCTGGGTGGCGAAGCAGCAGGTGGTGCCGATCTCCTCGTCGGTGAACAGGCCTTCGTCGGTGAGTCGGGCGATCTCGGCGTGCACGGTTGCGCTGGAGTCGACTTCGACGCCGAGGTGGTTGATGGTGCCGCCCTTGCCGGGGTTTTCCATCAGGACCAGCTTTAACGGGGGTTCGGTGACGGCGAAGTTGGCGTAGCCGGGCTTGAGCTTCGCGGGCTGGGTGTTGAACAGCTTTGAGTAGAACTCGACTGCCTGATCGAGATCGTCGACATTGAGGGCGAGCTGCATACGGGACATGATCAGAACCTCCACCTGTGAGACATACATCGAATTACTGTGCTGCTGTCAGGATGCCCGACCTATTCGATATATGTCAAGAGGCTTGGTAGGGTGGGGTCATGCCGAAGACGTTGCCGACGATCGATATGACCGCGCCGATCTGTTGTGCGCCGGTGTCGGCGGCGGCACTCGATGATGATGCGGCACTAGAGATTGCGTTGCGGCTCAAAGCGTTGGCTGATCCGGTGCGGATCAAGTTGATGTCGCTGTTGTTGACCACCGAGGCCGGTGAAGTGTGCACGTGCGACCTCGCGGCGGCGTTGGGGTTGTCCGAGGCGACAACGAGCCACCACCTGGGGCAGTTGAAGAAGGCGGGCATGGTCCGACCGGAACGTCGCGGGATGAACGTCTACTACTCCGCGCACGCTGATGCGTTGCAGGCGTTGCGGGGTGTTCTCGACCCGAACTGCTGCACCTAGCCTTCTCGTCGACGTCGGGGTGGCGCGAGCAGGGCGCGCGCGGTGCGTCCGACCCCGATGAGGGTGGCCGAGGCCGGTCCGGTCCAGTCGCCGTACCCGAGGAACATCGTCGCGGGGTCATCGACCAGATGGTTGTCGACGACCGGATAGTGACCGTCCTGGGTTCGGACCAGCCCGTGGAGGTGTCGCAGGGCGGGCCGGAACCCGGTGCACCAGATGATGGCATCGACCTGTTCCTCGACGCCGTCGACGACCACACCGCTGGCGGTGAGGTGGGTGAACATCGGGTGGGCGGTGAGCTGGCCGCGGTCGCGGGCAGCGCGCACCGACGGCACGGCCACGATGTCACCGAGCCCAGCGACACCCCCGTCCGATGGCCGGCCGGCGGCGATGGCGGCGGCGTGGTCGGTGGCGACGGTGAACAGCACCCGGCCGTCGACGTCGTCGGGTAGGTATCGGGGTGGGCGAGGTGTGCACCACAGGGTGTCGGCAACCCCGGTGAGGTCGGCGACGATCTGGGCGGCGGAGTTACCGCCACCGACAACCGCGACCCGTTGCCCGGCGAACGGCTCGGGAGAGCGGTAGTCGACGGTGTGGAGCTGGCGTCCGCGGAAGTCGGTGATGCCGGGGTAGAGCGGCCAGAACGGTTGCCGCCATGAGCCGGTGGCGTTGATGACCCGCCGGGCATCCCAGTCACAGGCGTCGGTATGGACGTGGAAACCGTGATCTGTGCGCGTGACCTCGGTGACGGTCACAGGGCGCTGGATGGGGAGCTGGTAACGATGTTCGTATCGGGTCAGGTAGTCCACGACGTGCGTCGCCGGTGGAAACCCGTTGGGGTAGGGCGGCATCGGCCATCCGGGTAGCGACGAGTACTCGGCGGGCGAGAACAGGGTCAGCGACTGCCAGTAGTGCTGCCACGAGCCGCCCGGGTTCGGGTTGTCGTCGAGGATGACGAAATCGAGACCGGATCTTCGTAGGTAGTAGCCGGCGGCCAGGCCTGCTTGGCCGCCGCCGATGACCACGACATCGGCCGAGTGGGTGGCGTTGCTGCTCACCCGGTGGTGAGGCGAGCGTGCAGGTCGCGGACCCGGGTGGCGATGTCGTCGCGGACCAGCCGCATCCGTTCCATCCCCTCGATCCCCCGGGTCGAGGGCTCATCGGTGTCCCAGTTCTCGTAGACCGGTCCAGCGACCTTCTCGACCTGTGCTTCGCGACCGAGGGTGATCACGTAATCCATTCGCGCCAAAAGTGCCGGGTCGATCGGTTTCGGCTGTTCTGCGGTGATGTCGACGCCGACCTCGAGGAGCGACTCCGCCGACTGTGCGTTGACTGCGGTGCCGGGTTTCGTTCCCGCGGAGTGCACCTCGACGGTGTCACCGGCCTCCTTGGTCATGAGGCCGGCGGCCATCTGAGATTTGCCGCCGTTCTTGACGCACACGAACAGCACACTTGGGGTACTCATCGGGTGCCCGCCTGCGCCGGCAGGAGCTCGGCGATCAGGGCCTCGATGCGAGCTTTGATCTCGTCCCGGATCGGGCGGACGGTCTCGACGCCCTTTCCGGCGGGGTCGGGTAAATCCCAGTCGCGGTAGCTGACGCCCGGGAAAACTGGGCACGCATCCCCACACCCCATGGTGATCACGACGTCGGAGGTTTCCACCGCGTCAGGGGTCAGGATCTTCGGGGCTTGGATCGAGATGTCGATCCCGATCTCGGCCATCGCCTCCACCGCCGCGGAGTTGACGGTGGCGGCGGGTGCGCTGCCAGCGGAGCGGACCTCAATCGAATCCCCGGCGAGGGTGGTGAGGAACCCGGCAGCCATCTGCGATCGGCCGGCGTTGTGGACGCACACAAACAAGACACTGGGTGTGTCAGACATCTGGGGGAACCCTTCTAAAGGTGGAGTCGTGGGAATGGGAGGGGTGGCGAATCCTGTGTCAGGTGCCGACTGTCGTGCTGCGGCGTTCGATCATGTGCACATCACGCCATCGGCCGTCGCGTTGCCCGATGCGTTCACGAACGCCGACGGTGCGGAACCCTGCTCGACGATGCACCGCCAGGCTGGCGGTGTTTTCCCGGGAAGATGCCGGACTGGATCGTCCACACCCCTGCCTGCTCAGCAGAGGCGATGAGAGCGGCGAGAAGCAGACCGCCGACACCGGCACTTCGGGCTGCCGTGTCGACGTACACACTGTGCTCCATCACCCCGGCGTAGACACACCGCGACGAGACCGGCACTGCAGCAACCCACCCGACGACGTCGCCGACGGCGTTCACCGCCACGAATCGGTGGTGGTCCAGGTGCACGCGGTCGAAGGTCTCCCAGTCCGGTGCGACCGTTTCGAAGGTGGCATCCCCGGTATCGATTCCGGCCTGATAGATCCGCAGAACAGCGCTGGCGTGCTCGACGGTCATCGGGATCACGTGCGTCTCGGCCATCGCTACCCCTCGATACTCGAGTCCGCCGCGGGCGTACGGACAGTGAACCGCTTCCGCAACGCCAGCGACACGTAGACCAGCCCGACGAGCACCGGGACCTCGATCAACGGCCCGACGACACCGGCCAACGCCTGCCCGGATGTGGCGCCGTAGGTGGCGATCGCGACGGCGATGGCGAGTTCGAAGTTGTTGCCCGCGGCGGTGAACGCCAAGGTGGTAGTGCGTTCGTAGCCCAGACCCATCGCCGCGCCGAAGGCGTATCCGCCGCCCCACATGACCGCGAAGTACACCAGCAGCGGGAGCGCTATCCGGACGACGTCGAGGGGACGCGAGGTGATCTGATCGCCCTGCAGCGCGAAGAGGATGACGATGGTGAACAGCAGGCCGTAGAGCGCCCACGGGCCGATGCACGGAATGAACTTCGATTCGTACCAGTCGCGGCCCTTGGTCCTCTCGCCGAGAAAACGCGAGAGGAAGCCCGCCACCAGGGGGATGCCGAGGAAGATCAGGACCGATTTCGCGATCTGCCACGGCGAGGTGGAGATGTTCGTCTGCTCGAGGTCCAGCCAGCCGGGCAGCACCGATAGGTAGAACCAGCCGAGGACGGCAAACATCACGACCTGGAACACCGAGTTGATGGCGACAAGGACCGCGGCGGCTTCCCGGTCGCCGCAGGCGAGGTCGTTCCAGATGATGACCATCGCGATGCATCGAGCAAGCCCGACAATGATCAGGCCGGTGCGGTACTCGGGCAGATCGGGCAGAAACAGCCAGGCCAGGGCAAACATCAACGCAGGACCGAGTATCCAGTTCAGGGCCAGCGAACCGAGCAGCAGCTTCTTGTCGCCGGTCACCGTGTCGAGGCGGTCGTAACGGACCTTCGCCAACACCGGATACATCATGATCAGCAGGCCAATTGCGATCGGCAGTGAGACACCATCGACCGAGATTTTGGACAACGCGTCATTGAGTCCTGGGACACCACGGCCCAGGAGCAGGCCGGCGACCATCGCGACACCGATCCACACCGGCAAAAACCGGTCGAGGGTCGACAGCTTGCCCACTACTGCGGGGGCATCCGACCTATCTGTTGTGGTGCTCACGCGTGCACCGCCAGTCCGGCATCAGCCGCGGACGGATCCGCGCTACTCAACACCGCCGACAACTGCTGCAACGCAGCAGGAATCACCCAGTAGTACACCCAGGTACCCCGGCGTTCGCAGTCCAGCAGACCAGCACCGCGCAGCACCTTGAGGTGATGCGAGATAGTCGGCTGCGACAGGGCAAACGTGTCAGAGATGTCGCAGACACACGCCTCACCGTTCTCGTGGCTGGCCACCAAGCTCAACAGCCGCAGCCGGACCGGGTCCCCGATCGCCTTGAACATGCGGGCCAGATCGCCCGCCCAATCAGCGGTCAACGGTTCCCGGATCAGCGGCGAGCAACACGCCCCCGGGGAGTCAACAAGCGGCACGTTCTGATTCGACATACGTCTATATTGACGATGCTCTAATCACCCGTCAAGTGAACATGGTCTGAACGTCCCACCACAGGCGAGGCGCAGGACGTTAGGCCGCCGACAGTGTTTCTTGCTTGGTGTCGGATTGCATGGTCTTCCAAATCTGTTTCGTGATTTGGCGTTTGAGACATCGCTGCGCCTCGCGGCGTGTTTTTCCCTCGTTGATCTTGCGTCGGTAGTACTGGTAGCCGGGTGCTGAGGGGTGTCGTGATTGGCTCACGGCGATTATGTGGATGACGGCGTTGAGTTTGCGGTCGCCGCTGCGGGACAAGCGGTGGCGGTTGTGGTCGCCAGAAGACACATCAATCGGTGCGGTGCCGACGTAGGAGGCGAATGCGGCCTCGCTGGCGAACCGGGCGGGGTTGCCGATACGGGCGACGAGCCGGGCGGCGCAGATCGGTCCGACTCCGTGGATGGCGGTGAGGGTGGATCCGCTGGCCTCGAGGGCTGTGGTGATGCGGTCGGTGAGTTCGTCGATCTGGAAGCGCAGCCGCAGGAGATCGCCGACGATCTCCAAGGCGATGGTCCTACGCATTACATCTGCCGGGGTGACGGGCTCGTGAGCGATGACGATGCGGCGAATCTTTTCGACACTCTGGTTGGTTGCGACGCCACCGGGAAGGAGTTCTCGCAGGACGGCGTGGAGTTGGTTGACAACCCGTGAGTGCTGGTTCGCAACATCGGTGCGTCGTTCATCGAGCAGCCGAATGATCGCCCGATCACCATCGGCCTCGACCGGCCGATAGTCGGCTTGGGTGAACGCGACGCACGCCGCTGCGGCGGCATCGATACGGTCGGTTTTGCGGCGCCCACCGCGGGAGAGTTCACGGACGCGGGCGGTCGCGGTCGAGGGCACGTCGACGACGGTTTCGCCGGCCTGGATGAGCCATTGAGCAAAGTGGTGGCCGAGGCCTTTGGCGTTCTCGATGGCCCAGACACGGTCGGGCCATGCGGCCGACCAATCGAGGAGCTGCTGGTAGCCCTCTAAGCTTGACGGGACCCGGCGGGATCCGAGATCGGTGTTGGTGGAGGGTTCGACGCTGGTGGCGGTGTGGCTGAGCTTGTGAGGATCGATCCCGATCACATGCACTCGGGGCTCCTTGTCGGTGTGTGCGGACAGAGTGGGTATCTGTGATCGGCATTCCGACTTTCGGGCCCAGCGAGTGGGCGTCATTCCTGTGTTGAGCCAGATCGCAGACGGAGATCACGGAGGGGGCAAAACCCTCCGAGAGCCAGGTCCCGGCGCCAGGACCGGCAGGAAGCTAACGAGCCGCCCTCCGTGACTCCTCGTCAGGCTAGAACCCGGTTCGTTCGAACACCCGACGTACTTCCCATACAAGTCGGAAGCCGCAACGCCCGGGACCCCCATACCCCTGTCGCGGAAGATTAGGGCCGGTGCACGGTGGACTCTGTCCACACCTTTCAGGCACGAATTGTGCGGAGCGCGGTAGGGGAGTGGCGCGAAACAGCCCCACGGTGGTGCCCCCGTGGCCACGACCTCACTACGCCGAGATCGATGCTGGTGGGCTGGGTTCCTGTGTGCTCGTCAAGCCGTCCTGGTGTTCGAATGTGTGGTGACGGTGGGGGAGGGCGCCCTTGCTCTCGCCAACAATCTGAGGGCGATGAACAGGCAGGACGGCGGGTCAGATCTGAACGGCGAACCGACGACGCATGGCCTCGATGAGCCTGCGTCATCGTGGAGCTCAATCGTCATATGAACTGTCCGCAAACGGGCTGGCGTCGGCTGTGTGTGACGTTCAGCCGCTCGATCATCACGAGCCGGGCCGGTCATCGCGCCGTTGCTCGAGCGACCAGATTGCTTCGCCACGCCTGTCCTCTCTGCACCCGTCTTCGTGAGAGGTGGAAGCCTGGACACACACGGTGAACACGACGGTGGCCGAGCTCCTGGGGCAGACCTCGCTACGCGAGGGCGAGGAAGAGTTTTTCCAGTTCTTCTTCGGTCATGGGTTCTTTGGCGTCGGGGTCGCCGGTGATGCATTCGCGGAGGCCGGTGGCGACGATCTTGAAGCCGGCTTTGTCGAGGGCGCGGGAGACGGCGGCGAGTTGGGTGACGACGTCTTTGCAGTTGCGGCCGTTTTCGATCATGGAGATCACCCCGCCGAGTTGGCCGTGTGCCCGGCGTAGCCGGTTGAGTACCACCGCTATGGTTTCGTCGTCTCCGGTCATGATTTTCTCCCGTTTCGTCTGCGACGAGTCTACCCCCGGGGGCATATTTGCCCCCGGGGGTGGATCCGACGGTGGTTCAGTTGCTGTCGAGTGCGGCGATGGCGTTGCCGAGTAGTTCGGAGGCCTGCGCGGCAACGGCTTCGAGGCCGGCTTCGCCGGTGACCGAGACCATCAGGCCGGGGTTCATGGCTTCGACGATCATGGACCGGCCGGTGGTGTCGGAGGTGTCGGCGCGGACGACGACGTTGCAGGGCAGCAGCATCCCGATCTGTGGCTGCACGCCGAGGGCTTGGTGGGCGAGGGTGGGGTTGCAGGCGCCGAGGATGGTGTAGGGCTCCATGTCCTCGTCGAGTTTCTTCTTCAGCGTTGCCTGGACGTCGATCTCGGTGAGGATGCCGAACCCTTGATCGGCGAGTGCGGCGGTCACTTTCTGTTTGGCGTCGGCGAAGTCGGTGTCGGTCAGTGTGGTGGTCAGTCCCAGATTCATCGGGTCTCCTTTGTTGGTGGTGCTGAGAGGTGTGTGGTGTTTCAGTTGTGGGAGAAACTGATCGCCGGAAGCGCTCGCCGCAGCCAGGTGGGCGACCACCATCCGGCGTGTCCGGTGATTCGCAGCAGCACCGGCAGCAGGATCAGTCGGATGAGCACTGCGTCGAGCAGGACTGCGACTCCCAGGATGATCCCCATTTCCTTCGGGGGGAGTGGATCGGCGAGTGCGAAGCTGAAGAACACCGCGACCATCACCGCCGCAGCGGCGAAGATGACCCGTCCGGAATGGGCCATCCCGTCGATCTGCGCGGTGTAGGGGTCGCCGGTCTTCTCGTAGTGCTCCTTCGCGGTCGCCAGCAAGAACACGGTGTAGTCCATCGCGATCGCGAAGATCATAGCGAAGAAGAACACCGGCCCCCACCCGTCGAGGAATCCCTGCGGGGTGAAGCCGAGCAGCGATGCGCCGTGACCGTCTTGGAAGATCAGCTTCGCCACTCCGAACGCGGCCCCGGTGGAGAGCAGGCTGACGATCGTGCCCAGCAGGGCGATGAGCGGCGCCTGCAACGCGACGAGCAGCAGCAGGAATCCCATGACCAGGATGATGCCGACGATGATCGGCAGGTAGTCGTTCAGTGCGGCCTGTAGGTCGAGGTTCTCCGCCGGCGCACCGCCGACCAGGGCGTCGGCGGGAACCCGATCACGCAGGGTGTCGAGGATTGACCCCATCTGCGGATCAGACGGGTCGACCGACGGAATTGCCTGTAGCAGTGCGTAGTCGGATCCGTCACGGGCCGGCTGCGGTGGGGTCACCATCGCGATGCCTGGACTCGATGCAGCGGCGGATGCGGTCGCGGCAGCGTCGGCCTGAGGAACGACGACCTGCAGCGCTCCGGGAGCGCCGGGACCGAACTGCTCCTGGACGAGGGCGTAGCCCTGCCGAACAGCCGAGTCCTGCGGCACCACCGAGATCGATGGCATCGCGACCTTGAGTCCGAACACCGGTAGCGCGAGCAGCACCAGGAGGCCGAGTGACACGACGGCGAACGGCCATGGGTGCTTGTGTAGCAGCGTGCCCCACCGGTGGAACACCGGTGAGCGATGTTCCTGCCGTTTCGCGTAGGGCAGTGCGACGGCGTTGACCTTGGGGCCGAGCGCACCGAGGACGGTGGGCAACAGTGTGAGAGTCGCCGCCAGGACGAAGACGACGGCCAGCATGATCCCGACCGCCATGGTGCGCACCGCCGGAGCCGGGACCAACAGGACTGCCGACAGGCTCACCAGAACCGTCAGTCCGGACAGGAACACAGCCTTTCCCGCGGTGTCCATCGTCTCGATGACCGCACGACGCCGGTCGCCGCGCTTGCTCAACGCATCTCGGAATCGGGAGACGATGAACAGGGCGTAGTCGATACCGAGTGCGAGGGCGAACATCATGGCGAAGTTCATGGCCCACACCGAGATCGGGGTGATGTGGTTGAGCAGGACCAGGCCGCCTGCCGATGCCACCAGACCGGCGACGGTCAGCAGCAGTGGTAGGCCGGCGGCGACCAGTGATCCGAAAGCGAGGACCATGATCGCGAGGGTGACCGGCCAGGAGAACAGTTCGGCTTTGATCATCGCGTCGTGGTTGGCCTTGTTGAAGTCGGCCCACAACGCTGACGCTCCGGTGGGATAGACCTCGATGCCGTCGCGCGACAGGGCCGTCAACTCTGCTGTGTGGTCGTCGACTGCGGCGACCATCTTGTCGGTCGATGCGTTGGCGCCGGCGATGAGGATCCCGGTGTGTGCGTCGCGGCTGATCGTCATACCGGGCTGCGGTGCGACGATCTCACCGAATCGCGGGTCGGCGGACAGATCGCGGCCGATCTGGTCGAACACCGCCCGCATCGACGGGTCGGTGACGGTCGCCGTGTCGGAGTGGACGACGACCTGCACCGCCGAGGAGGCGTTGCCGCCGAAGTGTTGCTGGGCGAGGTCGCGGACCTGGACTGATTCCGACCCGTTGGCCTGCCATCCCGCGCCGGCCAGCGAGGAGAACACCGAGGGCGCGAACGCTCCGAGGACGATGATCGCGGCGAGCCACGTCCCGAACAGGATCCGACGGTGGTCGGTGCCCCATCCGCCGATGCGGCCCAGCAGGCCCGGAGGGGAGTCCCGTTCGGACGTCGAGTCGGACGCGTCGCGGGTGGTGTCGGTACTGGTCATCGGTTGCGTCCTGTCAGGCGAGAGAAGATCGAGCGGGCGGGATGGTCGGCGTGCCCGGGGCACCAGTTCGTCTCCGGCACTCGACGTTTGACGTCGGCGACGTGGCGGCCGCACCCGGCCCAGGTGGTCTTGCCGCAGATGCGGCAGGTCGCTGCGTGACACATCCGGCTCAGCCTTTCGTCAGGGTCGGAGGCCCCGACCGGGGCCGCTGCATCTGCGCGAACGACGACGAGTGGGCGAGGACGACCACCGCATCAAACAACTCGAATGCCTCATCGCCGGTGGGGATCTCGGTGATCACCGGACCGAAAAGCGCCCGGCCATCGACCGCGACGATCGGCGTCCCCGACGACTCGCCGTAGATGCGCACAGCATGGGCGTGGGCAGCCTCGACGCGCTCGTCGAGCGTCGGGTCGTCAATGGCAGCAGCCTGGCCGGGGTCGAGACCACATTCGGTGAGCGCATCCCGTGCGACATCGGCAGTGATGTCCACGTGCTCGAGGTGGACGCGACGACCCAACGCGGCATACAGCTCGGCGAAGTGCGATGGGTCGACCGAGGCCAGCAGGCGCCCACCGGCACGCGAGGTGTCCATGTGATGCGCCATCGACGGGTCCATCTCACCGCCGGCGATCGCCTCGGCATTCAGCGTCACCAGGCTCATCTGGCGAAGAGTCACCGTCACGTCCACGCGCTGGTCAGCAATGTCGGTGAGCCACCGCGACGTCGCCCAGGCGAACGGGCATGCCGGGTCCACGTAGCAATCGATGCGTGTTTCCATAGCTCGTTTATACCCCTGGGGGTATCGTCTAGTCAAGGGTCCGATCCTTGGTCACGACGCTCGTCAGTCGAGGTGCGTTCCGCGGGGCAGAAGTTTTCGACAGTGATGACGGGCATGCTGTGTCGGATCGAAAGATTGTGTTGCCCCATGTTTTACGCGCGGGGACCTGCAACGAGTAGGGTCGCGCGATCGTCCGCCGCCACCCGTGATGGGCGGTTACATCTCGCGCGTTCGACTGATCGACGCCAGGGTAGGGGCCAAGGATGGCGGCCCAGATGGGCAGACGTACCGCGCCCTCAGCCTCATCGCTTCTATGCGAGCACGACGCCTCAGATCTAGACGTCAGTGGTGACCGAGCGTTGTTTAGCTGCGGCTGGTCGGGTGTGCGTGGATCATTGCGCTGGTCAGCCGGGGCACTGTTTCGGTGAGTCGGGTTTCGGCGTCGTGGGCTATTTCGTGTGCCTGCATCAGCGACAGCGACGGGTTGACGTCGAGGGTGACGTCGGCGAGGAGGTCGTGGCCGACCCAGCGCATGCGGATGGTGTCCACGGCGTACACCCCTGGTGTTTCGGCGACCGCTTTTTCGGCGGCATCGAGTAGTTTCGGGTCGACGGCGTCGAGCATGCGGGCGAACACTTCTTTGGCTGCGCCGTAGAGGACCGAGAGGATTGCGGCGGTGATGAGCAGCCCGACGACCGGGTCGGCCCATTGCCATCCGATCCAGGCGCCGCCGGCGGCGATGAGGACGGCGAGGCTGGTGAACCCGTCGGTGCGGGCGTGTAGGCCGTCGGCGACCAGGGCGGCTGAACCGATCTGGCGTCCCACGGTGATGCGGTAGCGCGCGACGATCTCGTTGCCGAGGAAGCCGACGAGCCCGGCTGCTGCGACCCAACCGATGTCGGTCATCGGGCGCGGGTTGAGCAGTCGGTCGACCGCGGTCCAGGCGGCCAAGACGGCGGAGGCGAACATGACCAGCAGGACTGCCAGCCCGGCGAGGTCTTCGCTGCGACCGAGTCCGTAGGTGAACCGACGTGTCGCCTGTCGGCGGCCCAGGAGGAACGCAGCTGCCAGCGGCACTGCTGTGAGGGCGTCAGCGAAGTTGTGGAGTGTGTCGCCGAGCAGGGCAACCGATCCGCTGACGATCACCACAATCAGCTGGGCCACCGCGGTGATCATCAGAGCGACGAACGAAATCCACAACGCGCGCATACCGCGGGCGCTAGCCTCCAGGCTGGAATCGACGATGTCGGCGCTGTCGTGGCTGTGCGGGGTCACCGCATGGGCGATGCGGCCCCGCAGGCCGGCCCATCCCGTCCTGTGGTCGTGGTTGTGGTGGGCGTGCTCGTGCTGGACATGGTCGTGACCACCGGACATGACAGGAACTCCACTTCAAGGTGTGACACGGCAAGGCGGTAGGACTCAGCCGTCAACGGATTGCTCAACTATATGCGTAGTCACGTGTATACGCGAATACGCACTCTGTTGGTATCGTGAGGGTTGTGCATACCTCGCAGCCCGACTTCCACATGCCCGCTGATGAGCAAGTCCATCTGGCTGCGGAGTCGCTGCGCTTGCTTGCCGACCCGACGCGGATCAAGGTGTTGTGGGCTCTGCTGCAGGGCGAGTCGTCGGTGGCGTGTCTAGCCGAACTCGCCGGCGCCGCTCCGGCCGCGGTCAGCCAGCACCTCGCCAAACTGCGCCTGGCCGGACTGGTCACCGGCCGCCGCGAAGGCACATTCGTCTACTACTCGGCAGCCGACGACCACGTGCGAGGCCTGCTCAGCCAAGCGCTGTTCCACGCAGACCACGTCGACCGCAACATCGCCGCCGACCGCACCGGCCACACGCATAGGGGCGTCGACCCATCGCGGTCGATATGACAGCCCGCGCCCTCGCATTCACGCACGGGGGCTTGGGCCACGCATCGGTGCCCGCCTGGGAAATCGCACCCCGGCCGTAGGTGGCAATGGTCAGGGGACTGTCCGGCCGAGGTGCACAGGGGCGTTCGAGGTGCAGCACCGGCCGACGCCCGAATCGCTGAGCGATCGGGTCGTCGGATCGACTGCCGGGAGGCATCCGAGCTGGTGTCTTCGCGTGGTGCCGTCCTTCACTGTAGGGCTGTGTCTCAGTGCTGCATCGACTTGTGGTCGCCGTCTGGTTCTCCTCCCATCATTGACATCATGGCGCGGCCGCCTGTTCGCAGGAAGCGCCACACCAGGATCGCGGCCACTGCAAGGAATACGATGTTGAGCCAGGTGGTGTAGTTCCAGGTAATGCCCTCGGTCGGCATGTGTGCGCTGGCGGGGTCAGGGGTGAGTCCGGTTGGGGTGAAGAGTAGTTCGATGACATATCCCGCCACGACCATCGCGACGTAGAACACCCCGACGATCGCCAGCGTCATTTTCGCGCCGTAGTACTTGCGGTAGATGTTGAGGATCGGCAGGATCAGCAGGTCGGCGAAGATGAACGCGATGACGCCACCGAAGCTGATCCCACCGGTCCAGATAACTACTGCCAGTGGAACGTTGCCGACCGAGCAGACGAAGCTGACGATCGCGACGAGCGGCCCGATCAACGGGCCCCATATCGCGGCGAGAAGTGGGTGGCCATCGAGGAACAGGCCCTGCCAGAACGAATCGGGCACCCACGCGCCAAGCGCCCCGGCGATGAACAGGCCGATGACGAGGTCTTTCCAGATCGCCGCCCATTCCATGACGAAGACGTGGGCGACTGACGTCGTCCCCTCCGGGGATACCAGGCGCCGGAAGAAGCTGCCGCCACGCTGTACCGACATATCCATGGCGGCATGGCCTTCCATCGATCCAGCGACGCCCTTGTCGGCTTGTGTTGCAGCATCGCGGACTAGTTTCGCGCGTAATACCCTGCGGAACAGTAGGGCCACGATCACGATGATGATGGGTCCGCCGATGAATTCCGCGAGGGTGAATTGCCATCCCATCAGCAGTAGCAGGATCACCCCGAGCTCGATGACGAGGTTGGTCGATGCGATCTGAAACGCCATCGCGGCGGTGAAGTCGGCGCCCTTGCGGAACAGGGATCGCGCGAGAGCGACTGCGGCGTAGGAGCACGACGAGGATGCCATTCCGAAGCCGGTCGCGACTGCGAGTGATCGCGGGCTGTCATCGCCCATCAGCCGGACGACGGTGGCTCTGCGGACGACGGCTTGGACCACAGCTGACAGCAGGAAGCCCAGTATCAGAGCCCAGAGAATTTCCCAGGTCATGGAGCCGACGAGCCGGAGTGCGTGTTCGATTGCGTGCATGTCATTTCCTCGGGTGGGGTGTGGTTGTCAGAGGAGGTCGTCGATAAAGGCCCTGTGCAGCACTGACTGGGCGGTGTGATCAGTGTCGAGCGCGTTTTCGCAGGGTGCTCAGCCGCGCGTGGTAGTCGTCGTCGTCGATGTCGCCTCGGGCGTAGCGTTCCGCGAGCAGGTCCTCGGCACTGGTTTTGCTGTGGACCGATGACGGATTTCGACGCGTGTAGCGGACGGCGAGGGCGATACCGCCGATGATGAGGGCCCAGAACAGCACCATCGATATGATCATCACAGCGAATCCCCAGCCGCTTGAATTGTTGTCCTGCCAATACATCATGATGAAGCTCCTTTGTTTGTCACCGGGAAGTGTGGCAGTGCGGCGTTGCCGGAGGTAGAGGCTTTGGCCTCGTGTTCGGCGCCGTTTGCCATCGGGTCATGCGCGGCGGGACGACAGCGTCGCTGTACCGCGGTTCTCCTCTAGACGTGATAGTCCAATCGAGTCATCATTCCCGCGTCCTGGTGATAGCCGTTGTGACAGTGGAGCATCCACTGGCCGGGGTTGTCTGCGGCGAGGTCGACGGTGACACGTTGCATCGGGCGGACGATCACGGTGTCTTTGCGTGGTCCCGGCGTGCCGTCGGGGCGGCGGACCTGGAAGGTGTGCCCGTGCAGATGCATGGGGTGCCACATCATCGTGTTGTTGGTGAACGTCATGCGCGCCCGCTGCCCGTTGTCCACCATCACCGGCTGCATCTGATCGAACGTGCGACCGTTGATCGTCCAGCTGTACTCGCTCATATTCCCGCCGAGATCCGCCGAGAGTTCGGTGTCGATTCGCGCGGGCGGCATAGTGACCTCACTGGTGGCTACAAACGTATCCACCGTGCCGACCTGGCGGTCGAATTCGACTGGCCGACTACCTGTTGCGGGTGTTGCGCCGGACCCGGTGCGCAGCAGCGCCCGGGCCAAACCGGTCTTACCTTCGGGTGCGGCAACCAGCGGAAAGATCCCGTCCCCAGCTGTGACGATGACGTCGTAACGCTCGGACATACCGACCAGCAGCGCATCGACATCGGTCGGGACGATCGGGAAGCCGTCGGTATGAGTCACTGTCATCCGATGCCCCCCGAGCGCGACGCGGAACGCCGTCTCGGCACCGGCGTTGATGATGCGGACGCGGATGCGTTGTCCCGGTCGGGCGGTAAACGTAGTGGGTGCGTTCTCGATGCGCCCGTTGACCAGGTACAGCGGATAGGCGACATCACCGGCATCACCACCGAGAAGAGCGCTTTGACCGATTCCGCTGCTGGATCCGCCCATCGACATACCACCGCCCATGGTCATGCCGTTCTTCTGCAGCGAGGTGAGGATGTCGGCGGGGCTACGACCGACTCCATCGGTCCAGTCATCGAGGACGACGATCCACTCGGCGTCATAATCGTGACGCTCACGAGGGTCATCGACAATCAACGGCGCGTACAGACCGAAATCGGTTTGCATCCCGACGTGCGGATGTGCCCAGTATGTCCCCGAATCTGGCACCGAAAACCGGTAGGTGAACGACCCGCCTGCGGTGATGTCGGGCGTCGCTGGCGCGGCACCGTCCATATCGTTGCGGACCGCGATCCCATGCCAGTGCACCGATGTCGTTTCGCCCATCTCGTTGCGGACGGTGATCGCGAGTTCGTCGCCCACGTTTGCCCGGATCGGTTGCGCGGGAACGCCGTCGTCGTAGGCAAACGATGTGACGAGCGGTCCACCGAGGTCGAGCTGAACTCGCCGCGGGGTCAGGGCGTGTGTGACCGTGCGTCCGGTGTGCGGACGACGGGCTTCGGCGGCATTGATCGCGGACACGTCAACATCGTGGGCGCGGGGATTGGGCGTCGACCCTGTCGAGCAGGCCGCTAGCGCTGTACCGCCCAGGCCGACGACGGCGGCACCAAGAAAGGTTCGCCTGCTCAGGGATGGTTTCGGGTGTTGTGAAGTTGTCATGTGCTACTCCAGGATTCTGCGACAACAGCCCCGACCACGCTGGGTGGGCTACTGCCGTGGGGAATGAACTCGGACCGGCAACGTCGTGGAGACGTCGCCGAGACTCGAACTCACGCCTGGAGCACACACTTCAGTCGCAGCCGCTGCACACCGGTTGAGGGTGGACCTCGACGCTGCCCGGGCCAGGACGACCACGCGACGCGCGCGGTGTTACTGATCTGCGGGGCGATGCCCATGACCGCAACGACCGGGGCGTCATCATGAGATGCGACCGGGGGTGCCGACAGATCCCAGGACGAAGAATCCGCGCAGTGCGCGGCCGGTGCCGCCGAAGCCACATCATGGCGATCTGATGTTGCCGCCGAAGCCAGAGTGGTCGCGACTGCCGGCCGATCCGAGACACCGGATTGGCCATCCGGCATGGTGTGGCCCGCGTTTACTGGGCTGCAGCAACAGAGCCGCAGCAACACAACAAGCGCCAACACAATGACGCCCATGACGCCGGTGACCATCGCCCCACGAGGAGCGGAGATGCGGTGCATGCGCTCCTCCTTCCGCGACCAACCAAGGACTCAACCGTACCGCTGGGAATATACCCCCATAGGTATACGATCTCCAGTGCCGCCGGAGCCGCATGCCGGGGTTCGCCGCTCTATCGCAAGGGGTGGACTGCCGCACGTGGAATGGTTCGGCCAACCGAGTTTATACCCCTAGGGGGTACCGAGCCAGGGCTTTAGCTCGGCGATAGACTGAACCGGTGATCCCTTCGCCCCTGCCCCGACGTGCGGCTGCTGCCGTGCGGATGTCGGGGTTGGTGGCGTTGCTAGGTGCGGTGGTGCTGATGCACATCGGGTTGTTTTCCTGCTCGGATCCACAAATGCCGGAGCCCGCGTCCACCGCCGCCGCCAGTCCCGCCACCCACACTGGTCACGCGGTGATCGAGCAGGCCGCCGCGGCCGGCGAGCCGCACCACGCGGGGATGCGGTCCTGCGGTGAGCACGCGATGCTCCACGGTTGCGTTTTCCTCATCACCGCATTCGCCGCCGCAGTGCTGGCCCTCGCCCTAGTCGCCCGACTGGGTGTCACAGGCTTCGCCGCGGTCCTGCCGTGCGTGTACTGGATCACCGGCGCACGCAACCGCGCACCACCATGGTTGACGCCGTCCCTCGCGGAGTTGTCGATCCTGCGGGTCTGACAGGTCGACCCGACCATTCGTGGTCGGTTATGCCGTCACGTCCCATTTCTCGACAACCTCTGGAGTACAACAATGTCCACCTCTTCTTCTCGCCGCGCCGCTCTGGGCGCAGCAACCCTCGGTGCCGGCCTGGTGTTGGTCCTCGCCGGCTGCGGTACCGACGACTCGTCCACGGCGTCGGGTGCGAGCTCGGCGGCGTCCTCGGGCATGGCCGGTATGGACCACGGCGGCGGCTCTGCGGCGCCGTCCTCTGCGACCCGCACCGACTTCGTCGACGCTGACGTCACGTTCCTACAGATGATGTACCCCCACCACGCCCAAGCAGTCGAGATGGCCAAACTCGCACCCGGGCGATCGCAAAACGCGCAACTGTTGGCGTTGGCCACCGCGATCGACAAAGCCCAGGGCCCCGAGATGACCAAGATCGCCGGTCTGCTCAAGGACTTCGGTCAGCCCGCCCCCTCAGCATCAGGCGACCACGCGGCGATGTCGGGAATGATGTCGCCCGATCAGATGGCTTCGCTGCAGAAACTGTCGGGCACAGCATTTGACCGAGAATGGTTGCAGATGATGATCGAACACCACACCGGCGCGGTCACCATGGCCAACACCGAGACCGCCTCCGGCACCAACCCTGATGCCAAGGCACTCGCCCAGTCCATCATCACCAACCAGCAAGCCGAAATCACTCAAATGCGAACCATGCTCACACAGAGTTGACGCACACCGGTCAGGCGGACAGTCGAGCGGTCCGCCTGACCGGAGGTGCCCGACCAGCTTCGTCATCCCGGCGGTTCGCGTCGTTGATAGGTTCAGCGACTCGGGCCGTCCAGCATGAATTGCAGGGTCCATGCGTCGCCAGCAGTTGCGAGCATCGGAGCGTGTCTGGTGCTTGCAGGACGTTGTTGCGGCGTCGCCCCTAGCGGGTTGACGCCTCGCCGAGTGTGAGGGGTGTGGGTGGAACTATGGTCTCGATTTGGCCTGTGTCCACGTCGTAGATCAGGCCGGACACGAAAAACGCCGGTCCGTGCAGGTTCTCGAGAATCACGTCGACGTCGGTACGAACTGACCGGCGGGGATCGGTGACATGTTTGCGCTCGAGTTCCGATGGGGCGATCTCGAAGTAGTCGGCCAGCGCATCGGGAAATGACGCGAGATCGTTCATGCCACAGTCGGTGTGGTGCAGGATCATCAGGTTCCAGTCTCCGGGTCGGTGGGTTGCGGTGTTCGCTGCGCCGACCTTGCTGAGCAGTGCCATGGTTCGCAGCGTTGCTGGGGTGATGCGGCCGCCGACGTTGCGAAGGATTGCTGCTTCACCGTTGTCGAGCCCCAGTACGTGGGCGGGGTCGACCCGCGGATCCACGCACGCCACAACCATCATGTTGCCGGTGGGATTGATGACCAGTCCGTGGCGGGACTCCGCGGTGGCGAACTGGGCGTTTCGGCGAATCAGTGTGGGTACATCTGTCGTGTAGGTCTCCCGTGCGTCCTGGATCGGGGAGTGATGGTGCCAGCGGTTGACGGCGATGCTGGTGCCTGAGATTCGCTCCGCCGCCGAGTGACTGATGCGGTTACCGAGGTCGGCGGAGGCGTCGGTCAGCCGGGGCGTAGGACCGGTGGGTGGGTGCCTCCGACGACCTCGAATTCGCCGGGCCGGAGTTCGATGCGGCATGCGGCGCAGACCGTTGCGGGGTGTAGCTCGTGGCCGCACGAGTGTCGGAAGATTGCTTTGGGGATGTCGTCGCCCGAGTGGCGCTCACCCCATTCCTTGAGCATCAGCATCACCGGGATCAGATCGGCACCGGCATCGGTCAGGTGGTACTCGTGGCGCGGCGGGTGCTCGCTGTAAAGCGTCTTCGAGATGACCCCAATCTCGTCGAGCTTGCGCAGACGGGAGGCGAGCAGAGTGCGTGGCGCACCGGTCAGCGTGACCAACTCGGAGAACCGGTGGTAGCCGTAGGCGAGTTCGCGCAGCAGGGGCAAGGTGTGGCGCTCGCCGATGAGGGCGAGCGCGTCGGACATCGAGCATTCCCGCGGACTCGGTATTGATTCTGGACTCACTCGTGTAGCGTACCCCTTGCCGAGTCCAGAAAATGGACTCACTCGACGAGAGGCTCGACCATGGACGTGCACGAGACACTGACGACCCGCAACAAGTCCTTCGCTGCCGATGCCTTCGCGCCGGGTTTGCGGATGATGCCGGTCCTGAAAACAATCGTCATCGGATGCGTCGACCCTCGGGTAGATCCGGAGTTGCTGCTGGGTGCCGGTCTCGGCGATATCGCGGTGATCCGCAATGTGGGTGGGCGCGTGACGCCCGGGGTGCTTGATGAGCTTGCGATGCTGCGATCGGTCACTCAGGCGGCCGGTGCTGACCTCGGGGCGGGCTGGCAGCTGATCGTGTTGCAACACACCAACTGTGGGATCACGCGTATCGCCGACGACACCCCTGCGCTGGCCTCCTTCTTTGGGGTTGCTGAAGATCACGTCGCCGACACCTATGTCGCCGATCCACGCGCAGCGGTCGCACGCGACATGGAGCTCTTGAAGGCGGAGACGCGACTCGGTGCGGGTATCGCTGTGTCGGGCATGGTCTACGACGTCGAAACAGGTCTCGTCGAAACTGTATGACTACGTTCCACCACTCGCGGGTCGTGCGCGCTAGCTAGCCGTTACGACGACTCCTTGGCAGCCGTAGTCGACGATGGTTTCGCTGCGCACCCTGTTCGCGGCCCGTCGGTGGGCGGTGTTTACCGCGGTAAACACCGATGCCGCGATCGCCTTGTCGATGGGTGTCCGCACCGGTTGGGCCCTCGACGCGTTCCGTGCGTCGGCTGCTTCTGATTGGGATCTGACCTAGATGCCGTAGGTGCCACCTGCCGAAGCGTGGGCGCCTATGAGGTATCTATGGTTCGGCAACTTGTGGGTGCCAGACTCTCCTCGCGGTCGAGGACCGTCAGTCCAAGGTTCGGTGCCGTCACCGGAAAGTTCCGCCAGCCATCTGCTGCATCCGATCGACATCGTCATCGAGACTTCCGGAACCGATCATTGCCATGCGAGGGTCGACATGAGCCGGAAACGCGCGCTGTCCTCCTCAGCTCTCGAGCGTTGTCCGCTGCAGCGTTCTCGTTCGGCGGCCGTTTCGGATTGCAGCTCCCATGCCTACTGCACCGTTCCATTTTCGACCCCATCCGTCTGTAGGTGGTGCGAGAGGCGGTAAACCGCGCCACGACATTGTTGGCGCGCTCATACCAGGGATCACCCTGTTCCGGGGGCTTCTCGCATGTGGATGACCTCTTAGGTGGACGCGAAGAATGCATAGCAGTCACGGGCGCGGACGCACACGCTGTCAATGGTGTTCAACACCTGGCCATAACGACCAACCGCCCGCCGAGACCGAATATGGCCCCGAGAAGCGGACCGAGTTTGTCTCCTGCGGACTGGGGGACTGGCGACAGTTTGAGATGACTCCGGAAACGAGGAAGCCCTGACCGGGTTTCCCCTGGTCAGGGCCTCTTCTGTGTCTCAACCAACACGTCGGGGTGGCGGGATGGGGCTGGAGTCGACCTCGACCCCGAGGTGGTCAATGGTTATCAAGTAAACGGGGTCTGAACGTGAGGCTGGGGGTGCGAGGCGCTAGGCGGCGGTCAGTTTCTTATGGCCTGGTCCGAGCCCGGTGGAGGTCGATGATGGCGGTTGTTCTCACCGGAGCGCTCGTCACGTGACTGAGAACATGATCGCCATGCCGGCGGCCATGAACGCCTGACAGAGTGTGCCGGCGTGGCGCAACAGTGAGCGTCCACCTGGATCCGATTGTCGTGCAACCAGGTAGCGGTACAGCCACCACAGCGCTGCGACGCCGAACCCGATGACGATCGCGGTGTCCACGGTGGACACCCAGCCCGAGCTCGTCATGACGTGGCCGTCGTGAGACGACGCCATGTCCATGCCCGCCATCGACATGTGGCCGGAGTCGGACATCGCCATCGCCCGCATCGGCGTGGTGCCCGGGAGCAGGGTTCCGTCCATCACCGCGTACATCCAGGCCATCGCGCCCATCATCGCGGCGTGGTAGACGCCGAGGAGGGGTGTCCTCCGGCCGATCCTGGTCGCCACCACGACAGCCAGATACCAGACCGTCGCGACCGCGAAGAAGACCATCGGCGGGATGTTCGGTACCTCCATACCGAACGGCCATGCCATCACGATCATCGCGACCGACATGATCAGGTGCAGCAGGTGGCCGACCACCGACCGGGCCGAGTGTCGATGCCGCGTCAGCGAATAGCCGCATTCGGCGACGGCGGCCGCGAACAGGAGGGTCACCACCCAGCGCAGAGCGAGGTCGGTGATCACGCGGTCTGCCTCGGTCCGGTGTGGCTGTTTCGTGGCCGCAACAGCCCCACCGCCGCATCGATGACGACGAAGGCGCCCAGCGACCACCCGAACAGCGGTACGTACCAGCCGATCGCCGCGATCACGACGATCAGCACCAACGCCTCGATCGGTTTCAGCTCCGACAACGCCCCGCGGCGCGGTGCCCGCGGCAACCGCCGATGACGGGTGGGCCTGCGCTGCCACCACATGATGTAGCCCCGGATGATCACGGTGATGAAGCCGATCATCAACAGCGCCAACACGATCTGGTTGACGATCCCGAACAGGATGCCCATGTGCATGTCGATCGTCCAGTTGGTCATCTTCGCGATCAGTGGCCAGCTCGCGAAGTCGACGCGGTCGGTGATCTGACCCGATCCGGGGTCGACGGTGATCGCGTCGGAGCGGGTCGGTGCGCGACGTTTGTTCTCCTCGACGCGCCACCCCTCGCCGGCTGCGGTCGGCGGGTACAGCCACATCGGCCGCTGCAGGCCCGCGGTGTCCGCGGTCTCGAGCACCCGGTCGACGCCGCGTAACGCCTGCTCGGGGGTCAACGCGGCGGCGGCCGCGGGTTCCGCGCCGGAATCGTGGTGCGAGGCGCCGGTGTCGGAGGGCGTCTCGCCCGAGAGGACGGTGTTGACCGACGGGGTGGTCCAGCTCAGCGAGGTCCGCAGGTCGGAGATCGACTCACCCGCATATCGCGACCAGGTCAACCCGGTGATCGACAGTCCCAGAAGCCCTGCGACGACGAGCAATCCGACCGAACCGTGCCAGGACAGGGTGCGCGTCCGCCCACTCTTCTCGCGATCGGGGACCGCGAGTCGGCGCAGCTTCTTGGTCCGCGCTCGGTACCCGATCCACAACGCCAGCCCGCCGAGGGCCACGACCCACATCCAGCTCGCCGCGAGTTCGCTGTAGTTGCGACCGTATTCACCCAGATGCAGGTTGCGGTGGAACTCGTCGAACCAGGCTCGGATGGGAAGCCACTGGCCATAGGTGGTCAGAGCCCCCCGGACCTCGCCGTTGTAGGGGTCGACGAACACGGTGCGGCTGTAATCGGTCGGTACATCCGGTGCCGCCATCACGACCTGAGTCGTCTCGTCCGGCGCCGACGGAGGCCGGATGCTGGTGACCTCACCCTCGGGGTGCGCGGCCATCGCGCGCGCGATCTGTTCGCTCATCGGCAACGGGGCGTCGCCGACCTGATCGACCTTCAGCTCGTCTCGGAAGACGATCGGATCGAGCTGTGGTGTGAAGGTGTAGAGAAGTCCGGTGATCGCGGCGATGAGCAGGAACGGCCCGGCGAGCATGCCGCCGTAGAAATGCAGACGCATCACCAGTGGCCGCAACCGCCCCCACGTGGTCGGCGTCGCTGCGGTGGGCCCGCCCGTCGGCTGTGTCGTCGGGGTCGAGGGGTCGGGGTCCCCGAGCGGTAGGGGATCGACGGTCTGGCTCACTGCGCGTCTCGCTTCATCGGTGCTGGAGGTGATCGCAGGAGTAGTCGGCCCGGTGGTGCATCCGGTTCCCGCGGGATGTGCGCGCTGGATCACAACAATCAAGTGCGCGATGATGGGGCCGTGGAGTGTGAGGTGGCGCGCGAGGCGCTGTCGGCGCGTGTCGACGGTGAGCGCGAGTCGGTGCCCGCAGCCCGCGTGGACGAGCACGTCGCCGGGTGTCGCGACTGCCAGGCCTGGGTTCGCTTCGTCGACCAGCAGGTCCATCACCTACCCACCGCCACGTCACCCGATGTCGATCAGACCCCGCAGATCCTGGCCCGGGTCGATTCCACTCCCACCAGCGCAGCGGTGCGGGCGGTGCGATGGATCAGGTTCACCGGTATCTACGCGGCGCTCGTCGTGATCGGACTGGTGATGGTCGGTGTGGGTGTCGCACAGATGGCCGGACTGCATTTCGGGATGACGCATTCGGGTCCGATGTCGACGATGTCGGGCGATCACCTGATGAACGAATCCACGGCGTGGTCACTGGCCCTCGGGGTGTGTCTGGTCGCTGCCGCACGGTGGCGCGGGCTGATCGCGGGCCTGGCGGTGGTGCTCGGTGTGTTCGCCGTCGTCCTGTTCGCCTACGTCGTCCACGACGCGGTCGCGTCGGACGTCACGATGAGCCGCGGGGTCTCGCACCTTCCGGTTGTCGCCGCCTTCGTGTGCGCTGCGGCCGCACACCGGATCGGCGCCCGGTCGACGCAACCGCCCGCCGGTGGGTCGTCGCTGGAGTCCGACGGTGACCACACCGCTGATGGTCATGGTCGGATGCGGGCCGTCGACGACCCCGCCGCCTGAGATCCTGCGGTGGATCATGGGTGTGGATCTCACGGGATTGTCGTCTACGACGCCACGTCGTAGTCTCGGGGTTGCCCTGATTCCCGAGAGAGTGGCGTGTCGATGTCCTCAGCAGTTCCGGTGACCGCCAGACTGTCGGTGCGACGGATGCCGACACCCGTTCTCGGCTTCGCGGCGACGGTCCTCGCAGTCGCGATGGTGGTATACACGCTGGTCAGCGGGCGCACCCCGTTCACCGAGACGGGTGACCAATTCCCCGGTCGCTTCACCGCCACGGTGACGCCGGTTCTGTTCTTCCTGGGCCTGCTCGCCGCCGCCGTGTGTGTCGGCGGACTCGCCTTCGTCGCGATTGCCGCACGCCCCGACCGTGGCGGGGCCATCGGTTTCGAGGTGTACCGCGCCCACCGCATGGTGGAACGGGTCTCCATCGCGTGGCTGACTCTGTCGATCGTCATGGTCGTGCTGACCGCTGCAAACCGCTCCGGTATCGCCGTGTCCCGGGTCTTCGGCGGCGCAGCCCTGCCGAGTCTCGTCGATGCGACCGAGCAGGCCAAGGCGTGGATCGTCAGCGCCTTATGCGCCGTGGTGATCGCAGCTGTCGCCCGGTGGTCGTTGCGCTGGACCGTCCACGTGCTGCTGCTCGTTCCCGGGCTACTCGGTGTGATCGCACTCGGTGTCGCGGGCAGCGCAGGGCAGGGACCCGACCACGACTACACGACCGGAACCGCGATCGTTGTGTTCGGGGCAGCCGGGTTGGTGACCGGCCTGGCCATCGCGGCCGCGATCACCGTCGTCGGTGACACCCCTGATGCCGACATGCAGCAGACCGGCGGCCGCATCCTCTATCCCACGGTGGCGCTGCTCGGGGCGACGGTCGCCTACCTGGTGGTACAGACCGCGATCGGTGTTCCTGTGTGGTTCCTTGTCACCAGCGCGTTCGGTCGCTTCGCGATCGTGGCCGTAGTAGCGGCGGGCATCGCGATGGTCGTCGGCGTCCGGGCGTTGCGCGCGTCACGCGCCGGGACGCTGACACGGTCGGGATTTGTCTCCGCAACAACGACGATTGCCGTCGCCATGATGGTGTTCCTGGCCATGTGCGCCGGCATGGAGACCCGAACCGCACCCGGTCTGCTCGTCCACGACTTCACCGCGCTCGATGTCTTCCTCGGATACGACCTCCCGGATCCGCCGACGCTACAGACGATCGCGACCATGTGGCGACTGGACCTGGTCATCGGACTCGGCGCGGTGGTCGCCGCCGCGGTCTACGCGCTCGGTGTGCGAAACCTCCGGAGTCGCAACATAGTCTGGTCGAAGTGGCGGACCATCTCGTGGATGCTCGGCTGCCTGTCGCTGCTGGTGGTCACCAGCTCGGGGCTGCGTACCTACGGCATGGCCCTGTTCAGCATCCACATGATCGAGCACATGGTGCTCAACATGTTCATCCCGGTGCTGCTTGTCCTCGGTGCGCCGGTGACGCTCGTGTTACGTGCTCTGCCCGCAGCGAAGCGCGGTGCCCTGCCGGGTCCGCGGGAGTGGATCGTGTGGATGGTCCACTCGCGGGTGACGGCATTCTTCAGCCATCCCGTCACCGCGCTGATCGTCTTCGTCGCCTCGCTCTACATCGTCTACTTCACGCCGCTTTTCGGGACCCTTGCGCGCTATCACTGGGGCCATGAGTTGATGAGCATCCACTTCCTGGTCACCGGGTACCTCTTCTACTGGGCCATCATCGGCATCGACCCCGGTCCGCGCCGACTGCCGTTTCTGGCACGACTCGGTCTGTTGTTCGCGGTGATGCCCTTCCACGCGTTCTTCGGCATCGCCACGATGACCATGAATTCGGTGATCGGCTACGACTTCTACGGCTTCCTCAAGCTCCCGTGGATGACCGACCTGCAGCACGACCAGTTCATCGGCGGTGCGATCGCCTGGGGCGCAAGTGAAGTGCCGGTCGTCATCGTCGTCATCGCACTGGTGAGTCAGTGGGCGGCCTCGGATCGTCGGGCCGGCGCTCGAGCCGACCGTCAGGCCGACGCCTATCCCGACGACGAGCTGGCGTCCTACAACGCGATGCTGGACGAGTTGTCACGCACGCGACGCTGACGACATCTCGTCGGCGGGATCATCGACTGATTCGTCGATGCTGTTGTCTGCATAGAGGTCTCGGCGGCGGGTGTCCGGGCGCTTCGCGAACTGCCGGATGCGAAGGCTGTTGGACACCACGAAGAACGACGAGAACGCCATGGCCGCACCGGCGATGAGCGGGTTGAGTAGTCCGGCCGCGGCGATCGGGATCGCGGCGATGTTGTAGCCGAACGCCCACGCCATGTTGGTGCGGATGGTCCGTCGGGTGGCGCGCGCGAGTCCCAGGGCCTCGGGCACCGTCATCAACGCGTGCCGCACCAGGATGATGTCGGCGGCGCCGATCGCGACGTCGGTGCCGCGGCCGATCGCCAGCCCCAGATCGGCGGTGGCCAATGCGGGTCCGTCGTTGATCCCGTCACCCACCATCGCGACGGTCGCTCCCTGGGCGCGCAGTTCCTCGATGAGATCGACCTTGCCCTCGGGCAGGACCTCGGCCACCACCTCGGTGATCCCGACCCGCTCGGCGACAGCCGCGGCGGCCGAGGTGTTGTCGCCGGTGACGAGCAAGGTGCGCATACCCCGGCGGTGTAGTTCAGCGATGGCCTCTGCGGCATCGTCTTTCACCGTGTCGGCGACACTGATCGCCGCGCAGACGTCGGAACCGATCCGCACGTAGACGACGGTGTGTCCGGCTTCCTCGCCGCGCCGCCTCGCCCGCGCGAGGTCGGCATGCACGGGGTGTCCGGCCGAGATCCAGCGTGGTGCTCCGACGGCGACCGACCGAGACTCGACGGTGCCGCGCACCCCACTACCGGTCTCCGCCGCGAAGTCCTCCACGGTTTCGTCCGACTCGGTGTCGGTGGACACCGAACCGGCGATGGCCTGTCCGACAGCGTGTTCGGAGGCCCGCTCGACGGCGGCGACGGCCTGCATGACCTCATCACGCTCCCACCCGTCGAGCAGGGTCACCTCGACCACCGACAGTTCACCGTTGGTGACGGTCCCGGTCTTGTCGAACACCACGGTGTCGACCAGGCGCGAGGCGTCCAACGCCTGATGGCCCTTGAGGAAGATGCCCAACTGTGCGCCGCGCCCGGACGCGACCATCAGAGCTGTCGGTGTCGCCAGCCCCAGCGCGCACGGGCACGCGATGATCAACACCGCGAGCGCGGCGGAGATCCCGGACTCCAGACCTGCCCCGGAGAGCACCCACCCGGCCAGGGTCAGGGCCGCGAGAACGACGACGCACGGCACGAACACCGCGGACAAACGGTCGGCGAGCCGCTGCGCGGTGGCCTTACCGCTCTGAGCTTCCTCGACGAGGCGGATCATCGCGGCGAACTTGGTGTCCGGGCCGACGGCCGCGGCCTCGACGACGAGACGTCCGTTGAGCGCCACCGTTCCGCCGACGACGATCGATCCGGATTCCACGTCGACGGGCCGTGATTCTCCGGTCATCGCGCTCATGTCGACACCGGCAGTTCCCGAGACCACCAGACCATCGGTGGCGATGGTCTCGCCCGGGCGGACGACGAACTTCTGCTGCTCGTTGAGCTCGCCCACCGGGATGCGCATCTCGCTCCCGTCGGCGAGCAGGATCGACACGTCTTTGGCGCTCAACGCGGCGAGTGCCCGTAGAGCACCGCCGGCGTTGGATTTCGCCCGTGCCTCGAAATAGCGGCCGGCGAGGACGAAGACTGTCACCCCGGCGGCGACCTCGAGATAGATCGAGTCGCTGTGGACGATCGACTGCCACACGCCTCGTGACGCGTCGTCGCCGTCGCTGTCGAACATCGTGTACAGCGACCACCCGGCCGCGGCGAGGATGCCGAGTGAGATGAGTGTCTCCATGCTCGACGTGCCGTGGCGCAGGTTGCGTGCGGCGACGCGGTAGAAGGGCCAGGCGGACCAGGTCAGGATCGGCAGGGCCAGGGCCAGGAGAATCCACTGCCAGCCGGTGATGCGGGTGTCGGGGACCACCGAGAACATGATCGACAGGTCGGCCAGGGGCACGAACAACACCACGGCGACGACGAGCCGACGGAAGATCGACCGGGCGTGATCGCGATCCGGATCGGAGTCGGAGGTGACCGTCTCGGCCCGCGGGGCGGCGGCATATCCGGCGCGGTCGACGACCGCGCACAGTTCGTCGACGCTGACCGACTCGTCGGCGTCGACGGTGGCGATACGGGTGGCGTAGTTGACCGACGCCCGCACCCCGTCGACCTTTCCCAGCTTGCGTTGCACGCGCGTCGCGCAGGCACCGCACGTCATCCCCGCGACCTCGAGTTCGAGGCGGCGAGTGTGGGTGGGGCTCACGTCGATGTCTGGTGCGGTGGTCATGATCTGCGCTTTCCTGGCTGAGATGTCGATCTGTGCGCCGTCGCGGTTGCCGGCCGGTTCACACGAGTAGTCGTCTCGCGGCGACTTCGAGTTCCCGTCGTCGGCCCTATACGGTTGGCGACGTGAGGGCCGACGATTCCGACGATGACCGCATCGCGGGCCTCGCTTTCGCGGCTGCGCGTGGTGACCGTCAGGCTCTGGAATCCTTCGTCAAGGCTACCCAGAAAGACGTGTGGCGGTTCGTGAGCTACCTCAGTGACGCCGGTCGCGCCGACGACCTCACCCAGGAGACGTTCATCCGGGCCATCGGCGCGTTGCCACGCTTCTCCGGGAGGTCGACCGCACGCACGTGGCTCCTGTCGATCGCCCGACGGGTCGTTGTCGACCAGATCCGGCACGAACGCGCACGGCCGCCGTCGGCGTTCCGATCCGCCGCCGACAGCGTCACCGAGATCCCGGTCGGCGAGCGATACGAGGACCGCGTCGAATGGGACATGCTCATCAACGACCTCGAGGAGTCACGGCGCGAGGCGTTCCTGCTCACACAATTCCTGGGTCTGTCGTACGCCGACGCCGCGGAGGTCTGCAAATGCCCGGTCGGAACCATCCGTTCACGCGTCGCCAGAGCCCGTGACGACCTGATGCAGGCCTACCGTGCCGATCAGGACCGCACCGGCTGATCGACACCTGGCCCGCCAACTGCTTGTTTTGTCGCTACACAGTGGCAGGCTGGTACAGAGCGGCACGATCAACGTGGTCAGTACGGCGCCTGTCAGGGATGCAGCGTGACCGTAGAACGGCCGACGCCACGCGGTCACAACAGAGTCGACCAGTAATACCAGAAGTGCTCTGCGATCACGACGATCACGACGATGTAGTACCCGACCAGCGCAGGCCACAGCCAACCCGCCACCTTCTGGAGCGCGGGGGCATTCATGCGGTTCGCCGTGGTCTGCGCCGTGAGTACCCACAGAATCGGCGTGATGGTCCAGACCACCATGCAGTAGGGGCAGAGTGAATTGATGCTGTATATGCTCTGGGTGATCAGGTAGAACACAAATGCCATACCGGCGCTGAGGCCGACCGTCAGTCCCGCCCAATACCAGCTTGGCAGAAGAACTCTCGCGATTGCGAGCACCCCGGTCACCACCACAACCGAGAAGGCCGCGATGCCGATGATCGGGTTGGGGAACCCGAAGAACTCTGCTTGTTCGGTGACCATCACCGAGCCGCACGACAACACCGGGTTGATGCTGCAGCTCGGTCGGTAACCGGGGTCGATGAGGATCTTGAATCTGTCGATGGTCAGAGTCGCTGCGGCGAGCAGACCTACGATGCCCGCGACGAAGATGAACCCGGAGGTGACCCGGCCCGGGATCGCCGCTGGTGGCCCCGCGTCGTCCATCATCTGTGTCGAGCTCGATGCCGTGACTGTCACTGCGCCACTGCGGCGTTGACCTCAGCGATCAACGCGGCCGGGGTGGACACCTGCACCACTTTGCCGTCGATCTCCACCTGGGGTGTCCCCTGCAGGTTGTCTTTGGACTTCTCGCTCGTCTCCGCTCCGACCCATCCAGTGTACTGGCCGTCTTCGATGCACGAGCCGACCGAGGACGGCGCGCCGGCCGTGGTCGCCAGATCGGTGAGGGTCGCGTCGGTGAGACCGGCGCCGCCCTCGGCGGGCTGCCGACCGTAGAGCGCGTCGTGGAACGCGAGCCACTTCGTGAAATCGCCGTTCGTCGCGGTGGATTCGGCGACGCACGCCGACGCATTCGCGGAACGGGTGGAGTACTGCGTGGACGACTGCTGATCGAGAATCGCGATCGGCTTGTACTCCACGGCCACATCGGGATTGGCGCGAATCTGCTTCAACGTATCCCCGAACTGCGACTCGAAGGCCTTGCACGCGGGGCACTGGAAGTCCTCGAACAACGTCAGTGTGGCCTTCGGCGCAGCGGGTTGGTTGACCCGGAAGGCGCCGGTGTCGGTGGCGACCGCCGGCGCTGCGGTGCCACCGGATGACGCCGAGTCGTCCTTCGACACGATCAGTCCGATACCGATCGCGGCCGCAATGACCACGACGACGGCGGTGGCCGCGACTCTGATGATGATGCTGCGTCGACGCTCTGCGTCGCGCGGATTGATCACCTTCGGTTTGCCCTTGCCGGCGAACATTATGCGGTGCTCCTGTCGTCATACGTCCGATCCCATCGCAGCGCCCGAGTCACCGCGTTCACTACCAGTAGTCGGACGGACGGGCCCGACGGTTCCGGGTCTGTCTCAGGAACCCGACAGCTTCCTATCGTCGTATGACTCACGCGCCTGGTGGACCTCGTCGAGGTGCGCCTCGGCCCACGTCCGCAGGGGGTAGACGAAAACCTTGCCGCTGATGCCGTCAACCTCGGTCTGCAGCTCACCGAACCGCAGCCGACGGTCACCGAGTGCGATCACGTTCATCGCGGTCCACTTGTTGGCGATCCGGGCGAGCGATGTCCGCGACGGGCATCGCTCATCATGACGTTCCAGGCGGGCGCGGTCATTGGTTCTCCTGAACGCAGGGGTGCGTCGAGGTGTCAAGGTAACGAAAGCCAGAAGCCTGGAGGCGTTCCTTGGCTCCGATCAGTCGATGCTCGGATGTTGCGCATCGCGCTGAAACGAGGGCCCGGTTCCCTTCCGTACACTACTAAGAAACATAGTTTCTATCGTTGAGGAGTTGGTGGAGTGGTAGGCGAGAGCCCGTCCAGACGACAGGTGAGTCGGCGCACCTTGCTCTTGGGGACCGGGACGGCGGCCGTTGGTGTGCTCGCTGCCTGTACCTCGAGCGATCCGGCAACGACCTCAGACCAGCGTTCCACCGAGTCTAAAGGTCCGAAGCGTCCGGGTGGAACCGTCGAGTTCGTCCCGGCACCCGGGTCTCGCGACGTGGACCCGCTCGGCCAGGTGTCTGTCACCACCCGAAATGCAACCCTCATCAATGTGGTGATGACCAACGACGGACGCGTCATCGACGGAATCATGACGCCAGATCGTCTCTCTTGGAAGCCGTCTTCGCCGTTGGGCTACGACCGCGCCTACACGATCTCGGTTACCAGCCGCGTTGACGCGACTGGTCAGAGTGAGACCAGCGTCAGCACGCTGAACACTCTGCGCCCGAGCAATTTGACGAAGCCCTACTTCAACACAACCGGCGGCGGCGCCCTCAACGACGGCGCAACCTACGGGGTGGGACTGGTGGCCGTGGTGCGGTTTGACGAGCCCATCACCGATCGCGCTGCAGCGCAACGATGTCTGTCGGTGACCACCGAACCGGCTACGCCGGGAGCGTGGAGTTGGATCGACGACCAGCGTGTGCACTACCGTCCCGAGAAGTACTACAAGCCTGGTACGAAAGTCTCGATCAAGGCGGACGTATACGGGGTCGATCTCGGTGACGGACTCTACGGGCAGGAAGACACGTCGCTGTCGTTTGTCATTGGTGCGGAACACATTTCGATTGCCGATGATAACAACAAGCAGGTGTCGGTCTTCGAGAACGGCAAGCTCGTGAGGATGATGCCGACCTCGATGGGCATGGGGGGTACCGAGGTCGTCAACGGTCAAACGCTCAGCTTCTGGACGCAGCGGGGTGTGTATACGGTGCTCGACAAGTCAAATCCCGTGATCATGGATTCATCGACCTACGGTTTGCCCATTAATTCGCGGCTCGGGTATCGAGAGACGATCTACTACGCAACGCGCATCAGCACGGACGGGATCTACCTACACCAGTATGAGCAGAGTATTCCATCCCAGGGCAACACCAACGTGTCACACGGCTGTCTCAACTTGAACCCGGAGAACGCACGGTGGTTCTTCGAATTCTCGATCACCGGCGACATCGTGGAAGTGAAGAATACGGGCGGAGAACCGTTGCAGCAGAGCCAGAATGGAGACTGGAGCGTTCCCTGGGAGAACTGGCTGGCGGGGAGTGCGCTGGCAGAAGGCGGTCGGGCAGCGGAGTAGCGGGTTCACCGGTGGCGGTCGGAACCTTGTGACAGCTCACGTAAGTAGGCGTTGTACGCCTCCAGGTCGATGTCGCCGACACGGTCGACCCGCTTATCGACGACGCCGTTGCTGATCGCCTCGTCGCGTCGCCATCGGATCGCGAACACGATGATCACAAATACGGCCACCGGTTCGCCGTAGGACCAGGCCAACCCGCCGGCGAGTTGTTGGTCGTCCATCACATTGACGTTCCACGAACTGGGCGGGCTGCTGAACGTCGTGAGGAGGGGAGTCGAGGCCATCATGAGGAAGAGCCCGAAGAACACGTGCAGCGGCATCTCGACGAACAACTCGAAGAACCTGCCCATGTTCGTGTGCGTGCCCGGCACAGGTCCGGTGGCCAGGATCGGGAGTATGAAGAGGATCCCGCTGCCCAGGAAGAACAGTTCCATCCCGACGTGACCAGGGCGCGAGACAGCGAAGAAGTCGAACAGTGGCGTGAGGTACAGCCCGTAGTAGCTGAACAAGAACAGGGGAACTGTCACTACGGGATGAACCAGGGCCGCCCCGACTGGGCTGCGTAAGGCGATCAGGGCGGCGCGCAGGACGTACCTGCCGAACCCATGATGGGGTGTTGCGCGCAGAAGGAGGCGGCCCGGGGAACCCAGTACGAGTAGCGGCGGAACTGCCATCGACAAGGTCAGGTGTTGGAACACGAAGACGCTGAACAGTGCATAGCCGTAGCTGTCGATTTGCAGCCCTGTGACCACCGCCGTGATGGCGCATCCCGTCAGGAAGCTCGCGGTCCGATACCACGGCCACGTACGTCCTTCTGAACGAGTCCGTGCCACGGAAGCGAGGTACCACACTGCGACGACGAGGGCTCCGAGCGCGATCACCGGGAACGGATCGCCGAGATCGACGCTCAGGAGCGTCCGTAGTGACGGCGGATCGGACGGAAGGTCCATCGACGTCGTCATCCGAGCCGCCGTCACCATCAGGATTGCTGATACGGAATGGCCAGAACAACGGCCGCAGCCGACCGGCTCACGAAATTGCCCACGTTGTCTGTCCTCAGGACGGGTTCAAATACTATGAATCATAGTATTACACGCAACCTGGGTGAATCGCGCTCAAAGGTAGGTGTCGATCAAAACGATGCTGTGTGGAGCAGAAGCGAAGCCACGGTCACCGTCACGATGCCCGTCGCGAGCGTCACCACGACCGGTAGAACCAGCGAGGCGATGTAGCCGACGGTTGTCGCTCGGCCCTTAGACGGTGCTGAAAGATGGCGAAGTCGAAGCTCCGTGTTGAGGTTTGCCGTCGTGTCCGCACCGAAGGCGCCTGCGGACACGCGAATCAACGCGGACCGCACGGACTGGGCGCTCGTCGCCTCGGCTGCCGAGCGGTCTGCCTCGTACTCCAGGAGCGCTGCGACGGCGTTAGGGGCGATGCGTAGAAGCGGAATAAACGGCAGTGCCACAGACAGCACACCACAGATCGTTTGGATCCGGTGGTGGCGGTGGTCGAGGTGTGCCCGTTCATGTGCGAGTACGGCCTCACGTTCCTGCGCTGTGAGGCACGCGGAGAGTCCCTCCGTAGCGACCACGAAACCGGGTCTGCCCGCGACGCTATAGGCCATGGGAACGGGATGGTCCAGCCACATGATCCGATGGGACCCCTGTTCTGTTCGAGCGACCACGGCAACCACGTCGCGGTGATAGTCGAGAACCGTTGAACGCGATTGAAACTGTCGGCGCGCGCAGAGCATAGTTCGGGCGGCGGCTGCGGCACCGAGTGCAAGCGCCGTGGCGATGATGAGTTCGTCGAGCCATGGCTGCAACGCGTGCGCGGCTGAGCTCAAACAACGGGTCCATAGCTCGGTGACCCGCTCGGCAGGAGCGTGGTCAGGCCATGCGGCGATCGCCACAGCAGATACGACGACGTATCCGAACGTCGAAAGGCTGGCAAACCAGCTGAGGAGTTGAACCCGAGGCGAGGCACTCTCCATCCGGGTCAGGACAACCGGTGCAACGAACCCGACCACGATCGCTGCGACGACGAACGTCAGCGCGAGAGTCATCGACGTCTGCGATTGCGGTGAGGCAGATGGTCGCGCAGCACGTCTAGTTCCTCTGGGGTGACGGTCTGCGCGAAGTGCATGAGGACGCCGGCCGAATTGCTACTGGTGTTCAGTATCTCCCTCAGGGTCTGCGAGGTCGCCTCCTCTCGGGTCTCGGCGGGCAGGTATCGGTATGAACGGCTGACCTTTGTCCGGGTGACGAAATCCTTGTTGAAGAGGTTGGTCACTACTGTGAGGATGGTGGTGTAGGCGAACTCGCGAGAGGGCAGTGCGTCGAGGATGTCGTGTACGGACATGGGACTTTCCGCATCCCACAGGACGTTCATCACGTCGGATTCGAGCGATCCCAAACGCTTCATCGCTGGTTTACCTCTCTGCGTGTATCTCGGCTGTTGAATTCACTGGAGTGCCACGCCGCGCGCTCTGAGCCAGGCCATGGGGTCGAGCTTTGTGGATTCAGATTGCCACACCTCGTAGTGCAGGTGCGGTCCGGTTGAGTTTCCCCGATTGCCAACGGTGGCGATGGTCTGGCCCGCGAGCACTCGCTCGCCGGCGGACACCAGACTTTCGTTGATGTGCCCGTAGACGCCCACTGTCCCGTCGTCTTGACGAATCCGAACCCAGAGGCCGAATCCGCTGGCTGGTCCGGATTCGAGCACGACGCCGTCGGTCACCGAAACTATGGGAGTCCCGATGTCATTGGCGATATCGAGGCCGTAGTGAACACTCTCCCATCGAGCGCCGTACCCCGAGGTCAAAGCGCCGGCGACGGGCGCTGCCGAGAGGGGATGGTCAGGAGGCGCAGGCGGTTGGCTGCGCACTGGCGTTTCAGCGGTGGAACGAGGCGGTGGGCGCGGCGGCGCACGGAATGTGCTCCCTGGAGCAAGTGATGTGGGTGTGGGTTTCGCGATGGCCACCGAATCTGATGTCGGGTCGACCACGTCGGTTTCACCGCCGGTCCCCGTCATCAACACCGCGGTGACGACGGCGCCGATTGCTGCAGAGACCAGAGTCGACGTGACGCCTATAGATGTCCGAGGGTGTCTGATCGGTTGGGCGGAGATGGGTGCGAGGTCAATCTCCGGCACCTCTGGGGGTACCCGACACCAGGTCCGTTCCCATGGTGCGCAATACATCTGGCGTAGTGGAGATAGAGCGTCGGTGAGGTCGACCGTGTCACAAAACGAGGCAGGGTCGACCCGGGGCGCCGCCGCGATCGACCGCGTACGTTCGTCGCGCTGTGGTAGCGACTCCCGCCGGGAACGAGGAATCGGGAAGGGGTCTGGTCCCAGGGAGTGCCGAGATCGACCAACGACCTCGCGGCGGTGGCGCGCCGGCGCGGCGACGCCAGTCGAGTCGTACATCCGATGTTGCGCCACGCACTTGTTCCCCGTCTGGATGGCAATCTGTTCGAAATCAGACCTTACTACTAAATCGGATAGTTTCTGAGCTCGATGTCCGCTACTGTAGCGACAGCAGAACATATGCGTCGATCTGCATATGTTGCCCTGGATAAGGAGACTCTGGATATGGGTGCAGGACACAATCACGATCACGGCGTCAAACCAGGCGAGTCGGCAAGCGCGTCTGGTCGACATAAGCGCAGGCTCTGGATGGCGCTGGGACTTGGGCTACTGACCTTCGTCATCCAGGTCGTGGTCGGTTTCGCAACTTCGTCGCTAGCGTTGCTGTCCGATTCCGCCCACGTTTTCACCGATGTCCTTGGTGTCTTCATGTCGCTGTTGGCGGTCATTCTCACGCAGCGACGCTCGGCTCGTCCGGGCCAAACATTCGGACTGTACCGGGCGGAAGTCTTTGCCGCGCTGTTCAACTCGTTCCTACTCTTTGCAGTCGCCGCCTGGATCCTCTACGAGGCAGCGCAGCGCCTATCCGATCCTCCTGAGGTCCCCGGGATCCCGGTCATCGGCGTCGCCCTCATCGGCCTCGCACTCAACATCGCTGCGTTCCTCCTCCTGAGATCGGGTGCCAAGGAGAGCCTCAACGTCCGTGGCGCCTATCTCGAGGTCATGGCCGACATGATCGGGTCAGTGGGAGTGCTGATCAGCGGACTGATCACGGCAATATTTGGCTGGCGCTACGCCGACCCGCTGATCGGAGTGGGAATCGGCTTGTTTGTGCTACCCCGCGCCTTCGCGCTGGGCCGACAAGCAGTACGGATCCTGCTTCAGCACGCACCGAACGGTGTCGACGTCGCGACAGTGCAAGCCGAACTGGCCAAGCTCGATGGCGTCACCGAGGTCCACGACCTGCACGTCTGGACGCTGACGTCGGGGATGGAGGTCGCCTCGGCGCACCTCGTCGTCGAATCGACCGTGGACGGCGAACAGGTTCTGGGCGCGGCACAACAATTCCTGGCGCAGACCTACCACCTTGAACACGCGACACTGCAGATAGAGCGAGTCAATCCCTCCGGATGTGCTCAACCTACCTGGTAGCTACCGCGGCCAAACAACTATGTGCGATAGTAGTTGAGTCGGGTTGCCGTGATGAAGGGTTGCGCATGAGCACGTTTGAGCAGTCGATCGAGACAGTAGTGCCACAGCGTCCCTTCCCGGCACGTACCGGCCTCAAGGGCTCGTTCATCTATAAGATGTTCACCACCACCGATCACAAGGTCCTCGGCATCATGTACTTGGTGGCGTGCTTCGGCTTCTTCCTCATCGGCGGTCTGATGGCGTTGCTGATGCGTGGCGAACTCGCTACGCCCGGCATGCAGTTCCTGTCAAACGAGCAGTACAACCAGCTGTTCACGATGCACGGCACGGTCATGCTGCTGATGTACGCAACCCCGATCGTCATCGGCTTCGCCAACGTCGTGCTGCCGCTGCAGATCGGTGCGCCCGATGTCGCCTTCCCGCGGCTGAACGCGTTTAGCTTCTGGCTCTTTCTGTTCGGCTCGACAATTGCAGTGGCCGGCTTCGTTACCCCCGGTGGTGCTGCTGACTTCGGGTGGACCGCGTACACGCCGCTCAGTGACGCGATCCACTCGCCGGGTGCCGGTGCCGACATGTGGTTCATGGGTCTGGTGGTCTCAGGCCTGGGCACGATTCTCGGCGCGGTCAACATGGTCACCACCGTGGTCTGCCTCCGCGCGCCCGGCATGACGATGTTCCGCATGCCGATCTTCACCTGGAACATCCTTGTGACCAGCGTGCTGATCCTGCTCGCGTTCCCGCTGCTGACCGCCGCGCTTCTCGGGGCCGAGGTCGACCGCCAGTTTGGTGCGCACTTATTCGATCCCGCCAACGGTGGGGTCATCCTCTGGCAGCACATGTTCTGGTTCTTCGGACATCCTGAGGTCTACATCATCGCGTTGCCGTTCTTCGGCATCGTCTCGGAGATTTTTCCGGTGTTCTCGCGCAAACCGATTTTTGGATACTCGGGACTCATCTACGCCACCTTGGCGATCGCTGCGTTGTCGGTCGCTGTCTGGGCGCATCACATGTACGCCACCGGAGCCGTGCTGTTGCCCTTCTTCTCCTTCATGACATTCCTCATCGCTGTGCCCACCGGAGTGAAGTTCTTCAATTGGATAGGCACCTTGTGGAAGGGGCACTTGACTTTCGAGACGCCCATGCTGTTCTCGCTGGGCTTCATGGTCACATTCATCTTCGGTGGTCTGACCGGCGTGCTGCTCGCCAGCCCGCCCCTGGACTTTCAGTTGTCGGACAGCTACTTCGTTGTGGCGCATTTCCACTACGTCCTGTTCGGCACCATCGTGTTCGCCACCTACGCGGGCATCTACTTCTGGTTCCCGAAGATGACCGGGAGGATGCTGAACGAGAAGTTAGGCAAGATCCACTTCTGGCTCACGTTCATCGGATTCCACATGACCTTCCTCGTGCAGCACTGGTTGGGCAACGCCGGCATGCCACGCCGCTACGCCGACTACCTGCCGTCGGACGGGTTCACCACGTTGAACATAATTTCGACTGTGGGTGCATTTGTACTGGGCGTGTCGACACTGCCGTTCCTGTGGAACGTCTTCCGCAGCTACCGTTACGGCGAGGTCGTGACCGTGGACGACCCGTGGGGCTTCGGCAACTCGCTCGAGTGGGCCACCAGTTGCCCACCGCCGCGCCACAATTTCACCGAGCTGCCCCGGATCCGTTCGGAGCGTCCGGCGTTCGAGCTGCACTACCCGCACATGGTCGAGCGCATGCACGCCGAAGCGCATGTCGGGTTCGGTAGCAAGAAGGCCGAGGAGGCTCGTCGCGACCCGTTGACAGTCGGCTCACACGAATCCTCGACAGAGCCCGATTCCTGACCGAGATGCGTAGTCAAAGAAGGCCTCTGCAGTTTCCACGGTGGTTCACAGGGGCAATCGTGCTGTACGTGGCGATTGCGGGATTCGCTGTGACGATGGCGGTCTCATCGTCACTGTTCTCCGGGCACGTATGCAGCTCCGGTGAGGATCTTGTCGGCCATGCCGCGAGGTTGCCGCTCACTGCGTGGCTGGTTGGCGTTACTGCGGCCTCGCTGGCAGCAACGGCGACTGGTGGGGCAATGTCACCAGCACGCAGCGAGTAGTTGAGGCGCACTGCCACGTAGGCGAATCCGAAGCAAGGTGTGATCGAAATATCGCTAGGTGCGCAACGCCCGCCGCACGAGTGCGATGGATTTGGACCGGCGGAGGTCAATGCGGTGTCTGCTACTGAACTGCGCGACACGTAACGGCGCTGGGTTGACCATTGGCTGCGACCTGCGCCTGTACCGGTGCACAACCGAATTGTGGTTGTTGCGGAAGGGCGGAAGTGGCAGTGTGGCATTACCGAGCCCTGCACGCGGGATCTGAAAACGGTTGTCGCCGTGTGTCTTCTAAGGTTTAGCTAATGTTCGCTGGCTAGGTTGGCCCGCATGCACATGCCAGCTGCACTGACATCGTTCAATGCCCGAGACGTCGTCCGCTACGACGTCCCCGCCTCCCTCGTGGTCTTCCTCGTCGCATTGCCGCTGTCGCTGGGTATCGCCATCGCGTCCGGCGCCCCGGTGATGGCCGGATTGATCGCCGCGGTGATCGGCGGCATCGTCGCGGGGTCGCTGGGTGGCTCGCCGCTGCAGGTCAGCGGTCCAGCCGCGGGCCTGACGGTGGTGGTCGCCGAACTCATCGCCAACTTCGGCTGGAAGGTGACCTGCCTGATCACCGTCGGCGCCGGCGCTCTGCAGATCGTGTTCGGCCTGAGCCGGATCGCACAGGCCGCATTGGGAATCGCTCCCGTGGTCGTCCACGCAATGCTCGCCGGAATCGGTATCACCATCGCGCTCCAGCAGGTGCACGTCCTGCTCGGCGGACAGTCGCAGAGTTCGGCGATCGAGAACCTCACCGCGCTGCCGGGCTCGATCCTGGACATGCGCTGGGCCGATGTCCTGGTCGGTGGGCTCGTCGTCGTCGTGATGCTCACGTGGCCGATGCTGCCTGCGAAGGTCCGCAAGGTGCCCGGTCCGCTCGTCGCGATCGTCGGGGCCACCCTGCTCGCACTGCTCGCCGGTCTCGACGTCGACAAGATCTCGATCGACGGCAACTTCTTCGACGCCCTCGCGCTCCCCGAACTGCCCAGTGGCAACTGGGGTGGCGTGATGCTGGGAATCCTCACCATCGCGCTGATCGCGAGCGTCGAATCTCTGCTGTCCGCGGTCGCCGTGGACAAGATGCACACCGGTCCGCGCAGCGACTTCAACCGCGAGATGCTCGGACAGGGCAGCGCGAACATGCTCTCCGGCATGGCGGGCGGACTGCCCGTCACCGGCGTCATCGTGCGCAGTTCCACCAACGTCGCGTCCGGCGCACGCACCCGTGCGTCGGCGATCCTGCACGGTGTCTGGATCCTCATCTTCTCGGTGTTGCTCACCGCGCTCGTCGAGCAGATCCCGATGGCCGCGCTGGCCGGCCTGCTCGTGGTCATCGGCATCCAGCTGGTCAAGACCGCGCACATGAAGCTCGCGCTCAAGACCGGCGACCTCTGGGTCTACGTGATCACCGTGCTCGCCGTGGTGTTCCTCAACCTGCTCGAGGGTGTCGGCATCGGGCTGGCGATCGCCGTTCTGATCGTCGTCTGGCGCGTTGTCCGGGCACAGATCACCTCCGAGCCGATCGGCACCGAAGCGTCCAAGCAGTGGCAGATCACGATCCACGGTTCGTTGAGCTTCCTGGCCCTGCCACGACTGTCCAAGGCGCTCGGCAAGGTCCCGGCGCAGTCGCGCGTCACCATCGACCTCGACACCGACTTCCTCGACAACGCCGCCTCGGAGATGCTGGAGGACTGGAAGTGGGCCCACGAGGCCAACGGCGGAACCGTCGTGGTCGAGGAGATCGGTCAGGCCCGCCTGGCCGACGCCCCCACGGCACCCCCGAAGCGCCACCCGGTGACGACCAAGGCTCTCGGCCTCGCCCCCTGGAAGACATGGCAGCACCGGCCCGGCACGGACACCGATCCCGACGCCTCGCCGATCCTCCGTTCGATCAAGAGCGGCGTGCAGGAGTACCACCGATCCAACGCCGACGCTCTGCTCGAGCACATGACCGACCTGTCCGACAGCCAGGATCCGGACTCGTTGTTCCTGACGTGTGCCGATTCACGGGTGGTGCCCAACGTGATCACCGCCAGCGGCCCCGGCGATCTGTTCACCATCCGCAACATCGGCAATCTGGTGCCCACCGAGACCCACCAGGACACCTCGGTCGAGGCGGCCCTGGAGTTCGCGATCAACAACCTCGGCGTGAGTTCGATTGTTGTGTGCGGGCACTCCTCCTGCGGCGCGATGAAGGGACTACTCGCAGGCAGCGACGACGACAGCGCCCTGAGCAACTGGCTGAGCAACGCCGCCCCGTCACTCGCGGCGTTCCGGAGCGGACATCCGGCCGGCCGCAGCGCCGCCGAGGCCGGCTTCTGCGAGGCCGACCAGCTCGCGATCGTCAACGTGGCGATCCAGGTACAGACCCTGCAGCGCCATCCCCTGGTCGGACGGGCCATCGCCGACGGCAGGCTCCGCGTGGCCGGACTGTTCTTCGACATCACCACCGCACGGGTCATCGACGTCAGCAGCACCGGGGTGGGCACCGCTCTCTGACCGGCCGGTCGCATCTTGTGCAGGTTTGGTTGCTCGAGGTCGCGGACAAGTCGCTGCCCGCGCGGCGAGGCATCTCAGTCGCCGGACGGGACCCAACCGCACGGACACCAGTCAGACGTGTCGCATTGGGCTTTTCATGCAGCCATTTGTCAGGTCTGATGACGTGTCGGGGGAATCGCGAAGTGATGGTGGCCGGTGGACTATCCGGTGAATCTGAGAATGACGTGCACAAGACGCCACGCCGGGTCGTCGGTACTGCGGTGGCTACTGACGCAGTGCAGGCATCGCTCGAGACATCTGCTGCCACAGTCGTGGGATGAGACTGCGGACGAAGGTGGCGCTGAGGTGGTGCCAGTCCTTGTACACGATTATGTTGCCGACGACGGCGGGACAACGTTTGCGGGTGCATAGGCCGTCGCTGAGGTCTAGGGGCAACACATTCGTGTTCGCTCCCAGGATCGACAATGTCGGGTTAACCGGTTGGAGTGCGAGATCGCGTGCTGTCCCGCACTGCTCAGCGGCGGCGCGACCGGCGGCAAGGCACGCGGGGGTATCTATCGCGCCGCGGCCATTGCGGGGCCACACCGTGTCGCGCATGCCTAGGACGGGGATTCCCGCGGCGGCGAGCCGGGCGAAGATGGGTAAGTATGTCGGCGGTACCCAGTCGCCGGGGGCGTTCGTGCGTGGTCGCGTGGTGGTGGTGAACACCGCGTCGGGACGATCGGCGACTATCTGTTTCATAGCCGCCTTCACCCATTCGAAGCACTGGGGATACGGTGCGCCGTCGTCGCGCGTGGGCCGAGATTCCGTCGATAGGGGACACCCCATCTTCAGATAGGTGGTTACGCGAAACCGGTTTTGCTTGCCGAGAGCGTCGAGTGCCGTGATCCAGAACTCGGCATGCGAACCGCCGGCGAGGGCGATGGTCCGAGTCGCGCTGCGATCTCCGTATATCCCAACGCGCACTGAGGGGTCGTCGAATCCACTGATGTAACCCTGCGTGGAAGTCACGGGGAAGTCTTTGACAACCTCGAGAGGCGAAGGCTGTGGGTCCAGCGGCGGCACCGGGGCGCCGTCGAGAAGGGCACGGGCGCCGGGATATGACTCTGGGTCGAGGGACGAGGTGTCCACGGTGAGTCCGGCGACGTGTCGATCCCACACAGTGATGGCTGTGCCACTGAGTACAACGCCGACAACCAGCACAGCGGTCATGCCCCGGGTGTAGGCCAGACGTTGACGGGTCTTGGTCGGTGGGGGTATCCGGGTGGTTGTCGGTGCGGGCAGTTCACAACCGTGGCGAATACGGTCCTTCGGCGCCGTGTCCTGTAATCGGTCAACGGACGCAGCATCACGTGTTGTTTTGTGTCGCAGCGGAATCTCGATGTAGCGGTACGTCAGCCAGGCCAGTGCAAGAGAGACGGAGAGAACAATCAGGCCGCCAACCAATCCAACGCGGGCTTGCTGTCTGTATGCGAGGTAGAAGATCAGCACCGGCCAATGCCACAGGTAAAGCGTGTACGCCAGTTTGCCCAATTCGACCGGTAACTGGCTTGCCAGCAGGACTGAGACCGCCGGCTGTGTAGAACGTGAAGCCGGTGCGGGCGCCGCGCGGTGACCGCAGCAGATCAATGTCAGAGTTGCGCCCACCGGTACCAGTGCCCACGGTCCGGGGTAGGCGTCAAGCCCGACAATCCACCATCCGCTGCTCACGATAAGTGCCAGTGCCGCCACCCCGAGTACGTTCCGAAGCCGTCTGCTGGCGATGGTCGGTGTGAACAGAGCGAGCAGGCCACCGGCCAACGGTTCCCATACTCGCGCGACCGTGTCGTAGTAGTTGAACGGTTGATCGACAGACGTCCGCATCGCCGCCCAGTAAAGAGAGATCAGTGCGACGCCGGCGATCACGGCGCCTGCGACTATGCGTAATCGCAATGCGCGCAACCGGTCCGACGCTGCGCGGGGCAAAGAAAGTTTGACCAACACGCCGATGAGCAACGCTGCGACCAGGGTCAGTACGTAGAACTGGCCCTGTACCGCCATCGACCATACGTGCTGCAGGGGGCTATTCGCCGAGCTCGCCGCGGTGTAGTCCTGCGAATTGAAGGCCAGATACCAGTTCTGGTAGTAGAGCGCGCTCGCGATCACCTCACTGCCGATCGAGCGCCAGCGCGTCTGGGGTAGCAGGACAACCGCGCCAATCACCACCGCCAGGAGCACAACCACCAACGACGGAGCGAGACGACGGGCCAGACGCTGCAGCCGCGGCAGGGGATTGACCGCGTCACGCAAACGCACCGTCGGCGCCTGGTTATCAAGCACCTGCCGATAGACCGACCCGACGAAGAAGTACCCCGACAGAGTGAGGAAGACATCAACCCCGCCCGATACCCGCCCCATCCAGATGTGAAAACACGCAACGAGCAGGATTGAGACGCCTCGCAGTCCGTCCAGATCAGACCTGCGAGAAGCGGTTGGCAGCGACTCGGCCGGCTGATGCGCGGGCGCGCGACGAAGCGGGTTCGGCACTGCAGCCTCCTCGTCGGTCGCCGGGGCGTCGTTCTCCCCGAAAAACTACTATTGATAGTAGTTGAGAGGTGGCATCCGGCACTGTCCGCGGTAGCTCGGCCGTGGAGTCGACGGGACGCCGCCGGCGGAATCGGCTGGCCCACGCCGCGGAATGCCCGGGACTGCAGCTCGTACCAACTACTATGAGTGATAGTTTGATTTGGCGGTCGCCGCAATGATGGTGTTGTTCCGCAACGAACTGCGATGACGGGCTCCGAGAGGCATGATGAATACGGAATCCGCTGCGTCAGTGGGCGACCAGTTCTCGTCGATGGTGTCGGGTGGCCCGTTGGTCGTTGCCCTCGCTGCCTGCCTCGCGGCGGGCCTTGTGTCTTTCGCATCCCCGTGTGTGATTCCGCTCGTGCCGGGGTACGTGTCCTATCTCGCTGGGTTGACGGGGTCGGAAGTCACGGTCGGAGAGCGACCTTCGGCACGAATGCGAGTCGCGGGCGCTGCGATGTTGTTTGTCACGGGATTTACTCTCGTGTTTGTCCTGGCGACTGCAACGGTGTTTCAGGTGACGTCGACACTTCTTCTCAATCGAGAATTATTGCAGCGCATCGGCGGTGTGGTCACCATCATGATGGGGTTGATCTTCATCGGGTCGCTCCCGATGCTGCAGCGAGACCTTCGTTTTCACCCGCGTCGTGTGTCGAACATTTTGGGAGCGCCGCTACTTGGCGCTGTATTCGCGCTGGGATGGACCCCGTGTCTGGGGCCGACACTGGCATCGATCATCGCCACGGCGAGCGGTACGGCGGACGTGACGGCAGCTCGCGGTGTGGCGTTGATCGTCGCGTATTGCGTGGGTCTAGGACTGCCGTTCGTCGCGTTGGCGTTTGGCTCATCCTGGGCCGTGGGTGCTGTTGGGGTAATGCGCCGAAATTCGCGCCGTATCCAGATCGCCGGTGGAGTAATGATGATCGCCGTCGGTGTTGCGTTGCTCAGTGGGGTCTGGGACTACTTCGTGATCTGGGTGCGCGATATGTTCGTCACCAACACGACCTTGCCGATCTAGTCCACCGCGCCGTGCACTCCGGTACAGGGGCGACCGGGCCCACAGATCATTGCCCCAACACGCGGTCGAATGTCGCACTCAACTCCGCGAAGCCCGCTGGTGGGACTTGGGTTGTGTTCAGATAGAACGTCGGGGTGCCGCTGACGCCCAGACGTCGTCCGTCGGCGATATCTCTGTCAATCTGCGCACGAACGGCCTCAGATGTGTAGTCGCTTGCAAACTGCGTCATGTTCAACCCGAGTTCGCGGGCGTACGAGGTGAACAGGTCGTCGAGGGGTACCTGTTGCTCACCCCACTGCTTCTGGGTTTCGTACATCCGCTTGTACATGGGCTCGAATTGGTTCTGCCGTGCGGCCGAGGCAACCGCTCGCGCGGCGCGATCGGCGTTGAAGTGACCGGGCAACGGGAAGTACCTCACGACAAACGAGACACGATCACCGTAGGTCTGACGAAGTTGTTCGACAATCGGGTACATAGCACCGCATGCCTCGCATTCGAAGTCGAGGAACTCGACGAAGGTGGCCTGTTGATCCTTGGGAGACGACAGCCGAGGGGAGTCAGGCTGTACGGGGGCTGAACTTGCCTGCTCGACGTCATCCTTGCCGGCGCGTGCGATGACGAACGTTGCGGTCAGAGCGAGACAGAACACGAACACCATCGCTAGTGAGACCTTGACGCTGCGACTCACCGCCGGCCGCCAACAGTAGGTTCCTCTAGGGTCGCAACTCGCATCGGGGCCTCCTCGCCAAGACAACTACGTTGAATAGTAGTTTACGGGAACGGAACGCTGGTGGCCGCATCGCTACAGGACCGGAATCGAACTCGCGGAGGGGCAATCATCAAAGCACCGTTATTGGCCCAGGGGGCGGCGCGGCGGGTGGGGCGCACGGTCCTCATCGCCCTGCTTGTGGGATTGAGCGTCGTTGCGTGCAAGTCCAGTGACGACGCCGTGCGCCAGGGCGACTCTTTCGAGTTCGTCTCACCCGACGGTAAAACCGCCATCTTCTACGACCCCCCGCCGACGCGGGGGAAGGTCGGCGAGCTCTCGGGACCGGACTTGACGAACGATGATTCTACGATCGCGCTTTCTGACTTCGCGGGGAAGGTGGTGGTGGTCAATGTGTGGGGATCGTGGTGTGGACCATGTCGAAGTGAAGCGACGGCTCTGGAAGAGACGTATGCCGCGACCAAGGGGTCTGGAGTTATGTTCCTGGGCCTGAACTTTCGTGACCGTAAGGACTCGGCACGCGACTTTGTCTCTGATCGCAAGGTGTCGTACCCGTCCATCTACGACTACGACGGGCGAACCCTCGCCACCCTCGGAACTCCGACGTCGGTCGTACCGACGACGGTAGTGCTCGATCGACGCCACCGGGCGGCAGCTGTCTTCCTGCGGGTCGTCACCGCGGCCGAGCTGCGGGCGATCGTCGAGCGGATCGCAGCAGAAACATGATCTTCAAACTACTATCCGATATAGTAGTTGACGTGAACTGGATTCGCTCGGTCGCCCATGTGGCGACGTCGAAGCAATCCTCTGGACTATCGGCGGCCACCTCGCTTCTCAACAAACCACGATCAGCTTGCCGACCGTACGTTGGCGAACAGGTTCAGGCTCAGGCGGTACACGGGAAGGGGTGTACCCGATTCAGGCGCTCGCACCACCGATCGGGGACGGCGTGTCCGTGCCGATTCTGCTCGACACGCCAGGAACTCTGGCGGCCACGTTGAACATCCCACGGGTGTATCCGATCATGATGCTCCAGCGCGCCGACGAAGCGGTCGCCGCCGTCGCGCCGCTGGTCTTCGTTTATGTCGACGATGTTGTGCGTGAGGCACACCGGCACCTCGAGGTCGAGGTGTGAGAGCCACTCGTTCAACGTCGTCTCGTGCTTTGTCGCTCTCGGTCGCCTCCGATCTGGTCCGTCGACGGATCCTGTGGCCACTGCGCAACGCATGGCGGTCGCTGACATCAATGCGGACGGCGCTCGCGTTGCTGTTCCTGCTCGCGGTGGCGGCGGTTCCAGGAGCCCTCTTTCCACAGCGTGACCTCAACTCCCAGAAAACGGCCCAGTACATCGCCGCCAACGGGACAGTCGGCGATGTCCTCGATGCGCTTCAGCTGTTCGAAGTGTTTTCCAGCGTCTGGTTCACGGCGATCTACGCACTGCTGTTCATCTCGCTGACCGGGTGTCTGACACCCCGAATGGTCGAGCACATCAGAACGCTGCGCGCTGCCCCGGTGCCTGCCCCGCGGAACCTGGCGCGACTACCCCGCTACGAGGCCCGCACTGTGGTGGGTTCGGCGGACGACGTGGGCGAGACGCTCCGCCGCGGACTGCGCGGGTGGCGCACCACGTTACGGACGGTGAATCGACCCGGATCGGAAGGGCCTGACTCGGCCACGGTGGTCGAAATCTCTGCTGAGAAGGGCTATTTGCACGAAGTCGGAAACCTGGTCTTTCATTTCGCGCTACTGGCCCTTCTGGTCGCCATCGCTGTCGGAAAGATGTTCGGCTACGAAGGAACGCGAATCCTGGTCGCCGACGGCCAGGAAGGGTTGTGTAACAACTCAACGGCTGTCTACGACTCGTTCCGAGCCGGAAGTGTGGTCGACGGCACCAACCTCAACCAGTTCTGCATCAAGGTCGACGACTTCCGAGCCACCTACCTCGACACCGGTCAACCAGACATGTACACCGCCAACGTGCGGTATCAAAGCGGCAGCGCGATCGGCGACAGGAGATGGAAGCAACGCGATCTGCGGGTCAACGACCCGCTTCGGGTGGCCGGCGATCGTGTCTATCTTCTCGGGCACGGGTTTGCGCCCACGTTCACAGTGATCTTTCCTGACGGCCGATCTCGGACGCAGACAGTTCCGTTCCAGCCCGATGAGCTCCAGACGATGATGTCCAGCGGTGCGGTTCGCTTTGACACTCCGGCCGGGCTGTACCCCGATGAGAAGGTGCGCCGAACGAAGCAAATTGCGCTGGAGGGTCTGTTCGCACCTACTGCTGCATTCAACGCACGGCTGATGACATCGACGTGGCCAGCGCCCAACAATCCGGCGGTCGCGGTGGATGTATATCAGGGCGACACCGGACTCGACACCGGCCGACCGCAGAATGTGTTCAGCCTTAGTGTCGACATGATCAACCAGGGTCGGCTTCGAAAGGTGTACCGTGTCAACCTCGTTTCAGGACAGCAGAAACGACTGACCGACGGTACGTCGGTCCGTTTCGACGGGTATGAGAGGTGGGTGTCGTTGCAGGTGTCGCATGACCCCGCTCAGAACTGGGTCCTGGGCTCCGCCATCGTTATGCTGGGGGGATTGGTGTTGTCTCTGGTCGTCAGACGTCGCCGGGTGTGGGCACGAATTATCCCGATCCAGTCCTCGGGCGACGTGGACCCCCGTTGCAGTGTCGAAGTGGGCGGGCTTGCGCGAACGGATCAGGCCAATTGGGACGAGGGGTTTGCTGCAATGGTCGATGTACTGATGCGGCCGATGGGTGCAATCGACCGCCCGCGACCGTCGGCGACCTGAGTGATCGTCACGCTCAGGCGTACGCTGGCGCCCTTCGCCGCCCGTGCGGGTGCGGCGGTCGCGGCGGGCTATTCGCTGTATCTGAGTTTTCCGCCGCGGGAGTGGTGGTTTCTTGCCCCACTCGCGATCGCAGCGCTGCTCATCACGCTCCGAGGCCGATCGATCCGCGCTGCTGTCGTACTGGGCTACTTGGGAGGGCTCGGCTTTTTCGTTCCGTTGTTGCCGTGGGTGGGCGAGTACGTTGGCCCCGTTCCGTGGCTGGCGTTGGCCGCAGCCCAGGCAGTGGCATTTGCGGTCTTCGCTGCGTGTGTTCCGTTGCTGCACAGCTGTCGTGGTGCACCGATATGGATTGCCAGCGCCTGGGTTGCTGTTGAGGCGGCGCGATCGCGGCTGCCGTTTGGAGGGTTTCCGTGGGGGCGGATTGGTTTCGGCCAAGCCGATGGCCCGCTTCTGTCGATTGCGTCGCTCGGTGGTGCGCCAGGCTTGTCGTTTGTGGTCGTCGCTATGGGTTCAGCAATAGCTCTAGCGGCTGTGGCAGTCCGAACTAAACAGTGGCATGCGTTGGCGCTTCCAGCTGCGATCGGGATCAGTGTGGCCGTTGTCAGTGTCGTGCCGTTGAGTAGCGGTGGCGGCGACCGGCAGATCAGCGTCGCCCTGATACAGGGCAACGTGCCGAGATTGGGACTCGATTTCAATGCTCAACGGCGGGCTGTGCTCGACAACCATGTTCGTAAAACCTTGGAACTAGCCAACATGATTGCTCTTGGTAAGAGCGCGAGGCCTGATTTCGTTCTGTGGCCGGAGAACTCGTCGGATATCGACCCCTACCGTAACGATGACGCGTTCGACCAGATCTCCACCGCCGCGCGAGTCATCGGTGTGCCGATTGTCGTAGGCGCGGTGATCCGTAGTGCCGATGGGACCACACGAAACTCGTCTATCGTCTGGGATCCAAAAACCGGTCCAGGACAGACCCATGACAAGCGCAAACTGGTGCCGTTCGGGGAGTATCTGCCCATGCGTGATCTCATGATCAGGCTCTCATCCTATGCCGAACAGGTCGGAAATTTCGTGGCCGGATCGGGCAACGGCGTTGTAGAAATCGGTGACGTTCCCATCGCTGTCACCACCTGCTACGAGGTAGCGTTCGACGGGTTGGTGACCCAATCGGTTCGTGCAGGCGCGCAACTAATTACAGTCCCGACGAACAACGCAACTTTTGGACGGACCGAGATGACTTACCAACAGTTGGCGATGTCGCGAGTTCGCGCGGTCGAACACAACAGAGCGGTGCTGATCGCGGCGACCAGTGGTGTCAGTGCCGTTGTGGACCGTGACGGAACGGTGGTGCAACGCTCTGGACTGTTCACTGCGGATGTCCTGATGGCTCGTGTGGCTTTGAGCTCCGATCTCACCGTTGCCACACGCATTGGAACCGTGCCCGAGTGGCTGGCCGTCAGCGTGGTCGTTGCGTTCCTCGCGGGTGCGGCGTGCCGCCACCGTACGCGGGGGAAGCTGCCCTAGAGGTATTGAGTCAATTGGCTGCGCTACCCGATTGGGCCGTGTCCGCCTTGGTTGCTTGTTCCCCACCACAGCAGGTGCAGTCGGATTTTGTGGACACTTCGGTCGGGATCGATCGCGGTCCAGTTGGGCTTGTCGCCGCCACAATCTCCAGCGACGAGACCTGGGCTGCCGGGGGTGCTGGGGGGCAGCAGAGGTCTTCGGCTACGTCTGCCGTCGCAGCGATTGTGACGTGGTGAGTCGTGGCCGTCGCCGGTGTGGTGCGCAAACCGGGTAGCGACTTTGTTCGCGCGGCCCTGATGGCGTTCCCGATTACCAGGACTTCGGCGAATTCATGAATGAACACCACGGTCGCGAGTCCCAGTACACCGGTGGCCGCGAGCGGGATGAGGATGACGATGATCGCTAGTGACAGTCCGATGTTTTGCAGCATGATTCGACGCGCACGACGAGCGTGCGCGAGCAGTTGCGGGAGGTGACGGAGATCCTCTCCCATCAAGGCGACGTCAGCGGTCTCGATCGCGACGTCAGTTCCCATAGCGCCCATGGCAATTCCGATGTCGGCAGTTGCCAGCGCTGGTGCGTCGTTGACGCCGTCGCCGACCATGGCAATCTTTCGGCCTCGTGCAATCTGGCTCAACAGCGCGGCCTTGCCCTCGGGGAGCAGTTCTGAGTGCACGGTCGTGATGCCGGACTGAGCGGCGAGCGCATCGGCGGTGCGCTTGTTGTCGCCGGTCAACATCGCGACCTCGATGCCCAGATCGCCGAGTCTGCTGATCGCCTCGGGTGCCTCGGCACGCAATTCGTCGCGGACAGCTATCGCGCCGAGCACAATGCCGTCTTCTTCGACGAGAACGACTGTGGCCCCCGCACTCTGTAGTTCAGCGACTGCTTTGTCGACTCCGTCGGATGAGATCCATCCGGGCTTGCCTAGCCGTACTGTCACGCCGTCGATGCTGCCTGACAGTCCGCGGCCTGCGTGGGCCACCACATCCTCGGCCGGAGTCACTTGGTCGACGGCGGTCAGGATCGCTTGGGCGAGGGGATGTTCGCTGCGTGCTTCGAGTGAAGCTGCCAGATTGAGCACACGTACTTGCGAAACGTCCGCCCGGACGATCACATCGATGATCTGCGGCTTGTTCTGGGTCAGTGTTCCGGTTTTGTCCAGTGCTATCGATTTGATGCGGCCGAGTTCTTCGAGAGCCGCGCCGCCCTTGACCAGCGCGCCCTGACGGCTCGAGGCACCGATCGCAGCCACCACAGTGAGTGGCACCGCGATCGCGAGCGCACATGGTGATGCTGCGACAAGTACAACGAGTGCACGTTCGATCCATAGCATCGGATCACCGAGAAGCGATCCGATGCCCGCGACCAAGGCGGCGAGAATCATGATCGCAGGCACGAGGGGTCGCGCGACCCTGTCTGCCAGTCGTTGCCCGGCACCCTTGCGGTTCTGGGCCTGCTCGACGATGTGCACAATCCGTGCCAGTGAGCTGTCGGAGGCTGCCGCTGTCACCTCGACCTCGATGGCGCCTCCACCGTTGATCGCACCAGCGTGGAGATCGTCGCCCGGTCCGGCCTCAACAGGAACAGATTCGCCGGTGATCGCGGACAGGTCGAGACTCGTGGTGCCGGCGCGGATGATGCCATCGGTGGCGGCGCGTTCACCCGGACGGATGATCATGATGTCGCCGAGAACGAGTTCGCCTGGGCTGAGCACTATTTCGGTGCCATCACGTCGTACTGAGGCCTGTGGTGGCACAAGCGACAACAACGAACGAAGTCCACGACGAGTTCGCGTGACGGCGTAGTGTTCGAGGCCTTCGGCGACGGAGAACAGGATGCCGAGCATTGCGGCCTCGGGGATCTTGCCGAGCGCAACAGCCCCGACTATGGCGATGGTCATCAGAGTGCCAACTCCGATGCGGCCGTACCGCAGGTTGCGAACTGTGGACGGCACGAACGTGGCAGCGGCGACAATGGCGGCGATGATCTCGAGTGCTGTCGCGACGCCGTCCATCCCGGTGCGGCCGATCGTCCAACCAACGACGAGTGACAGCGCCGCGATAGAGGCGTATTGGAGCTCGCGAACCTGCCACAGACGCGCAGGCCCCTCGTCAGGGGCACCTGCTGCGCTGTTTTGGGCGGGCGTGGTCTCCGGGGTGCAGCACGCGTCAGACATGGCCGACCTCCGAGTCGGTGGTGTTCTGGAATTCAGCAGTGAGGGAGTCGGCGTACAGGGCTTGTACCAGTGCACGTGACCGGTCGGTCAGCGAGTACATGACCAGTCGTCCCTGCCTGCGTGCGATGACTAGTTCTGCGCTCTTTAGCTGACGGAGATGATGCGACACGAGGTTCTGTGCTTGGCCGACGATCCAGGCAACATCGCACACGCATAACTCACCCCCGGTAAAGAGGGCGGTCGCGATGGTCATTCGGGTGGGATCTCCGAGTGCCCGGGCAGCGGCTGCAACTGGTTCAACGCGCACGAGACCCGGCAACGAACCCCGAATCTCCTCGGCCCGAGGCAGATCGAGACATAGAAGGTCGCAGGAGTCGAAAGGCTCGATTGTCATATCAACATACTAACGCATATTGGTATGAGCCGGATAGTGCCCGCTGGCGGACCGTTGTCAACGGTCGCGTTGTGACACAGCAGCGCACTGTGCGGCTTCCGCCGGATGTCGATTCAGTCGCGTGCGTCATGTCAGGCGAGCTGGAGAAGCCGCCGGCGCTAACAGCCGCGAGCTCTCGGAGCCGCAGGGGCGGTGCGCACGAGCGGATTGATACGCACCTCCTCGAAGGGACATGCACACTGGAAAAGTGCTGACAACACTTGGCAATGCAATGAGCGTGTCGCCTGGCGACTTCGACACCGACCACCGAGTTCAGCGCGGCATCTTGGGGGTGGCCGCGCATGAGAGGCGTGGCGACTGACCGTCTGACACGCACCCAGCATCTGCGTTGGGTGTTCGTGGTCCTCAGCGCAACCCTCGTCGCCGTTCCGCTGCTTGTCGAACCACTTGCCCGCCGACGACTCGGGGGTGGTGGCACGTTCGACCTGGGGCCGCTGCAACTCAAGCTGGCCTATAACAGCGGGGTTGCGTTCAGCTTCGGCGACCGGTTGCCGGCGTGGGTAATTCTGGCGGTCACCGCCACGATCACTCTCGTCGTCGGCGCTTACACCTGGTGCGCCGCTGCCACGAGTTCGCCCGCTTTGGTGGTGGCCTTGTCGGTGGTCTTTGCCGGCGCCGGTGCCAACGTGATCGATCGGGCGGCCGACGGCAAGGTCACCGACTACTTTCACACCGGATGGTGGCCGACGTTCAACCTCGCTGATGTTTACATCATCTTCGGGCTTGTGCTGCTCCTGGGCGCGCTCTGGCGCGACTCGACACCAGACCCCTAGTAACTCATCGATGTTCGAGAATTCGCGCGCCAATGTCTCGGTTGGCCCCCACCGCCCCCATGCTTAGACGCTCGGTGGTAGACGCAACGTCGAACGCGTCGACACCTTCGTTCCGAAGGCAGCATCGGACACCGCGCGCGGCCTGACACCTCTGGTGCCTTGCTCCGACACAGCGAGTGTTGGCGGTCCTTCCTCAGAGACGACGGCCCCCGACGTCGGCGCGGAGATGGCGTTCTGCGGTTGACTTCCGCAGTGGTGTCAGTCGCATGGCTGAAGGAGGTGAAGACCGTCACGAAACGGGGGTAGCGGCAGACGATCATCAAACCGTGGGCGCCCGTTCGGATCCTGTCTGCCGAGTTAGCCCAGGATGGTCCTGCGGTCGGTATGAAAGAACGTCACGGCGGTGGCCGCGGCGCACAGCGCGCCGGCGCCGAACAGGATGTAGCCGTCGTTGATGATGGTGCCGACGATGCCGCCGAACGTGGCGCCGGCGATGAAACCCGCGTAGAGCAGGGTGTAGCCGAGCCAGTCGTACATGGTGCCGCCGCCGCGGGCGTGTCGTTCGATGCCCTGCCCGAGTTTGACGAGGGTGCCGGTGACGTAGCTCAGCGGTATGGACACCTCGCCGTTCTTGACGAATGCAGCGTTGAGTGCGCCGACGGAGAACGCGACGATGACGATGGGGACGTAGGTGACTTCGTTGCCGTCGAACCCGTTGAGAATGAGGTCGGTCATGCCCGCGGTGAACAATCCGATGGTGGTGAGCACCGTCGCCCCGTGTGGATGGTTCTTCCAGAACCGGCGCCGCAGGTACATGGCGATGGCCACCCCGGAGACGAACGCCACGATCAGGATCCCGGCGTTGAGCGCGGACGGGCCGATCACTCCACGGGATCGGGTTGTGTCGAATCCCTGCAGCACAGCGCGTTCGGTGTTGCCGGTCATGAAGGTGACGAAGTAGCCCTGCGAATCGAGGAACGCTGCAGCGCCGATCATTCCGGCAACCGCAGCGAGTAACCAGGACAGGCGGGCATCAGGACCGGTCGCATCTTCTTTACTGATCATGTTTCCCGAAATACTATGTAAAATAGTAGTAATCGGGCATCCGGCGGGCGACGTGACGTGACCAACACGACCTGGCCGCACGCCGTCTAGGTCACGTCAAGTTCCCGCACCGGGGACGCGGGTTCTTTCTCATGCCGGCCGGCTCCGCCCCCCGGTGGGCCCGCAACCGATGCATTGACCTAGAAGAACCTGGACAAAGGGCGATTATCTAGATCATTCTAGGTACCGCCGTGACGGGGACTCATCCGTTTACACCCCAGGAATTGGTCACCTGCGCAGCCACCGGTCGATCGGGGATGCTTCTCGACGTCGAAGTAGCGTCAATTGTCGGCTGCTTCTGGTTTGGGTCCGACATAGACGCCTTAGCTGTCACCTCCCGAAGCGTGGGCGCCTATGAGGGCACCTATGGTTCGGTAGCTTGTGGGTGCCACGCTCTTAACCACGGCGCGCGGCAGCGATAAGGTAGCTAACTATGACAGTCGACATCTCCAGCGTCGGAACGACTGCTGTGATCACTGCCCAAATGCGCGCTCTCGAGTCGGCTCGTGAGGACCGCCTGTTCCGAGACGACCTCGCTTCGGAACTGGTCCGACAGGCTGGCCTGGGAATAGAGAACATCACCCTCGATCAAGTCGACGGTCAACGCGTGTACGTGTCGCTATCCGTGCGAACCCACTTCCTCGACGTCCGATGCCGGGAACTTCTCGCAGGGAGCGACATCAGCCAGGTCGTCATCCTGGGCGCGGGTCTCGATACCCGTGCTGTCAGACTCGACTGGCTCGAAAACGGGATCACTGTCTTTGAGATCGACCGGTCAGACGTCGCTGAACTGAAGTCGAGAGGGCTCGGTATCGACAGCCCGAATTGGCGAGGTCTCGCTGCAGATCTGACGTCGCCGTCGTGGACCGAAGAACTTTTGGCGGCTGGGTTCGACCCAGCGCGTCCCGCGCTCTTTATAGCTGAGGGACTGTTTATGTATCTTCACGACATCGACAGCCGCGAGATCGTGGCCAGCATCGTGGGGTTGAGCGCACCTGGAAGTCACCTGTTCGCAGTCCATTTTGGGCGGGGAGCTCTACTCGACGCGGAGACGAAAGCCATGTCGGCGGCCGCCGGCAGCAACGGTTACGCGTTCGAGTCGGCCATCGAAACGTCGCCGGCCGAATGGCTGGGCGCAGACTGGAGCGTCACGGAGGCGCAGTCGATAGCGCAATATGCGCCGTCTGTCGGCCGTACTATTCCGTACGACGAGGCTGCTATCGGAGCCGAAGTCGCATGGATGATCACGGCCGAGATCAACGCTCCGCAATCTCGAACATCATCCGGTGGGTAACCACCGGGGTGGCTGAAGCCCTCCAACATTCAGCCCGAGTCACTGGTACGTCGATGTCTCCAAACAGATTTCGGTGAAAGACGCGTCGCGACCGTAGCCATTCGTCGCTTCGATTGATGAGCAGCTGATACCTGCGCAGGCGGTCACGTAGTTTGACGAACTGGGGCACCAGCAGAGCTGCTACAAGAAGAACGGTGACAGCGGTCGTCAAGCCGACAGCGATGAGTGAACTGTTCCGAACGTACTGCGCAGGAAACAGCTTCGGAGCAGCGTGCACTACGAAGACTCGCAGGACGATGTGGCCGGAAAAGGTGATCGCGGTGAGCGCTGCAAGTCCGATCAGGATCATCATCGTGCGAATTGCGCCCGCGAACTCCGACAAGGTGCGCCCGATAAGCGCGAGAGCGGCAACACCAACGATCGCGATTGTGGCCGCCACGTAGGCCCAGAACACCACCTGCGAGGCGCTCCACTCGAACGCATCCGGTAGGTACCCGATGGGCCTGGTCCGCAGATCACTCGTCGCAAATGACAACGTCAGCACGGCCACCGAGAAGGCCGCCATACAGTGTGGAGCGGCAGGATTGAATCGATACCCGACCACCCATGCGGTCGCTGGAACGCAGTAGACCAACGCGAGCGTCGTGCTCGAAATTGTGAGAAAGTACGGCACGTTGTACCACTTGCCAAGGAGGTTTGATCCCAAAGCAACTGCGTCAAAGCTGTTTTCGATAGGCGGTAGGTGTAACAGGCGTGCACTGACGAAGAGGACGATCGCCATCCCGATCCAATGTGCCCCAGACGTTGGAGCTGTGATGGGTCCGGAACGGCTGAGCAACACGGCTCCGATGCCGAGTAATACGAACGAACCGGCGGTAGTCACGAGATCGAGCAGCCACACTGCAGACTCCTATCGCATTCAGTAGTAGCCGAAGGATCGAGCTATGCGGTCGATCATCACTGCCCCGCGCTCATGTCCCCTGTGGGCCGCGATTCTCGACCGCTTCTCGTCGACGTGAGCCAACAGGATCGAGGCGAACCATTCAGCCTCCTGCTCAGCGCGCTCGCCATCGTTCAGCGGTGCAAGATTCAGCTCGGAGGCGTGACCGACATGGCACACAAAGGAGCCGACCTGTGCCGTCACGAGCGACGGTGGCAGCGCGTTGAGCCACTGCGTCCACTGGTGCGAGGATGCGCGTCGCGGATGGTCCAGCAGAAGATGTCCCATCTCATGGGCGATCACGTATCGGCGTTCTGTCTCCGAAAGACCTGCACTGACCACGATTTCATCGTGGCTTTCGTAGGGCCACAACTGGCCCGTGATTCCGTGGGGCTGATCGGAATCGCCGGAAGCACTAACTATGCGGATCGGCCGGTTGCGAAGGAATGACTGTTCGACGACGAAGCTGTCGACGGTCCACATTGGCCCCGGGTTGAGGGAACGGACCAGCTGCTCAGCAGTGGAGCGTGGAGATTCTTGACGGGTCCGCTCAGCTTTCCGCGGCCGCGCAACCAACCTCATCCGGCCAGGAGACGCGGCCGCTCTCGGAAGAAGAGATGAGCGCGGTAGTTGCGGAGTTCGTCCATGGACATGTGCCCGAGCGCCTGGAACTCCCGCCCGCCCCTCGAATGCGGCATCCCGATGAGACGCAGCGACAAGAGAATCTCGGCCTGCACGAGCGGAAGTAGGTACTGTGACGGGTCGTCTGACAGCAGTGACGTGTCGTCGTGCCACTGGCAGGCTCGTGCGTAGGCAGCCCGTTCGGCCACGGATGGAGTCTCCAAACCGTCGACGTGCCGTCTGACTTGCTCGACCGTGATCGGCCAACCCAGTCCCTTGACTCGTTTGGCGAGCGACTCAGGCGAGTCCTTGTCGATCCCGGGCGCGAGCTGCATCATGATTCGCAGCCGCAGCGCGAGGGTCTCGCTTCTAGCCGTCGTAAGGTCGTCATCCTCCACGCACGTCATCCTTTTATTTTAGTCGGCGAAGTAACCAATTGCACGAATCTTCTGCTGTAGCCGGTCGTGGAACCGGCCGTCGTCGTCGACCGCCAGACCGGCCAACCAGCGTCGATATTCCTGGTCAGGCTGCTTTCTGGTGTCGACTTCGTCGTCTGAAACACCCTCTGTCAGATAGGGACCGAACGTCGTCAGTAGGAATCCGGGAACCGTCTTGCCGGCGGCGACGAATCGTTCCAGCACCTCGGTCGCGTGTGCTGCGCCAAGATGGTGTGCGAATACGCTCAGCTCGCGTGAAAGTGCCGGCTCGACCCTCTCGCTACGAGAGAGTCGCTGCACAAGATCGAGTCCTTCGCGGATTACCTCGGCGGGCACGGCGACATGAGCGAAGTCGAGTGGATCGACTGTTGGTGGACCTTTGACCGCCTTCTCATCAGGCGCTTCACCCCGCGAGATCGGGCGCGGGGGCTTCAGGTCGAGACAGCTTGCTGCAGAGCCGGGTTCCCACGTCAACGCGACGTCCAATCGGGCCAAAGTACTCGGCCGCGGAAAGGCGGTGGTGGGCTCGGGGTTCTCAATTCGGGCCAACGTCGAATCAGAAGGCCCGCCCGCGAGACGAAGCGCTTCTCTTGTGAGACCGAGGCCCCTTCGTCGGGATTTCACGGCATCCGCGAGGTGCGCAAGAGGCGGAGGAATCTCGTCAGACACGCCATAGAGCGTAGCGGCTCGTAGTTGGTGAAGTGCTGTTTCGGTCGCCAGCACCTTATTGCGAGCCACTGGATGCACACCTCCTCTCATAAGCCGAACCTGATGGCATCATAAACCACTAACACAACCAACGCAGACAGCAAATGACGCACTTGTGACCGACGTATGAAGGTAATACGCTTGCAGTGCAAGGGTAGGAAACAGGAAGTAGACGTGCCAGGGACCGCCCACCTGGCTCGAAAGAACCGGTTCGGACGCGGCAGTGATTGGCGTCCCTAGCGCGTCCGAACCGATCGAACAGCCAGCAACCCATAGGGCCGCGACTGCGCTCATCGTAGCGGCCCGTCGATACGTCGAGGACGGATTGTGCGCGATGTCGACCCATGGTCGGCGGCCCAGGTCGTGCGACGACCGGTCACCGAAACGGCACTACGCAGTAGCCGCAGCATTCCCGAGGCGGTGAAGGTAAGTGCCGAGCAGTGCGTCCGAGAACTGCTCTCGCAGGGACAGATCTCCGAGTGGACCGCGTGCGTGCAGGCCGCGTCGCAGTTCGGTATCCATCCCAGTTCGGTATGGCTCTGGTGGTCCGCTGATCGTCTGAGGGCCGGCCTGTGACAGCACCGATCTGGCGATGTGCACTGCTGAATTCGCATCGAGCATCTCCCGACGGCTACCCGCCATCAAACATGGACCGGACGCCAAACCCGAGGACCCCGCGCCAGGACGGCGCGAGGACCGCGGCCCGTAAGCGGGTCGGCGGTTTGACGAAAGGAATTGCAGATGCGGATAAAGACATCGGCCGTTGCGGTCAGTCTCTTTGCGGCCCTGACTCTCTCGGGAGTTGCGGCGGGTGCGGGCACAGCGAGCGCTCGAGCCATCACGCCGATCGAGAAGTGCACGCAGAAGCGGTTCTCAACACCGAGGCCGTCGGCTCCGTGCAAGCACTACGGGCCGGGATGGGGCTGGTCGACCAACCCCTACACCCAGTAGCGCAACGCAGGTCGGCGGGGCCGGATAGTCGTCCGGCTTGGCATGACCTGCAGCCGACTGGGTGGGGTGATGTGCCGTCTCTCGCACCCAGTCGGCGTGTGTTCGGAAGTTCCTCTTTGACTGTTTCGAACAGCTTCGATTGTAGCTGCGTCGACCGGTCACCCCTTCATAGAAATGGCTGGTTATGACCCACTTTCGGATGTGGACCGCGACGTGCGCGTCGGTCCTCGCACTTTCGGGTGCGGCCCTGTCGGGGGCGCAGGCAACTGCCGCCCCGGCGTCAGGTGGCGGCGCGTGCGCGCCGCTGTATGTGCTTGGTGTCCCGGGTACGGGGGAGACGAGCTCGACGGGGTCGACCAAGCTCGATTCGGGGATGCTCGGTGCGATCACCCGGCCGTTGTCGTCGTTGGCGGGGTCGCTGACCACTGATGTCGCCGTGCCGTATGACGCGGGGTTCGGTGGCGCTGTGAAGGGCGGCGATGAGCCGTACTCGCAGTCGGTCACCCAGGGCGCGACGCGGCTGACGAACACGATCAAGCAGACCGCGCAGAAGTGCTCGGACGCCCAGTTCGGGATCCTCGGCTATTCGCAGGGTGCGCAGGTCGTGTCGATGGTCGCCAAGGCGATCGGGCAGGGCTCGGGCCCGGTCGATGCCTCCCGTGTCGCGGGTGTTGCGCTGTTGGGTAACCCGGTCCGTCAGGCGGGTGCCCCGACGTTCGATGGGGGAGGGGACAAGCCGCAGTCCCCGTCCGGTGATGACTCGGGTTCGCTCGCCAAGCTCCCGGCCTACACCGCGCCCACCCCGACCGGCGCCGGGATCGGGCCGACCGCTGACATCTCCGGTGACTACGGCCAGCTCGCAGGCCGGGTCGGGGACTTCTGCGCCACTGGCGATCTCGCGTGCGACGCTCCGGCGAACTCGCCTCTGATGCATGTGGTCACCAACATCGCCGGTTCGTCGAAGCTCGACCAGAAGGACCCCGTCGGCACCCTGGCCACCTTGGCGACGGCGTTGGGGTCGACCGCGATCAAGACCGGTGTCGATGTCATCAACCAGGACGTTTCCGGTGATTCCCTCGAGGACCTGTCGTACACGCCGTCGCAGCCGCTCTCGACCCGCCTCGCTGCTGCCTCTGATCCGCGGTCGCCGATGCCGAATGTCAACGACTCGATCAATGCGCTGGTCAAGGTCGGCACCATCGGCTTCAACGCGGTGAAGACCGTGGTGAAGTCGGTGTTCACCCCTGACACGATCGCCCAGGTCGCCGCCGTCGGTTTGGCCAACCCGCTTGCTGCGCTCGGGGTTCTGGCGGCGAAGGTTCCGGCCGCGTTGGTCGAGCTGGTGCCGCCGTCGACGGTGTCGCGGTGGACCGACGAAGCGTTCCAGGCGGTGCAGACCGAGGTGACCGCAAACAGCGATCTGTTCAACCTCACCAACCTGGTGTCGTACTGGAACGCCGGGCAGACCCACACCTCCTACGCCAAGGCGACGACCGCCTCGGTGCCGAGTGCAGCGATGTATATCGCGCAGTGGTTCGCCGCCTTGGCCCACGACGCGGCCGGTCAGCACTCGTTCTCCCCGTACCGATCTGACGGTGTCCTCAACTACGACACCTCCTCGGGCAACAGCACCTCCTCGGTGTTCACACCGTCGGTGGAGATGCCGTCGACCACCACCACGTCGTCCTCGTCGACCTCGGGCTCGGATGCCTCGATCGGTGACGGCTCGTCCTACAACCCCGGCGGCGGAGACATCGTCGCCGGAACCCCAACCACCACCACGTCGACGGTCCCGTCGACGCAGACCCACCCAGAAGGAGAATGACCGTGTCCCAGCACCGGATGACCCGCACGACAGCAGGAGTGGTGCTCGCCGCCGCGATCACCGCCGCCACCGCCGGGCAGGCCCTCGCCGCACCTCCCGGTTCGGCGCCCCCCACGACAGACACCGCGCCCGGTTCCGCCCCCGCGCCCGCGCCCGCTCCGATCCCGCCGGGACCGTCGATCATCCCGGCGCCGACCTACGACGCCCCGGTGGTCTACGAGAACTCACCGGGCTACGTCGAACCGACCTACCGCGGCTCTTACAACCCGGTGCCCCCGGCGCTGCGCGCACCGCGGCGGGTTGCCCCCGTCGCCCCGGTGTTGCCCAACCAGCTCCGTCACCCCGGCGTCATCAAGCTCGGCAACCTGCACTTCGCCCAGGGCGTCATCTCTGATGCAGATGCCCACAACATCAACGGCCAGGCCGCGACCATCGAGGCCCGCACCGCCACCTACTACGAGTCGATCGGCTTCCCGAAGGATCAGGCCGCCCGCACCGCCGCCTCGACGACCGTCGGCATCCTCGCCGGCGGTGCCGCCGGTGCTGTGGCACTGGGCATCCCGGCAGCAGTTGCCGGGGCCATCGTGGGCCTCCCCGTCGGCGCCGGGGTCGGCGCCGCGACCGGTGCGATCGTCGGTGCCGTCGGCGGCACGCCGCTCTCGCCGGTGGGTAGCGCGGCTGGTGCTGCTGCTCTCGCAGGACCGGGCGCATTGATCGGTCTGGCCGCGGGCCCCGTCGTCGGTGCCCTCGCCGGCGGCGCCGGTGGCGCGGCCCTGGGTGCGCTCGGTGGCGCGGCCCTGGGCGGGATCATCGGCTACGCCGTCGGCGCAGGCGATCCCGGCGGAAACCCCAACGCTCCGTTGGGTGGAGCGACGAACGAGGCTCCGATCCTGTCGAAGCCTGCGCCGCCCAACCCCGAGGCCAACCAGTACGAGTTGCACCTGGATCGGGCGAACCTGCCCGGCAACGGGAAGGTCGACTACGTCGTTAACAAGTCCGGCGATGTCTCCGGCGAGATCAACGTCGGCCCGATCAAGGCCCCGATCGCGATCTCGCATCAGCAGGCCGACGCTCCGTTCCAGGCCGCCGGGGCTCTCGCCCAGACCGCCCGCGACGCCGTCGCCCAGGGTGTCGCCGACTTCGGCCGCCAGGCACAGAAGGCGTTTCCCGGCTTGAAGATCACCTACCCGCAGCTCGCCCCCGCTCCCGCAGCGGGCAAGCACCGAAAGTAGTTGACCTGCAATGAACCTGTCGCACACCACCAGCGCACACCACCACCCGGCTTTCCGCCGTGTGTTGGTGGTGTGCGGCACCCTCGCTGTCCTCGCCGTGGCCACCGGGTGCGGCGATGACTCGGCCCCCTCACTGGCCGACTTCGCCCCCGACCGCAGCCAGGTCAGCCAAATACCTCCAATTCCTGCGATCACCCCGATTGCGTGCGACCCGTCCTCTGCCGCGCCGGGGGAGACGGTGACCCGCGGCCGCGGGGACCACGACTCCGGGATCGGCGCTGTCGCCAACTACCACTGGTCGGTCATCACCGCCCGCGACTCCACCCGCGCCGCCGACGCTGTCGCCCAGGGCGCCGCGATGGGCCGCCCCCAGAACCTCTCCGATGCCCTGGCCGGGTTCCCACCCGGCACCACCTACTGCCTGCGGTTGCGCCAAACCGACCCGTCCACAGTGCTGTTCACCCTCGACTACAAACCCCCGAGTGGGGCGGATGCGGAGTACAAGATGCGCGCCACCGTCACCGGCGCTCCTGGCGCGGTCCGAGTGGCCGGGGAGGTCGAGCAGTGAGCGACGACCGGTGGGGCTGGGTCACCGCCCCCGCATCGACAACCCCGCAACCGCCCGCTGACGGCATCGAGGAGAAGCAACACTTCACCAACTCCCCGGTCCCCGGCGCCGGGCACGACGCATTGGACCTCTGGGCGCCCGCCGCGCCCGCGACACCGCCGGGCGATTCCTACCCGGCGCCGGGAGACGACCTGGCCTACTCGGCGGTCGACGACTCCGCGCACCGCGGCGATATCGCTGTCGGCGGCCACGGTCCCGGCGATGACGCCCCGACCGCGCAGTGGGCAGCGGTGACACCGACACCAGCACAGCAGGACTGGGCCGAGCAGTGGGCAGCACCCACTGACGATCGCCTGGACCGTCTCGTGGTCGACGGCCGCGCCCGCAAGGCCCGCAGTCGATCGCTACGGCGAATCGGGATTGTCGCTGCGTTCGTCGCAGTCCTGGCCGCGGTCATCGCCATCGGCGTGGTCGTGGTTCTCCCCGGCGACGACTCGTCAGCCCCAGCCGCGAAGTCTGCCGGACCGGCACCGCAGGGATGGTGCGCCAGCGGCACTAACGGGGACACCACCACCGTGGCCACCGGTGGGGATCAGAAGACCCCGGTCGGTGTGATCGCGTCGTTTGTCTCCGCCCTCATCGACGCCCGTTCGGCGGCTGCGGCTCGGGCAACGATGGCCCAGACCGCGCTCGCCCCGACACTTGACCAGCTTCAAGGGTGGATCACCGCACTGCCGCCGGCGAACGGGTGGTGCGCGCAGATCACGACCACCGATTCCGCTTCTCGAGTGCTCGTCGACCTCCGGTTGCACTCCGGGGCCGACCCACTACAGGTCGGGCACCGCATGACCTTCTATCTGTCCGCGACCACTCCGACGGCGTGGGTCATCGACGCGATCGTCTCCGATGAAGGGAGCCAACCGTGATGACCGATCACGACGAGGCGTACACCAACACCCACCCCGACGCCGAAGCCGCCGTTGCGCAACCAACGTCCTGGCGCACCGACGAACTGACCTCCGGGCACAACCTGCCGCCGCTGTTCGCCCTCGTCGGCGCGGCCGGGGGAGTGGGCACCACCACCCTCGCCAAAATGTGGGCACCGGCGGCCGATTCCGGACAGCTGTGGCCCGCCAACCGCGGCTCCACCCAGTGGTGCGTCCTCGTCGCGCGGCTGTCGATGGCCGGGGTCGACGACGCCGCCAACCGGCTACGCAACGACATCGTCCCCGAGCCCGTCGATGTGTTCGGCATCATCTGGACCCCTCCTCGTCCGGGCCGCATCCCCAAAGAGGTCGCCCGCTACGCCGCCACCGTCGGGGAGAACGTCGATCACACCTGGACGTTGCCCTGGATCGACGAACTGGTCCTCGCCCGCCGCGACGCGCTGGCGGCGTGGCTCCCCGGAACCCCGCTGCCCGACAAGAAATCCACCGATCTCGCTGTCGGACCTCCGCTGTCGGTGTGCACCGTCGGCGCCGACATCGTCTCCACGGTCACCGCCCGGTACCGCGGATAACCAACCCCCACCAGAAGGAACAGACATGACCATGCGCTCCACGATCACCAACATCGCCGACTCGATCACCGTCAACCCCACCGCCCCTCCCGGTTCCGACAAGCTGCTGACCGTCGTCTCCTGGGCCGGATGGCTGGCCATGATCGCCGCCGTCGTCGCCCTCGTCGCCGCCGGCGCCAAGTTCGGATTCGAGAAGTCCCACGGCACCGCCGACAACGCCGCGGCCACCAAGGTCGCCTGGACGCTGGTCGGTTGCGTCGTCATCGCCACCGCCGGCGGTCTCGTCGGCGCACTCGTCTGACCACGAGCTTCCGCAGAGCCCGCACCCCCACAGAACAGGCACACCCCATGAACCAGACAGGGACACAACATGAACGACGGAATGGACGCCGCCTACGCCCGACTCGAGCAGGTCTTGGGCTGGGTCGCCTGGCTTGCATGTCTGCTGGCCGTGGCCCGGTTGATCTGGATCGGGGGCCTGTTCTATCAGGCCAAACAGGACGGCCACGGAGCCGACGGGGTGGAGAACATCGTCGCGAACTTGATGGCGGCGATCGTGGTCGGCGCATCCGGGGCAATCGCCGGGGCGCTGCTGTCCTGACCGGGCTCCTGGCCGCGACCGCCCTGCTGGCCGGGTGCGGCAGCGACAAGCCTGCCGGTACCGACCCGGCCAGCTCCGTCGCACAGGTCGCCCCCGATGCACCACCCACCGGTCTGGACTGGGCGTCGTTCCAGGGCATGAAAGTGCCGACGGCCGACCAGGGGCCGCACGCCTCGATCCCGATCGTCGCCCCCCACGGTTTCGACCACAACGGGCCCGGCGCCGGGCTGGCCGCAATCAACGCGACGGTCCGGATGAGCGTGGCCGCCGACGACCAGTGGTCCGACGTCGGCAACCAGCTCCTCGCCCCTGGCCCGTCCCGGGACGCCTGGACCATCGAGCGGGTTCGGGTGTCGATCACCGCACCGGCCACCGATCCGCCGAAGATCTGCGGATACCAGATGCGCAAGTACACCCCGCAGCGCGCCGACGTCGCGATCATCGCCCGCCAGAAGGACGGCTCCTACACCTCCAACGCCGCGTCAGTGGTGTGGGGCGCCGAGGGCGACTGGCAGCTCCAACTGCCCGTTTCGTCGTCGACTGCCTCGACGGTTACCGCGGTGGACGGCATCCCGCCGTCGACGATCGCACTGAAAGGCCAATGCTGATGAACGCGCCGCGGTCGGTGTTCCCGACCACCGCACCCAAGCCGACCTCCCGCAAAGGGGTGTGGCTCAGCGTCATCGCGATCATCGTCGTCCTGGCGATCGCCGGTGTGCTCGTGGTCGTCCTGAACCACAGCACCACCAACCCCGCGACGGCACCCGCGACCACGACCGCCCCCACCACGGCCCCGCCGACGTCCACGGCGACCGGTGGGTCTGGGTTCACCGGCACCACCGTCGACAAGTTCAACAAACCTGTACAGCTCCCCGCCAATCCAGCCGGGGAGATCCTGCCGCAGACCGGGAGAACCCCCGCCGATGAGAACGGCGTCCCCGCTGGACTGATGTGGCAGAAGCTCTACGACCTGCCCATCGTCCCGTTCTCCACCTCCGACGGACCTACCGAGGTCAAAGATGGTGTCGCGCAGGGGTGGGCGCGTACCCCGCAGGGCGCAGCTCTGGCCGGGGTCTCCATCCTCGCGCTGTGGTTGAGTGCCCCCGACGACGTCGCCGCGACGGTGCAACGGACTCTGCTATCGGGGGAGACCGCAGCTATCGAACAGGTGGCGAAAACCTCGCGGCCGGTGCGCAAGGTCGCCCTGACCAATCCAGATCTCGCCGCCGGCACGATGCAAGGTGTCAGCGTCACGAACTACTCCAGCACCTTCGCATCAGTGGAGATCGCATCGGGGCCGGTCTACCCCGACGACAACCCCTCCGGCGGATACAGCGTCTCGACGCTGGCAATGACGTGGTCCGATGGCACCTGGAAGCTCATCGTCACCCCGACCAGTCCCGGCCGCCCGGAGATTCGGTTCGCGATCGCGGGGATGAGCCCATGGACCGACTGAGAACGGCACTGCGCCGCACACTCACAGCTTTTCTCGTCACTGCGCTCGTGGCGTTCGGCGGCGCGGCCATCGTGCCGAGCGCAGCTCCGGTGGCCCAGGCGAACCCGATCACCGACGCGGTCTGCGCCGCCGGGCAAGCCATAGCCCCCGGGTCCTGCACTGCGGCAAAGGCCGTGGGCGGGGCGGCCAAAGATGCCGTGAAAGACGTTGCTTCCGACGGCTTCAAGGGGATTGTGAAGTCGATCCTGCAGGGCGCGGGGACCGCGATGGTGACGGTGCTGACTTGGTTCGTGCGGATACCGACCCCGCAGGCGGCGCAGTATTCGGCGATCCAGAAGGTCAAGGAACTGACGCTGCGGTTGCAGTTGATCTTCATGGCGTTGTCGATCGTGGTCGGTGCGATCCGGTTGATGCTGGCCAAACGCCACGCGGTCTATGCCGCCGGCGAGGAGCAGTTCCAGGCGATGGGCCGCGCGGTCATCGGGGCGTGGATGTTCGGCGGGTTCTTGACCGCGCTGAGTCAGGGCACCGACGCACTGTCGATCGCGTGGCTGAACTCGGTGACCAAAGGTGAAGCGCCGTCGAAGGTCATCGAACGGATCGTCAACGTCAACGTTCTGATGGGCATGGGATCGGGCCTGGTGTTGATCATCGCCATCCTCGGTGTACTGGGGGCGATCTTCCAGGCCGTCGTTCTCGTTGTCCGCCAGGCGATGTTGATCCTGGTGACCGCCTACATCCCGATCATGGGTGCCGCCTCGGGAACCGAACTCGGCAAGGCCGCGTACTCCAAGACGGTGCGCTGGGTCATCGCCCTGTTGCTGTGGAAACTCGTCGCGGCGAGCTGCTTCGTCGCCGCGTTCACCCTGGCCGGTGCCAGTGGCGCCAACGATCAGGCCCAGGTCCTCTACGGGTTCATTCTGCTGTTCCTCTCGGCGTTGGTGTTGCCGATGCTGATGAAACTCGTCTCGGCCGGGCTGTCGATGTCGGGGGGCTCCGGTCTGGCTGCGGGCGCGATGGTCGCCGGCGCTGTCGCGGCGGGTGGAACCCTTGCCGCGTCCGGTGGTGCATCGGCCGCTGGTGGCGGTGCGGCATCGACCGCAGGTCAGTCCGGCGCCGCCACAAGCGGTCTGAGCAGTGGCGGTGGCTCTGGTGGCGGCGACGGCGGCGGTGGCGGCGGCGGGGTGTCGCGGATGTCGGGGGCGGGTAGCTCCGAGGGCGCGGGCGCGATGGCCTCGGGCGGATCGTCTGGTGGCGGCCGCGGCCCGACCTCGGGCGGTGGTGGCGCGGAGATGAGTGGTGCGTCATCGAACGTGCCGTCGTCGTCGGCGATGCCGCCCCCGGATTCGTCATCCGGTGGCGGCGGGGGTGGTTCGTCATCCGGTGGTGGTGGCGGAAACCGGTTCTCCGCAGCGGGTGACGCGATGGCCGCGACGAACGTCATGTCGCAGTCAGCCCAAGCGTTCTTCGACAGCGGCGACGACGGCATGGGTGCCGAGGGAGGGATGCGCTGATGGCCGCCGACAGAGACGCACTGCTGCTCTACGGCCGGTGGGAGCGACCCCGATCGACCGGCCTGTTCGGAATGAACTGGGGCGTGACGGTGATGGCCGGCTTCCTGGTCATCGCGGTGATCATGACGTTCGTGTTTACCCAATCCCTGCCTGTGACAGGTGTGTTGGCGCTGTTGTCGGTTATTGGTATGGCCCCGCTGGTGTATTCACGCGGCGGGCGAACAGGTTGGGAGATGACGATCTTGAGGCTTCAATTCTCGTGGGCCAAGCTGCGTAAGCAGACGATCTATCGCGGCGGGGTGTTCGGTCAGGTCCCCGGCTCCGCCCGGATGCCCGGTATCGCCGCCGGGTCGCACATGTACTCCTACGAGCTGCGCGACGGTCGCCGGTTCGGGTTGATCCACTACCCGTCGAAGAACCACTTCGCGATCTCGTTGGCGGTCCAACCGCAGGGCCAGGAGCGCGTCGATCAGTGGCAGATCAACGAGTGGGTCGCCGGCCAGGGCGATTTCCTCGCCCGCCTGGGTGCATCCCGCGGTGCGGTCGGCGCGGAGGTCGTCGTCGAGTCGGTTCCCGATGCCGGTGCCCGCGTCGGGGCTGAGGTCCGCCGGATGACCGACCCCAACGCCCCGGCCTATGCCAAGCAGGTCATGGCCGAAACCGTGCTCGATCGTGGATCGGCGCGGGTGCGCTCAGATGTGCGGTTGACGCTGACGTTCGCACCGCTGCGCGAAGCGTCATCCCGCGAGGTGGCCGATCAGGCCGCCGAGATCGGTCGTCGGGTCTCGACGCTGATCGTTGCCGCCGCCCAGGCGGGCATCGCCGCCGCACCGCTGTCGGCGGGGGAGTTGTGCATCTACCCCACGCGCGCCTACAACCCGGAGCTTGTGACCGATCTGGAGAAGATCGCCGGGACCACCGAGTCCGATGATCTGCGCTGGACCGGTACCGGGCCAATCACCGCCGAGGAAGGGTGGGGCGAGTACCGCCACAACGGGTTCACCTCGGTGTCGTGGGAGATGGCCGCGCCCCCGGCCGGTCAGGTCCCCTCCGACACGCTGTTGCCGCTGTTGGCGCCGCGGATGGATGTGCCCCGTAAACGGGTCACCATCATCTACCGCATCCACTCGACCGCGGACGCGGTCAAGCTCGTCGACAACGACTTCCGCGAAGCACTCGCGGCTGAGCAGTCCAAGCGCGGTGTGGTCTCGGCATCGGCGTCGCTGCGTGTGCAGAACACCAATGCTGCCCGCTCCGAGCAGGCCCGCGGTGCCGGGTTGACGCGGTTCGGGATGATCGTCACCGCCACCGTCGCGGCCGGTGATGACATCCCGACGCTGCGCTCGGAGATCGAGGCGATGGGTGACTCGGCGCGTATCGGGTTGCGTCGGTGCTGGGGCTATCAGGCCGCCGCGTTCGCCGGCAGTCTCGGGATCGGTGTGGTGCTCCCGGAGTACGCCACCATTTCCGGAAAGTTTGGCGCGTGAGCGCCCCGATCGGTGCCCGGCACCGCTCCACCCCGCTCGAGGACATGCCGTCGGTTGAGGAGGCGTCGACCAAGACCCATGTCCGCGTTGCCGGGGTGAAGATTCGCACCGCACTCGGGATGGCGGAGCTGACCGAGACGGCCGAACTCAGCGGGCGTGCAGGGAAGAAGGCCCGACGCGAGCTGGGTCGCGAGAAGCGTCGTCGGGCGATCGCGATCGACCGGTTGATCGAGTCCGAGGGCTGGGACAAGCCGATGCCCGGTAAGTCGATGCGTGGGTTCCTCGGCGCCGGTGGCGGCCGGATGGCCACCACGGCACGTCTTCCGGAGTGGCGCGCCACGACCACCCAGACCGCGGGGCTGTCGCCGTACTGCCTCGGCGCCGCCGCGCCGATGCTGGGGACACCGATCGGGTCGCACCTGTTCACCGGGGAGGATGTCGGGTTCGATCCGCTGTCGTGGATGAACGCCGGTCTGATCACCGCCCCGATCCTGTTCGTCCTCGCCCTCAACGGGTTCGGCAAATCGTCGCTGGTCCGCCGCATCGCGATCGGCACGATGGCCCAGGGCCACACGGTGCTGTTCATGGGCGATGTGAAACCCGACTACGTCGGCCTCACCAACGCCGTCGAGGGCCAGGTCATCGACGCCGGCCCCGGTGCGGCGAAGATCAACCCCCTTGCTGTCGGGGCGTTGGGGTCGATCATCCCGCGTCTCGTTGACGCCGGACGTGGGGATCTCGCCGAGTACGTCGCCGATCAGGTCCATGCCCGCCAGGTCCAGGCCGTCACCGCCCTGGTGCAGCTCGGCCGCGGCTCGTCGGTCGCCGATTTCGAGGAAACGCTGATCTCGGCGATCCTGTATCACCTGTACCGACCGGTCGAGGAGGGCGGTGAAGGGTTCACCTTCTCCCGCCCACCGCTGTTGCGGCACATGGACGCCGCGCTCGATGAGTCTCCCGAGGCGTTGTGGGGGGCCGCCGGCGCTGATGACCGCCACCAGTTCCGCGACATCACCCGCAAACTCCGCCAGGCGTTGCGTGCGATCGTCGACGGGCCCCTCGGTGAGGTGTTCAACCACCAGTCGACGGTCCCGATCGACGTCGACGCCCCCGCGGTGTGTGTCGACGTCTCCAAGATCCCTGACGGGCACTCCAAGCTCAAAGCGGCGATCCTGCTGACCTGCTGGTCGGATGGGTTCGGCGCGGTCGAGGCCGCCCACACCCTTGCCGATGCCGGGCTGTCGAACAAACGGCAGTTCCTCGTGATCATGGACGAGCTGTGGCAGGTTCTCGCTGAGCCGGGGATGGTCGACAAGGTCAACTCCTTGACCCGCCTCAACCGGCAGATCGGTACCGGTCTGGTGCTGATCACTCACACCATCAAGGACCTCGCCTCGTTCGAGTCCCAGGCCGACGTCAACAAGGCGCTGGGGTTCATCGAGCGTGCACGAGCGAAGATCATTGGCCCCGTCGGACCGGATGAGATCGAACGCCTCGGCGGCGTCATGTCGTTCACCAACACCGAAAAGCGGTTGATCACGTCGTGGTCGACGACCCCGCCACCGACGGCGGCGACGATCAAGCAGATCACCACCGGTCACCGCCAACGACCGCCGGGCACTGGCTGTTTCATGCTCAAGTCCGGTGAGGACGACCGCCCTGGCATCCCGCTTCGGCTCTCGTTCACCCCGACCGAGGCCGGGTCCGGCGTCCACAACACCAACCAGCGATTCGGACTCGAGGCCAACACATGAAGAAGGGCGAAGCAGCGACCGACGAGTTCAAAGCCGCCGCGGTCGATGCGGTCGACGACCTGCTCGGCGGCGGGGAGATCACCCGGCATCAGGCGTTCGCCCTGGTCGCCCAGAACGTCGCCGTGCATCCGCACACCGTGCGCAACTGGTGGCGTGCGGCGCACCCGGAGCTTCTGCTGACCACCGAGGACCGGGCTGCCCTGGTCGCATTGGAGGCGAAAGTCGCTGCCCTGACCCGTCTCAACGAACGTCTCTCGGCTCTGGGCCGTCGGGCGATGAGTTGATGCGCTGATGGATTCCGACGGTGGGGGAGCGGGCAAGGCGATCGGTGGGGCGGTCGCCGCGATCGTGCTTGCCTCGATCTTCCTGGTGGCGGTCCTCACCGGATCGGGTGCGACCGACGATTGCCAGACCGCCGCGGCGACTAGCGGCTACGGAATGGGCGTTCAGGGTGCCAACGGCGCAACCGTGGCCGGGCTCAACCCCAAACAGACTGCACTCGCGGCCAACGGTGTTGCGATCGGCAAACAGCGCAACGAACCCGACTCGGTGATCCTGGCCCAGTCGATGGCCATGGCCACCGAGTCGACCTACCGCAACCTGTCGAACAAGACGAACGTCCCCGGCTCGGAGAAGTTTCCGAACGACGGCGACGGCTCCGATCACGACTCCGTAGGTCCACACCAGATCCGCGCCTCGGTCCACGCCGGCGGCGATCTCAAGAAGCTGATGGACCCGGTCTGGCAGATCAACTGGTTCTATGACACCGCCGACAAGGTCCCCGGCAAAGCAACACTGGACGCCGCGGCGCTGGCGCAGAAGGTCGAGATCTCCGGGCCCGACGCTTACGCCACCACCCGCACGCTGGCTGAGAAGGTCATCGCCGCGGTCACACCGAAACTCGGTGAACTCGCGGCCGCCACCGGCGGTGGCGTCAGTTCCTCGACCGACGGCAGCGCGGCGTGCTCCGCAGGGGCGCAGGGTGATCCGAACTCGCCGCTGGCCGGTCCGTTCGGGCAGCGAATCATCGCTGCGGCATCGCGATACATCGGGATGCAGTACTCCTGGGGCGGCGGCAACTGGTACGGACCCACCGTCGGCATCCACGACGGCGGGACCGCCGACAGCTTCGGCGACTACGCCCGCGTCGGGTTCGACTGCTCCGGGCTCACCATGTACGCGCTCTACCAAGCCTCCGGCGGCACCGTGCGCACCGATCACTTCACCGGATCGCAGCAGGGCGACGTCCACGCCCACCCCATCCCCAACGACCAGAAGCAACCCGGCGACCTCATCTACTTCGGCGGCTCCGCATCCGGGTCGCATCACGTCGGCATCTACTGGGGCAAAAAAGACGGAAAAGACATGCTGCTCAACGCTCCCCAGTCCGGGCAGAAAATCGCCATCATGCCGCTGTCGGGGTGGGCCGGCGAAGGGCAATACGTCCGCCGATTCTCCTACCCCGGCGACGACCAACCCCCACGACCCGCACCCGGCCCCAACACCGGCCGCGACTGACCAACCCGGCACAACCGATGAAGGAGAACACCGATGAGTAGCAAGACCGAGTGGGAGACCGCCGAGAAGGCCGTCGACACCGCCGCCGACAAGTTGAAGGCCATGACGACCCACACCGAGCTCTACGGGTGGGCCAAAGACAACAAGCTCGACAGTCGGGCGCTGTGGCCGAAAGCGAAAACGGTAATGCGCCAACGGCTCGGCATCGACTACAACGCGATCCGTGAGCGCGTCACCGCCGAACGTGCCGCTGAGGTGGCCGCGGCCGCCACCGACGCCCCGGAGATTGAGCTGTGGTCCGCCGGTGACGCCGAGGTCGCCTCGTTCGCCGTCTGCGACGCCACCGGCGAGCAATCCTGGTACGGCGAGTTCCGTTCTGATGATCGGATCTACGCCTTCGACGACCTCTCGGCCGAGCTGTCTGCGGCCGACAAAGCGGTGTTCATCGCCGGCAAGGCCCGCGAGCACGCCGAACTCTCCACGATCCGGCTGCTGCTGCACACCTGCCACCCGGACCTCGACCCGGCCGACCTCGCGGCGACGGCGTCACGGCATCGGGTGGCGCTGAGTATCGACGTCGATGACCAGTCCCCGGCGGTGGCGTTGTGCCGGGCACCCGGCTCGCACGGGTGGCGCGACATCCGCCTCGACATCCTCCTCGAGGCCGGCGACACAGAACAGGCGGCCGCGTGATGACCGGCACCTCCTACCGGGTCCGGTTACGGGCCGTGATCTCCGACTACCACCAGGTCGCGATCACCGAAGCCGACAGTGAGCACGACGCCGCAGCAACAGTGTTGGCGACATTGCTGGGAGCGGACCTATCCCCGGCACAGATCGTCCCGGCGATCGACGCCGCAATGGAGGAATGCGTCTCGGCCGGGGTGCGAGTGCTCCTGCGCCGCGCCCGCAGCGAGGTAATCGGCGACTCAATCACCACCGCCCGCGCGGCCAACGAGGCGGTCAACGTCCGCCTGGTCGACCACGACCACCGCAGGTCGGCATGACCAGGCGGGTGATGGGAGTGCTCGCCGCGGCCGCGGTGTGCGCGGTACTGGCCGGATGCGGTGACGACGCCACGACCATGACACAGGCGCCATCAGTGCCCAGTCCCAGTGCCGCTGCATCGTCGGATCCTCCGCTGACGATGCAACCCGGACCGACGGCCCAGCCCGGGGCGTGCGGTGACGGCCGGATCTGTTCGCCGGATCAAGTGATCGTCTCCGCGCTCGAGGCGGTGTTCTCCTACCGCGGCACCGACACCAGTCCCGCAGATTCGGCAGCCGCTCGTGCCGGGGATTTGCTGTCCTCGCAGTACCGGACCTCCGTCGACGGGACGTGGTCGTTGCTCGCGCCGATCACTGGTGCCCAGTGGGCGCAGTGGAAAGCCGATAAGGCACGAGTGACTGCGGCCGCCGACGTGCAGTCCGACGAACACCCGCCAGACTCCGCGACCACCGCATCGCGGGTGGTCACCATCACCCAGACGGTCACCCCGGGCGGAGAAAAACTCGCCCCGATGACTGTGTGGGTCGTTGCTTCCGCCGGCGGTCCGGCCGGGTGGCAACTGTCGTCCATCACCACTCAATAGCCAAGGAGCTCCACATGAGTCACCCGCACGAACACGAAGACCGGGAGCTTGTCACCGGGATGCAGAAGGGGATCTCGACGGTGACGTCGATTGCCACCCAACTGGTACAGGCCCTCCAACGCCGGATGCAGCTCGCCGAGCAGCGCCGCCGCGCCGAACTCGCTGCTCTGCGCGCAGAGCAGAAACCCCTCGTGCATCGCGATCTCGGAACGGGCGACCTCCAGGCGCGGTGGGCCGCGGCCCACGCCGTGGCCACCGCTGCCCGCGCTGATGCCGAGCAGGCGCGCGCCGACGCCGACGCCGCCCGCGAGACCCACGGCGAGACCCACGCCGAGTACCGGGCCGCCGACGTCGACGCGTCACGCGCAGAAGGCGCAGCGGACACAGCGGAGATGTGGGCGGAGGCATGGGATGACCGTGCCCATGACGCCGGTGTCGGCGCTGACATCACCAGTGGTGCCCTCGCAGACGTGGAGAAGGCTCAGTCGAGCCGAGAGCCCTTTGACCCGGACACGCACGTTTACGATCCCGAAAAATACGCCTACAGGGTCGCCGACACCGGGCATGGTGCAGCGGCACTGGAGTACGCGGGGACATGGGACGAAGTCCTCAACCAGGATCAACCAGCACGGAGTACCGGCGATCTACTCGCCGACACTCGTCCGGATCCAAACGCGGCGGCTACCGACCCGGGCCAGTGGGCCGGTAACGACACCTCGGCTGCGGGGCCGCATCTGGAGCTGGCCAGCTCGACATCGCAGGGTCCAGAGTTGTGAGCACGTCAACGCAACGCCGTGATGCAGGCCAACGCGATTCGATGCTGGGCCCGGTCGCGGTCCTGGCGGTTGTCGCGCTGGTGGCGATCGCGTATCTCGCATGGTTGGCAGGCCGGTGGGTCTCCGGTGTCGACGGTGCGGCCCCGGCCAACCCGTTCCAGGCCGGTATCGAGGTCGCCACCGGTAAGCAGCAGTGGCCGATCGCATCGACGGTGATCCTGGTGCTGCTCCTCGCGGCGGTCGCGGTCCCCGCTGTCCTCATCGCCCGCTCCCGGGTGAAAGGGCGGGGTTTGCGCGAGTTCGACCAGGCGGCATCGTTCATGCCGCAACCACGGGAGCTGACGTCGATCACCGCCCGCGACGCCAAACCGTCGGCGAACCGGTTGCGCGGATCGCGCGCTGTGCGGCATCCACTCGACTACGGGCTTTTGTTGGGCAACCTGATCGGTGGGGCGCCGCTGTTCATGCCGTGGGAGTGGGTCGGGCTCATCGTTGGTGGCCCCCGGTCGGGGAAGACCACCGGCTACGCCATCCCGATGATCTGCCAGGCGCCGGGACCGGTGTTCGCGACGTCGAACAAGGCCGACATCTACGACGCGACCCGCTGGGTCCGCTCCGCCGAGGACATCCCCGGCACTGCCGAGGACGGCGTGGTGCGGGGAGTGTCGGCGGTGAAGAAGGGTGTCGGTGGGCCGCCACGGGCCCGTGGCCGGATCTGGGTGTCGGATCTCCAGAACATCACCGGAGTGGAAGGCCAGCAGTGGTGGTGGAACCCGCTGTGGTCGGTCGCTGAACTCAACGACGCCCGCGATCTCGCGTCGATCTTCGCCGGATCATCGACCGCGGCTGATGCCCGGGTCGACGCGTACTTCGACGGCGGCGCCAAGGAACTCCTCGCGCTGCACATTCTCGCGGCCGCGGTCGGAGGCGGGGACCTGAAACATGTCGATGCCTGGTTGACCGATCCGAAGGTGCCGGTGGCGCGGACGTTGTTGCGCGCCAACGGCCAGTCCGGTGCCGCGGCACGGTTGGAGACCGCGGCGAACCTCAACCCGCGCCAGCAGGACGGCCTCTACGACATGGCACGCCGGTTCCTCAACGTAATGACGGTGCCGGCGTATGCCCGCACGGTCGTGCCACCGACTCGAGCCCGCTTCGACGACGACCCCACCGACACCAGCGGCAACGAGCTGACCCACAGCCTGCCGCAGTTCCACCCGGCAGAGTTCGTTACCTCCACCGACACGATGTACGCGTTGTCGATGGAGGGTGCGGGGGCGGCGACGTCGCTGACCACGGCCCTGGCCGACACGATCTTCAAGGCGGCGGTGATCCAGGCCCGCCGTGACGGTGGCCGCATCGCGGTCCCGGTGGTCGCGGTCCTCGACGAGGCCGCCAATGTGTGTGCCCTGCCGGACCTTCCGGACTGGTACTCCCATTTCGGTGGCCAGGGCATCGTCATCTTGACGCTGCTCCAGTCGTTGGCGCAGGCGTCGAAGGTGTGGTCGAAAGACAAACTCGACATGCTGCTCGACTCGTCGAACGCCTACATCTACGCCGGGTCGTCGAATAGCCAGACCTATCTCGAAGGGCTGAGCCGGATGATCGGCACCCGCGACGTGCGACGGCGCAGCCGCTCGAACCCCGGGAGCGGCTGGGGCAACACCAGCACCAGCGAATCGTGGTCCAACGAACCCATTCTCGGGATCGACGACCTCAAGGCCATGCCGATGCAGCGAGCGATCCTCGCGACGTCGGGTAACCGGTCGGTGCTCACATCCAAGAAGTTCTGGTGGGACAGCCCGTATGCGGATCTGATCACCGCCTCCCGCGATGCCTGCATCGCCACCCGTAACGCCGCTACGACGAAAGGACCGCACTGATGAGTAGCGCACAACCGCTCGACGACGCCGCCGAGGACGCCGGGGCGCCGCTGATGTTCCCGAATGTGGGGGAGTGGGTGGAGAACTGGTTCCGCCACGTGATGGCCGACCGGTTCGACCGCGAGCATCGCTGGTGCAAGCAGTGGTGGCGCCACGACGCCGTCGTTGCCCGCCTCGACGCGCTGCACCAGGCGTGGGAGGCAACCCGGCTGACCGGCGATGGTGCGGCGGTCTCGGCGTGGTGGGTGCAGCACGCCGATCCGCACTGGCGGGCGATCACCGCGACGTCGGGTCCGCTACACCAGTGCACCCCCGATGAGCATCGGGCGACCAAACCGATCGCGACGACTCCACCGCCGCCGACCTGGTTCGACCCCGCCTAACCCAACCCAGGCCCTGACAGGTGTGTCACCACCTGCCAGGGCACTGGTGGCCCCGTACTTGGACTCCCGGGGCCACTGAGCACGATAACGACCGTTTCCTGCCCGGCCACACCCTGTGGTCTGCGCAGACACACATTCAGGAGTCCTTTCACATGGCCGGTGGCGTCCAGGCTGATGACAACGCAGAACCAAATCTGTTCGACTTTCTCGACGAATCCGGGGCCGGGAGTCCCACTGACTCGGGCCGGCGAGCGACAATCCCCACCAAGGAGGAACACGATGATCGACGTGAGAGCAGCAGTGACCGAGAGGTACGCCCGGGAGATGACCGACCTGGATCGGACGCAGTTCGAGGAGTTCGTGACCAGCGAGACCGACCGGTTGCTGACGGTGATCGCCCAGATGCAGTCGCAGACCGAGCTGGGAGTGATCGCGGACTGGCGGACGAGGAACGGGGGAGCCGACCCGGACGTGATGACACTGACCGGGCTGTACAACCAGGCGCGGATGTCGGCCGAGGAGACGGTGCTGACCGGCGAGCTGTGGGAGGGCTACCGCAGCCCGGAGGACGAGCCGACACCGGAGTCGACGGTGGATCCGGACTCGATGTCGGGGATGGATCGCTGGCTGACCGAGTGGGCGATCGAGGCGACACCGGAGATGGTGACTCTCGCCGAACGGGTGTGGCCGGGCCAGACGGCACAGTTCCAGGTGTGGGGCGAGCAGCTGCTCCAGGCGCGAGCCGAGGACCGTCTGCCGATCCCGGACGGCCCGGCCCATCCGCTGACCGCGGAACTGACGGAGCTGGTGAACGCGGCGCTGGCCAGGCAGGCTCGCGCCGACGCCGCACGCCACGCCCGGCGGTAGTCGACGACGCCCAAGGGCTGCTGTTCGAGTCGGTCGAGGATCTGCGGATCCCGACCGACCCGGCGGTCATCGACCCCGGGGGCACCCCGCTGCCACCCTCGCGTGACGCCGAGCTGCCAGAGGTTCCGTCCACCGAGCAGGGTCTACCGCTGTCTGAGTGGACCACGACCCGCGTCGCACCGGCCCGTCGCCCCGACGGGTCGATCGTCTACGTCAAGGCAGACCACGTCGTCGACGGCCTGGAGCCCGATGATTCCCCCGCGGTGGGCGATGGGTGCGGCATCTGCGGCGCACACGTCTCCGAGCCGCATTCCCCGGACTGCCCGATGGCCGGCGCCGACCTCGCCGTCGACGACGAGCCGTCCACTGTCGCCGCGGCGGCAGCGACCCAGTTCACTCATCCCGGCGAGGTCCTAGTGCCGTCCGGGGCGAAAGCGCGCGCCCGAGCGAACATCGCCGCACTCGAGGTCATCGCTGAGTGCACCGCCGACAATCGTCCCGCCACACCGGTCGAACAAGACGTGTTGGCGCAGTGGTCAGGGTGGGGTGCTGCGGCCGACATCTTCGACGAGTCGAAACCCGACTGGGCCGCTGACCGTGACCGGCTGCGCGAACTGCTCGACACCGAGCAGTGGCGCCAAGCCCGTGCCTCAACGCTCAACGCCCACTACACCGACCCGGCGATCGGGCGAGCCATGTGGAAAGCGTTGCAGCGAGCCGGGTTCGACGGTGGCATGGTTCTCGAACCGGGCTGCGGATCGGGGACGTTCATCGGTCTGGCCCCGGAGTCCGCGCAGATGGTGGGGGTCGAACTCGATCCCACGACCGTGCAGATCGCGCACCTGCTCTATCCCGACGCCCAGATCCGGCCCGAAGGGTTCGAGTCGACCCGCGTCCCCGACGGCAGCTTCACCGCGACGATCGGCAACGTCCCGTTCGGCGGGTTCACCGTGCACGACCCGATCCACAACCCGTCGCGGCACCGCATCCATAACCACTTCCTGATCAAGTCGCTCGATCTGACCGCACCGGGTGGCTACGTCATGGCCATCACCACCGCGGGCACCCTCGACGCCGTCTCAGACAAGGCGCGCCGCGACATGCACGCCCGCGCCGACCTCGTCGGGGCCGTGCGGTTGCCCTCGACCGCGTTCGAGCGGGTCGCCGGCACCCAGGTCGTCACCGACGTCCTCGTGTTCCGTCGCCGCGACGAGAACACCGCGGTCCCGACCGATGCCGACTGGCTGCACACCGACGTCGTCGAGTTGCCCGACCGTGAGGGCGGGGTGGGAGAGATGGCGGTGAACCGGTACTTCTCGAACAACCCCGACCACGTCGTCGGGCAGATGCGTCTGGATCGCGGGTTGTACCGCGACGGGATGCTCGTCGTGGCCGCCGACTCGGGCGTCGATGTCGCCGGCGTCGTGGACGCGGCGTTGACGGGCATCGTCGACATTGCGATCGAGCGGGGCCACGGCCTCGCGGTCACCGACGCCGGGCCCGGGGTCGAGTTCACTGCCGGGGCGATTGATCCCGCTGCGCTGTATGCCGCGGAGATCCCGATCGGGCACGTCAGCTACGACGAGGCGAGCGGCGGGTTCATCCGGCGTGGTCTCGACGGCGACGAGCCGATCAAGGTTCCGGCCAGCCGCGCCACCGAGACGCGGCACCTGCTGCGGCTGCGGGATCTGTTCGGCGCGGTCATCGCCGCCCAGCGCACCGGCGAGGGCACCCGCGCTGAGCGGGATGCGTTGCGCGCGGAGTTGAACTCCACCTACGACGCGTACTTGAACACCTACGGTCCGGTGAACCGCTCCAAGCTGGTCGGTGGGCGTGAACGTACCCCCGAACAGGCCCAGGCCCGTCTCGACGATCTGGAAGCAAAATGGCGCTACGCCAACCGTGACGCCGACGGCGTCTACTCCGGTCCGCTGCCCGCTGACGTCCTGGCCGAGCTGGAAGAACAGGCCTGGCAGGTCTCGGCCCCGTCCCGGCGGCAAACCCACCTCGAGGCAACGCGCACCGATCCGGGCATGGCCGGGGTTCTGGCGTTAGAACGCTACGACGAGGAAACCGGGGCCGTGAGCAAGAACGCGGTGTTCTCCCGCGACGTCGTCATCGCCCCGATCCCGGTCACCTCAGCCGACACCCCGGCCGAGGCGGTCGCGATCAGCCTCGGTGAGACCGGGGCGATTGACCTCGACCGGGTCGCGTCGCTGCTCAGTGTCGAGCGAGATGATGCGCGCGAACAGATCCGGGGTCTGGTCTACGCCGACCCAGACATGCCCGACGAGCTGGTGCCCGCGGCGACAGCGCTGTCGGGCAACGTCCGCGCCAAATATGCCCGCGCCGCCGAAGCGGTCCGCGCCGACCCCGGAAACACCGATTGGGTGGAACTCGAAGCGGCCCTGGCAGAGGTAATCCCGGCCGACAAGCAGCCCTCGCAGATCGGGGCGGTCAAGCTCGGACCGAACTGGATCGAACCGTCCGACTACGAGGCATTCATCCGCGAGGTGTTCGGCGCCGAGGAAGCGACGGTGTCCCGCGCGGCGGGCACGTGGGTGATCGACGTCCCGTCGTGGCAGCGCCAGACGACGGTGATGCGCACCGAATACGGTGCCGACAACCAGTCGTCGGCGAAGGCGATGGATGCCGTCGACCTGACCGATGCGCTGATGAACCAGCGGTCGATCGTGGTCAAGAACCCGCAGTCCGCCCGCGATGAGGGTGCGCCGGAGGTCGATCCGCAGGCCACGATTCTCGCCCAGGTTCAGGCCGAGAAGATCACGACCGAGTTCCGGTCCTGGCTGTGGTCCGATGATGACCGCCGGGACCGGCTCGTCGCCGAGTGGAACCGACGGTTCAACACGTGGGTGCGCCCGGAGCACGACGGGTCGAAGCTGGTGCTGCCCGGCCTGTCCCCGGTGTTCGATCCACACCCGTATCAGCTCGATGCCGCGGCCCGGATTCTCGCCGAGCCGACGGTGTTGCTCGATCACGTCGTCGGTGCCGGTAAGACCGGCACGATGTTCATCTCGGCGATGGAACTCAAACGCCGCGGCCTGGTGTCGCAGCCGTGGATTGTGGTGCCAACCCACCTCATTGAGCAGTTCGGGCGCGAGGTGAAGATCTGGTACCCGGCGGCGAATGTGCTTGTCGGCCGCAAGGGTATGAGCGCCGATGACCGGCGGTTGTTCGCCGCACAGACCGCGACGTCGGACTGGGACATGGTAATCATCCCGTCGTCGGTGTTCGAGGCGATCCGGGTGCATCCGCAGCGTCGCGTCGACTACATCACCGCCCAAATAGACGAGATCGACGTCGAGTTGGCCGACACGTCAGTTGAGCGGACCCAACAGACAGTCAAGAAGATCGAACGCGCGAAAAAGCAGCTCCAGACGCGACTCGAGACCGCCACCGACCAGACGAAGAAGGACCTCGGGGTGCTGTTCGAGGACACCGGCGCTGACTATCTGTTCGTCGACGAGGCCCACGAATACAAGAACAAGGGCCGCCAGTGCGCGGTGGACTCATTGTCGCTGGCCGGGTCGAACAAGGCCGAGGACCTGTCGATGAAGTTGGCGTACCTGCGGGAACGACGCCAGGACCAGGCGGTCGCGTCCGGCCGGATCGTGACGCCAGGCGCGGAGCGCGTCGCGACGTTCGCCACCGGAACCCCGATCGCGAACTCGTTGGCCGAGTCGTGGGTGATGCAGCAGTACCTGCGGCCCGATGTACTCGAGGCGGCGGGGGTGCGGTCGATCACCGACTGGGCGGCGTCGTTCACCGCGACGAAGTCCGAGACGATCCCCAACGCCACCGGCACCAAGTTGAAGGTCGTGTCGAAGGTGTCGGCGTTCTCCAACCCCAAAGAGATGTTCGCGATGGCGGCGCAGTACACCGACGTCGTTGTCCGTGAACAGGTCCCGGCGAACCTACCCGCGTTCGACGGACGGCAGATCATCACCAGCAACCCGGGCCAGGAGCGCCGGGATTTTATCGCCGACCTCGACTACCGGGCCGATCACCTCGACCCGAAACGCGCCGACCTCGACAACGTGCTGAAGATCCTCAGCGACGGACGCAACGTCGCCCTCGACCCGGTGCTGGCCAACCTCGACCCCGACCCGGGCAACACCCGCGCCGATGCAGTCGCCGGCGAAGTCGCCCGGATCTACCACGCCTCGGCCGAGCGTGAGTACGTCACCGAGGAAGGCGAACGCTCACCGACCCGGGGTGCGTTGCAGCTGGTGTTCTGCGACCGCGGCACACCCCGTCCGGACGGGCCGTCGGTGTACTCCCGGCTCAAGGACCTCCTTGTCGAAGAGCACGGGGTGCCTGCGGAGAAGATCGCGTTCATCCACGACGCGAAATCGCCGTCGCAAAAGTTGGCGTTGCAGGCCGACTGCCGGGCCGGTCGGATCGCGGTCCTGGTCGGGTCGACCTCGAAGATGGGCACCGGAATGAACGTCCAGGCCCGGTTGATCGGGTTGCACCACATGGACGTTCCCTGGCGACCAGCTGATCTGGAGCAGCGTGAGGGCCGCATCATCCGGCAGGGAAACCAGAACTCCCACATCGAGATCTGCAACTACGTCACCGCAGGCACGACCGACACCGTCATGTGGTCGAAGGTGGAGTCGAAGGCGGCGTTCATCGAACAGGCCAAACGCGGCCAGCTCGACGACGTCGCCGAGGTCGACGACATCGCTGATGAGTCCCTGTCGGGGGCGGCCGCGGCCACGAAAGCCGCTGCGACCGGCGATGAACGGTTCATCGAGATGGCCAACCTCGACGACGAGGTGAAAAACCTCGCGGCGTTGTCGGCGGCGCATTCCGATGCCCGCACCCACGCCCGCCGCGTCGTGGCGGCCGCCGACAAGGCGATACCGGCACTCGAACGTGACGTGGAGAAGCTCGATGAGCTGCTGGTCAACCACGATGCGTGGGAGGCCGCCGGGAAGCGGTTCGTGATCACCGGCTATCAGTTCCGTGCCGAGCGGCCCGGTCGGTCCGAGGCACTGCTGTCTCGGGCGACCGCGACCTACCACGAGTTGAAAGGCAAAGGTTTTCAGCAGTCGATGCCGATCGCGGCCTTCCTCTCCGGGGTCACTGCGCACGCCTCACGGGAGTTCGCCCACGACCGACTGCACGTGTGGCTCGACTGCCCAGGTAAGCCGGGGTTCTCCATGACCGCTGATCAGCTGTTCACCAGCGTGGAGCGGCGGGCCGCGACGGCGTCCGGGCTCGCGACCAGGCTCGAGAACCTGTACGCGGGCCTTCCCGAGACCCGCGCCGAGCTACTCGCCGACATCGCCCACTATCAGCGCGAAGTCGACGTCAACGCACCCCGTATCGACGCCGTGTTCGGCCGCGCCGAGGAATTGCAGACCAAACAGGTGCGGCTAAGACGACTGCGCATGGAGATCGAGCAGGCCCAGCAGTCCGAGGAGGCCGTGGCCGCCCGGCAGGCCGCTCAAGACCGGATGCGTCGCGCCGGTCGTGGACCGGGCTGGAGCCTCGAACTCAACCCGACGACGGCGATGGTGGAGGAAGCCGGCGTCGAGACCACCGCCGATTACGTCATGGCCGTGACGCGGGCACACCGTAGGGAAGCGGAGATCTATCGGGCCGACCATCCGGAGCCAGGTACCCCCGGCCTAGGGTCGCTACTCGGTGACACCCGATCGATCAACACGCGGTCGCGTAAGACACTCCCGGCCATGCGGGGCCACGGCCCCGAAACCGACGGGCCAGAGCGTGGCCGCGACGCCGCACCAGACCCGTGGTGATTCATTAGCGACAGCGACCACCACCTAAGACCAGTGCATTTCCTTCCCGAGTCGGCGTAGATCGCGCGAAGATCCGAGCGGAGTAGGACCCCGCCCCAAACGTCACCCAGCGAAGTGTCGCCGACCGGGCACGTTCACCCTGAAGCTCTTCCCTGCGTGGGCACTAGTCACTCGCCGCCACCGTTGATGCAGGCTAGGTTTGCTTGTCTGTATTCGTGTCCGTGAGCGCTCTACAAGCGCGACGGATGTAATGGAGGGGCGCAATGAAGCTGGCCGGGGATGTGCTTGACGAGCTACTTATAGGTGCGCGCGACAACGGATGGGCCACAGCCGACGGTGTGTCGCTGGCGCAACTCCGGTCCGATGCTGGCCGCCTACGCTTCCACGTCCACAAGGTGCGTACAGGTCCCGTAAGCCCTGAGATTGATGTGTTGACGCCGACGCCGCAGGATAAGGCCGCGGCGCGGTCCCTGAGCGCTGTCTACGGCGTCGGACCGCAGCCGCTGCACACCGATGGTGCGCACCACGAGGACCCGCCAGATGTGCTCTTTTTCTCGTGTGATGAAGTCAGCGCAGTACCGACCCTTCTGCTGCCGATGGCGAGGCCCGCATCGGGGCCCCTCGGCTTCGATTTCCGTCATGGTCTGTTCACTGTCGCATCAGGCAAGGGTGGGTTCCTTGCGCCGGCCTGGACCCAGGCGGGCAAGGTGCGCTACGACCCCGGTTGCATGACGGCGGCCGATGATCGGGCATCTCGAGTGTCCAAGTTCATGGAGTTGAGGCTGGTCGACGGCTCCCCGACACCATTTACGTGGGATACGCCGGGCCGTGTTCTCGCCATCAACAACCGCACCGTCCTGCACGCGAGGGGTGATGCCAGCAGCGAGACCGACCGAGTCCTAAAGCGAATGGCTGTCCGCGTGCACACTTGGCCCGACACCCCAACCGCACAACAGGGTTCAGCTTCGTGACCGTTCCCTACGACTACGAAGCTCTGTGGCTGAAGGCCAAGATGTTTCTCAACCGCGCGATGGACCCCGACGACACCACTCGGTCGTTCGATGAGCGTGCGCTGATGGCGACGTTCGCGCTGGAACTTCTCGCCAAGTCGGCGTTGTCTCGGACATCTCCAGTCCTAATCGCTGAACCCACCGAAGACGGGAGCAATCTGCTCGTCGCCACCGGCCTCCTCAGCGGCGAGGCGCAGTTCATCACCGTACGGGCCAAGACGATTTACAGCCGCTGCCAGAAAGCGTTTCGTCCGTTCAATGCTGACGAGGCGGGGCAATTCACGGCGGCGAGGAACAGCTACATCCACTCCGGGACTGCGCAGTTTACGAATATTCCGGAGGACGGTTGGTGGCCCAAATTCTGGCGGCTGGCGCTTATCCTCAACACCGCAACGGATCACGACCTGGAAGAGCTAGTTGGCGACGATCGGTTGACGACGGTCAATACTCACTTAGAGCGGAACAAAAAACGGATCGAACACCAGGCCGAGATGCTGCTAGAAAACGCCAAGACACGCCTAGCTCAACATAGAGCGGGCGTTCTTCCGGCGCGCGTCGCCAAGCAGTGGGCTCCGGGCCGTGACCGGACAGCAGGGCTGCAATACCAGGACGCCTGTACGTGCCCAGCGTGCGAGGGGCGGGGTGTGGTCGAGGGCGACGACGTGAACGAAAGCCGGGTAGACACGTACCAAGTCAGCAAATACGACTACGAATCCGTCGTTGAGCTGACCGTGTTCCCCGATTATTTCAGCTGTTGGGACTGTGGCCTCGTCCTCGACAGCTTCGAACTCCTTGAGCAGGTCGGCCTCGAAGAACCCTTCACGACAGAGGGAGAGCTGGATGACTTGCGGGAACCGGACTACGGAAACGACTGAGTGAATTCATGCCGACCTGCGGCATCCGCTCCGAAGCCCGTCTCCGGTCTTGGGCTCCAGGCGCGGGCTAACTCGGGCGTTTGCGCTTCGAGCGGGTACAGCTGCTTGCGTCCGATCGGGTGCCGATTCAGTGTCAGCCGTTCGTGAGCGTTCCTCGGCCCCGCAGTCGTTCCCCGCGGGCGCGGCAGGGCGTCGTTGCCTACCGCGCAGTTCGTCCAGGCGGTCGCCGTCTACGAAGCGCTTCCCATCAGAAGGAGCAAACAACTCGCCCGACGTCACCTTTACGGTCAAGGCTCAGGTCCAGTCGCGTTGTCGATGTCGTAGATCGGGCCGACGACGTAAGTCGCGGACGCCTTAGTGAGCGGCTGTCGCGGAGTTCTCCCGGGGTTCACTTGACGAATAGAGATGTTCCGGCGGCGCGTACGTTCTGCGCGAGCGAACTCGGCGCGTTCGATCAGCTGTGCTCGTTCGGCGGCAAGACGCTCATCACGCGAGCGTGCGGTGTCCTCAGTGTGGCGGGCGGTGGCTACCTCGGCGGCAAGGGCGGTGGTGTCGGCTGCCCGGCTCGTCGCTGCGGCCCAAGCGTTCTCAGGGAGCCCGGTAGCGGCGGCGGTGACCTCGGCGTGGGCGCGCACAGTGGCGAGGCGCTGTGCGCTGGTCTGGACCTCGCGGGTCAGGTCATTGACCCGTGTGTGGGCCGCAGGCCGCTCGCGGCGGCGGGCGGCAGCCAAAGTGTTCTGCGCGGCGACGAGCTGGCGGCGCAGGGCGTCGTGGTCGTCGCGGGCGGTGTCGTGATCGCGGGCAGCAGCTGTGGCCTCAGCGATGGCGGCCGCGGTGCGGTGGAGTTGGTCGTGGTCGGCCCGGACGTCGGCGACTCGGCTGGTTGCGCCGCGACGACGGTAGAGGGCCATGTCGGATTCCACGCGGGCCAGGCGAGTGCGGGCCGTGGTGATCTCGGCCGACAGTTCGCTGTCGGTGAGCGCCCTGAGCGGATCGGCGGGCGCCGCGGTGGTGATCTGCAGTTCCACCGCGGCCGGCTCTGCGGTGGTGTCGGCGACGGGAATGTCGGTGAGGTGACGGTCGGTGGTGGCGTGGCGGCGGGCCAGGGCGTTGTCGATGCGCCAGAGCTGGTTGGCGAGTTGGTCGCGGGTGTCGCGCAGTTCGGTGAGTTCGTCGATGTCGATCGACCGTGCGGTGTGGGTGATGAGGTTGATGTCGTCGTCGGTGACGGGTCCGCCGGTGGCCGTGCACACCTCGGTGTGGGCGGTGACGGCGGCGTCGAGGCGTGCCCGGCAGTCGTCGAGCCATGCGGTTGCAGCGGCGATGCGCATTGCGGTCAGGTCGGCGTCGGCGGCTCGCCGTAGTTCGGCGAGCTCGTCGCCGGCGTCGTCATCGACGGTGGGCGCGGGGGTGGTGAGTTGTTCCGCGGCGAGGTCGGCGTCGACCCATTCGGCGTGGGCGGTTTCCACGGCGACTCGGGTGTCGCGTTGGGTGTCTTGGCGTTCGCGCAGCGCCAGGACCATCGGGATAGTCGCCTTCTCGTGGCGGCCACCGAATCCACCGGTTTCGGCTTGTTGTTCCCAGGCGGCCGAGGCTGCTGCTGCGGCGTCGGCGTGCTGGGCGGCGATCTCGTAGCGATCGGCGATGAGGGTCGCGACGTCGGTGGCGACCTGCGGGCCGGGCAGGGGCGCGGCGATGGTGAAGTCGGTGAACCCGAGGTCGTCGTAGTGGTCGACATCGGTATCGGAGCCGGTGTCGCCGACGGTGTCGCTGGGGTCTTCGGCGACGACGGCGTCAAGGTAGGCGTCGTCGGCCAAACCCAGGGCGTCGAGTTCGTCGATGACGTCGATGCCCTGGGCCTGATGGGTGTCGGGGTAGGCGACGAGTGCGCGTTCTTCTTCCTCGGCAGTCAGCGGCGTCTGGACCGGTAGCGGGATGGCCGGTGCGGTAGCGGCGGCGGTGAGCAGGTCGACGCGGATAGCCAACAGGTGTGCGTAGTCGCCGGGGCGGACGGTGTGGGCGGGGTCGCTCGCGCCGCCGGCGTGGAGCAGTTCGTCGGCGGTGGCCAGCAGCTCGTGCGGCGTCCACGGCGTGGCTGCCGTGGCGGTGGTGATGGCCGAGACGAGGTCGGGCCAGGCGGCGCTGGTGGTGATGGTCGCGGCGCTCTGGTCGCCGACGATGGCCTCGAGGTCGGCAACCCAGTCCGGGCGCAGCTCGTGGGGGCCGGTCGGGTCGGTGCCCAGGGTTGCCGATACCCGCCACCACAGGGCGGAGGCGGGCATCTCGGTGGGCAGCGGCGCGGTCTCGGCTGCCTCGCGGAATGCGGTGGTGGGGTCGTTTCCGGTGCGGGCGGCGGTGTCGAGGTGTTCGGCGAGGTCGGGCCAGAACGGGTCGCGGCGCAGGTGTGGGTCGATGGAGTCGGCGAGGGTGTTCCAGCGGGCGAGGTCGGTGTGGGTGTCGATGTGCGCGGCCGCGGCGATGTTGAGGCGTTGTTGGGTGCGTCGTGTTGCGGCGGCGTAGTGGTCGGGACCGGTGGGGCGGCGGTCGGTGTCGTCGACACCGGTTGCGGCGCGGAACACGGCGATCTCGGCGAGCAGTGTCCGGTCGGTGTCGCCGCTGAGGAAGGGGCGTGCCCAGCGGGGTGCGGTGGTGGCGTCCCATTGTCCGACGGTGTCGGTGATCGCCGCGGACAGCTCAGTGATTCGTGCCGCCCGCGCCGACAGGTAGCGGTCCCAGGTCTGGTCGGTGGCCAGGGCGGCGGGGATGGTCGGTAGCCATGCCAGTGGCGGCCGACTCGGGTGCGGGCGGGTCACGGCGTCGAGGCGCCAGTCCAGGACGGCGGCGACGTCGGCGGCGGTGCCGATTTCGCGGGCGGTGTACGCCGCGGTCAGTGCTTCGACGGGGTCGGTGCCGTCGACGGCGAGGGTTGCCAGGTGCTTGCGCAGTACCGGCCATGCTGGGGCGTCGGTGAGCTGCGGGTGCAGGGTGTTGGCGGCGGTGTCGATGCGGGTGAGTTCGTCGGCGCCGACGCGTTGTTCGCAGGCAGCGCCGACGGCGTCGGCGTAGGCGGCGGTCGCCCCGGCGAGGCGGGTGAAGGGGTCGAGGGCGTCACGGGCGGTGGAGGTGGCCGAGGTCTGCGACTCGTCGCGTGCGAGGACCGCGGTCAGGATTTCCAGGCCGGTGTCGGGGGTGCGGGCTTTGGGGGTGGTGACCTTGTGGGGATCGGTTTCGGCGGTCGAGAGGTAGATGTGGTTGGCCGCGCGGCCGCGGGTCATCGCGACGTAGAGCAGTTGCTTGGACAGGCTGTCGGAGCCGACGACGTGGCAGGTGTCAGCGGTCATGCCCTGGGCGGCGTGGATGGTCGAGGCGTAGCCGAGGGTGACGTTGTCGGTGACGTAGTCGGCGGGCAGGGCGATGGTGCGGCCGAGGTCGAGGTGGCGTGCGGTGAGCGCCCCGCCGGCGGAGACGCTGGTGATTTCCCAGCGGTCGCCGTTGCGGACCCAGTCCGTCGCCGACAGGCGCAGGTCTCGTTTGTTGCGGCGGGTGCAGATGATGTCGCCGGCCGATCCGGTCAGGCCGTCGGCCAGGCGCACGGACCGTTCCCGGTGCGCGGTGGGGGTGGCTGCGAGGCGGTCGGCGCGGGCACGTTCGTTGAGAGCGTTGACGGTGTCGCGGGTGGGCGCGAGCATCACCGCGTCGCGGCCCTCGGCCCGGTCGGTGGACCACGCGGTGTACGCCTGGTCGGCGGCCACGGCGTCGGCGCCGATGTGGATGCGGTGGGCGTCTGCGTAGAAACCCAGGCCTGCCGGGTCGCCGGATCGCAGCGCCAGCGACGCCGCGCCCTCGGCGGGATCGCGGAACCGCACGACGTCGGACAGCGTTAGTGCGCCGGTCTCGTGGGCGACGTCGCGCAACACACCGCCGGCGGAGATCGAGGCGAGCTGTTGGTCGTCGCCGACGAGGCGGACGCTGCCTCCGGCGGCGAGGACGTGGCCCACGACGGTGTCGAGGTCGGCGGTCCCGGACATGCCCGCTTCGTCGATCACCAGCAGGGTGGTGTGGTCGATGCTGCGGTACCAGTCGGGCTCGGGGTTCTGGGGGCGTCCGTTGGCGACCCGGTCGCGGTCGTCGGTGACGAGGCTGACGAGCTTGGCGACGGTGTCGGTTTGGGTGCCGAGCTCGTCGCGCAGGATCGCCGCGGCGGCGGCGGTCGGTGCTAGACCCAACACGGTGCCGCCGCTGTCGGTCCACGCGGAGGCCAGGGTGCGCATGGCGGTGGTCTTGCCGGTGCCGGCGGGGGCGAGGGCGACCTGGACGCGCCGCCCGGAGGTGGCGAGTTCACGGACCATCGCCGACTGTCCGGCGTTGAGTTCGCGGTCGTTGGCGGCCTGCTCGAGGAGCGCGATTTCGACGGTGTGCGGATCAATGGTGCGGCCGTCGGTGCGGCGGGCGGCGGCGATAATGCGCCGTTCGGCGGAGACGATGGCCTCTGTGGTGAATAGGTCGGTGTCGTGGGTGGTGTAGATGCTCGCACCGTCGGCGCGCCGCAGTACCGCTGGTTCGTTGAGGTCGCCGTCGAGGCGTGATGATGCGCACGCGATCGCCGTGTCGGGCCCGCACGCGGTGGCCACGATCGCCTCCACGGCGGGGCTGATGGCGTCCGCGGTCAGCGTCTCGTTGCCGCGTAGGACTCGCTCGGCTTCGGCGCGCAGATGTGGGCGCGACCATCGTGCGCGGGTCGCCGACACGGTGGCGGTCACGTCGTTCGCGTAGCGGGCGATCGCCTCCTGGTCGAGGTGATCGGAGAGGACCGGGCGGGGTGTTCCCGCGGCCACTCCGGTGGTCTCGGCCAGCATCGCTGCCACGCCCGGTGCGCCCCCGAGGACGTGCTCGGCCTGGCTGCGCCACTCGCTGCGCTGCTCGGCCAGCGACCGTGGCTCGTGCTTGGCGGCACGTGTCTCCAAGGTGGCCCGTTGAGCCAGATCGAACGCCTCGGTGGTGGTCGGTTCACGACCGTGTGCGGCCTGGAACTCCTGCGACAGCTCGGCGGTGCGGTCGGTGATCGCGGCCCGGCGACTCGACCATGCTTCGATCAGGGTGGTCGGCACACCGACGACCTCGCGGACAGTGCGCTTGTTGCGGTCGGCCACAGCGACGTCGTCGAATGCGAAGCCCAGGCGCTCACGGCAGTGCGCTTCGAGGCGCGAGTTGTAGACCTCCGAGGCCGAGACAGCGGCCTTGTGGAGCGGTCGGCCGTCGAGCGCCATCCATCGTTTGATGCCTGCGGCGTCGGTGACGCGGACCTTGTTCGACACCGTGACGTGGGTGTGGAGGTCGGGGTCGCCGGCGCGCGAGTCGCGGTGGGTGAACGCCGCCGCGATAAGGCCGTCGGAGTCGACCTGGGCGACACCGCCGGTGCCAAGTCGGGAGAACGTGGCTTCCTTCTCGATGAACGCCACAGCGTCGGCGACGGCGTCTGCGTGGGCCTTCTCGATGGCCTGCGCCATCTCGCGCGGAACGATCGCCCACACCGCTGACACCGATTTCACCGGCGAGAACGTTAAGTCGTACCCGGCGACCGAGGACGCCTTGCGGCGGGTCTCGGTGGTGATGAAGCTGGTTGCCTCACGGTCGTCGGCAGGGGCGCGCCCGTAGCGTTCGGTGAACATTTCCGTGGCCAGCACGGAGCGCAGTTCGGCCCGGACCTCGGCGGGGATCGGGGTGTTCCACTTGTTGCCTTCTGCGCGGTTGTGTTCTCGGAACCGCACTGCGAGCCGCTGCACGAACTCCGGTGCGGTGTTGTCGTGGATCGCAAATTCCCGACCCAGCTTCGACGCATTGAGGGCGGCAGCAGCCGACCCGGACGCCTCGACGAACGCCCGCTCGATCGCGTCGGCATTCGGGTGACGGCCTTCACCGAACAACGCCTTCATCTGCGCCTCGGTGACCTGGCTTCCGTACGCGACGACGCGAGCATCCGCGTCAGGTCGAGCGGGCGGCTGGTAACCGGGGCGAGCTCCGGCGGGGGAGATGGCCGGCTCTGCCAGGCCAGCGAGTCCCGACCCCATCCACACGCCCGGCGACTCGCCTTTGGCCGAGTAGTAGTCGGCCAGAGATACCTGGCCCTTGTCGGTCGCGTCCATCGCTGCAACCTGCTTGGTGAGGTACGTGTACCCGTCACCCGCGGTGAGTTTGTGCAGCGACATCACGGCGCGAACCTACCGCGCTATCGATGGGCTCACAACCGTTGCGTTACAACGTCTTTACCTTAGTGCAAGAGGTGTGTGGTGAATGGCTTGAATTTGTTTGGGGAGGCGTTGACCTGGTGACCGAGGGTTGTATGTCGCTTGAGGATGGCGTCAATGGTTCGATTCGTACTGAAGTCGATGTGCGAGCGATACAAGTGACTCACGTTGGGAGAGTTCGACTGTCTGTGGACGTAACCTTCCGGCATGCCTTCGAGACAAACTGCTCAAGAAATCAGAAAGCGGGCACGAGAGCGTGCAGTGGCGGTGGCCGCGAGTCGAGAACGCTCCGCACGAGAGCTTTTCGATGAACTTAGAGCGAAGCAGCGTGCCCAGGCCAAGGCAAACGAGGATGACCTTGCCGCCTATTTCAGCGCGGAGGCCTCAATCGCCAACGCCGAGGAACAGCTTGCTACTGCGAAGCGCGCTGGCATGATCGCGATGGCGGACGCGGCCCGGGCAATCGCCGCGCGCGAAGGAAGTGTCCGCGCCGCCGGTCAGATGCTAGGCATCCGGGCCAGCAGGGTCTCGACGCTTGTGAGGGCGAATGGCACCGATCGTCCTGACGCTGCGATCGCCGAGACGCAGAACTCGGCCATCGCGCCAGCCAAAGAACGGCTAGAGAGCGGTAGAGGGTCCGAGGGCAGCGCCTGCGCGATCCGCGAGGAAGACGAGCGGGCAACGGAGGAGCTGGCCTGAAGCAATTAGTTGCGAAGCGACCGAGCCGCGCGCTCGTTGTGGCGGTCTCCTGACGCCACCGAAGGCCGGGGTGTTGCGCAGAGCAGTCCAAGTGGTTGGTTCGGGGAAAATTCGACCGCGGCGATAGGCGCAAGGTCGCGCGTCCTCGGCCGGTACAACATTTTTCGTCGGCGCGGACGAGCCGGACCCGCGGGCGCTCAAGCGCCGTCTTGCTCGGGGCGAAGGAATTGCGATGGCCGCAGTCAGGTGAACTTTTACCGCATCTTCGCGGTTCTGGCCGGTGCTGCGTGGGTAAGACGCGGCTACCAAAGCGCTCCAGGTCGGACGCTGAGTAGCCGTGGAGGAGAGGGCATACAACTGTCGTCTGGAGCGTGCAGGTTCTTACGTATCGGGGCGAATTCACGATTGTGGCCTGGACACAATCGTGACCGCTAGCCCGACCGCCGAGGTCACCTTGGCCAGCGTCGCTACCGAGACATCGTCGCCGCGTTCGATGCGCGCGATGGTCGGCCGCGACACCCCGGCTTCGTCACCCAGCTGCGTCTGAGACCACCCCCGTTCACGGCGGGCGTCTCGGACGGCATCACCGACGGACGCCAGGCTCACGGCTGGGTCGGTCATCTCTACTCCGAGGGCTCAACGGGGCGGAACTTCCAGCCTCTTGCCTCAGCTTGAGCGAGCATTGCCTTCGCGACGAACAGACAGGAACCTCTGTCATCGGGAGGCACGTCGTTGAAGTCGACGTGCCCGTGGTCATCCGGACGATCGGCGTTCATCGAGTCATCCCACGCGGTGAGGGGTGTTCGACTGCCATTGGAGGACTTGATTTCCACGGACTCGACCTCGTCGACCGTCACGGCCAAGACTCCGGTTGGAGGCAGATACACCTTTCCCTTTTCGTCACACCGCTTCTTGATGTGGGCCGCTCGGTCGGCGTAGGCCTGGTCGGGAGTCGTTGCGTCACCGCGCACGATGGACAGACGGTTGGAGTCCTGCTTGTCCGCGCTACTGAGATTGAACGCCTGCGGCGCGACAACCCCCTTGTCGTCGCACCAGGCGCTAATGATGGGGCGCAGAAGCTCGGTCTCGCCCGGTGTCACCCGCTCACGTGTCGCGTCTTCACTCATGGCCGGCGTCATCCTCGATGAGCCACGCTGCGAGTCGATCAGTGAGGTCGGCGCCTGTCGGCACCGCTTCGTCTCGGAACGTCCCGGCCGCGACGTCAGCGGTGTGGATGTAGAGCGCACCAGAGGGCTCGACTTCGATCGTCAGCTGATTCTCGGCGCGCGGCCAGTAAAAGCGCACACCACCTTCTTCGGTTGGGAAAACCGACCGCGTGACGTTGCCGAGGTCCTCCATCACGTCGATCACATGGGCGCCTCTATTGATCACCTCCGCTGAAATGGCTTGGCCGGAGTCACCGTCAACCCAGCCCTCCTCAAGAGAAGCCAAGGCGCCAATAGCCATGCGTGCGGTTCGCGCGTCTTCGGCATGGTCTGGGTCAGTCAGAACGCCGACAGGTCTGCGGTATTGCGTGTGGATGGTGTCCGCCGCGATGTCAGTGATCGCCTGCAGGAACGCTGGGTCCGTCATATACGACTGAATCTCTCGCGCTTCACTGACCGTCTTCAACACAGCGAGACCGACAGCGCCGCTGAATCCCTCGGATGCCTTGAGCTGCGCGACGGTGTTGTTCTTCGCCATCGCCACAGCCTCCTCATTCGCGTCGAGAAAACCCCAGAACGTCGTGATGAACCCGGACACGCTCTCCGGGCTCACGTCGACCCCCTTGGCCTGGAACATCTCGTTGACCGTGTCGATGGCCTCGTCGAGCGGTCCCCGCTGCGGTATCCCGTCGCCGCCCTTGTGTTCTCCCTCGAAGGTGGGCAGCTTGATGCCTTCACTGCCACCCTCGCTCAGCGAGTGGTCCCCGCTGATCAAAGCCGGTACGAGTTTCACGCCCGAGAGCTGCACCCCCTCCAAGTAGCTGTCGTCGTAGTCCTCGCCGTCGGAGTGAAGGTTGCGCGCGAGCAAGGTCGCGAGAATCGCGCGACGAGCCAAATCCAGATCTTGGTAGTCAACGATCTGGCTGAGGAACTGCCAGGCGTTGCGGTAGCTGATTACGTCGGCGCGAAACCGCTCGAGTTCCTCCCGCTGCGGCTTGTCCTTGCTGAGCACGGCCTGCCGCATCTGACCGTTCCAGCGGTTCTTGATGGGCGCGAGGGCCGTGGCGATCGCCTCGCCGCCTAACTCGAAGCGGTAAGCGTCGACGACGGCGTTCATTTCGTCATACGAGTACACGTCTGCGGTGTCGAGGCGCTCGCCGATGGTGTAGAGGGAGTTGGGGTCGACGTCCCCTTCGACGTGGGCGTCGGAGTAGTAGAGCTTGAAATCCTTCTGGATGTTCGCCGGTGAGTTCCGGAAGTCCACGACCATCGGGGCGGTCTTGCCCGGGTAGGTGCGGTTGAGCCGCGAAAGAGTCTGAACCGTGGCGACACCGGTGAGCTTCTTGTCGACGTACATCGCCATTAGGCGCGGCTCATCAAAGCCGGTCTGGAACTTGTTGGCGACAATCAGAACCCGGTACTGGTCCTCGTCACGGAACGCGCGGCCGACGTCGCTTCGGTTGTTGAGCGAGACTTCGGTGACCGAATCGCCGGTGTCCTCATCGACGAGTGAACCGGAGAACGCGACCAAGGTCTCCATGTCGGTGTAGCCCTGATCGGCGAGGTAAGCATTCATCTTCTTCGACCAGTTGTATGCCTCGGGCCGTGAGCTGGTGACGACCATCGCACGTGCCTCACCGCCGAGCATGTCCATCACGTTCCGCCGAAAATGCTCGATGACCACACGCACCTTCTGCGCGATCGCGGTCGGGTGTAGCCGGGCAAATCGCACGATGTTGGTGACAGCCTCGCCGGTGTTGACGCGGATCTCTTGCTCGTCCTCCAGCGCGTTCTTCACCCGAAGAAACATGTCGTACGTCGAGTAGTTGGTGAGCACATCGAGTATGAAGCCCTCCTCGATCGCCTGCGCCATGGTGTACGTGTCGAAGGCTTCCCAGCGGTCGTCGCGCTGGGTGCCGAACAGCCGCAGGGTCTTCGCCTTAGGTGTAGCGGTGAGCGCCACGAAGGTGATGTTGCTGGATGCGGCGATCGCCGAGTCCTTCGCCAGCAGCAGGTCATCAGCGCTGATGTTCTCGTCGTCCGATTCGAGGTCGAGGTCGACCAGGAGCTCCTTCAGCTTCTTCGCTGCGGAACCTGACTGCGAGGAGTGCGCCTCGTCAGCGATCACCGCCCAGTGTCGGCCGCGCAGTTCCTCTGTGTCCTCGATCAGCTTCATTACTTCGGGGAACGTCTGCAGGGTGCAGGTGATGATGTGGTCACCCTCGACGAGTGCCTTCTTCAGCTGGGGGGACTTCGCCCCCGACTTCTCGCCAACGCTGACGACCAAGCCCTTGCTGGACTGCACCAGATGCATGTCGTGGCGAATGTTCTCATCGAGCACGTTGCGGTCGGTGACGACGATGACAGAGTCGAACGTTGACTGCGAGTCCACACTCATGTGCCGGATCAGCCGGTGGCTCAACCACGCAATCGTCTTTGTCTTGCCGGAGCCGGCCGAGTGCCAGACCAAGTAGCGCCCTCCCGTTCCGTTCGCCTCAATGGCGCCGACGACGCGTTCAACCGCGCGCAGCTGGTGGAAGCGCGGGAACACGAGCCGGCCGTCTCTCTTGCCGGACTTGCTCGGCTCAAACAGCGCGAAGTCCTTCAGGATGCGCATGACCATCGGGCGGGCGAGGATTTCGCGCCACAAATAGTCCGTCGACGAACCAGTACCCGAAGGCGGATTGCCCTCATGACCTTCGTTGCCCTGGTTGAAGGGCAAGAACACGGTGTCCTCGCCGTCCAGTTTCGTAGTCATGTAGACGAGGTCGTTCGACACTGCGAAGTGCACCAAGGCACGGCCGGGCGCGAGCAGCGGGCGATTCTTCCCGGGCCGGCGGTCCTCTTTGTACTGGCGGATCGCGTGGTTGACCGTCTGCGTGTTGTCTGTCTTCAGCTCCATTGTCACGACCGGCAGACCGTTGGCCGTGAGTACCACGTCGATAGTCTCGTTGGTCGCGTTGTCGAAACGCACCTGTCGCAGAACGCGCAGACGCACGGAGTCTGCAGCCTCCACCACCTCGTTGAGGTTGGGGTTCGCAGGCGGGAACTCCATCATTGGCCCGAACTTCGCGGCAGGGCGACCAACCTGGGCGTAGGTAAAGCCCTTCCGCAGCACGCCGAGCAGCCCGCCGACGGGGTGGCCCGTGGTGGCATCCATCTTCGTCTGCTTGGCCAGCTCTTTGGTTGTAATGTGCTGCAACAGTTTTCGCTCGGCTGTGGCCTTCTGCTCCCCGACGAGGTCGGCGGGGACGGCTTTCTCGTACTCGTCGGGGTACTGCGTTGCGAGCCAGTAGAGTACGTCGGCAGGGACCAGCGCGAGGCCGACGTCCCAACCCGTCGGCTTGCCCTCGTTCTCGTATAGCCATCCGCGCTTCGAGAGCTCTGAGCAGAGGTTGCGCTCGAACTCCAACTCCATCAGCTGCGCGTCGCCCATCACGAGACCTGTTTCCGGCCGGTGACAACATCGGTTATGAGCGCTGACCGTCGCTCCAACAGCAACGACTTCAGTTCCGCGACTTTCGACAACATGGCTTCGATCCGACCAGTTACTTCGTCGATGTACTTCAGGACTGCCTTCTGCTCATGAATTGAAGTGACCGGTACGGATACCTCACCGAGAAGACGTTCGTTGAGATTCCCCATCGTTGCGCCGACCGAGAGCTGTTCAAGCTCTCGAATAGCGTCGGGCGACGAGACCACCAACTGGACAAACTCCGGCAGCGCAACCGCAGGATCAGACCGAACACGGAGACTGCCGGTACCGCAGATAGCAGGAGTATCCGCTTCTCTCACCACTGCGCAACGTCCGAATTCGCCTCTGCGTGCTACAACCACGTCTTCGGCGGAAAGCGCGAAACGGTCAAGCTCGGTCGCTTTTGCTTCCGACACAGTCGTTTTGCTGTCAGGGGCGAGGCGTCCACCGACAATATGGGAGGGGTTGATCAGGGGAACCCCATCGCTGATGTAATCGCCCTGCTTCACCTGCGTGCCAAATGGTCCGGTGCTGATCTGTGGCACCATCCACCTGAGCGCCCGACGCTCGGGGATCTTGGCTAGAGCGTTCTCCTTGAGGCCAGCAAGGCGTGAGACGAGCAAAGCTGCCAGTTCATCCATCTTGCCGAGCAACGCGTCGATATGGCCGGTTTCTCTGTCGAGGTAGTCGGCGATATAGACCTGTTCTGTGAAGGGCGGGAACGGCAGCGGTGTTGCATCCAGCACAGCCTTAGTAACCCGCTGCGCGTTGGGGCGCACGCCGGTAGCAACGGCTGCGAAGTATCCGATGTACCGCGAGCTTCGAAAAAGGTGATGTACGTAGCGCGGCTCGAAATGCTCTGAGATCCAAAACACTTTGTAGTCAGGACTGACGTAGCCGGTGAGCGACGAGACACCGATGCCCCCGTGGTTGAGCCACATCATGTTGGCGGCAAGTTGATTTGGTCGAACGACTCGGTAACTCGAGACATCGTGCGAAGCCTTCTGCCCGTCGGTTCGGGTGTTGAGTTCGATACCCCGATACTCTGATATTGAAAGGAGCGGGCCGGGCGGACTATCGCCGTTTCTCTCATCGCTTTCTCTAAAATGGTAGCCGAATTTGGTGGCCTTCCAGTGGCCAGGAATCAGCGATATCGGTGAGCGCGAATCACAGTCACGCGGTGTCGCCGGTAATGGAGATCGGCTCATTCCGCGCTCACCGCGCCGAACATGTCAGCCAGCTCGCCCATGAGTCTCTGCACCTCGGAGTCGATCTCGGCGAGTGGGCGCGGTTCCTCAGGAACATAAAAGATGCGGTTGAACGGGATTTCGGTGCCGTGCCTAGCTTTGGTCAGATCCCACACTGCATCGGGTGCGTACGGCAATACTTCGCGCTCCATGTGTTCGTCAACGTCCTCGCTCAGCGGGATGCGCTCGGTGATCCTCCATCCGTCCGCGATAACGGGCTTGCCTTTGCGATCGACGGCCGCCGGCTCGGAGTCATCTGCCACGGCCATGACTTTCATCGCGGCGTCGACAAGACCAACCGGCGCCTTGAGCCCCTCTGCCTTCGCCGCCTCGGGGAGCGTCTTCGGGAGGTCGTTCCAGGCAGTTCCGTCTAGCGACTTCAGTACTGACACGTACCCATCGACAAAGTCTCGACGGCTTCGGAGCGCATCGATGCACTCCTGGGTGAAATGGACCCCGAACCGTGCCTGCTTGTACACGGGCACGTCGCGGAATCTGAAGTCCTCGGGAGTCATCACGCGAGAGATCGCAGGGTCAGCCTGGTCAAACGCCTTGTACGCCTCCATCAGCGTTTTCCGATGGGTCTTCCCCATCTCGCGGCGCTTGTCGCCCATCGGTTTCCACATGGAGTCCCACTGGCCCGATCCGTCGATCAGCTGGATTTTTCCCTTTCGGTCCGGGTCCTTGTTCGCGTCGAGGATCCAGACGTATGTAGCGATTCCCGTGCCGTAGAACATGCTCGTGGGCAGCCCGATGATCGCGTCGATCAGGTCTTCTTCGAGGAGCCACTGACGGATCGAGTTTGGCCCATTGTCACTGTTGAACAGCGGCGACTGGTTCGAGACGACGGCGGCGCGGCCGCCCTGACCGTTCTTCGCCGCTGGGCTGAGCTTGGATGCGCAGTGCGCCAGGAACAACATCTGACCGTCACTGGTACCCGGCAGACCGTGGCTAAAGCGCGATCCGTGTGATTTTGCCTGTTCCTTGACGGCCTTCTCGTCGGCCTCCCAGTCCTTGCCGAACGGAGGGTTGGAGAGCACGTAGTCAAACGCCTGATCCCCATAAAGGTCCTCTACGAGGGTGTTACCCCGCTTGATCGCGTCCGGCCGGCCGCCCTGAATCAATAGGTCAGCTTTGCCGAGGGCGAAGGCCGACGGCATGAGTTCCTGCCCGTAGAGCGTGACGTCGATCTTCTCGTTCATCCGCTTGAGCGCGTCGTGCGCGACGAGCAGCATGCCGCCGGAGCCGGCGGTCGGATCGTAGATGGAGCGTAGGGCACTCTCACCAGCAAGACCGTCGTCGTCGTTGGTGATCAAGATGTCGACCATGAGCTTGATCGCATCGCGCGGGGTGTAGAAGTTGCCCGCGGCTTTCCCCTTCTTGTTGAAGGCCCGGTACATCACGTCCTCGAAGACATCGCCCATGGCGGTGTTGGCGAGTTCCTTCGGCGACAGGTCGAGCTTTGAGAAGTGCTTCACCACCGAGTGGAGACGGTTGGCATCGGCGAGGACCTTCGCGCGGCGGTTGAACTCAAAAGAGGTCCAGATGTCGGCGATGTTGTTCGAGAAGCCGTCAACGTAGCTCTGTAGAGACTTGTGTACGTTGTCGTCGACTGAGGCGATCGTTGCGAGGTCGAGTGGCGAGACATTGTAGAAGCTCAGCCCGAACCTGTCCTTCACCGCGATGTCGATCAGATGCGGCGGCATCGTGGCGAGCGAGGCGACGAACGCAGTCACCTCCTGTTTGGTGTCCGCGAGCATGCATTCCAGCCGACGGAGCACCGTGAACGGAAGAATGTAGTCGCCGTAGTCCTCCTCGTCGACGATGTTGCGCAAGTACTTGTCGGCGGTGTCCCACACGATGCGTGCGGTCGTCCTATTGTTCGCTGCGTCAGCCAATGTGCCCTCGATCGGTCCCGCTCACCCATCAGAATGTATCGGAAACGTTACATCGGAGTACGAATAATCGCCCGAGGCGCATGTCACAAGAGCAAGGACCGGCCTGGACTCGGCCACTGTAGTTCTCGATGGTCGGGTGCGACCCGCCGCTGCTACTCGAAGGTGCCCTTCAAGTCCACGCAGAGGTTATTCCCGAACCGGTAGTCCAGCAGGCGCCGGCGGTGCATCTGGTGCACGGCTACCCCCGGAGAGATCCCCACCTGCCTCGCGGCGCGCACAATGTCACCGTCGCGCGTAAGTCCCTGGAAGGGCTCGATGCCGCCAGCCCCGAACAGCGTCTCGAAGGCGAACTGGTTCGCGCCCTTCTCGGCGGCGCTGGAGCGCTTCTTCTCCGTTTTGAACTCTAGGTGCATTTCGCCACGGGGGTCGTTGAGTACGTGTCCGAGTTCATGGAACAAGGCCCAGATTACGAAGCCGTCCTTGCCCCACCGGCCCGTCTGCTGGATGACCGGTACCTTGCCGTCGATCCACCGTGTCATCCCCAAAAGCGGGAAGTTTTTTGGCGGCTCGACGACCATGAAGACGACACCGATCTTTGCGAGCTGGCCAGCGATGTCCTGAAGCATCGTCGTGTCCGGCCGGGCTGCCCGCGCACGAAGCTCCGGGAGCGCCGCGTGGAGGTGCGTTTCCTCGTAGTCGTACTTTCGGCCGCGCTCGAACGACGGAGTGAACTCCGCGGCGCGAAGCCAGGTGGTCAGAGCTGTCGGCGCGACGTCGGCGCCGGACTCCTTCAACGCCGCGAGCGCGTACTCACCCTGCGAAGCGGTCTCGTGGAGGTGCTCGTAGACCTCCCAGGTACCGCAGCGATGAAAGGCGAGGAAATCGGACACCAGGCGACCCGGATTGGCGCGCGTCGCGGAGGTGGCGCCGAGGCTCCTAAGATACATAGCGGCGTTCGAGTCGATGGCCTCGGCGTGCTGCGCGAGGTCTTCCTCATCGGCGATGCGGCTGAGGTCCGCGCGGTACGCAGCCTCGTACCGCAGCCACGCGTCGGCAGGTATGCCGACGACGCGCTCCAACCGTCTGGCGGTGTCCGCGGTGATCGGGGCGCGGCCATGAATGATCTCGTTCACCTGCTTGCGGCTGCAGCCCACCAGGTCGGCCACTCGCTGCTGGGAGAAGCCCTGTTCGTCGATCCACTCCTCCAGGTACTCCCCGGGGGCGACGGCGTAGTTCGTGTTGGTCATTGGCTTCTCCTCTCAGTGGTAGTCGTCGATGTCGATCACGGTCACTGTGACCGCGTTCCAGGAATCTGAATCGCCTTCGGGCCGGATCAGCAGCCGGTAGTTGTCGCTGAGCTTCCCGGCCCACTCTCCGGCGTGGTCCTCATGAAGCTGGTGCCAATAGCCCAGCGGGTCGATGGTGGACAGGTCACCCACTGTCTCGGCTGTGCGCAGCGCGTTGACCCGCCGGCGGAGTTTGTCTGCGATGTCCCCACGCTTCTTCCGCATCACCCGCTCGTCCGTACACAGCTTCTCAAGCTTCCGATCCTGGTACTTCACGTCCAACTGGTGTCACCAATTTCGTTACAGTCTAGCGCGAGCCGATCGCGCATTATGCCGGTTGTGACAAAGAAGACCCACCGAGAGTCGCTACGCGGAGGCCGTCGGACTCCGGTCCGCACCCGAGGTAATCCGAGGGTATCGGTGCGGCGCGAGAGGGTGATGCAGCCATGCCGCGACTAGTCCGTTCGGGCCAACGGTGCCGCAAATCGGCGCGACGGCAGGGGGCCGCGCAACACTGCCGAGTCCAGATCGCGCCATGCCCGCCGTGCAGACCTCCGCAGAGCACTGCGTCCTCAACTTGTGGCTGAGACCCTCGGCGTACCGCGCTTGCCTGAGGCGGGGTGCCCTGCTGACGCGGGTAGACGAGGCCATTGGTGCCAACAGAGCGCCGTCAGGCGAGAGTGGCATCTACGGCACCTATGGGCTTTCTGGGTGAAGTCCGTTCAAAACTGCGGACACATACGGCTCGCAGAATGACCAATCGAGGTCGCTCCAATCGACAGCAGTCGCGTTGTGGGTTGGCTCGGACCCGGGGAGTGTTCGAACGTGTTCGAGGAACGGCCCATCATCCTCTGCGTCCGGGTCGCCACGCTCCCATGTCTTGAACTGCTGGGCGGCTTGCTGCGCGGCCTTCAGATACTCGTCGATCGCGGCTCGTGCAGCGAAGAACTTCTGGGTGCCAACCTGCATCGCTCCGCTGAAGCTGACGTTGGGTTGGTCCAATTCGACTTGCATTAGGTCGAATTGGAGGAACTCGGCGATGGCAATCGCCTCCGACAGGCGTGGCTCGCGCTGTCCGCTTTCCATGCGCGTGATCGCGGCCTGGTCGATCGTTACTCCAAGCTCGATCAGCCGCTGGGACAGTGCCCGCTGGCTCAGTCCAGCATCCAGGCGTCGTCGGCGCATGGTCGATCCGAACGTCTCGCCCGTCGGTTCGTCGTGATTCATATTCGACACGCTAGTGCTTGACAGCATCAACGGCGAGTGCCACGCTCGTGATGATTCAGTAATGACTCAAGATGGTCATTCAGCATCAATCGACCCACGAGGGAGTGTCCCGTGAACGACGAGTTTCTCACCACCAAGCAGGTCAGCGAGCGTTGGCCGTTTCTGCCGGCGGCCACCCTTCGGTACTGGCGCCATGCGGACGAGGGCCCTGCATCTTTCAGGGCGGGATCGCGAGTCCTATACCGCAAGAGCGAGATCGAGCGATGGCTCACTGCGCAGGAGACCTCGACGCGACGCGGTGGCGGCGCTGCCTGATCGCACCTGCGCAGCAAAGCGCCCCTGGCTCGGCGGCAACCGAAGACCAGGGGCGAACAGTCCCATCCCACATTCCTGAGGAACCGAGACTATGTCCGACGATAGCGCGCGCACGCCCTTTTACGCATGGATCCCGATTGGGTCCACCACCGAGAACGAGACAGCGATACAGCTGTCTTCCGACAGCCGCGGTGTCGAACTCGTCTTCGTCAACGTGTCCGGCCGCGGGATCGTGCACCATTTGTCCCGGGACGAGTTCGCCTGCCTGCTGACCCATGTCGCGGGCAGGCTCGGATTCACCTTCCCGCGAGACGTTCGGTGACCGCTCCTACGCATCTGCAGAACGATCGCGCGATCGACAGATGCCGAAATGCCTTCGAGGCGATGGGTCTGCAGTGGACAGCAGGCTCTCATCTGACCGCATCTGCACAGGCTCCGGGTCACAGTGCAGCCGATCGGTCGGTGACTTTCCGGCAAATCGAGGGCTGCGTCCTTGTTAACAGCTTCGCTGACGATAAAGATGCCGTTCTCGAGGCGGTCGGGCTGTCGTTGGCTGACCTCTACGATGACGCGTCGGGTGCGCGCTACGACTACCCCGACGGACGGGTTGTCTACCGATCGCCGGCCAAGAAGTTCCGCCAATCGGGAAACGTGCTGGGTCGAGCCCTGTTCCATGCGGACCGACTCCCGGCTGACACGTCGGTGACCGTGTATGTAGTCGAAGGTGAGAAGGACGTGCTCACGGCCGAGTCACACGGGCTCGTGGCCGTGAGTGGGGCCATGGGTGCTGGGAAGGCGAGGCATTTCGATTGGACCGTGCTCGCGCATCGTCCCGTCGTGGTGGTGGCCGACAAGGATGAACCCGGCCTCAAACACGCCCGCGCCGTCGTCGAACTCGTCGAGTCGGTAGCCGCGACAGTGTGCATCGTGGAGGCGGTAGGGGACTGCAAGGATCTAACAGATCACCTCATGGCAGGCGAGGACGTCAGTGCGCTGGTCGAGCGCCGCCGGTCCGGCCGACACCTTCGCGTCATTCGCGGCAGTGACGTAACGATGCAGAAGCTGGAGTGGTGGGAGCCCGACCTGATCCCCATGTCGTCTCTCACGCTGCTGGCGGGGCGAGAGGGCAAGGGTAAGAGCACTATTGCCTGCGACTGGGCAGCCCGGGAAACACGCGCCGGAAACTCCGTGCTCTACCTGCATTCGGAAGACTCCCGCGAGCACACAGTCACTCCAAGACTAGTCGCGGCCGGCGCCGACCTGACGAAGGTGCTCTTCATCGACGTCGAAACCGAGACGACAGACGCGGGAAACCTGATCTTGCCCGTCGACGTGCCCGCACTCGACCGAGTCGTCGCGGCCAACGACGTGACTCTGATCGTCCTCGATGCCGCGACCTCAAGCATGTCCGCCGACCTGTCTGGTAACGATGACCGCCAAGTCAGACGGTTCCTGGAGCCGCTCGCACGGCTGGCCGGCACCCGGCGGGTTGTCGTTCTGGGCCTCGTTCACTTCGGCAAGAGGGAGGGCGTAGACAGCGGAAAGCTCATTCTCGGGTCGATCGCCTGGAGTCAAGTAGCGCGATCGGTCCTCTCCCTCGCGGACGATCCGGAGACCGGGAACCTGATCATCACCAACACAAAAGGCAACCTGGCTTCCCGCGTCCGTTCGGTCGAATGCCGACTCGAATCGCGTTCCGTCATGACCGCAGGTGGTCCGACTGAGGTCGGCAGGGTGGAATGGCTCGGCGACACCAATCACGATGCCCGCGACTTCCTCGTGGCCGAGGGCGAAGACCATGAGGAACGCAATGAGGTGCAGGCCGTCATCGTCGACTACCTACGCGATGTCGGGGGTAGCGCGCCCGCGGCCGAGGTCCTTCGCATCACTCGCGCGGCGGGACTGATCGACAACGTGGTGAAGAAGGCCAGACGGAAGGCCGGCGTTCGGACCAAACGTGTCGGTTTCGGCAAGGACTCGGCCTGGATCTGGTCCTTGAACGACACCGAGGAAGCCCAATCGCCCACTGGGAGCGGGGATGAACAGTGACGGGGACGCGGCGAGGTAGACGTGCTGGCGTAGAGGACCGTTGGCGTAAAGCGGACGGCACGGCGAGCTCTCGCGACGGGATCGGAAGACGATGGCTGGCGCGATATGTCGACGAGTCAGGTGAGGAGCGCACTCAGTCCTTCACGCGGAAGGTCGACGCGCAATCGTGGCTAGACGACATTGCCGCCGCGATCCGGGCCGGCACCTATGTGTCTCCGCAGACCGGCAAAATCTCGATCGGGGAGCTGTACGACCAGTGGTCGAAGGCTCAGGGGCACATCAAGCAGACAACGGCTGCGACTCGGGCGGTGACATGGTCGGCCTACGTCCGGCCGCATTGGGAAGACATCGCCGTGAAGGACGTGCAACCGAGTCACGTTCGCGCCTGGGTTCACGGGCTGAAGGAGGGCGGCGCCGGCCCGGAGACGATCGAGAATGCTCTCGGCGTGTTCCGAATGATCTGTCGAATGGCGGTCGATGACCGGCGGATACCTCGGAACCCCTGTGATGGCGTCAAAGCCCCACGTCGGGAGCACCGAGCGCGCGGGTACCTGAACCATCCGCAGGTCGAGCTGCTTGCTGAAGCAATGCCTACCGATCTTGACTCCAGCGTCGTTCGCTTCCTCGCCTACACCGGATTGCGATGGGGTGAGATGGCTGCGCTCCGCGTCGAGAACTTCGATCTCGCGCGCCGAAGGCTGAACATCCGCCAGGCTGTTGCCGAGGTGAGAGGCGAACTCGTGTGGTCTACGGCCAAGAACCACGAGCGTCGGTCAGTCCCGTACCCCGCCTTCCTTGCTGACGAGCTCGTGGCTTTGGTCCGGCACAAGGGGCGTGACGACCAGGTCTTCACCCGAGGTGGGTCGGTGGTCCTCCGGGTCTCGACGTGGCGGCCCCGGGTCTTCAAGCCGGCGGTCGATCGCGCCATCGCCCAGGCAAACGAGTTGCGCAGCGCTCAGATGCTGCAGGGTCTGGACGAGCTGACGGCTGAATTTCCGATCGTGACACCGCACGATCTCCGGCACACTGCAGCGTCGCTCGCGATCTCAGCCGGGGCGAACGTGAAGGCGGTTCAGACCATGCTCGGACACAAATCCGCTGCACTCACTCTCGACACTTATGCAGACCTGTTTCCAGACGACCTCGAGGCGGTCGCCGCGGCGCTCGACAGGGCGCGGGACTCCGCGTTGCTCGCACTGAGAAATTCTCCTGCGGACTGTGTGCGGACTGGAAGGAACTAGCCAATGTCGACTAGTTGTAGAAACGAGGAAGCCCCGACCGGGTTTCCCCTGGTCAGGGCCTCATCTGTGTCTCAACCAACACGTCGGGGTGGCGGGATTCGAACCCACGACCTCTTCGTCCCGAACGAAGCACGCTACCAAGCTGCGCCACACCCCGTGGCATCCTTGCGGACAACCTCGACCAGCTTAGCGCCTCGCGTAAAGCGAGTTAAATCGCCTGGTCAGCAGGGTGGCGCTAGCCCTGGCGCATCCCCGCGGTCAGTGGCGGCAGCGACTGCTCCTCGTCGTACTCGGCGTCGCCGTGCGAGACCGGGGTGAGGGTGAGCAGCGTGGCCTCGGGCCGGCAGCAGAAGCGGTAGGGCGCATACGGCGAGGTGCCGAGTCCGGCGCTGACGTGCAGCTTCATCGACGCACCCCAGCTCGACGGGCCCTTCACACGCGACCGGTCGAGTTCGCAGTTGGTGACCAGCGCGCCGAAGAACGGCACACAGAGCTGCCCGCCGTGGGTGTGCCCGGCCATCACCAGGTCGTAACCGTCGTCGGCGAACTGGTCGAGCACGCGGGGCTCGGGGGAGTGTGTGAGCCCGAGCCGCAGGTGCGCCAGCGGATTGGGGCGGCCCGCGATGGTCTCGTAGCGGTCGCGGTGGAGATGCGGATCGTCGACACCGGCGGCAGCTACGCGGACCCCGGCCACCTCGAGCTCGCGAACGGTATGGGTCGCATCCAGCCATCCACGCTCGGTGAACGCTGCGCGCAGGTCCTGCCACGGCAGCGGGTCGCCGAACGACTTCGTGTGGTTCTTGTTGAAGTACTTCAGCGGGTTCTTCGGGGTGGGCCCGAAGTAGTCGTTGGAGCCGAAGACGAACAGCCCCGGACGCGACAACAGCCCGCCGAGCGACTGGATCACCGACGGCACCGCCTGCGGGTGGGCGAGGTTGTCGCCGGTGTTGATCACGAGATCGGGTTCGAGCGACTCCAGCTCCGAGACCCACGCCTGCTTGAGGCGCTGTCCGGGCAGCATGTGCAGGTCGCTGATGTGCAGCACGCGCAGGGTGCCCGAGCCGGGCTCCAGCACGTTGAGGGTGCGATGCCGCAGCGCGAAGGCGTTGCGCTCGATGAGCGTCGCGTACGCCAGTCCCGCCGTCGCCGCGCCGGCCGCCAGTGCGGCGCCCTGCTGGAGTGACGTGAGCCGCGACGTACCGGCACCGATCCGCGAGAAGTCGACCTCTACCATCCGGCCAGGATACCGATCGTGTCGAGCCGCTGGCCACAAGAAAGCCCCGGGGTCGCACGCGATCGCGATTACCGTGGGCGCCATGACCGATTCCCCGCTCAAGCAGAAGCTCCGCACCGACCTCACCGCATCGATGAAGGCCCGCGACACCGACACCACCGCGACGCTGCGCATGATCATCTCCGCGATCGGCGCCGAAGAGGTCTCGGGTACCGAGGCCCACTCGCTCACCGACGAGCAGGTCATCGGTGTGCTGCTGCGGGAGAACAAGAAGCGCGCGGAGTCGGCGTCGATCTACGACGAGAACGGCCGCGGCGAGCTGGCCGCGAAGGAACGCGCCGAGGCGGAGATCATCTCGCGCTACCTGCCCACCCAACTCGACGACGCCGGCATCGACGCCCTCGTCGCCGACGCCGTCGCCGCGGTCACCGCCGAGACCGGTGAGGCGCCCACCATGCGGCAGATGGGTCAGGTCATGAAGAAGGTGCAGGCCGCTGCCGCGGGCGGGGCCGACGGCAAGCGCCTGTCGACCGCGGTCCGCGCCGCGCTCGGCTGACCGACCGAGGGACCGGTCAGCCGCCCGGGATCACGATCGGCCCGATACCCGGGATCTCGATCGTGGTCGGGGGGAGCCGCGGTCCGCGATCGGGCGCCGGCGTCGAGGACCGACCCTGGCCGTCGCTGACGTAGATCGTCACCGTGCTGCCGGGGATGGCCGTGCCCGTGGGCGCGGTACCGGTCACCGTGCCGGCCGATTCCGGGCTGGTGGTGGTCTGCTGATCGACCTTGAAGCCGTTCTCCTGCAGACGCTCCGTCGCCGCGCTCGCGGTGAGACCGACGACGCTGGGGACCCGCCCGCGCTCGCTGCCGTTCACGAACTGCGGGTCGGTGGGCGGCAGCTCGGTGGGCCCGAACTTCCCCGCCACCGGCAGGATCGCGTTGTACCAGGTGCGCGCCGGCTCGAAACCGCCGTAGAGGTCGCCGCCGTAGCACTGGCGCAGCGGCGAGGAGCAGATGTCCTCGGGGCTGGTGGTGTCGCCGTAGATGTAGCTGGCGCCGGCGAAGTTGTTGGTGAACCCGAGGAACGCCGAGCTGCGGTGCGCCTCGGTGGTACCGGTCTTGGCCGACACGGGCAGGTTCCAACCGGCCGACCGGGCGGCGCCGGCCGAGGTGCCGCCGCCCTTGTCGTCGGCGGACAACGCGTTGGCGAGAGTGTCGGCGAGGCCGCGATCGACGACCTGCTCACATGCGGGCGGGGTGAACGCGACCGCGGTCATCTCCGGCTGGCCGTTCGCGCCGATCACGGTGTTGCCGTTGCGATCCCGCTTCTTCTGCGTGATCGACTTGATCGGGTTCGGCGGGCACCACATTCCGTGCGACGCCAGCGTCGCGGCCACGTTGGACAGCTCCAACGGGTTGACGGCGTTGGGACCCAGCGTGAACGAACCGAAGTTGCCCTGCTTGGTGTAGTCGGCGAGGCTCAGATCGCCCTGACCGGAGGTGCCCGCCTGCGCGTAGGAACGCATCCCGAGCTTCACGGCCATGTCGACCGCCGAGGGCACACCGACCTCGTTGAGCAGCTTCACGAACGCGGTGTTCGGCGACTGCGCGAGGGCGTTGGTGATGGACATCGACCGGGGGTACCGGCCGTCGTTCTTCACGCAGTAGGTGTTGACGGGGCAACCGTTGACGCCACCGGAGGAACCCATCCCCTTGGCCTGATAGGTCGTCGGGACGTCCAGGGTCGCCGACGAGCCGAGTCCCTTCTCCATCGCCGCGGCGACGGTGAAGATCTTGAAGATCGATCCCGCGCCGTCGCCGACCATCGAGAACGGTTGCGGCTGTACGGTCTGGTCGCGTCGTTGGTCGAGCCCATAGTTGCGACTCGAGGTCATGGCCAGCAGATCGTGGGAGGTGGTGCCCGGTCGGATCACGTTCATCACGTTGGCGATACCGGTGAGATCGGGGGCGGCGACCGCCTGCACCGACGCCTTCGTCGCGGCCTGCACCTGCGGGTCGAGGGTGGTGGTGATCGTGTATCCGCCGCGCAGGGCGGCGTCGCGGGTGATGCCGTTCTCGGCGAGGAACTGCAGCGCGTAATCGCAGAAGAACCCGTTGTCGCCGGAGGAGATGCAGCCCTGCGGCAGCGACCGCGGCTGCGGCAGCACGCCGAGCGGCTTGGCCTTGTCGGCCTCGAACTCCGCTGCGCGGTCGGGGAAGTTCTCCTTCATCGTGTCGAGCACGGTGTTGCGTCGATCGGTGACGCCCGACTCGTTGGTGTACGGGTTGAGCGCCGAACTCGACTGCACCATGCCCGCGAGCATCGCCGACTCGGTGACGTCGAGTTGCTTGGCCGACTTGCCGAAGTACGTCTGCGCCGCCGCCTCGATCCCGTACGCGCCGTTGCCGAACGGGACGATGTTCAGGTAGCGGGTGACGATCTCCTTCTTCGCCTCCTGCTTGGCCGCGGCCTTGTCGATGTTCTTGTCGCGCATGGCCTGATCGGTCAGCGTCTGCTCGAGGGTCAACGCCATGCGGACCTCGCGGAGCTTGCGCGCCGGGGTGGTGGCGATGGCGGCCTGGCGGTCGGCCTCGGTGCGCGCGAGAACCAGCAGTTGGTAGTTCTTGATGTACTGCTGATCGAGCGTCGACGCGCCCTGCTGCACCTCACCCGACGACGAGTTCTTGAGGAACGCGCGGATGGTGCCCTTCCAGTCGACACCGTCGTGTTCGAGGAAGCGGCGGTCCTCGATCGAGATGATCGCGCGGATCATGTCCGGCGAGATGTCGTCGTAGCCGACCTGCACGCGGCGCTGATCGTAGAGATATGCAATCGGACGACCGGTCGAATCGGTCATCGTGGTCACCTCGGGGACCGTTCCGTCGAGCAGCTCCGACGACGAGTTCTCGACGGTGGTCGCGGCCTTGTTGGTCAGCAGGCCGAAGCCGCCGGCGAACGGGAAGAGCAGGGCGGCGACGAGCACTCCGGCGAGCAGGCAGCAGCCCAGGAGCACCCAGAGGGCCTTCGACCGCTCGGGGCGACGGGTTGTTTCGGACACGACCACAGGATACGGGGTGCGCAGGCGTGCTCCGGGGAGTCGACGTCACAACACCCCTGCTTGGACGCGCGTCCCACTGTCGCGGTTCCCCCCGACTTGACTGTCTGTCTCGCTAATACCTAGATTGATGTACCGAATGTGACTCACGTAACATTCGAGTCCTAAAGTGGCGGGGCTTGCCCCGCGAACGATTTCTAGAAGCGGACAGGGGTTCCCCATGGCGAACGCGGCAGTGACCACCGGTGAGACCGAAGCTCGACTCGCGTGGGTATCGCAGGCCAGGTGTCGGGGTGGCAACCCCGACGAGCTCTTCGTCCGCGGGGCGGCGCAGCGCAAGGCCGCCACCATCTGCCGCCACTGCCCGGTGCAGCTCGAATGCGGAGCCGACGCCCTCGACAACCGCGTCGAGTTCGGCGTGTGGGGCGGCATGACCGAGCGTCAGCGGCGCGCACTGCTGCGCCAGCACCCCGAGGTCACCTCGTGGGGCGAGTTCTTCGAGAGTCAGCGCCGTCGTCACGCCGACGCGGTCTGACTCTTCTTTTTTCTCTACGGCGTCACGACGACGCCGCGCGGCCCGGTCCGCCGAGAATCTGCTCGGCGACCGCGCGCAACGCCTGCCGGTCGGCGACCTCGAACGGCAACGACGGCACGCCGACGATCGGCACCCCCGGGTGCGACGTGGTGAAACGCCGCAGCAGGTTCAGCTCCCGCCGCCCGGTGGTGGTGCGCTCGGCGTGGATCGCCAGCACCGCCCGGGTCAGCCCGTCGTCCACGTGATCGAGCGCGGTGCGCGCGGCGTCGGCCGATATCGACGTCAGGTTCGGATGCGTGCGGTTGAGGATGAGACCGGCGAGCGGCATCTTCTCCTCCGACAGCCGGTCCACGAAGAACGCCGCCTCGCGCAGCGCATCGGGTTCGGCGGAGGCGACGACCACGAACTGGGTGCCCGGTCGCTTGAGCAGGTTGTAGGTGGTGGTGGCGCGTTCTTGGAAGCCGCCGAACATCGCGTCGAGTGACTGCACGAACGCCGACACGTCACGCAGGGTGTCGCCGCCGACGATGGTCGACACGCCGCGCATCGCGAGCCCCACGACACCGGTGACGACACGGCCCACGCCGCGTCCGCCGCCCATGAGGATCTTCATCAGGCGGCCGCTCATGAACGTGCCCAGTCGGGCCGGCGCATCGAGGAAGTCGAGTGCGTTGCGCGACGGCGGGGTGTCGACGACGACGAGATCCCACTTGTCGAGCGCGAGCAGCTGACCGAGCTTCTCCATCGCCATGTACTCCTGCGTGCCGGAGAACGAGGTCGCGACGGTTTGGTAGAAGGAGTTGTTCATGATGGCCTCGGCGCGGTCGGGCGTCGAGTACTGCGTCACCATCTCGTCGAACGTGCGACGCATGTCGAGCATCATCGCGTCGAGCGAACCCGGTCCATCGATGTCGACCGGCTGCGGCTCGTTGGTCAGCTCCGACATCCCCAGCGACTGCGCGAGGCGTCGCGCCGGGTCGATGGTCAACACGACCACCCGGCGGCCCTGTTCGGCGGCATGCACGGCCATCGCCGCGGCCGTGGTGGTCTTGCCGACACCACCGGCGCCGCAGCAGATGACGACCTTGGTGTCGGCGGAGCCGAGCACTGTTCCCATGTCGAGTTCGGCGACCATCAGGCACCCGTCCGTTCCAGCAGGGCGGAGATCTCGTAGATCCCGCCGAGGTCGACACCGTCGTCATAGGAGGGGATCTCGACCGTCGCGATGTCCACCTCGTCGAGTTCGGCCTTGGCCACCTGCTGGGCCTGCACCCGGCTGGCGTGTTCGATCGATTCGGTGAGCAGCCCCTGCAGATCGGCCTCGGAGACGGTGAGGCCCGCGGCGGAGAGTTCGGCGGCGATCGTCTCGGCGTCGACGACCCCCTCGGCGACCGGGTCGATCTGATCGTCGGCCAGATGCGGCGGTGCGACGCGGTTGATGATGAGCGCGCCGACGGGCAGGTTCTTGCCGCGCAACTCCTTGACCGCCTCGATCGTCTCCTGGATCGGCATCGCCTCGAGCAGGGTCACCAGATGGACCGCGGTCAGCTCGGAGTGCAGCAGGTTCGCGACACCGTCGCTCTGGTTGCGGATGGGACCGGTCTTGGTGAGATCGGCCATCGCGGTGGTGACGTCGAGGAAGTTGCCGATGCGGCCCGTGGGCGGCGCGTCGACCACGACGGCGTCGAAGACCTGCGCCCCGGACTTGTCGGTGCGCACCACGCACTCCTTGATCTTGCCGGTCAGCAACACGTCACGCAGACCCGGCGCGACGGTGGTCACGAAGTCGATGGCGCCGATGCGGCGCATCGCCCGCCCGGCGAAACCGAGGTTGTAGAACATGTCGAGGTACTCGAGCAGGGCGTGTTCGATGTCGATGGCGAGCGCGGTGACCGTGCCGCCGCCCTCGGCGGTCGCGACGCGGGTCTCGGTCGGCGGCAACGGCGGGATGTCGAACAGCTGCGCGATGCCCTGACGGCCCTCGCACTCGACGAGCAACACCTTCTTGCCGCCGGCGGCCAACGCGAGGGCGAGGGATGCGGCGACCGTGGTCTTGCCGGTGCCGCCCTTGCCGGAGACGAAGTGCAACCGAGCCGAGCGCGCCGACGCGGGCCACGTGGAGCCGCCCGCGGGGTCGGGGGAGGCGTCGGGGCCGTCGTGGTGCGCACCCTGGGCGGATTCAACTGACACGTAGCAACCATATCCACCCGGCGAGGGCCGATAGGGTGAGTGCCATGAGTGAACTGACCGCCTGGGAATACGCCACCGTGCCGCTACTGACCCACGCCACCAAGCAGATCCTCGACACCTGGGGTGTCGACGGCTGGGAGCTGGTCAGCGTGCTGCCCGGGCCGACCGGCGAGCAGCACGTCGCCTACCTCAAGCGCCCGAAGGGCTGAGCGCGATGTCGGACACGCAGCGTTCGTGGAGCGCGCGCCTGGCCGAGCTCGGCATCGAGCTGCCGAAGGTGGTCGCGCCGCTCGGTGTCTACTACCCGGCGGTGCGGTCGGGGAACACGGTCTACACCTCGGGACAGTTGCCGATGGTCGACGGTGAGCTGGCCGTGCACGGCAAGGTGTCCGAGGGTGCCGAGGGCGTCGTGCGGCCCGAGCAGGCCCGCGACGCCGCGCGTCTGTGCGCGCTGAACGCCCTCGCCGCGGTCAACGGCCTCGTCGGACTCGACGCGGTGGTGCGGGTGGTGAAGGTGACCGGCTTTGTCGCCTCGGCGCCCGGGTTCACCGGTCAGCCCGGTGTGATCAACGGTGCCTCGGACCTCCTGGGTGAGGTGTTCGGCACCGCCGGCCACCATGCCCGTTCGGCGGTGGGTGTCGCCGAACTGCCGCTCGGCGCGCCGGTCGAGGTCGAGATCATCGTCGAGGTCGGAGACATCTAGTTCTTCTGACCGGTCAGGCCTCGCGGAGATAGGTGAGCTGGGCCTTGACCGACATGCGGGCGGCGGGCCACAGCTTCTTGTCGACATCGCGGTAGACCTTGCGGACCACCTTCATCGGCTTCGCCTGTGCCGGGGTCAGTCCGAGGTCGGCGAGTGCGGCCCGGATCTGGTCGAGGCGTTCCTCTCGGTGGGTCTTGTAGAACCGCGCGACGGGGATGAGGTCGGGGTGGTCGGGGCCGTGTCCGGGCAGAAGCGCGCATCCCTCGCCCTCGACGATGAGTCGGTTCAGTGAGTTGAGGTAGTCGCGCAGGGTGCCGTCGCTGGGGTCGAGGACCGTGGTGCCCGAACCGAGGATCGTGTCGCCGGTGACCATGGCCCGGCCGATGACCCGGGTGGGTTCGGTGGCGGCGGTGTTCGCGGGGTCGCCCTTCGCGAGGTGCTCGACGAGGAAGCTCGTGGAGTCCGCGGTGTGGCCGGGGGTCAGCAACACAGTGATGCGCAGTCCGGCGACCTCGATCACCTCACGGTCGGTGAGGACCGCGCCGTCGCGGCAGTGCGCCTCGGTGCGGGCGCGGACCGGTGCGCCGGTCATCTTGTGGAAGCGCTTGATCGCGTCGGTGTGATCGGCGTGGCGGTGGGTGATGAGCACCAGTGCGACATCGCCGGTCTCGGCGACCCGCTTCAGGTGCTTGCGGTGGGCGCGGGGACCGGGGTCGACCACGACGCAGTCGGTGTGCCCGGGTGCCTGCAGGACCCACGTGTTGGTCCCCTCGAGCTCCATCATCCCCGGGTTCTCACACAGCACCACCGAGGCGAACGCGGCGACGGGACGGCGGATTTCGTACGCGGGAGGCGCGAGATCGGTCATGCGACGAACGCTACCGGGTCCGGTCGTGGGAGCACGTCCGCGTTCACAGCCCACTGACAGTGGCGCGCAATGTTCCTGCCAGTCGGCGACCCTACTTTCCCAGTTGTGCGGAGATGGTCCGTGCAGCCAGGTGCCGGGTTCGGTGCAGGACAACAGGAGTGATCGTGAACATCAAGAAGGCAGCCACATCCACCCTCGCAGCGGGATTCGTCGGTGCCGCCATGCTCGGTCTGGGCGTGACCGCCGGAACCGCGAACGCTGCCCCGATCGCGCCGAACACCCACAACCAGCAGCAGGTGCAGCCGCAGCGGCAGCAGCCCCAGCAACAGCGCGAGGTGACCATCACCCGCCCGAACTACCGTCCGTTCACCTACCGCGGCGCGCACGTGACCCCGCGCTACGACGTCGCCCGCCACCAGTGGGGATTCCAGTTCGACCGCACCTTCGTGCACGTGGTGCTCGCGCGCCGCTGACCGCGCGCCCGCACAGACGGGCGACACCAGAACTCGGCGGCGTCGGGTGCGCACCCCCGCAGACGTACCCGATACCGCCGATCACCGGACAACCCGGCAGACCCCGTCCGTCTGCCGGGTTGTCTCTCGTTGAACCTTCAACCGTGAAGACACAAATCGGGTTTGTGCCTTCACAACCATCAGATCATGTACAGGTTCGGCGCGCGGGAGCATGCTCTGTCCATAGAGCCCCGAAACAATGGAGTCGAGAACATGAGCGCACAACCGGTCCGACCCAGTCTGGTCAAATGGCTCGGCTACGTCGTCGGCCGCACACTGCCGGTCGAGTACAACGATTGGGTGAGAAACGATCTCACCGGGCGGCATGCTGCAGCGAGGCACATTCTTCGCAACGAGCTCGTCTTCTCGCCGTTCTTCATCGCAGCGCTCTTTCTTCCCGGTCCGTGGATTCTGCGGCTGTCGACCTTGGCGCTCGGACTCATCCTGGGAACCTTCTACACCGTCGCGTACATGAAACCGCAACGCGAAGGGCGTCTGCTCGCTCACGGATTACCCGCAGATCTGTTGACCGCGCACGAGGCAATTCGTCATGACCAGGAGCGCCTCAGCTTCGAGCACGAGTACCGAAGCGGGGGTGTCGATCTGTCTGGTTCACGACTGCCGCCGACCCCCAGGTCGCCCGAGCCTCGTTACCTGTGAACGGCGACCCCATGCAGATCAGAGGAGTTGTGGCCATCCAGGTTCTGGATTCACGCGGGAACCCCACTGTCCGGGTGAGATTGACCGATGATGGCGGCCGCGAATTCGTCGCCGGCGTACCTGCCGGTGCTTCCACGGGCTCGCGCGAAGCAAAGGAGCTGCGTGACGGTGATCCGGGTCGCTACGGAGGCAGGGGAGTGTCGCGTGCCGTGGAGCACGTGAACAACGAGATCGCCCACCTGGTCACAGCACAGGCGTGGACAAGCCTCGCCGAGCTGGACGACGCGTTGCGGTCGCTGGACGGCACGGCGGACAAATCCCGGCTGGGGGCGAATGCGATCGTCGGAGTGTCGATGGCTGCGGCCCGCGCATTCGCCCAGGACAGGAGTGAGCCGCTCTACCGCTATCTCGCGTCATCGGCGGGAACCGGACTCCGACTTCCGGTTCCGCATTTCAACGTGCTCAATGGCGGCGCGCATGCGGCCAACGCACTCGATTTTCAGGAGTTCATGATCGCTCCCATCGGCGCACCGTCTTACGCTGAGGCGATGCGTTGGGGAGCAGAGGTGTACGCGTCACTGCGGTCCGAACTGCGCCGGGTCGGTCTGACGAGCGGACTGGGTGACGAAGGTGGCTTCGCACCCGACATCGCCGACCCCCGACGAGCCTGTGAGTTGCTCGTCGCAGCGATCGGAGACACGGGACTGAGCGCCGATTCTGAGGGCGTTGCGCTTGCGATCGATCCCGCCGCGAACGGGTTCTTCGACGGATCATCGTATTCGCTGGACGGGCAGGAGATGAGTCCGTCGGCACTGGTCGAGTTCTATCGCGGCCTCATCGACGAGTTCCCGGTGTGGTCCTTGGAAGACGGATGCGCCGAAGGTGACGACGACGGGTGGCAGCTGCTGACCCGAGAGCTGGGTGAGGTGGTCCAGTTGGTGGGCGACGACATCTTCGTTACCGACCCGGCGACGATCCGAGCCGCTGCCGACGCCGATCTGGCGAACGCCGCTCTCATCAAGGTCAACCAGATCGGGACGGTGTCGGAGACCCTCGACGCATTGACAGTGTGCCGCGAGCGCGGGTACGCGGCCATGATCAGCCACCGTTCGGGAGAGACCCCGGATTCCTTCATCGCTGACCTGGCCGTCGGAAGCGGTTGCGGCCAAATCAAATCCGGTGCACCAGCGCGTGGCGAGAGAGTCGCGAAGTACAACCGTCTGCTGGAGATCGCATCGCAAGAGGACGACGTTCCCTATGGTCTCGCCGAACCGCGGGTTGATCGGTGACAGAAGGCCGCTTGGTGATCGTGCGCCACGGTGAGAGCGTCACCAACGCGGCGGGGGTGTTCACCGGGTGGCTCGATGTCGAGCTGACGATGCGGGGTCGTTCTGAGGCCACCGGTGTCGGGGAGATCTTGGCCGGGAACGACTGCATCCCACACATCGTCCACACATCGACCCTCTCGCGATCGCGAGAGTCGGCCCGCCTGATCTGCGAGGCATTGCCTCGATCATCCGATGCGCGCATCACCGCGCACCGGTCGCTGGATGAGCGGCATTACGGGGCGTTCACCGGGCGCGACAAAAGCGAGGTTCGAGATGCTGTCGGCCCCGAATTCTTCGGCGAAGCAAGAAATTCACTCACCGTGTCCCCGCCACCGTTGTCCGGTGACGATATGGCGCGCCTGAGGAATTCGAGGTGGCCGTCGAGCCGTCTGTCGTTGACCGGAATCGTGACGGAGTCCCTCGGTGACGTCGTTCTTCGGGTCTCCAGATTCTGGCAGGAGATGCTGTCGAGTCAACTGGGAACGGGCGCAACGGTGCTCGTCGTAGCCCACGGTAATTCGCTGAGGGCGCTCCTGGTGGTCATCGAGCATCTGTCGCAGGCGGAATTGTCGGCGCGTCGTCTGCGCACCGGTGAGCCGCTGCTCTATCGCTTCGGCCACGACCTCTTCCCGACCGTGTACGGCGGAGAGACCATGAGATCCCGACCGGCAGAGCAGCTCTAGAGATCGGCCTTCCAGTTCATCGCTTCCACCATCCAGCGATCGTCATCCTCGGAGACGATGTGGCATGACCCGGGGGCGATGATCTTGTGAATCGTGCCTCCGATGATCGATTCGAGGATGGGTCGCAACACCGCGTCATGACTGACGAGGACCACCGGCCCGTCCGCCGCGATCTGCGCAGCATCGACGACGGCGGGCCAGACACGCTGGAACACGTCGGATCGCGGCTCGACTCCTGGGGCGGCATCAACGCGTCCGAACCGTCTGACCACCTCGCTGCGCAGCTCGCCGGTCCATTCGCCGTAATCACGATCGTTGAGTCGAGCATCGACGTGATGAGTGACGGCGGAGGCGTCGGCGATGATCGTCGCTGTCCGCACCGCTCGTCGCAGCGGACTCGACCACACCACGTGCGGTCGCAGGCGAGTGATGTCGGCTGCCACCGCCTCCGCCTGATCGATACCGACACTGTCGAGCTCGGGATCGGCGAGGCCGCGAAGCCGGTCCTCGGCATTGAGCACAGTGCGACCGTGCCGGACGAGGATGATCCGTCTCATCGGTGGGCCTCGTCGGTGTCGCGCGGGACGACCAGCGTGGGCAGGTCGTGTCGTCCGATCAATCCGTGTGCCACCGATGGCGTCCCGAGAGATTCGAGGAACGACCGTAGACCCCTGTGTGGTGAACCGACGACGACCATCAGGGAGTCGTTCTCATGGGCGACCGAGATGAGAAGGCGCGCAGGATCTCCGTGCGCGCAGTGATAGGTCCAGCCGGCATCGACATCGTGGAGTGCCGAGACCGCCTCGTGGGCTTGAGAATCGAGGGTGTGTCGGATCTCGTCCTCCCAATCCGGCGAATCCGGGTCGACCGGCAGGTCATCGATGTCGACGATGTGGACGACGTGTAGGTGGGCGGCGAGGCGCCGCGCGAGATCGACCGCGAAGGTGAGCGCTGACCCGCTCGCCGATTCGTGATCCCACCCGACGACGAGAGAGGTTGTCGCTGTGTGCGGTCGGGTCGAGCTCGAGATGGTGCGGTGACGTTCGATGTCGAGTTCGGGATCGTTGTCCATGAGATGGTCCTGCCGTTGTCGTGGGATGTGGCGTCTTTGTCAGTTCAGAGTGCGGAAGCCAGGAAAAGTCCCAGAGCGCATGCGGCGACCGATGCTCCGAGTGTGCCGAGAATGTTCACGGCAGCAGCGAGGTGTGCTCGCTGCTGGATGAGTCGCACGCTTTCGAAACTCGCTGTGCTGAATGTGGTGTACCCGCCGCAGAATCCTGTTCCGAGCACCGTTTGCCACCCGGGTGCTGCACCGTGGAAGAGCGCAGCACCGGCCAGGACCCCGAGGAGGAGGGACCCCGAGACGTTGATCCCGACGGTCGCCCACGGGACAGTGCTCTTCCATCGGGACTTGACCTCTGCATCGACCACGAACCGACACACCGCGCCGATCGCCCCAGCGATGATCGTCAACATCAGTGTCATCGGTCGCCATCCGCTGTAGGGCGCAGATACGCGGCGGCGGTGATGCCGGCCCAGGCGGCGATGATGCCGCCGACCACGCTCGCCGCGGCATATCCGGCTGCCAGTCCCGCCGCACCATCCCGGACGAGGAGGGACGCCTCGAGCGCCAGCGTGCTGTATGTGGTGAACGCGCCGCATCCGCCGGTGCCCACGAGCACCCGGGCCCGTCTGCGCCATCCCGAGTCGGGGCCCAGACGAGCGAGGGCCTCGAGGAGGCCGCCCAGAACGGCCGCTCCCACGAGGTTGATCACGAATGTGCCGGTCGGCCACCCGGTGCCTTCGTGGGGGAGTAAGTGTTCGATGCCGTACCGTGCCGCTGTTCCCGCTGCTCCCCCGAGAAAAACCAGGCTGAGTGCCTCCGGATGGAGGTGGAACGGGACTCCAGCGCCGCCGCCGGAGTCGGGGTCGATCGGCAGAGAGTCGAGATCTCGTCGTCTGTCACCGGTACGCATGCGCCCACCCATCATCGCCATGGGTAGGAACCATCAGCCGTGCGGCGGTTCGAGCAGATGCTCCGGCGGGATCCATCACCGTGTTCATCAGCCTAGCGTGTGCGACTCGATCGGCGAACCGGGCCGTAGGCGCTGAGGTACTTCGCTCGTCGCGCGCGACCGACATCACGACGCAGCGCCGGATCGCGGGACGCGCTCAGATCCATTCTCAGGAGCGCGTACGCCGAGCCGAACAGCACGAGGGTGATCACCGCCATCGCGATCCAGAAGATGACTTCGCCGCCGGCAAGCGCCACGAGGGTGACGCCGCCGGTTGCTGTGCCTGCCATCGCCATCGTCACTGCAGCCCACATTGCCGGTGTCGTTCGCCGTTCGCGGCGCAGTCGTCGTTGAATGTCGTTCATCGTTATCTCCTTTGAAGAGAAATCGGTCTTCCGTCACTGCTCGCCCATCAGGCGGGGAGGAACACCTTGCCGGAGATCGTGCCGCGCAGGGTGTGGGTGGCGACCGTGGCCCAGGCGGTCAGCAGCACGACGTAGAGCCCGACGGCCATCGCGTGGATGACCGAGATGCCCGCGGCGGTACCGAGTGCGGTGGCACCGGTGACGCAGGTGCCGACGGGGAAGGTGAAGCTCCACCAGGTGAGTGAGAAGCTCAGCCCGCGCCGTGCGGCGTGGACGGTCAGCATGGTGGCGAGGGCGAACATCAGGATGCCGAATCCGCCCATCGCGAAACCGTAGGCGATGCCGAAGATGTGGAGTCCGGTCGCGATGACGGCCTGCTTTCCGACGAACACCGTCGCGGCGTGGGTGCCGAGCAGGTTCGTGGCGGTGATGGACTGGCCGATCATGCCCAGGGTGATCCACACGGTGGGCGCGGCCTGCACCGCGGGCATGCCACCGTGGACCAGGCGCGAGTAGATCATCGTCATGGTGATCATCCCGAGGAACAGGCTGAGTCCGAACATGGCGTAGCAGGCGGCGATGAGCGCGAGCCTCGACTGCCCGGCCGAGACGTGATCGAGCAGCAGTGCGCCGGTCGACGCAGACACCATCGGAGGCACGATGGGCATCAACCACGCGGGCAACGCCATGGCCGAGTCGTGATCGTGGGCGGTGATCATGCGGAAGGGGATCCACACGCTGGTCGCCAGGCCGGTGAGTGTGCCCGCGGTCCACAGGACTGCGTCGATCCACACCGCGGCGCTCGAGCCGATGAGCGACGGGCCGAGGGTGATGGCCCCGGCCCCGACGGTGAGCATCGCCATCGGCGGCGCGCCGTAGAACTGCGACATCACCGGGTGTGCGGCGTGGGCGCGGGCGTGACCGCGATGCATCGTCCAATGCGCAGCAAACGCGACTGTCAGCGCTATCAGGGCGGTCGAGGCGATGAGCCACACCACCGTCGCGAAGGTGTGCAGTCCGGTGAACTGCAGGGGCAGGGTGGCCGCTGCGTTGGCCACGATGCCCGTTCCCATCACCGAGGCGTACCAGTTGGGGGTGATGTGCTCGAGCATCTGGCCGGGGCGACCCAGGTGCCCGAACACGACCGGGGCGCGACGATGCGACTCCGACCGGTCCGCTGAGCGCGCGACGGTTGACGAGGTGAGGTTCACGGTTGTGGTCATGCATCGAGTCTCGGCGGATGGAACGTGCGACACCAGAGAGTGCTGACTTGTAGGGCCACAAACTGCATTTGTGCCCACACACGCGAAAATCGACCAGTGCAGAAGCGTCCGGACGCTTCTGCACTGGTCGTTGGGAACTCGTGACGGAGGGCGGTGCAGTCAGTTTCCCGTTCCGGCTGCCGCATTCGTGAAGGTCGACGTGGCGGTGTCGACCATGGCGAGCACGGGGCTCGTCGACGGTATGGAGTGACGAGCGGCCAGGCCGCGGTAGTCCGGGTGCGCGACATGGACCACGCCGGCGGCGTCCTGCCAGGCCGAGTAGCGGACGGGGAGATCGATCCCCATGGTCTGCTGCTGCGACAGCAGAGCGGTCGACACTGTGGGATTTCCGACGAGGATCGTCATCGTGGGCCGCAGCGCGACCCCCACGCTCTGCCCCGCCGCTGCGAGATCCACGGTGGCAACCGTGGGCAATTGCTTGGCTGTGAACGCGGCGGCGTATCGCGCGATCGCCTCCGTGACCGACGCGTTGCTGGTCTTCTCGACCAGATACGGAACCGACGTCGATGTGACGCTGCCGCCCGCCGCGGCCGATGTCGAACCCGTTGCCGCGGAGGTGATGGCCGCCGATCCGGTCCGCAGTGCGTCGAGTTGTCCCGAGCTGACCGCCAACCCGGCGCGTTGCGCGATGTAATCGGCCGAATTGTAGGCGACGAACACCGTGCCACCCGCTGCCTGCCAGACGAGGTACTTCTGCGGCAGATCGATCGCCGTCCGTTGATCGGCCGCCACCACCGGGGCGACCGCGCTTGGATTTCCTCCGATCACGACTGTCGTCGGCCGCAGTTGCTTCCCGATCTTGCTCGCCAACGCTGCGAAGTCGACCGTGGCGGTGACGGTTCCCTTGTCTGAGATGCGCTGCCGCAGCGCGCTGACCGTGTCACTGAAGGAATGTTTGCTGACGTAGACGATGAGTCCCGATTCCTGGGGGGCCGCGTCGCGCGCGGTGGTGTTGGCCGATGTCGACGCGGACGTCGCCGCCGTCGACGACGTGGCCGTGTTCGTCGACGAGGTCGAGCAGGCGGCGAGAAGAACAAGGGACGCGGTGGCGACCGTTGCGGTCACAGCGCGCAGAGGACCGGATTTCATGAAGGGTGTTCCTGACGTCAGGTGGGAGCCATCGAGTCGACGGCCTGACGGTCAGTCTCAGGTGACGACAGACCCCTCAGCTACGGGCAGCTGGTTGTGACCTCACAAATCGGCGTTGTCGCACGCGAGAGACGGGAACGTGATCAGTCTGTGTCAGAGAGAGGGTTCCGTGGGGTCGTCGCCTGGAGAACTGCTTCCACCAATGCCTTGGTGCGTAGCGAGGTCACCGTCTGATACTCGGGGTCGGCGACCATCTCGGAGAACGCCCTTCGTGAGGGATATCGCACGATCAGCACCATGTCCCACGCCTGGCCGTCCTCGGCGACGAGCGCAGTGGAACCGTCACCGGCGTAGAGGACCTGACCGCCGTGACGGGGTAGGAACGAGTCCTCGAGCGCGGCGGCGTACCGCTCGTAGTCGTCGCGGCCACCCTCGGCGAAGCGCAAGAGGTTGAGCATCACGACGGGACCGCCGGGATCCTCGGCGAGAAAGCGCTTCAGGTCGACACCGCGGGGATCAATGGCCATGCTGGGAGCCTTCCATACTCGGAGCGCCGCCCATCATCGACAACATCCCACGCCCGCCACTGCGGAAGAATCTCACGACGAGGCCGGCGGCAAGGATGAGGGCGACGATGTTCAGCCATGTGGTGTAGTTCCAGCTGATCCCGGCGTCGGGGAGATGGGCGTCGGCACGATTCGGCGCCAGTCCCGTCGGCGTGAAGAGGAGTTCGACCACGTATCCCGCGACGACCATGGCGACGTAGAAGGTCCCCGCGATCATCATGGTCATGCGCCAGCCGTAGTACTTCCGATAGATGTTGAGGATGGGCAGGATCAGCAAATCGGCGAAGACGAACGCGATAACCCCACCGAAGCTGATCCCACCCGTCCACAGGACCACGGCGAGTGGCACATTGCCGACCGAGCAGACAAAGCTGATCACCGCGACGATGGGACCGATCAAGGGTCCCCAGATCGCTGCGAGCACGGGGTGTCCTTCCAGGAACAATCCCTGCCAGAAGCTGTCGGGGACCCAGGCTCCGACTGCGCCGGCGATGAGGAGTCCGATCACCAGGTCTTTCCAGATGGCCGCCCATTCCATCACGAACACGTGACTGACCGAGGTCGCGGCCTCGCGCGACGCCAACCGGCCTAGGAACCCGCCCTTGCGCTGTACCGACATGTCCATGGCCGCATGACCTTCCATCGAGCCGGCCAGGCCCTTGTCGGCCTGCTCCGCCGCATCGCGGATCAGCTTCGTCGTCAGGAGCCTGCGGAACAGCAACGCGACGATGACGATGATCACCGGCCCGCCGATGAATTCAGCCGCCGTGAACTGCCACCCCATCAACAGGAGAAGGATCACCCCGAGCTCGATCACCATGTTGGTCGACGCGATCTGAAACGTCATGGCCGCGGTGAAATTCGCCCCCTTGCGGAAGAGGGAGCGTGCGAGTGCCACCGCCGCGTACGAACAGGACGACGATGCGATGCCGAAACCGGTCGCGGTGGCCAGGGATCGAGGGCTGTCGTCGCCGAGGAGCCGCACCACGGTTCCGCGGCGCACCACCGCCTGCACGACGGCCGAGAGGAAGAATCCCAGAACCAGCGCCCAGAGGATCTCCCAGGTCATCGAGCCGGTCAGGCGTAGAGCATGTTCTATGGCGTTCATATCAGATCCTGTTCGTGCTCAGACTCGGTAGTCCAGGCGGGTCATCATTCCGGCGTCCTGGTGATAGGCGTTGTGGCAGTGCAGCATCCATTGTCCAGGGTTGTCGGCGACGAGATCGACGACGACGCGTTCGCCCGGACGTACGGCTACGGTGTCCTTGCGCGGGCCAGGGGTGCCGTCGGGTCGTCGGACCTGAAATGTGTGGCCGTGCAGATGCATCGGGTGCCACATCGTCGTGGTGTTGGTGAAAGTGAGGCTGGCCCGTTGGCCCTGGGTGATCATGATGGGCTGCATCTGCTCGTAGACCCGCCCGTTGATGGTCCACTGGTACTTGCTCATGGTGCCCCCGAGCATCGCTTGCAGTGCGGCGTCCTCGCGGCCGTGGGGCAATGTGACGTCGTCGGTGGCGACGAAGGTGTTGACGGTACCGACGAATCCGTCCAACTCGGCAGGACGGACGTTCACCGCGGGTGTGGCCCCCGCGCCGGTGCGCAGCAGAGCGCGAGCGGTGCCGGTCTTCCCCTCTGGAGACGCCACCAGAGGGAATACCCCGTCTTTTACCGTGACGACCACGTCGTAGCGTTCGGACATCCCGATCAGGAGCGCGTCGACGTCGATCGGTGTCACCGGGAAACCGTCGGTGTGGGTCACGGTCATCCGGTGCCCACCCAGTGCGACGCGAAAGGCGGTGTCCGCACCGGCGTTGATGATGCGGATACGAATTCGTTGTCCCGGCGCAGCAGTGAATGTCGTCGGCGCGTTCGCGATTCGCCCGTTGACCAGGTAGAGCGGGTAGGCGACGTCTCCGGCGTCGCCACCGAGGAGAGCGCTCGTGCCGACCCCACTCGTCGAGCCTCCCGACATGCCGCCCATGGACATGCCGCCCTTCTGAAGCGACGTGAGGATGTCTCGGGGACTCTTTCCGACGCCGTCGGTCCAGTCGTCGAGAACCACAATCCATTCCGTGTCGTAATCGTGCGGCTCACGAGGGTCGTCGATGATGATCGGAGCGTAGAGGCCGAAGTCACTCTGCAATCCGACGTGCGGATGCGCCCAATATGTTCCGGAGTCCGGTACCGAGAAGCGGTAGGTGAAAGTGTCGCCGGCGGCGATGTCCGGAGTCGCGGGTGCCGCACCGTCCATGTCGTTGCGCAATGCGATTCCGTGCCAATGCACCGATGTCGCGTCGGTCAGTGCGTTGCGCGTGGTGATCGACAATTCGTCACCGACGTTGGCGCGGATGACCGAGCCCGGGATGGTGTCGCCGTATGCGTAGGTGTTCACAACGGGGCCGCCGAGATCGATGTCGGTTCGCCGCGGATCGAGGGTGTACGAGACCGTCCGTCCGGTGTGCGGTCGTCGAGCCTCGGCGGCATCGATCGCACTCTTGTTGACCCGGTGTGCGTCGACCGGACTGACCGCACGTGTGCCGCACGCGGCGGCGGCGGCGGTGAGGCCCATGGCCGCAGCTCCCAGAAAGGTTCGCCGACTGACCGGACGCGTGGTGATGTTCGAGGTGTTCATGAAGTCTCTCCAGATGATGAGTGCGCGCAGCGGCTGATGTCGCAGCGCAGGCCGGCCTGGTGGGCGGTGCCGTCGAACAGACGACGTGCCGCAGGCGTCACTCAGATCTGTAGAACACCCTTGTCGTGGAGAATTGTCACGCTGGTCGTCGGAGGGCTACGCGAGCTGCCCGTTCGTCCCGAGGAACGAGGCGTCACCTCATCGGCCGGAAGTGCGCGTGTGGCGAGGACGGCCGGGTCGTGGTGGTCGACGGCCGCGCCCGTGGGGATCGCCAGGTCGACCGTCGAATGGTTCGAGCAGTGGGCGGTGGGTGCCGAAGCTGTGTCGTGATGCGCGCGGCGCACACTCGGTACGGCAGTGGCCGCGGACTCCGCCTGATGGGACGCGGCGAGGGCGACCGCGCCCTCCGGTTGCTGCGCTGACGTGCCGTCGACGCAGCAACACAGTCGGATCGTCGCGAGTACGGCGAGCACGACCATGACGTAGAAGGTCGCGACGATCGGTCGCCGCGTGCCACGAGGCAATACCCCTGTGCCCGTTGCGGCGGTCCCGATCTGCATATCACGAATGTATACCCCCATAGGGTATCAGTCGAGTGGTCGACCGGTGCCGGCACTTCTACACGACATTCCGCAGTATGAGGCGGTGACCTGTGACCGCGATGACGCGGAATCAGGGCCGCGATGCAGCGACATGGCTGATGAGATCACGGACGGCTCCTGCGGGCGGAGTGCGACCGCCCATCCAGATTGCGCGTAGTTCACGGTGGAGGTCGATCCCGTCGGTGGCGACGGCGACGAGCCGGCCGAGCGCGAGGTCGTCGGCCACCGAGAGGCGGCTGAGCACGGCGGGTCCGGCCTGTGCAAGGACCGCGGACCGTACCCCCGACGCAGTCGTCATCTCCATGGCCGGGGCCGCCTGCACGTGGCTCTGGCCGAGCGCAGCGTGGAGGGCGTCGGCGAGGAAATCACGTGTCCCCGAGCCCGTCTCGCGCACAACGAGCGATGCGCGGCCCAATTCTGACGCAGTCAGCGGGCGAGATCGCTTCGCCCACGGGTGCGTGCGAGCGCACACGACGACCAGATCGTCGTGTGCGACGACCCGGCTCCGAACTCCAGTGGGCGTTCCGGGACTTTCGATGAACCCGAGATCTGCCTCGCCGTCTTGAACAGCGCTGACAGCCTGCTCGCTGTTCGCCGCCACCAGTGTCACCTCTGGAGGTGTGGTGTTGTGACGTAACGACTCGGCCCGATGCGACATCAGCCAGCGGGGCAAGAGCTGTTCTGCGATCGTCAAACTGGATATCACGCGAAGGTGGGCCCTGGCATCGGAGCGCAACGACGCCAAGCCCGAGTCCAGGCGATGGGCGGTGTCCAGGAGCCCATCAGCCCATTCCGCGACGACGCGACCTGCCGGGGTGAGGGTCGATCCGCGGCTCGTCCGAATGACCATCTGGACTCCGGTCTGCGCCTCCATCGACCTGATGCGAGCAGACACTGCCTGCTGCGTCAATCCGAGCTGATGCGACGCGGCGGTGAGACTTCCGCCCGATGCCACGGCGACGAGGACTTCGAAAGCTGACAACTCGGGCATACGGTGGCTCAGGGGCACACGGCGAGAATACCCGAAACCACAAGAGCAGCTTGTGTCGCAACAACTGTACGGGTGTGTCCCGCGCGGGTTGTCGTCGCGACCCGTTGCCGTACGGCTGCGGGTGGCCCGTGAAGGTGATATTCGCGCGATTCAGGACGTCAGGACAACTGTGGGCGGGGTGCGGCGGTGGCGAGGTGGGAGTTCACGCGGACCAGCGGTGCGTGCGGGTCGTTGGTCTGTGGGACGGACCGCAGGGCGAACTCGCTGATGGCGCCCGGCCGGAAAACGAGGCAGTGTGTCGACCCGCCGAACTGAAAGTAGCCCAGCTCGTCGCCCTTGCCGATGTGTGCCCCGGGGCGGACGTCGTCGGAGATCAGACACGAGGACACCTCCGACATCCCGATGGCCACGAACGCCATGCGCCCGATCACCGGGTTGTCGGCGTCGATGACGATGATCGCGCGCGCCGAGACGTGCGCGAGGTACGACTGGGAGTAGGTCGGCTGCAGCGCGTCGCCTTGGCCGTCGGCCTCCGAGAAGTAGGTGCCGTCGACGAGTCGTGTGCTCACGATGGTGCCCGCGACCGGGCTGTGCCAGCGGTGGTAGTTGAAAGCACTGAGGAACGCCTGATACACGGTCCCGCCCTTGAACACTTCCACGGACGGGTCGTTGTCGAGCAGGTCGGCGAGCGAGTACGGCTGACCCTTGACCCAGAAGGAATCGCGCAGCGAGACATCGGTACTGATGCGATAGGGCGTGGATTCACACGCACTGACGATGACGGAGTCGTCGTCGGGGGCGGCGACGGGACGCGCTCCGGGCGTGAAGGTCCGGGTGAAGAAATCGTTCCAGGAGGCAAAGCCCGCGTGCTCGTCGTCGGGGTCGTGTTCGAACTCGTCGAACCCGATCTTGTCGCGAGCCTCCTGACTGAGCCAGCCCGAGGGAGAGTCGTCGAGGACGTACCGCGAACCGGGGCTGCTCAGGAATTCGCACCAGGCCGTCAAGATCTTCTTCAGCATGGCGTTCACGCGGGGGTCGCGGAACGCGGAATGTCCTGCGGCGGTTCCCATCGACCAATCGAGAATCGCGCCGAGAGGTGTGACGACGGCGTTGGGGCCGTATTCGGGTGCGACGGTGAGGACCTCATCGATCAGACGCAACAACTGGGGGAGATCCTGCACGTGGCGGTCGCGGTAGGTCCTGCCCGTCGGGACCTGCTCGATCATCTTCTCCAGGTACATACGGACCACGGGGTCCGCGTCGATCAGCTCCTGAAACTCGATGATGACCGGGTGTACCACGCGGTCATCGGTCGACTCGGCCTTCTCGCGGTGCCCCCGCAACCACTGCTCGAGGTCGTCCTGCTCAGCAGGGAGCCAGCCACCCTGGCGACGGGAATCGGAATGCGTCTTGTCCACGGTCATGGCGCCACACTACATCGAAATTCCGAAAGATGTTGCTGCACAGATAAACTGATAAGTATTCGAGGATGCGCGGGATGGAACCGCCCTTGTACCCCAGTTCGGGATGATGTGCCCGAACAGGCGCGCCCGGCACGCCGAAGCCGAATCGGCAGGGTGTGGAGGCGAGTTGCGGTGCTCGTGCGTCGAGTCTCGACGCGAACGTTCAGCGGCGGTAGAGTGCGCAACTTTGTGGAGCTACAAACTAGCGTTGTGGCTCGGTGTCAAACCCGGCACAGTGTGAGTCGTCCCCAGGAGTTGTTCACGTAGCCCTTCGGGTTCCACAGCTCGGCGGCCGAGGCGGGCTGCGTCGCGGCCGCGTCGTCCCAGGCGCGGACACACAACTCCACGGAGGGAGCGTCGAGGGGGACGACTGCCGACCAGTGCCGCCATGCCCACGGTCCCTCCGGCTGCGCCAGGTCCGCTTCCATCCAGGTCGCCCCCTCGTCGGTCGACACCTGTACCCGCGAGACGCCCCGTTCGTCTCCGGCGAAGGCGTACCCGCCTACCAGGACCGCGGGGGCGTCGATCGGTGTGGCCGGGTCCGGGTAGAGGAAGTCGCAGTTGAGGGCGACTGACGAGAGTGAGATGCCGTCGCCGGGTCCGGCTGTGTCGGGGTCGGCGTCGACGGGTAGCACCCGGTAGGCGACTCGTTGAAACCAGTTGTCCGACGGCCTGTCTCGAACTGTGATGCTGTCGACCCACTTGACCGAGCGGGCGCCGATGTAGCCAGGTACGACCACGCGCATCGGACCGCCATGCAGCCGTGGGAGCGGTTGCCCGTTCATTCCCCAGGCGAGCATGGTCCCCGGCGACATCGCCTTGCTCAGCTCGATCGAGCTGCCGTACCGCTGCGGTGGTGTTGCCAGATCGGAGACATCGGGACCGATGAATTCAACGTGATCTGTGCTGTTGTAGGCGACATCGCAGGCGCGGAGTAGATCGGCGAGGGCCACGCCGCTCCACCGCGCGGTCGATGTCGCGCACTGCGTCCACGGATCCTCGCCGGGGATGTCTCGCACCGCGATGAGCCCGGCTCGGCGGTTACCCGCGCACTGCAACGTCGCGACGGTCGAGACCTCGTCGAAGTCGCGTCGGATCTCGTCCAACGAGAAGGTGCGGGTCGCTCCGCGAGCGTTCGACACGGTGAGCCGCCAATGAGCTGGATCGATGTCCGGGATGGGTCCGTGATTGCGGCTGTAAAACGTGTCGTGGGCCGTCAGCGACTGCGCGGCCAGCGCGGCCGGCGACGGTTCGGCGTTGTAGGGATCGACCTCGTGTACGCGGGTGTCGGCGCGCTTGTTCCACATGGTTCTCCTCGGCGATCACGAGGAACCCGCGTGGTCTGCACGAGTTCGGGATGTGGTCCAGCGTTGCACATCGCACGCGGCGCGGTGGTCTGTCTCAGGCCGAGGACAGTCGAGCGGTGTAGATCGAGTAGCCGTCGATCCACCGGGTGACGGCGGTGGCGATCACGGTCGCGACGATCATCGGCACCATCAACCCGAAACCGCTGTGGGTGAGTTCGAGCACCAGTACGAGTGCCGCCAGCGGGGCCTGCATCCCGGCGCCGATCATGGCGGCCGCACCGATGAGCGCATAGGCGCCGATGGGGCTCCCCGGCCACACCTGACTCCATGCGATGCCGAGCGCGGCGCCGAGGACCGCTCCGGTGCTCATCACCGGGGTGAAGAGACCGCCGGACGTCCCCGCACCCAGGCAGAGTGCGGTGACGAGAGGTTTGAGCACCGCCAGCGCTGCCAACAACCCGATGCTGCCCACGCCCACAAACGCGTCGTGGGCCATCCCTTTGCCGTTGCCGTAGAGCTGTGGAAAGGCCACGGCGACACCGGCGAGCACAGCGAACGCGATCATGGGCGCGATGAGAACCCAGCGGCCCCGCGCCTGGTGGTGCGAGATCCATCCGATGACGCGGATGTATCCGGCCGCGACGATCCCGACGATCGGCCCGAGGACTGCGGCCCACACCAGCAGTCGGAGGTCGAACCGGTACTCGGGGATGTCGAGGTACGTGGCGTGTTCGGGGAGGTACACCCAGGCGACGGCCGTTGCGGTCGCGGCGCACGCCAGGGCCGGCAACACCAGTGGCAGCGCCACCGCGCCCATCAGCACCTCGGCGGCGAACAGGGCACCGCCGAGCGGCACGTTGTACACCGCCGCCAGCCCGGCACCGCCGCCACACGCGACGAGCAGCCGCTGCTGCGCCGCCGACATCCCGGCCCACTCCGCCGCGACGCTGCCCGACACCGCGCCCATCAACTTCGGCGCGGCCTCGCGCCCGAGCGACGCACCGAGACCGATCACGATCTCCGACAACACAGACGTACCGAGACTCCGTCGGAACGACAGGCGGCCCTCGCCGGTCCACAGGACCTCGTCGGCCTCAGATTTCCGGCCGGGGGTGAAGCGCCGCAACAGGAACCACCCGACGCCGGCGATCACGCCACCGATCAGCAACGGGGTCACGCGGCGCCACCCGTCGGCGGCGGCGACCGCGGCCGAGAACCCCTGACCGTCGCTGCTCACCCCGAACGCGGCATGCTCGACGGTGAACAGGATGAGCATGAGTAGTACACCGAAGAAGCCGGTGACGATTCCGGTCACGATGACCAGAGCCCAGAATCTCACGGTGAGGTGCGCCTCGCCGTCACCTGTCGCGTTGGGTTGCAACATCGCGCCGCGGCCCGACGGAAGGCGCTTCTTCAGCAGCGGGGTGGGGATGCGCTCGCGGTCGGTCACCGCCCGCCCCCGATGGTCATGGCCACATCCTCGGACACGACCGACGACGATGTCGACCCCAGGGGAGTCGACGAAGGAGAACGTAGTGGTCATCGCGGCGAAATCGGAGCGCATCCGCGCTGCTCACGTGGCACCCCTCAACGCGCTCGTCGACACATGGCGCAGCCAAGCGCCGGAACTGCTCGTCCCGTGGTTCGACCCCGACGACGGAGGCGTCGATGCGCGGGTGCTCATCCTGATGGAGTCGCCGGCGCCGAGCACGGTGCGAGCAGGGGGTACCGGGTTCTGTTCGGAGGACAACCCGGATCGGAGCAACGAGTTGCTCTCGCGTCTACGCGCCGCGGCGGGCGTGCCGCGGTCGGCCTGCCTGAAGTGGAATGTCGTGCCGTGGGCGGTGCTCGACACCGCCGGCCATCCGACGTCGCCGTCGGCCGGTGACCTTCGCGCGGCCGCGGCGTGTCTCGACGAACTCCTCGAGGTGGCATCCCGTATCGAGGTCGTGATCACCCTCGGCCGGCCGGCGATGCTCGGATTCATGAACCACACTTCGTCGAAGCGTCAACCCCTGCGCCGGGTGGTCGCCGCGCCGCACCCGTCGCAACGCAACGCCCGGGCGCGAGCGGAGTCGATCGCCCGCATCGAGAACGCCTTCGCCTCGGTGGCGGCCTTTCTGAAGGGGTCAGCCGACGCGTGAGCGCACGGAGTCGATGACACGCTGAATGTGCAGGCCGCGCGGGGCGTTGAGCTCGTGCTCGGTCTCCGACGAGATCGCGTCGAGGAACTCGTCGACCAGGACGGCGAAGCACTCGGGTGAGGGCGTGCTGCGGTCGGTGAGCTCCACGACTCCGTCGGGGCCGTGGACGCGGAACTGACTGATGGTGGGCCGGGCCGGAACGCGCAGCGACAGCTGCATCGCGGTGCGCGCGCCGGACTCGTGCACCAGCGACACCGACCACACGTCGGAGCCGCGGTCGACCGAGGCGGCCTCGACGTCGACGATCGGACCCAGGGCGCGATCCATGAGGTCGACCACGTGGGGCCCGACGTCGAGCAGTGCACCACCGTCGACCCGCCACTGCGACGAGGAGTAGCGACCCCCGAGCAGGGCGCCCGACAGCCACACACCGAGGCCGCCGGTGAAGGTCCCCGCGTCGACGGCGTCGAGGAACGCGCGGGTCTCCGGGGCGAACCGTCGCGTGAACGTCACGATCGACCGCACCCCGGCCTCGGCGACGGCGTCGACGACCGCGCTCGCGTCGGCGAGCGTGCCGGCGATGGGCTTGTCGAGGATGACGTGCTTCCCGGCGCGTGCGGCCTCGATCGCCAGCGGCGCCTGGGCCTGCGGGGGTACGGCGAACGACACCGCGTCGTTCGCCGCCAGCAACTCGGCGAAGGTGTCGAACCGCGGCACGGGCAGGTCGGCGGCCGCCTCGGGGCGTCGCGTCCACACGCCGGTCAGCGTCACGCCGGGATGTGCGGCGAGAGCGGGGATGTGGGTGTCGCGAGCCCAGGGCCCGCCTCCGACGACAGCGATGCGCATGCCGAGAACCTACGCCGCGCCCGGACCCCGCTGCCGCAGCCAGTCGAGCCAGGCGCCCATGCCGTCGCCGGTCTTCGCGCTCAGCGGCAGGATCGCCGCGGTGGGGTTGGCCTCGCGGACGGCGCGGATGTAGTCGTCGAGTTCGATGTCGAGGTGGGGGACCAGGTCGATCTTGTTGATCACCACCACGTCGACGCTGCGGAACATCACCGGGTACTTCTGCGGCTTGTCGTCGCCCTCGGTCACCGACCACACCATCGCGCGGCGGTGTTCGCCGACGTCGAACTCGGCCGGGCACACCAGGTTCCCGACGTTCTCGATCACCACGAGGTCGAGCTCGTCGAGATCGAGGCCCTGCAGCGCCCGGTTCACCATCGGGGCGTCGAGGTGGCATTCGCCGCCGAAGCCCTCGGAGGTGTTCAGCAGCGACACCTGAGCCCCACGGCCCGCCAGCCGCGCCGCGTCGAGGTCGGTCGCGATGTCGCCCTCGATGATCCCGACGCGCATCTCGTCGGCGATGGCGTCGAGCGTCGCCTCGAGCAGGCTCGTCTTGCCCGATCCCGGTGAGCTCATGAGATTCACCGAGGTCACCCCGGCCGCGGCGAACGCCGCACGATTGATCTCGGCGCGGTGGTCGTTCTCCCCGAAGATCGCGTCGAGCACGTCGACCCGCTCGCGACCGGTGTCGTATCCGGACATGTCACCGTGGTCGTGGTCGTGGCCGTGCGTGTGCCCGACACCGTCGTCGTGTCGGTGAAACCTCCCCATGAGCGTCTCCTAGTGTGCGGCCGATCGTGCCGAGACCGCATGCGGCGGAACCCATCCGCCGAATGCCTTCTCGAGTTCGAGCGCGACGGCGATGGTGACGTTGTCGTTGCCGGGCTGCGAGGCGACCTGCACGCCGACGGGCAGATCGCGGGGACTGAAACCCAGTGGCACCTCGGTGACCGCCATGCCCAGCATGTTGAAGATCGCGGCCCCGCCGAACAACCACGGGCGGGCGAGGGTGCCGTGGTGGAACGGGGCGGGTTGCGGCAACGGCGGGTGCAGCATCACGCCGTCACCGATGGCGGAGGCGACCTCATCGGCCAGGTCGCGGGCGAACTTGTCGAGCAACCTGCGCGCCGGGGGCGGCAGCAGTTCGGGGAGCCGGTCGCCGATCATCGCGAGCTGCAGCTGAAGGCTGTTGGCGCGCAACACCGCCGGGGTGAGATGGCGTTGGGGTGTCTCGCCGAAGGAGTCGAAGAGGTTCATCACCGACGTACCCGCGTGGCGCCGAAGTTCCATGAGGTAGCTCGCGATGACGCGGCGCATGGCCGGCATCGGCTGCCACACGACATCGGCGCCGCGTTCGGCGAGCGCTGCGCCGGCGGCGTCGCGGGCGTCGCGCACCGAGCGGTCCATCGGGCGCAGATAGCTCGACTTCGTGGGTATCACCACGCGCAGGCCGTCGAGATCGACGGAGTCGACAGAGCCGCACCGCCGGCCGTCGGCGTCGTCGGCGAGGATCCGCAGGAGCGGCATCAGGTCGGACGCGCGACGGGACATGGGGCCGAGTGTCTCGAGGAGATCGACCTCCTCCTCGCCTGAGAGCGAGGGGATCGATTCGTTCGCGGGCACCAGGCCGGGCGAGGGCTTGTGGCCGAAGACGCCGCAGTAGAACGACGGGATGCGGATGGATCCGCCGGTGTCGCCGCCGACGCCGAACGGGATGCCACCGCCGCCGATGGCCGACCCCTCACCGCCGGACGATCCGCCCGACACCCGTCGCACGTCGTAGGGGTTGGAGGTGCGGCCGTAGACGCTGTTGGTGCTCTCGATGCCCAGACACAGTTCGGCGGTGTTGGTGACACCGACGACGATGGCGCCGGCGCGTCGAAGACGTTGCACCGCAATCGCATCGACGTCGGCGATGATGCCAGCGCGACTCGACAGACCCGCGGTGTGCGGCATCCCGGTTACCGGGATGGATTCCTTGATGGTGCAGGGCACGCCGAGCAGCGGACGGTCGGGATCGGCTTTCGTGCCGGCGGCGTCGACGGCGTCGGCCTCGGCGAGCGCGGCGTCGAAGCGGTCACGCGCGATCGCGCCGAACTCGGCGCGGGAACGCAGCGTGTCGATGTGGAACTGCACGACACGCCGCGAGGTGGTGCGACCGTCGGCGATCGCCTCGGCCAGCTCGAACGCCGACGCGGTGCCGATCCAGTCGTCGTCCACGGCGGCGGAGGTGTCAGGGCGTCTGGCACGAGGGTGTGTCACACCTTGACCATGACACACCGGCGCGGCACGGGGCGACGGTGACAATCAACGTCGACGACGAAATTCGGGTGCGTAGACGGTCGTGAACCCCTACCGTCGCCGAATGACCAGTTCAGGGGTGATCCGCGTGTGGCATCACGACGAGGGGTGGGGCGTGATCGATTCGCCCGACACCCCGGGTGGATGCCGTGCCGACGCCGGCGCGGTGATGGTCGAGGGTGTCCGTACTGACGACGGGATGCTGTTCATGGGACTGCTCGAGGGAGAGCCGGTCTCGTTCATGTGGGGTCCGATCCGGTGGGACGACGACGAGTTCTCGGTCGCGGCCACCGCGGTCTGGCCGTCCCGCTGCGAGCCGCCCGCCACACTGCCGTCCGGCGCGTTCCAGACCAGCCTGTGGTCGTCGGCGGGCCGCCGGGGCGAGTTCACCGTGTTCGTCCAGCAGGATCCGGCCGACCTCCCGGCACCACCGCCGAGAGCTCCGCTCCCGCGGACCGTCGGCACGGTCCGCTCCTGGAACGCCGACGAGGGATGGGGTGTCCTGGATGCGCCCGAGGCGCCGGGCGGAGCGTGGGTCCACTTCAGCGAGATCCGTGGCATGACCGGATTCCGTGTGCTGGAGGTCGGTGCGCGGGTCGAGTTCGCGTGGGAGGCGGCCCGCCAGGACGGGTTCGACTACCGCGCCGAGGACGTCGACGTCATCGAGACACCCGCGACATGAAACGACTCTTGCGACAGTGGTCACTGTCGCGGGAGTCGGTGTGTTGAGCAGGTGACCTCGGAGGGTCAGCGGGCGCGGCGCGCCAGACGCTCGGAGTCGGCGATGAGGACGCTCTTGCCCTCGAGCCGCAGCCAGCCGCGCTGCGCGAAGTCGGCGAGCGCCTTGTTCACGGTCTCGCGGGAGGCGCCGACGAGCTGGGCGATCTCCTCCTGCGTGAGGTCGTGGGTGACGCGCAAGGCGCCGGCCTCCTGCGTGCCGAACCGCTGGGCGAGCTGGAGAAGCTGCTTGGCGACACGACCGGGGACGTCGGTGAAGATGAGGTCGGCGAGGTTGTTGTTGGTGCGGCGCAGGCGGCGGGCCAGCACGCGCAGCAGCTGCTCGGCGATCTCGGGGCGGTCGGCGATCCACGCCTTGAGCGCGTCACGGTCCATCGAGACCGCGCGGACCTCGGTGACCGTGGTCGCCGACGAGGTGCGGGGGCCGGGATCGAAGATCGACAGCTCACCGAACATGTCCGACGGACCCATGATGGTGAGCAGGTTCTCGCGTCCGTCGCCCGACCGGCGGCCGACCTTCACCTTGCCGCTGAGGATGATGTAAAGCCGGTCGCCCGGTTCGCCCTCGTTGAAGATGACATGTCCGCGCGGGAAATCGACGGGCTGGAGTTGCTTGGTCAGTGCGGCGACCGCGCTCGGCTCGACTCCTTGAAAGATGCCGGCCCTCGCCAGTACTTCCTCCACGTACGGCCCCTTCCTAGGGTGCTGCGGCGGGTCGTGCCCGCGACAAATTGCTCGGCAGTGTTGGATTTGTCACCATGCCACGGCTGAGTCTACGGCCAAGAGTGTGAACGGGACCGGAGAACGTCGACTACGCCGTCACCTGCGTCGTTCGCGGGGCCGACGGTGTGCCGGATGAGGTCAGCTCGCGCGGACCGTCGGGGCCGCGGCGACGGGTGCCTCGTCCTCCACGGGATCGCGGCGGGCGCGGAACTCGTCGAGTGCCGCGGGGAAGCCGTCGGTGGCCAATGTCCCCACCTGCTCCGGGGCGGCGCCGGCGAGGAACTCCTCGACGTCGTCGCGGGTCACGCTGTCGTCGTCGATCTGGTGTTCCATCTTCTCCATGGCCAGCGCGAAGAGCATGAGCACTGCGGGGAAGAGCAGTACCGCGAGTCCGTGCATGTGCAGTAGTGAACACGACGGAGGTCTCGGTGGGGCAACGAAACCTGCGGGTGGAACACAAGTGTTACCTCGCGCGTGTCGGAGCCGCCCCGACCGTCTCGGTCCGGAGCTGATCGGAGGCTGAAGATCTGATCGGCGACCACGGCGGATGCCGTCGAGGGCCCATCGGCGCTCAGTAGTCTGTTGCAGGTGAGCAGCGATCAAACCCCGACGACACCGGCCGGCACGACCGGTCGCCGCCGTCCGACCGCCGCGGCGCGGGGTACCGAGACCCGTACCGGACTGGTCCGTCGTGCACGTCGGATGGATCGCACCCTGCAGACGGCGTTCCCGCACGTGTACTGCGAACTCGACTTCACCACCCCGCTGGAGCTGTCGGTCGCGACGATCCTCTCCGCGCAGTGCACCGACGTCCGCGTCAACCTCACCACCCCGGCGCTGTTCGCCCGCTACCCCGATGCCGCCGCCTACGCCGGCGCCGACCGCACCGAACTCGAGGAGATGATCCGCTCGACCGGCTTCTACCGGAACAAGGCGACATCGATCATCGGTCTCGGTCAGGCGTTGCTCGAACGGTTCGATGGCGAGGTCCCCGGCCGTCTCGAGGACCTGGTGACGTTGCCGGGCTTCGGACGCAAGACCGCGAACGTGGTGCTCGGCAACGCTTTCGGGATCCCCGGCATCACCGTCGACACCCACTTCGGTCGGCTGGTGCGTCGCTGGAACTGGACCACCGAGACCGATCCGGTGAAGGTCGAGCACGCCGTCGGCGAGCTGATCGAGCGCAAGAACTGGACCGATCTGTCCCACCGAGTGATCTTCCACGGCCGACGCGTGTGCCACGCCAAGAAGCCGGCCTGCGGCGTGTGCGTGCTGGCGAAGGACTGCCCGTCGTTCGGTGAGGGACCGACCGAGACCGAGAAGGCCGCGTCGCTGGTCAAGGGACCCGAGACCGCGCATCTGCTCGCCCTGGCCGGGATCTGAGACGACCCATGAGATCCGGTCTGCAACGTATCCCTGCGTCCGCTCGATGGTCGATCGCCGCCCTCGTGGTGGTCATCGCGCTGATCGTGGCCATCTGGCCTCGCGACACCTCGTCGCCCGACGGTGCCCTGAGCGCCGGCACACAGACCACCGCCGGTCCCATCCCCGGGGCGAGTGCGTCGGTGAGCCCGGGTGACCTCGACGCCGCCCGGGCCCGTGCCGCGCTCGCACCGTGTCCGGCGGGAACCGGTCCGGCGCCGTCGACCTCGGTGCTCGCCGGAGTGACCGCGCCGTGCCTGGGCGCCGCCGGCGATGTCGACATGGGCGCGGCCACCGCCGGACGACCGCTCCTCGTCAACTTCTGGGCGCCGTGGTGCCTGCCGTGTCGTCGCGAACTGCCGACCGTCGCCGCGTTCGCCGCCTCGGCGGCGGGCAAGGTCGACGTCCTCGCCGTGCAGGCCAAGGAGGGGTCGGAGAACCCGGTGCTCGCGCTGGGTCTGCTGAGCGAGATCGACGTGCGGCTGCCGTCGGTGGTCGACACGCAGGCGAAGATCGCCGCGGCCCTGGGCATCCCGCGTGCCTACCCGGTGTCGGTGCTGGTGCGGGCCGACGGCAGCGTCGCGAAGGTGCTCCCGACGGTGTTCACCGACGAGAAGTCGATCGCCGATGCGGTGAACCGCTACCTGGGTGTCGCCCTGTGAGTCCTCGATCCGCAGACCGTGACCACGCCCCGACCGTCGCGGCCGGACCGCTGGTCGGCACCGACGAGATCCCGGCGTGGCTGCGCCCCCTCACCGACAACGTCGACGGCGTCACCGACAGCGTGAACAACCGTGGTGGCGACCGGACCCGACTGGTGCAGGCCGCATTCCGGCGCGGGTCGAGGCCGGCGTCGGTGCTCGTCCTGTTCGGCGGAGCCTTCGACAGCAGGGACGGCCATGCCCCACCCGCCGACGCCGACGTGCTGCTCACCCAGCGCGCGACGACCCTGCGCAACCACGCCGGGCAGGTCGCCTTTCCCGGTGGCGCTCGTGATCCCGGTGACGACTACCCGGTGGGCACCGCGCTGCGCGAGGCGCAGGAGGAGACCGCCCTCGACCCGGACGAGGTCCGTGTCGTCGCCCGCCTGCAGTCGTTTCCGGTCCCGCCCTCGGGTTTCGACGTGATCCCCGTGATCGCGTGGTCGCCCGATCCCGGCGCGGTGCGCGCGGTCGATCCCGGCGAGACCGCGCGTGTGGTGCGCGTACCGATCGCCGACATGATCGACCCGGCCCACCGTTTCCAGGTGCAGCGCTCGGTGATGGGTGGCCGTGTGTACCGGGGGCCGGCGTTCTGGGTCGCGGACATGCTCGTGTGGGGTTTCACCGGCGGTCTGCTCGACGCCATCTTCGACACCGCGGGATGGACCGTCCCGTGGGACACCGACGACGTGCGTGACCTCGCGGACATGCTCGAGAAGACAGGACAGCGATGAGCGGTTCGGGTTGGGTCGATCTCGTGGTGATCGCGATCGCGTTGCTCGCGGCCGCCTCGGGGTTCCGGCAGGGCGCGGTCGCCTCGGCGCTCGCGTTCGTCGGCGTCGTGCTCGGCGCGATCGCGGGAATCCTGTTGGCGCCGCACCTCATCGACCACATCGACGATCGCCGGTGGCGTCTGGTCGTGGGCGTCGGGCTGCTGGTGGTGCTGGTCGTCATCGGTGAGGCCTCGGGGATGATCCTCGGCCGCGCCGCCCGCGGTGGAATCCGATCGCTGATGGTGCGTCGCGCCGACAGCGTCATCGGGTCGCTGCTGCAGGCCGTCGCCGTCCTCATCGCGGCGTGGTTGCTCGCGATCCCGGTGAGCAGTTCGGCCGAACCCACCATCGCCAACGCCGTGCGCGGGTCGAAGGTGCTCGGGGGCGTCGACGACGTCGCACCCGCGTGGCTCCGGCAGCTCCCCAGTGACTTCAGCTCCCTGCTCGACGACTCGGGGCTGCCCGAGGTCATCGGACCGTTCGGCCGCACGCCGGTCACCAGCGTGGACCCGCCCGATTCGGGTCTGCTGACGCTGCCGGTCATCGCGCAGGTCCGTCCGAGCGTGGTGAAGATCGAGGGCGTGGCCCCCAGCTGCAACCAGGCGCTGGAGGGCAGCGGGTTCGTCGTCTCGGCCGAGCGCGTGATGACCAACGCCCACGTGGTCGCGGGAACGCGGTCGCTGCGGGTGCAGTCGAACGACGGTGCGCTCGACGCGAAGGTCGTGCTGTTCGACCCCGACAACGACATCGCCATCCTCGACGTCCCCGGCCTCACCGCGCCGGCCCTCAGCTTCGCCGACCGCAACGCCTCCACCGGCACCGACGCCATCGCGCTCGGCTACCCCGAGGCCGGTCCGTTCACCGCGAGCGCCGAACGCATCCGTGAGGTGGTGAACCTCTCGGGTCCCGACATCTACCGCGCCGGGGAGGTCAAGCGCGAGGTGTACACCGTGCGCGGATCGATCCGTCAGGGCAACTCCGGTGGTCCGCTGATCGACACCGACGGCCGGGTGCTCGGGGTGGTCTTCGGTGCGGCCGAGGACACCGCGAGCGAGACCGGGTTCGTGCTCACGGCCGATCAGGTGCAGGCCAACCTGCGTGCGTCGGAGAACCGCACCGCGGCGGTCGACACGCAGTCGTGCGTGCACTCGTAGGTACGGCTAGAGCGTGAGGCGCAGGTGGTGGTCGAGCAGCTCGATCACCCGGTCGGGGTTCTCCTCGTGCGCGTAGTGCCCGCTGCCGTCGATCTCGGCGTAGGTCATCCGCGACGCGAAATACCTGCTGGCCGATAGGGTCTCGGCGTGGATGTACCGGTCGTCGCGACCGCGGGCGGCGAGCACCGGGATGTTGAGGCGTCGGTTCATGAGCCGCATGAACTTGGCGCCGTCGCGACGGAACTGCGACCGGAACGCCCAGCGGCGGTACTCCAGGCTGCAGAACGCGACACCCGGTATCTGCACCGCGGATCGGTTGCGGCGCATCATCTCGGCGAACTCGTCGGTGCGTGCGAACGCGGGCGTGGTGCGTTCGGTGAACATGGTCTCGATGAAGGCCCCGTCGTCGCGGGTCAACGTCTTCTCCGCGGTGCGGGGCAACTGGTTGCCGAGGAACTCGCCCATGAACGCCGACCGCTGAGGGCCGTTGCGCAGCACCGCATGCCGGAGGGCGCGCGGATGGGGCGAGCCGATCACCGCGATCGACGTGACGGCCCGCGGATGCAGGGTCGCGGTGGCCCAGGCGACGAGTCCGCCGTCGGCGTGGCCGACCAGCGCGGCCTCGGTGTGGCCGAGCGCCCGCACGAGGGCATTGGTGTCGCCGGCCAGGGTCCACCCGTCGTAGCCGCGCGGAGGTTTGTCGGTGTCGCCGTAGCCGCGGAGATCGAGCGCGACCGCCCGGAACCCGGCGGCGTCGAGGGCGGTCAGCTGGTGTCGCCAGCTCCACCAGAACTCCCCGAACCCGTGCAGCAGGAGCACCAGCGGCCGATCGGCCTGCCCGGGGCCACACTCGACGGCGTGGAACCGGATGCCGTTGGCCCGCACGTCCAGGTCGACCCATGGGCCGTCGATCCGCGCGGTCGACGGGTCGGGAGCGGTCACCGGTGGCTCGGAATCGGTCGGCTGGGGGTCGGTCGGCTCGGGATCGTCAGATCAGCGGCGCGGGGCGGCGCCGATGCCGCCGGGGAGATCCACCGGCGCACCTTTGTCGCCACCGGGCAACACGCTCGGGAGCGCCTTGGCCGAGTCGATGGTCTTCTTCGGGGCCCGCACCCGCTTGAACACGATGAAGCCGACCACGCCGACCACGATCGCGACCACCAGGAGGATCAGGAACACGATCCCGAAGGCGGCCCAGCGGGGGAGCCACTCGTCGAGGAGTTCGGCGAGGAAGAAGAAAAAGAAGAAGCTGGAGTAGAGCGCGACGACGGCGGCGACGATGAACAGCCCCGCGCCGATCGCGCCCTTCTTGACCTCGCCGATGATCTCGGTCTTGGCCAGCTCGACCTCGGCGCGCACCAGCGTCGACATGTGCGAGGTCGCGTCCTTCACCAGGCCGCCGATGGACTGCTCGGCCGGGTTGTGCGGATCGCTCAGCGGTATCGAGGAGACGTTTCTGCCGACGTGATCGGATGCACGGTCGTCCAGGCTCACAGCTGTTCCTCCATTGCGGGTCGGGCTACGGCCTCATCGTGCCATGTCCCTCATCGTGTCATGCAGCTGTGGTGTTCGGCGGCGGCGGACCGTTCACGGCGTCCCGCCGCCGGCCCTCACGCGTTCGCCCCCGTGAAGGAGCGGACGACGGAGGCGGCGGGCTTGGCGACCCACGCGTCGGTGTAGACGCCGAACGTGCTCTCCGCATCGGTGGTGTCGGCGGAGTTGCGGTCGACGAGGGTGTAGATGAACGCCGGCCCCGCATACGACAGGGTGCGCCAGGTGGTCACGAAGTCGTTGATGAAGTCGGCCTGCTGGGCCGCGCTGACCTGCATCGTGGACAGTCCGTATTCGGTGGCCCAGATCTTCTTCGCCGAGTCGCCGTGGGAGACCATCAGGCTGCGGATGTCGTTGACCTGGTTCAACGGTGAGTTCGCGAGGGTCGCGCCCTGGGAGAACTTCGTGGAGTTCTGATACGGGTGGAACGACAGGGCGTCGAACGTGCCCGTGGCGCCCGCGGCGTACATCTGCGAGACGAAGTCGACCGGGTTCAGGGTGTAGCCGCCCCAGGTGACCACCGAGCCCAGCACTCCGCCGATGACGACGGCCGAGGGGTTCGCCGCCTTGATCTTCGGGTAGGCGGCGGCGAGGAGCTTGGTGTACCCGACGGGGTCGGGCGCAGGGGCGTAGCTGATGGCGCCGTTCGGCTCGTTCCAGACCTCGTAGGCGGAGATCGCCGAGGAGTAGCGCGATGCGAGCGTGCCCATGAAGGCGCCGAGATCGGCGGGGGCGGTGGGCGGCTGATAGACGCTGGTGTTCGCGGGGCGAGCCCAGGTGGGCGTCGTGGTGACGACGGCGAGCACCCCCATCCCGCGTGCCGCGGCGGCGTTGATCATGTTGTCGACGCCTCCCCACGTGTACTGGCCCTTGGTGGTCTCGACAGACGCCCACGGGACCACGAGTCGGACGTTGCGGACCCCCAGTGCGGCGGTCTCGTCGAGATGCTTGGCCACCGCGGTCGGGTCGTTGTAGGAGAAGTAGAGATCGCTGTCGGCGATGCCGAGGGTCGTCGACGCGGCGGTGACGGTCGCGGTGTTCGTGATGACCGCCGGGGGATGAATGGTCGCCGATCCGAAGGCCATCACCCCGAGACCGAGTACCGCGATCAGTGCGATCGACAATGATCGAACAGTGTCGCGAAGAGAGACTTGTCGCGCGATTCGCATTTCTGGACTCCATTCCGGTGAACCCCCCGGAAGAATTCAAGTCAAACAAATCGCTGTGGCGAAAAGAAAGTGGTCCCGCCGAATTACATGCGTGTCATGCAGGTTATTCCGCGTGAAATGACAAGAATTTTGTACAGAATCAACCATCGTTGTTTCGGCATAACGCCAGATCAGAGGCGCGTAAGACGCGAACGCGAGACCGATATTCACCACAGTAAATGTGCGATACATAAACTTCTGAAATGGTGTCCGATTTCTTCCCGAAAGCCCCTACCGCTGTCGGATTCCAATCATCGCTATCGAATTCGGGAGACAGAACGAATGATCATTCATTCTGTGGTCAGGTCCGGTACGGACATGTCCGGACCCGGGCTCTCGCCGTCGGGTGCTGTTCAGCTCCGCCCCGGCAGTCGCGGCGTGCGGATCACGACGACGGCCTCGGCGGGGCCGCGGGTGGCGTACCGGTGCGGGGTGTCGCTGCGCCAGGAGTGCGATTCGCCGGGGCCGAGGCGCGTGGTGTTCTCGAGGGGGCCGACCAGGAGATCTCCCGCGACCACGGTGAGGTGTTCGGTCACTCCGGTGACGTGGCCGGGTGAGGTGTGGTCGGCGTCGGCGGCGAACTCGAGCCGGAACACCTCGACGGCCGCGTCGACGAGTTCGCGGACGTCGAGGGTCACCGACGTCATGCCACCGCTCGCGGTGCGGATCGACGCCGCCGTCAACGCGGTCATCGGTACGCCGAGTGGTGTGCACAGTGCGTACAGCGTCTCGATGGTCGGATTGCGCCGCCCCGCCTCGAGGTCGGACAGCGAGCTCTTTCCCACCCCGGACCGTCGGGCCAGCTCCGACAGACTCAGCCCGGCGCGTCCACGGAGCTCGCGCACGCGCTCACCCACCGTGGCCGAGATCGATGTCGGGTCCATGGATCTCGACTCTAGGTGCCCGTGGCGCTATCGTTCCGTCAACAGAACGTTCTTTTTGCAGAACGAAGGCCCCGACGGGAGCATCGATGCAGCGGGTGAGTCTGTCCGTGCCGATCGGCGCGGGCGTCGTGTGTGCGGTCGTCGGGTTCACCAGTTCCTTCGCGGTGGTGCTCACGGGGTTGCGCGCGGTGGGCGCGAGTCCGGCCCAGGCGGCGTCGGGACTCCTCGCGGCCTGTGTCCTGCAGGGCCTGGGGATGCTGGCCCTGGCGATCCGGTTCCGGATGCCCATCACGCTGGCGTGGTCGACACCCGGCGCGGCCCTGATCGCCTCGACCGGCGTCGTCGAGGGAGGGTGGCCCGCCGCGGTCGGGGCATTCGTGGTCACCGGTGTGCTCATCGTCGCGACCGGTCTGTGGTCGGGGCTGTCGCGACTCATCGCACTCATCCCGGCCGCGGTGGCCCAGGCGATGCTGGCCGGGGTGCTGCTCCCGTTGTGCCTCGCGCCGGTGACGGCCCTGTCGCACCACCCGTGGGCGATCGCGCCCATCCTGCTGGCGTGGGTGGTGCTGGTGCGGTTCTCACCCCGGTGGGCGGTGCCCGGCGCGTTCGCCGTCGCCGTGGTGGTGATCGTCGTCGACCTCGTCCGCTCCGAGGCGTCGATCGGCAGCGACCAGTTGCTGCCGCAGGTGGTGTGGACGACACCGCACCTCACGGTCGCGGCGGTGACCGGTATCGCGCTGCCGCTCTACATCGTGACCATGGCGGCGCAGAACATCCCCGGCGTCGCGGTGATGCGGACCTTCGACTACGAGGTGCCGTGGCGGCCGTCGATGGGTGTCACCGGCCTCACGACCGTGGTCGGTGCGGGTTTCGGCGTCCATGCGCTGAACCTCGCGGCCATCAGCGCCGCGCTCGCCGCATCTCCCGACGCCGATCCCGACCGCAACCGTCGATGGGTGGCCGCGGTGTCGGCCGGGGTGGCCTACCTGGTGATCGGTGCGGGCTCGGCGGCCGTCGCGACGCTGGTGGTGCTGGCCCCCGAGGGCACCATCCAGGCGGTCGCCGGTGTCGCGTTGCTCGCACCTCTGGCCGGTGCTCTGTCAGCGGCGGCCGGTGCCCCGGGTGACGGGGGACAACGGACCGCCGCCGTGGCGACGTTCGTCGTCGCCGCATCGGGAACGGCGTTCGCCGGTATCGGGTCGGCCTTCTGGGCGCTGCTCGTCGGCATCGGGGTCCACCTGCTGCTGCGGCCGCGACACGCGAACCGGCGGGAAGAGGTCAGCTCTCCAGACGCGCCCTGAGGGAGTCGATCTCCTCCTGCATCGCCCGAAGCTGTTCGGCGTGGGCGACGTTGAGCTCCTTGACGTACTCGCGGTCGTACTGCGGGACGATGCTGCGGGAGCAGTTCCAGTCGAAGGCCTCGATGTCGATGACGATCGACCGCTCGCTGCGCGCCGTCATCCGGCCGTCGGCCACGGTCATCAGCGTGGCGTGCAGATCCGGGTCGGCGGCGGCGTCGATCACCTGGGCGCGCCCGTACAGCTTCAGCCGGGTGCGCATCGGGAAGTCGGCGACGAAGATCGCCACGCGGCCGTCGGTGTCGATGTTCGCCAACGACGTGAACTGCGAGTTGCCGTGGTGATCGGCGAAACCGAAACGCGAGCCACCCAGGTGGTGGATGAAACCGCGGGGCCCGCTGCGGTACTGCACATAGGGCCACCCGGTCTCGGCGACCGTTCCGAGGTGGATCTGGAACGCGTCGGTCAGCATCGCTATCTCGCGGCCGGAGAGTTCCGGCGGCCCGTCGTCGCCACGCTCCATCTCCGAGCCGTAGGCGGTGTAGCTGCCCGTCGCGCGCTGTCGGGCGAGGGTGCGGGGCCCGAAGACGAGGTGGTGGTAGTGGTTGTTCGGCACACCGCTGAGGTTAGGCTCGCCCGATGGCCGAGCATCAGTTGGAACCGATCGACGACGTCTCCTTCTTCCACCGGGCGCCGGTGGCCTACCGGTTCACCGTCGACCTCCCGGTGACGCCCGATGTCGCGTGGGCCGAGCTCACGCGCCAGAACACCCTGGACTGGTGTCGGATGATCAAGAAGGTGACGTTCACCTCGCCCGAGCCCCACGGTGTGGGGGCCACCCGCACCGCGGAACTCGCGCCCGGGTTCGTGAAGATCAACGAGCGCTTCTTCGTCTGGGAGGCCGACGCCGAGGCGGGCACCTACCGCAACGCGTTCACCGTCGTCTCGGCGAACGTCCCCGGACTGCGCCGCTTCGGCGAGCTGACCGAGGTGGTCCCCTCCGGACTCGGATCGCGGCTCACATGGGCCTTCGCCATCGAACCGGCGGGCCCACTGGCCAAGCTGCCGGGGCTGTCGGTCGTGAGCAAGCCCGCGCTGGGCACCTTCCGCGCCGACACGGTGAAGTACTTCTCGAAGCTCGCCTGAGGAGCCGCGCCGGCTCAGTCGTCGTCGAGCAGGCGACTGTGCACCCGTCCGCGTCGGATGAGTGCCGCGGCGCCGAGCAGCGACGCGACCATCGAGCTCAGAAGGACTGCGGCCTTGGCCAGTTCGGCCTCGGCGGGCGGTAACGCGAGGTCGGCGATGAGCAGGCTCACCGTGAACCCGATGCCACCGAGGATGGCCACCGCGAGAAGGTCGCGGACGAAGAACCCCTCGGGTTTGGCCGCCAGACGCAGCCGGATGCACAGCCAGCTCGTGCCGAAGATCCCGATCGTCTTGCCGACCACGAGGCCCAGCATGATCCCGATCGCGATGCGGTCGGAGAACAGGTCGCCGACGATCGGGGCGCTGATCGGCACCCCGGCCGCGAACAGTGCGAACAGCGGCACGCAGATCGCCGCCGAGATCGGTTGGATGCGGTGCTCGAGCCGCGACCCCGGCGCACAGTCCTCGCCCGGGTCGGGTCGCACCCGGGTCAGCAGACCGAGCGCGACGCCGGCGATGGTCGCGTGGATGCCGGCGTTGTAGACCGCGACCCAGGTGATGATCGCCAACGGGATGTAGACGAACCGGGTGGTGATGCGGCGCCGTTGGCACCACCAGTACAGCGCCATCGCCGCGGCGGCCACCGCCAGTGCGACGAGGTCGAGGGAGTCGGTGAAGACCGCGGCGATGATCGCGATCGCGATGAGGTCGTCGACCACGGCGAGCGCGAGGAGGAACACCCGCGCGCTCGACGGGATCCGTGACCCGACCAAGGCCAGCACGCCGAGGGCGAACGCGATGTCGGTGGCCGCGGGGATCGCCCAGGCCTTCTCGATTCCCGCTGTGCCCCAACCGATCGCGATGCAGATCACGATGGGGACCACCACACCACCCACTGCTGCGAGCACCGGGAGGATCGCCTGTTTGAGGCTCGACAGCTCCCCGAGGACGATCTCGCGTTTCAGTTCGAGGCCCGCGACGAAGAAGAACACCGCGAGCAGTCCCTCCTGCGCCCAGTGTCCGATGGTGAGGTCGAGCCCCAGGACATCGGTCCCGACGTGGGCGTCGCGTAACGACAGGTACGCATCGGCCCAGGGCGAGTTCGCCCAGATCAACGCGACGGCCGCCGCGCCGAGCAGGATCAGGCCGCCGAAGGTCTCGGTGCGCAGGTAGCGGGCGAAATCGCTCGGGGAGGGAGGGGAGAGGCGGGGCGCAGAGATGGCGGGAATCCTAACCGTTCGCGGGGTCGACGACACTGTTGCCGACCAGACTTCCCGGCGCACCTGTCGAGGATCTTAACGCGATCATGACGACAGCCGGGCATTCACACTCTCCCCTTCGGGGAGGGTAGGGTTCGCGCAATGCCCACGTCGACCGTCTCCGATCCCGCCCGCGACCAGTCGGTGCTCGCCGCGCTGCGCTCGCCGTCGCGACTGCGCACCGAGGTCCTCGCCGGACTCGTCGTCGCGCTCGCGTTGATCCCCGAGGCCATCTCGTTCTCGATCATCGCCGGCGTCGATCCGCGCGTCGGGCTGTTCGCGTCGTTCACCATGGCGGTGACCATCTCGATCGTGGGTGGCCGCCCCGCGATGATCTCCGCCGCGACCGGCGCGGTGGCCCTGGTGGTCGCACCCCTGGTCGCCGACCACGGTCTGGACTACCTGATCGCCGCGGTGATCCTCGCGGGTGTCGTACAGATCGTCCTCGCGCTGCTCGGTGTGGCGAAGCTGATGCGTTTCATCCCCCGCAGCGTGATGGTCGGGTTCGTGAACGCCCTGGCGATCCTCATCTTCATCGCGCAGCTCACGCACCTTTTCGGGGTGCCGTGGCTGGTCTACCCGATGGTCGCGGTCGGGCTCGCGATCATGGTGTTCCTGCCGCGACTGAACGCGATCGTCCCCGCTCCGCTGGTGGCGATCGTGCTGCTGACCGCGGCGACGGTGGCCTTCGGATGGAACCAGGTGCCGAACGTCGGCGACGAGGGTGACCTGCCCTCGAGCCTGCCCGCGTTCCTGATCCCCGACGTGCCCTTCACCTGGCACACGCTGTCGATCATCGCGCCGTACGCGGTGACCATGGCGATCGTCGGCCTGCTGGAATCGCTGATGACGGCGAAGTTCGTCGACGACATCACCGACACGCACTCCGACAAGACGCGGGAGAGCACCGGGCAGGGTGTGGCCAACATCGTCACCGGCTTCTTCGGCGGGCTCGGCGGCTGCGCGATGATCGGCCAGACGATGATCAACGTGAAGGTCTCCGGTGCCCGCACCCGCATATCGACGTTCCTCGCCGGCGTCTTCCTGCTGATCCTCGTCGTCGGGCTCGGCGACATCGTCGCCCTGATACCCATGGCGGCGCTCGTCGCGGTGATGGTGATGGTCTCGGTCGGCACCTTCGACTGGCACAGCATCACGCCGTCGACGCTGAAGCGGATGCCGAAGAGCGAGACCCTGGTGATGCTGCTGACCGTCGCCGTCACCGTCCCGACGGGCAACCTCGCCTACGGCGTCGGCGCCGGGACCCTCACGGCCATGGTGCTCTTCGCCCGCCGTGTCGCTCACCTCACCGAGGTCGTCGACGTGACCGGCCCCGACGCCGCCCCCGACACCCGCGTCTACGCGGTGCGCGGCGAGCTGTTCTTCGCCTCCAGCAACGACCTGATCTATCAGTTCGACTACGTCGGCGATCCCGCGAACGTCGTGATCGATCTCGCCGACGCCCACATCTGGGACGCGTCCACGGTCGCGACCCTCGACGCCATCACCACCAGATACGCGGCGAAGGGCACCGATGTGACGATCGTCGGTCTCGACGCCGCAAGCGCACAGCGACATTCGCGGCTCACCGGCACGTTGAGCGGCGCCCACTGATGTCGGGGACGCACCTGCAGATCGGCGAGGTCGCCGACCGTACGGGACTGTCGATCAAGACCATTCGCCACTACGACGAGGTGGGTCTCGTCGCACCGTCGGCGCGGTCGGCCGGTGGCTTCCGGCTCTACACCGACGTCGACGTCGACCGACTGTTCGCGATCCGCCGCATGAAACCCCTCGGGTTCACCCTCGACGAGATGGGGGAGCTGTTGCGGTCGCTGGCCGTCCTCGACGACCCGGCGTCCACCGAGGCCGAGAGGGGCGTCGCGCGAACGTATCTCGCCGACTGTCACGCCCGGGCCACGCAGGCGTGCGAGAAGTTGTCCACCCAGCTCGACTACGCCCGCGAACTCACCGCTCAACTCGCCGAACACGCCCCCTGACCCGATCCCGGGGGCGTGGACGACGGCTGAGCTACTTCTTCTTGCGGATGTTCTCGAACACCGTCGGATCGACCAGCGTCGAGGTGTCGCCGAGTTCGCGGCCCTCGGCCACGTCCTTGAGCAGCCGCCGCATGATCTTGCCGCTGCGGGTCTTCGGTAGCTCGGGCACCACGTAGATCTCGCGGGGCTTGGCGATAGGCGAGATGTCCTTCGACACCTGCGCCTTGAGCTCCTTGATCAGCTCGTCACCGGTGTCGGTGGTGCTGCCGCGCAGGATCACGAACGCGACGATGCCCTGACCGGTGGTCTCGTCGGAGGCACCGATCACCGCGGCCTCGGCGACACCGTGATGGTTCACCAATGCCGACTCGACCTCGGAGGTCGAGATGCGGTGCCCCGACACGTTCATCACGTCGTCGATGCGGCCGAGCACCCACAGGGCGCCGTCGGAGTCGTAGCGCGCGCCGTCACCGGCGAAGTACCACCCCTGCTTGGCGAAGCGGGACCAGTAGGTCTCCTTGAACCGCTCGTCATCACCCCAGATGCCGCGCAGCATCGCCGGCCACGGCTCGTCGAGCACGAGGTACCCCTGCTCGCCGTCGGCCACCGCGTTGCCGTCGTCGTCGACGATCTTGGCGCTGATGCCCGGCAACGGACGCATCGCCGAACCCGGCTTGGTCTCGGTGACACCCGGCAGCGGCGAGATCATCATCGCGCCGGTCTCGGTCTGCCACCAGGTGTCGACGATGGGGCTGCGGTTCGCGCCGATCACGTCGCGGTACCAGCGCCACGCCTCGGGGTTGATCGGCTCACCGACGCTGCCCAGCAGGCGGATCGAGGTCAGATCGTGCGCGTCGGGGATCTCGCGACCCCACTTCATGAACGTACGGATCAGCGTCGGCGCGATGTAATACGTTGTGACCTTGTACTTCTCGATGATCTCGAAGTGCCGGTGCTCGTTCGGCGAGTTCGGGGTGCCCTCGTAGACGATCTCGGTCGCGCCGTTCGACAGCGGGCCGTAGACGAGATAGCTGTGCCCGGTCACCCAGCCGATGTCGGCGCCACACCAGAAGACATCGCTCTCGGGGCGATGGTCGAAGACGTTGCGGAACGTGTAGTTGATCTGGGTGAGGTAGCCGCCGGAGGTGTGCAGGATGCCCTTGGGCTTGCCGGTGGTGCCCGAGGTGTAGAGCAGGAACAGCGGATGCTCGGCGTCGAAAGCCTTGTAGGAGTGCGTGTCTGCGGCCTCGGCGACCGTATCGTGCCACCACACGTCGCGGCCGTCGACCCAGTTGAGGTCGGGGTCGTGGCCGGTCCGCTTGACCACCAACACCTTCTCGACCGACTTCGCGGCGTCGTCGCCGGTGCCGAGTGCCTCGTCGACCGCGGACTTCAGCGGTGCAGGCTCGCCGCGGCGGTACTGGCCGTCGGTGGTGACGACGAGCTTGGCCGACGCGTCGTCGACCCGGGAACGCAGGGCGCCGGCGGAGAACCCGGCGAACACCACCGAGTGCGGCAGGCCCAGGCGTGCGCAGGCGAGGATCGTGACGATGGCCTCGGGGACCATCGGCATGTACACCGCGACGCGGTCGCCCGGCTCCAGGCCGATCTCGGTGAAGTAGTTGGCGGCCTTGCTCACCTCGGCGAGCAGGTCGGAATACGTGATGTCGCGGCTGTCGCCGGGCTCACCGATCCAGTGGATCGCGACGCGGTCGCCGTTGCCGGCGTCGACGTGACGGTCGATGCAGTTGGCGGCGACGTTCAGCTCGCCGCCGACGAACCACTTCGCGAACGGCGCGTTCGACCAGTCGAGCGTGTCGGCGAAGTCGGTCTCCCACTGCAGCTCACGCGCCTGCTTGGCCCAGAACGCCAGCCGATCGGCGTCGGCCTCGTCGTAGAGACCGGCCTGCGCGATCGCGTTCGCGGCGAACTCCGCGGGCGGCGGGTAGGCGGCCTGATGTTCGGGCTCGCCTGCTGCAGTGGACTGATCGGTAGCGCTGGACATGGTGTGTCGATCACCTTTCTCTTCCACCGCGCAGGGGAGGTGACCCCGTCGTCGGTGCTCCTCGCGTCTTCCATGGTGAGGGTAGTCACGTTGGGATCGCGTTGCAGGCGGTGGTGATGACCTGCGTCAGCGCCCGCCGGCGCCGTCGGCGAGCCAGCGCTCGCGGCGTTGCGCCTGCGCGACCGGATCCGGTACGGGCACCGCGGCCAGCAACTTTTTCGTGTAGTCGGCCTGCGGCGAGGTCAACACCTGCTCGGTGGTGCCGACCTCCACGAGCCGCCCGTTGCGCATGACCGCGATGCGGTCGGACACCTGCTCGACGACGGCGAGGTCGTGGCTGATGAACAGGCACGCGAAACCGTGTTCACGCTGCAGTTGGGCGAAGAGTTCGAGGACCGTCGCCTGCACCGAGACGTCGAGTGCCGAGGTCGGTTCGTCGGCCACCAGCAGGGTGGGCTCGAGCGCCAGTGCCCGTGCGATACCGACACGCTGGCGCTGGCCGCCGGACAGCTCGTGGGGATAGCGGTTGCGCATCGTCGAGGACAACCGCACCTGGTCGAGGAGTTCCTCGACCTTCCGATCCAGTGCCCCGCCCCGCATCTTGCGCTTGAGTCGGAGTGGCTCGCCGATGGAGTCGCCCACGGGGAATCGTGGGTTCAACGACGAACCCGGGTCCTGGAAGACGATGGCGACGTCGTCGCGGATGGCCTGCAGGCGACGGCGGTCGGGATCGATCATCGACGTCCCGACGACGTCCATCTCCCCGCCGGTCGGTGCGAGCAACCCGACGACGGCGCGGCCGATCGTGGACTTGCCCGAACCGGATTCCCCGACCAGACCCACCACCTCGGATCGGTCGATGTGGAGCGTGACCTCGTCGACGGCGCGGAACGCGGGGGCGCTGCCGCGGCCGGGGTACTCGATGACGGTGGCCCGCATGTCGAGCACACGGTCGGCGCCCGTGGCGGCGGTCTCGGTGGTGGCGCCCACAGCGCCCGGCGTCCCCGTCACCGATGGATCAGGCTCTGTCGCGACACCATCGGTGTCGGTGTGGGTGCCGAGGTGGGGGACGGCCTCGAGCAGCGAGACCGTGTACGGGTCGGACGCGGACTGGTAGATGTCGAGCGCGGTCCCCGACTCGACGACCACACCGTCCTTCATCACCAGCATCCGGTCGGCGATGTCGGCGACGACACCCATGTCGTGGGTGATCAGCAGGATGCCCGCGTCGATGCGGTCGCGGAGATCGCGCATCAACTCCAGGATCTCGGCCTGCACGGTCACGTCGAGCGCGGTCGTCGGTTCGTCGGCGATCAGCAGGCCCGGCTCGTTCGCCAGGGCCATCGCGATCATCGCGCGCTGCCGCTGCCCACCGGAGAGCTGGTGCGGGAAGGAGTCGACCCGTCGACCGGGTTCGGGGATGTCCACCATGTCGAGCAGCTCGATCGCGCGGACCCGCGCGGCCTTCGGTGTCATCTGCCGGTGGCTGCGGATGACCTCGGCGATCTGGAAACCGATGGTGTACACCGGGTTCAGCGCGGTCATCGGCTCCTGGAAGATGACGGCGATGTCGTTGCCGCGAACGGAACGGACCGTGGACGGCTTGGCGCCCACCAGCTCGTGTCCGCGCAGCGAGATGCTCCCGCCCACGCGCGCGTTCGCCGGGAGCAGGCCGAGCATCGCCATCGCGGTGGTCGACTTCCCCGAGCCGGATTCGCCCACGATCGCCAGCACCTCGCGCCGGGCGAGGGTGAAGTCGATGGTGTCGACGGCGCGGAACCAGTCCTTCTGCGTCCAGAAGTCGACGGTGAGTCCGCTGACCTCGAGGATCGGACCGTCGGCGCCCGCGCCGCCGGCGAGGATGTCCGCGGATTCTGCGGGTCTGCCGCGGAGCAGGGTGGTCAGATCGAACATGGGAGATCCTCGCTGGTGTGCTGGTGGCGTGCCCGGTGAGAGCATGGTCGGATGGATACGGTGACCATCCGGCCGCGCGGTGCGCTGGTGACGGCGTGCGTGTTGTGGGTCATCGCGGCGGCTTCGACGGTGTACGGGTTCACCCTCGGCGTGCTGCCCGGTCTGTCGGTGGCGGGACCCATGGTCCTCGTGGCGACGGCCGCGTGGCTGCTGCTGGCCAATCCGCATGTGCGCGTTGATGATTCCGCGATCGCGGTCGTCAACCCACTACGAACCTTCGTCGTCGACCTGCAGTCGATCGTCGATGTCGCGACCAAGTTCGCGCTGACCGTCCAGACGGCGAACGAGACCGTCGTGGCGTGGTCGGCCCCCGCGCCGGGTGGGCGTGACCACGTTCTCGGGGCCAGGGAAGGCCGTCGACGTCCCGAGGCGGGCGCCGTCCCTCGCTCGGCGATCCGTGCCGACGGCACGGTGGCACCCGGTGACCTGCCGGGTTCGGGATCCGGCGACGCCGCCGCGGTCCTCCGGAGGAGATGGGAGTCGGCCCGGGCCTCAGGCGTTCTCGACGATCTCCCGATCACCGGGGTGAGAGCGCACTGGAACGCCGCGTCGATTCTCCTGGTGGTGGCGGGAATCGTCACAACGGTGGGTTCTGTTCTGCTGACGTGACATCGGACGGGTCGTCGAGTCGCGGCTTGGCCGTCCGTCCGAGGAGGCGTTCGTACCAGCGCACCTTCGGGATGTCGCGCTGACGCGGGTCGTAGGCGTCGCGCAGGCCGTCACCGATGAAGTTGACGGTCAACGCGATGATCACGATGAACAGACCGGGCCACCAGAACAGCCACGGCCGCGTGGTGAACGCGGCCTGGTTCTCGGTGATGAGCAGCCCCAGGGAGGTGTCCGGACTCCGGACGCCGACCCCGAGATACGACAGCGACGTCTCCAACAGGATGGCCGTGGCGGTCATCAAGGTCGCCGAGACGACGATGACGCCCACGGTGTTGGGCAGGATGTGCCGGAAGATGATGCGCATCGACGACGCGCCGCCGACGCGGGCGGCGTCGACGAACTCGCGCTCGCGCAGCAGCAGGAACTCGCCGCGCACGACACGTGCCAGAGACGTCCACCCGACGAGTCCGATGACCAGTCCGATGATGACGACGCCGGACTGACCGAACTTCGCGCCGAGGGTCGCTGCGATCGCGATCACGGGGATCGTGATGACGACGTCGGTCGAGCGCATGAGGATCGCCTCGGTCCAGCCGCGGAAGTAGCCGGCGACGGCACCGATGACGGTGCCGACGATGGTCGAGGTGAGACCGGCCACGAAGGCGACCACGATCGACTGCTGGGCACCGCGCATCGTGAGCGCGAAGTAGTCGATGCCGATCGAGTTCTGCCCGAACGGATGCGAACCGAAGTGGAACGGGAAGCGATAGGTGGGGTGTCCGCCGTTCACCGTCGGCGACGGACTCGTGTAGTCCCACTTCCACCATCCGGGGATGCCTGCCCACCCGATCGAGCTGTAGACCAGGACGATCGTCAGGACGAGGATGGCGACGCCCACCATCGCACCGCGGTGGCGGACGAAACGTCGGTAGACCAATGAGCTCTGCGATTGTGCGGCGGTGGTCGGTTCGTCGGCCTCGGGTGTCGGCGGCCCGGTGTGGGCGGGCACCGATGGGTCGAACGGGGTGATCGGAGTCGTCATTGGAGCCGGATCCTCGGATCGAGTGCGGTGTACAGCAAGTCGGCGAGCAGGTTGAAGACCACGGCCGCGGTGCCGGTGACGAGGAAGAACGCCATGACCACGTTCGGGTTCACGTCCTTGAGCCCGGAGATGAACAGCGTGCCCATCCCTTTCCACCCGAAGACGTTCTCGGTGATGACCGCGCCGCCGAGGACGGCGGCGAAGTCGTAGGCGACGACGGTCGTCAGCGGGATGAGCGCGTTGCGGAAGGCGTGGCGCATCACCACGGTTCGCTCGGTGAGGCCCTTGGCGCGTGCGGTGCGGATGTAGTCCTGGTTCATCACCTCCAGCATCGACGCGCGCGTGTAGCGGGTGTAGCTCGCGAAGCTGATGAGGATCAGTGCCGTGGTCGGCAGCAGCAGCGACGTGGTGAGGTCGAGGAAGTGCTGCCAGGTGTTGCCGCTGAAGTTGGGGGTGGAGTCACCCACGGTCGGGATGGGGCGACCGAACTTCTTGTCGGAGAACCGGGCGAAGTTGCTGAGCACCCGGTCGAGAAGCACCATCAGGCCCGTACCGATCCCGGTGAACACCGCCGCGCGCACCGTGGGGCTGCGGTACTCCTCGCCACCGACGAACCATCCGACGGCCGCCGAGACGATCACGGTGATGATCAGCAGGACCACCAGGAAACTGATCGCGGGATTGCGCAGCACCGGTTGCAGGACCAGCCCGATGATCGTCCCGAGAACGGCAGTCATCACCGCCGACGAGAGGACCGGACGGGCGCCCAGGCCGGCCGTCAGCGATGTCGCCGCCAGCGCGATGAGCAGCGACAGCACCAGGATCAATCCGACACCGAGAGCGGGGCGCGCGAACCAGTCGACAGCCGAGAAGTACTGCAGGACCGCGACGACGACCACGAGCGACCCGCCGAAGGCGATGGCGCGTTTGCGTCCGTTGCCGCCGATCACCCCGGACAGCACCAACCCGACCAGCACGCCCGCCACCACGCTCACCCAGATCGGGATGGTGGGGCTGGCGAGCCAGTTGTTGAACTTGATCGCGCCGAACTCTTTGAGCAGCACCGCGACCCAGAAGATGGGCAGCGAGTAGAAGAGGAACGAGGCGAAGGTGATCGTGTAGTCGAAGCCGCTGTACTGACGCAGCGCCGAGAGGATGCCGACGATCACACCGAGCACCACGGCCAGGAACAGCGCCAGGATCACCAGGCGGAGCGTGGTGCTGATCGCGTTGCCGAGCACCGCGGTCACCTGCGTGCCGTCGATGGTCTTGCCCAGGTCACACGACACACCGGGGACGAAACAGCCACCCGCGCCGCGTAACCAATTGAGATACCGCAGGATCACGTTCTGATCCAGATCCAACGCCCGGGTGACCGCCGCGATCTTGTTGTCGCGGATGGCGGCGGGGAAGCTCTCGAAGTTCTGACGCGGGTCGCCCGACCACACGGTGAGCATGTACATCAGGAACGTCGCGCCGAGCAGCACGAAGAAGCTCGTGACGAGTCGGCGGACGACGAAGTAGAACGCTGGACTGCGAAGGAGTCGCCTCGGCGACCAACGCGCCGATGTGGGCGAGATCCCGGCGGTGGTGTCTGCGGGATCCGACGTTGCTGTCGACATGGTGTGTGAACTCTCGAGGAATGGGGCCGGTCATCGACCGGCGGAGGGCGAACGCCACCGAACCGGGTGGCGCGGACCGTGTCGGCCCGCACCACCCGGGGTGAGAGGTCAGGTCAGGACTTGACCCAGCTCGCAGCGTCGAAGGTGGCCTGCGTCTGGGTGGTGTTGAGCACCACGCCGGACACCCTCGGGCTGTAGGCGTTCAACAGCGGCCAGGCGAACACCGGGATGGTCGCCAGGTCCTTCCACAGGATCGTCTCGATCTGCTTGGTCAGGTCCAGCTGCTGCGACTTGTCGCTCGTCTGGGCCAGCGTGGCCAGCAGCTTGTCGACCTCCGGGTTGTTGTACTTGCCGTAGTTCTGATCACTCGTGGAGGTGAACAGAGGCGGGTTCTCCGACACGAGACCGCTGCCGCTCCAGGCGAACTGGGCCACGTCGTAGGCACCGCTGGTGGTGGCCACGCCCCACTCCTTGGGGGTGAGCGCCTTCACGTTGTACTTGAACCCGGCCTGGCCGCACGAGTCGGCGATCAGCTGCTGGGTCTGCTGACGACGCTGGTTCGGGTTGCCCAGGTAGATCGCGTTGACCGTGAGGTCGGTGACTCCGGACTTGGCGATGTCGGCCTTGGCGCCGGCGATGTCGACCGAGTCGTAGGCCTTGCCGCCGTCGGCGTCGGCCACGGTGGAGTAGCCGTCCTGGACCGGGTAGATGATGCGGGTCTGCATCAGATCCGCACTCGGCTCCACCGGCTTGATCAGCTTGTTGACGATCTCCTGGCGCGGAAGGCACTTGGCGATCGCCGAGCGCAGCAGCGGGTTGGCGAACTTGCCGCGGAAGTTGAAGTCCAGGTGGTCATACGAGAAGCCGGGGCCGGTGTTGATCTTGGCCGCGTCGCCGAGTCCCTTGAGCGACGAGATGAGGTCCACGTTCGGCTGCGGCTCGATGACGTCGGCGTCACCGTTCTGCAGCGCCTGGACCTGCTGCTCCTGCGGGATGAACTTGATGGTGATCCCGCCGTTCTTCGGCTTGGTGCCCCACCACTTGTCGTTGGGGACGACGGTGATCGACTGACCGGCCTTCCACTCGCCGAGCTTGTACGGACCCGACGACGGGATCTGATCGGCCGAGGGCAGCTGTCCGGGCGCGAAACCGACCCACTTGTTGTTCCAGTAGTCGGCGATCTTCGCGATGGCCGCCTTGTCGTCGTTCTTGACGGCCTCGGCGACGTTGGTGCCGGTGGCCTTCTCGATCACATGCGCGGGCAGGAGCGGCTGGTTCTGGGTGCCCAGAGCGGTCTGCCAGTCACCGAACGGCTTGGAGTAGGTGACGGTGAAGGTCTTGCCGTTCGGATCGTCGGTCGGCTTGTTGATGTCGGAGATACCCGTGGTCGAGACCGGCTGGAACTCGCTGTACTGCCCCTTGTGGGACAGCCAGAACAGGTACCAGTCCGACGTGGTGACCGGCACGCCGTCGGACCAGACGGCCTTGTCGTTGATCGTGTACTTGACCGTCAGCGGATTGTCGGAGACCTTCTCGAAGGTGCCGTAGTCGGTGTCGCGCGCGACGTTGCCCTTGGGGTCGACGTGCGAGAAGAAGCCGAAGGTCTGGTTGGTGACGACCGCGTTGGCGACGGCGTTGGCCGCGGCGTTGTCGTTGTTGTACGCCGAGAACTCCTGCTCGTAGGCGTAGCTGATCTGGTTCTGGTTGCCCGCTGCGCTCGAGGATGCGCCACCGGAGTCACCCGTGTCGTCATCGGAACTGGTGCACGCTGTGGCGACCATGCTGGCGACGGCGATGCCGACGACCGCGGATATGAGTCTTCTGGACTTCATCGTTTCCCTCTTGCTTGTGAACGGGTGACGGCCTTGCGACGAGTTCGTTGAATGTGGACGAATCGTGGCCGAACGTTAGCGAACCACACACACCCCCGGCGGCATTACCCGGGAATTCACTTTCAACACGAACGAAACATTCGACCCCCGAAATCGACGATTTGTCGCATTGGTCGGACCGCTCGCGGTGGCGCTCGTCACGCCGCCTCACGACGGAGTCTGCCGACCGGCCGCAAGGGGGACGCGAACCCGCGCACTAGAGTTCGGGTGGTGACCGACCCGCTTGCGCCCCTCCTCGATCTCCCGGGCGTCGCGGAGGCCGCCGATGCCGCGCGCGAGGCGCTCAGTGCCGTCCACCGCCACCCGGTGAACCTGCGGGGATGGCTCGACACCTCCACCGAGGCGTCCTGGCGGGCTGCGCACTCCTCGGCCGCCATCGACGGCGTGAGTGCATCGTTCGATCGGTCCGACGACGTCGACGATCCGGTGTTGGCCGGCGCGCTGCGGGTGGCACTCGCGCTCACCGGCGACTCCCTCGACGCGCTGGTGTCGGTGTGGACGCGGGCACCGTTGCAGGCACTCGCCCGATTGCACCTGCTGGCCGCGACCGACATCGTGACCGACCCCGACACCCTGGGGCGTCCCCGTGTCGACGCCGAGGTGTCCGAGCGCCTCGAGATGCTCGCCCAACTCGTCACCGGAGCCACCACGGTCGCCGCCCCCGTCCTCGCCGCTGTGGTGCACGGCGACCTGATGACTCTTGCGCCGTTCCCGGTCGCGAACGGTGTGGTGGCACGCGCAGCGGCCCGTCTGGTCGCGGCATCGACCGGCCTCGATCCGCACAGTCTCGGCGTCCCCGAGGTGACGTGGCTGCGCCGCGTCGACCAGTACCGCTCGGCGGCAATGGCATTCGGCGCCGGTACCGGTGACGGTGTGCGTGAATGGGTGCTGTTGCACTGCGAGGCGTTGTCGGCCGGTGCGGTGGAGGCCAGGTCGATCGCCGAGGCGCGTCGCTGATCGATCCCCGGCGAAAGCCGTCGATGCAGAGAATCCTGTCCCACAAAGTATTACGGGCGGCCGGGGTGATCCGAGGTGGATCATCCTGGCCGCCCGTCAGCACGGATCCGGGTTACCAAGCGTGCGCGGTGGGTTGCGTGGGTGGCCTCGGCGATGGACCGCGATGCGAGGATCCGCGACGCCCACCCAAGGGTCGTCGTGGTTCTCGCTGATCGCGATGTCGCAGGCCCGCAACACTTCTGCCTGTCGCGGCGTGCTCCGCGTGGGTGCTCGATATCCGTGCTGGGTCACGACGTTCGGGGGTCCGCTCCTTCTCTTCCGAAGTGGACGTTGCCGCTCGTCGATCCCGTGCCTCAGTTCTACACCGTGATGGCCGTCACATCAAGGGTTCGATGGTTGCGATTTCACCGTCGTCACCCCAGTCGGGGTCAGAAGGCCCGAATCGTCAGCGGGACTTGCGGTTTCGGCCCTTGTGTAGCGCGGCGTAGGTGAGTCCGCCGGCCACGACGGCGCCGACACCGACGGCCGCGGCACCCGTGAGCGTGCCGCGCGACGGCGCGCCGGGGATGCGCTCGCGCAGCGACACCGGGCGGGAGAACGTGAGCACGGGCCAGCCGTGAGTCGCTGCGGCCCTGCGCAACTGGCGATCGGGGTTGACCGCGGTGGGGTGACCGACCGCGGCGAGCATCGGGAGGTCGGTGATGGAGTCGGAGTACGCGAAACACGCCTCGAGGTCGTATCCGCGTCGCGCGGCGAGTTCCTCCATCGCTGTCACCTTGCCGTCGCCGTAGCAGTAGAACTCCACCTCACCGGAGTAGTGCCCGTCGACGACCTCCATGCGACTGGCCACGGTGGTGTCGACGCCGAGCATCTCGCCGATGGGCTCCACGATCTCGCTGCCCGACGCCGACACGATCACCACGTCGTGTCCGCGGGCGCGGTGGCCGGCGATGAGGTCGGTGGCCTCGGCGAACACCAGCGGGTCGACGATGTCGTGCAGCGTCTCGGCGACGATGCCCCGCACCTGATCGACGTCCCACCCGGCGCACATCTGGGTGACGTGCCTGCGCAGCCGCTCCACCTGGTCACGATCGGCGGCGGTCAGCAGGAACAAGAACTGCGCATAACTGGATTTCAGAACCGCCCGACGATTGATCAGTCCTTCGTCGAAGAATGGGCGAGAAAATGCGAGCGTGCTCGACTTCGCGATGATTGTTTTGTCGAGGTCGAAAAATGCGGCGACCGAGGTGTCGGCGGCGCCTGCCGACCTCGGGACACCGTCTCGGCCGGGCGGGGTCACGGTCACCAGCCGAGCGTACGTCCCCGGCGGCCTCACGGCGCGGTGCTGGTGGGGCACACCTCGAGGTTTCGTCTGGTCAGGCGCCGAAAACTACCCGGGGGTAACAACCGTCGGTAACTTGCATTACACCGCGCGGCGGTGTGTATAGTTGTTCTTACCCGGTTCATCCGGGGCTTTCAGCCCGACCCCCCGGGGCTGAAACGCGACGACCCTGGCCTCCTCCCCCCCTGGCCGGGGTCGTCCTCTATTTGCGGCCCTTTTTCGAGCATTGCCGCTGGTGCAGATCTCTTTTTCTCAACATCTGTCATGCTGCGTTTTCTCGTGATGTCCAGTGCACAGGTGTACCGATTGTTCGACACAGTTGTGCACAGATGTCGACTCATCCACACAGTCGCCCTGTTCTCGGGGTCGACGGGCTCGGTGCATGGGTGTGCACAGCGATCATCGTCGCCATGACCGATCACTCGCCCATCCCCGATCGACGACTCGGGACCGATCAACTCCTCGCGCTCGTCGGCGTGGAGCTGCGCGACGACGTCGCGCGCTGCGCCGCGGCGGCCGGCTACCAGGTGGTCGACGCCACTGCCGCGACCGCGCGTCGTGCGTGGTCGGAGTCGGCGGCCGTGGTCGTCGACGCGGCGGCGGCCCGCGAGCTGATCGCGCTGGGGTGGCCACGACGGCGATCGGTACTGGTCGTGGGACCCGCCGAGGTCGATCCCGGGCTCTGGCGCGCCGCGCTCACCCTCGGCGCCGAGGACGGACTGGTCCTGCCGGCCGACGAGCACGCCGTCGTCGGTGCGCTCAGCCGGTATCGAGCGCCACGACGTCGCGCGGGCGCGGCCGTCGCGGTCCTGGGTGGCCACGGCGGGGCCGGTGCCTCGGTGCTGGCGGCCGCGGTCGCCACGCGGGCGGTCGATGACCTGTCCGGATCGGCGCTGCTGCTCGACCTCGACGAGCTCGGCGGCGGCATCGACCTGATCTTCGGGGTCGAGGATTCCGCCGGGCTCAGATGGCCCGATCTCACCCTCGACGGCGGCGCGGTGTTCGCCGACAGCCTCCACGCGGCCGTGCCGCACGCCGCCCCGGGTCTCGCGCTGTTGTGCCCGCGCCGAGGGGTCGACCATCGCATCGGTGTGGATGCGGCCGTCGCGGTCATCGAGGCCGGTCGCGACAGCGGCGACGTGGTGGTCGTCGACCTGCCCCGCGCCACCGATTCGGTCTGCCGGGCCGTCGTCGAGTGCGTCGACCTGGTGGTCGTCGTGACCACCGCGACCGTGCGCGGCTGTGCGGCCGCCAGGGAGACCGTCACCCGATGGCGTCCGGTGACCGACCGTCTCGGACTGGTGGTGCGCGGACCCGCGCCCGGCGGACTCACCGCCTCACAGATCGCGACCATCGTCGACATCGACCTTCTCGCCGCACTCCGTCCACAACGACACCTCGCCGTCGCCATCGAGTCGGGCCGACTCCCACTCGGCCGCCGTTCACCGCTCGGTGCGGCTGCCGACGCCGTGCTCGATCGTGTCCTCGACGTGGCCGGACTCGCGGCATGAGCAGTCCCGAGTCGAGATCGGACCTGCTGATCCGTGTGCGTGAGCGTCTTGCCGCCGAGTCGGCGGATCCCACCCCGCAGGTGATGGCCGATGCCGTGCGGGCCGAATCGGGCGGAGTCCTCGGCGACACCGACCTCCTCGAGGCCCTGCGCTTCCTGCAGACCGAGCTCGTCGGCGCCGGACGGCTCGAGCACCTGCTGTCCGATCCCGACGTCGCCGACATCCTCGTCGTCGGCCCCGACCAGGTGTGGGTCGACCGAGGGAGAGGCCTCGTACCGAGCGCCGTGCGGTTCGACGACGACGCCGCGGTCCGACGCCTCGCCGTCCGCCTGGCGCTCGGGGCGGGCAAACGACTCGACGACGCGGCGCCATGGGTGGACGGCCAGCTCAGCAATGTGGGCCGTCGCGGCTACAGCGTGCGCCTGCACGCCGTCATCCCACCGATCAGCGTTGACGGCACCTGCCTGTCGCTGCGGGTGTTGCGCCCGGCCACCCAACACCTCGGGGCGCTCGTCGAACGCGGGGCCGTACCGCCGGAGATCGCCGAGCTCGTCGAGGCGATCGTCGCCGCACGCCTGGCGTTCCTCGTGGTGGGCGGTACCGGGGCAGGCAAGACGACGTTGTTGAGCGCCATGCTCGGCCGCGTCGATCCGGCCGAGCGGATCCTCGTCGTCGAGGACGCCGTCGAACTCGCGCCCGCCCACCCGCACGTGGTGCGCCTCGTCGCCAGGACCGCGAATGTCGAGGGCGCCGGCGCGGTCGCCGTCCGCGATCTGGTGCGCCAGGCCCTGCGGATGCGGCCGGACCGCATCGTGGTCGGCGAGGTCCGCGGGCCCGAGGTCGTCGACCTGCTGACCGCACTGAACACCGGTCACGAGGGCTGCGCGGGAACGCTCCACGCGAACTCCGGGGCGGAGGTCCCCGCGCGGATGGAGGCGCTCGCCGCCCTCGGCGGAATGGATCGCACCGCGCTGCACAGTCAGCTCGCGGCCGCGGTCCATGTGGTGGTCGTGGTGGCGCGTGATGCCGACGGTCACCGCGGTGTCGCCGAGATCGGGATGGTCGATCGCGGTGCCGACGGATGGGTGCACATCGAGCCGGTCTGGCGTCGCGACACCGGGTTCGGATCCGCTGTGGATCGCCTGCGCACGGTGATGGCGCAGCGCTGCACCGGGATCGCGCGGTGAGTGCCGTGGCGGCGGCGGTGGCCGCACTGCTGCTGCTGTGGCCGCACGCGCGACCGACCAGCCGTATCCGGGGCCTCGCGCCCGAGCAGACGCGACGGCGGACGAGCGTCCCGCTCGGCGTGCTCGCCGCCGGTGGTGCGGCCCTCGCCGCGGTCGTGGCGTTCGGTCTGTCGGCGGGCGTGGCCGCGACGATCGTCGGTGTCTCGTTGCTGCACCGCGCGGGCCTGCGTCGGCGCGAACGAACCGACTCGGCGGCCCTCGGCCTCCTGCTCGACGCCGTCGCGGTGATGATCGCCGAACTGTCGGTCGGCGCCCACCCGGCGCGCGCGTGCCGTCAGGCCGCCGACGATGTCGCCGCGGCGTGCGATGTGGCGCAGCGTGATTCACCGGGATCGGTCGTGTCGGTGGTCACGAGAATGGCCGGTCGAGCCGAACTCGGCGGCGATGTCGCGGCCGGTGTCGAGAACGCCGGCGCGGTGCACCAGTCGTCGTGGGATCGGGTCGCCGTCGCCTGGCGCACCGCCGAACAGCAGGGCCTGCCGATGGCCGACCTGCTCTCGGCGGTCCGAGACGATCTCGTCGCTCGACGTCGCTTCACCGAACGCACCCGCGCAGCGCTCGCCGGTGCCCGAGCGACGGCGACGGTGCTGGCCTTCCTCCCGGTCCTCGGGATCGGTCTCGGCCAGGCGATGGGCGCGTCACCGCTCGCCGTGCTCACCGGCGGCGGCCTCGGCGGCATCCTGCTGGTGATCGGTGTGGGTCTGGTCGCCGTCGGTCTGTGGTGGACCGAGAAGATCACCGCGAAGGTGATGACACCGTGACCGTCTCCTGGATCGTGGCCGGAATGGCAGCTGCGGTCGGACTTCTCGTGATGCCGCCCCCTGGATGGACGGTGTTCCGGATCGCGCCTCCACCCCCTCCGGACCGCAGCCCGCGCTGGCTCGGTGTCACGCGGCCTCGCGACGACCCGTTCGCCACCGCCGCCGGGTACGACCTCTTCGCGGTGTGTCTGCGAGCCGGGATGCCGGTCGCCTCGGCCGCGGCGGTGGTCGCGCGATCGGCGCCGCCCGGTCTCGAGGCGACACTCACCCGGGCCGCGGAACTGCTCGCGCTCGGTGCCGACCCGGCCCAGGCGTGGGAGACCCCCGAGAACGCCGGACCGGCGGCGACGTCGCTGTGCGCCATGGCCCGTCGCTCCGCGCGTGCCGGCTCGTCGCCGGTGCGCGGGCTCGGCGAACTGGCCGAGGCCGAACGGGCCGCCGCCCAGGACAACGCCGCTGCGGCCGCCGAGCGCGCCGGGGTCGCCATCTCCGGGCCGCTCGGCCTGTGTTTCCTGCCCGCGTTCGTCTGCCTCGGCATCGTGCCGGTGGTGATCGGACTCGCGGGCCGAGTTCTCGGCGGAGGGGTGCTGTGAACGCACCGGCTCCGACCGATCCAGAACGCGGCGGAGACCTCCGTCGCGCATCACCAGGGGAGAAACGATGAGCACCAGATGGATTCGAGACCTGCAGACGCAGATCATGATCGCGGCCACCGACGAGGACGGAATGTCGACCGCCGAGTACGCGATCGGCACGATCGCCGCCGCGGCCTTCGGGGCGATTCTGTACACGGTGGTCACCGGCGACAACATCGTGTTGAGCCTGACCGGGATCATCACCAAGGCGTTGAACACCGCGGTGGGGTAGCGCCACGCCCCGTCTCGCTCACGCCCGCACTCGCGGGCGTGGGCGGGACTCAGCGGTTTGTCCACCTCGCACGGCGAGGATGAACCCGTGTGGTCGTATAGCGTGCGCTGTATGCGATTCGAGGCTGCGGACGCGTGGAGGACCAGTCGAGCCGATGACCTCATCGAGAATGGCTGACCCAGGCCGCCCCGCGATCGACCTTCTGATCCATCTGGTCACACCTCCATCCGACGGTGGAGTCGACGGCGTCGATTGGGATCGATTCGGCGACGTACTCGGATTCGAGGCACCGTCGGACTACCGAGAAATTGTCGCCCGATATGGGGTGGGCTGGTTCTCGGGGGAATTCTTCGTGTTCGCTCCGGGCGGCGAAGAAGGCCAGAACATCTACGACGAGAACCAGACGATGATGGACATCATCGGCGACCCGCAGTGGCAGGAATCAGCCGACGAGACCGGCGAACAGTGGCTGAATCCGGACGGCGCAACGACATTGATCGACCTGTCGGACCCCCGCGAGATGTTCGCGCCGTGGGGCGGAGGATCTGATGGCGCCTACGGCTTCTGGCACAAGGTCGGGGACGACCCCGACAGGTGGCCTGTGGCCTACACCGACCTCGCGGGATCGTGGCTGTACGACCGCGGTGGGCTGGCGTCGTTCCTGGTGTCCGCGCTGACCGGCCGATTTCCCGAGGACAAGATCCACCCAGTGGTCTGGGAGTCTCCCGAGTTCATCCGGTTCCCGAACTGATCGCGTCGGGTCTCAGCGGATGTCGACCTGCTTGCCGGTGCTGTCGCGCTCCTCGGTGCCGTACCAGGCGGCGAACTCCTTGACGCCCACAGCCTTCAGTCGGCGAAGGGAGATGTAGACGACCGCCTTGGGGGCGAGTGCGAGTCCACGTTTGTCGGTGATGGCGCGGACGCGCCGCTGCAGCATGTCGTCCTCGTTGGCCTCGTCGATCCGCACCCGCGGGAAGCCACCGCTGGTGAGGTAGATGTCGGCGTCGAATGCCATGTTCCCGCCGCACACCGCGAAGCTGCGTCGGTTCGCGTCGGCCTCGTGACGGGTCGCCCACCACTGCAGCAGATGACCCAGCCGCCAGAAGGTGCCGACCGCGTTGAAGACGTACCCGGTCGACCCTTCGTCGGTGCGGGCGCGCAGGCGTCCGGCGACCAATCGTTTTCCGTCGAGGAGCGGTGTGATGACGCGGCTCAACCAGTCCGTGCGTGGGAGGCAGTCGGCGTCGGTACGGGCGACATAGTGTGCGCCGGTGGCGATCGCGTGCCGTGCGGCGGTGTCGACCGCGCAGCCCGTGCCCTTCTCGCTCTCGGTGATGAGCTCGACCGGGACGCGGGGGTTCGACGCGATGTGCGCCGCGACGACGTCGCGCGTGCCGTCGGTGCTCGCGTTGTCGACCACGATCACCCGGAACGTGTCGAGTACGCGGCCGTCGCCGACCACCCGGAACTCTTGGCGGTCCAGGGCCCGCAGCGTGTGCGCTATGTATTTCTCCTCGTTGTGGGCCGGAACGATGACCGCCACAACGGATTTCTGTTCGACCGTCACGCAGAACCTGCTGCCGGGCGCACGCCAGTGTGCATGTCGAAATGTAAACACGAGGTTGCGTAATTCGCCGCAATTTTCAGATGAACACGTCAGAAATTGTGAAACGCGACGAACCTGACGTCCGTACGCGGTGACCACGGGTCCCGTCGAGCCCAGCCATCCGGTCAGCGGATGTCGATCTGCTTTCCGGTGGTGTCGCGGTCGTCGGTGCCGTACCAGGCGATGTAGTCCTTGGCGCCGAGTCCCTGCAGACGGCGCAGCGACATGAAGACGACGGCATCCTTGGCCAGGGCGATCGCGTCACCGCCGGCGACCTTGCGCACACGGACCTGCAGCACGTGGTCCTCGTCCTCGTCGTCGATCTTCGTGCGCGGGAAGCCGCCGCTGCGCTCGTAGATGTCGGCGTCGAACGCCATCGACGGTCCGCACACCGCGAAACTACGGCGCTCCTCGTCGGGCATGTTGCGCGTCTTCACCCAGTCGACGGCGTGGCCGACCCGCCACAGCGACCCGACCGCGTTGAACACCTTCGCCGTCGAGCCCTCGTCGGTGCGGGCGCGCAACCGTCCGCCCACCAGGCGCTTGCCCTGCAACAGCGGCCGCAGGAGGTTGTCGAGCCAGTCCGGTGCGGGAATGGTGTCGGCGTCGGTGCGGGCGATGAACACCGCGCCGCCGGCGATCGCGTGACGCGTCCCGGTGTCGACCGCGCAGCCGGTGCCCTTCTCGGTCTCGGTGATCAGCTCGAAGGGAAAATTCGTGCCCGCGGCGATGAAGTCACGGACGAGGTCGGCGGTGCGGTCGGTGCTGGCGTTGTCGACGACGATGACGCGGAATCCCCCGAGCACCTCGCGCTGGAAGAGGCTGTCGAACCGTTGGTCGTCGAGGCCGCGCAGCGTGTCGAGGATGAACTTCTCCTCGTTGAACGCCGCGACGACCACAGCGACGCGGGGCGACCCGTTACCCGACACGGGGACCAGTGAACACGATCGGGACGGCGGTGACCATCATCTGATCGACGCTCAGCGGACGTCGGCTTCCATGCTCTTCCCGGCGCCGTCGCGGTCGTGATACCAGGCGACGAAGTCCTTCACCCCGAAGGCCTCCAGGCGACGCAGGGAGGTGTAGACGAGGGCGTCCTTCTGCAGAGCGATGGCGTCACCGCCGGCGACGTGCCGAACGCGCTGCTGCAGCACGTAGTCGTCGTCGAGGTCGCTCATGTTCGTGCGCGGGAAGCCACCGCACTCGGTGTAGATCTCGGCGTCGATCGCCATGTTGTTGCCGACGACGGCGAAGCTGCGCCGCTGATCGTCAGGACCGCGGCGGGTCCGCAGCCACTCGGCGGCGTGCCCGACACGCCACAGATGACCGATCGCGTTGAACGCGAACGAGGAGGTGCCCTCGTCACTGCGGGCCTTCACGCGTCCACCCACGAGGTGCTTGCCCTCGAACAGGGGGATCAGCAGGTGGGCGAGCCAGTCGGTGGCCGGGAGCGAATCGGCGTCGGTGCGGGCGATGAACTTCGCGCCCAGCTCGATCGCCCGCTTGGCGCCCGAATCGGCCGCGCAACCGCTGCCCTTCTCGGTCTCGGTGATGATCTCGACGGGGAAGCGGGTGCCGGCCTCGATGTAGGCGTTGACCAGCTCCGCGGTCGTGTCGGTGCTGTTGTTGTCGACCACGATCACCCGGAAACCGCCGAGAAGATCGCGGTGAACGGTGGAATCGAACTCCTGGGCGTCGATCGCGCGCAGTGTGTCGAGGATGTAGTCCTGCTCGTTGTACACAGGGATGATCACGGCGACCGAGCATGTGCCTTGCGTCATGACGATGAGTAAACACCGGGAGTCCGGCCCGCGCGTTGTTCGTAGTGGGACCAGAACCCGAACTCTTCGACAACTGTGATGCTGCCCGAAGCATGACGAATCGCTCACCTGCGATGACGGGGAACCACCGCGGGTGTCCCCGCGTCGGAGTGACATGGTTCTCACTTCGCCCCGCCCCCGTGCCCGCCGCTGTGATGCGGGTCGCCGCGCGGCGCGACGGCTGGCCGACGACGGCGGCATGGTCTCGGTGGAGGCCGCGTTCGCGATCGCCTCGATCGTCGCCGTCCTGGTCCTGGGGATCGGCGCGGTCCTGGCGATCGGCACGCATCTGCGATGCGTCGATGCGGCCCGGGAGACCGCACGCATCGCGGCGCAGGGAGACGCCACCGGCGCGCTCTCGGCGGGCCGATCGGTCGCGCCGGCCGGCGCCGAGATCTCGATCGGTGGGCGCGGCGATCGCGTGGTGGTCACCGTGCACGCGACGTCGCCGGTGCTGCCCGGCGTCGACCTCGGCGCCCAGGCGGTCGCGATTCGTGAGCCGGTCGCGCAGGACGCGTCGTGACCACGTGGCGTGCGCGGCTGCGCGATGAGCGGGGGATGGCCACCGTGTTGGGTGCGTGTGTGATCGCGGCAACGGTGGCCCTAATCGTGGGAGTGAGCTGGTTCGGTGCGGCCGTCGTCGCCCGTCATCGCGCCCAGTCAGCCGTGGATCTCGCGGCGCTGGCCGCGGCGCAGCGGTGGATCCTCGCCCTCGACGACCCCTGCGGTGCAGCTCGCGCCGTCGCCGGTGAGACGAAGGTGCGGATCACGCGGTGTCGCACCGACGGTGACGACGTGGTGGTCAGCGGGTCCGTCGATGTCGATCTCGGTCCGTTCGGCGTACGGACCGCGGTCGCCGACGCCCGCGCGGGACCGTCGGGATGATCAGCGGACGCCGCTGGAGTGGGCGGCGACCATGCGCATCGCCCCGATCGGACCGTGGTCCTGCAGATGGCATTTCGCGAGTTGGTAGGCCACCCGCAGGCACACGCTCGACGCGAGCCGGCCGAACACCTCGGTGTTCTCGAGGAACGCGCCGGGCCGGTCGTGATCGGCCCAGGCGAGACGCCGCAGATGGTCGGTGTCGGCGTCGATCATGGGGATCGTGTCGGCGTCGAGCACCGCGCACCAGGCCGCGAGCATGAGCGCGGCGTGGTCGATCGACGCCGCGGCCCGCAGGCGGTCGGCGATCACCGGCAGCACGAACTTCGGCACGCGATCGGAGGTGTTCACCATCTGACGGGCGAGGGTGTCGCGGATCGCGAGATTGGAGAACCGTTCGAGCAACTGCGTGATGTAGTCGTCGAGATCGACACCGGGCACCGGTCGCAGCGTCGGCAGCGCCTCGCGGCGCATGTACGAACCGACGAAGCCGCGGATGTCGGCATCGGCGAGGGCCTCGTGCACGTAGGTGTACCCGGCGAGCACCCCGAGATGGCTGAGCACCTGGTGCGAGGCGTTGAGCAGCCGCAACTTCATGTGCTCGTAGGGTTCGACGTCGTCGACGAGGACCACGCCGACGTCGTCGAACGGGGGCCGGCCGGCCGAGAAGGAGTCCTCGAGCACCCACTGGGCGAACGCCTCCGAGGCCACCGGCCATGCGTCGTCGACACCGAGTTCACGGCCGACCTGCGCGACGACGGCGTCGGTGGTGGCGGGGGTGATGCGGTCGACCATGGAGCTGGGGAAGGCGACGTTCTCGTCGATCCAGCGGGCGAGATCGGCGTCGTGGCGCGCCGCGAAACCGGTGACCGCGGCTCGGGCGACCCGGCCGTTGTGTTCGATGTTGTCGCACGACATGACGGTGAACGGCGCGAGGCCCGCGTCCCTGCGCATCCGCAGCGCGGCCACGATGAACCCGAACACACTGCGCGGGTCGTCGGGATGGTCGAGGTCGCGCAGGGTCAGCGCGTCGCGCGGGGCGAACTCGCCGGTGGTGTCGTCGACGCCGTAGCCGCCCTCGGTGATCGTCAACGACACGATCCGCGTACCCGGCGCGGTGAGCACGTCGAGCACGTCCCGTGGACGGTCGGGCGCGAAGATCATGTCGGCCACGGCGCCGATGACACGCGTGTCACGACGGCCGTCGGCATCGGTGGTCGCCAGCGTGTAGAGGTGATCCTGCGCGGCGAGGATGTCGGTGATCCGACGGTCGCCGGGGAGGACGCCGATCCCGCAGATGGCCCAGTCGGTGTGCCCCGCGGCGAGCAACCGGTCGACGAACATCGCCTCGTGGGCGCGGTGGAAACCGCCGACACCGAAATGGGCGATCCCGATCGTCAGCGCCGACGGATCGGTGATGTGGGAGGCGACGCCGACGTGGCCGGGGAGATCGCTCACGGTTGCGCGGTGCAGAGTCGGCATCAGATCACCTCCGGGGGTGTCGCTGTACAGAATCGAAGTATCGCAAATGGGATGCGGTGGCGCCCCGGTTTCGTGGTCGCGGGGCGCCACCGCAGTCTGATGGACGTCAGATCGTCATCAGCACGACGACTTGTAGACGTATTGCGCGCCCTCGCCGTCGAGCGTCTCCTTGGTGATCACGTGGAAACCGGTCGAGATGGTCTTCGTGACCGGCTTGTCGTCGATGGCGTTCATGGCCTGCTCGACGCCGTCGGTGCCGATGGTGCCCGGCTGCTGGGCGATCAGCGCCTGCACCACACCCTCGCGCAACTGCTTCACCTGCGCCGGGCCGGCGTCGAAGCCGACGATCTTCACCTGGTCCTGCTTACCGGCCTGGCGCACACCGGTGGCGGTGCCCTCGGCGGCGAAGGTGTTGGTGGCGAACACGCCCACGATGTCGGGGTCCTTGGCGAGCGCGGCGGTGACGAGCTTGGCCGCCTCGGCGGGATCGTTGTGGCTGTACTGCACCCCGAGGTAGGAGAACTTCGAGTCCTTGGCGACCGCACCCGAGAAGCCCGCGACACGGGCATCGGCGGTGGAGACACCCGGGTCGGTGGAGATGACGAGAACCTTGCCGCCCGAGGGGTTGAGCTGCTGGATGGCCGAGAACGCCTCGGCCCCGCCACCGGCGTTGTCCGACGAGATCGCCGAGACCGCGATCGAAGGATCGTTGATGGTGGTGTCGACGAGCACGATCTTGATGCCGGCGCGTTCGGCGGCGGCGAGCGGGGCCTGCATGGCGGCGACATCGGTCGGGGCGATGAGGATCGCGGCGGGTCGCGAGGCGACGACGGAGTCGACGATCGGCTTCTGCAGGGTGGGGTCGAACTTCGCGGGCCCCTGGACCTCGACCGAGGCGCCTGCCTTCTTGGCCGCGTCCTCGATGCCGCACTGCATGCTGATGTAGAACTCGTCGCCGCTGACGCCCTGGATGAAGGCGAGCTTGTTGCTGCCGCCGCCGGAGTCCGAGGAACACCCGGACAGCACAAGGGCCGAGGTGGAGAGAACGGCCAGGGCAGCAACGCTGATGCGTGAGATTGTCATGATGGCTTTCTTGTCAGATGACGCACGGGTGTGGCGTCGGGGAGAGTGAGGGAGCGGGAGACGTGGTCGGTCAGGGACTCTTCGACCAGAGCTTCTTCAGCGACGACGTCGACTGCCCGCGACTGGCGGCGGCTCGGCGACGCTGATCGAAGTAGACCGCGGCGATGAGGACGGCGCCGACGGCGACCTGCTGCCAGAACGGCTCGACACCGACGATCACGAAACCGTTGAGCAGCACGGCCGGGATGAACAGGCCCACCACCGTGCCGAACATGGTCCCGACACCGCCGAAGAGGCTGGTTCCGCCGATGACGACCGCGGCGATCACGTTGAGGTTGGTCTGCGACTGCCCCGCGATCGCGGTCGTGCCGTACTGCGACAGCGACAGGATGCCGGCCAGACCGGCCATCGCTCCCGACAGCGCGTAGATCCTGATGAGGTGGAGGTCGACCTTGATGCCGACCCGGCGGGCCGACTCCTCCTTCGAGCCGACCGCGAAGGTGTAGAGCCCGAACTTGGTGCGGTGCATCACGATACCGAAGATCACGACGGCCACGATGGCGATCACCGAGATCAGCGGCAGGGTGGTGGCGGGCAGGTTGCCGTAGCCGATGGTGTCGACCAGGACCGGGGGTACGTCGCGGATGTCGACGCCGCCGGTGATGACCTGGGACAGACCCAGTGCGCCGCTGAGCGTTCCGAGGGTGACGATCAGGGGCGGGACCTTGGCCTTGCCGATGAGGATGCCGTTGAGCAATCCCCATGCGAGACCGCACGCGACGGCGACGAGGATGCCGATCGTGGCGACCCCCCAGCCGTCACCGCCGATGGCGCGCATCGTCTTCGCGGCGACGACACCGGAGAACACCAGCACCGAACCGACCGAGAGGTCGATGCCGCTGGTGACGATCACGAACGTCATGCCGATGCCGAGGACGGCGAGGATCGAGACGTTCTGGATGATCTGGCGGAAGTTGCCCCACTCGGGGAAGCTCTCGGGCGCCATGATCGAGAAGACCAGGCAGATCGCGACGAGCACCAGGACGATCTGGATCATCTGTACGCGAGCGAGTTTCGACATCGCGCCGACGAGGTCGAACCCACGGTGCTCGGGCTCGTTCTTCTTCGGCGGGGTGACGCCGGCGGGCGGGGTCATGGTCTGGTTGCTCATCAGGATGCTCCGACGGTCGCGCCGGTCATCGCACCGACGAGTTGTTCCATGGTCGTGTTCTTGGCGTCGAACGTCGCGACGCGATGTCCCATCCGCAGCACCTGCACGCGGTCGGCGACCTCGATGACGTGGGGCATCGAGTGGCTGATGAAGACCACGCCGACACCCTTGTCGGCCACGCGGCGGATGGTGTCGAGGACGTTGCGGGTCTGCACCACACCCAGTGCGGCGGTGGGCTCGTCGAGGAAGACGACGCCCTTGGCCCAGGCGACGGCGCGGGCGATCGCGACGGCCTGCTGCTGACCACCCGACATCGAGCCCACCGGGTCGGTCAGGCTGCGCACCGTCGCGCCGAGGTCGTCCAACGCCTCCTGCGACTGCCTGCGCATCTCGGCGGTGTTCAGGAAACCGAACTTCCCGAGCAGGCCCGGTGCCGGCAGTTCCCGACCCAGGAACATGTTCTGCGCGGCGTTGAGATGCGGGGCCAACGCGAGATCCTGGAACACCGTCTCGATACCGAGATCGGCTGCGGCGGTGGGGCTGTTCAGATCGACCGGCGTGCCGTCGAAGAGGATCTCGCCGGAGTCGAGGGCGAGGCTGCCCGAGAGCGCCTTCACCAGAGTCGACTTGCCGGCGCCGTTGTCGCCGATCAACGCGACCACCTCGCCGGCGTGGACCTCGAAGTCGGCGTCGTCGAGCGCACGCACGTTGCCGAAGCTGCGCGACAGGCCGCGGGCCTGCAGTATCGGCGTGCGGCCGGGGGACGGTTCTGCCATGGGTGGCTCCTTGTGATCGGACGGGTCGGTGTGGTGGTCGGGTGGGGGAGGGCCCGGCATCAGCCGGGCGGCACGTCGAGGGCGACGCACGGCACCGAACCCTGTGCGTCGGGCACCGTGACGGCGAGGTCGGCGCGGTGGCGGGTCGCGGTGATCACCGCGGCGTTGCGCATGTCGACCTCCTCGGTCCACCGCAACGCGTCGTCGTGTGAGCGGCCGTGGTGCTCGTGGCGACGGACGAGCCGTGCGGCGCGGACGTCGGCGGCGGCGTCGAGGAACCAGACCTCGTCGAGCACCCCGCGCACCTCCTCCCAGCCGCCGCGGTCGAGCAGGAGATAGTTGCCCTCGGTGACCACCAGCGGTGTCGTGCGCGCGATGGGGACGGCCGAGCCGATCGACTCCTCGATCGCGCGCTCGAATCGAGGTGCGTAGACGAGATCGGCGCTCTGCGAACGCAACCGACGAAGGAGCGCGACGTAACCGTCGACGTCGAAGGTGTCGGGTGCGCCCTTGCGGTCGCGCCGGTGCAGTCGTTCCAACTCCTCGTTGGCGAGGTGGAACGCGTCCATCCCGACGAGCACGGCGTCGCTGCCGAGGCGGGCGGCGAGCATGGCGCACAGCGTGGACTTGCCGACTCCGGGAGGTCCGGTGATGCCCAGGATCCGGCGCTCACCGGAGGCCACGAGAGAGCGGGCGCGGGCCGCGAGCTCGTCGACGAGCGCGGCGAGATCCGATGTGGCGGTTGCTCGCTCCACCTGGGTCACCTCCGCCACCGGCTGCATCGTCGCATCCCGTCCTCTCGCCTCGAACACGTCCGTCGGGTTCGATGCGGATCAGTGTGACCCACACCTCACCGGTTTGTCACGCGTTCGGAAGAAATTCATGACACCGATGACATGACAGTGTCGGCACGTGTCCACGACGACGGCGCCGGGACGACGGTTCGTGACACCGTGTCACGGCTCTGAACTGGGTTTAGACGATCAATTGCGCAAACGCGGGACGGCCAGGGCTGGTGTCGTCTACTGTCCATGACATCGATGACATGTGCGCCGCGATCCGTGAGTGATGACATCGATGACATGACAGAGACGAGAGGGAGGGTCGCGATGGCCGACTTCACCGGACAGACGATCCTGGTCACCGGAGCCAGCGGCGGCATCGGTGGCGCCACCGTGCGTCGACTGGTCGCCGACGGCGCCGGCGTCATCGCCTCGGGTCGGGAGATCGATGTGCTCGACAAACTCGCCGACGAGACCGGTGCGACGCCACTGGCGTTCGACCTGACCTCCGAGGACGAGATCCGTGACGCGCTGGCCGGTCTCGCGCTGGACGGCGTGGTGAACTGCGGCGGCTTCGGCGGCGAGATCGCCACCCCGCAGGACACCGACATCGACATCTTCGACAAGGTCATCTCCATCAACGCCCGGGGCACCCTGCTGGTCACCAAATACGTCGCTCCGGCGATGATCGCCGCCGGTAAAGGCTCGATCGTCAACGTGTCGAGCCAGGCGAGCCTGGTGGCCCTGCCCGGGCACATCTCCTACGGATCGTCGAAAGCGGCCGTGGACAACATCACTCGCGTCTCGGCTCTCGAGCTCGGGCCGCACGGCATCCGCGTCAACAGTGTGAACCCGACCGTGGTGATGACCGAGATGTCGGCGTTCTACTGGGGCCGGCCGGAGATCGAGGGCCCGTTCCTGGAGGCGATGCCGCTCGGGCGGTGGGCCACCGAGGACGAGATCGCGGGCCCCATCGCCTTCCTGCTCAGCGACGACGCGTCGATGATCTCGGGCGTCAGCCTGCCCATCGACGGTGGATACACCTGCCGCTGAGCGCGATGACCGGCAGGATGGCACTCGAGGAGGAGGTGGGGCCGTGACGACGATGCAGGATGTCGCCGCGCTCGCGCGCGTGAGCGCCAAGACGGTGTCGCGGGTCTACAACGACGACCCGCACGTCGATCCCGACACCCGCGCGCGGGTGACCGCGGCGCTGGAATCGTTGAACTACGTGCCGAACACGATCGCCACGTCGTTCCGCGCGGGTCACACCGCCGCGGTCGGGGTGGCCGTCCCCGACATCGCCGACCCGTTCTTCGCCTCCATCGCCCGGGCGATCGAGGACCGTGCGCGCCAGAACGACATGGCCGTGTTCATCACGAGCCTGGGCACCGACGGCGCCGCCGAACAGGGGCTGGTCGAGTCGCTGCTGCGCCGGCAGCTCAGCGGTCTGATCATCGCGCCGACCGGGGTCGATCACGAGTACCTCAAGCGGTGGATCGGGCGCACACCCACCGTCTTCGTCGACCGTGCCGCGAACGGCATCACCGCCGACAGCTTCGTCGACGACGATCACGGCGGGGCGGTGATCGCCACCGAACACCTGCTGGCGAAGGGGCATCGGCGCATAGCCTTCATCGGCGACAACTCCGACATCCCCACCACCCGCAACCGCCTCGCCGGGTACGGCGACGCACTCGCCGCGCGCGATCTCACGGTCGACGACGCGCTGGTGGTCACCGGTGTGATGGACCGAGGCGAGGCCGTCACGGCGCTCCGTGACCTGATGGCGCTCGAGGATCCGCCCACCGCGCTGTTCCTCTCGAACGCCCGCGTTGCCATGGACTGTGTGCCGGGGATCCAACTCCTGCGTCTCGACGACGTGGCCTTCGTCGGGTTCGGCGATTTCCCCCTGGCCGACGCGGTGTGCCCGCCGGTCACCGTGATCGATCAGAACCCCGCCGAACTCGGCCGCCAGGCCATCGAACGCATCCTCGGCCGCATCGAGCACCCCCAGCGTCGCTACCGTCGGCGCAACGTGCTCGACGTGGAACTGGTGGTGCGTGCATCGTGTTCGCCCGGTGCGGTGTCGGGTGCACGACCACATCGGCACTGAACCCGTGGGCGTCACCTCGGGACGAGTGCGAATCCCTCTCCACGCCTGACGATCTCGACCTGATCGAGGGCGTCGACCACGAGATCGGCCCCGGAATCGGTGAGGTCCACGGTGCCCCGTACGCCGAGCACCCGGCACCCCGCGGCGCGTCCCGCGGTGATGCCGGCGGGGGCGTCCTCCACCACCAGGCAGCGTCGCGGATCGACACCGAGTCGGCTCGCACCCAGCAGATAGGGCTCGGGATCGGGCTTTCCGTTCTCAACGTCGTCGGCAGTGATCACGATGTGGGGCGCGGAGATCGCGGCCGCGGCCATCCGCGCCCCCGCGACCGGTGGTGTGCCCGAGGTGACCACGGCCCAGGGCATGTCGTGCAGACCCGCGAGTATGTCGAGGGCGCCGGAGATCGCCGTCACGTCCGACACGTCCTCGGTCTCGAGGGCGATCAGTCGTGCGCCGGCCGCGGGTCCCACGTCCGGACCGAGGATCGCCGAGAGCCCCGCGGCGGCGGGCATGCCGTGTCCGATGGCGGAATCGTGCAGATCGAATCCGAACTCGTCGGCGACCCGTGACCAGCTGCGATGCACCGCCGCGGTGGAGTCGACCAGGGTGCCGTCGAGATCGAAGAGGACCGCGTCGAAGGTCTCGCCGAACAGCGCGGACGCCGCGTCGACCGGTGTGCGCACACCGAGGGCGCGCTGCACCCGGAAGACCTGTTGGTCGGTGGTCAGTGCGGCGTCGATGCCGATGACCTCCACGGCGACCTCGGCGGTCGGATCGACCTGCGGCCTTTGTCGATCGCGGTCGGCACCCCGGTGCGCACGGCGCGACTCGAGCAGTTCCGGTGTCCCGGTCAGGTGGATCACGGTCACCGACGCGGGCGCGACCGCGTCGACCAGTGCGCGCCATGCGTCGCCACCGCTGAGTTCGGCGGTGAACGGTGCGACGAGTATCGGACTCTGCCCCACGGCCACCAGATCGCCTGCGGCCGAACGCAGCACCGCATAGCGGGCGTCACGGACGGCGACGCGGTGGGGTCCGTCGGTGTTCCAGTGTCCGTCGACGCCGCGCAGCGGCAGTCGATCGAGCAGGGGATTGGTGAGCGTGTCGAGGTCGAGGATCGGACGTCCCAGCGCTGACGCCAGCGCCCGGCCGAGCGTCGTCTTCCCGCTGCCCGCGCTGCCGGCGATGGCGACGACCGCCTGCGATGTCCGGTCGGAGGGGGCAGGGGCTTGACAGGTGCGGTCCACGCTGTGGATCATACGAGACAACGTTGTCTCGCCGAAACCCCTCGGCGGTCGCGCACCAAGACAACGTTGTCAGGAGGAGAGCGCCGGTGGCGGATCGTGCCAGCATCAAAGACGTGGCGGCTCGCGCCGGGGTCAGTTTCAAGACCGTGTCGCGGGTGGTCAACGGGGTCGACACCGTGTTGCCCGAACTACGCGCACGCGTCGAGGCCGCCGTCGTCGAACTCGACTACGTCCCCAATTCCGCGGCGCGCTCGCTGAAATCGGGCGCGGGCAACGCGATCGGCATCGTCGTGGACTCCATCGACGACGTGTTCTTCGCCTCTCTGGTCCGCGAGATCGAGGACAGGGCACTCGAACTCGGGCTCGCGGTGATCGTGGGCAGCACGGGTTTCGATCCCGACCGCGAACGCGACCAGCTGATGCGGTTGGCGGGTCAGCACGTGCGCGGCATCATCCTCGCGCCGGTCGGCGACCACGGAGATTTCCTCCTCCCGCGCAAGTCCACCCTTCCGGTCGTCACCGTCGACCGCTCGGTGCCCGGGTTCGACTCGGTCACCGTCGACGACTACGCCGCGGCCACCGACGCCGTCGAACGTCTCGTCGCCGCCGGGCACCGCAGCCTCGCGCTGGTGGGACTCGACGAGCGACTGCAGACCGCGCGACGCAGGCGCGACGCCTTCGTCGACACCCTCGCCCGCCACGGCATCACCGCGCAGGAGCGGTTCATGCCCGAGGTGGCCCACCACGCCGACGCCGTCCGCCCGGTCGTCGATGCGCTTCTCACACAACCCGATCCGCCGACGGCGCTGTTCGTGTCCAATGCGCGTCACGCGACCTCGGTGGTCTCGGTGCTGCACGAACTCGACCGCACCGACGTCGCGATGATCTCGTTCGGCAGTTTCGGACTCGCCGAGGCCGTCGCGCCGTCCATCACGTGCATCGATCAGGACCCGCGCCACATCGGCGCGCTGGCGTTCGAGCGTCTCGTCGCCCGCTTCGACGACCCGGACGGTCAGGCGGTGGACCTGCGGGCCGACACACGCCTCATCGCCCGCGCCTCGGACACCCTCACGGTCGCCGGGGGCACGGCATGACCGCGCGCCTCGTCGCCGGCCTCGACCTCGGCAGCACCGGCGTGAAGATGCTCGTCGCCGAGGTCGACGGGACCGAGGTGCTCATCGAGTCGCGTCCCACACCGTGGCGCAACGGACCCGCGGGCACCACCGACATGGACGCGCCCGCTCTCGAGGCCGTCGTGGTCGACCTGATGACCGCGGTCGCCCGTCGACTGCCCGACGACACGCGCATCGAGGCCGTCGCCGTGTCCGGGATGGGGGAGACCGGCTTCCTGGTCGACACCGCAGGCACCGTGGTCGCACCCGCTTTCGCGTGGTTCGACCCCCGCGGTGCCGCCGAGATGGCCGCGCTCCCCGACCACCTGCGCCGCGACTTCCCCGCGCACACCGGTCTGCCGGTCGGCGCCCAGGTGTCGGCGGCGAAGATCGCCCATCTGCGCACCGAGGGGCTCGACCTCACCGGATTGCGCTGGTTCACCCTGCCGGAGTTCGTGGTCCGCATGCTCGGCGGCGCGGAGGTCGGCGAGTACTCGCTGGCGTCGCGGACCGGGCTGCTCGATCAGGACACCGGACGGCCGTGGACGGCGCTGCTCGACCATCTCGGGATCACCGACGACATCCTCCCGCCGCTCGTGGACGCCGGCACCGACCTCGGGGCCGCCGACACCGCATGGCTGCCGACCGCGTTCGCCGGAGCGCGACTCACGGTGGCCGGACACGACCACCTCGTGTCGGCCGAGGCCGGCGGAGCCATCCCGGACGACGGCTACCACGTGTCGATGGGCACCGCGGAGGTGCTGTTGCGGGTGCTCGACGAACCCCCGACGCCGCAGGCGCGCGCGCGGCTGGCCGAGCACCTGATCAACGCGGTGCGCCACGTGGTCCCCGGCAAACACGTGCTGGTGGCCGGGGTGAAGACCGGGCTGATCATGCGCCGCACGTTGCAGATGTTCGACATCTCCGACCGCGAGGGCCGCGATCGTCTCGACGAGCGTGTGTGCGCGTTGCCCCCGGACGCGCTCGCCGACGGCGGCATCGACGTGACCGGCGCCCGCAACGACGACGGCGTGCTGTCGGTGACCGTCCGCACCGACGGTGTCAGCTCGGCGGAGATCTTCGCCGCCGTGGTGGAGCACGGCAACGACGAGATCGTCCGGTTGATCGCCGCTCTCGACCGCGAGATCGCGCCCGCCCGATCGACGGTGCTGACCGGGGGATGGAGCGGGATGCGCTGCGTGCGCGACGCCCGAGCCCGCATCCTGCCCGAGGTAACGGTGTCGACGCGCAGCCAGGACACCGCCTACGGCGCAACCCGATTCGCCGCACGACTGCTCACTGCGGACTCCGTCGTGTGACCGCCAGAACCCGAATCGCAGAACCCGACAGCCCGCACCCCACACCCTGAACCCCACACCGAGGAGAGATCATCGTGAACGAACTGACCACCATCGAGAAGCGCGGCATGGCCGCGATCTCCACCGCCGAGGGCAACATGCTCATCGTCGCGGGCGACCAGCGCAACGGCATGAAGGCCGTCATGACCGACGCGCCCGACGGCCCCGGCTCGGTGACCGCACCCCAACTCGCCGACGCCAAGGCAGATCTCGTGCGACACCTCGGCAACCACGCGCCCGCGATCCTCCTCGACCCCGAGGTCGCGCTGCCCCGCATCGTCGACGACGGCACCCTCTCGCGCGACACGGCGCTCGTGGTCGGCATGGACGCGTCGGGGTTCGAGACCGTCGACGGTCTGCGCCACACCCGCTTCGTCGACGGCGTGACCCCGCGCACCGTGCGCGAGCTCGGTGGCGACGCCGCCAAGATGCTCTGGTACCTGCGCCCCGACCGCCAGGGACTCGATTCGGTTGCCGCCCAATCCATCCGCGACCTCACCGCCGCAGCCACCGCCGAGGGCGTCCTGCTCATCGTCGAGATCCTCACCTACCAGCTCGAGGGCGAGAGCGACGAGGACTACCGTGCCGCGTTCGGCACCCTCATCGCCGACTCGGCCCGGTTGTCGGTCGCGTGCGGCGCGAAGGTGCTCAAGTTGCAGTACCCCGGTTCGGCGCAGGCCTGTGCCGCGGTCACCGAGGCCGCGAACGGTGTGCCGTGGGCCGTGCTGTCGGCCGGCGTCGACCACGAGACGTTCGTCGAGCAGGTCCGGATCGCGGTCGACAACGGTGCCGGTGGTGCCATGGCCGGTCGGTCGCTGTGGAAGGACTCCATGGCGGTCTCGGCCGACACCCGCGCCGACCTGCTCACCCATCGGGCGCTGCCGCGCCTGCGCGAGCTCGCCGACGCCGTCGACCACCGCGTGCCGGTCCTCGCCTGATCCGTGGCTCGTACCGCGGCCGCGAGCACCGCGGCCGCGGTGAGACGGGACTACTGTGGGTCGCGATGAACATCGTGTGCAGTTGACAGCCCGGACGGCCGAGCACCCCCGGCCCGATTTCACGCTGCTCCATCTCAGCGACACCCACATCGTCGCCGAGGGGGTGCTCTACGACGACGTCGACAGCGGCCTGCGGTTGCGGGAGATCCTCGACGACATCGGCAGTTCGGGTATCCGGCCGGACGCCCTGGTGTTCAGCGGCGACCTCGTCGACCGCGGCGAGGCCACGGCATACGGCGCTCTGCGTGTCCTCGTGGAACCGATCGCCGCCGAGATCGGTGCCACGGTCGTCTGGGCGATGGGCAACCACGACGACCGTGCACAGTTCCGCAGCCACCTGCTCGACACCGAGCCGTCGAGTGCGCCGGTCGACCTGGTCCACGACATCGACGGTCTGCGGATCATCGTGCTCGACACCACGGTTCCCGGATACCACCACGGCGAGATCACCGACGCCCAGTTGGACTGGCTCGCCGGTGTTCTCGAGGTCCCGTCGACCTACGGGAGCATCCTCGTGATGCACCACCCGCCGATCCCCGCGGTGCTTGACCTCTCGGTGTTGGTCGAATTGTTCGATCAACACCGACTCGCCGAGGTGGTGCGCGGCAGCGACATCCGCACCATCCTGTCGGGGCACCTGCACCACTCGACCAGTGCGACCTTCGCCGGGATACCGGTGTCGGTGGTCTCGGCGACCAGCTACACCCAGGACCTCGCGATCTCGGTGGGGGCCATCCGCGGTCGTGACGGCGCGCAGTCGCACAACCTGGTGAGCGTGTACCCCGACACCGTCGTGCACTCGGTGGTCCCGATGCGTGGGCAGTCGGCGGTGGGCGAGGCCGTCAGCGCCGTCGACGTCCGTGCGCGGCTCATCGCCCACCAGGTCACGATCGGCGAGAGCGCCCGCAACCGACGTCGCGTCGCCGAGCGTGCGATTCAGCGACCGGGCGCGGCCGAACCGGTCATCGACGTCTCCCACTCGCATGCGATCGGGAAGTAGCGGTCGAGGAAGTCGGTCACCGTCGCGGTCCGCACGTCGAGATCGACCTCCGGGAAGCTGCCGTCGTTGAGGCAGAAGAAATCGACCGCCCGCTTAGGGAGGAGCTTGCCCATCGCCCGCAGTCCGGCGGCCGTGGTGGTGTCGATGTAGCGGACCTTCGCGCCCCGCTGCACCACGGCCTGGCCGGTCTGCAACGCGTAGTAGTGGTAGAGCGAATTGGTCACCGAGATGTTCTCGCTCGACCGGAACGCGCTGGCCGCGGTGGCGGCGAACTCCTCGGGGAACTCGCGTTCCATCTGGGCCATCACGCTCTTGCGCAGCGGGGTGGCCACGTGCTCGAGATGTCTGGTGGTGACCGAACCGAAGCGCCTCTTGAGGATCCGACGGTTCACGCGGGCGGCGTTCTCGAAGCCGCTGCGCTCGGAGTCGTTGTGACCCAGACCGATCCGGACCGCACCCTCGACGAACATGCTGACGCCGCCGGGGGAGAAGAACATGTCCGGTGACACCGGGCGGGCGAAGAACATGTCGTCGTTGGAGTAGAGGAAGTGTTCCGACAGCCCGGGGATGCGGTGCAGTTGCGACTCGACGGCCTGCGAGTTGTGGGTGGGGAGCACCGAGGTGTCGGCGAAGAACTCCTCGCTGCGCACGAAGGTCACGCGGGGGTCGTCAGCGAGCCATGCCGGTCGCGGCGAGTCGGTGGCGACGAAGATGCGTCGGATCCACGGCGCGTACATGTGCACCGACCGCAGAGCGTATTTCAGCTCGTCGATCTGGCGGAACCGCGCGGCCGAATCGTCACCGGAGCCCACCACGTAGTGCTTCATCCGCTTCGCGCGCTGCGCCTGGAACTCCGCCGAGGATCCGTCGACCCACGAGAACACGATGTCGATGTCGAAACCGATGTCGGAGGCGTGGGCGTCGAACATGTTCTCGATGGTCGGCCAGCTCAGGCCGTATCGCTCCACGGTTCCGTGGATCGCCTCGGCGGCCGGGATCGATCGTCTCGTGAGCGAATTGACCACCGGCGCACTGATCTCGGTCGCGGTGAACGACCACAGCTCGATCTGGACCGAACCGGATGTGCCGTAGTGCATCCCGCTCGTGGGCTCGACTCGCGGTCGGTGGATGCGCAGGATGCGGGCGTCGGCGATCTCCGACAGGGCGCCGGCGGCGATGAGACCCAGCCGGGACCCCTTGATGTCCATGGCCTTGGCGTAGAACGGTTCGCGCGCGCAGCCGACCGTGAGTGCGCTGCGCAGGTCGGGTCCGCGGGTCACGTCGACGGCCAGCACCGGCCGGTCGTCGTTGCCGCGCACCAACAGGTAGTCGATGTCGGCGGCGTCGAGGACGTCCCGGACGAAGAGCAGATCGGCGATCGTGGCCTCGAGCGGGGTGGTGATCACGTTGCGCAGTGCGAGGCGACCGCGGAACTCGACGATGTCGTCGCGGGTCCGAAGGCTTCGGGTGAGGCCGGAGGCGTTGTCCACCAACGGATGTGACGATCCCGTGGTGCGGGGAACGAGACGGAGGTCGGGGGTCGATGGTGACGAGGTGATGGCGATCCTTCCCAGGTGACGCGACCCGGGGCAGGAGCCGATGCGTGTTTGCCCAGCATACGGCACCTGACAAGCAGGTGACGACCGGATGAACTGCGGCTACGGGATCTCGCGGAGCAACAGGTTCAGCACCGCGATGGCCCCGGCCTTGTCGAGCGGTTCGTTTCCGTTGCCGCACTTCGGCGATTGGACGCACGAGGGGCATCCGCTCTCGCATCGGCAGTCGGTGACGGCATCGCGGGTGGCCCGGATCCAGGTCCCGAACGCGGTGAACCCGCGTTCGGCGAAACCCGCCCCGCCCGGGTAGCCGTCGTAGACGAAGACCGTCGGCAGGCCGGTGTCGGCGTGGATGTTGGTCGACAGGCCGCCGATGTCCCAGCGGTCGCAGGTCGCGATCAGCGGGAGCAGGCCGATCGCCGCGTGTTCGGCCGCGTGCAGGGCGCCGGGGAACCGGTCGACGGGCACCCCGACTCCCTCGAGCGCCTCGGGTTCGAGGGTGTACATCACCGACCGCGTGCTCAGGGTCTGCGGCGGCATGTCGAGGTCGATGACGTCGAGCACCTCGCCGGTGTGCAGGGTCCGCATGTACCCGACGACCTGGTGGGTGACGTCGACGTCGACCAGCGCGACGGTGAGCGGACCCGACCGCCAGGATCGGGTGGTGGCGGTGATGTCCATCGCGGTCGTCTCCCGTGCCGACGTCGACCACTCGGGGTCCTCGGGGTGGGTGATCGCGAGGCCGTCGGTGAGATCGAGCTCGTCGACCACGAACGACCGGCCCTGGTGCAGGTGCACCGCACCGGGGTGCACCGTCGACATCGCGCGGCCGGTGTCGACGGTGCCCAGCAGCTGCGAGGTGGTGCCGTCGACGATCATGACCTGCCCGCCGATCCCGCCGCGGATGTCGATCTCGCCATGCGGCAACAGCCCGGCCGCGGGGTACCAGCCCGCGGGCCGCCGCCGGAGCAGGCCCCGGGCGGTGAGGTCGGCGACCACGTCGGCGGCGTCGAACGCCGCGACATCGGCCTCGGTCAGGGCGAGCTCGGTCGCCGCGCACAGCAGGTGCGGGCCCAACACGTACGGGTTGGTGGGATCGGTGACGCTCACCTCCACCGGCCGTTCCAGGAGCGCCTCGGGGTGGTGCACGAGGTAGGTGTCGAGCGGATCGTCGCGCGCGACCATCACCACCAGCGACCCCTCCCCGCGCCGCCCGGCGCGGCCGGCCTGCTGCCAGAACGACGCGACGGTGCCGGGATAGCCGGCGACGACGACCGCGTCGAGCCCGGCGATGTCGACGCCGAGTTCGAGGGCGTTGGTCGTGGCCACGCCGAGGAGCGTGCCGTCGCTCAGCGCCGCCTCGAGCTCCCGTCGGTCGTCGGCGAGGTAGCCCGCGCGGTAGGCGGCCACCCGACCGACCAACTCGGGATCGGCGGCGGCGAGGATCTGCCGGGCCGACAGCGCGGTGATCTCCGCGCCGCGTCGGCTGCGGACGAAACACAGCGTGCGGGCGCCCTCGATCACGAGGTCGGCCATGATGCGCGCGGCCTCGGCGCCCGCCGAGCGTCGGACCGGTGCGCCGTGCTCGCCGGTCACCCCGGGGGTGAACGTCGGCTCCCAGAGGGCGACCGTCCGCTCGCCGTGCGGGGAGCCGTCGTCGGTCACCGCCACGCAGTCGTCACCGATGAGGCGCCCGAGCGCGCGGGCGGGTTCGCCCGCGGTGGCACTGGCCGCGATCACCGTCGGGTTCGCCCCGGCCGCGCGCGCCAGCCGCAGCGTCCGCTGCACCACGAGTGCGGTGTGTGAGCCGAAAACCCCTCGGTAGTGGTGGCATTCGTCGATCACGAGGTAGCGCAGGTTGCGGAAGAAGTGTCGCCAACGCCCGGGGGAACCGAGGAATCCGATGTGCAGCATGTCGGGGTTGGTGAAGATCCACCGCGAGTGTTCGCGCGCCCACTGGCGCACGTCGGGCTCGGTGTCGCCGTCGTATGCGCACGGCGCCATGTGTGCGAATTCGCGACGCCCGGCGGTCAACGAGGTGAGCGCGCGGATCTGATCGGCGCCCAATGCCTTTGTGGGAGCGATGTAGAGAGCCGTGCCGTGCGGCGCCGCGCCCGAGGTCATGTCGGACAGGATCGGCAGCTGGTAGGCCATCGACTTGCCCGAGGCCGTGCCGGTCGAGACGACGACGTGGGTGCCCTCGTGGGCGTGCTGCGCGGCGGTCACCTGATGGGTCCACGGGCGGCGGACGCCGATGTCGGCGTAGGCCGCGCGCACCGGCTCGGTGACCCAGTCCGGCCACTCTGTGAACTGTGCTGTCTGCGAACGCATCACGGTCTTGTATGTGACAGGTGACAAATCCGGGTCCACGCCGGCCAGGGAACGGTGCAGCAACTGCTCGCCGAACGAGTCGCCCGGGGAAATGCTGGTCACGCAGCTGCCTTTCGGTGGCCCTCGGCGTTACCGACAGATGTCGGTGGCCTGAAATCTGACGATGTTTTGTTCAGTTTGAGTTCTGCGACTGTCGGGGGCGACATGTTCATGATTGACTGTCGTCGGTCGCAGCTTTCGGGGGCTTCTGCAAGGGTCGACACGGCACGGATGGTCTGCCCCCCGAGAACGTGTTGCGGGCGTAATACCCAAGGTTAGTGCGCGGCTGGTCCGCAAACGTCGCCAGTCGGTATGGCGGTCGGAACGGGCCCGTCGCGGTGACACATCGTGACGTATCCGGTGAGTCAGTAAAGGAATGCAAGAAATGGCACAGGGAACTGTGAAGTGGTTCAACGCGGAAAAGGGCTTCGGCTTCATCGCGCCTGATGATGGACCGGACGACGTGTTTGTCCACTACTCCGAGATCCAGGGATCCGGTTTCCGCACCCTCGAGGAGAACCAGCGCGTCGAGTTCGAGGTCGGTCAGGGAACCAAGGGTCCGCAGGCCACCGGCGTCCGCGCGGTCTGAGCTCGCACACTCTCGACACCGCCCCCGGCGTCCGCTCATCGCGGCGCGTCGGGGGCGTTGTGCGTCGAGAGGTCGGGTGCGACCGGCCTCGTCCGGCGCGTCCGGAGATGCACGGCCCAGTCGACCATTCGTTCGAGTAGAGTTCCCGACCGTGGGCCAACTGTCCTTCTTCTCGGCAGAAACCGACGAGCCCTCACTGGAGGATCTGTCGGGATTGTTTGCCGCGCATGGGCAGTCGTCGTTCTCCCCGGCCGGTAGTCGGGTCTCCATCGTCGTCGACGCGCAGTGGCGTGCCGACGCACTGGTCGAGGACATCGAACTGTGCGGCGTACGGGCGCACCCCGCCGTCTCCGACGAGGGCTCGCCCATGGCGCGCACCGAGACCTCCAAGTCGCTCGACGCCCTCACCCGCTCCTGGGTGAAGGGTGCGGTGAAGACGATGCCCGCCGACTGGGTGCCCAGTCCGCGCGCGCTGCGGCTGTGGGCGATCGCCGCGGGCCGTCGTGAAGAGGACCGCTATCTGCTCGGTCTCGACCCGCACGCCCCCGAGACGCACTCGCCGCTGGCGACCGCGCTGATGCGCGCGGGGATCGCGCCCACCCTCGTCGGCACCCGCGGTCATTCGCCGGCCCTGCGGATCGCCGGCCGCCGTCGGTTGTCGCGTCTGCTGGAGAACATCGGCGCACCGCCCGGGCACCTCGATGCCGTCGGATTCTGGCCCACGGTGTGACACATTCATTTGTCAGATCGATCACCCCGCTGAGCTGCCTGTTCTCCCACCTCGCGGCGCCCTGACGCGGGGTGTCCGGCGCCGCGGAAACCTTTGGGCTCCCAGCGGCGTTGTGTCAATAGGCTGTTATATGGGGTAGAACAAGCCAGATGTGTCGGCTGCGCGGACCGTCTCCGATGCCGTCAGAACACATATAGAAGGCCTTACCCAACAGGCCGGTAGAAAGGTGCAGGCACAGACAGTGGCTGATAGCGACACCGCGTCCACCCGCTCCGGTGGCAATGTGCGCCGCCTCGTGATCGTCGAGTCGCCCACCAAAGCCCGCAAGATCGCCGGATATCTGGGATCGAACTACGTCGTCGAGTCGTCCCGTGGACACATCCGGGACCTCCCGCGTGGCGCGGCCGACGTGCCCGCCAAGTACAAGGGACAGCCCTGGGCCCGTCTGGGGGTCAACGTCGAGCAGGACTTCGAACCGCTCTACGTGGTGTCGCCGGACAAGAAGTCCACGGTCACCGAACTCAAGCAACTGCTCAAGGGTGTCGACGAGCTCTACCTCGCCACCGACGGTGACCGCGAGGGCGAGGCCATCGCGTGGCACCTGCTCGAGACCCTGCGCCCCAGCGTCCCGGTGAAGCGCATGGTGTTCCACGAGATCACCCAGTCGGCCATCCAGGCCGCCGCCGACACCCCGCGCGATCTCGACGTCGACCTCGTCGACGCCCAGGAGACCCGCCGCATCCTCGACCGCCTCTACGGGTACGAGGTGTCGCCGGTGCTGTGGAAGAAGGTCATGCCGAAGCTGTCGGCGGGCCGCGTGCAGTCGGTGGCCACCCGCATCATCGTCGAACGCGAACGCGAGCGGATGGCGTTCATCTCCGCCTCGTACTGGGACATCGACGCCACCCTCGACGCGGGCGCCGACGTCTCGCCGCGCACGTTCAAGGCCAAGCTCGTCTCCGTCGACGACAACCGCGTCGCCTCGGGCCGCGATTTCGACGCGGCGGGCCGCATGAAGAAGTCCGACGGCGTGGTGGTGCTCGACGAGGCCCGCGCCAACGCACTGGCCACCGGACTGCAGGGTGCCGACCTCTCGGTCACCTCGGTCGAGGAGAAGCCGTACACACGCCGCCCGTACGCGCCGTTCATGACCTCGACGCTGCAGCAGGAAGCCGGCCGCAAGCTGCGGTTCACCTCCGACCGGACCATGCGCATCGCGCAGCGTCTGTACGAGAACGGCTACATCACCTACATGCGTACCGACTCCACGACGCTGTCGGAGTCGGCCATCAACGCCGCCCGCGGGCAGGCCCGTGAGCTCTACGGCGCCGACTACGTGCACCCGACCCCGCGGCAGTACACCCGCAAGGTCAAGAACGCCCAGGAGGCCCACGAGGCCATCCGCCCGGCCGGCGAGACGTTCCGCACCCCCGGCCAGGTCGCCTCGGCCCTGCAGTCCGACGAGTTCCGGCTCTACGAGCTGATCTGGCAGCGCACCGTCGCCTCGCAGATGGCCGACGCGCGCGGCACCACGATGAGCCTGCGGATCAGCGGCACCGCGACCTCGGGCGAGCGCGCGACGTTCGCCGCGTCGGGTCGCACCATCACCTTCCCCGGCTTCCTGTCGGCCTACGTCGAGACCGTCGACGAGCAGGCCGGCGGACAGGCCGACAACGAGGAGGTGCGGCTGCCGCTGCTGACCGAGGGGCAGCACCTGACCGCCGCCGACCTCGAGGCGGCCGGCCACTCGACGAACCCGCCCGCCCGGTTCACCGAGGCGTCGCTGGTGAAGACGCTCGAGGAACTCGGCATCGGTCGCCCCTCGACGTACGCGTCGATCATCGGCACCATCCAGGACCGCGGGTACGTCCACAAGAAGGGCAGCGCCCTCGTCCCGTCGTGGGTGGCGTTCGCCGTCGTCGGGCTCCTCGAGGCGTACTTCGGCAGCCTCGTCGACTACGACTTCACCGCGTCGCTCGAGGACGACCTCGACCAGATCGCCTCGGGTCGGGAGAACCGTACGCACTGGTTGTCGCGGTTCTACTTCGGCGCCGACGCCTCCGAGGACTCCACCGACTCCGCGGCGAGCTCCGATGTCGCCGCCCACGGCGGGCTCAAGAAGCTCGTCGGCGTGAACCTCGAGGAGATCGACGCCCGGGAGATCAACTCCATCAAGCTCTTCGACGACGACCAGGGTCGACCGGTCGTCGTGCGCGTGGGTCGGTTCGGGCCGTACCTCGAGCGCAACGTCGCCGGCCCCGACGCCGAACCGGATCTGCAGCGGGCGAACCTGCCCGACGACATGACCCCGGACGAGCTGACCATCGAGGTCGCCGAGAAGCTGTTCAGCACGCCGCAGGAGGGTCGCACGCTCGGCGTCGATCCGGTCACCGGCCACGAGATCGTCGCCAAGGAGGGCCGTTTCGGCCCCTACGTCACCGAGATCCTGCCCGATCCGGATGAGGAGTCCGACGGCGACAGCGGCGACGGTGGGAATTCGGTTCCGGCGCTGACGGTTCCGCCCGGCCCCACCCCGCTCGACGGCGACGGCGCGGCTGCGTCCGGCGGTTCCGGTGGCGGTACCGCGGTGGCCACCAAGGCCGGTGCGACCACGAAGACCGCGGCCAAGAAGGCGACGAAGAAGGTCGCCGCGAAGAAGGCCGGTCCCAAGCCGCGCACCGGGTCGCTGTTCAAGTCGATGGAGATCGCGACGGTCACCCTCGACGACGCGCTCAAGCTGCTGTCGTTGCCGCGTGTGGTGGGTGCCGATCCCGAGAGCGGCGAGGAGATCACCGCCCAGAACGGTCGCTACGGCCCGTACCTGAAGAAGGGCACCGATTCCCGGTCGCTGAGCGCCGAGGACCAGATCTTCGGCATCACGCTCGAGGAGGCGCTCAAGATCTACTCCGAGCCCAAGCGTCGTGGTCGCGCGGCCGCGGCCCCGCCGCTGCGAGAGCTGGGCAAGGACTCGGTCAGCGAGCAGCCGATGGTCATCAAGGACGGTCGCTTCGGCCCGTACGTGACCGACGGCGAGACCAACGCCAGCCTGCGCAAGGACGACGAGGTCGCCTCCATCACCGACGAACGCGCGATGGAACTGCTCGCCGACCGCCGCGCGCGGGGGCCGGTGAAGAAGAAGGCGAAGAAGGCGCCGGCGAAGAAGGCGACGGTCAAGAAGACCGCCGCGAAGAAGGCCCCGGCCAAGAAGGCGGTCGCGAAGAAGGCGCCGGCGAAGAAGACGCCGGCGAAGAAGACGGTGGCCAAGAAGGCGCCCGCGAAGAAGTCCGCAGCGACGAAGACGGTGGCAACCGATGGAACCGGGTCCGACTCCGACGAGTGACCCTGTCGACCTCGACTCCCGGTGGTACCGAGCGATGTTCGAGGCCGGCACCGTGCCCATGGCGCTCGCCGACGAGGACGGTCTGCTGGTGGTGGCCAATGCCGCCTATTGCGCGATGGTGGGTCGATCGTGGCCCGAGATCGCCGGCCGGTCGTCACGCGACTTCACCCACGACGACGATCTCGCGCAGCACCGGGCCATGGACCGTCTGATGGCCGATGCCGCCGAGCGCGGTGAGGTCCTGCGCGTGGAGAAGCGCTACCTGCACCCCGACGGCGCTGTTCGGTGGGGGTGGGTCTCGGCCAGTCCCGTCGTCGGTCCCGGCGGCCGCCGGTGGACCATGGCGGTCATCCACGACACGACCGACCGCCGGCGCACCGAGGACGACCTGCTGACCGCGGCGAGCACCGACCAGTTGACCGGGCTGCTCAACCGTCGCGGGTGGATGACGCACCTGGCCGAGTTCGAACGCGTCGCCGCGCACGGCGGCGGCGGCGATCTCGTTCTCGCGATCATCGATCTCGACAGGTTCAAGGACTACAACGACACCCGCGGCCACGACGCGGGCGACCGTCTGTTGGCCGAGTTCGCGCGGGCCATGGTGGCATCGGCATGCGAGCCGGCGGTGCTCGCCCGGTGGGGCGGCGAGGAGTTCGCCCTCGCGCTGCCCGGTTCGGCGGCCGTCCACATCGACGGCGTGCTCCGCGGTCTGGCCCGCAGGGTCCCCGACGGCCAGACGTTCTGCGCCGGGTACGCCACGGTGCGTGCCCGCGAGTCGGCGACCGACTGCTTCACGCGGGCCGACGAACGTCTCTACGAGGCGAAACGGCAGGGTCGCGGGCGGGTGCTCGGCGACTGATCGCGGCGTCCTTCAGACGCTGCTGCGGGATTCCTCGTCGTCGTCCTCATCGACGGTCCCGGTCGACCCGGCGTTCTCGCTGCCGACCGCGGACCCCTCTCCGGCCGCGGACCGCGTGTCGGCCGCGGCCGACGTGCCCGACGGTGTCGTGTGCGAGGCGCCCACGGCCGCGTCGACGACGCCGTCGGTGTCGCTGTCGACATCTCCGTCGTCCTCGATGACCAGTGCGAACTTCGGACGCGCGAGCTTGGTCTCGATGCCCCGACCACGTAGCTCCACGCCCTCACCGATGTCCCAGCACTCGGCCTCGGCGTCCGACGCCAGGTACACCGCGCGCGCCGACCCCAGGACCCGTGTCGGTTCGTCCTTGGCCATCTCGGTGAGCCGCGCCGCCTCGTTGACCGGGTCGCCGATCACGGTGTACTCGAGTCGCCGCTCGGATCCGATGTGGCCGGCGATCGCCTTGCCCGCCGAGACGCCGATGCCCACGTCGGTCTCACCCAGGGTCCGCTCGAGCTCGATGCGCAGTTCACGTGCCGCGGCGAGTGCCTGACCCGCGAAATCCTGCAGGTCCAGCGGCGCACCGAAGATCGCCAGGGCGGCGTCACCCTGGAATTTGTTGATGAACCCGCCATGGCGACCGACGGTCTCGACGACCACCTGGAAGAAGTCGTTGAGCAGATCGACGACCTCGCGGGGCGGACGGGTCACCGCCAGTCGGGTCGATCCGACGATGTCGACGAACAACACCCCGACGTAGCGTTCCTCGCCGCCGAGTTCGGTACCCGATTCGATGGCGCGCCGTGCGACGTCCTCGCCGACGTAGCGACCGAACAGGTTCCGCAGTTGCTGTCGTTCGCGCAGGTCGCCGACCATCTCGTTGAACCCGGCCTGCAACAGACCCAGGTCGCTGCCGTCGTAGATGCGGACCGAGGTGTCGTAGTTGCCCTCGCTGACCAGGCGTTGGGCGTTGCGGAGCTGCTTGATGGGATCGGCGATCGCGCCGACGAGCCGCACCAGACCGATCAACCCGAAGACGACCGACGCGACGGCCAGCCACAGCAGCGGTCGTTGGAGGCCCTCGGCATCGGTGCGCACCAGCCCGAACTGCTGGCCCACGATGAGACCGACGATCGCCAGCAGGGGCACCACCACACTGACACTCCAGAACAGGGTGATGCGGACGGTCACGCTGGGTGCGACGGCGCTCGTCGGGTCGTTGGCCATCGCCGAGACGGTGATGGGACGCAACACCTTCTCCGACTGCATGTACCCCAGTACGCAGGAGACGAACCCGCCGATCGCCGACGCGATCCACACCACCAGCGCCGTCGCGCCCGAGGCGGGCAGGTTCAGCAGCGCGAACAGGATGCCACCAACGGTCCACAACCCGAGGTTCACCGCGGTGAGCAGCACCGGCAGTCGGAGCGCGCGATTGCGCGCCATCTCGTTGTCGAGACGGGTACGCCTCCGGTGCCAGATGAGCACCGGCAGCGTCAGCAGGATGCTGAGATACCCGCCGACGAAGGTGGCGGCCACCAGGTACGCGACGAACACCGCCTGGTTCGAGGTGCTGATCTCCTGGATCCGCACCGTGTACTGGTACGGCATGCCGAACCGCAGGAACGCGAAGGTGAACAGGGCGCCGATGATGTTCGCGCGGACGAGGTCGAGGGCCAGGATCGGCCACGGTGTGTGCGCCAGCCACCGCAACAGGTGCACACCCCGCTGCAGACGCGACTGTCTCTGGACCACCTGTTCACGGTAGCGGGCGCACAGGGTCGGCATCTGCCGTTGGTGACAGTGCCGACAGGGGTGTCGGAGCGCGCGATTACGATCGCTCCCGTGACGTCGGTGTTCGATCGCCTGGTGGGCCAGCAGGCCGTGGTGGACGAGTTGTCGGCCGCCGCGCGGTCGGCGGTCGGCGCCTCGGCGGCCCTCGACGACTCTGATGGCGGGGTCGAGTCGATGTTCGGCGACGCGGTACCCGCACCCCGCAACTCGATGACCCACGCCTGGCTGTTCACGGGTCCGCCCGGCAGCGGCCGGTCGGTGGCCGCGCAGTGCTTCGCGGCCGCTCTGCAGTGCGAGATCGCCACCGGCCTGCCCGGCAGCGAGGTCGGGTGCGGTCGTTGCCACGCCTGCGCGACGGTGATGGCCGGCACCCACGGTGACGTGCGCCGCATCGTCCCGGAGGGCCTCACGATCTCGGTGAAGCTGATCCGCGAGACGGTGCAGATCGCGTCGCGTCGTCCCGGGGTGGGTCGGTGGCAGATCGTTCTCATCGAGGACGCCGACCGACTCACCGAGCAGGCCGCGAACGCACTGCTCAAGGTGGTCGAGGAGCCGCCCTCGCGCACGGTGATCCTGCTGTGTGCGCCGTCGGTCGATCCCGAGGACATCTCGGTGACGCTGCGTTCGCGGTGCCGCCACGTCCCGCTGACCATGCCGGGCGTCGACTCGATCGCCGCGGTGCTCATCGGCGACGGCATCGACGCCGAGCGGGCGCGATGGGCCGCGTCGGTCAGCGGCGGTCACGTGGGTCGGGCACGGCGCCTGGCCACCGACGAATCGGCCCGGTCCGAACGCAACCAGGCGCTGGGTCTCGCACGCGCGGCGACCAACGAGTCGACCGCCTACGGCGCGGCCGAGGCGCTGGTGAAGACCGCCGAGAACTCGGCGAAGGCCATCAGCGCCGTCCTCGACGAGGCCGAGACCGAGGAGATGCGCACAGCGCTGGGCGCGGGCGGCACCGGCAAGGGCGCCGGTGGTGCGATGCGCGGCACCGCGGGCTTCCTCAAAGACATGGAGCGGCAGCAGAAGTCGCGCCGCACACGTCTGCAGCGCGACGTGCTCGACCGCGCGCTCGTCGATCTGGCCGCGCTGTTCCGCGACGCCGTCGTCGCCTCCTATGCCGCGCCGGTCGCCGCGATGCATCCCGACCACTCCGAGCAGACCCTGCGGATGGCCGGTTTCGCCTCACCCGAGAAGCTGCTCCGCTGCGTCGAGGCGGTGCTGGCGTGCCGCGAGGCCCTCGACGTGAACGTGAAACCGAAGTTCGCCGTCGACGCCATGGTCGCCGACGTCGCCACCGCTCTGCGTCGCTAGACCCGGGGCGGTCGACGCGGCGCGGTTTGTCCCCTGCCACGCACGCTCGATACACTCGGGAACGTTGCCTTCGGGCGGCACGCCGCCTTAGCTCAGTCGGTAGAGCGCTTCACTCGTAATGAAAAGGTCGCGAGTTCGATTCTCGCAGGCGGCTCCATCTGTTCGGCGTCACAGCGACGCCGTCACCCGCACGGGTGACCCTCCGACATCGACGGTCGGTGCCCCCCGAATGGCTATCGTCGTCGGCGTATCGGCATTCGATCATCGGGGGAGCGATGCGGCACGACGAGTACGTCGAGCACGACGCGGTGGGCCTGGCCGACCTCGTGGCCCGCGGTGAGGTGACTGCGACAGAACTGCTCGAGGCGGCCATCGCGCGTGCCGACGCCGTGGAGCCGTCGCTGAACGCCATCACCGTCCGTCAGGACGCCTCCGCCCGCGACCGCGCGTCACGTCCCCTGGCCGGACCGCTGGCCGGGGTGCCGTTCCTGGTCAAGGACCTGTACCAGTCGCAGCGCGGTGTGGTGAGCAACAACGGATCTCGTGCATGCGCGAACGCCGTCGCCGCCGAGGACGACACCGTGGTCACTCGTTGGCTCGACGCCGGGTTGGTCATCTTCGGCCGCACCAACACGCCCGAATTCGGCGCCAAGGGGACCACCGAGCCCGAGGCGTTCGGCGCCACGCACAATCCGTGGGACCTGGCCCACACACCGGGCGGCTCGTCGGGTGGTTCGGCGGCCGCGGTGGCCGCCGGGATCGTCCCGGCGGCGGGCGCCAGCGACGGCGGTGGCTCGATCCGCATCCCGGCCGCGTGCTGCGGACTGTTCGGACTCAAGCCGGGACGCGGGGTGGTGCCCACGGGTCCCGGCCACAGCGAGTTCCACCACGGCTCGGCCGTGACCGGTGTGGTCACCAGCACGGTCCGCGACAGCGCCGCGATGCTCGACGTGCTGCGTGGGACCGATCCTCTGGCCCCGCCGTTCGTGTTCGCCGACCCCGACGCCGGCTACCTCGACGCTGTGTCGCGCGCACCGCGCCCGCTGCGGATCGGTGTGCAGCGGCTCTCCGCGCTCAACGACACCCCCGACCCGGCGGTGCTCGATGCGCTGTCGTCGACCTGCGATCTGCTGACCGATCTCGGCCACGTCGTGGAGGAGGCGCGCCCCGCCATCGACGAACAGCAGCTCGCCGACGACTTCCTGGTGCCGTGGTTCGTGCACGTCGCCTCGGCGGTCGACGACCTGCGCGCCGGCGGCGCCGACACCTCCGACTTCGAGCTCGACACCCTGGTGATGGCGGCGATCGGTCGCACCACCAGCGCCGTCGAGCTCGAGGCGGCACTGGGACGATGGCACACCCACGTCCGTGCGCTGAGTGAGTTCCACCAGCGGTACGACCTGCTGATGACACCCACCATCGCGCGGACCGCGCCCCGTCTGGGCGACTACGCGACGTCGTCGCTCGAACGACTCGCGGCACGCTCGGTGCTCTCGGCCCGACTGGGCCGCTTCATCGACGCGACCGGGACGGTCACCGCGGCGATCCTCCGCAACCTGTCGTGGGTGCCCTACACGCAGCTCGCCAACCTCACGGGTCGTCCGGCGGCGAGCATCCCGCTGCACCAGGCGCCCGACGGCCTACCGATCGGCATCCAGTTCGTGGCTCCACCCGGCGGCGAGGGCCTGCTGTTCTCGCTGGCCGGACAGCTCGAACAGGCGTCGCCATGGCGCGATCGCCGTCCCGCTTTGTAGGCTCGAACCGGTCCGGGGCTCGCGGTCCGCGAGGAGAGGAGACGCCCGTGAACACCTTCCAGAAATCGGCTGCGGTGTGGAACTCGTTCTTCACACGTCTCGTGCGGGTTCCCCTGCTGGACAAGGTGATCGGCAAATCCACGGCCATCATCACCTACACGGGTCGTAAGTCGGGGAAGACGATCAGCCTGCCGGTGAGCTTCTCGCGATCGGGCGAGACGCTGACGGTGCGGGTGATGATGCCGGACAAGAAGAACTGGTGGCGCAACTTCACCGGGACCGGGGATCGCGTCACCGTCGACATCGCCGGCGTCGAACGCGCCGGTCACGCGGTCACCTCGCGGAGCGACTCCGGCGCGGTGTCGGTGCGCATCGACCTCGAACCGTCCGTCCGCTGACGCGGGCCCGGCCACGGCGCGGCACCTGCTAGGTTTACTCACATATAGTTTGCCGCGCACCTGGACGAGGATCCCCCATGACCGCACCCACCCCGACCGACGCAGCGTCCTCGCGTCGGTCCCTCGTCGTGTCGGCCCTGGGCACCCTGCTGGTGTTGGTCGCGTTCACCGCGCCGCTGTCGACGCTGAACGTGACCGCCGCATCGCTGGGCGCCGACGTGAGCGGCAAGACCTGGATCCTGAGCTCGATGAGCATCGGCCTGGCCGCGGCCCTGCTGTCGGCGGGGACCATCGCCGACGACTTCGGTCGTCGTCGCACCCTCACCCTCGGTCTCGTCCTCATGGCCGTCGGATCCGTTGTGGGCGTGCTGGTCCCGGATGTCCTCGTGTTCGTGCTGACCCGCGTGGTCGTCGGGATCGGTGGGGCCGCGGTGATCGCGTCGAGCCTGGGCATCATCGCCCACACCTTCGCGCCCGGCCCGGCGCGGGCGGCGGCGAGCGGTGTCTGGGGAGCGAGCGTGGGCGCGGGTATCGCGATCGGGCCGCTGCTCTCGGCGCTGCTGGAGAAGGCGCACAGCTGGCACGACGCCTACTGGGTCCTCGCCGCCGCGTCGCTGGTCCTGGCCGGGGTCGCCGAACGGGTGGTGCCCGAATCGCGTTCGGACACACCGCGAGGTCTCGATCTGCCGGGCGCCCTGCTGTTCGCCGGCGGGATCGCGACCCTGCTGGCCGGCCTCGTCGAGGGACGGCAGGGGTGGGGGCAGCCCGTGGTGATCGTGGTGTTCGTCGCATCGGCGGTGCTGCTCGCCTCGTTCGTGATCGTCGAACACCGCAGCGCGACATCGATGCTCGACCTGTCGCTGCTGCGATCACCGGCCTTCGGGGCCGCCACCCTCGCCGCCGTGGCGATCGGTGCCGGTGCGATCGCGCTCATGTCCTACATGTCGGGCTTCCTCGGTGCGGCGCTCGGGGTCTCGGCTCTCGGCGCCGCGCTGCTGCTGTTCGCGTGGTCGGGCACATCCGTCGTCACCGCGCTGCTGGCCCGCCGTATCCCCGCCCGGATCTCGGGGCGGGTCCAGCTCGGCGTCGGGTTGCTCGGCGTCGCCGTCGGTCTCGCCGGTCTGGCCGGAATCGGTGAGGGCTCGGGATGGCCGCGATTCCTCCCGGGGCTGCTGTTCGCGGGGATCGCGACCGGAGTGGTGAACGCCAACCTGGGTAAGGAGGCCGTGGCGAGTGTCCCGGCCGGACGCGGCGGGATGGGCAGTGGGGCCAACAACACCGCCCGCTACGTGGGGTCGGCGATCGGCGTGACGATCGTGTCGGTGATCGCCACCCACCCGGGACCCGGATCGGTCACCGCCGATCTCGTCCACGGCTGGAACACCGCATCGGTGGTGACGGCGGTCATCTCGGCCGTGGGCGGTCTGGTGGTGCTGTGCCTCCACGTGCGGGCCACTAAGCTCTCGACCAACGCCCTCGCGGGCCCGACAGTGCAGGTGGCCGACAAGCTGTGAGCGTTCTCGTGTGTTTCCACGCCCATCCCGACGACGAGGTGTTCAGCACCGGCGGCACGATGCGCCGCGCCTCCGACGACGGTCACCGTGTGGTGCTGGTGACGGCCACCGACGGGGCACGGGGCGAGTTCCCACCGGACCTGCTGGCCGAGGGCGAGTCGTTGCTCGAGCGACGTCGTGTCGAGTTGCAGCGCTCGGCCGAGATCCTGGGCGTGCATCGACTCGTGATGTTCGACTACCCCGACTCGGGGATGGCCGGTACCGACGACAACGCCAACCCCGACGCGTTCACGAACGTCGATGTCGAGACGGCGGCACAGCGCCTCGCCGACATCCTCGTGGAGGAGAAGGCCGACGTGGTCACCTTCTACGACAGCAACGGCGGGTACGGTCACCCCGATCACATCGCGGTTCACCACGTCGGTCGGCGTGCCGCCGAGATCGCCGGTACACCACACAGTTTCGAGAACGTGGCGAACCGCGACCGTATGCGCGAGATGATGAAGATCAATCCGCGGTGGTCGGAGGAGGAGTCCCCGGTCGACATCGAGACGTTCGGCGTCCCGGCCGCCGAGATCACCGTCGAGGTCGACGTGAGCGACCTCATCGAGATCAAGCGCGCTGCGATGGTCGCCCACGCCACCCAGATCGGTGACTTCGGGCCGTTCCTGGAGATGCCGGTCGAGATCTTGACCGCGGCGTTCGGTCTCGAGTCGTTCCGACGTGCCGATCTCGTGCTCGAGCCGATGCGCGACCGTCTGCCGCTGTAATCGGTTCAGCCGATGGTGGCGTGCATCTCCCACACGATGACCTCGGCGCCGACGTCGGTCGAGAGCGTCTGACCACCGCCTCCGGCGATCCGCACGGCGTCTCCCTCGGTCAGCGGACCGACCCCTTCCAGCGAGGCGGTGCCCCGCGCGACGAACACGTGCAGGAACGGCGCGTCGGGGAGCGCGACCGGGCTCGCGTCGGGCTGCAGTCGTGCGACATGCATGGCCGCGTACTTGTTCTTGATGCGGATGGCCGAGTGGTCGGCGTACTGCGGCATCCCCGAGGCGACCGGGACCAACCCACCGGAGAGCAACTCGTGATCGATCTCGAGTTGCTCATAGGTCGGGGTGATGCCGGCCTCGTCGGGGACGACCCACATCTGTACGAAGTGCACGGGTTCGGCGTGCTCGGAGCGGTACGCGCCCGCGACGTCGCCGAGTCGCCACGAGTCGTTCTTCTCCGAATGCATGATGCCCGTGCCGGCGCTCATGCGTTGTGCGAGACCGGGATAGATCACCCCGGAGTGCCCCATCGAGTCCTGGTGGACCAGTGACCCCTGGAGCACCCACGTCACGATCTCCATGTCACGGTGCGGATGGGTGTCGAAACCCTGTCCGGGCGTGACGATGTCGTCATTGTTGACCAGCAACACCCCGTGGTGGGTGTTGTCCGGATCGTAGTGACTGCTGAACGAGAAGCTGTGCTTCGAGTCGAGCCACCCGATCCGGGTCTTGTACCGGTCGTCGGAACGACGGAGATCGATGTTCGGGGTGACCGCGATGCTCATGAGGCCAGTTTGCCCGCGATGGTGACCACGCGGGTGCCGAGGTGCTCGAGCGCGGCGGTGGTGGCGTCGTTGATCTCGTCGGTGTTGTTCGGGCCGGTGACGTGGCCGACGCCGTAGGGGTTGCCGTCGGCGAACTTCAGGCCGTCGGTGTAGCCGGGCGCCACGATGATGCCGCCCCAGTGCATGAACGAGGTGTACAGCGCCTGCAGCGTGGTCTCCTGGCCGCCGTGCAGGGTCTGGCTGGAGGTGAACCCGGCGTAGGCCTTGTCGGCGAGCTTGCCCTGGGCCCACAGACCGCCGAGGCCGTCCATGAAGGTCTGGAACGGCGCCGCGGTGTTGCCGAAGCGGGTCGGCGAGCCGAAGATCACGCCGTCGGCCCACACGATGTCGTCGCCGGTGGCAGCCGGCTGATCCTTGGTGGCCTCATAGTTCGCGGTCCAGGCCGGGTTCTCGGCGAACACCGACGGGTCGGTGGTCTCGGCGATGTGGCGCACACGCACCTCGGCGCCAGCCTTCTCCGCTGCGGCGGCGATGGTGTTGGCCATCGTGGTCCCGTGGCCGGTGGCGGAGTAGTAGAGGATCGCGAGCTTGGTCATGTCGGTGACGCCTTTCGTCGGTGGGGTCGCGCGGTCTGTCGTCCCCGACGGTACCGAAGATGATTGCGTTGTCAACCAAATGTCGTATTCTAGGAGGCATGACCGAGACGCAATGGCTCACCGCGGATGAGCAGCGGATGTGGCGTGCCTACCTCGACTCCATGCGGATGCTGGTCACGCGTCTCGACCAGCAGCTCGCCCGCGACGCCGGGATCTCGCTCACCGACTACGAACTTCTGGTCACGCTGTCCGAGGCGCCCGAACGGCGGATGCGCATGTCGATGCTGGCGACCGCCGTCACCGCGACCCGAAGTGGCGTCACCAGGGCGATCAACCGATTGGTCGAGTCCGGATGGGTGGAGCGCGTGCCATGTCCGGACGATCGCCGCGGCGCGCTCGCGGTGCTCACCGATGCGGGCGCCGCGAAGTTGGCCGACGCCAGTCCCGGACATGTCGCCGAGGTGCGCACGAACGTCTTCGACGTGCTCTCGCCTCGTGACGTCGAACGGCTGACCTCGACCTACAGCGAGATGCGCAGTCACATGTCGGAGACGGCGCCTCGTCGGTGAGTGGTTTCATCGACAACTTTGTGCCCAGTGCTGCCGTGCGTGGTGCGTGCCCTGGGACGACAATCGAGAACTATGGGCGACGTCATCGAGGTTCCTGTGATCGATCTGGCGGGACCGCGTCACGACGTGGTCGCCGAGGTCGACGACGCCTGTAGGCGCGCTGGCTTCCTGCAGATCGTGGGTCACGGGATCGACGCCGCGGTGGCCGACGGACTGGCCGACGCGATGGATTCCTTCTTCGCACTGCCGGCCGAGGTGCGCGCCGGCTATCGGGTCCCCGGAGCCAATCGCGGTTACAGCCCGCCGAAGAGCGAGTCGCTCAGCCTGAGTCTCGGCGTCGAGTCGGCGGCCCGGATGAACGACTTCTTCGAGGCCTTCAATGTTGGTGTCGAGGGCCGATCGTTCCCCGGCCTCGACCTCGACGAGAACGATTACGGCATCAACCTCTGGCCCGACGTCGTCGGCTTCCGCGAGAACGTGGAGGCCTGGTTCGCCGAGGCCGGACGGGTGGCACGCGCACTGACCTCGATCTTCGCCGAGGCACTGCACCTGCCGCCGGACTTCTTCGCGGCGATCACCGACCACTCGATCGACGTGCTGCGGATGAACAACTACGCGCTGCCGCCGGGCACCCTCGCACCGGACGGCGAGCTCACCGGGATGGGCGAACACACCGACTTCGGCATCGTCACCGTCCTGTGGGCCGATCCGATCCCGGGACTGCAGATCGTCGGCCCCGATGGGCGGTGGCAGGACGTGTCGCCGATCGACGGAGCGCTGTTGGTGAACCTCGGTGACCTGACCGCGCGGCTCACCAACGATCAATGGCGCTCGACCCTGCACCGCGTGCGACCGCCGGTGGTCGACGGCGCGATCCGACGGCGACGTTCGGCGGCGTTCTTCCACGACGGCAACCCCGATGCGGTGATCGCCACGCTCCCCGGTTTCGATTCCGCCGCAGACGGTCTGGCGCATGCACCGATCCGGATCCGCGACCACATCGCGGCGAAGCTGGCGGGCTCACGGCAGGGTCGGTCGAACGCAGCAGCGATCCGCGAGGCGCAACGCGTCCTCGACGCCCGCTAGCGGCTGCCCGCGCTCTCGAGCTTGGACAGGAGCGTCACCAGGGTGGCCACCTCGTCGGGGTCGAGGGCGGAGAAGGCGTCGGGTGCGGGGTCGTCGGTGGCCATGGCGTCGTCGAGCATCGCGCGCCCCGCATCGGTGAGCGACACCAGCTTTCGGCGCCGGTTCGTCGGGTCGACCGACCGCTCCGCTAGACCTCGCTTCTCGAGTTCGTTCACCCCGACCGTGGCCGCCGGAGCGTCGATGGAGGCCGCGGCGGCCAGCTCGCCGATGGTGACCGGACCCGCCGCGATGCGCCGCAGCAGCCGGAAGTGATTGAACGGCAACCCGGTCCGGGCCATCATGGCCTTGCGCCACGGTCCGCGGTTGTCGATCACGAAGTGCGCCATCACCTGCCAGGCGCGGGTGCGCGCCTCAGACATGCGCCGGGGCCTTCGGTTCGGTCGGTGTGAACAGGAACGCCGTCTTCTCGACGGTGTTCTTCGCCCACGCGGTGGTGCTCATGATGCCCAGCGCGGTGATCGCGAGCGCGAGGCCGGTGGTCACCCACCACAGCGGCTGCACCGCGTCGGTGAACGAGCCGTCCGACGCGGTGACCGCCGCGCCGGCGATCGAGCCGCTGATCGCGACACCCAGACTGACGCCGAGCTGGCGACTCGTCGACGCCACGGCCGAGGCCGCACCGGCCCGGTCGCGCGGCATGCCGCTGACCGCTGACGTCGTGATGGGGGCGTTGACCAGACCGAACCCGACCCCGAACAGGCCGAAGGTGATGATGAGCTGCCATACGGGGGTGGTGGGTGTGAACGTGGTGAGCAGTATCGATGCCACCGCCAGTAGGAGGCCCGACACGATGAGGGACGGGCGGGTGCCGTACTTGCCGACGAGTCGACCGGAGATCGGCGAGAAGATCAGCGTGCCCACCGCGATGGGGAGGTAGATGACGCCGGTGTGGATGGCGGAGTACCCACGTACGTTCTGCAGGTAGTTCGACATCAGGAACAGGAATCCGCCGTACGCGGCAAAGGCCAGGATGCCGATGACCGTGGCCGTCGCGAACGGGACGCTGCGGAAGAACCGCAGGTCGATGAACGGCGACGCGTGGCGGCGTTCGTGGCGGATGAAGCCGACCAGACCGATGATCGCCACGGCGAAGATGGCGAGCGATCGTGGGTCACCCCAGCCCATGTTCGGGCCCTCGATGAGTCCCGACACCAGCGCCGCCATGAAGACGATGCCCAGCGCCTGACCGATCGGGTCGAGTCGACGCACGGTCGACGACTTCGACTCGGGCACGAAGATCGCGGCCAACACGATGGCGGCGGCACAGATCGGCAGGTTGATCCAGAACACCGCCTTCCAGTCGAGGAGGTCGATGAGGACGCCGCCCACCATCGGCCCCAGGGCCATCGAGATGCCGACCACCGCACCCCAGATACCGACGGCGCGTGCACGTTCGGCGCGACCAGTGAACACCTGGGTGATGATCGACATCGCCACGGGATTCAGCATCGAACCGCCGATCGCCTGCACGAATCGCGCGGCGATGAGCATCTCGACGCTGGTCGAGAGACTGCAGAGCAGCGATCCGAGCGCGAAGACGGTGAGGCCGATCTGGAAGATGCGTCGGCGGCCGATGCGATCGGCCATGGCGCCGGAGAGCAACAGCAGGCTGGCGAGCACCAGCGTGTAGATGTCGATCACCCACTGCAGACCCGACACCGAGGCGTTCAGATCGCGACGGATCGCGGGGATGGCGACGTTCACGATCGTCGCGTCCATCGACACGATGAGCAGGCTCAGGCAGCACGTCGCCAGGATGATCATCTTGCGCCGTGCGCTGTACTCGGTCTCGTCCATCGAACCATTGTGAAAGTACAACTGTTAGTCGATCAAGCGATTCGGGAGTGGGATGGGTCACCCCGCGCCGCCGACCATGTCGAAACCGATCGCCGAGTGTGCCGATAGCGTCTGTCGGGTGGACAGTTCTCCTGACGTGACCGCGCGATCATGACCGGCGCACTCGACGGCGTCGTCGTGGCCGACTTCAGTCGGGTACTGGCCGGGCCGTACGCGACGATGATGATGGGCGACCTCGGGGCCGAGGTGGTCAAGGTGGAGCGTCCGCGCACCGGCGACGACACCCGGTCCTGGGGGCCGCCGTACCTGCCGGCCGACGAGAGCACCGACCCGATGGCGACGTACTTCGCGTCGGTGAACCGCAACAAGACCTCACTCGTCGTCGATCTGCAGACCGAGGACGGGCGCGAGCGGGCGCGCGACCTGGTGCGCCGATCGGATGTGGTGATCGAGAACTTCCGGGCCGGCACCATGGAGCGTCTCGGACTCGGATACGACACCCTCGTCGCCGAGAAGCCGGATCTGATCTATTGCGCCATCACCGGTTTCGGGCGCGACGGTGGCGCCGACATCCCGGGGTACGACCTGCTGATCCAGGCGATGAGCGGACTGATGAGCATCACCGGCCCGGATGACTCGCCCAGCAAGGTGGGTGTGGCCGTGGTCGACGTCCTCACCGGCGTGCACGCCGTCGCGGGGATCCTCGCGGCCCTGCGGCACCGCGACCGGACGGGCGAGGGACAGCGCGTCGATCTCGACCTGTTCATGGTGGCGCTGTCGTCCATGGCGAACATGACCACGGCGTACCTCGGCGCCGATGTCGTGCCGCGCTCGATGGGTAACCGCCACCCCAGCATCGTCCCCTACGAGGTGTTCTCGACCGCAGATCGGCCTCTCGCTCTCGCGGTGGGCAACGACACGCAGTTCGCCCGTCTGACAACGGCATTGGGCGTCCCGGAGCTGGTCGACGACGAGCGGTACGCCACGAACACCGCGCGCGTCGCCCACCGCGACGCCCTCGTCGCCGACCTGACCGAGAAGCTGCGACGTGAAGGCGCTGACCACTGGTATCAGGTGCTCACCCGCGCCGGTGTGCCCGCCGGCCCCATCAACGACATCGCCGAGGCATTCACCTTCGCCCGCTCGATCGGCATCGAACCGGCCGTCGACGTCGAGGGCACCGACATCCCGGCCGTCGGCAACCCGATCGGGATGTCGCTGACACCAGCGACCTACCGCCTCCCGCCGCCGGTGCTGCCCACCTGACGTCGTTACGTGCCCAACTGGCGTCTTTAGGTGCCCACCTGACGTCGTTACGTGCCCAACTGCGGTCGTTACGTGCCCAACTGGCGGGGTGGGGTGCCCGAGGGTCAGCGGGGCTTGGGCCCGTCGGTCGAGGACAGGCGGAGGATGTTGCCCTGCAACACATCCCGGTAGATGCGCAGCTGTTCCTCGCCGGAGCGCACCTGCTCGGG
>NZ_JXYP01000050.1 GCF_000964005.1 Williamsia herbipolensis
TGTACTGACCCGACAGGTTGGTCAAACGGGTGATGGGTGGCTTGTTGCTGCAGGCGGTGTGGGGTCGGTGGTGATTGTATTCGTGGATCCATCCGCTCAGAGCGGCGCGCCGTTCGGCTTCGGAGGTGTAGGCGCGGGCATAGCCCCAGCCGTCGGCGAGGGTGCGGTGGAATCGTTCGACTTTGCCGTTGGTCTGGGGCCGGCGGGGCCGGGTCTTGGTGTGCCTGATCGACAACTCGGCACAGGTCTCGCGCCACAGGTGTGAGATGTAGGGCGAACCGTTGTCGGAAAGCACCCGCTCGACGGTGATACTGCGCTCGGCGAACCATGCCACCGCACGGATGAGGACCGCGGTGGCGGTGGCGGCGGTCTCATCGTCGTGGACTTCGGCGTAGGCGACCCGGGAATGATCGTCAATTACGCTGTGTACGAACGCATGTCCCATCTTCGGGTTGCGATGTCTGTTCCTGGGTTTGTTCGGAGTCGCGGCTCGGTTACGCCGCCCCTGGGTGCGACCGACGAATCGCCACCCGCCGCCGTCGGGGATGTTGCCGAACTTCTTGACATCGACGTGCAGCATCGCGCCGGGATGGTCGTGTTCGTAGCGGCGGACCGGTTCACCGGTCGCCCGGTCGACGTGGGCGAGCCGGTTGAGTCGGCATCGCACCAGGACGCGGTGTGCGGTGGCCGGCGCTACCCCGCTCGCCGCGGCCAGCTGCACCGGCCCGAGACGTTTACGCAGGCGCAGCGACACGATTCGCCGGGTGGTCGCCAGCTCAGTCTTGGCGGGCATCGAGTGCGGGCGCGAGGTCCGATCGGACATCGGTTCACCAGCGGCATACCGGCGCGCCCACCGCGCGACCGTCGGCCAGGAACACTGGAACCGGGCGGCGACCTCACTGATCGGGACGTGCTGGTCGACGACAAGCTGAGCGACCCGTAACCGGGCACGAGGAGTCAGAGCGGCATTAGCGTGGGACACGAGGGCCTCCTGAGGGACGAGCGGATACCTAGGCAGTTCCACTCCACCGCAGGAGGCCCTCCCGCGTCATCACTCAGATTGACGTGTCACAGCCACTCGACCAACGTCTCGGGTCAGTACA
>NZ_JXYP01000036.1 GCF_000964005.1 Williamsia herbipolensis
ACGGTCGATCTCTCCGCGATCATGTGGGGTGAGGTGCGCGGTCTCGCGGACCAGGATCGTCGCTCGCCACTCGGTGAGCGCGCCGGACGCCAACGCGACACGCGTGTGCGGCATCTCGCGCATCAACGCACGCGCAAACCCGAGATACCGACCACCAGCAGAGCCGGACGCTTTGCGTGCGAGTGCGACCTCGGCAGCCAACCCACGACCCTGGCGCGCCTTCGGTACGCCGGCGGCGGACTCGGATTCGACGCGGAGTTCCTCCAGTCGCATCGTCTCCACAGCCTGCGCCGCAGCGCATCCCGCCTTGATCGCCTCGAGAAGCGAGATACGTTCGACTGCTTCGGCCTCGGTGGTGGCCCTGCACAGGTCCCGCAACGACGACACCATGCGCTGCAGAGCAGCGACGTCGTTCTCGTCGAGCGCGATCATCAATCCCCCCGGATCTCGAATACATGTTCGAGGCTACCGAACATCTGCCACCATGTCCAGTAAATGGTTGCCATACAACATGTTTGAGTGGACATACGCGATTGCGCACATCACGGTGATGACGAACCGGGCCGTACCGAGCAGCTCAGTAGCCGTGTCCGGACCGCTCCCCGTCATGCTCGACGCGGATGCCGGGTAGGTAACCGAATCGGTATCCGGCGCGAAGTAGCTTGCGGCGCTTCTTGTCCTCGGACCAGCGGCGGCGGGGCCAGCCGGCGGCGAACACCGATCCCCGCCACACGGACGGGTTGCCGGTGAATGTCGCCGCGTGTTCGACGACGCCGTCGATCTGTGCATCGAGGCCGAGCCTCGACGTGTGTACGACTGGCGGCCAGGGAAACAGAGCCCACTTCGGGGCTGCCGCGTGACCGTGGATTGTCGTCCGCGACGATCGAGGGAAGCCCCGATCCGACCGGGTCGAGGACCGCGCGGGCTCGCGTCTCCCACCGTTCTTGCGCCGACTGACGACTCATCCCGGTCGCCCGACCGATGGCCGCCCACGGCGCGCCCTGCACCCGGAGCACCACCGCCGTCTCGATCCCGTCGCAAGTCTCTGTCAAGCATTCCCTGACAGTCAGATGGCGCGTTCGGCGCGCTCCCAGTACGGGTCGCGGAGCTTGCGCTTGTACAGCTTGCCGTTGTCGTCGCGGGGCATCTCGTCGACGTAGTCGATGGAGCGCGGGAGTTTGAACTTCGCCAGGCGTGCGCGGGCGTAGTCCATCAGCTCCTCGCTCAGCGCGTCGCCACCGGCCACGCCGTCGGCCGGCAACACGACGGCCTTGATCTCCTCACCCCAATCGGAGTGCGGGACACCGAAGACCGCGACATCGGCGACCTTCGGGTGCACCACCAGCTCACCCTCGATCTCGGCCGGATAGATGTTGACCCCGCCCGAGATGATCATGTCGTTCTTGCGGTCGAGCAGATAGAGGAAGCCCTCGTCGTCCATGTACCCGATGTCGCCGGTGGTGAACATGTTTCCCACCCTTGCCTTCTGGGTCTTCTCCTTGTCCTTGTAGTACTCGAACGAGGAGCCCTTCATCTCCATGTAGACCTGTCCGCTCTCGCCGCGCGGCACCTCGTTGCCGTCGTCGTCGAGAACCTTGACGATCGAGTACGACCACGCCTTGCCCACCGAACCGGGATGGGTGAGCCACTCGTCGCCGAAGATGGTGGTCCCGCCGCCCTCGGTGGCCGCGTAGTACTCGGTGACCACCGGGCCCCACCACTCGAGCATCTGTTGCTTCACCTCACGCGGACACGGCGCGGCCCCGTGGATCATGTTGCGCAGCGACGAGACATCGTATGTCGCACGTACCTCCTCGGGCAGCGCGAGCAGGCGGCGGAACTGGGTGGGCACCATGTGACTGTGGGTCACGCGGTGCTCCTGGATCAGGCGGAGCATCTCCTCGGGATCCCACTTGTCCATCAGAACGACGGTGTGGCCCAACTGGATCGAGATCATCACGAAGTTGACGACAGCGGTGTGGTAGAGCGGTGATCCACAGATGTGCACGTGGTCGTCGTGGGGCACGAGTCCCATCACGCCGAAGAAGCCGATGCCGCCCATCGCCGCCTGCTCGGGTGCGACACCGGGCAGAGGTCGCCGGACACCCTTCGGTTTGCCGGTGGTGCCCGAGGTGTACAGCATGGGCGCACCGGTGGTCCGGTCGGAGGGTTCGGAGTCGTCGACGTCGGCGACCAACTCGTCGAGACCACGGAACCCGTCGATGGACCCGTTCGCGAAGAGGTCGGCGGCAGCCATGCCGGCCTCCCGGGCCGCGATGACCGCCGACTCGGCGAAGCGCTCGTCGGCGACGAAGATCTTGGCCTCGCTGTCGCCGAGGATGTAGGCGATCTCGGGTCCGGTGAGGTGCCAGTTGACCGGCGCGAGATAGAGCCCGATCTGCAGAGCGGCGAACTGCAGGCACACCGTCTCGATGCAGTTGGGCATCGCGATGACGAGGGTGTCGCCGGTCGACAGTCCGTGCGCACGCATCCCGTTGGCGAGCCGGTTGGCCCGCGAGACGAGCTCGCCGTAGGAGATCTGCGAGCCCGACGGATCGATCAGCGCGACCGCGTCGGGCGTTGCGCGAGCGATGTTCCACAGACCGATCGGAGCTTCGTTGTCCGCCATCTGCGACCTCCAAAATGAGAACGTGTTCTACCTGTCGGGGTCAGAGTAGACCAGAGCACCCAACTCGCGAACAAGGTCGACCGAGCGGGCGGTCACCATGAGCATCGAGACCCCCGCCGATTCCCACCGACCGATCTCCGCGCGCACCTCCTCGGCGGTGCCGACGATCATGGTCTCGCGCACCATCTCGTCGGGGACCGCGGCGACGGCGGCCTCCTTCCGACCGGCCCGGAAATGCGCCCCGATCTCGTCGACGGCGTCGCCGTACCCCATCCGCCGATAGACCTCGGCGTGGAAGTTGAGCTCCTCGGCGCCCATGCCGCCGACGTACAGCGCGGTGCTGGGCTTGTAGCGCGCGATCGCGGCCGGCACGTCGTCGGTGATCTCGACCTGCACCGTTGCGGACACCTCGAACTCGTCGCGGGTGCGTCGCGCCCCCGGGCGTGCCATGCCCTCGGCGAGGCATTCCTCGTAGTGGTCGGCCAGTCGCGGGGTGTAGTAGATCGCGAGCCACCCGTCGGCGATCTCGCCGGTCAGAGCGATGTTCTTCGGGCCCTCGGCCCCCAGCCAGATGGGGATGTCGCTGCGCAACGGGTGCGTGATCGGCTTCAGGGATTTGCCGAGACCCGTCGACCCGGGCGCATCGGCCGGGTACGGCAGCCGGTAGTGCGGGCCGTCGTTGACGACCTTGCCCTCACGTGCCAGGACATCGCGGATGACCTGCACGTATTCGCGCGTGCGGGCCAGCGGCTTCGCGAACGGCTGGCCGTACCACCCCTCCACCACCTGCGGACCGGACACACCCAGACCGAGGATGTGCCGGCCACCGCTGAGGTGGTCGACGGTGAGCGCGTGCATGGCGACCGATGTCGGCGGCCGGGCCGCGATCTGCGCGACGGCGGTCCCGAGCCGCACCCTCGACGTGGCGCTCCCCCACCACGCGAGCGGGGTGAAGGCGTCCGACCCCCACGACTCGGCGGTGAACACCGCGTCGAACCCCGATTCCTCGGCCGCGGCGATGAGCTCGGGGGCGTTGTCGATCGGGCCCGCGCCCCAGTAGCCGAGTTGGAGTCCGAGCTTCATGACCGACCGTCTTTCCGTCGAGGCGAGGGCGCTTCCTTGCGCCCAATTCTAGAACCTGTTCTACTCCCATGGTGACCATCAGTGAGACCACGCCCGGGTACGTCGCCGCGGCGAGAGCAGAGGTGCCCCCACCGGCGACACCGGTGCTCTCCGCGCCGTTGAGGAACAGCTTCGACTACACCCGCTCGCTCGGCCCGGTGTTGACGAGATTCGCCGAGGGACTGCTCGCCGGCGAGATCGTCGGCGGTCGGTCCGCGGACGGCCGCGTGATCGTCCCGCCGAGCGAGTTCGATCCGGCGAGCGGCGCCCCGACGACAGATTTCGTCACCGTCGGCCCCGCCGGGGTGGTCACGACGTGGTCGTGGCAACCCGAACCGCTGCCCGGGCAGCCCCTCTCCGAGCCGTTCGCATGGGCGCTGATCCGCCTCGACGGCGCCGACACCGACGTCCTGCACGCGGTGCGGGTGTCCACACCCGACGAGATCACCTCCGGCGCGCGGGTCGTCCCCGTGTGGTCGGAGCAACGCACCGGACGCATCGACGACATCTCGTGGTTCGTTCCCGGCGACACGGCCACCGACGCCCCGGCGAACGCCGGCGAGGGACCGGCCACACCGGGCATGATCACCACCCCGATCGGCCTCGCGATCGACCACACCGCCACCGTCGAGGAGAGCTGGTACCTCGAGGGCCTCAAGAACGGCAAGTTGTACGGCAACCGCACCGCCGACGGCGTGTACTTCCCTCCGCGACAGGCGAGTCCGGCCACCGGCGAGCCGGCGGGTGAGCGGGTGGAGTTGCCGGACCACGGCATCATCACCACGTTCTGCATCGTCAACGTGCCGTTCCTCGGCCAGCAGATCAAGCCGCCCTACGTCGCCGCGTATGTGCTCCTCGACGGCGCCGACATCGGCTTCCTGCACCTCATCCTCGAGGTCGAGGCGAGCGAGGTGCGGATGGGGATGCGTGTGCAGGCGGTGTGGCGTGACGAATCCGAATGGGACCACACGCTGCGCAACATCAGTCATTTCCGTCCGACCGGGGAACCCGATGCGGACTACGACTCCTACAAGAGCCATCTGTGAGGACGCGACCGTGACCATGCCCCGTATCGCGATCATCGGTTTCGCGCACAGCCCCCACGTCGAGCAGACGTTCGGCACCACCAACGGCGTCGAGATGTTGATGCCCTGCTTCGCGAAGCTCTACGCCGAGCTCGGCATCAGTCGTACCGACATCGACTTCTGGTGCAGCGGATCGTCGGATTATCTGGCGGGGCGGGCGTTCTCGTTCATCTCGGCCATCGACTCGATCGGCGCGGTGCCGCCGATCAACGAATCACACGTCGAGATGGACGCCGCGTGGGCCGCGTACGAGGCCTGGGTGAAGATCGCCACCGGCGAGGTCGACCTCGCCCTGGCCTACGGTTTCGGCAAGACCTCCGCCGGCACCATGGATCTCACCCTCGCGCTGCAGACCGACCCGTACACCGTCGCGCCGCTGTGGCCCGACGCGCGGTCGTTGGCCGCATTGCAGGCCCGCACCGGACTGGAGTCGGGGGCCTGGACCGAGGCCGACATGGCCGCGGTCGCCGCGCGCACCATCGGCGCCTCGGTCGAGGAGCTGCTCGCCGCTCCCCTGGTCGCCGATCCGCTTCGTGCGCACGACCTCTCGCGCTACACCGACGGCGCGGCCGCGGTGATTCTCGCCTCCGAGGACCGTGCACGCGAACTGGTCGCGAACCCGGCGTGGATCACCGGGTGGGACCACCGCATCGACTCGCCCAACTTCGGCGCGCGCGACCTCACCGACTCCCCGTCGACGAGGCTGGCCGCCGACACCGCGCTGGGTGACCACCGTGCGGTCGACGTCGCGGAGATCTACGCGCCGTTCACCCACTCCGAGCTCATCCTGCGCACGGCGATGAAGCTGCCCGACTCGGTGCGGATCAACCCGTCCGGCGGCGCCCTGGCCGCCAACCCGATGTTCGCCGCAGGAGTCGAGCGGGTCGGTTTCGCGGCCTCGTCCATCCTCGCCGGCGAGGCGAACACCGCGGTGGCCCACGCCACCAGCGGTCCACTGCTGCAACAGAACATGGTGGTGGCGCTCTCGAGCGACGCTGCTGCCGGAGATGAGAACTGATGGGGCGCAATCGCGCGGCGGTCATCGGGACCGGCCAGACCAAGTACGTGGCCAAGCGGCACGACGTGACCATGGCCGGGATGTGCCGCGAGGCCATCGACGCCGCGCTCGCCGACTCCGGCTACACGATGGACGACATCGACGCCGTGGTGGTCGGCAAGGCACCCGACCTCTTCGAGGGCGCCATGATGCCGGAGCTCGCGATGGCCGAGCACCTCGGTGCCGTCGGCAAGCGACTCATCCGCGTCCACACCGCGGGGTCGGTGGGTGCGTCGACCGCGGTGGTGGCGTCGTCGCTGATCAGCAGCGGCGTGCACCGCCGGGTGTTGGCGGTGGCGTGGGAGAAGCAGTCGGAGTCGAACGCCATGTGGGCGTTGTCGATCCCCGTCCCGTTCACCATGCCGGTCGGCGCGGGTGCCGGCGGGTTCTTCGCCCCGCACGTGCGCTCCTACATCCGACAGTCCGGTGCGCCCGAGCACATCGGGGCGATGGTGGCGGCGAAGGATCGCCGCAACGGCGCCAAGAACCCCCTCGCACATCTGCACCAGCCCGACATCAGCGTCGAGTCGGTGATGGCCTCGCAGATGCTGTGGGACCCGATCCGCTACGACGAGACCTGTCCCTCGTCGGACGGCGCGTGCGCGGTGATCATCGGCGACGGGAAGGCCGCCGACGACGCCGTGGCGGCGGGGACCCCGGTCGCGTGGATCCACGCCACGGCGATGCGCACCGAACCGTTGTCGTACGCCCACCGCAACCAGGTGAGCCCGCAGGCCGGTCGGGACGCCTCGGCAGCTCTGTGGAAGGCCGCCGGTATCACCGACCCCCTCGAGGAGGTCGATACCGCCGAGATCTACGTCCCCTTCTCGTGGTTCGAGCCGATGTGGTTGGAGAACCTCGGTTTCGCCGCACAGAACGAGGGGTGGAAGCTCACCGAGAAGGGCGAGACCGACTTCGGCGGACGCATGCCGGTCAACACCTCCGGCGGCGTCCTGTCGTCCAACCCCATCGGGGCGTCGGGCATGATCCGCGTCGCCGAGGCGGCGATCCAGGTGCAGGGCAAGGCGGGCGATCACCAGGTCCCCGACGTCCGAAAGGCCTTCGGCCACGCCTACGGTGGTGGGTCGCAGTACTTCTCCATGTGGCTCGTGGGTGCGGAGAAGCCGTGATGATGTTGACGACGGAGTTTCGGAGCAGCCCACGACTCGATGTCACAGCGGGTGCGGAGAAGCCGTGAGCAAGCCTGCCTATCTCGACATCGATCGCGAGAACAACCCGGCCGTGGTGGCGGGCAGGATTTCGCGGGAGATGGTCGCCGTCCGCGACAAGCAGGGGTGGCTGGACAACTTCGCCGACGACGCCGTGGTGGAGGATCCCGTCGGCCCGTCGATGTTCGACGAACACGGGAACGGCCACCGTGGCCGCGACGCCATCTCGGCGTTCTGGGACATGACGATCGCGACCACCGAGCGGCTCGATTTCGAGTTCGACGAGGAGATCATCTGCGGCAACGAGGTCGCCTACATCGGGCGCATCGTCAGCCACATCGGCGGCCATGTCACCACCTCGCGCGGTGTGTTCACCTATCGCGCCGATGCGAGCGGCAAGCTCGTCGCCCTGCGCGCCTTCTGGGAGGTCCAGAAGACGATGGAGTCCCTCCGGCCCGAGTGAGAGCGTTCAGGCGGCGCGCGCGACGAGCGACGCCACCCGGGCGATCACCGCGTCGGCGGCCGTGGCGTCGGGGACGTCGCGGGCGTTGCGGGTCTGCACGACCAGCAGGATGCGTCGGCCGCCGGGTCCGATGAGGAGCCCGGCGTCGTCGGCGCTGCCGTAGTCGCCGGTCCCCGTCTTGTCCGCCGTGGTCCACCCTGCGGGCAGATCGGCCCGGAACCTCTTGTCCGACGTGCGGGTTCCGCGCATCCACCCGACGAGCGTGGTGCGATCCCGCGGGTCGAGACGGGTGCCCACCATGATCGCCCGCAGGCCCGCGGCCCACGCCTGCGGGACGGTGGTGTCGCGGACGTCGCCGGGGAACGCGGTGTTCAGTGCCGTCTCCTGTCGCACCATCAGCGTGGCCGGTTCGCCGGTACTGCGGGCGAACGCGGTCAGCGCACGTGGGCCGCCGATCGCGGCGAACATGAGGTTCGCCGCGGTGTTGTCGCTGAGCTGCAGTGCGGCGACGGCGATCTCGGGATAGGTCATGGTCCCGCCGACGTGCTTCCCGGTCTCCGGCGAGTTGGCGACGATGTCGCTCGCGCGCACCGGCACCGGCCTGGTCAGCGAGAGGCGTCCGTGGCGTGCGGCGTCGAGGACGGCCGCGGCGAGGTACACCTTCGACATCGACAGGACCGGGAACCGCTCACCGGCGTTCACCGCCGCGATCACCCGACCCGTCCGCAGGTCACGAGCCCACACCCCGATGGTCGTTTCGGCCTGTTTCGCCGACGCCACGATCTGCGCGTCGATCGAGATGGGTTGCGGCGCCGCGCTCGCCGACGCGGCGAGCACCCCCGAGGTCACCGACACCGAGACGAGGACGACGGCGAGACGACCGAACATGCGCATGGCGAACAATCTGCCATCGCACCGGCGCGGTGTCGAGGCTCAGGTGTAACGGACCTGCATCTCCTTGATGCCGTTGATCCATCCGTGGCGCAGGTATCGCGGATCGGCGACCTTGGTGATGTCGGGCATGTGGTCGGCGATGGCGTTGAAGATGAGGTTGATCTCCATACGGGCCAGGTTCGCGCCCACGCAGTAGTGGGCGCCGTGGCCGCCGAACCCCACGTGCGGGTTGGGGTCTCGGGTGATGTCGAAGGTGAACGGATCGGTGAACACCGCCTCGTCGTAATTGGCGGAGCCGTAGAACATCCCGACCCGCTCGCCCTTGCGGATCTGCACACCCCCGAGTTCGAGATCGCGGCGCGCGGTGCGTTGGAAGCAGTTGACCGGCGTGGCCCAGCGGACGATCTCGTCGGCGGTCGTCGCGGGCCGCTCGCGCTTGAACAGTTCCCACTGATCGGGGTGGTCGAGGAACGCGTCCATGCCGCGCGAGATCGCGTTGCGGGTCGTCTCGTTGCCGGCGACGGTCAGCATGATGAAGAAGTAGCCGAACTCGATCTCGTCGAGGGCGAGACCGTCCATGTCGGCGTGCACGAGCTCGGTGACGATGTCGTGCATCGGGCAGGCCTTGCGCGCCTCGGCCATCTGATAGGCGTAGCCGAGGATCTCCGCGGCCGCGATCTGACCGTCGTCGGCGAACTCGGGATCGTCGTAGTTCATCATCGCGTTCGACCACGCGAACAACTTCTGCCGATCCTCCTGCGGCACGCCGAGCAGATCGGCGATCGCCTGCAGGGGGAGCTCGACGGCGACGTCGTGGACGAAGTCGCCGACCCCGCCCTTGGCCGCGGCCTCGGTGACGATCTGACGCGCGCGGTCGGCGAGGCCCTCCTCGAGCGCGTGCACCGCCTTGGGCGTGAACGTCTTCGACACCAGCTTGCGCAGACGCGTGTGCTCGGGCGGGTCGTGGTTGATGACCAGCGCCTTGGTGATCTCGAGTTGTTCGGGATCCAGGTCGTCGTCGTAGCGGATGATCACGCCGTTGTCGTTGGCCGACCACAGTTCGTTGTTCTTCGAGATGGCACGGATGTGTTCGTGCTTGGTGACCACCCAGTAGCCGCCGTCGTGGAAGCCGCCGCCCTTGCCGTCGGCCTGGGCGTTCCACCAGATCGGCGCGGTCTGGCGCAGCTGCGCGAAGAGCTCGGCGGGGATGCCCTGCTGCAGCAGGTCGGGATCGGTGAAGTCGAACCCGTCGCCGAACACCGGACAGGAATTCTGTGTGCTGGTCACTGCGACCACCTCTTCAGATCTGGGTGAACGTGTTGCAGTTTCGATTGAAACACTGTTTGCCCAGCTTGACCATGGGTTGGCGGTGCCGAGATGGACTCGAATGGAAACTTGTTCTAGTTTTGTCAGACAACCGAGACAGAGATGATCGAGAAGAGGATTCACGATGGGCGTGCCGGTGATCGTCGAGGCAGTACGGACCCCGATCGGGAAACGGGCCGGGTGGCTGTCGGGGCTGCACGCCGCCGAGATCCTGGGAGCGGCCCAGCGCGGCGTCATCGAGCGTGCGGAGATCGACCCGGCTCTCGTCGAGCAGGTGATCGGCGGGTGCGTCATGCAGGTCGGCGCGCAGGGGAACAACATCACCCGCACGGCCTGGCTGCACGCCGGACTCCCGTGGCAGACCGGCGCCACCACCGTCGACTGCCAGTGCGGATCGGCACAGCAGGCCAACCACCTCGTGGCCGGCCTCATCGCCACCGACACCATCGACGTCGGGATCGCCTGCGGCATCGAGGCGATGTCGCAGGTCCCGTTGGGCGCCAACGTGATGCTCGAGGGCGCAGGGGAACGCCGTCCCGCGTCGTGGGACATCGACATGCCCGACCAGTTCACCGCCGCCGAGCGGATCGCGGCCCGCCGCGGCATCAGCCGCGCCGACACCGACGCCCTCGGCGAGCGCAGCCAACGGCTGGCCAAGCAGGCCTGGGACGAGGGGCGGTTCGACCGCGAGGTCATCGCGATGAAGGCACCCGAACGCGCGAAGTCGGGCGAGCTGACCGGCGAGATGCTCGACGTGACGCGCGATCAGGGCCTGCGCGACACCACCCTGGAATCGCTCGCGAACCTCAAGCCCGTCATCGACGGCGGGATCCACACCGCGGGTACGTCGTCGCAGGTGTCCGACGGTGCCGCGGCGGTGCTGCTGATGGACGAGAGCAAGGCCCGGGCCCTGGGTCTCACACCGCGCGCCCGCCTGCGGGCGCAGGTTCTCGTCGGCGCCGAGCCGTACTACCACCTCGACGGCCCGGTGCAGGCGACCGAGAAGGTGCTCGCGAAGGCGGGGATGTCGATCTCCGACATCGACCGCTTCGAGGTGAACGAGGCGTTCGCCTCGGTGCTCCTGAGCTGGGCGTCGGTGCACAAGCCCGACATGGACCGCGTCAACGTGAACGGCGGGGCGATCGCACTCGGACACCCGGTCGGCAGCACGGGATCGCGGCTGCTCACCACCGCGCTGCACGAACTCGAGCGCAGCGATTCGCAGACCGCACTCATCACCATGTGCGCCGGCGGGGCCCTGTCGACCGGGACCATCTTGGAACGAATCTGAGAGACTGTTCCAATGAGTGCCGACAACCGCAGCAGAGACACCCCCCGCGCGAAGCCCGATGCCCTCGACTCGGCGGCGGTCGGGGCGATCCTCAAATGGGGATCGAGGGCCAACACCGCCCTCTACAAGGCGACCGGCGGTCGGCTCGGCGCGAAGTGGCGCATCGGCGGCGGCTTCCGGAAACCGGTACCGGTGTGCCTGCTGACGACGACCGGCCGCAAGAGCGGCGAGAAGCGCACGGTGCCGCTGCTGTGTCTGCGCGACGGTGACGCGGTGGTGCTGATCGCCTCGCAGGGCGGCCGGAAGAACAACCCGCTCTGGTACCTCAACCTCGTCGCCGACCCGGACGTGACGATCCAGATCAAGAACGACACCCGGCGATACGTCGCACGCACCGCCGACCCAGCCGAACGCGAGCGACTGTGGCCGCGATACGCCGAGATCTACGCCGACGTCGACCAGTACCAGGAGTGGGCCGACCGCACGATCCCGCTGGTGATCTGCGAACCGGCGGGCTGAATCCGACAATGGTTCGTCGTGGCCGAACGTTTCGGTCACACGTTGCGGAAACCACGTCGGGGCCGTCGGGGAACGGCCACAATGGCACGGGTGAACTACATGCCACCGACAGACGCCATGTTCCTGCTGGCCGAATCACGCGAGCACCCGATGCATGTCGGTGGACTGCAGCTGTTCACCCCGCCCGAGGGTGCCGGGCCCGACTACGTGATGAACATGATCAGCGAGATCCGATCACAGACCGAGGTCTCCTCCCGCTTCGCGATGCGTCCGGCCGACCCGGTGAGTTCGGTGGGCAACCTGTGGTGGGCGCAGAACGAGACGATCGATTTCGACTACCACATCCGCCACTCGGCGGTCCCCCGCCCGGGCCGCATCCGTGAGCTGTTCCAGCTGACCTCGCGCTGGCACGGAACCCTTCTCGACCGGCACCGCCCCATGTGGGAGATGCACGTGGTCGAAGGCATCGAGGACGGCCGGTTCGCGGTCTACACCAAGGTGCACCACTCGTTGTTCGACGGCGTCTCGGCGCTGCGCAACATGCAGAACACCCTGACCGAGGACCCGAACGACACCGAGCTGCGCGTGCCGTGGACCCCGAAAGAACGTCGCCCCAAGCCCTCCGGCGGCGGTTCGCGGAACCCGCTCGCGCTCGTCGGCGATGCGTTCTCCCTCGGCACCACCGCCGCCGGTCTCGTACCCGCCGGCCTGAAGATGCTGCGACAGGCCCTCGGCGACCACAACTTCACCACCCCGCTCGACGCCCCGCGCACGATCTTCAACACCCCCATCGGCGGCGCCCGGCGCTTCGTCGCGCAGTCGTGGGAGATCGAACGGGTCAAGGCCGTCGGCGACGCCGTGGGCGCGACCCTCAACGACGTCGTGCTCGCGATGTGCAGCGGCGCGCTCCGCCGCTACCTCACCGAACTCGGTGAGCTGCCGGAGAAGTCGCTCACCTCCATGGTCCCGGTGTCGTTGCGCCCGGGCGAGTCCGCCGACGGCGGCGGCAACGCGGTCGGCGCCGTCATCGCCTCGTTGGCGACCGACGTCGACGACCCGGTCGATCGCCTGATGGCGATCCGCGAGTCGGTGCAGGCCTCGAAGAACCTGATGAAGGAACTGAGCCCCACGCAGATCCTGCTGTTGAGCGCGGTGAACATGTCGGCGCTGGCGCTCTCGCCCGTGCCGGGGTTCGTGAGCCTCACCAAGCCGCCGTTCAACGTCATCATCTCCAACGTGCCCGGTCCGCAGAAACGCATGTACTGGAACGGTTCTCGTCTCGACGGCGTCTACCCGGCGTCGATCGTCCTCGACGGACAGGCCCTGAACATCACGTTGACGAGCAACGACGACCAGCTCGACTTCGGGATCATCGGATGCCGCCAGACGCTACCCAGCCTGCAGCGCCTCATCCATCACATCGAGGACTCGTTGACCGAACTGGAGAAGGCCGTCTCCGCCTGACGCGACACCCCTCGGCGGCCGGCGCGGCTGATCTACGATGACGCCATGACCGATCATGATCGTGCCGCGACCCGTCGCGAGATCACCACTGCCCTGTCGTCCGCATTCGAGCGTCGCCACGAGGTGCTCGACGCCATCGTCGACGCGCCCGACCGCGCCGCGTCGGTGACCGCCATCGCCGCCCTGTTGTCGGTGTCGCCCCTCGGCGCCGAGGCCGTGATGGGAATGTCGTTCGAGCAGTTGACCGTCGAGGCCCGGCGCGCCAACCAGGCGGAGCTCGAGGACCTCGACAGCCGGCTCACCTTCACCCTCGCCGAGCGTCCCGCGGCGACCGGCGACTCGGTCACGCTGCGGCAGTTCGACACCTCGGCCGACGCAGATCTGTTCTCTGCGCGCACCGCCGAGATCGGTGCCGCCGGCGACGGGTCGGGCAAGCCCGCGGCCGGCCTCGACGACGAGATCGCCTCCGCCTCGGATCGCATGTTCGCCGAGGAGGCGGCGTGGTTCGTCGCGCACGAGGGCTCGGAGAAGATCGGCCTGGTGTTCGGTGAGCTGGTCGACGGCGAGGTCAACGTCCGCATCTGGATCCGCCCCGAACATCGCAAGAAGGGTTACGGCACAGCCGCTCTGCGCGCGTCGCGGTCGGAGATGGCGTCGCAGTTCCCCGGCGTCCCGATGGTGGTCCGCGCACCGGGCGCCCAGGCCTGACGTGCCCGTCGCCGCCGCGGTCTTCGCGGCGCTGGCCGCGGTCCTGCACGTCGCCATCTTCGTGATGGAGTCCGTGCTGTGGACGCGACCGGCCGTCTACCGTCGGTTCGGCCTCGCCTCCGCCGACGAAGCCGCGGCCACCCAGTCGATGGCCTACAACCAGGGCTTCTACAACCTCTTCCTCGCCCTGGGCATCGTCATCGGCATCGCGGTGGGCGGCAGCGTCGGCACCGCACTCGTGGTCTTCTGCTGCGCGTGCATCGTCGCGGCGGCGGCAGTACTGCTCACGACAGGACTGTCGTATCTGCGCGCCGCCGCGACGCAGGCGGTGTTCGCCGTCGTCGCACTGGTGCTGTTCGCGGTCCTGTAGACCCGTTCAGCCCTTCACGACGTCGTAGCGGTCGGACATCATCACCTTGTCCCACACCGCGACGAAGTCGTGCACGAAGCGCTCCTGGCCGTCGCTGCCGGCGTAGACCTCGGCGACCGCGCGCAGTTGCGAGTTCGACCCGAACAGCAGGTCGTTGCGTGAGGCCTGGAACCGGGTCTCACCGGTGTCGCGGTCGTCGACGGTGAACGCCGTCGGACCCGACGCACCGTCGGATCCCGCGACCGGGTTCCACACGTAGTCCATGCTCGTCACCGCGTCGAAGAAGTCGGTGCTCAACGTCCCGACGCGGTCGGTGAAGACACCCGTCGACGAGCCGTCGTGGTTGCAGCCGAGCACCCGGAGGCCTCCGGTGAGTGCCACCCACTGCGGCGCCGAGAGGTCCAGGAGGGCGGCCCGGTCGAGGAACATGCGCTCGGGCGCCACCGACGACACCGAGTGGTAGTCGGGCAGCACGTAGTTGCGGAACCCGTCGACGACCGGTGCGAGCCACGCGAATTGCTGGGGATCGGTCTGTTCCTGGGAGGCGTCGACACGACCCGGCGTGAACGGCACCGTGACGGTCACACCCGCGTCGGCGGCAGCCTTCTCCACGGCTACACAGCCCGCGAGCACGATGAGATCGGCCAGACTGACCGACGTACCGCTCGACCCCTTGATCTCCCGGAGCTTCGCGACAACGTCGACGGTGCGGGCGTTGACGGCCCAGTCCTTCTGCGGCGCCAACGCCAGGCGGGCGCCGTTCGCGCCGCCGCGCTTGTCGGAGATGCGGAAGGTGACCGCCGACGAGAACGCCGTGTACGCGAGGTCGGACACCGACAGCCCCGACGCCCCGATGGCCTGCTTGAGGGCGGCGATGTCGGAGTCGCCGAGCGCCGGGCCGTCGGCGGCGGGCAGCGGGTCCTGCCAGGAGAAGTCGTCGGCGGGCACCTCGGGGCCGAGGTAGCGCGCCTTCGGTCCCATGTCGCGGTGGGTCAGCTTGAACCACGCCTTCGAGAACTGCTCGGTGAAGTAGTCGAAATCGGACAGGAACCGTTGGCAGATCTCGCGATACACCGGGTCGACCTTGAGGGCGATGTCGCTCGTCATCATCATGAGCGGTTCACTGCGGCCTTCGATGTGGGCGTCGGGGGTCTTCGGCGCGTCCGGGTCGACCGGCGTCCACTGCAGCGCGCCGGCGGGACTCTGCGTCTTCTCCCACTCGAAGCCGAAGAGGTTCTCCAGGTACGTGTTGTCCCACTGCGTCGGGTTCTGGGTCCACGAGCCCTCGATGCCGTTGGTCATCGTGTTCTCGCCGTTGCCCGCACCGCGCGGGTTGTGCCAGCCGAGGCCCATGGCCTCGATGGGGGCGATGTCCGGCGGCGCGCCGATCTCCTCGGACGGCACCTTCCCGTGGCTCTTGCCGAACGCGTGTCCGCCGGCGATCAGCGCGACCGTCTCCTCGTCGTTCATCGCCATGCGGCCGAAGGTGATCCGGATGTCGACGGCCGAGGCGGCGGGATCACCCTCCTGATTCGGACCCTCGGGGTTCACGTAGATCAGGGCCTGGTGCGACGCGGCGAGCGGCTGCTCGAGCTCGTAGTCGGCATCGCCGGGCTGACCGGTCCAGCGCTTGCTGCGGTCGACCATGGCGTCGTACGACTCGGGACTGGTGTTGTCGATCCACTCCGCACCCCAGTAGGTGGCGTCGTCGGCCTCCCACGCGTCGCGGCGACCGCCGCCGAATCCGTAGGTGGGGAAACCCATGATCTCCAGCGAACAGTTGCCGGCGAGGATCATGAGGTCGGCCCACGACAGCGCGTTGCCGTACTTCTTCTTGATCGGCCACAGCAGGCGACGGGACTTGTCGGTGTTGCCGTTGTCCCACCAGCTGCTGATCGGCGCGAAGCGTTGCAGCGCCTGCCCGGCACCACCGCGACCGTCGGCGATGCGATAGGTGCCCGCGGAGTGCCAGGCCATGCGGATCATCTGCGGGCCGTAGTTGCCGTAGTCCGACGGCCACCACGACACCGAGGTCGTCAGGAATGCCTTGATCTCGGACTTGAGCGCCTCGAGGTCGATGGCGGTGAAGGCGGCCTCGTAATCGAAGTCACGCAACGGGTTCGCGGCCGGGCCGTCGGCGTGGAGCTGCTCGACGCGCAGACGGTCGGGGTACCAGTCCGACAACGTGGGCTTCGAGGTCTCCGCCCCGCCGATCGTGTTGCCACCGAAGGGACACTTCCCCTCGAGGACCTCGGAGTATTCGGAGTAGGTGGTCATGGCGCGAACCTCTCGTGGAGCGATGGAAGTCGGGGGGCTTGCTTCCATTCATACTCATCCGCGCGCGGCTGGGTGAGGAAAGTTGCGACCCTGTGCCCGAGGTATCGGTTCGGACACAGCGCCTAGCGGCGGCGCGGCATCGAGATGCGTGCGGTGATCCGGGTGATCGCGCCGTCGGCGTCGAGATCGAATCGTTCACGCACCCGCGCGGCGAGTCCGAGTGCCACGACCACCTGGAAGTCGGCGTGCACCGCACGATCGCGCTCCGCGATCTCGGCGATCTCGACTCGTTTGATTACCCGATACTTCCGGCTGCGGTCGAGATCGCGGATGATCGCGGGCCCGCTCGATCCGGTGGGTATGCCGTTCTCGACGCGACGACACCCGTCGGCGAGACGGACCGCCGACACATCGTGACTGGCCAGCGCCTCGATGTAGGCGCGCGCCGCATCGACCGCCGGCGTGGTCGAGGGCGGGGTCACCGGGCTCCGTACACCGGGAACGGTGCCGGCGCCTCGGCGAGGATCTCCGCGACCACGGGACCGAGCTCGGCGGGATCCCACCGGGAACCCTTGTCACGCAGCGCACTGCGTTGCCACCCGTCGCTGACCGACACCGTGCCGCCCTCCACCTCGAACACGCGACCGGTGACGTCGCGCGATTCCGGCGAGCCGAGCCACACGACGAGCGGAGAGACGTTGGCCGGGTCCATCGTGTCGAACGAGCCGTCGGTCGGCGGGGCCATCTGGGCGGCCATCGCCTCCCCGGCACTGGTGGTCATACGGGTGCGGGCCGACGGCGCGATCGCGTTGACCGTGATCCCGTAGCCACCGAGTTCGGCGGCGGCCTGAATGGTCATCTGCGCGATCGCGGCCTTCGCCGCGGCGTAGTTGCCCTGTCCCACCGAGCCGTACAGGCCGGCCCCCGACGAGGTGTTGACGATGCGTGCCTCGCGCTGCGCGCCGGCCTTCGACTGTTCGCGCCAGTAGGCCGCGGCGTGACGCAGCATCGCGAAGTGTCCCTTGAGATGGACGCGGATGACGTCGTCGAAGTCGTTCTCGCTCATCGACACCAGCATCTTGTCGCGCAGGAAACCGGCGTTGTTCACGAGGATGTCGAGCGCCCCGAACTCCTCGACCGCCTGGGCCACGAGGTGGGCGGCGCCCTCCCAGCTCGCGACGTCGTCGCCGTTCACCACGGCCTCACCACCGGCCGCGACGATCTCCGCGACGACCTGCTCTGCGGGGGACTCCCCTGTCCTGCTGCCGTCGAGGCCGGCGCCGATGTCGTTGACGACCACCTTCGCGCCGCTCGCGGCGAAGGCGAGTGCGTGCTCGCGGCCGATACCGCGGCCGGCGCCGGTGACGATCGCGACGCGTCCGGAATTGATCGTGCTCATGGTCTGGTCTGTTCCCATCGGTTGTCGGTGGTGGCGGCGTCGAGGAACGCTGGGCGCTCCCCTCCGCCGTGCACGGTGAGGGTCGATCCGGTGATGTAGTCGGCCATGGGTGAGAGCAGGAACGCCACGGCGCGGCCCACGTCGGCGCCGGTCGCCATCCGACCCATGGGGATGGTGGCGCCGACCGCGGCGATGCCGGCCTCGTCGCCGTAGTGCAGCGCGGACTGTTCGGTGCGGACGGGACCGGCGATCACCGAGTTGATCCGCACCCGCGGCGCCCACTCGACGGCCAAGGACCCGGTGAGGCTGTCGAGACCGGCCTTCGCCGCGCCGTAGCCGGCGGTGCCGGGTGACGGTCGGTGGCCGCTCACGCTGGACACGTTGACGATCGACCCGCCGTCGTCCTGGTAGCGCATCACGCTGTAGGCGGCCTGCGCGACCACCAACGGCGCCAACATGTTCAGTTCCACGATCTTGCGGTGGAAGTTCGGCGAGGCGTCGGCGGCCGGGGCGAACGGTGAGCCACCCGCGTTGTTCACGACACCGTCGAGTCGGCCGTGGCGTTCGGTGATGCGGTCGATCATCGCGTCGACCGCGTCGGGGTCACGCACGTCGCACGAGACGAACTCGACCGCGCTGTCCGCATCGTCGGCCGGGCGGCGGGCGCAGGCGATCGGGATCGCCCCCAGCGACGTGAGCACCTCGCAGATCCCGGCGCCCACACCACGGACACCACCGGTCACGACGACCACCTTGCCGGCCAGTCCGATGTCCACGCAGTCTCCGATCGTCGCTCTCACCGCCTGCTACGCTACCAAGCAAGTGTTTGGTTGGTAACCACCGGCCGAGCCACCACTTGCGAGAGAGGACGTGGGAGCGCACATGCCGATCACGACATCGACGATCGAGCCGGGCGTCGTGGCCGTCACGGTCGATTTCCCGCCGGTCAACGCCCTGCCCAGCGCCGCGTGGTTCGAACTCGGCGACGCGATCATCGCCGCGGGCGCCGACCCGACGACCCACGTGGTGATCCTGCGGGCCGAGGGCCGGGGCTTCAACGCCGGCGTGGACATCAAGGAGATGCAGGCCACCGAGGGGTTCGGCGCCCTCATCGGCGCCAACCGCGGGTGCGCGCACGCCTTCGGTGCGGTGTACGACTGCGCGGTGCCGGTGATCGTGGCGGTCAACGGGTTCTGTGTGGGCGGTGGCGTCGGCCTCGTCGGCAACGCCGACGTGGTGATCGCCTCCGACGACGCCGTCTTCGGACTCCCCGAGGTCGACCGCGGCGCACTCGGCGCGGCCACGCATCTCGCACGGTTGGTACCGCAACACCTCATGCGGACGCTGTACTTCACCGCCCAGAACGTGACCGCGCAGCAACTCGAGCACTTCGGGTCGGTGTACCGGGTGGTGCCGCGCGAGGGGCTGCTCGATGCCGCACTCGAGGTCGCCCGGCTCATCGCCGCGAAGGACACCCGGGTGATCCGCGCCGCGAAGGAGGCCATCAACGGCATCGACCCGGTCGACGTGAAGACGAGCTACCGCCTCGAGCAGGGCTACACCTTCGAACTCAACCTCGCCGGTGTCGCAGACGAACATCGCGACGCCTTCGTCACCACCGGAAAGGCCCGCGCATGACAGCGGCCGTGCGGACGCAGACCGACAAGAGTTACTCGCTCGAGGAGGCTGTCGCCGAGATCTCGAGCGGCATGACGATCGGGATCGGTGGATGGGGATCGCGGCGCAAGCCGATGGCCCTGGTGCGGGCGCTGGCCCGGTCGGAGGCCACCGACCTCACCGTGGTCACCTACGGCGGGCCCGATCTCGGGTTGCTGTGCGCCGCAGGCAAGGTCAGCAAGGCCTACTACGGGTTCGTGTCGCTGGACTCGCCGCCCTTCTACGATCCGTGGTTCGCCCATGCGCGCACCACGGGTACCATCGAGGTCCGCGAGATGGACGAGGGCATGGTGAAGTGCGGGCTCGAGGCGGCCGCGTCGCGACTGCCGTTCCTACCGATCCGGGCCGGCCTGGGGTCGTCGGTGCTCGACTTCTGGGGCGGCGAGTTGCGCACGGTCGCCTCGCCCTATCCCGACGCCGACGGTCGCGTGCAGACGCTGATCGCCATGCCCGCTCTCGACCTCGACGTCGCGCTGGTGCATCTCGACATCGCCGACGTGCACGGCAACGCGGCCTACACCGGTGTCGACCCGTATTTCGACGACCTGTTCTGCGGGGCCGCGCGGCGACGCCTCCTCGAGGTCGACCGTGTGGTCGAGACCGCCGAACTCGTCGACGAGGTTCCCCTGCAACGCATGCTGCTCAACCGCATGAACGTCGACCGGGTGATCCACGCGCCGGGCGGCGCGCATTTCACCTTCGCCGGCGACTACGGCCGCGACGAGGCCTTCCAGCGTTTCTACGCCGAATCGGCGGCCGACCCGGCGTCGTGGGAGGCCTTCTCCGACCGTTTCCTGCAGGTCGACGAGGCGACATATCAGGAACGGATCGTCGAATGGGCGGCCCGGCGAGACGCCGAGCAAGCGGGAGGGAAAGCATGAGTGACGTGACCCGCGCGGAGATCTGCGTGATCGCCTGCGCCGAGATCTTCAGCGGCGCAGGGGAGATCATGGCGTCGCCCATGGCGACGACCCCGCTCATCGGTGCACGCCTGGCGCGGCTGACCACCGAACCCGACCTGCTGATCACCGACGGTGAGGCGTTGATCTTCGCCGACACCCCGGCCGTGGGACGTTCGGCGCCCATCGAGGGGTGGATGCCGTTCCGCAAGGTGTTCGACGTCGTCGCGTCGGGCCGGCGTCATGTGGTGATGGGCGCCAACCAGATCGACCGCCACGGCAACCAGAACCTGTCGGCGTTCGGGCCGCTACAACACCCGACCCGCCAGATGTTCGGCGTGCGTGGCGCTCCCGGCAACACCCTCAATCATCCGACGAGTTACTGGGTGGCCAAGCACTCGTCGCGGGTGTTCGGAGGTCAGGTCGACGTGGTGTCCGGGGTGGGGTACGACCAGATCGACCCGAACAACCCGGCTTTCGGCTACCTCGACATCCATCGTGTGGTCACCAACCTCGGTGTGTTCGATTTCGGCGGGCCCGACCACACGATGCGGGCGCGCTCGCTGCATCCGGGGGTCACCGCCGACGAGGTCGCCGCGAACACCGGCTTCGAGATCGCCGATCTCGACTCGGTGGGCGTGACGCGCGAACCCGACGCCACCGAACTGGAACTGATCCGCACGGTGATCGACCCGAAGGGCCTGCGCGAGCGTGAGGTCAAGCCGGTGGAGGTGAGCCGATGACCGGTCGCGCGGCGCCGATGCGGACCGCCTTCACCGATCTGGTCGGGTGCGACTACCCCATCGTGCAGACCGGCATGGGATGGGTGTCGGGGGCGTCGTTGACCTCGGCGACTTCGAACGCGGGTGGCCTGGGGATCCTCGCCTCGGCGACGATGACCTTCGACGAGCTCGAGATGGCCGTGAAGAAGACGAAGTCGTTGACCGACAAGCCCTTCGGGGTGAACATCCGTGCCGACGCCACCGATGCGGGCGAGCGGATCGACCTGCTGATCCGCGAGGAGGTGCGGGTCGCCTCGTTCGCGCTGGCGCCGAAGAAGGAGCTCATCGCGAAGCTGAAAGACCACGGCATCGTGGTGATCCCGTCGATCGGCGCGGCCAAGCACGCCGTCAAGGTCGCCTCCTGGGGAGCCGACGCGGTGATCGTGCAGGGCGGCGAGGGCGGCGGTCACACCGGTCCGGTCGCCACCACGTTGCTGCTGCCGTCCGTGCTCGATGCACTGGGGCCCGACGGGATACCGGTCGTCGCGGCCGGTGGCTTCTTCGACGGCCGCGGTCTCGCGGCAGCACTGTCGTACGGCGCGGCCGGCGTGGCGATGGGCACCCGTTTCCTGCTCACCTCCGACAGCACCGTGCCGGATTCGGTGAAGCAGGAGTACCTGGGCCGCAGCCTCAACGACACCGTCGTGTCGACGAAGGTCGACGGCATGCCACACCGGGTGCTGCGCACCTCGCTGGTGGAGAAGCTCGAGGGCGGCAACCCGGTCAGCGCGCTCGTCGCCGCCGCGCGCAACGCCAACGAGTTCAAGCAGATGACCGGCATGAAGTGGACCACGATGCTCACCGACGGCCGCAGCATGCGGAAGTCCGGGGAGCGCAGCTGGCAGCAGATCATCATGGCCGGCAACACCCCGATGCTCCTCAAGGCGGGTCTGGTCGACGGAAGCACCGACGCCGGCGTCCTCGCCTCCGGGCAGGTGGTCGGCATGATCGACGACCTCCCCAGCTGCGAGGCACTGATCCAGTCGATCGTCGGCGACGCCCGTGACCGGATCGCCGCACTCGCCCGAATCGACTGATCGAGCGCGGCGGCACCCTCTTTCGGCTGGCTACGCTGGACGCCGTGGCCGACTCCGATCCCCTGTACGCACAACGTGATCGCGCGGATTCGTTCGGTGCGGTGGCGCGCGCCTACGACGCCCATCGTCCCCGGTATCCGGATGAGGTGATCGACGACATCGCGGCCGCAGCCGGTGGTGGGCTCGTACTCGACGTCGGGGCGGGCACCGGCATCGCCTCGGCACAGCTCGCCGATCGCGGACTCGAGGTCCTCGCGCTCGAGCCGGATGCGGCGATGGCGGAGGTGGCCGCGGCCAAGGGGATCTCCGTCGAACAGGGCACCTTCGAACGGTGGGATGCCGCGGGACGGACATTTGATCTCATCCTGTTCGCACAGTCGTGGCACTGGGTCGACACCGCCGTCGCCATTCCCACGGCGATGTCGCTGCTGAACCCGGGCGGTCGGCTCGTGTTGTTGTGGCACATGACGAATCCCGAGTCGCCGTCGGCCGAGGAGTTCGACGCGGTCTATCGCCGGTACACGCCCGCCACCGCACCGCGCGGTTCGAGCGACGACGTCTCGCTGGCCGATGCGCTGACCGCGGGCGGCTTCACCGTGACCGAGAAGACGTACCCGGTGCGCGCGGACTACACGACCGACGACTGGCTCGACATGGTGTTCACGTTCTCCGCGCAGATCGTGCTCCCCGAGGCCGACAAGGTCTCGCTGCGCAGCGATCTCGCCGCGCTCGTCGGCCCCGACGGGGTAACCGTCGCCGGCGTCGCCTACGTCGCGACCGCCACCGCACCGACTCGTCCGGTGCACACCGATCGCAGGCTCGCCCTGAGTTTCGGGGCCGAGGCCGACAACTACGAGCGGCATCGACCGGACTTCCCGGCCGAGATGATGGACGCGGTCGCCGAACTGGGGTCGCGGGTGCTCGACGTCGGGACCGGCACCGGTAAGGCCGCGGCCGCACTCGTCGCGCGGGGATGCGAGGTGCTCGGCGTCGAACCCGATCCGCAGATGGCCGCGATCGCCCGCGCGAAAGGTGTTGTGGTCGAGGAGGGGACGTTCGAGCAGTGGGATCCCGACGGTCGGCAGTTCGACCTCGTGGTGTTCGCGCGGTCCTGGCACTGGGTCGATCCCGAGGTGGCGTTGCCACGGCTCGCCACGATCGTGCCGGTGGGCGGCCACGTCGCCCTGCTCGCGCACGAGGCGAGTTGGCGCACGTTCGACGATCCGCGGATCCGTGCGGTGATCGAGCGTGTGGTGCCCCTCGGCGACACCGCCGCACGCCGTGCGACCGACGAGGTGGTGGCGCGGTTCACCGCGGCCGGATTCGACGTGCGTACCGAGGAGTTCCCGATGACGCAGTCGGTGTCGACCCAGGAGTGGCTCGACTCGGTGTTCACCTACTCGCGATTCCTCGTGCTCGACGAGGCCACGAGAACCGATCTGCGCCACGAGCTGATCGACGCGATCGGCACGAGCGAGATCACCGTCTCCGGCACCCCCCGCGCCATGATCGCGCGTCGACGCTGACTCAGTCGACGTCGTCGGCGCGGTGCGCGAGCCCGATGGTGATCTCCTGCAGCACCGGCAGGGCGTCGGCGACCGCGGTCAGTTGCGCGGTGGTGAGGCCGGACAACACCGTGTCGATGAGCGCCGAACTCGCGCGGTCGTAGCGCTCCAACAGATCGCGCGCATGGTCGGTGGGCGCGATCCAGGCCTGGCGCAGGTCGTCGGCGCCCGGCAACCGGGTGACCAGGCGGGCGGTGGTCATCACGCGGAGCACGTTGCTGATCGTGGGGCGGGCCAGGTTGAGGCCGGCCGCGAGCTCCCCCGAGGTCTGCGGTGATCGTTCGGCGAGGGCACGCAGCACCTGGATGTGGGCGTCGGGCAGGTCGGGAAGACCCTCCGCCGACCGTGCGGATCGCAGGATCGCGCGCCGCAGCGGGCCGATGACCCGACCGAGATCGGTCGCGATCTGCGACGTCGAGGGTGCCGATGCGTTGCCGTTCACCGCTGCTCCACTGCCGGACACGTCAGACCTCCCTGGTGAGGAGACAGTAGCCACCGAAAGGGACTATTGCCACAGGTAATGGTTTTGTGACAAAATTACTCGCATGACCACCACTTCCGTTGCGAATCCCATCCCCACCCAGGACCTGTCCGCCATCGTCGGCCACCGGTTCATCTACACCTACGCGAACTCGTGGCAGTACGAGATGTACGTGAAGAACGCGACGACGATCGACTACCGCATCCACACCGGCATAGTCGGCGGTCGCTGGGTGAAGGACCAGGAGGTCGACCTCGTCGCCCTCGACGACGACGTCTTCAAGATCTCCTGGAACGAGCCGACCGGCACCTCGGTCGTCGTCAACGTGCTGCCCGGCAAGCGGCGACTGCACGGCACGATCTTCTTCCCGAAGTGGGTCGAGGACGCCGGTTCCAAGACCGTCGTGTTCCAGAACGACCACCTCGACGAGATGCGGACGTTCCGTGACGCCGGGCCCACCTACCCGATCTACGTCGTCCCCGAATTCGCCTACATCACGCTGTTCGAGTTCGTCGGCGCGGACGACGAATCGGTGATCTCCGTCGGTCCGTCGGAGCTGCCCGAGGGATTCGCCGACCGCACCAACTGATGGTCACCCGCTCCGCACCGCGCCTGGAGTTCGTGGCCCACCTCGCGATCGATGTGGGGCCGGCGATCGACCTCGGCGACCTCCCCGACGGCCATCGGCGCATCGTGCCGATCCTCGGTGGATCCGTCACCGGCCCGCGACTGTGCGGGCGGGTGCTGCCGGTCGGGGCGGATCACCAGTATCTGCGCTCGGAGCGGGTCACCGAACTCGATGCGCGGTATGCCCTCGAGACCGACGACGGCGCACGTATCGCGGTCGAGAACGTCGGTCTCCGGGTGGGCAGTGCGGCCGACGTCGCCGCGCTGCTCCGCGACGAGCCGGTGGATCCGGACCGCATCTATTTCCGCACCCAGCCGCGCCTGTCGAGCGCCCATCCGGAGTACTCCTGGCTCGCGGACACCCTGTTCGTCGCCACGGGGGAACGGACACCGAGCACGGTCGAACTGGACGTGTTCGCCGTCGGATGACCGGTGCTCAGTGCAGGACCTTCAGTCCCACAACACCTCCCACGATGACCGCGAGGAGTACGACCGTCGTCCACGAGGCCGACTCGTCACCCGAGTGCCGTTGTGACTGCCGTCCACGGTGGCAAATCCGGGGTCGGAGCCGGTCTCAGCGATCCAGCCAGTGATCGACGGTCAGATCGGTCCCGGCGGCGAGAGCCTGGGCCTGCGCGCCGAACCCCACGATGTCGGACCCGTCGGCGAGCTCGATCGATCCCAGCAGCATCGGCGCCGGCAGCTCCGCGAGGAAGCCACCCAGCGCGGCCGACGACAGGACCCACTTCTCGCCGCGGATCGCCCGCCCGCCGACATCGTCGCGGACCAATCCGGGTTTCGGCGGCGTCGTGTCGAGTGCGACGAGACGATAGGCCGGTGCGGTGAGCACCTCACCCGCCCACCGGGCACCGCGGTCGACGAGCTGGTGATCGAGCGGTTGCCCCCGCAGGTGTGCGCCGAACACGGCGAGTTCGACCGTGTCGCTGACCTTCTCGGCCCAGCTCGGCCGGGAGTCAACTCCGGCAATACGGCGCGCGAGATCGACGAGCACCGCGTCGCGATGGGATCCCGAGAGCAGCGTGACACCGAACTGCGCGGGCCCGGCCATACCGGCGGGGACGGCGAGAGCGCACATGTCGAACAGGTTGCAGAAGTTCGTGAACGTGCCCATGCGCGAGTTCACGCCGACAGGGTCGGCGGCCACCTCGGCAAGCGTCGGATGCGCCGGGGCGGTCGGGACCACGAGCGCGTCGACACCGTCGAGGAGGGCGAGAGCGGACGCGGCGAGATCGGCGACCCGTCTGCGGTCGGCGAGCAGGTCGGTTGCCGAGAACCGTGACGCCGCACCGATGATGCGCGCCACGGTGGGATCGAGATCCGGCGCCCCCGTCCCCACGAACCCACCGACGGCATCGTGGCGTTCGGCGACCAGCGCGCCGTCGTAGAGCAGCGCGGCCGCGGCCAGGAAGTCGGTCATGTCGATCTCGCGGACCGAACAGCCTGTCGCAGCCGCGGTCTCGACGTAGCGGCTGAACGCCGCCCGCCACTCCGAGTCGAGCATCGACAGGTCGGCGGGAACGGCGATCACCGGGTCCCGGGTCGCGGCGAGCGCCGTGTCGGAGGGGAACGGCCGCGGGCCGGCCGCCGTCGCCATCACACCCATCGCCCGGTCGGCGGTGTCGAGGTCGGCGGCGAACACCGTGACGCAGTCGTAACTGGCACACGCCGGCACGACACCCTCGGTGGAGACGACCCCCACCGTCGGCTTGATCCCGACGATGCCCTGCAGACCCGCGGGCACCCGACCCGAGCCGGCCGTGTCGGTCCCGATCGCGATGTCGGCGAACCCGAGGGCCACGGCCACCGCCGACCCCGAACTCGAGCCTCCGGAGATGTGATCGGGTCGGCGCGAATCCCGGACCGCGCCATAGGGGCTGCGCGTCCCGACCAGGCCGGTCGCGAACTGGTCGAGGTTGGTCTTGCCGATCACGACCGCACCCGCGGCACGCAGTGCGGCCACGGCCGGCGCGTCGGAGTGGGCGATGCGCGCGAACGACGGGCACCCGGCCGTGGTCGGCAGCCCGGCCACGTCGACGTTGTCCTTGACGGCGAGCACCACGCCAGCGAGCGGCCCGGCGGCGGCCACCGATGCGGCCAGCTCGGCCTCGACCTCACGTTCGGGGCGCAGGTGGATGAACACCTCACCGCGCCCGGTGCGTGCGATCTCGGAGTGGATCCCGGCGATGCGGCCGGTCGCGACGGTCGCGGTCACGCAACACGCTCCCGGGCGACGGAGACCTCGCCGCCGTCGGACCAGCGGCGACGTTCGAGCGCGCGTGCGGCCTCCATCGCCGCCCGCGATGCCGTGATGTCCTCGGCGTTCGCGTCGAGGAACGCCTGGTGCTCGGCGATGGAGAACCGCCCCTCGTCGATCCGGATGTGGCCGCGACCGGCGGCGGTGTCGGCGCGCATGTCGAGCAGTTCCTCCGCGCTCACCGGGTACCAGCGGATGCGGTCGAAGAACCGCAGCAGCCAGGGGTTCTCGGGGTCGAAGCCGACGGTGGCCTGCGGGTGACGGTGGTTCCAGACCTGCGTGGTGCGTCCCACGAACTGGTAGCCACCCGGGCCCTCCATCCCGTAGACACACAGGTACGCGCCGCCGATGCCGACGGCGTTCTCCGGCGTCCACGTGCGGGCGGGGTTGTACTTGGTGGTGACCAGCCGGTGTCGCGGATCGGTCGGGACCGCGACCGGCGCACCGAGATACACATCTCCCAGTCCGAGGACGAGGTACTCGGCGTCGAACACCACGCGGTGCACGTCGTCGACCGACGGCAGTCCGTTCATGCGTCGGATGAACTCGATGTTCCACGGGCACCACGGCGCATCGGCGCGGACGCCGTGGATGTAGCGCTCGGTGGCCTCGCGTGTCGCCGGGTCGTCCCACGACAGGGGCAGATGCACGGTGCGGCTCTCGACGACGAGATCGGTGACCGACGGGAGTTCGGCCTCGCACTCACGCAACCACGCGAGCACGGTCTGCTGACCGATGCACGACGGATCGAACTTGACCTGCAGCGAGCGGATGCCGGGTGTGAGATCGACGAGGCCGGCGGGACGGTCGTGCTCGATCCGTTCGGCCAGCGCGTGTACACGTGCCCGTGATGCGAGATCGAGTGCCATGTCGCCGTATTCGACGAGCACGTTGTCGTCACCGCTGCGGCGGTAGGTGACGGTGGATCCGCCGTCGACGGTGTCGGCGGTCGCGAGCACGCCGTGGTCGTCGTCGCCGCCGGTGGAGACCACCGGGATGTACTGCGACCGTCGCGATCCGCCGATCGCCCGCGGATCGGCGGCCTCCGACGCGCGCACGGGGACGAACCGCACGCGGTTGCCCGGAGCGATCTGGCCCAGCTTCCATCGGTCGGCGGTGGTGACGGTCACCGGGCAGACGAAGCCGCCCAGGCTGGGGCCGTCGGGGCCGAGCAGGATCGGGGTGTCGCCGGTGAAGTCGAGGGCGCCCACCGAGTAGGCGGTGTCGTGGATGTTCGACGGGTGCAGGCCTGCCTCTCCCCCGTCGTCGCGCGCCCATCGCGGCTTGGGCCCGATCAGCCGGATGCCGGTGCGGTCGGAGTTGAAGTGCGCCTCGTAGTCGGTCGCGTACAGGGTCGCGATGTCGTCGTCGGTGAAGAACTCCGGTGCACTGTGCGGACCGACGGTGACCGCGAGCTCCCAGCGCGACCCGATGGCGGGTTCCTCCTCGTACTGGATGCGTCGCGCGGCACCCGCCGGGGCGTGATCGGCGACGGTGAGCTGATCGCCGTCGCGCAGAGAACGTCCGTCCTTACCGCCGAAGCGGCCGAGGGTGAACGTCGCTGCGCTGCCGAGGAACTCCTGTGCGGAGACCCCTCCGGCGACGGCGATGTACGCCCGCATGCCGAGGGTGACCGCGCCGACCGCCAGCACCGATCCCGCCGTGACGGCGATGGGGGCGCACTGCGCGACCGGCTCGCCGTCGAGGGTGACCGGCGCCGGGGCCCCGGTCACGGCCACGACGGCGTCGCCGGTGAAACGCAGGGCCGGGCCGATCATGGTGGCCTCCAGGGCCGGCACGCCCTCGGGGTTGCCGACGGCGATGTTGGCGAGCCGGAACGACAGGTCGTCCATCGGCCCCGACGGCGGCACGCCGACGCCCCAGTACCCGATCCGACCCGGCCAGTCCTGCACGGTGGTCATCGGTCCGGCCCGCTCGACGACGATCGTCGACATCAGCCGGCCTCGGGGCGGGTGACGATCACACGCACGGCGGTCGGGTCGAATCCGTTGCAGGGATTGTTGATCTGCGGACAGTTCGAGATCAGGACGAGGGTGTCGACCTCGGCGCGCAGGGCCAGTCGTTTGCCGGGCGCCGAGAGACCGTCGACGATGCCCAGCGCGCCGTCGGGATCGACCGGGACGTTCATGAAGAAGTTCACGTTGCCGACCATGTCGCGCTTGCCCAGGCCGTGCCGTGCGCCCTCGATCAGGAAGTTCTCGACGCACGCGTGCTGATGCTTCGTGTGGTGGCCGTACCGCAACGTGTTCGACTCCTGCGAGCACGCGCCGCCGAGGGTGTCGTGATTGCCGACCTCATCGGCGACGATGGTCATCAGCGGGTTCGACTCCTGGTCGCGGATCACCGAACCGGTCGTCAGGAACACGTTGCCCTGGGCGCTGATCGTCGCCTGCGCCGAGTAGCGGGCCGCGGGATCGACCGTTCCGCCGGCGGTCACGCCGTAGAACAGGGTGTCGACGGCCTGGTTGCCGTACAGATCGACGATCGTGAGGACGTCACCGGCCGCGACGACCTGCGACCACGGGCCGCGGGGGTCGACCTCGGAGTCGGTGATGACGGTGCCTGGGACCAGCGCCTGATCGGCGGCGGTCGCTACAGCGGGGGCAGACATGGTGAGCTCCTCTGGTCAGGACGCGGCGAGGACCGCGTCCTCGGAATTGGCCACGGCGCGTCGGTATTCGGGATCGGCGTCGTCGGCGCGGGCGATCAGGTCGGCGAGGTCGGCGTGGGCACGCCAGGCCAGCACCTCGAGCGGACCGGTGTCGAACTCCGGCGCCGGGTCGACCGGGTGTGCGGTGTTGGCGATCGCGACGATGCACGGCATGTGCAGGACGAGGTCGACGCACTTGTCGAGTCCGGCCGACCCCTTCGAGGTGAGGTTCCCGTCGGATTCGACGACGACCCCGTGGAAGAACGACACCGACGGCGCGACGTCTGCTGGGGTGAGTCCGTGTTTCGCGGCGGCGACGGTGAACAGCTCGCGCCCGGCCGGGCTCTGCGAATGGAGTTGTCCCGAACCGTACTTCGCCGCGTTGCCGGCGAGGGTGGTGGTGCCGCAGAGGGCGTCGTGGTGGCCGGAGTCGTCGGCGACCACGGTCGCGAGCACTCGACCCTGGTCGCTCAGCAGGGGGTGCCCCGCGCCGAGGTAGGCCTGCCACGGCACCTTCACGGTGTCGGCGACGTTGAGTCGCTCCCACGGGGCGTCGGCGCGCCACAACAGGAGGTGCGCGCACGCGCTGCCGGTGACGTCGCGCAGACGCAGTCGGGTCCCACGGGCGAGGACCTTGGTGGCGTAGCGACCGCCGGGAACGGTCTCGGCCCACGTCATGGCGTCGGGCGCGACACCGCTCGGAGGCTGCGGCCAGCGCGACGCCGGCACCACCGGCATCGAGTCGGTGATCGCACCCTCCTGCGCGCGTGCGTGCGCCTTGGCCCCGGCGGTGGAGGCGGTCGGCGCGCTCATCGCGACCGCTTCGCGCCGACGAGGGCGTCGGTCGGGACCGGTGCGCCGGGGAGGTTGCGGACCCGGAGGTAGGCCGCGGCCCCGACGACGAGGGTGAGCGCCACGAAGATGATCGCGAAATAGTGCAGGAACCACGATGTGCCGTCGGGGTCGTACACCTCGGCGCGCGGCCAGGCGATGTTGATCATCAGCAGCGTGCCCATCACGACGGCGATGACGTTGACGAGGATCCCCCATCGACCGAGATCGAAGACCGGGCGACCGAAGCTCAGGCTGGTGCCGCGCAGCCGGTGGATCAGCGCGGGGATCGTGACCATGAGGTAGGCGATGTAGACGATGACCACCGAGACGCTGGTGATGGCGGCGAACACGCCGGCCTGACCAAGGTTGACCAGCAGGACCGCGATCGCCAGTGCGCTCACCACGATGCCGGTGTTGACCGGGGTCCCGGTGCGGGAGTTGACCTTCGCCAGGAACGATCCGAACGGGAGTCGGTTGTCACGGGCCATGGAGAACATGACGCGTGACGCCGAGGCCTGGATGGCGAGGGTGGCCGAGAAGATGGCGATCGCGACGATCGTCAGCAGGGTCTTTCCCATCCAGGTGTCGAGCTGGCTCGTGATCACCCAGGCGATGCCGTCGGCGGACAGCTCCGGGGCACCCAGCGAGGGGGCCGCCATCAGCGCGCCGAGGATCATCAGGCCGCCGCCGATGAACGAGACGAGCAACGCGTTCACGATCGCCTTGGGCGCGGTGCGGCGCGGGTCGCGGGTCTCCTCGGACAGCTCTGCAGCAGAGTCGAATCCGTACATCACGTAGGCGGCCATCAGCATCGAGGCGAGGAACCCCGGCAGGTAGCCCAGACCCGTAGTGTGACCTCCGGTGTCGAGGACGGCCTGCGCGGGCGTGCGCTCGGAGTGGACGAACATGAGCACCACGAGCAGGACCACACCGATGATCTCGATGGTGACGCCGATGATGGTGATGCGGCCCATGAACGACACACCCACGGCGCTGATGACGGTGCACAGCGCAATCGTGATGCTGCCCAGGATGATCGCGTTCGTTGCGCCCGAGACCGACGCGAGCGCGGTGTCGCTGCCGACGAGTTGGAAGCCCGACCAGATCGACGGGAGCACACTCTGCATCGCGATCGCCAGCGCCGAGACGCTCACGATGTAACCGATCAGCATGAACCACCCGGCGAACCAGCCGACCCCGTCGCCGGCCAGGCGCCGCGACCACTGATAGATGGCACCGGCGACCGGGAACTTGCCCGACAGTTCGGCGAACACCAGGCAGACGCAGAACTGGCACACGAACACGATCGGCCAGGTGAAGAAGAAGCTCGGCCCACCGAGCCCGAATCCTAGTGCGAACAGGGCGAACACGGTGGTGAGGATGGACACGAAGGAGAACCCGGAGGCGAAGGCGGCGTATCCGCCGATGCCTCGGTGCAGTTCCTGGGTGTAGCCGAGCTGCGAAAGAGCCTCGGCGTCGGCGGCCGAGGAGTACTGCTGCCCGCCGTCGTCTCGTGCGGCGGCGGTGGTGGGTGGTTCGAGGGCGGTCATGTCAGCACTCCTGTGTCTCGTGCCCGCTGCATCACCGGAGCGGTTTTCTATCGGATGATCGAAATGTAACGACCTCCGGGTTTCCGGCGGTTTCGCGTCTGTGAACACCGTGTCAACGAGTGCTCACCGCCGAGGCGACCGCTGTTCGGCAGTAACCTCGGGCGGGTGAGCATCCGTCAGCCCGCCACGACGGGACCCGGTCGACCGCGCCTGGTGGCGCAGCGCCGCGTCGGCGGCAACCCGCGCGAGGAGATCCTCGACGCGGCCGGGGAACTGTTCACCACACAGGGTTTCGCGGGTACGTCGACCCGCGCGATCGCCGAGGCGGTGGGACTACGCCAGGCGTCGCTCTACCACCACTTCGGGACCAAGGAGGACATCCTCGCGGCACTCCTACAGGAGACCGTCTCCCCCACCATGGACTTCGCGCTCGCGCTGGATCCCGAGGCCGACGCGTGGGACCGGATGACCGACCTGGTCCGCTTCGACGTCGACCAGCTCGTCACGTCGCGATGGAACCTCGGCGCCCTGTACCTGTTGCCCGACGTGCGCGGTGAGCGGTTCGAGGACTTCCGGTCGGCACGCCTCGCCCTGCGCGACGTCTACGCGGCGATCGCCGGCGAGATCGTGGGCCACGACGACCCGCGCACCGCCGTGCCGTTCCGCCTGGTGGAGTCGGTGATCGCCCTGCGGTCCGACGGCGAGCTTGGCGCCAACGAGGCGGCCGGTCGTGCCGCCGTCACCGATCTCGTCGTCGACGCGGTGCTGCGGATCCTGCGCTGAGCCACTCGCGCCCCACGCATCCGCGCGACCGGTACGTTCGAGGCGAAGGTGCGGCGTCCGCCGAGACCTCGAGCGCGAAGGAGCGTTGTCGATGAGCGATCTGCATGTGGTGGCGACCATCCCGGCCAAGCCCGGATTCGAGAAGGAGGTCGGAGACGCACTCGCCGAGCTCGCCGCCGCGACCCGCGACGAGCCTGGCTGCATCTCCTACGACCTCTACGAATCACAGGCCGAGCCGGGCACTTTCGTCACCGTCGAGCTGTGGAAGGCGCAGTCCGATCTCGACGCCCACATGGCCTCGCCGCACCTGACCGCGGCCATGGGCAAGGTCGGCGAGCATCTCGGCGCACTCAAGATCCACCCACTCACCGCGAAGTAGCGGCGCGGCCCGCTGATCGGGCGACCAGTGATCGATCAGCGCGGGACGAGTCCGTGCAGGACGACGCCGAGATACTGATCGGCCACCGTCTGCGCGGGCATCGTCCCGCCCGGCCGGTACCACCGCACGGCCACCCACACGGTGTCGCGGAGAAAGCGGTAGACCAGCTCGACGTCGAGATCGGCGCGAAAAGTGCCGTCGCGCACGCCCTTGGCCAGGATCGTCTCCCACAGTCCGCGGAACTCGCGATTGCGTTCGGCGATGTAGCCGAACCGTTCCAGCGACGACAGGCGCTTGGCCTCGTCCTGATAGATGGCCACCGCGTGGTGGTCGCGATCGATCGACTCGAACGACGCGACCACCAACTGGGTCAGGGCATCGTCGGCGGGCGGATCGGCGTCCACGATCTCGTGATAGCGCGCGAACAGGTCGTCGAGGAACTGCCGCAGGATCTCGTCGACCATCGACTCCTTGGAGTCGAAGTGGTGATACAGACTGCCCGACAGGATGCCCGCCGCGTCGGCGATGTCGCGGACGGTGGTGGTGCGCAGACCCTGCTCGGCGAACATGCGCCCGGCGAGGGCGAGCAGCTCGTCGCGTCGTGACGAGGCCACGGGCGGCCACCTTCCCGATCGAGGGTCGATCGCATCGACCCTAGCAAGCGCTCGGTTTGGTGACCTGCCCGTCGGCGGTCAGCGGTTCTTGCGCGTCGCCCGTCGCGTGATCCACTTCCACATCGACAGCTGCAGATTCGTCGAACGGCTGTCCATGGAGGTGAACGGCGCCGACATCAACTGCCCGAAGCTGATCGGCATCCGCGAGTGGGTGACCGCGCGGGCGTGCGAGAACGTCGCGAAGCCGAATTTCCCGTGATAGCTGCCCATTCCGCTGCCGCCGACACCGCCGAACGGGAGTTCGGCGCTGAGCAGGTTGAGCGCGAAGTCGTTGCCGTTCACCGATCCCGAGCGCGTGGACCGCTGCAGCGCCTCGTACCGCTCGTTGTCGGGGCCGAACCAGTAGATGGTCAGCGGGTGTCCGTGGCCGTTGATGTGGTCGACGGCCTCGGAGAGGTCACGGTAGGGATAGAGCGTCAGCACGGGGCCGAAGACCTCGTCCTCCTCGATCTTCATCCCCGCCTTCACACCGGTCAGCACTGTCGGCGGGATCTTGCGCGCGTCGGCGTCGGGCAGCTTCTCACCCGGCGGGACCACCTGCCGCTTGGTGGCGCCGAGGCTGACGGCGTCGTCGATGAGATCGACGATGCGCGTGTAGTTCTTCTCGTTGACCGTCGAGGTGAACTGCTCGTTGTGCAGGATCGAGGGGTAGTTCTGTCGCCACCGCGCGACGATGAGATCGGTGAAGCGCTGCAGGTGGGCCTCGGGCACGAAGGCGTAGTCGGGGCAGAGGCAGACCTGGCCGCTGTTGACCATACGGGCGTCGGCGAGACGCTTGGCCGCGTCGGCGATATCGGCGGCGACGTCGATCACGACCGGGTTCTTGCCACCGAGCTCGAGGGTGACCGGCACCAGGTTGCGGCCGGCCTCGGTGGCGACCGAGGCGCCCACCCCGGGCGAACCGGTGAAGAACATGTGGTCGACCTTGAGCTTCGCGAAGTCCGAGCCCGAACCGTGTGCGCCGGTGAGGACCGCGAACTCCTCCAGCGAGAAGTAGTCAGGCGCGTGCTTCGCCAGCACCGCGGTGGTGCGGGCGGTCACCGACGAGGGCCGCATCATCACCCGGTTGCCGGCCGCGAACGCCGAGCCGGCCGGGACCACGGTCAGCTGCAACGGGAAGTTCCAGGGGCCCATGATGCCGACGACGCCGAGCGGGTCGTGCCGGATGCGCTGCGAGAACCCGGCGACGGCCATCGACTTCGCGACCTTCTCGGTGCGCATCCACTGTGCGACGTGCTTGCGCTGATGGGCGAGGTCGATCATGCAGCCGGCCACGTCGGTGGCGATCGAGAGGTCGCGCGGTCGGGTGCCGAAGTCGGCGTCGAGCGCCTCGGCGATCTCCTCGGCGTTGTCGAGCAACAGGGCCGACAGTCGGTTGATCCGGTCGATACGGGTGGCCGCGTCGGGGATGCCGTCGCGCAGGAAGGCCGCGCGCTGCAGTTCGAGGAGCTCGTCGAGCGACCGCTCGTCGGCCGACCGGAAATGCGCGGCCGGGGCCTTCTGCGTGCTGGGTGTGCTCATGCGGGTCGATCTCCTTCGATCCTTCAATGAAACAAACTCATCGATGTGTTGCTTTGCAGTATGCGCCACATCACACCTCCCGCGCCACCGGGTGGGCTCGGACCGTAGAGTTCGGCCTCATGAGAGACCTGCTCCCGGTGATCGGTCTGTGGTCGCTCGCGGTCGGCGCGCTGTCCGGTTTCGCGATGGTGCTCGTCGTCGACAAACCGCAGTACCTGCACAAGGTCGGCATCAAGCACCACCGTCGCGTGTTCCAGACGCACCTCGACTGGATCCTCATGGGCCTGCTGCTGATCGCCGTCGGACTCGTCGCGACCGACACCCCCGCATGGGTCCTGGTGCTCGTCACCATCGGCGCGATCGTCAACCCGCTGCTGTTCGTGCCGCTCGCCTTCGAGGAGAAGATCCAGGAGACGCTCGCCTACCGCACCGCGTCAGGACTCTCGTTCGTGTCGCTGTCGGCGGGCCTCGTCGCCGTCGCCATCGCGCAGACCATCGCCTACTGATCGACGAATGGCTGACTGTGTGGAAACGGCCGTCGAGAGCGTGACCCGCGGTTGCTGACTGCGTGGAAACGGCCGTCGAGAGCGTGACCCGCGGTTGCTGACTGTGTGGAAACGGTCGTCGAGTGCGTGACCCGCGGTTTGCTGACTGTGTGGAAACGGTCGTCGAGTGTGCTGGCAGCGTGACGCGCGCCGACGACGAGACAACGCACACTCGGCGGCCGGCTTCCGCACCGTCAGCGGCAGTAGAACGCAACCACCCACCCGAAATACACTCACGCCCAACACTATTCACTGAAATCAATCACCCACACCTCGAGCATGCGTGCTAGAATAGACGTACAGTCACACCTGGGGAGGGGGCAGTCCGTGAGCGATCTCGTGGCGAAATACGCTGCCCTACAGGCCCTTGTCGACGAGATCGCCAAGGAGACCTCGGACGCCTGCGACGACGAAACCGTCGCACAACTGGCGATCACCCACCAGACCGTTGTCCGCCAATTCGAATCCATCGGTAACCAGCGGATCCTCGAGGTCTCCGACCGCGACGCCCACCGCACCGTCGGATGCGTGACCATCACCGAATTCCTCCAGACGAAACTCCGCATCACTTACCCCAAGAAGCGGTTACAGACGGTGCAGGCGTTGGAACCGCTACTTACGATGACCGGGGAGAAGCTGCCGCCGGTGTGCCCGAACACGGCTCGCGAGTTGGCCGCCGGAACGATCGGGCCCGATCACGTGCATGCGGTTCTCGACGTGATGAAGAAGATCCCGTCAGCGGTCGATGCCGAGCGTCGTGCGTTCGCCGAACAGACTCTCGCCGAGTTCGCGACGACGTTGACGCCGAAAGAGATCACCGCGGCCGGTGTGCGGATCCTCGCGCATCTCGATCCCGACGGGCAACTGACCGACGACCGCGACCGGGCACGCAACCGGAACCTGAACCTCGGTTGCCAGGACTCGCAGCTGATGTCGAAACTCACCGCCACGCTCGATCCGATCACGCGTGCTCTCTTCGATGTGGTGTTGGCGAAGTGGGCGGCGCCCGGTATGAACAACCCCGACGACGACCGGTCCCCTATCGGTGACGGCAGTGACATCGATCCCGACCTGCTCCGCGAGGCCGCTGATCGGGATTGCCGTTCGCAGAGTCAGCGGAACCATGACGCGTTGAAGGCCCTGCTGGATGCCGCGGTGAACGGTGGACTCCTCGGTGGGTCGCATCGGGGGTTGCCGCCGCAGATCATCGTCTCCATCACCGACGCACAATTACGCGAACACGCCGGTGTGGCGCGCACCGCCACAGGCAGCGACCTCCCCATTAGCGATGTCGTGAAGCTGGCCGCCGACGCCCAACCGCATCTCGCGGTGTTCGACAACGTCACCAATGAGCCGTTGTACTTCGGCCGCGGCCGGCGCCTCGCGTCGCAGGCGCAACGGTTGATGGCCTTCGCCGAGTACAAGGGTTGTAGCAAAGACGACTGTCGTGTCCCGTTCGCCCACACCGAAATGCACCACGCGGAGACCGATTGGGCCGACGGCGGACTCACCGATGCCACCCACATGGCACCCGCCTGCGGACGCCACAACCGGGCCGTCGGACCTGAACCCCACCAGTGGACGACCGAAAAGATCACCGCCGGCCCCGACCGGGGACGGTATGGCTGGCGACGCAACACCGACCCACCGGAGATGCTCCGCGCCAACCGCCTATACCGTATCGACGAACTGCTACAACAGCATTCGACGAGTAATGACCCGTGGGCCGAACCTCCAGACGTCGACGAACCATCGCCACCGATCCCCGATGTCGAACACCCGCGAGTGTCACGCTTCGACATCGTCTGGCCCCGGGCTCCGCTCTACCCCACTGCCTCGTAGCTCGTTGCGTTCTACCGCCGCTGACTGTGCGGAAAGTCGTCGTCGAGTGTGCGCTGTCCGGCTGTCGACTCACGCAATGCGGTGAGCACACTCGACTGAACTTTCCACACACTCAGCCCCACCACCCGACTCCAAGTGCGACACAGTCCGCCGGGTCGCTCGAGCCATGCCCGGGGCGGTGTTCCGACTGCTACCCCTGTGGCGATACATCCTCGTGTGGCACAAACCGAGATAGTCAGTTGCCCAACTGCGGTCGTTACCTGCCCAACTGCGGGCGTTACGTGCCCAACTGGCGTCAGAGTCTCTCGATGATGGTGACGTTCGCGGTCCCGCCGCCCTCACACATCGTCTGGAGGCCGTAGCGGCCGCCGGTGCGCTCGAGTTCGTTCAGCAGGGTCGAGAAGAGTTTCGCGCCGGTGGCACCGAGGGGGTGGCCCAGGGCGATGCCGCCGCCGTTCGGGTTGACCCGGGCGGGATCGGCGCCGGTCTCCTTCAGCCAGGCCAGCACGACCGGAGCGAACGCCTCGTTGATCTCGACGACATCGATGTCGTCGATCGACAATCCGGTCTTCTCCAGCGCCCACTTCGTCGCGGGGATCGGAGCCGAGAGCATCATCACCGGGTCGTCACCGCGCACCGACAGGTGGTGGATCCGGGCGCGCGGGGTGAGGCCGTGCTGCTTCAGAGCCGCCTCAGACACGACCAGCGTGGCCGCGGCGCCGTCGCAGATCTGTGACGCGACAGCCGCGGTCAGCGACGATCCCTCGGCCAAGACCTTGAGCCCGGCCATCGTCGAGAGCGAGGTCTCGCGGGGACACTCGTCGACGACGCACTCCCCCATCGCCACGGTCTCCTTCTCGAAACGACCCTCGGCGATGGCGGCCAGCGCACGCTGATGCGACTGCAGCGCCCACCCCTCCATGTCCCCGCGGCTGATCTCCCACCGCTTGGCCATCATGTCCGCACCGGTGAACTGTGAGATGTCGGCGTCGCCGAACCGTTCGGCCCAGCCGTTCGATCCGCTGAACGGGGTGTCGAACCCGTACTCGCGCCCGGCGAGCATCGCCGACGAGATCGGGATGGCGCTCATGTTCTGGATGCCGCCGGCGAGCACCACGTCCTGGGTTCCGCTCATCACCGCCTGGGCGGCGAAATGGATTGCCTGCTGTGATGATCCGCACTGACGGTCGACGGTGGTGCCGGGAACGCCCAACGGCTGACCGGCCGCGAGCCACGCCGAACGGGCGATGTTGCCGGCCTGCGGTCCGATGGTGTCGACGCACCCGAAGATGACGTCGTCGACGACATTCGGATCGATGCCGGTGCGCTCGAGGACGGCGTTGATGACGTGGGCACCCATGTCGGCGGGGTGCGTCTTCGCCAGCGACCCGTTGCGTTTGCCGACCGGGGTCCGGATGGAGTCGACGATGTAGGCCTGCGGTTGTGACATCGAGAATTCCTTTTCGCTCAGGCGCGTTGGCTGGAGATCGAGACGATCTCGCCGGTCAGGTAGGTGGTGTAGTCGCTGGCGAGCATCGCGATGGTGGCGGCGATCTCCCACACCTCCGCGGCCCGGCCGTACGCCTCCCGGGAGGCCAGTTCGTCGAGCAGTTCGTCGCTGGTCACCTTGGCCAGGAACGGGTGCTTCGCGATCGACGGCGCCACGGCGTTGATGCGCACGCCGTACTCGGCCGCCTCGATCGCCGAGCACCGGGTCAAAGCCATCACACCGGCTTTCGCTGCGGCGTAATGGGATTGACCCTTCTGCGCCCGCCAGCCGAGCACCGAGGCGTTGTTGACGATGACACCACCGTGGGGCACCGAGGCGAAATACCGCAGCGCCGCGCGGGTGGCGCGGAAGGTGCTGTTCAGCGTGATGTCGAGGACGCGGTCCCACGCCTCGTCGGTCATCTCGACGATCGGCGTCTCACCACCGAGGCCGGCGTTGTTGACCAGGACGTCGATCCGGCCGAGTTCGCGGGCTGCGGCAGCGATGAGCTCGTCGACCTGGCTGGTCTCGGAGACGTCGCAGACCGCCTGGGCCACGGTCTGATCCGGGAACTCGCCCACGAGTTTCTCGACGGTCTCACCGAGCCGGCGCTCATGGAAGTCGCTGACGAGGACGTCGGCGCCCTCGAGCAGCGCACGACGTGCGGTGGCGAAACCGATGCCGGTCCCCGCCGCTGCGGTCACCACGACCTTGCGGCCCGCGAGCAGTCCGTGCCCGGGGATCTCCGCGGGCGGCTGCGACAGATCCACGGGCGACAGATCAGAAGTCATGGTCGCGCCTCTCGCGGCAGGCCGAGCACCCGTTCGGCGATGATGGTGCGCTGGATCTCGTTCGAGCCACCGTAGATGGTGTCGGCGCGGGTGAAGAGGAACAACCGTTGCCAGGGCCCAAGTTCGACACGTTCGGGGGTGGTGATGTCGTTCGCGACGCCCTCGCTGGTGTGGTCGGGGGCGATGAGCGCCGAAGCCCCCGAGATGGCCATCGCGAGTTCGCCGAGGTCGCGGTGCCAGTTGGCCCACAGCAACTTCGACACCGACGCCTGGCCGCCGGCGCCTCCGGTGTCGACTGTGGCGAGGGTGCGCAGGGCGTGGGCGCGCATCACCTGCAGGCCCACGTGCGCGGACACCAGTCGCCCGCGGATGTCGGGATCGGACGCGGCGCCGGTGGCCTTCGCCAGGTCGATCAGTCGGTCGAGTTCCCGGGCGAAGCCGACCTGCTGGCCGAGGGTCGAGACGCCGCGCTCGAACTCGAGGAGTCCCATCGCGACCTTCCACCCGTCGCCCGGCGCACCGACGATGAGGTCGGCGTCGGTGACGGCATCGTCGAAGAAGACCTCGTTGAACTCCGATGTGCCGGTGAGCTGTTGGATGGGCCGCACGGTGATGCCGGGCTGGTCGAGCGGCACCAGCAGGAAGCCGAGGCCGTGGTGGCGCGTCGACCCGCGCTCGACACGGCACAGCACGAACACCCACTGCGCGACGTGGGCGAGTGAGGTCCAGATCTTCTGGCCGTTGATGACCCAGCGACCGTCTTCGAGCCGTGCGGTGGTGGACACGTTCGCGAGATCGGATCCGGCGCCGGGTTCGGAGTACCCCTGGGCCCACAGCTCGGAGACGTCGGCGATCGGTGGGAGGAACCGTTCCTTCTGGGCGTCGGTGCCGAAGGCGATGAGCGTGGGACCCAGCAGTTCCTCACCGAGGTGGTTGACCCGTGCCGGGGCGTCGGCGCGGGCGTACTCGGTGTGGAACGCGATGCGCTGGGCGAGAGTGGCGTTGCGGCCGCCGTGTTCGGTCGGCCAACCGAGGCAGGTCCAGCCCGCGCGGGCCAGGTGCCGGTCCCAGTCGAGGCGTCGGTGAAAGAACTCGTGTTCGCTTCCCGGTCCGCCACGTCCGACGAGGGACGCGAACTCCCCGGTCAGGTTCTCGCGGAGCCAGGTGCCGACCGACGACGCGAAGTCGTCCACCGATCCCGGATGTCGACCCAGGTCGACACCTCGGTCGGCAAGATTGGTCGCAGTCATGAGCCCTAGCGTAACCTACCAAGCACTTGCTTGTTTTTGCTGTCTCGTGACCCGAAGGAGAGCCGCGTGACGAATCACCAGACCAGCGTGGCCGCACTGCGCGCGGTCGCCGCCGAGCACCCCGACGGTGTCGCGATCGTCGACGACCAGTGGGGCGAGGACGTCACGCTGACCTGGTCGCAGTTGCTGGCGGCGGTCCGCACGTTCGCCGGAGCGCTCGTCGAGAACGGCGTCGCGGCGGGCGATCGGGTCGCGATCTGGTCGCCCAACAGCGCGCACTGGCCGGTCGCGGCACTCGGGGCGCACTACGCGGGCGCGACACTGGTCCCGTTGAACACCCGCTACACCGCCACCGAGGTCGTCGACGTGCTCGTGCGCACCCATGCGCGCGCCCTGGTGGTGGCCGGGACGTTCCTCGGCACCGATCGGCTCGCCGCGGTGACCGAACAGGTCGACCTCGGCGCCGACACCGACGTGCGGGTCGCGGTCCGGATCCGACTCGACGACCAGCCACACGCCACGGTCGACCACAGCCGAGGCGCGGGGATCGACTGGGACGACTTCCTGGCCGGCGCGACCGACGGGTCGCGTGCGCAGGCCGACACCCGCGCCGACGCGGTCGCGCCGGAGGACCTGTCGGACATCCTGTTCACGTCGGGCACCACCGGGCGCAGCAAGGGCGTGTTGGCCGAGCACCGGCAGTCGATGGCCGGTGCGTACGCGTGGGGCGCGAACGGGCGACTCTCCCCCGACGACCGCTACCTGATGGTCAATCCCTACTTCCACACGTTCGGCTACAAGGCCGGCATCCTCGCGTGCACGCTGTTCGCGACCACGATGGTGCCGCTCGCGGTCTACAGCGCCCCGGCGGCGATGACCGCCGTGGAACGACACCGGGCGACGGTGTTCCCGGGAGCGCCGACCATCTTCCAGACCATCCTCGACGACCCGGGCCGGTCGGCCGCGGATCTGTCGTCGCTGCGACTGGTCGTCACCGGCGCGGCGATCGTGCCGGTGGTGCTCGTCGAACGCATCCAGCGCGACCTCGGGGTCGACACCGTCATCACCGCCTACGGGCTGAGCGAGGCGAGTGGGTTCGTGTCGACGTGCACTCCCTCCGACGACGACCTGACCGTCGCCACGACGTGCGGGCGGGCGTTCGAGGGCATGGAGATAACACTGTCGGATGCCGGTGAGGTGCTCACCCGCGGCGCGATGGTGATGCGGGGTTACCTCGACGACCCCGTCGCGACGGCCGAGGCCATCGACGTCGACGGATGGCTGCACACCGGTGACATCGGCACCCTCGACGACCGGGGAAATCTGTCGATCACCGACCGACTCAAGGACATGTACATCTGCGGCGGTTTCAACGTCTACCCCGCCGAGGTCGAACAGACCTTGACACGCATCGCCGACGTGACCGAGGCCGCGGTCGTGGGAGTACCCGACGAACGACTCGGAGAAGTCGGGCGGGCATTTCTCACGGTGCGATCAGGTGCGACCATCGACGTCGACTACGTGATCGAACACTGCCGTTCCACTTTGGCGAATTTCAAGATCCCACGCAGCGTGGTGGTGATCGATGAATTCCCGCGTAACGCGGCCGGAAAGATTCTGAAACGCGAACTTCTCGGCAGGACAGCGAATTCCGGGGCGAAATAGTCCGGTCGAAAGAGGCGGTCAGTGCGCCGCGTTGTAGAGCTCGACGATGTCGCCCGACACCCGGCCCCGCGCCGACACACCGTGTCCGTTACGACGTGCCCACTCGCGGATCGCGGCGCTCTGGCCTGCGTCGACACCGGTCGATGCGGACGAGCGGCCTCGACGCTTCCCGCCGACCCGGCGCGCGTGCTCGACCCACGTGTCGATCTCGGCGCGCAGGCGTGCCGCGTTCTCGGCGGAGAGATCGATCTCGTAGCTGATCCCGTCGATGCCGAATTCCACGGTCTCGTCGGCCGATGCGCTCTCGTCGACGTCATCCACCAGGGTGACCGTCACCTTTTTCGCCATCTCGCTGCCCCCACCATGAATTGTTCGATTCGTTATTGCCGCGGGCGGGCAGGGAGAACACTGGTGAGTGCCCCCGGTTACAGCCCCCCGGCCGAAACCCACTGTAACCACATATCGGGGGTACGACAATTGTCATCGGGTGATGACTGCGGCATTCATTCGTTCGGCTTCACGAACGGAAACAGGATTGTCTCCCGGATTCCCAATCCCGTCAGCGCCATGAGAAGTCGGTCGATACCCATTCCCGTGCCGGTGGTCGGCGGCATTCCGTGTTCCATCGCGGTGAGGAATTCCTCGTCGAGGACCATCGCCTCGTCGTCCCCGGCCGACGCGAGTCGCGCCTGATCGACGAATCGCTCCCGCTGGATCACGGGGTCGATCAGCTCCGAGTAGCCCGTGGCCAGTTCGAATCCACGGACATAGAGGTCCCACTTCTCGACCACGCCGGGGATCGAGCGGTGATCGCGGGTGAGCGGCGAGGTCTCGACCGGGAAATCGCGGACGAAGAACGGGCGGTCGATGTGCCTGCCCACCTGGTCCTCCCACAATTCCTCGACGAGCTTGCCGTGCCCGTATCCCTTGTCGCGCGGAACGGCCAGGCCGACCTTCTCGGCCAGTGCCAACAGGGTCGGCACCGAAGTCTCCGGGGTGATCTCGGTACCGACCGCCTCCGACAGCGACGGGTACATCGAGATCGTCAGCCACTCACCGGACAGGTCGTAGACCGTGCCGTCGGCGAGCGTGGGGGTCAGGGTGCCCAGCGCCCGCTGCGCCACGTCCTGCACCAGTTCACGGGTCATCACCGCCGAATCGTCGTAGGTGCCGTAGGCCTGATAGGTCTCCAGCATCGCGAACTCGGGCGAATGCGTGGAGTCGATGCCCTCGTTGCGGAAGTTGCGGTTGATCTCGAAGACGCGCTCGAGTCCGCCCACCACGCAGCGCTTGAGGAACAACTCCGGCGCGATCCGCAGGTACATGTCGATGTCGAGGGCGTTGGAGTGGGTGACGAACGGGCGGGCCGCGGCGCCGCCGTGTTGGGCCTGCAGCATCGGCGTCTCGACCTCGATGAAGTCTCGCTCGGCGAGAGCCGCACGGAGCTCGCGGATCACCGCGACACGGGTGCGGGCCGTCTCGCGGGCGGACGGACGGACGATGAGGTCGACGTACCGCTGGCGGACGCGCGCCTCCTCGCTGAGTTCCTTGTGCGCGACGGGCAACGGCCGCAACGCCTTCGAGGCGATCTGCCAGGCATCGGCCATCACGCTGAGCTCGCCGGTGCGCGAGCTGATCACCTCGCCGTGGACGTAGACGAAGTCACCGAGATCGACATCGCTCTTCCATGCGGCGAGCGCCTCCTCGCCGACACCGTTGTAGCTGATCATCACCTGCAGCTGGGTCCCGTCGCCCTCCTGCAGGGTGCCGAAACACAGCTTTCCCTTGTTGCGCACGAACATCACGCGTCCGACGACGCCCACCTGTGTGCCGGTGGCGTGGTCGACGGGCAGGTCGGGGTGCTCGGCACGCACCTGCGCGAGTGAGTGCGTGCGCGGGATCGACACGGGGTACGCCTGGCCGCCGTCGGCGAGGATCCGGGCGCGCTTCTCACGTCGGATGCGCAGCTGCTCGGGCAGGTGGTCGATGTTGTCGGGCGAAGTGTCGGTCACCCGCACGACCCTATCGGCACCCGATCAGTGGGCCGAGATCACCGCGAGGTCGCGGCGCTGCGATGCGCTCAGCGGTCGATGACCGAGGTCACGGGTGCTCCGCAGGGCGCGGTGGCCGCCGAGCAGGAACCGGGCACCCGGTACCCCACGGGCGTGCAGGTGCCAGGTGAGCCACTCGGCGTCGTGCCCGTCGGCGCCGACGAGCACCCAGCGGGTGTCGGCGGTGATGCCGCGCAGCGATTCGGCGGTGTCGGGGACGAGGCGGTCGACGACGATCGCGGCGTCGATCGCCAGCGCGCCGGCGATCACGCCGTGGGTGTCACGCTCACGCTGATCGCGGATGTCGACGACGCGGTGACCTGCGGCGACGGCCGGGGAGAACTCGTCGACGCGGAGCGACAGGACGCCGATACGACGCGTGGTGACGGGATGGGAGATGTGCGCACGGGGTGCCAGGACAGGCATGTGGGATACCTCGAGGTGAGATGTGGGGACAGCAGGAGTCGATGAGGGCTTTCTCAGCCCCGACAACACTCCGCGCCACGACACGTCATCACGGGGCAGAGTCTGCCACAGGTCCCCGCTTGCGCGCACGCGCCAGGTCGTTCTGCCGCTCGAACACCAGCCGCAGTCCCTCGAGGGTGAGGTGGCCGTGGTGGACGTCGAGGGTGCGGCACTCGTCGAAGACGAGCGGTGCGAGGTAGCCCGTCGCGACCACGGTCACCTCGTCGGTGTCGGCGAAGCCGGGGATCTCGCGACGCACCCGCGTCACCAGCCCGTCGACCTGCCCCGCGAAGCCGTAGAGGATGCCCGACTGCAGCGCCTCGACGGTGTTCTTGCCGACCACGCTGCGCGGCGGCAGCAGTTCGACGGTGCGCAGGGTGACGGTGCGGGCCGCGAGCGCGTCGACGGCGAGGTCGATGCCGGGGGCGATGGCCCCACCGAGGAACTCCCCCTTCGCCGACACCACGTCGACGAGGGTGGTGGTGCCGAAATCGACGACGATGCAGGCCGTCCCGTACGTGGCGTGCGCGGCGAGCGCGTTGGCGACGCGATCGGTCCCGACCTCCTTGGGATTGTCGACGAGCAGTGCGACACCGGTGCGCAGCCCCGGTTCGAGCAGGACGTGCGGACCTGACCCGAAGTACTTGCCCACCACCACACGCATCTCGCGCAGCAGCGACGGGACCGTGGATAGGCCCACCACCGACACGACGCGATCGACGTCGTCGCCGAGCAGACCCCGCAGGGTGAGGGCGAGTTCGTCGGCGGTCATCCGTGGTTCGGTGCGGATCCGCCAGTCGCGCACCAGGTGTGCGTGATCGCCGCGGCCGGCGAACACGCCGAGGTGGATGTTGGTGTTGCCGACGTCGAGGGCGAGGAGCATCTGACGCTATCCGACGAGTTCGCGGGGATCGAGCAGACCCGACCCGGCCGGCGCGTGGGCCGGGTCGGCGCCGGAGGAGACGATGCGGTTGTCCTCGTCGACGAACACCACGTGGGGACGGTAGGTGGTCAGTTCCTCCGGGCTCAACACGCCGTAGGCGATGATGATGACGAGGTCGCCGGGATGGACGAGATGGGCTGCGGCCCCGTTGATCCCGATCACGCCGCTGCCCCGGGGACCGGCGATGGCGTAGGTCTCGAGGCGGGCGCCGTTGTCGATGTCGACGATGGTGACCTGCTCGCCCTCGAGGATGTCGGCGGCGGTGAGCAGATCGGCGTCGATCGTCACCGAACCGACGTAGTGGAGATCGGCCTGCGTGACCCGTGCGCGGTGGATCTTGGAGGTCATCATGGTGCGGAACATGGTGTCTCAGTGCCCTTCCGGGTGATCGGCCGACACGGTGTCGGGGTCGCCGCTGCCGCGGTTGAGGAATCCGGTGCCGACCGCGACACCGACGTTGTCGAGGAGTCGGGTGGTCCCGACGCGGGCGGCCACGAGCAGTCGGCCGTCGCCGTGCTCGGGTGGCGGACCGAGGTCGACGCCGCGGACCTCGAGGTAGTCGACGTCGATATCGGGACGCTCGGCGAGCACGCCGCGGGCGGTGGACAGGATGGCCTCGACCCCACCGGCGGCCGCGTAGGCCCCGGCGACCAGGGCCGCCGACAGCGCCGTCGCCGATTCTCGTTGTGCGGGGGTGAGATAGCGGTTGCGGCTCGACATGGCCAGCCCGTCGGGTTCGCGCACCGTGGGCACCCCGACGATCGCGATGTCGAGGTTGAGGTCGGTGACCATCTGCCGCACCAGGACGAGCTGCTGGTAGTCCTTCTCGCCGAAGTAGGCGGCGTGCGGCGCGGCGATGGCGAGCAGTTTCGCGACGACGGTGAGCATGCCCGCGAAATGCGTGGGCCGGGAGGCGGCCTCGAGGTCGGCACCTGCCGGTCCGGGGTGCACGGTGGTGCGGGGGCCGTTGGGGTACATGTCGGCCGCGGTGGGCGCGAACAGCAGTTCCACACCCATCTCCTCGCAGATCGCGCGGTCGGCGTCGAAGGTGCGCGGGTAGGCGTCGAGATCCTCACCGACCCCGAACTGCAGGGGGTTGACGAAGATCGACACGATCACCACGGTCGGCCCCTGTGCCTTCGCCGCGCGGATGAGCTCGCGGTGGCCGGCGTGCAGGGCGCCCATGGTCGGCACCAGTACCACCCGTTTGCCGGTCGACCGCAGCGCCCGGCTGATCTGGGTGAGCGTCGCCGGGTCGCGGTGCACGGTGAGCGATCCCGCGACGTAGGGACGTCCGGGCGTCGTGGGGGCGGGTGGAGCGGGGTCGGGCGGGGTCACAGGTCACCTCGAGGTGGGGTCGAACCGGTCAGGACGTCGATCAACGCCGACGGGGCATCGGTGCGGGCGGCGTCGCGCAGCGACATGGCGCGGTAGGTCTCGGCGAGATCGGGATCGGCCGCGCCCAGGGCGGCGAGGTGCGCGGCGACGGCGGCGGCGTCCCCCCGGGCGACCGGTCCGGTGAGCGCCGACGGGCCGAGTTCGAGCACGTTGGCCAGCGCCGCCGACACCAGCGGACCGAGGATGCGCTCCGGCACGCCTGACGCGAGCGGATCGGAATCGATGGCGGAGAACCCCTCGCCGGCCGACTGCTCCAGGGCGATCCGCAGCGCGGCGACGGCGTCGGACACCAGCGCGACAACATGATTCGCGCCGTGGGCCAGCGCTGCGTGGTACAGCGGGCGGGCCTTCTCGGCGACGGCGACGGGTTCGCCGCCCATCTCCAGCACCAGGGAGGTCCCGACGGCGTGGCCGATCTCGTCGGCGGCGGTCACACCGAAGCAGGCCGAGCGGAGTCGGGTGATGTCGTCGTCGCTGTCGACGAAGGTCATCGCCGGGTGCAGGGCGAGCGGTGTGGCGCCGAGCGCGGTCAGGGGTTCGAGGATCGCGACGCCGCGCGCGCCGGCGGTGTGGGCGACGATCGTGCCCGGGCGGACCGCGCCCGATCGTGCGAGGTCGGCGATCACGGTCGGCAGGGCGGCGTCGGGCACGCTGACGATCAGCAGTTCACTGCGGGCCGCGACGGCGGCGAGGTCGAGGATCTGCGATTCGGGCAGGCGGCGGGCGGCGCGCGATCGCGACTGCGGTGACCGTGCGACCACCGCGCCGACCACGTGGTCGGCGCGTTCGAGGGCTGCACCGAGGGCGGTGCCCACCCGACCGGCCGACACGATCCCGACGGTGAGTCGGGCCGGCGCGGGCCAGTTGGCGATACCCGGTGAGGTCACCGATGTCCTCCGATGCTCGTTCCGGTCCCAGCCATCGGGTACCGGACGTTCCTGGGCGAGGATAGGTCGCCGATCACCTCAGCAGCCAACGCGTGTGATCGGGGTCACCGATGCGGCGGTGTCGTTCAGTCGCGACGACGGCGGCGGCCACCGGGGGTGGGCGCGCGGAACTGCTCGATGAGCTCCGACACCGACCGGCCGTTGGCGTGCGCGCCCGGCTCGGTCTCCGGTGCGCGGTGTCGGTCGCGACCGCGGGTCGACGCGGAGGTGTCCCACGCGGCGGTGGTGTCGGCGACGGCCTCGGGTTCGGGCTCCGCTTCCGTCTCGGGAGCGACGATCGGCTGGGGTTCGGGTTCCGGTGCGGACTCGGGGACCGATGCGGCGCCCGCGCCCGATCGACCGTGGCGGCCGCTGCTCGCGGCGGGGGTCTCGACCGGCGGGGTGGAGACCGGCGGCTCGGGATCGCGCGGCTCGGGTCGGCGCGGGGTCGCGACCGGCGAAGGCTCCGGAGCGGCGGCCGGCTCGGGTGTCACCGGCGCCGACGGGGCGGGGACCGACGGCGCGGGGGTGGCCCACTCGTCGGTCGGCGTCTCGTCGGTGAACACGGGAGCCTCGGTGAACGCAGGGGCCTCGGGTGATCGGGACGCGGGCGCCTCGGTGGGCGCGGTGCCCGCGAAGTCCCGCTCGGCCACGACGCTGTCGTCGAGGAGCGCGGTCGGTGGCCGGGGTCCGCGGGTGCGCTCGAGTTCGGGGTAGCGCTCCGTCGACAGCGCGACCCGCTGTTCGGGCAGTTCGCCGACCAGCAGCTCGAGGCTCGACCGCAACGCCGCGACCTGGGCCTGGAGCTCGTGGAGTTCCTCGTTGGTCTCGGCGCGCACCTCTTTGCGGATCTGGGCCTCGACGCCGAGTTCGTACTGCCGACGCGCGGTGATCTCGCGTTCGAGCTGCAACTCGTAGACCAGTCGCAGGTCGCGGGTCTTCGCCTCGGCCGAGTCGGCCTGGCGGCGGAACTTGGTCACCAGGATCGCCCCGATCACCGCTGCCCACAGCGCCGCGATGACCGCGAGGCTCGCGACGATGCTGCGGGTCGGGCTGAAGATCATCGCGACGCTCGCGCCGATGGCGAGGGCGAGCAGCAGACCGAGCAGGTACTGGGCCGGACCACGGCGCTGACGGCGTGCGTCGGCCTTGCGGCCACCGGAGGTCGTCATGGGCGTCAACATACCTGCGTTCGCGTGACGGTTGTGCGAGGTCGATCGGTGGTTCCCCGACCGAAGTTCACGAGGGGTCGTACCGGAGGGTCAGACCGCGGGTCCCGAGACGCCGGCGTCGGTGGGATCGTCGGGTGTCCGGCAGCAGTATTCGAGCCACAGGGCCGCCGCGCCGAGCGCCACGGCACCGATCAACCCGACGACCGCCGACGGGGTGTCGTGGTCGGCGGCCGAGGAATCGTTCTGCGCCAGCAGATATGCCAGCAGGCCGACCCACACGCCCAGCGCGAGTGCGGCCAGCAGCGCCGACGATTTGGCCAGCGCGAGCACGCGGGCGGCGGTGATCGGGTGCAGTTGTTCGCGGCTCGAGCCGACCTGTGCCCTCGCCACGCGGGATCGGACGACGAACGCGATCACCACCTCGAGGGCGGCGAGGACGTACAGGATCAGCCCGGCGAGCAGCGGCAGCGGAGGCAACTCGCCGTAGCTGACGCGGACCAGCAGCCACACGACGACCGCGACGACGGCGGCGACACCGAGCAGATCGCGGACGCGGGTCGGCTTGAGTCCGGGTTCGTCGGGGTCGTCACCGCGACGGTTGCCGCGCGGTCCGGGACCGCGGGTGGTCACGAGACACCCCGCACCGTCGTCGACCACGCCTCGACCTCACGGCGACGGACACCGTCGCGGTCGGCGGGATCGAGGGCGGCGACGAGGTCGCTCACCGCGCGTACACCGTCGGCGGTCCACAGTGTGGCGTCGGGATCGGCATCGAGCCACGGGACGAGCACGAACGCCCGCAGGTGTGCGCGCGGATGCGGGAGGGTCAACACGGGGTCGTCGCTGACGACGACGTCCCCGTCGACGCTCGCGGTGATGACGTCGACGTCGAGTGTGCGCGGCCCCCAACGCCTCTCGCGGGTGCGCTGGGCGGCGCGCTCCAGCGCGAACCCGGTCTCGAGCCAGTCGGCCGGTGAACGGTCCGGATCGTCCACCACGAGGACGGCGTTGTCGAAGTCGTCCTGGGCCACCGGACCCCACGGTGGGGTCGAGAACACCGCCGAGACCGCCAGGAGGTGATCGGCCACGTCGTCGCGGACCGACGTCAGCAGCTCGAGGCGGTCACCCATGTTCGAGCCGATCGACAGAACCGCCCGACTCATCGGTCCCCTCGCGGTGAGCGCGAACGCCGCGCGACGACGGCGACGTCGGCGAAGGTGAGCGGGATCGGCGCCGACGGCTTGTGCAGCGTGACCTCGCAGGCCGCCACCCGGTCGTCACGCATGATGTCCTCGGCGATCTCGGCGCTCACCGTCTCGATGAGGTCGCGCGGTTCGCCCGCGACGATGTCGTGGGCGCGCTGGGCGAGACCGCCGTAGTCGACGGTGTCGGCGAGGTCGTCGCTCGCGGCGGCCGGGCGCAGGTCGAGCCACAGCACGATGTCGACGACGAAATCCTGTCCGTCGCGACGCTCGTGGGCGAACACGCCGTGGTGACCGCGAACGGCCAACCCGCGCAATTCGATCCGGTCAGCCATCCACTCGCCCTCGCCGTCCACCGTCGTTCCATGCCGTCGCGACGGCGATGGCGTCGCGACTCGAGACCACATCGTGCACACGCACGCCCCACGCCCCGTTCATGGCGGCCAGTGCACTGATCGCCGCGGTGGCGACCTCACGACCGGCCGGCGGGCGGGGATCGGCGTCGCCGCCGAGCAGCGCACCGAGGAAACGCTTGCGCGATGCCCCGACGAGCACCGGGAACCCCAGACCGACCAGCGTCGGCAGGGCGTGCAGCAGGGCCCAGTTGTGTTCGGTGGCCTTGGCGAATCCGAGCCCGGGGTCGAGGATCACCGATCCCGGGTCGACGCCCGCCGACACCGCGGCGTCGACCTGGGAGAGCAGTTCGCCGCTGACCTCGGCGACCACGTCGCGGTAGCCGCCGACGTCGTCGACCCGGTGGGCGAAGCGTTGCTCACCGGTGCGGTCGCGCGCCGGTCGCCAGTGCATGAGGATCCACGGCACGCCCGCGTCGGCGACGACGCGCGCCATGTCGGGGTCGGCGCGGCCGCCGGACACGTCGTTGACGATCTGGGCGCCCGCCGCGACGGCCGCCTCGGCGACCGGGGCGTGCATCGTGTCGACGGAGACGACGATCCCGTCGGCCGACAACGCGCGGACCACGGGGACGACTCGGGCGATCTCGGTCTCGGGATCGATGCGGACGGCGCCCGGGCGGGTCGATTCCCCGCCGACGTCGACGAGGTCGGCACCCTCGTGGGTGAGGCGACGTCCGTGGGCGACGGCGGCGTCGATGTCGAGGTAGCGGCCGCCGTCGGAGAAGGAGTCCGCGGTGACGTTCAGGACACCGATCACCCGGGTCCGACCGCCGGTGGTGGCGATGGACGCACGACGTGCGGGCTCCGGTGACACCCGGTCAGCGTAGGCGAGGGACACCGTCGTGCGGCTCGGTGGGACCGGGGAGCTAGCGCACCGCGGAGCGGCGTGCGATCAGGTCGAGTGCCTCGCCGCGGCTCACCGCGCTCGTCTTGAAGATCCCGCGGACCGCGGAGGTGGTCGTCGAGGCGCCGGGCTTGCGGATGCCGCGCATCGCCATGCAGAGGTGCTCGGCCTCGATGACGACGATCACCCCGCGCGGATCGAGTTTGCGGACGAGGGCGTCGGCGATCTGGGTGGTGAGGCGTTCCTGCACCTGCGGGCGCTTGGCGTAGAGGTCGACCACGCGCGCGAGTTTCGACAGGCCGGTGACCTGTCCGTCCTTGCCGGGGATGTACCCGACGTGCGCGACACCGTGGAACGACACGAGGTGGTGTTCGCAGGTCGAGTACATCGGGATGTCCTTGACGAGGACCAGCTCGTCGTGACCGACGTCGAAGGTGGTCGCGAGCACCTCGTCGGGTTCGACGTGCAGACCGCCGAACATCTCCTGGTACGCCCGCGCGACCCGCGCCGGCGTCTCCTTCAGACCGTCCCGGTCGGGATCCTCACCGATGGCGACGAGCAGTTCACGCACCGCCGCCTCGGCGCGGGGCTGGTCGAAAGGTGCGATGGCAGCACGGTTCTCTTCGGTTCTGGTCATCAGGAGCTCGCTCTTCTGTGAGTGCCCGGGGTGAGAGTGTTCGGGTGAGGGGTGGATGTGCGATGCGTCGCCGGCCACGGTGGGCCGACGACGCATGACGGTCATCGCGGCGGCTGGGATCCGTTGCCGTCGCGCGGGGGCCAGCCGGGAGCCGACCAACCGTCCGGGGCGCCGTAGTCGGGACGCGTCCCGCCATTGGGGTGGTCCGGGCGAGTTCCGCCGTTCGGGCCGGTGTCCGGCGCGGGGTAACCCGGGTTCTGCTGGCGCGGAACGGGTTGCGGCTCGGGCTGGTGACCGGGATTGCCGTATCCGGGTCCCTGGTAGCCGGGGGCGGGATAGCCCTGCGGGTACCCGGGGTAGGCCTGACCCTGCCCGTGGGGCTGGGGCTGACCGTTCGGCTGTGGCTGGCCGTATCCGTTCGGGCCGTAGCCGTTCGGAGCGTTCTGCCCGTAGCCGTTCGGCGCGTGACCGCCACCGTTGTGGCCATTGCCGTTCTGTCCGTTGCCGTTGTGCCCGTTGCCGTTGTAGCCGTTCGGCGCGTAGCCGGCGGCGACCGGCTCCTTGCGGAGATCGGGGGCGGGCTCGGGCGGCCACGGCTCGCCGCGTTCGATGGCGAGTTCGCCCGGCGTCTTCACCGGCGGCTTGTCGCTGGGCGTGCGGTCGCCGAACTCGTTGAACGTGGTGATGCGCGGACGCTTCTCGACGTTCGAGAAGATGACCTCGAGGTCCTTGCGGGTCAGCGTCTCGCGCTCGAGGAGCTGGGTCGCCAGCTCGTCGAGGGTGTCGCGGTACTCGTTGAGGATCGCCCACGCCTCGGTGTGTGCGGCCTCGATGAGACGGCGGACCTCGTCGTCGATCTCGGCGGCGACCTCCGAGGAGTAGTCGCTCTGCGCGCCCATCGAGCGGCCGAGGAACGGGTCGCCCTGCTCCTGGCCGTAGCGGACGGCACCGAGCTTCGCGCTCATGCCGTACTCGGTGACCATCGCACGGGCGATCTTCGTCGCCTGGTCGATGTCGGACGAGGCGCCGGTGGCCGGCTCGTGGAACACGAGTTCCTCGGCGGCACGGCCACCCATCGCCATCACGAGGCGCGCGATCATCTCCGAGCGCGTCATGAGGTCCTTGTCCTGCTCGGGCACGGCCAGCGCGTGACCGCCGGTGCGTCCGCGGGCGAGGATGGTGACCTTGTAGATCGGGTCGAGATCGGGCATCGCCCACGCGGCGAGGGTGTGCCCGCCCTCGTGGTAGGCCACGATCTTCTTCTCCTGCTCGCTGATGATGCGGCTCTTGCGACGCGGTCCGCCGACGACGCGATCGACCGACTCCTCGAGCAGCTCGGCGGTGATCGTGGTGCGGTTCTCGCGAGCGGCGAGCAGGGCCGACTCGTTGATGACGTTGGCCAGGTCGGCACCGGACATGCCCGGGGTCCGCTTGGCGAGGCCGTCGAGATCGGCGTCGGGGTCGATCGGCTTGCCCGCGGCGTGCACCTTGAGGATCGCCTTGCGGCCGGCGATGTCGGGGTTGCCGACGGGGATCTGTCGGTCGAAGCGACCGGGACGCAGCAGGGCCGGGTCAAGGATGTCGGGGCGGTTGGTCGCGGCGATGAGGATGACGCCGGAGCGCTCCCCGAAGCCGTCCATCTCGACGAGCAACTGGTTGAGGGTCTGCTCGCGCTCGTCGTGTCCACCGCCGAGGCCGGCGCCGCGCTGGCGGCCGACGGCGTCGATCTCGTCGACGAAGATGATGCAGGGGCTGTTGTTCTTGGCCTGTTCGAACAGGTCACGGACGCGCGATGCACCGACGCCGACGAACATCTCGACGAAGTCCGAGCCGGAGATCGTGAAGAAGGGGACGCCCGCCTCGCCGGCGACGGCGCGCGCGAGAAGCGTCTTGCCGGTACCGGGAGGGCCGTAGAGCAGCACGCCGCGCGGGATCTTCGCGCCGAGGGCCTGGTAGCGCGCGGGGTTCTGCAGGAAGTCCTTGATCTCGTAGAGCTCCTCGACCGCCTCGTCGGAACCGGCGACGTCGGCGAACGTGGTCTTCGGGTGGTCCTTCGAGAGCTGCTTGGCCTTGGACTTGCCGAAGCCCATGACCCCGCCCTTGCCGCCCCCTTGCATGCGGCTCATCACGAAGAAGAAGAGGCCGAACAGGATCAGCATCGGGAGGATGAAGATCAGGATCTGCCAGAGGGCCGATTCCTGGGTGACGTTGGTCTGGTACTTCGCACCGGACTCGCGGACGGAGTCGAAGACGAACTCGCTCCCCCGTGCCGGGTACTTGGCGCTGATCTTGGTGGTGCCGTCGACCGGGTCGCGGAGTTCGAGACGGAGCTGCTGCTCACGGTCGTCGATCTCGACGTTCGACACGTTCTTCGTGTTCAGCTGGGTGAGGGCGACAGACGTGTCCACGCTCTTGTACTCGCGATCACCGTCGCGCAGGAAGGTCCACCCCCAGATCGCGAGCACGATGACGGCGACGATGGCCAAATTGCGGAATACAGTCTTACGGTTCATCACGTCCCAGCCGGCGCCGGCGCGTCCCTTCGATGTAGGTACACCTGAACTGTCAGGCTACCTGTCAACGTCGCGGCACGACGCAGCGTTCCCGGACGACGGTACGACCTTCCGGCGAAGCGGACTCGCAGGTCAGCGGTCGACCGCGGCACCCACAGAGCCCATCGGGCCGACCGGAGGAGACCCACCACCCATGACCGGACGCCGCATCGACGTGGTGACGATCCCCGGCGACGGCATCGGCCCCGACCTCCTCGCCGGCGCCGTCGCGGTGATGCGCGCGGCGGCCGGACAGGTGGGCGTCGCCCTCGACATCGAGACCATCGACGCAGGTGCGAAGGTGTTTTCGGCGACCGGCTCGGCTTTCCCCGCCGATCGTCTCGATCGGCTGCGCGCCGCCGACGGCGTGCTGAAGGGGCCGGTCGGGCTGCCCGAGGTGCGCCACCCCGACGGCACCGAGGCGGGCGTGCTCGGCGGGATCCTGCGCACCGGACTCGACACCTACGCCAACGTGCGGCCGGTGCGGCTGCTGCCCGGGATCGCGGGCGCGACCCGGCATGCACCCGGTGAGATCGATTACGTCATCGTGCGCGAGAACACCGAGGGGCTCTACCTCTCGCGCGGCAACGGCGCCGCCACCGCCGAGGCCGCCGTCGACCAGTTGATGGTGACCCGGGTCGGGGTCGAACGCGTCGCGCGGTTCGCGTTCGAGCTCGCCCGCACCCGCGCCGGTGCACCCTCCGACGGCGTGCGCCGGGTGACCTGTGTCGACAAGAGCAACGTGCTGCGCAGCTACGCGCTGTTCCGGTCGGTGTTCGACGAGGTGGCCGAGCAGTACCCCGACATCGCCGCCGAGCACCTCTACGCCGACGCCGCCGCCCACGACCTCGTGGTGCGCCCCGGGCGGTTCGACGTCCTGGTGATGGAGAACTTCCTCGGCGACATCCTCAGCGATCTCGGCGCGGGAACGGTCGGCGGTCTGGGGATGTGCGCATCGGGCAACATCGGCGAGCACGCCGCCTACTTCGAACCGATCCACGGCAGCGCCCCCGACATCGCCGGCACCGACCGCGCCAACCCGATCTCGCAGATCCTCAGCGCCGCACTGCTGTTCGACCACGCCGGCGTCGGTGACGCCGGCGATCTGATCCGGACCGCCGTCGTCGGGGCGCTGGGCGAGGCGACGCTGCGGATCGGTTCCGACGGATGCCCGGTGGGCGGGACCGCCGCGGCGGTCGCCGAGATCGTGCGCCGCATCGACGCGGCGAGGGTCGCGCCGGCCGCTACCGTGGTGTCGTGGCCAGAAACATAGCGACCAACGACCGCGTCGAGCTCGACGAACTGCTCGACTTCGTCCGCACCCGACACAACCTGATCCTCACGACGACCCGCTCGGACGGCACCCCGCAGATGTCGCCGGTGACCGGCGGTGTCGACGCCGAGGGACGCATCGTCATCTCGACCTATCCGGGCCGGGCGAAGACCCGCAACGCCGAGAAGCACCCGGAGGTGTCGGTGCTCGTCCTCTCGGCCGAGTTCAACGACGCCTGGGTACAGGTCGACGGGACCGCCGAGGTGCTGCACCAGCCCGAGTCGCTCGAAGGACTCGTGGAGTACTTCCGGTCGATCTCCGGGGAACACCCCGACTGGGACGAGTACCGGGCGGCGATGGCGACGCAGAACAAGTCGCTCATCCGGGTCACCCCCACCCGCTGGGGCCCCATCGCGACCGGCGGCTTCCCCCAGGAGGTCGCCGACAAGCTGGACGCCCAGGACTCCTGACCCCGCCCGAGCCGCGTCTGGGTGCCCGATCGACGGGGTTCACCGCCCGGTCGGCGGGGTGGGCCAGCGGTCGGTGAAGAGGAGGTCGTCGAGGGGGCGTTCGGTCGCCCATCCGGTCTCGACGAGCATCGGGCGTTCGTAGAATTCCTCGACCGGTCCCAGACACAGGATCGCGACGGGCTCGGCACCCTCGGGGAACCCGAGGAGATCGCCGAGTGCGGCCGGGTCGAACAGCGACACCCAGCCCATCCCGTACCCCTCGGCGCGCGCGGCGAGCCACAGGTTCTGGATCGCACACGACACCGACGCGAGATCCATCTGCGGCATCGTGCGGCGACCGAACACGTGCCGTTCGCGGTGGTCACCGAGCGCGACGACGAGCACCTCGGCGGCCTCGGATATGCCCTCCACCTTCAGCGCCATGAAATCGTCGGACCGTTCCCCCAGCGCGTCGGCGGTGCGGATCCGCTCGTCCTCCACCAGGTCGCGGATCGACGCGCGGACCTGCGCGTCGGCGATGCGCACGAATCGCCACGGCTGCATCAGCCCGACGCTGGGCGCGTGGTGCGCGGCCGCCAGCAACCTCCCCAACACGTCGTCGGGCACGACACCACCCGCGAAATGCCGGATGTCACGGCGCTTCTCGATCACCCGGTAGACCGCGTCGCGGTCGGCGGGCGGGAACCGATCGCACGGTCCGGGAGCGGTCACAGCCCGTCGAAGCCGGGTGCGATACGGGGCCACGGTCGGGCCTGTTCGATCTGCGCGGCGAGTCCCAGCAGGGTCGCCTCGCTGCCCGGTCGGCCGAAGACCTGCACGGCCATCGGTGTCTTCGACGCCGGGTGCACACCGAACGGCACCGACATCGCCGGCCACCCCAGCAGGTTGATCAGTCCGGCGAACGGCGCGTAGCCGATGTTGGCGTACATGTTCGCGAGCCAGCCGCGCTCACTCCACCGCGCGGCGTCGATCGGCGGCCGCGCGAGCATGGGGGTCATCGCCACGTCGGCGCCGGCGGTGTCGAGGTAGCGCTCCACGCGGGCCACGGTCGCGGACTTCTGCTGCTCGGTGACGAGTCCGCGCCGGTTCACGACGCGCCCCAACGCCGTGTGCCGGCGGCTGCGCTTCTGCAACTTGCGCAGATCACCACCGTGCCCGGCGATGTCGTCGGCATCGGCGGCCGCGCCGCCCACCCACCGCAGCATCAGCGGAGCGGGGTTCGTCGGATAGGGCAGATCGGCGGCGCTGATGTGGTGGCCGATCTCTGCGGCGACCTGCGACGCCGCGGTCAGTGTGGCGGCCCAGTGCGGGTCGGTCGATCCGATCGCGAGGGGGAAGTTGTCGGCCACCACGATGCGCAGCGCGGAGGCGTTCGACCCGGTCGCGGCGGTGGCCAGGGACATGTCGTCGGCCATCACCGCGAGCATCAGTCCGGCATCGGCGACGGTGGTGGCGAGCGGGCCGTTCTCGGCCATGCCGTACCAACCGTTGCCGCCGCCCTGAGGCGGGACGACGCCCGAGCCGGGTTTGATGCCGAACAGTCCGCAATCGGCGGCGGGGATGCGGATCGACCCGAGACCGTCGTTGCCGTGCGCCAGCAGCACCTGCCCGCTGGCGACCGCGGCGGCCGAGCCGCCCGACGATCCGCCCGCGGTGAGGTTGCGGTTCCACGGGTTGCGGGTGATCCGATCGGGGCTGTCGGTCGCGCCGAACAGACACAGTTCGGGCACCGCGGTGATCCCGACGACCACCGCACCGGCGGCGGTCAGCCTCGACACGATCGCGTGGTCGGCCGGTTGCGGATCGTGCACGGTGGCGCGGGATCCGATGGTCATCGGCTCACCGGCGACGGCGACGTTGTCCTTGATCGCGATCGGTACGCCGGCCAGCGGCAGCGACCCGAGGTCGGTACGTCGGGAGAGTGCGGCGGCCTCGGCGCGGGCGGCGTCGGCGCGCACCCGGACGAAGGCGCCGACGTCGGAGTCGCGGGCCGAGATCCGCGCCAGCGCGTCGTCGACGGCCTGCTCCGGACGGACCCGACCGGCGGCGACGTCGGCGGCGAGATCGATCGCGGTCGTCATGGCCGTGACCACTCAGCCCTGGTAGACGTTCGGGTTCAACCGGCCGATGTAGGGCAGGTCGCGGTAGCGCTCGGCGCAATCGAGTCCGTAGCCGACGACGAACTCGTTCGGGATGTCGAAACCGACCTCGGCGATCTCGACGTCGCGGCGCACGGCGTCGGGCTTGCGGAGGAGCGTGCACACGGCGATCGACTTCGGGTGCCGTGCGCTGAGGTTCTTCAGCAACCACGAGAGGGTGAGGCCCGAATCGATGATGTCCTCGACGATGAGGACGTCGCGGCCGGCGATGTCGCGGTCGAGGTCCTTGAGGATCCGCACCACACCCGACGACGACGTCGCCGAGCCGTACGAGCTGACGGCCATGAACTCCATCTGCGACGGGATCGGGAGTGCACGTGCGAAATCGGTCATGAACATGATGGCGCCCTTGAGGACCCCGATGAGGACCAGGTCGTCGTCGATGTCGGGGTACCGGGCGGCGATCGCCTGCGCCAGCTCGTGGGTGCGTTCGGCGATCTGCGCCTCGCTGATCACCACGGCCTCGATGTCGTCGCCGTAGGGATCAATCCCGTAGCGGTCACGGTTCTCGGTCACCCGTCAGCCCTCTCGCCCTCGGCGCGCTTCTCGCCGTCTGCGCGTTCGACAGACAGCTTGTCACGTCGTGCCGTGAGAGCTGCAGACGAGGCCGGATAGTGGATAAGCTGCCCATCACGAGATGATCACGAGCAAAATTCGGGTTGGTACAACAACGTGAATTTGCTGGCGCTAATATCGAATTTCTCCGACACCCCGGACGAACGCACGAGAACGCCGCTTTCGCGAGATACCTCAACGGAGAGAACGAGAGATCGACACCGGAACACGTGTCGACCGAACGCTCGACAAGTGAACGGATGCACGGCCATGAAGATCAGAACCGCACTCGTCTCCGCAGCGGTGACCGTCGCCTCGGTGGCCGCGCTCACCACCGGTGCGCAGGCGTCGGCAGCCCCCGCGGCCGCGCCCACCGTGAATGTCGCGATCGCCAAGCAGTCGGTGTCGCTCACCGCGGTCAACGGATCGTTCCGTTCCAGCGACAAGAACCTCGAGGTCCTCGATGGACAGGGTCGCGTCGCGCGGACGCTCCCGCTGAACCTGGTCCTCGACAACGTGTCGACCCCCGTGAAGACGTCCATCACGGGTCGCACCGCCACCCTCACGCCGCAGATCGGGCGGATCGAGGCGAACACCTACTTCACCGATCCCCCTCGCACCCGCAAGCAGCGAGACGATCAGGCACTACAGACGCTCGGTGACAACCTCGGGGTCGCGACCGGTGTCGGCGCACTGGTCGGCACGATCATCGGGGCGGGCCTGGGTTGCGTGATCCTGATTGCGACCGGTTGCCTTCCCGGCCTCGTCACCGGCGCCGGTATCGGTGGCACCATCGGCACCATCAGCGCCGGCGGCCCGGTCCTGATCGGCAACATCAACGAGTACTTCAAGACGATCCGTTCCCCGTTCGTCCCGCCGAAGCCGGCCCCGAAGCCTGCTCCGGCGCGCTGACCGGGCACTCCCGCTGAGCGGACTCCTCAGCGGGGCGTTGTCGTCACGGTCAGCTCGACACCGTCGGCGACGACGTTGAGTCGATGCCCGCTGTCGCCGCCGATGGCGACCGCGGCGTGCGGGCGAGGGTCGAAGACGAGGTCGTCCACGGCCAGGATCAGTCGTTCCGTCGGTTCGGTCGCACCGACCGAGATCATCCATCGGCGCACCACCCTGCGCCGTATCGCCGCCGGTAGCGCCGCCAACACCGTGCGGTCGAGGCCGTTCGTGCCGCCACCTGCGTCGACGTCGTCGGCGAGGGCGTCGAGCACCTCGGCGTCCTCGCGGAGGCGGCGTGCGGTGCGTGCCAACGCGGGCGCCACACCCCCACCGAGGATGTCCTCGAGCACCGGGATCACCTCGGCGCGTAGCCGCGCACGGGCGAAGCGGGGGTCGGTGTTGTGGGGGTCGTGCCAGGGTTCGAGGCCGAGTTCGTCGCAGGCGGCGTGGGTGACCGACCGGCGAAGGGCGAGGAGCGGTCGACCCCAGGGCGGCGCCCACGCGACCATGCCCGCGATCGAGCGGGGCCCCGAACCGCGGCCGAGGCCCAGCAGCACCGTCTCGGCCTGATCGTCGAGGGTGTGCGCCAGCAGTACCGGCGCGCCGTCACGGGCGTCGGCGAGGGCGCCGTGGCGCGCGCGGCGGGCCGCACCCTCCGGGCCGCCCCTGGTCGACACCGACACCCCGATCACCTGCGCCCGGGCACCGAGCCCGCGCGCCTGATCGGCGGCACGCTCGGCCACTGCGCGTGAATCACGCTGCAGCCCATGGTCGATGACGAGGGCGGTCACGGCCAATCCCGCCGCGACCGCACCGGCGGTCAGCGCCAACGAGTCGGCGCCACCGGAGAGACCGACGCAGACCTCGTCGCCGATCGGGTGGCTGTCCGCGAGATCGACGACAGCGCCGGCGATCTCGCGGAGCGGGCTCACAGGACCCGGTCGATCCATCGTCTCGGCTCGTCGATCTCCTCGGGGAGCGGCATGGTGTCCGGTCCGGTCCAGATCGCGTTGAAGCGCTCCATACCGACGGTCGTGACGACCTCGTCGGTGAACGCCTTGCCCCGGATGTACTGCGCGAGTTTGGCGTCCATGCCGATGAGTGACCGCAGCAGCTTCTGCAGCGGGTTCTGGGGACGTTTGCGGCGCTGGTCGAACGCCGCGCGGATGCGTTCCACGGTGGGCACGTGGCCCGGTCCGACGGCGTCCATCACGTGGTCGGCGTGCCCCTCGAGAAGGGTTCCCAGCATCATCAGCCGGGTGAAGGCGTCGTACTGCTCGGGCGTCTGCAGCAGCTGCATCGCACCGAGAACGCCCTTCTCCCGGGGCTTCTCGGACTTCAATGCCGCCGAGATGCGCGCGACCATCTCGCCGCCCGACTCCCCGTTGTCGGCGCTGATGAGCGCGATGTTGTCGAGCATGTAACCGCGCAACCAGGGGTTGGCCGAGAACTGGACCCGGTGGGTGACCTCGTGCAGGCACACCCACAGCCGGAAGTCCGACGGCACCACCTTCAGCGAGCGTTCGACGGCGATGATGTTGGGCGTCACCAACATCAGCACGCCGTCGTCGCCGGTGCGCGGGTCCGGGGAGAAGGGGTCGTACTGGCCGAGTATCGCCCCCGACAGCAGCGCGAGCAGGCCACCCGCCTGCACCCCGCCGAGACGGCCCGCGATGTTCAGACCGCCTGGCGATCCGGGCTGACCACCCCCGAGCATCGACGACATCGACCTGGCGGCGGCGTCGATCCACTGCCCGCGATCGAGCACCGACGCCGTCGGGACGGGCAGGCCGTCGGCGAGACCGGTCACCTCACGCACCGGGGCCTCGGCGGCGACGGCGGCCGAGGCGAGCTCCGACCGCGCCGCCTCGAGGGTGTAGCGCGTGGTCAGCGGGCCCGGGCGGGCGATGCGGCGACCGATCCCCGCGGCCACGCCCCAGTCGATCTGCGCGCCGGGCGGCCGGGCATCGGGCGACTCGGCGCCGGACGTGCCGGGGGTGCTCACCGGCAGCCGCAGTCGCGCAGGCGGGTCACGACGGCGTCGAGGGCCGGGCGGGCCCGGTTCGCGTCGGTCCCGTTGGACAGCAGGGCGAAGGTGAGCACGCGGTTCTCCCGGGTCTGGACGATGCCGGCGAGGGTGTTCACGTCGGTGAGGCTGCCGGTCTTGGCCTTGATCCATCCGGCACCCGACCGGGCGCCGTTGCCGAAGCGGTCGGCGAGCGTGCCGGTGGCGCCGGAGATGGGCAGCATCTCGACCAGCGGTCGCAGTTTCGCGTTGCCGGTGCCCGCGGCCGCACGCAGGATGCCGTCGAGCACCGCGGCCGAGAGGCGGTCACGGACCGACAGTCCGTTGGTGTCGCTCAGCGAGACCCCGGCGGTGTCGAGTCCGGCCGAGGCCAGGGTCGACTGCACGGCGGCGACACCGCCGTCGAGGCTCGAGGGTCCGCCGGTGGCCTGGGCGACCTCGATGGCGATGGTCTCGGCGAGCACGTCGTCGGAGTCGACGAGCATGTCGCGCAGTCGCGTCTCGAGCGGCGCCGAGCGCACCGAGGCGATCTGTCGGGCACCGGTCGGGGCGGTCGCCTCGGTGACCGCGCTGCTGGACACACCGAGGTCGGCGGCGAGCGCCTTGCCCGCGGCGACGGCCGGGGTCGCGCTGCGCGGGGAGTAGAGCTCGGTCGGGTCGATGCGTCCCGAATCGGCCATCACCGACTGGATCGGCGCGATGCTGCCGCCGGCGATGTCGGCGGTCTCCCACGACGGCGCGAACGACGTCCCGGTGTAGAGGCCGGTGTCGACGGCGACCGAGGTGACCCGGACGCCTGATCTCTGGATCTGCGCGGCGAGGTCGGAGATGCGGGCGGCGTCGGTGAAGAAGCTCGCGGTGCCGTCGGGCTGCACCGACAGCGTCGGATCACCACCGCCGACGAGCACCACCTGACCACCCGACCCCACCACGACCGACGTGGTGATCTGCTTGTCGAGCGGAAGGGTCAGCAGCGCGGCGGCCGCGGTGAGGACCTTCGTGGTGGAGGCGGGGATGAACGACCGCTGCGGTGACGCCGACCAGAGCACCTGACCGGTGAGTGCGTCGGAGATCTGACCGCCGAGGTCCCCGAGTGCCGGGTCGGCCGCGGCCGACGCGATCTGGGCGGTGATGCCGGTGCCGGTGGGTTCGGGCGCGTTGGCCGCGACCGGCTGCACCACGGGCGAGACCGTGACCAGCGCGGGACGGGTGGGGACGTCGGCCGAGGACGTGGTGCTGCCGGAGTCGACCGACAGCGCGACCACGACGACCACCGCTGCGACGACGACCACGGCCAGCAGAGGGATCACCGTCCACCAGACGTTGCCGCGCCTGCCCGCTCGTGCGTTCACACAACTCCTCATCGCGTCTCGCGGGCGACACCGCTCCCCACGGCCGATCCCGCCCTCGCCACACCTGCGACCAACAGTATCGTTGTCGACGTTTGCAGACGCCGGTCGACAGTGGGCCGGGTCCGCGCGCAGCGCAATCCGCCGGAACCGACCGGCGATCCCCACCGGAGAGGACACCAGTCGTGGAGTTCGACGTCACCATCGAGATCCCCAAGGGCGCACGCAACAAGTACGAGGTCGATCACGAGACCGGCAAGGTCTATCTCGATCGCTACCTGTACACCGCGTTCGGCTACCCCGCGGATTACGGCTACATCGACAACACCCTGGGCGAGGACGGCGACCCGCTCGACGCGCTCGTGCTGCTGCCCGAGTCGGTCTACCCCGGCGTGATCGTGCGCGCGCGCATCGTCGGGATGTACCGCATGTCCGACGAGGCCGGCGGCGACGACAAGCTGCTCGCCGTCCCCGCCAAGGACGTCCGCTGGGATCACATCCAGGACATCGGCGACGTCTCGAAGTACGAGCTCGACGCGATCGCGCACTTCTTCGAGCACTACAAGGACCTCGAGCCCGGCAAAGAAGTCACCCCGGGTGGCTGGACCGGCCGCGCCGACGCCGAGAAGATCGCCGAGGAGGCCATCGCGCGCCTGGCCGAGCAGCCCGATCACGCGAACGACCCCTCGCGCGGCTGACACCGTCCCCATCCACGACTCGACCCCGACACTCGCGTGAGTGTCGGGGACGAGTCGTCTGTGCGAAGCGGGGCCGGTCAGGCCTCGTGCCGACCGGAGTGGTCGGTCCCGCCCAGCGGCGGCACGTTGTCGGCGCCGGGCGCGCGTCCCACCTCGTGGCGGCCCGGTCCGGCCGCGTCGGCCTCGTGGCGACCGTGGTCGGCGGCCGGTACCGCGGCGACCACCGATTCCGCCGGTGAGACCTCCACCGGCGCGGACTCGGCGTCGAGCGCCTTGGCGTCGGCGAGATCCTGTGCGGCGGCCTGCGATCCGGAACCCGACCGCAGCGGCACCTCTTTCCAGGTGAACACCGCGATGAGCGCGATGATCGACATCAACGACACCGACAGGAACACCAGGTCCATCGAGTCGGCGAAGCCGTCCTTGATGGGCGCTGCGATCGCGCCCGGCAGCTTGGCGATGATCGAGGTGTCGTTGAGGACCCCACCCGAGGCGCCGGCGTTGCCCGACGCGAGGCCCTGACCGAACTGCGCGACCGACGGGTCGGAGCTGGCGGCGGCCTGGGCGATGCCCTGACGGAACTCGGCCGACGGCGCCGCCTTCTCGATCTGATCCTTGATGTTCGGGCCCATCGCCGAGAACAACACGGAGAAGAACACCGCCACACCGAGCGTGCCGCCGATCTGACGGAAGAACGTCGCCGACGACGTCGAGATACCCATGTCCTTGGCGGGCAACACGTTCTGCATCGCCAGGGTCAGCGGCTGCATCAGGTTGCCGAGACCGAAGCCGAGGAAGAACGCCATCAGCATCACGAGCCACAGCGGCGTGGCGACGCTGACGTAGTGCATCAGGAACGTGACCACCGTGATCAACACGACGCCGATCATCGGGAAGATCTTGTAGCGGCCGGTCCGCGAGATCGTCTGGCCCGAGAGGATGGACGCGCTCATCAGGCCGACCACCATCGGCAGCAGCTGCAGCCCGGCGACGGTCGGGCTCGACCCGCGGATCACCTGGAAGTACTGCGGCAGAATCGAGATGGCGCCGAACATGACCGCACCGATGACCACCGAGATGACGATGCCCTGACTGAAGATGCGGTTCTTGAACACCCGGAGCGGGATGATCGCGGCCTCGCCCATGGCCTTCTCGACCGAGATGAACGCGGCGATGCCGACGACGCCGATGATGTAGCAGACGACGGTCTTGTAGTCGCCCCAACCCCATTCGCGTCCCTGCTCGGCGGCGATCAGTAGCGGCACCACGCCGATGGCGAGAGCCAGTGCGCCCCACCAGTCCAACCGGCGACGCTCACCCTTGATCTGGTTGTAGTCGAGGACCTTGAACACCACGACGAGCGCGATGAGACCGATCGGCACGTTGACGAGGAACACCCAGCGCCAGCCGGTGATGAACAGGATGCTGTCCTGGCCGGCGAACAGGCCGCCGAGCACCGGGCCGAGCACGCTGGAGGTGCCGAACACGGCGAGGAAGTAGCCCTGGTACTTCGCGCGTTCCCGCGGGGGCACGATGTCGCCGATGATGGTCAGCGCCAACGAGAACAGACCACCGGCACCGAGACCCTGCAGGGCGCGGTATCCGGCGAGCTCGTACATCGACGTCGCCGTGGAACACAGAAGCGAACCGATGATGAACAGCGTGATCGCGGTCATGAAGAACGGCTTGCGGCCGTACATGTCGGAGAGCTTGCCGTAGAGCGGGGTGACGATCGTCGAGGTGATCAGGTAAGCGGTGGTGACCCACGCCTGCAGTGAATACCCCTGGAGGTCGTCGGCGATCGTGCGGATCGCGGTCGAGACGATCGTCTGGTCGAGCGCGGCGAGGAACATGCCGATCATCAGTCCACCCATGATGGTGAGGATCTGACGATGGCTCAGCCCACCGGGTTCGGTGGCGTCGGCTGCGCCCGCCTTCGGCTTGGTGCCGGAGATGGCTGCGTCGTGACTCATCGTGATGCCTTTGCGTGTCGTGACCGTGCAGCGAGATCGTCTGTCGTGTCGTGAATGTCGGAATCTGTGGTGGTCGGGGTCGGGTCGTCGGCGTGTGCGCCAACAGAGATGATGCGTTCATCATCGACCTGACCGGCCGGCGAATTGTTCGGCTGCATCGACGAAACGCGTCATGAGGGTCGCGAGATTCCCGATGTCCCCGTCGGAGAACTCGCCGAGCATGGAGTCCATGCCGCGCATCCGGTGTTCCCGAACCGCCTCGACCTGTCGACGCCCCGAGTCGGTGAGGACCAGGATCGTGGCGCGGCCGTCGCGAGGGTCGGCCTCACGCCGGACGTATCCGAGCCCGACCAGCGAGGCGATGTGCCTGCTGACCGTGGAGGGATCGGCGAAGAGCCGCTCGGCCAGTTCACCGGAGCGCAGTGGGCCGACGGCGAGTTCGAACAGGCACTGGAACGCCGCGGTCTCCACCGTGCCGTCGGCTGTCCTGAGCTTGGTGACGACGAGACGCTCGCGGATGCGGGCCCACCGACCCAACACCGCGATCAGCTCGTCCACATTCTCGGGACGGGACATACTTCTCACCTCAAAAGAGTTTCATGCCGCAACTACTTGAACGATACAAGTATGCCAACGTGCGGCGGACTGCGCAAACGAGCTGCCGACGCCGTCCGGGTCGGGAAGTAATCTTGGCGCTCGTGACCGACTCCACACCCCCTGCCGCGTTCACCGCGATGCCCGATCTCGCCCTGCGCAGCCTCGGCGGCGCCGTGATCACCAGCACCGACGCCCTGTTCGCCGAGGCGGAGAACCTGATCGTCCCGGCGTCGTCGGAGTACCGGCCCGCGACCTTCGGGCACACGGGTCAGATCTACGACGGTTGGGAGACGCGACGACGTCGACCGGGCGGCTTCACGCCCGACGACCCCTCCGCGGTCGACCGCGCCATCGTGCGACTCGGTGTGCCCGGTGTGATCCACGGTGTCGTGGTGGACACCTCGTGGTTCGTGGGCAACTTCCCGCCGACGGTGTCGGTGGAGGCCGCCGTCGTCACCGGCTTACCGCCCGCACACGAGGTCGTCGACGCGGACTGGCAGACCATCGTCGAGCGGCAGCCGGTCGCCGGCGACACGGCCAACCCGATCGAGGTCACCTCCCGCGACCGGTTCACCCACGTGCGGCTGTCGATCTACCCCGACGGCGGCGTCGCCCGACTGCGCGTCCACGGACGCGGTGTCCCCGATCCGCAGTTCCTCGACCACGGACCGTTCGACCTCGCTGCACTCGAGAACGGCGCCCGGATCAGCGCATGCTCGAACATGTTCTACGGCTCACCGAACAACCTGCTGATGCCCGGTGGGGCCCGCTCGATGGGCGAGGGATGGGAGACCTCCCGGCGTCGCGACGACGGCAACGACTGGGTCGAGATCGACCTCGCGTCCCAGGGCGTGGTCTCGCTCGTCGAACTCGACACCAGCTGGTTCCTCGGCAACGCCCCCGGGGAGGCCAGGGTGCGCGGGCGCGACGGGGCCGACGGCGAGTGGTTCGAGATCCTCCCCCGCACCCCGCTGCAACCCGACACCCGACACCGCTTCACCGTCGTCGTCGATCGCCCGATGACGCAGGCGCGCATGGACATCCACCCCGACGGGGGCATGGCGCGGTGTCGGCTGTACGGCACCGCCACCGACGGCGGCCGCGCCGACCTGCAGCGCCGATGGGACCACGGGGAGAGCTGATCGCGACCTTCTGTCCGCATGCCGGCGGATCGTTCGCACGCTTCGGTGTCGTTCGCACCCTTCGCACGTGGTGCGAACAGCGCGAGAGCGTGCGAACGGTCAGATACGGTGCGAGCGGTAGGCGGCCTGGACGGTCTGTTCGAACAGGACCGCGATGGTCACCGGACCCACGCCGCCGGGCACCGGGGTGAGCAGGCGCGCGCGGCGAGCCGCCGAGGTCTCGTCGACGTCGCCGACATTGCCGGGGTTGTAGCCCGCATCGACGACCACGGCACCGGGTTTGACCCACTCGCCACGGATCAGCCGTGGCGAGCCCGCAGCAGCCACCACGATGTCAGCACATGCGACGTGCTCGGCGAGATCGCTGGTCCTCGAATGGCATACGGCGACGGTCGCATCGTGACCGAGGAGCATCATCGCCGCCGGCCGCCCGAGGATCGGGCTGCGACCAACCACCACGGCATGACCCCCGGCAACATCGACGTCGTACGCCTCGAGCAGTCGCATGATCGCCCCCGGCGCACGAGGCGAACCCGCTGCACCCCAGCGCCATTGCGCCGAACGATCCTGTGGTCACGCCATCGACGTCCTTGGCGGGCACGATGGCATCGAACACCTGCCGCTCATCGATGTGGGCAGGCACCGGGTGTTGCACCAGGATCCCGTCGACACCCGGGTCGCGCGACAGGCGATCGACCAGCGCCACCGCGGACTGCGTGGTCGTCGCCTCGGGCACCACGTGTGACACCGAATCGAGGCCACACTCAGCGGCGCGCGCGGCCTTCATGCGGACATAGGTGTGCGACGCGGGATCGTCACCCACCAGAACTGTTGCCAAGACGGGCTTTCTGCCGTGCTCTCGGGCGAACCAGTGGGCCGCCTCGGCGACCGACGCCATTACCTGCGACGCGACTCCGACACCGTTCATCTGGTCTGCGACCACGCGCTCTCCTCTCGAAAGAGGGCACCCAGGCGGACGATGCTCCGTGTGTTGCGCTTCCTGGTGGTATCCCACCTTCGCCAGTCGCGGTGATCCCAGGTTAGCGAAGCCACGCCCGCATGCTCGGCGATCCGTCGCATGCTCGCTGCCCCATCGCATGCTGCCGGGGGCCTGCGAACCGTGCGTGAGCATGCGAGGGGTCAGATCAGATGCGAGCGGTGCACGAGCACGCGAACGGTCAGGTTATGTGCGAGAGACCAGGTCGGCGAGTGCGGCGGTGAGACGGTCGATGTCGTCGGACCCGGTGCCGACACCGAAGCTGACCCGTACCGCCCCTTCGGGATGGCCCAGGTGGTGGAGCAGCGGGTGGGCGCAGAAGCGGCCGTCGCGGACACCGATGCCGTGGGTGTCGTTGAGGTGTTCGGCCACCGCGCGCGGTGAGTGACCGGCGACGGTGAACGCGGCGATACCGACGCGGTCGCGGCTGTCGGACCAGATCGAGAGTCGCCTCACGCCGTCGATCCCGTCGAGCGCGTCGTCGAAACGGGTGCGCAGCCGATGCTCGTGCAGCCCGATCCGCTCGAAACCGAGATCGTCGATCGCGACGCAGGCCGCGGCGATCGCGATGGCGCCCAACACGTTCGGGGTCCCGCCCTCGTGGCGTGCGGGTCCGCTGCGCCAGGCCACCTCGAGAGCGTCATCGGTCGGGGGCACGTCGGCCGTCGCGCCGCCGCCGGCGAGGTAGGGCTCGGCGGCGTCGAGCCAGTCGCCGCGGCCGACGAGGACGCCACATCCGAAGGGCGCGTACAGCTTGTGGCCCGAGAACACGAGGTAGTCGATGCCGTGTCCGGCGACGGTGATCGCGCGATGCGGGGCGAGCTGGGCGGCATCGACGAGGACGCGGGCACCCGCGTCGTGGGCGATGTCGGCGAGCTTCGCCAGGGGCAGCACCTCACCGGTCACTTTCGATGCGCCGGTGACGGCGAGCAGCGCCGCGGGAGCGCGGTGGAGTTCGGCGGCCAACCCGTCGAGCGTTGCTGCGACGGTGGGGCGACAGGTCACCACGCGGCACTTGCGGTCGAGCTCCGGCTTCGCCTTCGTGTCCGCCCCGGAACGCTGCCACGGCAACAGGTTCGCGTGGTGCTCGACATCGAGGACCACGGTGTCGCCGGGGACGGCGCGGGCCAGGAGGTTGATGCCGTCGGTGGTGTTGCGGGTGAAGATCACGTGGTCGTCGGCGCGGGCGCGTACAAAGCCGGCCACGACCGCCCGGGCGTTCTCGTAGCGGGCCGTCGCGAGCTGCGACAGGTGCCCGGCACCGCGGTGCACGCTGGCGTACTGCGGCAACGCCTGGGCGATCTCGGTGGCGACGGCGGTGAGGGCGGGCGCGCTGGCGGCGTAGTCGCCGTTGACGTAGCGCACGCGACCTGCGGCGCAGTCGACGGTCTCGTGCGCACCCACGACGTCGGCGATCGGGTACACCGGCGCGAGGTCGGCGGGGGCAGGTGTGATGTCGGTGACAGACAGGATGGTCCTCGTTCTCGTCAGAGGACTCCGTGCGAGGAGTCCGCGCTTGCTCACGTCCACCTCGGACGCGGCCTGGTCGTCACCCGGAGCACCCCACCGCGGTTGGAGGGTTGCCGGTCAGCAAGCCGGGGCTGTGCGCTGACACTCATGACCTGGCAATGAGACTGACCGCCGACCGCACCCGGTGTCAATCGCGATGTGGCGCGCGACACACCGCGGTGACCTCACGACGACATCGTGGTGGGCGGATTTGCGGTCACGGTGATCGCAAGGCCCGCGGGTAGCGTTGATCGCGTGTCCTTCCATTTGTCCCGCCCGCACGGTTGCGTGCACGCGGGCACCCCGGTGGCGCGGTTCGCCGACGCCGCCGACGCCGTCGACGCGATCGCCCGGGGACGCCGCGACGGCACCCCGGTCGCCGTGGTCGGGGCCATCGCGTTCGACGAGGCCGCACCGGACGCGCTGATGGCCGTCGGCGCCCTCGAGCACCGCGAGCCCGATACCGGCTCGGCCCCGGCGCATGCCGTACCGGTCACCCTCACCGCGACGATCCCGGCACCGGAGGTCCACGTCGCCCGCGTGGCCGCGGTGATCGACCGGATCGCCGCGGGCGCGGCCGACAAGGTGGTGCTCGCCCGAGCCATCGAGTTGGTCGCCGCCGAGCCCCTCGACATCGACGCGGTGGTCGCCGCGCTGGCGGCGGGCAACCACGAACACAACGCCTTTCGGGTCGACCTCTCGGCCGCCGGCGGCGACTTCGTCGGACGCACACTGGTGGGGGCGAGCCCGGAGTCGTTGGTGCACAAGACCGGCGACCGCGTGACGTGCCGCCCGTACGCCGGGTCGGCGCCGCGATCGAGTGACCCGGCGATCGACGCCGCCCGGGCGGCCGCGCTGCTCGACTCGGCGAAGGATCGGCACGAGCACCGGATCGTCGTCGACTATCTGACGTCGGTGTTGGGACCGCTGTGCACGACATTGACGGTGCCCGAGGAGCCGATCCTGCTGAGCACCGGCGAGATGTGGCACCTCGCCACCCCGATCGAGGGTGTACTCCGCGACCCCACGATGACGTCGCTGGATCTCGCGCTGGTCCTGCACCCGACCCCGGCCATCTGCGGCACGCCGAACGCGGCGGCCCGGGATCTGATCCTCGCCACCGAGGAGCCCCGCGACTTCTACGCGGGGGCCGTCGGCTGGTCCGACACCGCCGGCGACGGCGAGTGGATGGTGAGCATCCGCTGCGCCGAGATCGCCGCCGACCGTCGGACTATCCGCGCGTGGTCGGGTGGCGGGGTTGTCGCGCAATCCGATCCCGATGCCGAACTCGCCGAGACCACCGCCAAGTTCGGCACCGTCCTGCGCGCCCTGGGCTGTACCGACCTCCTGGCCTGACCCTCGCGGAGATCACCGGCGACGCGGGCCGACGTTCCTCCGTGGGTGAGCGGTCAGCCGGGTTCGGTGTCGGCGAGGCGGCGATCACGGTGACGGTTGCGCCACCAGGCGATGCCGACGTACACCAGGGCCGCGCCACCGACGACGAGCCCGCCGTAGAGCAGGAGTCGCGCACCGACCGCCGCTCCCACGAGATACCCGATCATGCCGACCGCGATGACCCAGATCAGTCCACCGATGACGTTGGCGGTCAGATACAGCTTCACCGCCATGCGGCTCATCCCGGCGACGAACGGTGTCAGCGTGCGGACGTAGCCCACCCAGCGGGCGGCGATCACCGCGGGGATGCCGCGGTGCTGCACCGCGTGGGCCACCTTGTCCCACCGTTCGGCGCCGATGCGCCGCCCCAGTCTCGACTCGAGCATCCGCGGTCCGAAATGTCGCCCGAGCGTGAAACCTGTTGCGTCACCGGCGATCGCGGCCACACATGCGCCCGCGATCAGCACACCGATGCTGGTGTCGCCGACCGCGGCGGCCACCCCTCCGGTGAGCAGGGCGGTCTCGCCGGGGAGCACGAGACCCACCAGGGCGGCGGACTCGAGAAACACGAGCGCCCACACCAGCAGGTACACGACCCAGGGCGGTGTCGTGGTGATGATCTCGACGATCCAGTCGATGACCGCCTGCATGAGGTGCGTCCCGCGGCGGCGGGTTTAGAGCGCCCGGTCGAGGTCGGCGAGCAGGTCGTCGACGCCCTCGAGGCCCACCGACAGGCGAACGACCCCGTCGGACAGGCCGATCGCCGCCCTGCCCTCGGGCCCCATCGCCCGGTGGGTGGTGGTCGCCGGGTGGGTGATGAGCGACTTCGCGTCACCCAGGTTGTTCGAGATGTCGATGATCTGCAGCCCGTCGAGGACCTCGAACGCGCGCGCCTTGCCGCCGATCCCGGCCGGGTCACTGAGCTCGAAGGTGACCACGGTGCCACCGCCGGTCATCTGCGACGTCGCCAGCTCGTACTGCGGATGTGACTGCAGGAACGGGTATTTGACCCACTTGACGCGCGGATCGTCTTCGAGGAACTGCGCGATGCGCAACGCCGAGCCGACCGCCGCGTCCACACGCAGACGGAGGGTCTCCATGCCCTTGAGCAGGGTCCACGCGTTGAAGGGACTCATCGCGGGTCCGGTGTGCCGCATCAGCGTCTGCACGGGACCGTCGATGTACTCCTTGGAGCCCAACACCGCACCGCCCATCACCCGGCCCTGGCCGTCGATGTGTTTGGTGCCGGAGTACACGACGACGTCGGCGCCGAGATCGTGACCACGCTGCAGGAGCGGCGTGGCGAAGACGTTGTCCAACACCACCTGCGCGCCGGCGGCGTGCGCCATCTCCGACACGCGCGCCACGTCGACGAGGGACTGCATCGGGTTCGACGGTGTCTCGAAGAACACCGCGGTGGTCGGCACCGACAGCGCCTCTTTCCACTGGTCGAGGTCCTCGCCGTCGACGAAGACGGTCTCGACACCCCAGCGGGGCAGGATCTCGTTGCACACCACGAAGCACGATCCGAAGAGACTGCGCCCGGCCACGAGGCGGTCACCGGCCTTCAGCAGTGCACCCAGGGAGACGAACACCGCGGCCATACCGCTGGCGGTGGCGAAGCACGCCTCCGACCCCTCGAGCAGGCGCAGTCGTTCCTGGAACATGGCGACCGTGGGGTTGCCGTAGCGGGAGTAGACGAAGCGTTCGTCCTCACCGGTGAACGCGCGTTCGGCGGCGGCGGCCGAGGAGTACACGTAGCCGGAGTTGAGGAACATCGCCTCGGAGGTCTCGTCGAACTGCGAGCGCATCAGCCCGCCGCGCACCCCGATGGTCTCCGGCGAGACCCCTTCGGGCAGTGGCGATCCCCCGCCGATCACCGTCGTGCGCCCGTCACGACCGACGTCCCGTCACGACTGGCGCCAGGGCAGGCCCTGGGCTTTCCAGCCCACGACGCCGCGTTGGCCGTCGGGACCCAGGCCGCCCTCGAAGCCCTCGGAGATGTTGTAGGCCTGCGCGATCCCGTCGGCGGTCGCGGCCTCGGCGGCACCCACCGAGCGCTGACCCGACCGGCAGAGGAACAGGACCTGCTGGTCGTCGGTCACACCGGCGTCGCGGAGCTGGGAGACGAAGTGCGGGTTGCGCTGCCCGTCGGGGAAGCCGACCCACTCGATCAGCACGACCTGCTTGCCGATCTCGGACAGCTCGGGAATGCCCACGTAGGACCACTCGGCGCGGGTTCGCACGTCGACGAGCACCGCGTCGGCGTCGGAACGGAGGATGTCCCAGGCCTGCTGGGGGGTCAGATCACCTGCGTAGCTCACCTGAGAAGCGTTGCACACACCGCACCCGCCGCGCATCCGGGCACCGCCCCTCTCCCGGGCCGGACGGATCACGGCCCCTTCGCGCCGCAGACCTTCCAGTCCTCGCTGGCCTTCACCAGCGTGATCGGCAGCACCTCGTCCTTCGGGTTCTTGGTGTAGCGCCAGTGCATGTTGGCCGTCGCCGAGGAACCGGTGACCGCGGTCTCGGTGATGTCGGTGATGGTGATGTTCCCGTGCTCGGCGCGGGAGGCCTGGCCGCTCTTCTCGAAGGCCTCGTCGGTCGGGAACGAGGGTTGCAGCAGGTCGGCGGGGCAGCTCAGGGTGCGGAACTGGTCGTAGTTCACCGCGTTCTTGGCCGTGTAGTAGTCGTTGATCGCCCTGGTGACCTTGGCGCTCTCGGTGAGACGTTCGGAACCGGGCTTGATCACGTGGAACAGCGCGATGGTCCCCACCGCGAGAACCACGATCACGACGGCCACGAGGAACGGCCACGCCGCCTTCCACCCGGGGTCGTCGGACGCGCCGGGATCGAGGGAGGGCGAGGGGGTGTCGGTCGAGGCCATGGCAGCGATCCTATCGACGCGGGGGCAAGGGCGGATTTGCCCGGATCGGCTCGCCTCTGCCAATGTGGAGGTGAGGCTATCCTTAGGAGAATCGATGCACCGCCGCGTACTCACCCCGCTCGTCGCCACTGTCACCGCCGTCGGTCTGGCTCTGACCGTGGGGGCCTGCTCGGCCCCCGACGACTCCGCCGCCTCGAGCAGCTCGGTCGCGGCCGAGCCGAGCGCGCTGCCGGTGACGATCGATCACCGCTACGGCACCACCACCATCGACGCCACCGCTGCCCGCATCGCGACGCTGGGACCCGGAGACGGCGACACCCTGCTGGCCCTGGGCATCACCCCGACCACGATGGTCCCGTTCTCCGACCCCACCGAGAAGACCGTGATCGCGCCCTGGAACGAGAAGGCGCTCGAGGGCAAGGAGCCCGTCGTGCTCGGACAGGGGTCCCAGGACCTCTCCTCGGTCATCCCGAAGGCCCTGGCCACCAACCCCGATCTGATCCTTGCCGTGAACAACGCGGTGACCCGGTCGCAGTACGACAACCTCGCGAAGGTCGCCCCGACCGTCGTGCGCCCCGAGCAGTACCAGGACTGGACGGTGCCGTGGACGGCGTCGACCACCGAGATCGGTCGGGCGGTGGGCAAGCCCGCCGAGACCGCGAAGCTCATCAGCGCGACGGAGAAGGAATTCACCGACGCGAAGGCCGCGAACCCGCAGCTGGTCGGTCGCACCGGTGCGGTCGTGATCGGATCGGCCGGCGGGGGCCTGAGCATCTACAGCCCCGGCGACGGTCGCGGCCAGATGCTCACCAACCTGGGCCTCGAGTTCCCGGCGTCGCTGCAGCCGAGCATCACCAACGGGTTCTACGGCTCGATCTCCGACGAGAACCTCGGCCTGCTCGGCGGACTCGACAAACTCGTCGTCGTCGACTGGCAGGGCTCCACCGACGCCCTGCGCGCCAACCCCGCGTTCATGAACCTCGACGTCGTCAAGCGTGGTGACGTGGTGTTCCTCGACCAGGTGACCGGCAGCGCGATGTCGGTGCCGACCGTGCTGACGATCCCGTGGGTGCTGCAGAAGCTGGTGCCGCAGCTCGCGAGCTGACCGGCGAACACCCCAGGTGATCGGCACCATAGGCGATTAGCGCCGGACGTGGGCCGACGCCTACCGTGGTGGGAGATTTTGTTTCGCTGCATGGCCCCGAAAGAATGCGGCCCCAGAAGAACGAACAGAAGGTAAGTCCGAATCATGAGCGCAGACACACGTCCGTTGCGAGTCGCCATCGTCGGCGCGGGACCCGCCGGGATCTATGCGGCCGACGCGCTGATGAAATCCGACACCGCTTCTGAGCGGGGTGTGTCGATCGATCTGTTCGAGCGGATGCCGGCCCCGTTCGGCCTGATCCGCTACGGGGTGGCTCCGGATCATCCGCGGATCAAGGGCATCATCACCGCCCTGCACAAGGTCCTCGACAAGCCGCAGGTCCGGTTGCTGGGCAATGTAGATTACGGCACCGACATCACCCTCGACGACCTGCGCAACTTCTATGACGCGGTGATCTTCTCCACCGGCGCCACCGACGACCGCGGCATGCAGATCCCCGGCATCGACCTCGACGGCTCCTACGGTGCCGCGCAGTTCGTCGCCTGGTACGACGGACACCCCGACTTCTCCCGCACCTGGCCGCTGGAGGCGGAAAAGGTCGCCGTCATCGGCGTCGGCAACGTCGCACTCGACGTCGCACGAGTCCTCGCGAAAACCGGTGACGAGCTGCTGCCCACGGAGATCCCGCCGAACGTCTACGACGGACTCAAGGCCAACAAGGCCGTCGAGGTCCATGTGTTCGGCCGCCGCGGACCCGCCCAGGCCAAGTTCACCCCGCTCGAACTCAAAGAACTCGACCACTCTCCGAACATCGAGGTCATCGTCGACCCCGAGGACATCGACTACGACGAGGGCTCCGCCGTCGCCCGGCGCGGGTCGAAGATCACCGACCAGGTCGCCACGATCATCGAGAACTACGCCATCCGCGAGCCCGGTGACCGCCCCCACAAACTGTTCCTGCACTTCTTCGAGAGCCCCGTGGAGATCCTGGGTGAGGACGGCAAGGTCGTCGGGTTGCGGACCGAACGGACCCAGCTCGACGGGACCGGCAATGTGAAGCCGACCGGCAAGACCACCGACTGGGAGATCGGCGCGGTCTATCGCGCCGTCGGGTACCTGTCGGACAACCTGCCCGCGATCCCGTTCGACGAGCAGGCCGGGGTCATCCCCAACGAGTCGGGCCGGATCTTCGACGAGGGCGAGCATCTGACCGGGTTGTACACCACCGGGTGGGTCAAACGTGGACCGATCGGCCTGATCGGGCACACCAAGGGTGATGCGAACGAGACCGTCGACTGCATCCTCGACGACATGAAGGCCGGCGCCCTCAACACCCCGGCCAGCCCCACCGAGGCCTCGGTCGTCGAGCTCCTCGAATCCCGCAACGTGCCGTTCACCACGTGGGACGGCTGGTACCGACTCGACGAACACGAACGCAAACTCGGCGAAGCCGAAGGCCGCGAACGCATCAAGGTCGTCGAACGCGAAGACATGCTCGCCGCCGCCGAACCCGACAAGGTCTGACGCGGCTCCGCCCCCACCCCGCCGGTTGGGCACGTAACGACCGCAGTTGGGCACGTAAACGCCGCAGTTGGGCACGTAACGACCGCAGTTGGGCACGTAACGACCGCGGTTGGGCACGTAACGACCGCAGTTGGGCATCGGGTGGCGTTCGGGCGACGAAATTCGCTGTCGTCCGGCATCGGTCGGGCGCTAGCGTCTCCCGTCATGCGCTCCACACTTCGACAGGATCTTCGCGCTGCACTGAGGGCCGGTGACCGCACCGCCGTTGCCGCACTGCGTTCGGCCATCGCCGCCATCGACAACGCGCAGGCTCCGTTTGTCGACGACGCCGACCGATCGGGCCCTGCTCGACCGGGCGGTGTCGGTGTGGGCTCCACCGAGATCGACCGTCTCGAGCTCGACGAGAACGAACTCCGGTCGGTGCTGCGAGCGGAGAGGGACGAGAGCCTCACGGCCGCAGCGCAGTTCGATGCCCTGGGCCGACCCGACGCCGCCGCCGCGATGCGGGCCCGCGCCGAGGTGGTCGCGCGCTACCTCGACTGAGTCACCGCCCCAGCTGCCCAACTGCGGGCGTTACCTGCCCAACTGCGGTCGTTACGTGCCCAACTGGCGGACGAGAACGGCGGTGACCCCCGAGGGGATCACCGCCGTCACGTCGGTCGCGGTCGGGACTCAGTTCGTCCAGTAGCCGAAGTTGTCGAACACGTTCTCGCGGATGTCGGAGATCGTGTACCCGGAGATCGACGACGGGAAGCACCCGCGCTGCTTGGTGGTGATGTTCAGGGTCTCACCGGGCTTGAGAGCCGGAGAGAAGCGACGCTGGCCGTTGATCTCCTGCAGCGTCGTGTTGCGCATGGTCACGCCACCGACGTTGCGGGCGGTCATCGAACGGACCAGGGTCGGGACGAACTCGGTGCGGTCGCAGTACACCGCACCGGTGATGCGCAGCTCCGGCGGTGCGACGGCGTTCGCGGGTCCGGCCGCGATCATGCCCGCGGTGCCGATGGCGGCAGCCGCCAGAACCGTGGCCGCCGCGCGTTGTGTCGTCTTGCGTGCGTTCTTCATCGAATCCCACTCTCTCGGCTGGCCCGCTCGTCGTCGAGAGCAGGCGATGTGGACGGCCGGCTCGTCTCCTCGACCGGTCGCTGCTGACAGTTCACTGCCAGGCTGCTGTGTTCCGCCACATCGTCCGTTTCGGTTACCAAATGTTGCGCTTTGGTTATCGAACCCTCCCGGTGGCCGCCGGGACGATCGCCGGCCTACTTAGGCTATCCTTGCCATACTGATGGTCGATATCGAGGAGGGTTCGGCGGCGGTGGTGTCCCCACGCGCGAGGCGCGGTCGCGATCTGACCGTACTGCTGGCCTTCGTGGGACTCCTCGCACTTCTGGCCATCGCGTCGATCGCGATCGGCTCGCGGGCGCTCTCCCCCGGCACGGTCGCCGAGGCCCTGTTCTCCCCGTCGTCGGCCCCCGCCGACGTCGTGGGCATCGTGCGCGACCTCCGCATCCCGCGCACCGTCCTGGGCGTCCTCGTGGGGCTGGCCATCGGTGCGGCCGGTGCGCTGGCCCAGGCCCACACGCGCAACCCCCTCGCCGACCCCGGTCTCCTCGGCGTCAACGCGGGTGCGGCGTGCGCCGTCGTCGCCGGCGTCTACCTGCTGGGGATCACCGCCCCCATCGAGTACATGGGCTTCGGACTGCTCGGGGCGATGATCGCCGCGGGTCTGGTGTTCGGGACCTCGGCACTCACCCGCGGCGCCTCACCGCTGACCCTGGTGCTCGCGGGCACCGGACTGTCGGCGATGTTGCTGGCCATCACCTCCGCGATCGTCCTCACCGACACCGCCTCGCTCGACGCCTGGCGCTTCTGGAACGTCGGATCGGTGGTGGGGCGCGGCTCCGACGTCATCTGGGCCGCGACACCGTTCATCGCCGCCGGCCTCGTACTCGCGATCGGCAGCGGGTTCTTCCTCAACGTGCTGAGCCTCGGCGACGACATGTCGCGGTCGCTGGGGTCGCGCATCGTGACCGTGCGCGTCGTCGGCATCGCGGCCATCACCCTGCTCGCCGGCGCCGCGACCGCCGCGTGCGGCCCGATCGTCTTCCTCGGCCTCGTGGTGCCGCACCTCGCGCGCGCCGTGGTGGGCCCCGACTATCGATGGATCGTGCCGTATTCGGCTGTGCTGGGGGCGATCCTGCTCATCGCCTCCGACGTCATCGGACGTGTCATCGCGCGACCGGCCGAGATCCAGGTGGGCATCGTCCTCGCCGTCGTCGGCGCACCGATGCTCATCAAGCTCGTCCGTTCACGACGTCTGGTGGCCGTATGACCGAGACCCGCAACCGGCCCGCATCGACGCCCGCGTCGGCCTCCGTCACGACGACGGCGACCGTCCGCCGACGCGGTGTGGTGCGCCTCGGGTCGTTGTCGTTCCTGGTGGCGCCGCGGACTGTCATCGTCGGTGTCGTGGTCACCGCGCTGGCGTTGGTGCTGTTCGCCGCGGGCATCGGTGTCGGCGACTACCCGCTCTCGGCGGTCGACGTCGGCCGGATCCTGCTCGGTGGCGGCACCCGCGTGGAGAACGTCATCGTCTTCGACGTCGGCCTGCCCCGCGCGCTGGTGGCGTTGCTCGTCGGTGTCGGGCTCGGGCTGTCGGGCGCGCTCACCCAGACCATCGCCCGTAACCCGCTGGCCACCCCCGATGTCCTGGGCATCACCGCCGGGGCCAGTGCCGCAGCGGTGTTCGGCATCGCGTTCGGGTCGGGCTGGGGCTCGTGGTTCGCCGACGTCGGCACCCCGATCTCCGCGCTCGTCGGTGCGGGCATCGGCGCGCTGCTCATGTACCTGCTCGCCTGGCGCGGCGGCATCGACGCATTCCGGCTCGTCCTCGTCGGTGTCGCCCTCACCTGGGTGTTCCAGGCGCTCGTCGCCTTCGGGCTCACCCGCGCGCGCATCAACGACGTCGGGCGCGCTCAACGGTGGCTCATCGGATCGGTCTCCGACGCCACCTGGGCCTCGGTCACCACGCTCAGCGTCACGCTCGTCGCCGCGGTCATCGCGGTGACGGCCGTCCGACGCGGCAGCGGGGTGCTCGGGCTCGGCGAGGATCTCGCCCGCGGCCTGGGGGTGCGCACCTCGGGTGTCACCGCCGTCGCACTGGTCGTGGCCGTCGTGGTCGCGGCCATCACCGTGTCCGCCGCCGGACCCATCGCCTTCGTCGCGCTGCTCGCACCGCAGATCGCGCTGCGACTCTGTGCCACGCCGGCACCGCCACCGATCATCTCCGGCATCGTCGGCGGCGTCCTCGTGGTCGGCTCGGACCTGCTGTGCCGCAGCCTGTTACCCGCCGGTCTGTCGGTGGGTGTCGTGACCGCGGGCATCGGCGGCCCGTTCCTGATCTATCTGATGATCGCCGTCTCGCGAAAGGCGTCCGCATGACACCCGCTGCCACCACCGACGCCGGGCTCACCTCGGCACGCCTGTCCGCGACCGGCCTCACCGTCGGATACGACGCCGAGCCCGTCATCTCCGGTCTCGACGTCGCCATCCCCGACGGGCAGGTCACCACCGTCGTCGGGCCGAACGGTTGCGGCAAATCGACCCTGCTGCGATCGCTCGCCCGGTTGCTGCGTCCACGGTCGGGGACGGTGCTGCTCGACGGCACCGACATCGCCGGTCAGAAACCGCGCGACGTCGCCCGCACACTCGGTCTGCTCCCGCAGAACCCCATCGCGCCCGAGGGCCTGACGGTGGTCGATCTCGTTGCGCGCGGGCGTCATCCGCATCAGAGCTGGTATCGGCAGTGGTCGGCCGGCGACGAGGAGGCCGTCGCGACGGCGATGGCGATGACCGGCACCGACACCCTCGCCGACCGACCGGTCTCGGCGCTGTCGGGAGGGCAGCGACAGCGGGTGTGGATCGCGCTCACCCTCGCCCAGGAGACCGATCTGCTGCTGCTCGACGAACCGACGACGTTCCTCGATCTGGCACACGCCGTCGACGTGCTCGACCTCGTGCACACACTGTGCGCCGAGCACGGCAAGACGATCGTGATGGTGCTGCACGATCTCAATCTCGCCGCCCGCTACAGCGACCGGTTGATCGTGATGCGCGACGGCAACGTCCTCACCGAGGGATCGCCCACCGACGTGGTGACCCCCGAACTGCTCGAGGCCGCGTTCGGACTGCGGTCGATGGTGCTCACCGACCCGGTGTCGGGCGGTCCGCTCATCGTGCCACTGGGTCGCCCGCACGCCGCCTGACGCAGTCACTGCCCAACCGGCCAGCGTTACGTGCCCAACCAACCGATGTAAACGACGGCCCGACTCGCGGCTAGAGGGCGATGGCGCCCGTGAGCCAGGTGCCGGCCGCGAACAGCGATGCGGTGAGCTCGATCCCGATCGCGACGACCGCGGCGCGGGCCGCGGCGATCGCGCCACGACGTCCGGCGGTGACGCTGCGCGCCGGGGCCCACTCGGCGCCGAACGCGCCGGCGAGGAAGCCGATGGGCAGGCCGATCACCGGGATGACGAAGAACCCGACGATGCCGACGAGACCGCCGATCATGATGGTGCGGTTCGAGATCCCCGACTTCTTCATCGACGAGCCCGCGACGAGGTACTTGAGCACCGCGGCGGCCACGATGAGCGCGACCGCGACCCCGGCGACAGCCCAGGCCCATCCGCCGGCGAAAGCTGCCCACACCACGATCGCCAGTCCCACGAGCGAGGGCCCGGGCAGCATCGGGATCACCGTGCCCACGAGGCCGATGGCAATCACGAGCGCGACGATCAGCTCACCGGCGACCGGCATCTACGTGTCCGCCGGTGTGTTGCGGCCCGACGATGCCGGTTCGCGTGCCTCGGACGCGGTGTCGAACAGGGCGGTCGTCGCCGAGTCGGCGTCGGGCCGATCCTGCTCCCTGTCATCGGATCTCGGTGCCGGCACGTCGTTCTCGTCGACATCGGGTCGCGCCAGCGGGCTGCGCTCGGTGTCGACGCCCACCGACGACACCCCCGGGACGTCGGGCGCCGGGGTCGCCGGTATCCGATCGGTGGTCGGTCCGACGGGCGGACCGTCGAGGACGGATGGGGCGGGAGGCGGTGGGACCGAGACGAATGGGGTGGCCGCGGTGCTGACCGGACGCACCAGTGCTGCAGCGTCGTTCGCGCGACGACGTGCGCCGGCGATGTCGTCGGCCGTGGCCACCACGACCCCCATCCGCCGGCGGGTGTAACTCTCGGGCTTGCCGAACAGGCGTATGTCGGTCTCGGGGATCGTCAGTGCCGCGGCGACGTTCTCGAATCCGATGGCCGCCTCGTCGCGCCCGCCGTAGATGACCGCCGACGCACCCGGGCTGGCCAGGGTGACGTCGACAGGCAGTCCGAGGATGGCGCGGGCGTGCATCTCGAACTCCGAGAGACGCTGGGTCGCCAGTGTCACCAGGCCGGTGTCGTGCGGGCGGGGGCTCACCTCGGAGAAGTAGACGTCATCGCCCTTGACGAACATCTCGACGCCGAAGATGCCTCGGCCGCCCAGCTTTCCGTCGCCCAGCGCGGTGACGATGCGCGCTGCGATCGACATCGCCGCGCCGTGCGCCACCGGGCTCATCGGTTGCGGCTGCCAGCTCTCCACGTAGTCGCCGCGTTCCTGGCGGTGACCGATCGGCGCACAGAAATGGGTGGTGAGGGTGCCGGTCGCGGGATCGACCGCGCGCACGGTGAGCAGGGTGATCTCGTAGTCGAAATCGACGAATCCCTCGACGATCACGCGGCCACCGGCCACGCGTGCACCCGACGCCGCCGTCTCCCACGCCGCGGCGAGATCCTCGGGACCCCGCAGCATCGACTGGCCCTTACCCGACGACGACATCGTCGGTTTCACCAGACACGGGTACCCGACGCGGTCGGCGGCGGCGGTGAGCTGTTCGAGCGAATCGGCGAAGGCATACGCCGACGTCGGCAGGCCCAGCTCGGAGTCGGCGAGGCGACGGATGCCCTCGCGGTTCATGGTCAGCGAGGTGGCGCGGGCGGTGGGGATCACCTCGGTGATGCCGCGACGCTCGGCCTCCTCGAGCGCGGTGGTGGCGATGGCCTCGATCTCGGGCACCACGTAGTCGGGGCGCTGATCCTCGATGAGTCCGAGCAACGCGTCGTGGTCGGTCATGTCCATCACGAAGCCGTGGTGGGCGACCTGATGACCGGGAGCATTGTGATAGCGGTCGACGGCGATCACCTCGACGCCCAGACGCTGGAACGCGATCACGACCTCTTTGCCGAGCTCGCCGGCACCGAGGAGCATCACGCGCGTCGCCGAGGGTGACAGCGGCGTCCCGATCCGCGGCGAGCCGGCGGGCACGGGCCCGATGGCCGCAGGTGGGATCGGCGGGGGCGGGGTGCCGGGCCGCGGCGGAACCGGGCCACGGCCGGTGGGCGGACGCGACACCGGCGGACGAGGAGGCGCACCGGGGACGGGCGCACCGGGGCGCGGGTTGGGTCGCGGGCCGGGGGAGGTCATGGTTCTCTCGTTTCTCGGGCCGGCTCTAGCCGAGCTCGGCGTGCACGTAGCACCAGCGCCATGTCTCGCCCGGCTCGGCCGAGCGCATCACGGGATGCTGCGAGCTCGCGTGGTGGGCGGTCGCGTGCTTACGGGGGCTCGAATCGCAGCACCCGATGTATCCGCAGGTCAGGCACCGACGCAGATGAGCCCAGTGCTCGACGCCCTCGGCCTCGCAGCCCTCGCATTGATCGGGTCGGCCACGCACGGGGTCGCCGGTGGGGTCGGCCGAGGTCGCGAGCAGGTCCGCGCACGCCTCGGGTTCGGGCGTGCCGGAGGCCACATCTGACGGGCCGATCAGTCGGTGCATCACCGATCGTCGTATGGATCGCACCTGCACAGTGTCCCGTATCCGACGGGCATCCGGCCACCTGGTCACCGAACCGGGATCCGCGCGAGGAGTTCTCGTCGAGCGGATCCCGCCAGCCGGGATAGTGTCAGCCCCCATGGACGCCTCGATCCTCGTGGTGGTGGTCGCCGCGCTGGCCGTCGCGGCACTGGCCCGCCGCTACCAGCTCGCCTCACCACTCATCCTGGTGCTCGTCGGTCTGGGCATCAGTTGGATCCCCGGGCTGCCGATCGTGGGCCTCGACCCCGATGTCGTGCTGTTCATCGTCCTGCCGCCGCTGCTCTACTCCGCGGCCCAGGACAGCTCGTATGTGGCGTTGCGCCGCAACATCCGCGCCATCGGCCTGCTGGCCGTGGCACTGCCTCTCGTCACCACCGTGGTCGTCGGGTTCGTCGCGTACTGGTCGCTGCCGCAGCTGCCGTTGGTCGCCGCACTGGTTCTCGGGGCGGTCGTCGCGCCACCCGACGCCGTGTCGGCCACCGCGATCGGCCGTCGGCTCGGACTGCCCCGCAAGGTCACCACGCTGCTCGGCGGCGAGAGCCTGCTCAACGACGCGACCGCACTGACCGCCTACCGGCTCGCACTCGGTGCGGCGGTCGGCGCGACGACGAGCGTATGGGGCGGCATCGCCCTGTTCGCCGAGGCCGCCATCGGTGGTGTCGTGGTGGGACTCGTCCTCGGGGTGGTGGTGTCGAAGATCCGACAGTGGCTCACCGACCCGCCCATGGAGACCGCGCTCGGCATCGTCATCCCCTTCGCCACCTACTTCGTGGCCGAGGAGGTGCACGCCTCGGGTGTGATCGCGGTCGTGGTCGTCGGGCTCTACCTCGGCCAGCGCTCGGCCCGCGAGGGGTTCGCCACCCGTCTGCAGGACAGCGCGGTGTGGCGGTCGATCGACGTGATGCTCGAGTCGTTCGTGTTCCTGCTCATCGGCCTGCAGCTCCCCGAGGTCATCCGCGGTCTGCGCGGGCACTCCGTCGGCGCCATCATCTGGGCGGCCGTCGCCGTTCTCGCCACGGTGATCGTGGTCCGCATGATCTGGATGTTCCCGGCCACCTACCTCCCGCGGATGTTCTCCGCGAAACTGCGCGAACGGGAGAGTGCCCCGCCGGCGGGCGCGGTGTTCGTCGTCGCGTGGTCCGGTATGCGCGGGGTGGTGAGTCTGGCCGCGGCGTTCGCGATCCCGCTGACCACCGAGGACGGCTCGGCGTTCCCCGCCCGCGACGAGATCATCTTCCTCACCTTCGTGGTCACCGTCGGCACACTGCTGCTCCAGGGCACCACCCTGCCGTGGCTCATCCGACGCCTGGGTGTGCAGAGCAACGAGCGACGCTCGGACCTCCTGGCGTTGGCCGCCGCCCAGGATCGGGCCGGCCGGGCCGCCGGTGCCCGGTTGAACGAGTTGGCCGAGGAGATCGACGAGAACGACGCCATGCACGAGCAGGTCGAGATCCTGCGTCGCTGGTTGCGGTCGCGCAAGAACCTGGCGTGGGAGGAGCTCGGTCGTGGTGAGGACGAGCTGGGCGAGAGTCCGACGGTCGCGGTGAACCGCATCCGCACCGAACTGCTGCAGATCCAACGCGAGGTGTTCATCGCCGAACGCGACGCCGGACGCATCGACGACGAGGTGATGCGCCGCGTGCTCAGTCAGCTCGACCTCGCCGAGGGACTCTCCGACCGCCGGTCGCGATCGGGCGAGTGATCTAGCCGAGCAGCGTCTTTCGGTCGGTGTGGAAGAACGTCACCAGCGTCGCCGCGCCACACAGCGCGGCCGCCCCGAAGAGCAGGTAGCCGCTGTCGATGATGGTTCCGACGATGCCGCCGAACACCGCGCCGACGATGAACCCGGCGTAGAGGAGCGCATACCCGAGCCAGTCGTAGACCGTGCCGCCACCGCGGAAGTGACGTTCCATCCCCTGTCCCAGTTTCACCAGTGTCCCGGTGACATAGCTCAGCGGGATCGACACCTCGCCGTTCTTCACGAACGCGGCGTTGAGGGCCCCGACGGAGAACGCGACGATGATGATCGGCCAGTAGGTGACGTTGTTCTCCTTGAACCCGCTGAGCACCAGATCGGTCATCCCGGCGACGAACAGACCGATGGTGGTGAGCACCGTGGTGCCGTGCGGGTGGTTGCTCCAGAAGCGGCGCCGGCAGTACATCGCGACGAACACCCCGGCGACGAACGCGACGATGATGAAGCCCGCGTTCAGGGCGGTGGGGCCGATCACACCCCGCGCGCGGGTCGTCTCGAACCCCTGGAGCGCCATGCGCTCGGTGTTGCCGGTCATGAACGTGACGAAGTAGCCGTCGGAATCGAGAAACGCTGCCGCCCCGATCATCCCGGCCACGGCGGCGAGGACCCACGACAATCGGGCATCGGGTCCGATGGCGTCTTCTCTGCTGATCATGAATACCGAATCTAGGTCACTTCGAGCCTCCCGGCACCACGACCGGGCAGCGTCACAAAGTCAGACCGACGCGGCTGTGGAGGAGTCGACGTCCCCGTCGGTCCTGTCACCCGCGGACTCGGCGTCGCCGGCCGGGGTGGCGGGCGGTGTCGCGGCGAAGACGATCGTCTCCTCGGTGCGGCCCCGCAGGCTCACCGATTCCTGTTCCTCCCAGTGCCCCGACTCGGCGTCGGCCGCACGCACCGCGCGTTCGGACGCGAGCGGTCGGGTCGGGTCGCGCTTGGCGAGTTCGCTCAGGCGGGCCGACTCGTTCACGGCGTCGCCGATGACGGTGTACTCGAAACGCTGGATGGCGCCGACGTTCCCGGCGACCACCGGGCCGTAGCTGACACCGATGCCCGCGCTCAGCTCCGGGACCTCCTGCGCCAGGCGCTGCGAGATCGCTCGGCTCGCCGCGAGCGCCGCGCCCGCGCAGTCGTCGAGGTCGATGGGCGCTCCGAAGACCGCGAGGACGGCGTCGCCCTCGAACTTGTTGACCAGCCCGCTGCGCTCCTCGACCTCCTGCACGATCACCGCGAAGAACCGGTTGAGGATCGAGACGACCTCCGACGGCGAGCGTTCCGAGGCCAGTGTGGTGGAGCCGATGACGTCGACGAAGACCACGGCGACGGTGCGTTCGGTGCCACCGAGTTCGGGGTCGCTGGTGAGTGCCGCCTCGGCGACGTCGCGTCCGACGTGGCGACCGAACAGGTCCTGCAGGCGCTCCCGTTCCCGCAGACCGGTCACCATCGAGTTGAACCCGGCCTGCAGCTCACCCAGCTCGGTGCCGTCGAAGATCACGACCTCGACGTCGGTGTGGCCGTCGCTGACCTTCTTCATGCCCGCGCGCACACTGCGGATCGGGGCGACCACGTGCGTGGTGTTGAGGATGGTGAGCAGCAGCCCGGTGAACAGGGCCGTCGCCACCAGCACGGTGACGCCGGTGAAGATGTCGACCTTGTCGGTCTCGGAGCGGAACAGCGAGAATCCGGTGACGAGGAAGATGCCGACGATGGGGATGCCCGACCCGACCGACCACGAGATCAGCGCGCGGGTCCGCAGGGCGCTGCGCTTGCGGCGCAGTTTCACGTCGGCGTTGATGACCTGCGCCGCGATGGGGCGCAGGGAGAACTCGCTGAGCAGGTACGAGATGGCGCACACCACCGTGCCGGACAGACCCACGACGAAGAAGATCTTCGGGATCAGCGCGGGGTCGAGCACCCCGTAACAGATGGTGAACATGATGATCGCGCCGATCCAGAACGACGCCTGCAGAGCGGTCAGCTTCCAGGGGGTGCGGCGCGCACGGCGCGCCTCCTTGCGGGTGGGTTCGCGGTCTTTGATCGCCCAGCGGAGCTGACGCACGATCAACGTGGTCCCGATGATGACGCCGAAGACCAGCGCGGCGAGAACGTAGATCGGCAGGGCGATGAAGTTGACCCACCAGAACTTCGACTCGAACACCGACGGTTCGGGGATGCCGACGCTGGCCAGCACCACGGCCATGATCGCGCCGATGGTGTTGGAGATGACGATCGACCCGGTCAGCAGGATCTGGATGCGGATGCGCTGTTTGCGCGGGCTGTCGTCGACCGAGCCCAGGATGACCGACCCGAAATCGGCGTTCCGGCGGTTGCGTCCCATGGCTCCCTGTTCCGACGTCCACCGCAGGCATCCGCCGGGGTGGCTTGGGAGCAATCTACCCCGGCGAGGCGCTACTCCCGGCGGATATCGGTGCGGTGCAGGACGCGACCACTGGTGTCGCAGAGGTCGACGGTCATGGTGGTGCCGAACCCGTCGATGCGGACCTCACCGAAATGCTGGAACTCCGTGGTGATCGGCGAGACGTTCGCGGTCGTCGGTGCATGGACGAACACCTGGTCGACGCCGAAGGTGCCGTCGAGCTTCCCGGCCGGGAACGCACCCGCGTGCAGCGGTCCCGACACGAACTCCCAGAAGGGGTGGAAGTCGGTGTAGGCCGCGCGCGACGGGTCGTAGCGGTTGGCCGCGGTGTAGTGCACGTCGGCGGTCAGCCACACCACGTTGCGCACGTTCCTGGTGCGCGAGAGGATCTGCGCCAGTTCGGTTTCGCGACCCAGCGGCTTCCCGTTGTCACCCTGGGCGACGGCCTCGATGCCGTCCTTGTCGCCGTAGGCGGTGTCGGGGACGACGATGCCGAGCGGCAGGTCGTTGGCCACGATCTTCCACACCGCACGCGACGAGTTCAGCCCGTCGGTGAGCCACTTCGCCTGGCGCGCACCGAGGATGTGGCCGGAGGCGTTGCGGGCGTGGGAGTTCGAGTCCTTGTAGCTGCGCATGTCGAGGATGAAGATGTCGAGCAGCGGACCGTAGGACACCTTGCGGTAGACGCGGCCGTCGACGGCATCGACCGGGGTGACCGGCTGCCACTCGTGGAACGCCTGGAGCGCGCGACGCGAGAGGACGTCGGCGCGGCGCTCCCGCGTGTAGGCCGGGTTCGCGACGATCTCGCCGGGGAACCAGTTGTTGAACGTCTCGTGGTCGTCCCACTGCACCAGCTGCGTGGTCGAGGCGGCGAACCGGCGGTAGTTGGTGTCGGACATGTTGTAGCTGTGGTTGCCGCGGAACTCGTCGAGGGTCTGTGCGACATCGGATTTGGCCTCGGTGACCACGTTGCGCCACACGCGGCCGTCGTCGAGGGTGACCGTCTCCTTCAGGGGGCCGTCGGCGTAGACGGTGTCGCCGGAGTGGATGAACAGGTCGGCGTTGCGGTCGGCGAGGGTGGAGAACCCGTGCAGGCCGCCGATGGCCTCGTTGATGCCCCAGCCCTGACCGACGACGTCGCCGGACCAGTTGATCGTGATCGCCCCGGGCAGGACGGGCGCGGTGCGGAAGGTGCCGGTGAGCGGCTGCGACCGGGTGCCGCGGTCGGATTCGAGGATGACGCGGTAGTGGATGGTCGCGCCGGCGGGGTGACCGGTGACGCGAACGCGTCCGGTGCCGTCGGTGGCGGGAGTGACCATCGGGCCCACGAAGCGGCGCGCGAAGGTGAAGTTCTCGAACAGCGACGTCTCGACGATCATCCGCGCCGGGATGTCCGACCGCGCCCAGATCAGGGCACCGTCGGGTCGCGGGTCGCCCGAGGCGATGCCGTGGGTGAGCGTCGGACGGGCGCGGATCAGGGCCGGGCTCGCGACCGCCTGGGGTGCGAGGAGTCCGGCGGCGGGGATCAGCAGGCCCGCGGCGGCGGAGGAGCGCAGGAACGTACGACGGGATACGGACACGCCCGAATCCTTCCCCGGTGACACGAACACGGGGTTACGTCACGGCAACCACGAGGGTGCGCGTTCGCGGATCGGATCGGTGAACGCGGGCGCTCCGCACGCCGCGTTCGCGGGATGGGCCCGCGTCGCCGAGCGCACTCAGCACGTGCAGAACGGTCTGCGTCTAGAGGATCTCGCGGCGCACGATGGTCTGATCGCGTCCCGGGCCGACGCCGATGCACGAGATGTGGGCGCCGGCAAGCTCTTCGAGGCGCAACACGTAGTCCTGCGCGGTCTTCGGCAGGTCCTCGAACGTGCGGCAGCCGGAGATGTCCTCCCACCAGCCGGGCATCTCCTCGTAGATCGGCTTCGCGTGGTGGAAACCGGTCTGCGTCATGGGCATGTCGTCGACACGCTCGCCGTCGACGTCGTAGGCGACGCAGATCGGGATGGTGTCGAGGCTGGAGAGCACATCGAGCTTGGTGAGGAAGTAGTCGGTGATGCCGTTGACACGCGTTGCGTAACGGGCGATCACGGCGTCGAACCAGCCGCAGCGACGCGCTCGGCCGGTGGTGACACCCACCTCGCCGCCGGTCTTGGCGAGGTACTCGCCCCACTCGTCGAACAACTCGGTCGGGAACGGGCCCGACCCGACGCGGGTGGTGTAGGCCTTGAGGATCCCCAGCACCGTGGTGATGCGGGTGGGTCCGATACCGGAACCGACCGAGGCGCCACCCGACGTCGGGTTCGACGACGTGACGTACGGGTAGGTGCCGTGGTCGACATCGAGCAGGGTGCCCTGCGAGCCCTCGAGCAGCACGGTCTCGCCGCGTTCGAGAGCCTGGTTGAGCAGCAGTCGGGCGTCGGCGATGCGATGGGTGAAGCCCTCGGCCTGGCCGAGCACCTCCTCGACCACCTGTTGCGGGTCGAGTGCGCGCCGGTTGTAGATCTTGGTGAGGATCTGGTTCTTGATCTCGAGAGCCGCCTCGACCTTCTGGGTGAGGATCTTCTCGTCGAGCACGTCGGCGACGCGGACACCCACGCGGGCGATCTTGTCCTGATAGCAGGGACCGATACCGCGGCCGGTGGTGCCGATCTTGTTGTTGCCCAGGAATCGCTCGGTGACCTTGTCGATGGCCACATGATACGGCATCAGCAGGTGCGCGTCGGCGGAGAGGATGAGGCCCGAGGTGTCGACGTCGCGGTCCTCGAGGCCCCCGAGCTCGGTGAGCAGGACCCCCGGATCGACCACGACACCGTTGCCGATCACGTTCTTCACACCGGGCGTCAGGATGCCCGACGGGATCAGGTGTAGGGCGAACTTGTCGCCGTTGGGGAGGACGACGGTGTGGCCGGCATTGTTGCCGCCCTGGTAACGGACCACCCACTGCAGCTTCTCGCCGAGCAGGTCGGTGGCCTTGCCCTTACCTTCATCGCCCCACTGTGCACCGATCAGTACGATCGCAGGCATCTCCACGCGCTCCTTCCGGAACGGGCATACCCGAACCGTGGGACAACCCTACTGGCTTTGTACGACAGATACCGCTTCGCTGCCCGCGCGTCGGCCCACGCCGACCACGGCGCGACGGTGTGGGTCGCAGGCCGACGAAGGTGACGGACCACCCCATGACCATCAGCGTGATGTGCGCGAACGATGCCGTTCTCCCCGATGACCTGGCCCACCTCACGGTCACCCGGGCAGGCCTCGACCGCGACTCCCTGCGCGCCGGCGTCGCCAAGGCCATGGCGCCGCTCGACGTCGACCGCGTGATCGTGGTGGGCGGCGCCGAACTCCCCGACGCGTTCTGCGGCGGCGTGGTGTCGCGGCTGATGATCGCCGAACGGCTCGACGTCGAGATCGCCTACGTCGCGCCCGCCGCGACCCCGGGCACCGCGGCGTGGGGCCTCCCCCACGGCACGGCCGCGGTCGACCTCGCGCTCACCGGCACCGCCGTCACCGTCCCGCTGATCCGCGACGACGCCGCGGTCGTCATCATCGGCGGCGCCCGCCACCTCGGCGAGAACGGTGCGCCTTTCACCGGCGAATCGATCGTCGACAGCGAGCGACTGGCCCTGGGCGAGATCACGACCGTGCTGATCCGCCCCACGAGGGCGGAGCCCGGTGTCGAGGGCGCTCTGCAGAAGCGGTTCCGGCAGAAGTGGATCGCCGGGCGCGCGGTGCAGACCGGTGGCATCGACATCGTCGTGGAACGCGACGGCGTGCGCGCCGACCGACCGGTCAAGCGCTCCACCATCTACCGCCATCACGAGGACTGGAAGCTGGTCTCCCCCACGAACAGGATCACCACATGAGCACGGCGACCCAGATCGCGCGGGCGGTCCGACCCGGGCCGGTGTTCGTCGGCGTGGTCGCCGCGACCGTCGCCGGTGGCGTCGTGCTGGCGAGTTCGGAACCGGGCCGCAACGCCACGTCGATCATCGGCGCGCTGCTGCTGGTCGTCGGCGGCTGGGTGATCTCGTTGTGCCTGCACGAGTTCGGACACGCGGTGACCGCCTTCGCGTTCGGCGACGCGGGCGCCGAGAACCGTGGCTACCTCACCCTCGATCCGCGAAAATACGCCCATCCCGGGCTGTCGATCGCGTTCCCGCTCGTGCTCATCCTGTTGGGCGGCATCGGTTTCCCCGGCGGTGCGGTCTACGTCAACCAGGCCGGGTTCACCCGGGCGCAGCGCACGATCGTGTCGTTGGCCGGGCCGTTCGCGAACATCGTCGTGGCCATCGCCCTGCTGGCCTACATCCGATCGCAGGTGGCGACCATCGATCAGTCGAGCATCAACCTCTACTCCGCGCTCGGGATGCTGGCGTTCCTGCAGATCACGGCCGCGGTGCTCAACCTGATCCCGATCCCCGGCCTCGACGGCTACGGCGCCATCGAGCCGTACCTCTCGATGCAGACGCGGCGATCGATCGCACCCATCGGGCAGTACGGCTTCCTGGTCGTGTTCCTCATCCTCCTGCTGCCCCCGGTCAACCGGGCATTCTTCGACCTCGTCTACTGGCTCTTCGAGTTGTCGGGGGTCAGTTCGGCACTGGCCTCCATCGGCTACGACCTGGTCGTGTTCTGGCGCTGATCCACGATCTGGGTGCGCCCCCTGGCCACGGCGAGCGATGCGTCGGCACCGTGGTGCCGGCGCCGCCCAGTGTCCAATTGTCCGGGATCGGAGCGAAATTGGCGTCGCGCACCGGACACGACCTCGTCGTGATGCGGGGGTGAGCTGCTCTATCGTGGAGTGATGACGACCGACGGCATGGAGCTCGCCGTTCGGCTCGTCGGCGAGGTCGCCGTCACGCACCGCGACCGGGTCGTGCACCCCCGCGTGGTGGGCGGGCGACGGTGCGACATCGTGCTCGGCTACCTCGCGGTCAATCGCCACCGCGAGGTCACCCTCGAGGAACTGGCCGACGTGCTGTGGCCGGCGCTACGACCCCAGTCGTGGAACTCGGCGGTGCGCGGAGTCCTGTCCCGCGTGCGCGACGCGCTCGAGATGGCCGGCATGCCCCCGACACCGTGCGCTCGCGCGCCGGGAACGTCCGACTGACCCTGCCCGACGGCTCGGTCACCGACCTCGAGTTCGCCCGCGGGTGTTGCGATCCAAGTCCCGACGACACCGTGACCGTGCAGGACGCGCGCACGGCGCTCCGGCTCCTCGACGGCCCGGTGTTGCGCGACGTCGAGGGCGGTTGGGCCGACGAACTGCGCGCGGAGGCCGACGCTCTGCGTGTCCGCGCCCACGAGGTGAACGCGGAGGGGTCGCTGCGTCTCGCCGAGTACGAGGCCGCGATCTCCTCTGCGGAGCGGCTCATCGCGATCGACCCCCTGCGCGAGAGCGCCTACCGGACGGCCATCCGTGGACACATGGGGCTCGGGGAGCGGGGACGCGCACTCCAGGTGGCCGCGAACTGTCGACAGGTTCTCTCCCACGAACTGGGGGTGGCGCCGTCGGCGGCGACCGAGGAGCTCTTCCTCGCCGTCCTGCGCGGCGACACCCCGTCGGGCCCGCCCCGATCGGCGGGGGTGATCGGCCGTGCCACGGAGCTGACGGCGATCTCCGATGCCGTCGCTCGCGCCTCCCGCGGCGTCGGGCAGGTCGTGATCATCTCCGGGGAGGCCGGCTCGGGGAAGAGCACCGTCGCCCACGCCGCGATGGACCAGGCACGGGCGGCCGGCGCGGATGTCCTGTTCGGTCGGTGCTCCGAGGAGGCGGTCGTACCCTTCGAGCCACTGGTCGAGGCGATCGGCGACGACCTCGACGCCGCCGGCGCAGACGTGGCCCGGGAGAGACTGCGCGACACCGGTGCCGGGATCTTCCACCTCATCCCCAAGGCCGCCCACCGCTTCCCCGACGTCACACCCGAACCACCGCTGCACGACGACCGGGCGACGATCACGACAGCGGTCCTCGAGTGGCTCACCACCTCCACCCGCCGGGGGCCCACCGTGCTGGTGATCGAGGATCTGCACTGGGCGTCGCCGGCGACGTCGGCGGTGATCCGCTACCTGATCCACGCCTCGAGCCGCAGCCGCCTGTGCGTCATCGCCACGGTGCGTGACGAGTTCCTCGATGACACCGAGGTGCGTTCGACCCTCGCCGGCGCGGAGCGTTCGACAGGACTGCGTCGAATCAGACTCGCCGGACTCAGCGTCGCGGAGGTCGGTGCGATCATCGAGGCGTCGGGTGCCGCCCTCGACCCGGTGACCCTCGTCGAGCGCACCCGCGGTCTCCCGCTGTTCGTGGAGTCGCTGATCGCCTCCCATCTCTCGGGATCCGGCGAGTCGCTCCCGTCATCGATCGCGGAATCGGTCGCCCAGCGAGAGCGGCTGCTGACCGGTGACGCGCGCGAGGTGTTGCAGTTGTGTTCGGTGGTGGGCATGGTCGCGCCGCGGATCGTGCTGCGAACGGTCACCGCCGCACTCACCGACCACGCTTTCGCCGAGGCCCTCGACGATCTGGTCCGCCAGCGGCTGATCATCGACTCGGCCGAGGGCACCACCGTGGTCCTGCGACATCCACTGGTGCAGGAGGCGGTGTACGCCGAGATCGCCGGCACGCGGAGGGCCGAGCTGCACTCGCGTGTCGCCCGCGCCCTGACCGACCTGGGTGAGGTCGGGGTGCCCGAGGAGTACGCACGCCTCGCCCACCACCTCAGCCGCGGGCGCGACGCCGACCGGGCGCGCGCGGTGTCGTACTGGTGGCGCGCGGGTACCTCCGCCATGACGCTGGGGGCGTACGAGGACTCGGTCGCGTTCTACCGCAGCGCCGAACGACGTCTCATCCCCCGCGGCGACTCCGCCGACCGGTGCCGCCTGTGGGTCGATCTCGGTCGGGCTCAACGGAAAGCCCGCGATCCCGGGTTCCGGGCGACGCTTCTCGGGGCGACCGACATGGCACGGCGACTCGGTGACGTCGACCTGCAGGTCACCGCGACACTCGCCAACGATCTGCAAGGGATCCTGTACGTCCACCTCCACTCCGACAGTGAGCGCATCGCCGATCTGTACGACGCCCTCGACGCGCTCGAGAAGGTGGGCCGCGAGAACTCGGGCGACGCCGCCCGTCTGTTGTCGCAGTTGGCCATCGAGCTGATCTGGGTCTCCGACCACACCACACGGCAGACCCTGTTGGTGCGCGCCATCGACGCCGCACGCTCGGCGGGCGATCGTCGCGCACTCGTGACCGCACTGTCGGCTGTGGTGGTGGCACTGCGCGTTCCGCAGTGCGCGGCGTTCCGACGTCAGTCCTACGACGAATTGATGGAGTTGCTCGCCGGTTCCCCCGACCGCCGTATCGATCCTCTGGTCGCGGTGTGGATCGCCCGACAGCAGATCGAGTACGGCGACCTGCAGGCCGCGAACAGGACCGCGGCCGTGCTCACCGACGCCCAGGTGTCGCGCGATCCGGAATTGACCTGGCTCGCTAGCTATCTCAGGTTCGCCATCGATCTGGCCGCCGGCCGTCTCGACCGCTGCGACGGCCGGCTCGCGGACATGCTCGACATCCCGTCGCCGCCGCTGGAGAGCTACACCTTCGGCCGTCTCCTCGGGCCGGTCGTCGCCCTGCGCACACTGCGGGGTGACATGAGCGAGGTGGCCGACGCCCGCGCGGCCCTCACCGAGCGATTCGATATCGTCGACACCTATCGCGCCTGTCTCGCAACGGCTCTCGTCGACGTCGGCGACGCTGACGCCGCGGCCGATCTCGTCGCGTGGTACGACCGTCCGCGGATCGAGAAGATCCCGGTCAACAACATCTGGCTGGCGACGATCGCGACCATCGGCCGTGTCGCCGCCCAGGTCGGCAACACCGAGGTCTGCGATGTCGCCTACGAGATCCTCTCGGCCCACCCCGACGAGAACACGATCTCCTGGGCGTCGGTGTACGGGACGGTGCACCACCACCTCGGCGAACTGTCGATCGCTCTCGACGAATTCGACCGCGCTGCCGACCATCTCGACGACGCCCGTGTCGCGCACCGCGAGCGCGGTTTCGACGGCTGGTACGCCGAGACGCTGTATCTCGTCGCGCTCCTCGAGCAACGCCGCGATGGTCGCGCCTCGGAGAAGTCGCTCGACCGCGCCCGCCGCGCCGCCGACGAGGTCGGCGCCACCGCGGTGCGACGCCGGATCGACGCGCTCACAGGGTGATGCGCCGGTCGTCGCCCTGGTGACCGGTCAGCCCCGCACACAATCGTCACCGGCAGGGACCGGCGGGGACCATGCGCACACACCGACGCGGTGCGGTGATGGTCGTGTACGCGATCGCCTGAACTGCCCCGCGATCGGCTCATCGGTCACCCCGACACGAGGCTCCGAACCGAGGTCGGCGGCTCGTCTCCCGTTGCGGTGATCGGTCGGTCATAGGTGATTCGGGCAGGCACCACACCTGTCCACTGCGAGGCATCCTCGGGCTCGCCGGGCGGACCGCTGCGCGCCTTGGTGATCCACTGGCCGTCCAGGATCGGCAAGGCCAGGACGGCGGTGGCGGCCATCTCCTTACCGGTGTGCGTACGCACCTCGTCGGGACGACCGGGGATCAGCTTGTCCGACAGCACGTCCAACGCGTGCGAGGGATCGACGTCGACCTCGTCGAGAGTCCCCCGCACGACCGCCGAGCGGTAGTTCGCCGAATGGTCGAACAGCGTGTCGGCGACGACGAGGCCATCGAGGACGAAGGCCGTGAGCGTGACCGGCGCGCCGGCGGCGACGTGTCGCAGAGCTCCTGCGCCGGTGGAACCGTGGATCAGGATCCGGTCACCGTCGCGGGCGAACAACATCGGCACCGACCACGGCAGCCCCTCGATCACCGTCGACAGGGTGCCGACCTTGACCTCGTCGAGGATCTCGTCGAGCAGCGCGCGGTCACCCGCGCGATCGGGCTTGCGGTGCAGTCGCGTCAGCGCGTCGGTGCTCATGGCGACCATCTTCGTGGCCCGCGGTCACGACCGCCACCGAGTTACCGCGGCCGCCCCCGATCACCAGGTGAGGTCGCGATGGCACCGCTTCTGGATCTCGATGGGGTCGACCTGCACGGTGGCGTGGTCGAGACCGTGGCGTTCGAGGACCTCGCGCGCCGCGATGAGGACCTCGCCGTTGGGGTGGTCGCTGCCGAGGTGCACGGTCGTGACGTCCATCCCTGTGGTCAGCGTCCAGATGTGGAGGTCGTGCACGTCGTGCACCTGCGGCAGCGCCTCGAGTTCGGATCGCACGGCCTCGACGTCGACGTGCGCGGGGGCACGCTGCGACAGGATCCGCAGCGCGTCGAGCGCCAGGCGAATGGCCCGCGGCGCGACCCACAGCGCGATCAGGACGGCGACCACGATGTCGGCGTAGCCCCATCCGGTGGTGAGCGCGATGATGCCGGCGACGAGCACGCCGACGCTGCCGACCGCGTCGGCGAGCACCTCCATGTACGCGCCGCGCACGGCGATGCTGTCCTGCGAGTCACTGCGGAGCAGTTGCATGACAACGAGATTCGCGGCCAGGCCCGCCAGCGCCACGATGATGAGCGTCAGCCCGGGGACCTGTGGGTCGGAGCCGAGTCGCTCGAACGCCTCGTAGAGCACGAAGACGGCGACACCGATCAGCAGCACGGCGTTGGCGACGGCGGTGAACACCTCGGCGCGATGCCAGCCGAACGTCTTCTCACCGTCGGACTTCCCGTGGCGGGCCAGCAGCAGCGCCACGAGTCCCATCGCCATCGCGACGACGTCGGTGAGCATGTGACCCGCGTCGGCGAGGAGCGCCAACGAGTTCGCCCACACGCCGGCGATGACCTCGACGACGAAGAACGTCGCGATGATCCCCATCCCGGCCACCATCGGCCAGAGACGACGGGTCGAACCGTCGGCTGCGGTCGGCGCATGGGAGTGCGAGTGGCCGTGTGTGTGCCCCATGCCGATCAATATATGCGCACTCACGCATGTATGACAACACCCGGCGGTCAGCGCAGGGTGGCGATCGCCGATTCGCGCTTGAGGCCGGCGACCATCAGCAGGTCGACCAGGATCGACCGCAACTGACCGAGGATCACCGTCTCCGACAGGCCGCTGTCGGCGACGAGTTCGGGCTTCGCCTTGCGCGCGATGGTGCGCAACACCCGTGCGGCGTCGGCGCCGTCGGGCGAGTCCCCCGGGTCGGCCAGCAACATCTGCCGTACGACGTCGAGCGCACCCACCACCTCGGCGAGCACGTCGATGACGTCGTCGTGCATGGTCTCGCCGTGCTGGATCCCCGAGAGCGCGCGTCGCGCCATCACCCGGATGTTGCGCACGGCGTTGTCGATGGGGTCGGCCGTTGCCTCCAACCGCGACAACCGGTCTCGTGAGTTCCAGTACAGCGGCGAGATGTGGCTGATCTCGCGACCGCCGCTCATGTCCGAGCGCATCGTGTCGATCGCGCCCTGCGTACCGCGGGCGCGGGCCAGCGCCTCGGAGATCAGCTGGTCGTCGGAGGCACGCAGACCGTCGACGACGCCCTGGACGACGAGACCCATCGTCGCCAGGACCGACGCGGCGTCACGACGGGCGCGCAACACCGGATGGGTGGGTATCAGCGCGACGATGACCAGACCGACCAGTCCACCTATGAGCGCGTCGATCATGCGGTTCACCCCCGCCGGCCCTCCCGGCGGCAGCAGGGTGGCGACGAGCACCGCCGAACTGGCGGCCTGGATGGGCACCAGCGGACCGCGATCGAGGGAGACCGCGACGGTCATCGCGAGGGCGACGACCACCGTGATCTGCCAGGCGCCGGTGCCGATGACGCTGATGATGAGATCGCCGACACCGATGCCGACGGTGACACCGCCGACCATCTCCACCGCCCGCCGCCAGCGCTGACCCAGCGACAACCCGAGCGACAGCACCGCCGCGATGGGTGCGAAGAAGGGCCGCGAGTGGCCGACGAGGTCGAAGGCGATGAACCAGGCGACACCCGCGGCGATCGAGCACTGGGCTATCGGCAGCAGCGAGTACCAGACCCGCCGCGTGCGGGTACGGATCGCGGGCGGCAGCCGGTTGTGACGGGTGCGCAGCGATGCCGCGACAGCGTCTCGACTCGCCGCACCGGAGGCGCCGTGATCGGCGCGACCGGGGTCAGGCGAGGCCGAGTTCCGCTGCCGCCGCCGGGTCACTGTCGTTGAGCAGGTCGAGGCAGCGCAGGTACTCGTCTTCTTCGCCGATGGTCTGCGCAGCGCGCGCGAGGACGGCCACGCAGCGCAGGAAGCCGCGGTTGGGCTCGTGGCTCCACGGCACGGCCCCGAAGCCCTTCCACCCGTGGCGACGGAGCTGATCGAGGCCGCGGTGATAGCCGGTGCGCGCGTAGGCGTAGGCGGTGATCGTCTCGCCCGAGTCGATGGCCGCCTCGGCGAGGTGGGCCCACGCGATGGAGGCGGTGGGGTGTACGGCGGCGACCGACTTGGGGTCGGTGCCCGCGAGCAGGTCCGATTCGGCGTCGTCGTCACCGGTGAGCAGGGTGGGCTGGGGGCCGAGGAGATCTCCGAAGGACGTCACCGCCCCATTGTGCACACGACGTGGCTGGTCGGGGTACGCCGGCACCTCACGATCGCCGCGTCCTTCGATAGGGTGAGCGACGCGGTCGACACCTCCCGGCGCGCGGTGCGTCAGGAGAGGCGACCCGACACGCGAGCGTGATGACGAAGGCGAGGCAGCACCATGTCGCATCCCGATGACACCGGTTCCACAGGAGTCGGCAAGGCCCTCTCCGCTCTGCGACGTCTGCGCCGCACCCCGTCCGAACCCCCTGCCTCCCAGCCGACCATCCCCACCCCGAAGACCGAGCAGGGTGTCCCGGCGACGCCTCGCGCCGAGGTCGAGGACGCGTCCGGTGTCGAGCCGGAACCCTCGGACGTCGACCGCGCCCCGCGGGCCGATCACGAGGACGCCACCGGAACCGACTCCGACGACGAGGACTCCGACCCCGACGCAGCGGATCCGGTCGCGGAGGATCCCGACGAGCCCGAGGGGCCTGCGGGCGCCGTCGACACATCCGAGGCCGGGTCCACGACCGACGACGACGCGGTGACCGACGAGCCGGACGCCGCGGCTGCGCCCGAGCCCGAGTCGGAGTCTGAGTCGGTCGCCGAGACCGCGCCGGACGCCGACGGCGAGTCGGAACCCGAGACCGAGCCGGAACCCGAGACCGCGCCGGAGGCCGACCCGACACCCGTCGACGAGCCGGCCACGGAGCCGGAGGCGACCCTCGACACGGAGCCGGAGGCGACCCTCGAGAAGGAGCCGGAGGCGACCGCCGACGAGCCGGTGGCGACCGTGGAACCGGAGCCGACCCCTGAGCACGAGAGCGACGCAGAATCGAAGCCGGAGCCGGAACCCGAGCCCGAGACGCAGGCAGTGCCGACACCCGCGCCCGTCGATGAGCCGGAGGCCGACACCCATCCGGAGCCCGTACGTCCCGACGACGGACCGTGGCGATCGGACACCGTTGCGCCGCAGTACATCCCGCCGGCGACGACGCCGAGGCCCGAGAGCACCGGACGGTCGCGGCGGACGTTGCTGTGGGTGTCGTCGATCGCGGTGATCGTGATCGCGGTCGCGGCGGTGGTCATCGCGGTGTTCGCGACGCGGGGCGAGCCGAGTGAGCCGCAGGCCGATCGTGCCGCGTCGTCGGCGATGAAGTACGCCACGGCGCTGGGCGACGGCGATCTCGCCACGCTGCGGTCGGTCACGTGCGGTGAGCGCAAGCAGTTCTATGACGGTGTCGCCGACGACGCGTTCCGCCAGCAGTTCGAGACGCAGAAGGCGAACAACGAGCTCGTCGTGGTCCGGAAGGTGCAGGCGTCGAAGATCGTCGATCCGAACACCGCGATCGTCGAGCTCCTCGCCGCGAGCGCGCGCACCCCGAACACGACCACGCCGGTCTCGGTGCGGCTGCGCAACGAGAACGGCGACTGGAAGGTCTGCACCACAGGCTGATCCCCGTCTTCGACGGCGACAGTCCGAACGACGGCGGCCCCCGATCGGATCGATCGGGGGCCGCGTCGTGTCCTGCGGGAGATCAGGCGCTGATGGACTTCCCGGCCGACTTGAGGTCGTTGCAGGCCTCGATGACGCGCTCGGTCATCCCGGCCTCGGCCTTCTTGAGGTAGCTGCGCGGGTCGTAGACCTTCTTGTTGCCCACGTCGCCGTCGACCTTGAGGACACCGTCGTAGTTGGCGAACATGTGCCCGGCGAGCGGACGGGTGAACGCGTACTGGGTGTCGGTGTCGACGTTCATCTTGATGACGCCGTAGCTCAGCGCCTCCTCGATCTCGCTCTTCAGCGAGCCCGAGCCGCCGTGGAAGACGAAGTCGAACGGCTTGTCGCCGGCGCCGGAGCCCAGCTTCTTCACCGCGACCTCCTGGCCGGTCTTGAGGACCTCGGGCTTGAGCTTCACGTTGCCCGGCTTGTAGACGCCGTGGACGTTGCCGAAGGTGGCGGCCAGCAGGTAGCGGCTGCCCGCGTCGCCCGCGCCGAGCGCGTCGACGGTCTTCTCGAAGTCCTCGGCGGTGGTGAACAGCTTGTCGTTGATCTCGTTCTCGACACCGTCCTCCTCGCCGCCGACCACACCGATCTCGATCTCGAGGATGATCTTCGCCGCGGCCGACTTCGCGAGCAGGTCCTTGGCGATCTCGAGGTTCTCCTCGAGCGGCACGGCGCTGCCGTCCCACATGTGCGACTGGAACAGCGGGTTCTGTCCGGCGTCGACGCGCTCCTGGCTGATCGCGATCAGGGGGCGGACGTAGGTGTCGAGCTTGTCCTTGGGGCAGTGGTCGGTGTGCAGCGCGACGGTGACGTCGTACTTCTCGGCCACCACGTGGGCGAACTCCGCGAGCGCCACCGCGCCGGTGACCATGTCCTTCACACCGAGACCCGAACCGAACTCCGCGCCACCGGTCGAGAACTGGATGATGCCGTCGCTGCCCGCGTCGGCGAAGCCCTTGAGGGCCGCGTTGATCGACTCGGATGAGGTGCAGTTGATCGCGGGGAACGCGTAGCCGCCCTTCTTGGCGCTGTCCAGCATCTTCGCGTACTGCTCGGGGGTGGCGATGGGCATCGGGGTCGTCCTCCAACCGGTAGGTCTTCGTGGTGCTCGCGTAGGTCTCGCGTCCGCAGACAGTATGGCAAGTCACCTGCGGTGCGGTGCAGGTCCGGTGGACACCGGCACCGCACGCACAGCGTTTCCTCAGGCCCGACCGGCTATCGTCAGGGCCGTGAATTCCACCGCGCTCGCCGATGCCGCGAGCACCACGACCGTGAACACCGCCCTCCTCCCGGGCTTCCTCGACCCGATCACCCTCCTCGGGTACTTCGGGACCTGGGCGTTGGTGGGGTTGCTGGTGGTGATCCTCGTCGAGTCGGGCGTGCTGTTCCCGGTCCTCCCGGGCGATTCGCTGCTGTTCGTCGCCGGCCTGGTCGCCGCGGGTGAGTCGGCGGAGGTCGCCAAGTTCGCGTCGCTGTGGCAGCTGCTGCTGTTCATCCCGATCGCGGCGATCATCGGTGGGCAGATCGGTTACTGGATCGGCCGGTACGCCGGCACCGCGATGTTCGCCGAGGGCAACCGCTTCCTCAAGAAGCGCTACATCGACGAGGCGCATGCGTTCTTCGAGAAGCGCGGACCGGTCACCATCTTCCTGGCGCGCTTCGTGCCGATCGTGCGCACCCTGGCACCCATCGTCGCCGGTGCCGCCCGCATGAACGCGGCCCTGTTCACCGCCTACAACGTGCTGGGCGCCATCATCTGGGGCTGCGGCATCACGCTGCTGGGGTACTGGCTCGGCCAGTTCGAGATCATCCAGAAGCTCATCGAGCCCATCTTCATCCTCATCGTGCTGGTGTCGATCGTCCCGATCATCTGGGAGTACTACAAGCGCCGCAAGGCCTCCGGTCCCCCGCCGCCCGTCGAGGCCGACGCCCCCTGAGTCGTCGACCCGCCGCAATCCCACGAACCCGCCGCCCACTCGCGGCGGGTTTGTCATCTCGGGGCGGATTCATGCTGCGATCAGCTGCAGTCGCTGCAGCCAGTCCCGGACGAGCGGAACGACGCGTCCGTGCTCGAGATCGTCCCAGGTCCACCTGATCACCATGATCCCGAGCTTGCGCAGCGCGTCCTCGCGCACCTTTTCGCGGCGCATCGCATCGAACGGCGTCTCCCCGCGGCGCAGATACTTCTGGTACTTCGTCATCCCATCGAACTCACCGACGAGGAGACCGTCCCAGTCGTAGTCGGTACGGGCGACGAGCGTACCATCCCCGTGGTGGAACTCGTGCTGCAGACGCGCGATCGGCAGGCCCGCGTCGATCATCTGAGCTCGTCCCCACGATTCACCCGGATTCTCCGACTCGCGGTCCGCGTGGCGTAAAGCCCTGCGAGCCTGACCGATTCCGCGTCGAGTCGACTGCAGCATCGAATCCATCACCTCGCGATCCGCACCGGCGCGCAGCGCGGCATCGAACACCGCCAACGCTCCCGCGAAACCCATCGTCGTCGTGCACGCGACGTCGACGGCGGTGCGCTCGAGCGTGGTGACCGCGACGCCGTCGATGACGGTGACCTCCTCGGGCGTCACGGCCGCCTCGTGCTCGTGGCGAGCGGATCTGCGGTGCGCGCCGGCGCCGACCGCCACGATGGTGTGGACCCGACCCAGCTGCGGCTTCAGCATCGCCAGCCTGTGGATCGCCGCCGCCGACTGGTGGCTGATGACCATCGACGTGCTCTGGCCTGCGACAGCGATCGCGACCAGCCGATGATGGGCTTCCGGCGAGCGTGTTGCGCCATCGACGAACACGCCACGGATCACACGGACCAGGTCGCCGTTGCGAACGGCTCGCGCGAGCTCGGCGTCGGTGAAGCCCGCGGCCATGGCGGTCGCGCGATGGATGAGGCCGTGGCGATCGGTGGGGAACCGGGTCATGAGTGAACAGACGTCGCTCGCGCCACGGCGGTTCCGCAGGCCGTGAACCCGCCACCACCTCACAGACCCGCTGCGTGCACGAGGCGGGTTCGTCAGCTGGTGGCGGGTTCGGCTACAGGCCGCGACCGGGGTAGCTCACCATGCACCGTCGAGATCGGCGTGCGCGCGGATCCAGCCGTGCATGGCGATACCCGCGGCGACACCGGCGTTGATGCTGCGGGTCGACCCGAACTGCGCGATGGAGACCGTCAGGTCGGCGCCTGCGTGCGCCTCCGCGCTGACGCCGGGGCCCTCCTGGCCGAACAGCAGCACGCAGTCGCGCGGGAGGTCGGTCGTCTCCAGCGGGATCGAGCCCGGGGTGTTGTCGACGGCGACCACCCGCAGTCCCGCGTCGTGCGCCCAGGCGATCAGCGATGCGACATCGGGGTGGTGCGAGATGTGTTGGTAGCGATCGGTGACCATGGCGCCGCGACGGTTCCAGCGCTTCCGACCCACGATGTGCACCGCCGCCGCACCGAAGGCGTTGGCGGTCCGCACGACGGTGCCGATGTTGGCGTCGTGGGCGAAGTTCTCGATGGCCACGTGGAACGGGTGGCGTCGGGTGTCGAGATCGGCGACGATCGCCTCGCGCCGCCAGTAGCGATAGCGGTCGACCACGTTGCGTCGATCACCCTCGGCGAGCAGCTCGGGATCGAAGTGCTCCTCGGTCGGGAGCGGCCCGTCGCGCTCCACCGACCACGGCCCGAGCCCGACCGCCTCATCGGCCGCGGTGGCCCATTCGGTCGGTCCCTGCTCGTCGGTGCGACGCTGCTCAGGCGAGTCCGATGTCATCCAGGCCCAGTAGCGACCGGTACTCGACACCCTCGGCCTCGATGACGGCGGCGGCGCCGGTATCGCGGTCGACCACCGTGGCGACACCGACGACCTGCGCGCCGAGGTCACGCGCCGCGGCGACCGCGGTCAGCGGCGAATTGCCGGTCGTGGTGGTGTCCTCGACGATGAGGACGCGCTTGCCGACGATGTCGGGTCCCTCGATCTGTCGTTGCATCCCATGGGCTTTCGCGGCCTTGCGCACCACGAACGCGTCGATGTCCCGCCCGGGGGCGTGCATGATCGCCGTCGCGACGGGGTCGGCGCCGAGGGTGAGACCACCGACGGCCGCGAAATCCCAGTCGGCGGTGAGCTCACGCATCAGCACACCGATGAGCCGAGATGCCTCGTGGTGCAACGTCGCCCGTCGGAGATCGACGTAGTAGTCGGCCTCCTTGCCCGAGGACAGCGTCACCCGACCGTGGACCACGGCGAGTTCGGCGACCAGTTCAGCCAGTCGCTGCTTGCTCACTCGCGTCACTCCGATCGGTCGTCGCGAGAGAAGCCCTCGCGGGGGATGTCGCGATCGGGATCGACGCGACGACGCACGGGCATCGGCTGCACACCGCGACGCGGGGCATCGGACGACGGTGCCACCGACCGCGGCCGATCCGACTCAGCCGCCCGCGGCCGATCCGACTCAGCCGACCGCGGCTGGGGCCGGGGCGGGAGCGTCCGCGGCGGGCCACCGGCGACGTCGACCGGCGAGACCGGCCGCGGCGCCGGCGCGTCGGCACGCGCGTTCTCGGCCCGCACACGGTCACCACGGGGACCCTCCGGTCGAGGGCTGTCGACGCGCGGGCCATCGGGACGGGGAGCAGCGGCGCGCGCACCCGCGGTGGCCTGGAGCTGTTCGCGCGCAATGGCTTCGGTCTTCGGCTCGGCCAGTCCTCGACGGGCTCGTCCGGTGGGGCTCGAGGGATCGCGCGGGTCGGGACGCGGCGCCGGATCGGTCGAGGGCGGCAGCACGCGGAGCAGATCGGTGAAGCGACGCACCGTCTCCAGCGCGGTGTCGAGTCGGTCGGGATCATTGGTCAGGGGCATCGACGCGACCGACCAGTTGCCCTCGTTCCAGATGATCTCGATGTAATCGGGGGCGTTGGTCGCCAGCGCGATCATGCGGCGGTCGCAGACGCGGCGGGCGATGTCGAGGTGCGTGGAGAACATGACGCGTCGACCCATGGCGCCGAGCAACTCGACGTCGTCCTCGGCGGGGGCGAGCACCTTCTCCTGCCGGACGTCGATGACGACCGACGACGCGACCGACCGACGCACGGCCACGATGGTGCCGATGTCGACGAGATCGAAGAGCACCGCCTCGTCACCGAAGTAGCGGCCGTGGGTGATGTCGACGATCTCGACGTGGTCCTCGATGTCCATCGCGGCGCGGTGCAGCTCCGAACGGATGTCGCGCACCTCCTCGGGTGCCGCGCGCTCGGTGGCGACGAAGCGGAACCCGTGTCCGTCACCCCATACCGCGCGCTCACGGCGGACCACCGCGGCACGACGGCGGTCGAGCCACAGGAGTACGGCCGCACCGGCGAGGGCGATAGCGGCGATCACGAAGTAGACGGCGGTCATCGCGCTACAGCCTAGTCACTGGTGACCGCGGAGGTCAGTTTCCCGGACGCGACGCGGTGACGCGTCCGTCCACCACGAGATCGGCGACCATCCGCTCGCCGTCGATCAGCACGTGGACGACCACCAGATCGCCGAGCTTCAACGGCGAGGCGGCAGCCTTGTCGGCGGTCTCGTAGTGGGTCGAGTCGGTCAGCGCGATGCGGTGTCGCCGACCGTCGCTCATGTGGATGCCCATCTCCGACGTCGACAGACTGTCGACCGTCCCGAGCAGCATCTTCGAGCGGCTGATGGCCGTCGGGGTCACACCGCCGGCCGCGCTGCCCGAGGCGGGTGGCTCGACGGGCGCGGGGCCCACCGTGTCCGGGACCGCCGGGGTGGAGGTGGGTGGGGTGATGAACTTCATCGCCGCGGCGGAGGTCGACTCGGCCTCGGATTCCTCGCCGCGGTCGGCACCGAGATGCACGCAGTACGCCAGGCCGATGCCGGCGACCATGAGGCCGGCCACGCACAGCAGGGTGGTGCGGGTACCGCTGTTCGGTTTCCAGGTCAGTCGCAGTCGTCGCTTCATGACGCGCTGACCTCCTTCTCATGTGCCCACCGGGATACCGCCCCGAGGCTAGGAGCCGACCCTGAGATACGTCTGTGAATACGCCTCGATCACGGCGCGTCGGCGTGCCCGGCGGTCAGCGCACGTACCCGCGCTCCTTGTCGACCGGGTGGTCGGGAGCCTGCCCGGCCGCGTAGTGGCGCAGATGAGCGAGAAACTGGTCGGCGAGTTCATCACGCCAGCCGACGACGTCGCCGCTCATGTGGGCCGAGATCGCCACCTGGTCGAGGTCCCAGAGCGGGCTGTCGGCCGGTAGCGGTTCGGTCTCCACGACGTCGAGCGACGCCGCCGCGATGGTCCCGTCCCGAAGGGCCTCGATCAGATCAGCCTCGACCACCAACTGCCCGCGTCCGACGTTGATCAGGTGCGCCGAGGGCTTCATCGCGGCCAACACTCGCGCGTCGACCAGTCCGGCGGTCTGCTCGGTGAGCGGTGCGATCGCGACGACGTTGTCGAAGGCACCGACATGCTCGGCGAGATCGTCGGTGGCGATCACGGTGCCGAAGTCGGGGTCGTCGGTGCGCGCGGTGCGACCCGCACCCGTCACCTGCAGGCCCGCGGCGCGCAGCAGTCTCGCGACCGCACGACCGATGGCGCCGGTACCGATCACCAGTGCGCTCGAGCCGGTGGTGCGCCGCGTCTCGCGCCACACCCACCGGTGCTCGCGCTGCAGTGCGCGGGACTCGTGCAGGGATTTGTCGCGGGCCAGGATCGACGCGAGGACGAACTCGGCGATCGGGCCGTCGAACACGCCGCGGGCGTTGGTCATGACGACGTCGGAGGTGCGCAGCTCGTCGAAGAGCATCGCGTCGACGCCGGCGGCGCACACGTGGATCCACCGCAGCGCCTCGGCGTGCGGCCATGCCTCCCGGAGGGCCGCGGAGAAGTAGTCCCACAGCATCAGCACGTCGGCTCCGGCGACGGCGTCGGCGAGGTCGTCGGCGGTACACAACCGCACCTGCGCCAGCTCGGCGATCGCGTCGAGGTTGTGCGGGTCGGCGAGCCCGTCGCGGGTCAGCACGGCGACGCGGATGGGGCGGTCCGCCGGGGTCGGATCTGCGGTCACGCCGCCCACCGTAGACAACGCCCCGGCCCCACCCCGAACCGGATAGTCCAATTGTTGACAATCCGACCACCCACCGGTCACCGTGTACCCATGACCTCCACCCTGGGCACCGTCGCGCACACCTCGAGCGGCGACAACACGACCAAGATCCACCGTGCTCGCGCCACCCTCAGTCCGGCGCTCAAGCAGGCCACGCCGGTCGTGGTCGACCACGCGACGGGCTCGTGGATCCACGGCACCGACGGGCGTTCCTACCTCGACTTCACCACCGGTATCGGCGTCACCAGCACCGGTCACTGCCACCCCCGCGTGGTCGCCGCCGCCCAGGAACAGTGCGGCAAGATCATCCACGCCCAGTACACGACCGTGATGCACCAGCCGTTGCTCGAACTGACCGACGCCCTCGGCGAGGTGCTCCCCGACGGCATCGACTCGGTCTTCTACGCCAACTCGGGCTCCGAGGCGGTCGAGGCGTCGATCCGGTTGGCGCGCATGGCCACCGGCCGCCCCAACATCGTCGTGTTCCAGGGCGGGTTCCACGGCCGCACCGTCGCCGCGGCCAGTCTCACCACCGCGGGCACCCGCTTCTCGGCCGGTTTCTCCCCGCTGATGAGCGGCGTGCACATGGCGCCCTTCCCCTACGCCTACCGCTACGGGATGGACACCGACACCGCCGTCGATTTCGCACTGCGCGAGCTCGACTACCTCTTCGCCTCGCGGGTCGCCCCCAACGACACCGCCGCCATGCTCATCGAGCCGGTCCTCGGCGACGGCGGCTATCTGCCGACACCTCCGGCCTTCCTCGCCGGCCTCCGTGAGCGCGCCGACCGCCACGGCATCGTGCTCATCGTCGACGAGGTGCAGTCCGGCGTCGGACGCACCGGCAGGTTCTGGGGCCACGAGTTCTGCGACGGCCTCGTCCCCGACATCCTCATCACCGCCAAGGGGATCGCCTCGGGCTTCCCGATCTCGGCGATCGCCGCACCCACCGAGCTGATGGCCAAGGCGTGGCCGGGTTCGCAGGGTGGCACCTACGGCGGCAACGCCGTCGCGGCTGCCGCCGGAGTCGCGACACTGGCCGTCATCGCCGAGGAGAACCTCGTCGACAACGCCCGCGAACGCGGTGATCAGCTGCTCGCCGGTCTGGCGACCCTGGCCGAGCGGGTCCCCGCCATCGGCGACGTCCGCGGACAGGGCCTGATGGCGGGTATCGAGTTCATCGACCCCGACGCCTCGGGCTCGGTGCCGACCGCGAACGCGGCCGCTGCGGCCAAGGTGCAGCAGGCGTGCATCGATCAGGACCTGCTGACCCTGACCTGTGGGCCACTCGGCAACGTCGTGCGACTCATCCCCGCGCTGGTCGTCACCGCCGACGAGATCGACTCCGGGCTGGCCCGATTCGGCGCGGCGGTCGACGCCGTGCTGGGCTGAACCCCGCGGTGACCCTCACCCCGCACCGCGAGACCACCGGGGACGCCTCCCACGCCGCACCCGCGCTGAGGGCGCTCGGTCTCGACGCCGACGACTCGTCGCGCCGTCGCACCGAATACTCCTACGACGCCTCGAACTACCGGCTGTCCCCGCTGTGTGTCGTGTTCCCGCGCAGCGACATCGACGTCGCGACGGCCGCTCGCTGGTGTCACGAGCACGGTGTGCCGATCATCGCCCGCGGCGGCGGGACGGGTATGGGCGGCAACGCCATCGGTGAGGGCGTCGTGATCGACTTCTCGCGCCACATGGATGCCGTCACGTCCGTCGACGTCGAGGGGCGCACCGCCGTCGCCCAGTCGGGTGTCGTGCTCACCGCCCTGCAGAAGCGGGTGCGCGAGATCAGCGACGGGACACTGACGTTCGCGCCCGACCCGTCGAGCCAGTCACGGGCCACCGTCGGCGGCGCGATCGGCAACGACGCCTGCGGCAACCACTCGGTGCGCTACGGCCGCACCACCGACCACGTCGTGGCGATCTCGCTGGTGACCGCCGACGGGGTGCGCCTCACCGCCACCCGAACGGGCTTGACGGCCACCGATCCCGCTGACAGCGCCGCGGTCCGCCGCGCCGAGGATCTCACCGACGCCCTGCGTGATCTCGTCGGCGACAACCTCGCCCCGCTGCGCACCGAACTCGAACGCATCCCACGGCAGGTGTCGGGCTACCATCTCGCGCACCTGTTGCCCGAGCGCGGTTTCGACGTGGCACGGGCGCTCGTCGGCAGCGAGGGCACGTGCGCGATCGTGGTGTCGGCGACGGTGTCGCTGGTGCCCGTCGCGGCGCACCCGCAGCTGCTGTGCCTGGGGTACCGCGACGTCGTCGACGCCGCCCGCGACGTCCCCACCATGCTGAGCTTCTCCCCCTCGGCGATCGAGGGCATCGACGAACGCATCGTCGCCACCATGCGGGCCCGGCGCGGTCGGTCGTCAGTGGAGGGCCTGCCGGACGGAAAAGCCTGGATCTACGTCGAACTCGACGAGTTCAGTGCCGGCGATGTCCCCGCGGCGATCTCGGATCTGCTCGAGAAGCTGCGCGCGGAGGGACGTCTCGTCGACGCGCGCACCGTGAGCGATCCAGCGGCGCGCTCGATGCTGTGGCGTGTGCGAGAGGACGGTGCTGGTTTATCGTCGCGTCTGGTCGATCTCGACGACCCGGATGCGGGCAGCGGATACGAATCCTGGCCGGGTTGGGAGGATTCCGCCGTCGCGCCGGAGAACCTGCCCGAGTACCTCGAGGGTTTCCAGGACCTGCTCGCCCACCACGGGCTCACCGGCGTGATGTACGGCCACTTCGGCGCCGGTTGCATGCACGTGCGCATCACCTTCGACCAGCGCACCGCATCGGGTCGGGAGACCATGCTCGCGTTCTGTCGCGACGCCGCGCACCTCGTGGTGGCCCACGGCGGATCGCTGTCGGGCGAACACGGCGACGGCCGCGCCCGGTCGGAGCTGCTTCCGATCATGTACTCGCCCAGCATGATGTCGATGTTCGCCGCGTTCAAGGACATCTGGGATCCGGCGCGCGTGCTCAATCCGGGCAGCATCGTCGACCCCGACGCCATCGGCGACCATCTCGCCCTCGACGGCATCCCCGCGCGCACCTGGACCACCGCGTTCGATCTCGGCATCCCCGGGCCCGGGGACAACGGTCGCGCCGATCACCCGCTCGAGGCCCCCGGACTCGACCCGTTCGTCCATGCGACACAGGCCTGTATCGGCGTCGGTCGGTGTCGCTCACACTCCGGCGGGGTGATGTGCCCCAGCTACCGGGCGACGCGCGATGAGAAGGACTCGACCCGCGCCCGCGCCCGCGTGCTGCAGGAGATGACGCGCACCGCTCCCGACATCGAGACCGGGTGGCGCTCGAAGGACGTCCGCGAGTCCCTGGACCTGTGCCTGTCGTGCAAGGCGTGCTCGACCGACTGCCCCACCGGTGTCGACATGGCGACCTACCGGTCGGAGTTCTTCTCGCACTTCTACCGCCACCGCCTACGGCCGATGTCGCACTACGCGCTGGGGTGGATGCCGGCCTGGCTGCGACCCGCCACCGCGATGGCCCCGATGATCAATGCCGTTCTGGGGAGCCGGTTGTCGGGACCCGCCGCGCGTGTCGCCGGCCTCGATGCGCGGCGCTCGATGCCGCGTTTCGCCCGCCGGAAGTCGGTGCGGGCGGCTCTGGCACCCCTGGTCCGCCGCACCGACGCACCGGTGGTGTTGTTCCTCGACTCGTTCACCAAGGCCTTCCGTCCCGACGTCGCCACGGCCGCCGCCCGCGTCCTCGGCGGCGGTGACACCGAACAGGTGAGCTGCGAGAAGGACAACTGCTGCGCACTGACCTGGATCTCGACCGGCCAGCTCGATCACGCGAAGAAGGTCCTGAACCGCACGGTTACTGCTCTCGACGACGGCACCGACCGACCGATCGTGGTGCCCGAGCCGAGTTGCGCTGCGGCACTGCGCAAAGATCTGCCCGAGCTGGTCCACACCGACGCCGCGAAACGCGTCGCGGCACGCGTCAGCAGTTTCGCCGCGCACGTCGGCGAGATGCTCGACGACGGCTACACCCCGCCGCCGATGCCCGAGTCGGTGACGGTGCAGACCCACTGCCACGAGTACGCGGTGTTCGGTCCCGCGACGCAGGTGTCGGTGCTCCGGCGACTCGGCGTCTCCGAGGTGACCTCGGCCGACGGATGCTGCGGCGTGGCAGGCAACTTCGGCTTCGAACGCGGACACTACGAGGTGAGCATGGCCGTCGGCGAGCAGGCGTTGGCCCCGGCGCTTCGGGCACGCTCCGACGGCGCCCCCGTGCTCACCGACGGTTTCAGCTGCGCCATGGCCGTCGACCACCTCTCGGGCGTCGACAGCGCGATCACCTCGGTCACCGGAGCCCATCTCGCCGAGCTCCTCGATCCCCGCACCGATACCCTGCGTCCCGCACCCTCACGAAAGGATCCGACGTGACCGACCCCCGTGCCGCCGAACTGATCGGCAAACTGAACACCGGACTGTTCATCGGCGGCAGCTGGAGCGCCGCCGAATCGGGCGCCACCTTCGCCGTGGAGAACCCTGCGACCGGCGAGCAGATCGCGACCGTCGCCGACGGTGGGGCCGCCGACGCGCAGCGCGCCATCGAGACCGCCGCGGCCACCCAGAAGAGCTGGGCGGCAACATCTCCCCGGTCGCGCAGCGAGATCCTGTACCGGGCACACCGGCTGATCCTCGACCGTGCCGACGATCTCGCCCTGATCATGACCACCGAGATGGGCAAGCCGCTCGCCGAGGCCAAAGGTGAGGTCGCCTACGGTGCGGAGTTCTTCCGGTGGTTCGCCGAGGAGGCGGTCCGCATCGGGGGCGACCACACCACCACCGGCGACGGCGCCAACCGCATCGTGGTCACCAAGGAACCGGTCGGCCCCTGTGTGCTGATCACGCCGTGGAACTTCCCCCTCGCGATGGGCACCCGCAAGATCGGGCCGGCCGTCGCCGCCGGGTGCACGATGGTGTTCAAACCCGCCGAGCTGACCCCGCTGACCGCGCTCGCGCTGGCCGACATCCTCACCGAGGCGGGGCTTCCCGAGGGCGTGCTCAACATCGTGACCACCAACACCCCGGGGCCGGTGGTGACCACCTGGATGGACTCGGGACTGGCCCGCAAGCTCAGCTTCACCGGATCGACCCAGGTCGGCAAGCTACTGCTCGAGCAGGCGTCGCACACCGTGATGCGGACGTCGATGGAGCTCGGCGGGAACGCCCCGTTCATCGTCTGCGCCGACGCCGACATCGACCGCGCCGTCGAGGGCGCGATGGTGGCCAAGATGCGCAACATGGGCGAGGCCTGCACCGCCGCCAACCGGATCTTCGTCGACCGTTCCGTCGCCGCGGAATTCGGCACCAAACTGGCCGAGCGCATGGGCGCGCTCGTGGTGGGTGACGGTGTCGCCGAGGGCACGCAGGTCGGCCCGCTCGTGGAGGACAAGGCCCTGGCCAAGGTGCGCGATCTCGTCGCCGACGCCGTCGAGCGCGGGGCGACGGTCATGTGCGGTGGTACCGCACCCGAGGGCCCCGGTCACTTCTACCCGCCCACCGTGCTCAGTGGCGTGAGCCCCGAATCGGACCTGATGGCGACCGAGATCTTCGGTCCGGTGGCGCCGCTCATCCCGTTCGACAGCGAGGACGAGCTGATCGCCATGGCCAACGACACCCCCTGGGGGCTGGTGGGATACCTCTTCAGTCAGGACATCGACCGCGCGCTGCGACTGTCGGCGGCACTCGAGGTCGGCATGGTGGGTCTCAACACCGGCCTGGTCTCGAACCCGGCGGCGCCGTTCGGCGGCGTGAAGGAGTCGGGCCTGGGCCGTGAGGGCGGCCGGGTCGGCATCGAGGAGTTCCTCGAGACCAAGTACCTGGCCATCCCCAAATCTGCTCCTGTGTCGGGCACCTGAGAGGCGAGAACCCGTGTACCTCGGATCCCAGCTCTTCACCGACGACGAATACGCCACCCGGCTCCATCGTGTGCGCGAACTGATGGAACAGCAGGGACTCTCGGCCGTCATCGTGACCGACCCTGCGAACATCTTCTACCTCATCGGCTACAACGCGTGGTCGTTCTACACCCCGCAGATGTTGTTCGTCCCCATCGAGGGCGAGATGGTGTTCTTCCTGCGCGACATGGATGCCCATGGGGCGCATCGCACCACGTGGCTCCCGGCCGACCAGATCGTCGGCTACCCGGAGAGTTACGTGCACCGGCCGCACGTCCACCCGTTCGACTGGGTGGCATGGGCTCTGCGGCAACGACATCAGATCGCCCCGGCGTCGCGGCAGGGCTCGGTGGGCCTCGAGATGGACTCGCACTTCTTCTCACCCAAGGCCTACCGGGCGCTGTACAACGCGATCCCCGAGTGGAAGCTCGTCGACAGTTTCGAGCTCGTCAACTGGGTGCGGTCGGTGAAGTCCGACGCCGAGATCCAGCTGATGCGGCAGGCCGGCATGGTCTGCTCGCAGGCCATGCGTGCCGCGATCGACACCATCGACGTCGGTGTGCGGCAATGTGATGCGGCGGCGGCGATCTCGCAGGCACAGATCACCGGCACCGACGACTTCGGCGGCGACTACCCGGCCATCGTGCCGATGATGCCGACCGGCGCCGCGGCCGACACCCCGCACCTCACCTGGCACCAGGGCACGTTCAACGACGACGAGGCCGTCGTGATCGAGCTGACCGGCGCGCACAACCGCTACCACTGTCCGCTGGCCCGCACGGTGTCGCTGGGGACGCCGAACAAGGATGTCGACTACGTGGCGGGCGCCACCGCCGAGGGCCTGAACAACGTTCTCGACGCCATCCGTCCCGGCGTGCCCACCCGTGAGCTCGCCTCCACGTGGAACTGGACGCTGGCGAAGTACGGGCTCGAGAAGCCCTCGCGTCTGGGCTATTCCATCGGGATTGGCTACCCGCCCGACTGGGGCGAGCGCACCATCAGCATCCGCACCGAGGACGAGACGATCCTCGCCGAGAACATGACGTTCCACATCGTGTGCGGGATGTGGATGGACGGCTACGGATTCGAGCTGTCGGAGTCGGTGCGCGTGAGTGCGACCGGCGTGGAGACGTTCACCAGCTTCCCGCGTGAACTGATCCGCAAGTGACCTGATTTCTCTCTCGATCGAAGGAGCACGCCATGACCGCCACCGACATCGCGAGGCACGCGCCGTCCCTGCCGCTCGCCGGACGCGCGAAAGACCTGGTGGGTTCGATGATCGACTCGTCGACGTCGCTCCTCGCGGCGCAGACCCACGACATCGTGCGCTTCGCGATGGGGTCGCCCGCCGACGAGGCGGTGCCGTCGGAGGAGTTCCGCGAGATCGCCGGGACGATCCTCGACGCGTCGTCGTTCACCTACGGCGCCACCGAGGGTGAGCCCCGCCTGCTCGAGCTCTTGGTGAAATACCTGGCGGGAACCCCGGATCCGTCGAGCGAGGACCGGCTCGTCATCACCACCGGCGGCATGCAGGGGCTCGATCTGGCGTGCAAGCTGTTCATCGATCCGGGTGATCTCGTGGTCGTGGAATCGCCGACGTACACCAACGGCAGTGCCACGGCATTGTCGTACGGGGCGCAGCTCCTCGAGGTCCCCGTCGACGACGAGGGCATGCGGGTCGACATGATGCAGGATCTGGTCGCCCACCACCACCGGCCCCCCAAGGCGATCTACACGATCCCCACCTTCCAGAACCCGTCCGGCGTCACCATGTCGCTCGAACGGCGAAAGGCGTTGCTGGAGCTGGCTCATCGGTGGGGCTCGGTGATCATCGACGACGACCCCTACGGCCTGCTGCGCTTCTCCGGCCAGGACATCCCGACCTTCCAGACGCTCAGCCCACAGGACCCGCTGCTGTTCTCGGTGCGCACGTTCTCGAAGATCCTCGCGCCCGGTTGGCGTGTGGGGTGGGTCGACGCCGATCCGTCGATCCGACAGCTGCTCATCAACGGCAAGCAGGCCATGGACACGTGTACCAACGTGCCCAACCAGCACATCGTCGCCGAGTACATCGCCCGCGGCGGCCTCGACGATCACCTCGCGTCGATCCGGGTGCTCTACCGCGAGCGCAAGGACGCGATGCTCGACTCCATCGCGCGACATCTCGGCGACCGTGTCACCACCACCAACCCCGAGGGCGGCTTCTTCCTCTGGCTCACGCTCGCCGGCGAGTTCGGCGAGATCGACACCCGGGAGCTGTTCGAGGTCGCGTTGGCCGACGGCGTCGCGTTCATCCCCGGCCCGGCGCTCTCGCCCGGCGGACGTTTCCGCAACGCCCTGCGGCTGTGCTTCGCCTCGAGCACCCCCGAGCGGATCGACGAGGGCATCAAGCGGCTCGCCGGCAGCCTTGAGAAGATGGTGGCGTGACCGACGCGCTCCCCCTGCTCACCGCACAGAACGAACGCGAACGCGCGGTGTGCGCGGCGATCACCGCGGAGTCGATCGTCGAGCTCACGCGCGCTCTCGTGGAACAACCGAGCGTCAACCCCGGCGGCACCGAGGCATCGACGGTGGCCGTCCTCGCCGAGGCCGCCCGTGGCGCGGGTGCCTCGGTCGACGTCGTCGAGGTGGCGCCCGACCGCCCGAACCTGGTCGCCACCCTGCCCGGCGGCGACGGGCCGGGACTGATGTTCCTGGGCCATTCCGACGTGGTACCCACCGGGCCGGGCTGGACCGCCGATCCGTTCGTGCCACGCGTGGTCGACGGCAGGATCATCGGCCGCGGGGCCACCGACATGAAGGGCGGGCTCGCCGCGATCGTCGTCGCCATGAACGCGTTGCGCGACGAGAAGCTCAGTGGCCCGGTGCGTCTCACATGCACGGTCGACGAGGAGGAGCACGGGATCGGTGTGCGCGACCTGGTGTCGCGGCCCGACGGGGTGTCGTTCCTCGGCTGTGTGGTGGCCGAACCCACGGGCCTCGACACCGTGATCGCCTGTCGCGGCGCGTCGTACATCTCGGTCGAGATCCGGGGTCGGGCAGCACATTCCGGTAGGCCCGCCGACGGACGTAACGCCATCAACGCCGCCGCCAGCATCATCGAGATCATCCGCGCCGACCACGACGCCATGCAGACCGAGCTCGACCCGCTGCTCGGCGCAGGCACCTGGAACGTCGGGACCATCACCGGCGGTCAGGGCATCTCGGCGGTCGCCCCCGATGCGTCGATCGGGATCGACCGACGACTCATGCCCGACGAGGACGCCGATGCGATCGCCTCCGCGCTGCGCGAGCGTGTCGCGGCCGAGGGGATCGACACCGACGGCATCGAGGTCGACATCGCGGTCACCATGCAGATGCCGGGCTTCCGCACCGCCGTCGACCACCCGCTGGTGACCTCGGCCGTCGAGGCCGTCCGCGACGCCGGAGGCACCACCTCGATCGGCGGCTGGACCGCGGCGTGCGACGGCGGGTTCGTCACCCGCGACCTCGGGATCCCGTGCATCGTCCTCGGTCCCGGCGACATCAACACCCAGGCACACCAACCCGACGAATCGGTCGTCATCGACGACCTCGTCACCGCCGCACGCGCCTACGCCCTCATGGCCCTGCGCCTGCTCTCCTGACCCCCCCGCCAGTTGGGCACCTAACGACCGCAGTTGGGCACGTAAAGCCTGCAGTTGGGCACGTAAAGCCCGCGGTTGGGCACGTGACGACCGCAATTGGGCCGACGTTCGCGCCAGCTGGGCCGACGTTCGGCGAACTCGCGTCGGGCAGACTGGAACCATGAGTTCATCGAACGACCGCATCGTGCACGATCCCGCCACCGTCGATCCGGGCGATTTCTACAAGTTGTTGACCGCATCGATCGTCCCGCGGCCGATCGCGTGGGTGTCGAGTCGCAGCTCTGACGGCATCGACAACCTGTCGCCGTACAGCTTCTTCTCGGTGTCGTCGACGAGTCCGCCGGTCGTGCAGTTCACCTCGGTCGGCGGCGCGAAGGACAGCGCGCGCAACGCCATCGACACCGGCCAGTTCGTGATCAACATCGTCTCGACGTCGTTGATGCACCTCGCCAACGACAGTTCGGCCGGGTTCGATTCCGACGTCGATGAATTCGTCGAGGCGGGCATCCCGTCGACACCGGCGACCGTCGTCGACTGTCTGCGCGTCGCCGACTCGCCCATCGCGATCGAGTGCCGCCTGCACAGGTCGATCGAGGTCGGCAACAGCGTCGTGATCATGGGCGAGGTCGTCGCGCTGACCGTCGATCCCGCGATCGTGGCCGACGACGGTCTGCCCGACTACGACAAGCTCGCCGCCGTCAGTCGCCTCGGCCGCATCGAATGGGGCATGCCGGGCGACACCGTCGACCTCGATCGCCCGCACTAGGGCCCACTCGACGCGAACGTCGGCCCACCTGCGGACGTTACGTGCCCAACCGCGGGCTTTACGTGCCCAACTGCGGGCTTTAGGTGCCCAACTGCGGGCGTTAGGTGCCCAACTGGCGGGTCAGGCGTGGGTGAGGGCCTTCTCGGCGTCGGTCTCCTCGCCGGGGATCTCGGTGCCGCGGATCGAGCATCCTGCGGTCTCGCGCAGGAACAGCAGGGCGACCATGCCGATCGCGCAGGCGATCATCATGTAGCCGGCCGGGAAGAGGTCCCAGCCGTCGTTGTTCTCCACGACGGCGTCGTTCACGAGCGGAGCGGTGCCACCGAACGCCGCGGTCGCGACGTTGTAGGAGATCGCGAAACCGGCGTAACGCACCTGGGTGGGGAACATCGCCGGGAACGTCGCCGAGATGGTGGCCAGCTGCGGGATGTAGAGCACACCGAGGACCACGAATCCGATGATGGCCCAGACGAATCCCTGACCCATCAGCCAGAACATGGGCAGCGCGAACACGAACAGGCCGATCAGCGACACCCACCACATCGGTTTGCGGCCGGTGCGGTCGGAGAGCCGTCCCACGAACGGGATCAGCGCCATCATCACCAACTGACCGATCAGCATGGTCACGGTGCTGTCGTTGCCCTCGAGCCCGATGGTGTTCTTCAGGTAGGTCGGCAGGTAGGCCAGAAGCGTGTAGTTCGCGACGTTGAGCGCGATCACCATGCCGAACATGATGATGATCGGCCGACGGTAGTCGCGGAGGAGGTCGACGAAGCGCGTCCACGCGGTGCCCTCGATCTCGCCCTTCTGCTCCATCTCGCGGAACACCGGGGTGTCCTCCATCTGGTTCCGCAGGTAGAGACCCACGAGACCCAGTGGCAGCGCGAAGAAGAACGGGATGCGCCAGCCCCAGGTCTGCATCTGATCGTCGGTGAGGTTCAGTTCGAGCACCAGCACGAACGCGGTGCCGAGCACGAAGCCGGCGAGCGTCCCGAACTCCAGGAACGACCCGTACTTGCCGCGCTTCTTGTCGGGGGCGTACTCGGCCATGAACGTTGCCGCGCCGCCGTATTCGCCACCGGTCGAGAAGCCCTGCACCACACGGAGAACGATCAGCAGGATCGGCGCCCACACCCCGGCGACGGCGTGCGTGGGCAGCACACCGATCAGGGCCGTGGCGATCGAGATGAGCATGATCGTCATGGCCAGCACGGCCTTACGACCGATCCGGTCGCCGATGGGGCCCCACACCATGCCACCCAGCGGACGCAGCGCGAACGACACCGCGAAGCCGAGCATGGTGCCGATGGTGCCGAGATCGCCCGGGAAGAAGGCCTGGGTCAGGTAGGTCGCGGTCGCGGCGTAGACGCCGTAGTCGTACCACTCGGTCGCGTTGCCGATCGCCGATGCACCGATCGCCTTACGGAGCAGGCGTTTGCCCTCCGGGGTCTCGGGATCCGGCAGGCCGGGAGCATCTCCGGCGGTCGCGGTCTTGGTGGTCATGTGATGCCTCCGGCGTCGGGAACTACGCGGGTCGATGTGCGCGCTCGGTGCGCGATGTCGGTGTCTGTGCGGTGTTCTGGACAGTCGGTGCGCGATGCTGCACACCCGAACAGGTGAGGCAACGGTAGCCGGTTCGCGGTGCTCACGAGGCGGATACCCCCGTCCTCGCAGGTAGATCGACCGGCCGCGACGGCGCGGCGACACCGATCACGGTGCATGCCCGGGCGGAACAGTCTGCGCGACCACCGCGGACTCGTCGGGCATGAGGCGCGCCAACCCGTCTCGCATGTGCGCGATCATCAGCTCGTCGGCTGTCGCGAGGTCACCGGCGACGATGGCGTGGACGATCTCGGTGTGCTCGTCGATGCGCGCCTGCGCCGACGCGTAGGTTCCCCGCATGGCGCCCAGGCACATCCGCGTCTCGACCAGGATCGTCTCGTGGATGCGCGAGAGTCGTGGACTGCGAGCACATTCCACGAGCTTCGCGTGGAAGGCCATGTCCGCGTCGGCGATCTCACGGCCGTTCGGATCGTCGGCGAACGCCTGCATGTGGTCGATCGTCGCCTCGAGAGCGGCGACGTCGGTGGGATCCCGCCGCGACACCACCTGCGCCAGCGCCGCCCGCTCGATCGCCGAGCGCGCCACGTACATGTCGTTGATGTCGTCGTCGTCCATCGAGATCACGAAGAGCCCACGATTGCGGTAGCTGACCAGCAACCCTTCCTGCGTGAGGCGCTGCATGGCCTCACGCAGAGGACCACGGCTCACACCGAGATCGGCGGCGAGGCCGGACTCGGTCAGCTGGGTCCCGGGCGCGAAGTCCCCCGCCGCGATGGCCGCACGCAGCTTGCGCGCGATGATCGCCGGCGTCGACTCCTGCACCAGCGGGTCGAGGACCCGTTTGCGGGTGCTCGGCCCTCCCTCGAGGTCAGTCATGGCCCGTCACATTCATGCACCGATGGTGCGAGCTGAATCGGTAGATTGTCAACAATCTACGTCGTAGCCGTCCGCGGTGCTCGCGGGGGCTCGGCGAGGGCGCCTCTATATTCGAGCGATGAGTGGATCGCACCGCCGGCACGCCTTCACCGACGACGCGCTCGGAGACCTCGACGCCACCGGGGTGGCCGCCGCCATCGCCGCGGGCGACATCTCGTCCGCCGAGGCCGTGGCCGCCGCCATCGCACGGGCCGAGGCCGTCAACCCGCACCTCAACGCCGTGCAGACACCCGACTACGACCGTGCGACGGCCTTCGCGCGCAGTCCGGGCACCGGGGTGTTCGCCGGCGTCCCGACGGTGATCAAGGACAACACCGACGTCGCCGGACTCGCGTCGAACCAGGGATCGCTGGCCGTGAACGCCACGCCCGCGAAGCGCAACGCTGCCGTCACCGACCAGTACCTCTCGACCGGTCTCATCAGCCTCGGCAAGTCGACGATGCCCGAGTTCGGGTTCAACGCGAGCACCGAGTACGAGGATCTGCCGCCCACCCGCAACCCGTGGGACACCGAGTTCTCGGCCGGCGCGTCGTCGGGCGGATCGGCCGCGTTGGTCGCCGCCGGGGTGGTGCCGATCGCGCATGCCAACGACGGCGGCGGCTCCATCCGCATCCCCGCCGCGGCGTGCGGGCTCGTCGGCCTGAAGATGACGCGGGGGCGCGAGCTGCCCGACGCCCACGCGAAGGATATGCCGGTCAACCTCGTCTCCAACGGCGCACTGACACGGTCGGTGCGCGACACGGCACACTTCGCCGCACAGATCGAGCGGTACCGACCGGCGCCGTCGCTGCGACCGATCGGCCTCGTCGAGGGTCCGTCGCCGAAGCGACTGCGCATCGGGGTCGTGAACCGCTCGTTGAGCGAGTTCCCGGTCGACGAGGCCACCAGAGCCGCCGTCGCCGAGACCGCCCGACGCCTGGCCGATCTCGGCCACGACGTCCGCGAGATCGGACTGCCGCTGCCCGAACGCGATCTCATGCGGTTCAAGGACGACTTCATCCATCTGTGGGGGCTGCTGGCGTTCGGCGTGCAGAAATTCGGGTCGCGGGTGATGAGTCCCGATTTCGACGGCGACCGCACCGAGTCGCTCACCCGCGGACTGTCGAGCCAGTTCCTGCGCAACGCATGGCGCACACCGACCGCACTGTGGCGATTGCGGGCCGCCGAGGCGAAGTACGACAACAGCTTCGCCGATCTGGACGCGATGGTGTCGCCGGTGGTCGCGCACACGACACCCGAACTCGGATATCTCTCCCCCGCCAACGGTTTCGACGTCCTGTTCCCGCGACTGATCGCCTACGTCGCCTTCACCCCGCTGAACAACGCGGCCGGCGGTCCGGCGATCTCGTTGCCGCTGGGCCGCACCGCCACGGGAATGCCCTTGGGCGTGCAGATCTCGGCCGACCACGGCGACGAACGGACGCTCCTCGAACTCGCGTGGGAACTCGAGGCGGACCGGCCGTTCGCCCGGATCCAGGATCCGGTGTCCGAGGGGGCTTGACCCTCACACCGTGTGAGGGCTCACCGTGGGAGGCGTCATGATCACCATCGGAGACCTCGCCTCACTCGCCCGGGTGTCGGTGCGGATGTTGCGGCACTACGACGCGATCGGGCTGCTCACGCCCGCACACGTCGACCCGCACACGTCGTACCGGTACTACGACCTCGATCAACTGCGTCGGCTCAACCGGATCGTCGCGCTGAAGGACCTCGGGTTCACCCTCGAGGCCGTCGGACGCATCGTCGACGACGAGCTGACCGGTGACGATCTGCGGACCCTGCTGCGTACGCGGCAGGCCGAGATCGCCGCCTCGATCGCGGCCGAGGAACACCGCCTGGCGCGCGTGGCGGCGCGGATCCGCATCATCGAGAGCGAGAACGCAATGACCACCGCACACATCACCACCACCACCGTCACACCGGTCCGCCACGTGGGGCTGACCGCCGTCGCCGAGAGCGCGACGAGCGAGGCCGTCGGGCCGGTGATCCAGCCGATGTACCCGCAGATCATCGGGGCGTTGACCCAGGCCGGGGTGACGCCGACCGGTCCCAGCGTCGCCTACTACCGACCCGAGCCGACCGCCGGGGAGGAGGCGGTCCGGGTGCACGCCACGTTCCCCGTCGGCGACGCCGACATCGCCGGCCTGGCGACCATCGACCTCCCCGGCGGCGAGTACGCGTCGATCATCCACACCGGCTCGATGGACACCGTCGACTCGGCCTACCAGCAGCTCAACCGCTGGGTCACCGATCAGGGACTGCACCTCACCGGCGAGGGCCGCGAGATCTACCTCGAGATGTCCGACGACCCGGCCGACTGGGTGACCGAGGTGCAGGTCGCCTTCACCCGCTGAGGTCGGCGGTCACTTCTTCTTCGTGCCCGGGAGGACCCCGGCGTCGATGACCGCCTTCACGAACGGTCGCGTCGAGGCCATGAGGTCGTCGAAGTCGTCGACGTCGGCCCACGCTGCGGCCGCGGAATCGTCGGTGATCTCCTCGATGTCGGCGTAGAGCGCGGCGCCGGCGTCGGTGAGGGTGTCGGTGACCTTGCCGGCGTCGTCGGTCGAGCGCGACAACAGTCCGCGGTCCACGAGGCCGTCGGCGGCGGTGTCCCACTGCTCGTCGGACCAGCCGCGTGTCAGCTGCGACATCCGACGCCCGAGACCGCGTTTGCGGATCGCCGGGTCGGGGTGTCGGGCCTCGTGGAACACGACCGCCTCGAGCCGGTCGAGAGTCGCGCCCACCAGTGCGGCGATGTGGCCGTCGCCGCGCCACTCACGCAGGATCGCGACGGCGTGCCACAGTGCGACGGCCGGGTCGTCGGGGCGAGATACGTGCGCCCACGCCGAGGCCAACGTGCGACCGGCCATCGGTGCGCGGGCGGCGATCGCATAGAAGCGGTCGGCGAGTGCGGTCAGTGTCGCGGGGTCGGCGGCGTCGCCGTAGACGTGTGCGAGCGACTCGGCCAGCATCGCGTCGCGGCGTCGCGCCACGTGGTCGAGTCCGACGGCCTTCGCCGCCTCCCACCCGGGGTGCACGATGCCCTCGCTGAAGTTGTAGAACGCCGCCGAGACCACCGACGGCACGCACTCGCCGAGCGGCGCCCCGCGGGCACCGACGTAGAACGCGTAGGCGTCGAGTCCGGTGTCGGCCTGGGCGGCGCCGAGCCCCGGGTTGAAGTAGCACAGCACGTGCATCGGTTCGAGCGTCTCGTAGGCCGTGCGCGCACGTGCTCGCGCGGTCGCGTCGAATCGGTGCGCCATCTGCAACTCCTCGTGCCAGCATGAGTGGGAACCACCTCACGGTAGCCACACCGCCTGCCGCGACGCGCTCGACCTCACACGAAGGGCCTTTGTGACCACCACCCCCACACAGCCCGCCTCTCTCGGCGCGAACCTCAAGCCGCGTCACATCACGATGATCTCCATCGCGGGCGTGATCGGCGCAGGACTGTTCGTCGGGTCGGCGACGGCGATCAAGGAGGCCGGCCCCGCCGTTCTCATCTCCTACGGCCTCGCCGGCACGCTCGTGGTCCTGGTGATGCGGATGCTGGGCGAGATGGCGACCGCCAACCCCGACACCGGCTCGTTCTCGGTGTATTCCCAACGTGCACTGGGTCGTTGGGCCGGCTTCTCGGTCGGATGGCTCTACTGGTGGTTCTGGGTGCTGGTGATCCCGGTGGAGGCGACCGCCGCGGCCGACGTGCTCAGCCGACTGATCGGCAGCGAGCAGTGGGTGTGGGCGCTGGCCGTCACACTGCTGCTCACCGCGACGAACCTGGTCAGCGTGGGCAACTACGGCGAGTTCGAATTCTGGTTCGCGCTGATCAAAGTCGTTGCCATCGTGGCGTTCATCGCGATCGGTCTCGTCGCGATCTTCGGCATCTTCCCCGGCTCCGACGTGAGCGGGGTGAGCAATTTGTGGCAGCCCGACGGGTTCTTCGCCAACGGCTACTCCGCGATCGTCGCCGCCATGCTGACGACGATGTTCTCGTTCATGGGCACCGAGATCGTGACCATCGCCGCCGCCGAGTCCCCCGATCCACAGAAGGGGATCAGTCGCGCGGTCAACTCGGTGATCTGGCGGATCTTCCTGTTCTACATCGGCTCGATCTTCGTGGTCGTCGCGCTGGTCCCCTACGACCGCCTCGACGACGGCTCGTATCAGACGGTGTTGCAGGCCATCGGCATTCCCGGTTCGGCGCGCATCATGGACATCGTGGTGCTGACCGCCGTCGCGTCGTGCCTGAACTCGGCGCTCTACACCGCCTCGCGCATGCTGTTCTCGTTGGGCGAGCGCAACGAGGCGCCGTCGGTGGTCCGTCGCCTCACCCACAACGGTGTGCCGTGGGTGGCGGTGCTGGCGTCGATGGTGGTGGGTTTCCTCGCCGTCATCGGCAACTACGTGTTGCCCGACAAGATCTTCGGATATCTCCTCGCCACCAGCGGCGCCGTGGCGCTGTTCGTCTACCTCGCCATCGCGGCCAGCCAGTTCGTGCTCGGACGACAGATGCGCGCCGCAGGCGAACAACCACCGGTACGGATGTGGCTGTTCCCGTATCTGACCGTCGTGGCGATGGTCTTCATCGTGGCGGTGCTGGTGCTCATGGTCTTCGACGACAACCAGCGTGAGCCGATCTTCTTCTCGGTGATCTCGGCGGTCATCATCGTCGCGATCGGTGTGTGGCATCACCGCCGCTCCGACGCCCCGAAGGATCTCGTGTCGGGGTCGACCCGTGGCTGACCCCGAGGCGCGGCCGGTACACCGCTACGTCAGCGGCGACCCCCGACGGTTCCTCACCGACGCCCTCGCCGGCTTCGTTGCCGCGCATGACCACATCGCATGGGAATCCGACCCCGGCTTCCTGTACCGGACCGATCGCGAGGGCGGCGGGGTGGCGCTGGTGTCGGGCGGCGGATCGGGTCACGAGCCGATGCACTCGGGACTGATCGGCGCCGGCATGCTCGACGCCGCCTGCCCCGGGCTGGTGTTCACCTCCCCGAACGCACTGCAGGTCGCCGCGGCGACACGACATGTCGATCGTGGCGACGGTGTGCTGCACATCGTGAAGAACTACACCGGCGACGTCATGAACTTCCGTGTCGCCCGTCGTCTCGTCGGGGGTGACGTCGAGACCGATCACGTCCTCATCGACGACGACGTCGCCACCGACTCCGACCACGACGGTCCCGGTCGTCGCGGTACCGGTGCCACCGTGATCGTCGAGAAGGTCTGTGGCGCAGCCGCTGCGCGCGGCGACAGTCTCTCCGCGGTCGCCGATCTGGGTCGCCGCGTCGCGGCCGGTGCCCGCAGTTTCTCGGTGGCGTTCGCGCCGTGCACCGTCCCGGGCGCCGACCGTACGAGTTTCGACCTCGCGCCCGACGAGATGGAGTACGGGGTCGGGATCCACGGCGAGAGCGGGGTCGACCGGATCCCGCAGCAGCCCGTCGACGAACTCGTCTCCGGCATGCTGGGGCGCATCCTCGACGCATTGGCACCCGACGACGGTGAGCCTCTGATCGTGTTCGTCAACGGGTTGGGGTCGACCCATCCACTCGAACTCGGCGTGGTGTTCGACCAGGTGGTACGACAGCTGACCGCGCGTGGTCTCGAGGTGCGGCGCAGCCTCGTCGCGACGCTGGTGACCGCGCTCGACATGGCCGGCTTCTCGCTCACCGTGGTGCGCTGCGACGACGAGATCGTCGAGCTGTTCGACGCCCCCACCGACGCCCCGGGATGGCCCGCGCGCACCGCCACGACGTCGGCGCAGCCGGTCGATGTGACGTTCGCCGAACCCGACGACGCCGCCGACGACGGACCCGAATGTGTGTGGCTCAGTGCGTTCGTCGAGCGTGTGCAGGGCTCGATCGACGAGCTCACCGACCTCGACCGACGCGCCGGTGACGGCGACTTCGGGGCGAACATGTCTGCGGCACTGGATCATCTGCACCTGCCGTTGCGCGGGTCGGAGGCATCGGTCGCCCGGGCATTGAGCACTTCGTTCCTGGTGCGTTCCGGGGGCACCTCGGGAGCGCTGTTCGGTACCTTGTTCGCCGAACTGGCCACCGCCGCCGCCGCATCCGACGGTGCCGATGTCCTGGCGAACGGCGTGGCGAACGCCCTACGCGAGATCACCGACCTCGGTGGTGCACGCGTGGGCGACAACACCCTGGTCGACGCGCTGGCGCCGGCATCCGATGCCCTGGCCTCCGGGGCGTCGCTCGACGAGGTCGCCGCCGCGGCCGAGGCCGGTGCCGAGTCGACACGGGACCTGGTCGCGTCACGGGGACGCGCGAGCTACGTGGGCGACCGGGCGCGCGGCGTGGTCGATCCCGGTGCGCTCGTGATCGCCTGGTTGTTCCGCGCCGCCGCCGACCACCGGTGAGACCCCGACCACGGACCGGTGGCGACCCGGTCCGCGTCGCGGCGTGGCTGTGGCTGGTCGGCGGGGTGGTCTACGTGGTGTCCGAGGTGCTCGCGGTGGCCGCGTATCCCGGCTTCAGACTGGCGCGGGACTACATCAGCGCACTCGGCATCCCCGGCGACTCACCGCGGGCGACGACGATGAACGTCGGTGCGTTCATCGTGCACGGTGTCCTGTTCGCGGTGGCCGGTGTCGTCGCAGCCCGCGGTCTGAGCGGAACGCGGCGCGCGCGTGTCGCTTTCGCGGGACTCGCGGTGACAAACGGTGTCGGCAACGTTCTCGTCGGCGTGTTCCACTCGGGGACGAGTCCCCTGCACGGAGTCGGCGCGTTCCTCGCGATCGTGGGCGGTAACGCGGCGATCATCGTCGCCGGTGGACTGTTACGGACCTGGGGTGCCCCCGCGGCCCACTGCGTGGCGAGCCGCGCGGCGGGTGTGATCGGTATCGGCTGCTTCGTCGCACTGCTCGCGGCGAGCGGGGCCGACACCGGGATCGAGGGCGCCATCGAACGCGGCAGCGTCTACACGATCATCGGATGGGACCTCGTGACCGGCGTGGTCCTGCTGGTCAGCGGGCGTCGAAGCCCATCACGCGTTTCGGCCGCCGCACGACGGGGCACTATGGAGAGATGACTGATATCTCGGGCAAGGTGTACGTCGTCGTCGGTGCCAGTGGAGCCCTCGGTTCGCGGATCGCGCGGTCGTTGGCCGAGCAGGGTGCGACGCTGACGATCAGCGGCCGGTCGACCGAGACGCTCGACGGGCTCGGCATCGACGGCGCCCACGTGGTGGCGGCCGATCTGCGCGAACCCGATGCCGCGCGCACCGTGATCGCCGAGGCGAAGGCGGAGCACGGCCGGATCGACGGCGTCGTGAACGCGGCGGGCGTGGCGGCCTTCGGTCCGGTGGCCGACATCGACGACGACACCGTCGACGACCTCGTGCTCATCGACTTCCTCGGCCCCCTGCGCCTGCTGCGTGCCGCGCTCGGCGAGATCGAGGAGGGCGGTGTCATCGTCGGCATCAGCGCGGTCCTCGCCGAGCAGCCCGTCGCCGGGATGGCGACCTACTCGGCGGTCAAGGCGGCCGCCTCCACCCTCTATGTCGCGGCGGCGAAAGAGGCGCGGCGCAGCAAGATCCGCGTCGTCGACGTCCGGCCGCCACACACCGAGACCGGGCTCGTCGACCGCGCCATCGCGGGCGATCCGCCGAAGATGCCCGAGGGCTTGAGCCCCGACACCGTCGCCGACCGCGTGATCGCAGCGATCACCGGTGGCGAGCGCGAGGTCGCCAGCTCCGACTTCGGCTGACGGCTACCTCCGCAGCGACGACCGTGCGACGGGGAAATCGAAGTAGATGTTCGGGAACCGTTCGGGCTTGTAGGTGAAGTGCCACCACTCGTAGGGATACGGGGCGAATCCCTGCTGCACCAACCCGTTGAGGAGCAGGACGCGGTTGCGCAGCTGTTGACCCTGGACGCGGGAGTCGAGCGGCCACGCGAGGGTGTTGAAGCAGTCGAAGCCGGTGCCCATGTCGATCGAGTTGTCTCCGAATCGTTTCGCCTGCGGCGCGGTGCAGTCGACGAGCCGTTGTCCGCGGACGTAGGGCGGGGTCGGACGGGCCGGCAGGCGGACGAGGGTGAGGTCCATGGTGCTGCCGCGACTGTGGCCGGACTGCTCGGCGATGTAGCCGTCGCGGAACAGGTTCGACTTGTCGACGCCGGTGTAGAACTCCGCCTTCATCCGTTGATCGTCGAGCCGCTTCGCCCACGCGACGAAGTCGTTCACCGCGCGCTGCGGGCGGTAGCAGTCGTAGACCTTCAGCGAGTAGCCCTGCAGGAGGAACTGCAGCTGCGCACGGTGCAGTCCCTCGGCCGCCTCGCGGGTGAGGATGCACATCGGCGCGCGGTAGCCGTCGACCGGATCGCCGGTGAAGTTGTGCGGTGTGAAGTACCGGATCTCCTGCAGGATCGTCGGATCGACGTCGCTCAGGGCGACGAAGTCGCTCGGGGCCCGTGTGGTCGAGGGTGTCGCGGGTGCGGCCGACGCGGTCGGCACAGCCGGCGAGAGCGCGACGAGAACGGCGGCGCCGAGGCCGAGGAGTCTGGATCTCATACCTCCGATTACCTCACGAACGAGGTGATGGGCGCCGACTTCGGCCGAAAACTGCCCCGAGACCGGTGCCCGAGGGGAATGGTCCCTCGGACCGTCGACCGGGGGCAGGTGTCAGTCGACAGCCGGCAGCACGTCGGTGATCGGGGTGTTCTGGCCGGCGGCGAGCCACCACATGCCGTCACGGCGGACGAGCACGTACATCGCCATCTCCGAGAAGGCGCCGTTGATGGCACGCCTGCGGATCTGCGCGATCACGACGTCGTCGGTGGGTGCCGAGGCCTGCGCGAGTTCGAAGGCCGAGGCCGGAGACGCCGGCGTCCCGGTCAGCTGGGTGCGATGGATGGCGTTGAGGCTCGCGAAACCCTGCAGAACCCGGCCTTTCGGCGAGCCTCAGAGGACGTCGCCGGCGAACACACCGTCGTAGGTGTCGGCGTCCCCGGTGTCGTGACCGCGCTGGAGGTGGTCGATGAGGTCTTCGATCGCGTCGCGGTGTTCGCCACTGTCGAGCGTCGGGCGCAGGGTTCGGTTCTTGTCGATGTCCATGGTCGAGACGGTAGGACCTCAACCGCGCTTCGGGTCAAGACTGCCGTCGACCGATGAGTTCCGGTAGCCCGGCGAGTCGATACATGGGTACCCGTTCCCCAGCGAAAGGCAGACCCATGTCCATCGAGCATCTGCTCGCCGTGGTGCCCGTGGCCGACCTCGCGACCGCGAACAGCTGGTACGAGAAGCTCTTCGGCCGACGCGCCGACAACAACCCCATGCCGAGCCTGGTCGAGTGGCAGGTCGTCGACCACGCGTGGGTGCAGGTGTTCGTCGACGTTGACCGCGCCGGATCGGGCCTGCTCAACCTTGCGGTCGACGACATCAACACTCAGATCGCCGAACTCGCCGATCGAGGAATCGACGCCGGCGAGATCCAGACCGTGACGAAAGGCGTTCAGCTGTCGAACATCAAAGACCCGGACGGCAACGCGATCACCCTGATCGGCCGGTTTCGTGTGGCGTACTGAGACTCAGATGTCCTTGACCGCAACGCGGAACGCGTCGTAGGTCGACTGCAGCGCCTCGGCACGCGCGGCCTGGCTGCCCACCTGCGAACCCGCACCGCACAACTTGTCCATGGCCAGGTGCATCAGCGACAACCACACGGTCGCGATGACGCGGACCTGCATGTCGTCGGTGCTCGCGCCGGTGCGCTCGGCGATCTTCTCGCTCAGGCGGCGGAATTTGATCTCACCCATCTCGGCGCTGCGGCCACTCACCGACGGCGACGACTGCGCGATGCGGTTCATCACCTCGAAGCGGTTGAGGTCGAGGCTGGAGATGTCTGGACACCCACCGCACATCACCGACAGGTGCGCGTCGAGCAGGGCCTGGAATTCGTTGCCGGTGCGCGGCTGGGCGTCCATCGCGGCCGCGACCGCGGCGACCATGTCGTCGATGGGGGCGAGGATGACGTCCTCTTTGGTCGCGAAATAGCGGTTGAACGTGCGCGGTGAGATGTCGGCGGCGTCGGCGATCTGCTCGACCGTGGTCGCGTCGAACCCCTGCGAATCGCACAGTTCCAGCGCGACATCGATCAACCGAGCCCGCGTCTGTACCTTCTTGCGCTCGCGCAGACCGGCTCTGGCCTGCGGATTCTCGGTATTCACCACTGTCACGAGCCCCATCGTACCCGTCCGCTCGCGACAAACGCCGCAAACCGTCAAATGTCACTTGCTGCCTTCTGACACTTGACGCCACGTGTCTGACACTGCCACTATTACCGAGCGCCGCCCGGCACACCCTCTCCAGATTCGAGGAATCGTGGCAATCACCAGTCGCCCAGAAGTCGACAACACAGAACTCGACCGCACCGACCTCGTCGACACGACGCAGGCCGGCACGTCGACCAGCAACCGCAAGTGGTGGGCTCTCGGCATCATCGCCCTGGCCCAGCTGATGGTCGTGCTCGACGCGACGATCATCACCATCGCCCTCCCCTTCGCGCAGACCGATCTCGAGATCTCCGACGCCAACCGCCAGTGGGCGCTGACCGCCTACACACTGCTGTTCGGCGGGCTGCTGCTGCTCGGTGGCCGGATGGCCGACTACCTCGGGCGTCGCAGGATGTTCCTGATCGGCCTCGTCGGCTTCGCGTTGTCCTCTGCCGCAGCAGGTCTCGCGTGGAACGGTGCCTCATTCTTCGCCGGCCGTGCCCTGCAGGGTGTCTTCGCCGCGATGCTCGCACCGGCCGCCCTGTCGCTGATCACCGTCACGTTCACCGAACAGAAGGAACGAGCACGGGCGCTGGCGGTGTACGCCGGGGTATCCGGTGGTGGTGCCGCGATCGGCCTCATCGCCGGCGGCGCGCTGACCGAATTCTTCTCGTGGCGTTGGACGTTGCTCGTCAACACCCCGATCGCGCTGGTTGCCGCCATCGGCGGACTGATCCTCGTGATCAAGGACAAGCCCAGTGCTCGCACGGGTGGGTACGACCTGCCGGGCGCGATCACCGTCACCGCCGCACTGGTCAGCCTGGTCTACGGCTTCACCAAGGCCGCCGAATCCGGTTGGGGCGCAGCATCAACGGTGTCGCTGCTCGTCGCCGGTGTCGCGCTCCTCGCGGTGTTCATCGCCATCGAGACGCGGGTGTCGAACCCGCTGCTGCCGTTGCGTATCCCGGGTGAGATCAACCGCGGTGGCGCCTTCCTCATCTCGTTCATCGTGCCCATCCCCATGTTCGCGATGTTCCTGTTCCTGAGCTACTACTTCCAGAACACCCTCGGCGAGACCCCGTTGCGCACCGGCGTTCTCTTCCTGCCGTTCCCGATCTTCATCGTGATCGGCGCGGGCGTGGCGAGCTCACTCCTGCCGAGATTCGGTCCGCGTGCACTGCTGGTGGGTGGATCGGGCCTGGCCACGGCGGGCCTGCTGTACCTGGCCCAGCTCGACACCGACTCGACGTGGCTCGTGAACGTGCTCCCCGCGATGATCCTCATCGCAGCGGGCATGGGCCTGGTGTTCGTCTCGATGCAGACCGTCGCACTGCACCGTGTCGACGCCGACGACTCCGGTGTGGCCAGCGCCCTGGTCAACACCACCCAGCAGATCGGTGGGTCGATCGGGTTGGCGCTGCTCAGCACGATCGTCGCGCAGGTGTTCGCCGACCGCCCGAGCCTGAACACCCCGGACGGCCAGAAGGCGGCCAACATCTACAGCTACGACGTCGCCTTCTACTCCGGCGCCGGCTTCATGGCCGCCGCGTTGGTGGCCGCGCTGGTGTTCATCCGGATGCGCAAGCAGGATCTCGCCGACGAGTCGCCGGATCCGTTGCTCGTCGGCTGACGTTCGGTCGCCTTCATTGCTGAGAACTGCCCCGAGAGCAGCGTCCGAGGGAACATTCCCCTCGAACGTCTGCCTCGGGGCAGTTTTCCGCAGCTGGGCTATTCGACGTGCGGCTGACCGGTCGAGGCGCTGGTGCCGCCGTCGACGGTGAGCATGGTGCCGGTGATGTAGCGGGCGTCGTCGGAGGCCAGGAACAGCACCGCGGGCGCGACGTCGTCGGGCTCGCCGGGGCGACCCAGCGCGATGCGGTTCACGAACGGCGCCAACGCCTTCTCGTCGCGGCCCATGCCCTCGGTCATCTCGGTGAGGGTGAAAGCCGGACCGACCGCGTTGATCCGCACGCCGCGGCCGCCGTAGTCCAGGGCCAGGGATTCCACGAACCCGTTGACCGCGTGTTTGGTCGCGTTGTAGGCCGCCTGACCCCAGTCGCCGGCGATCCCGGACACCGACGACACCGCCACGAGGTTGCCGCCGGTCTTGACCAATTCGGGGAGCGTTGCCTGCGCGACGTGCACGAAACCGTCGATGTTGACCCCGCGCATCAACGCCCAGCTGTCGTCGGACATCTCGGTGACGTCGCCACCGCCGTCGTGGACGCCGGCGTTGCTCACCACGATGTCGATGCGGCCGAACCTGTCGAGGGTCGCCGCGACGAGCGCGTCGACGTCGGCCCGCTGCGCCATGTCGGCGGTGACGACGAGGGCGCGGTCATCGCCGGCGTCACCGACGGCCTCGTCGAGGGGTTCGCGTCGGCGGCCGGTGGCCACGACCTTCGCGCCGTTGGACAGGAACGCGCGAGCGATGGAGCGCCCGATACCGGTTCCGGCGCCGGTGACGACGACGACCTTGTCGGCGACTGCGTAGGTGTTGGTGGTCATGCGCTGCGTACGCCTCCCTCGACGTGGATGGTCTCGCCGCTGACGAATCCGGCGGTCAACAACCATGTTGCCGCATCGACGATGTCGGTCGTCGCGCCGACGCGGCCGGCGGGGATGCTGCCCGCGACGCCGTCGAAGAGTTCAGCGCGGTCGGAGTCGGGCATACCGTCCCATGTGCCGGAGTCGATGATGCCCGGCGAGACGGCGTTGACCCGGATGGGCGCCAGCTCCTTCGCCAGGTGGCTCGCGGCGAACGACACCGCGCCGTTGGTGATGCCCATGATCGCCTTGCCGGGCGACGGCTTCCACGCCGCGACCCCGCAGAACAGGACGATCGAGCCCGACGCGGCCATCGCCGGCGCGAAATGCTTGGCCAGCAACAGCGGACCGATCACCTTCGCCTCGAAGGCGGTGACCGTGCGGTCGTGGTCGAGGTCGGCGACGGCCACGTTGTGGTGCGCCGCGGCCAGCGACACGATGTGGTCGACCGCGCCGAGGTCGGCGGCCGCCGAGGCGATGGTCGCCTCGTCGGTGACGTCGATCGCGATGCCGCGGGCGTTGTCGAGGCCTGCCGCCGCCTTCGCCGCGGCGTCACCGTCTCGGGCACCGATGACCACGTGTGCCCCGAGTTCGGCTGCGCGCGTGGCGATCGCGAGTCCGAGATTCCTCGCTCCGCCGACCACCAGGATGGTCGCTCCGGTCAGATTGTCGCTCATGGGTGTCCCCTGTCGATGTCGTCGTAGACTTGCACCGGAGACGGTATGGATTTGATACCGGTATCTACAACGAAACCGACCCCCACCAGGAGGGACGCCATGTCGAAGGCCTACACCGTGATGGCGCCGACCTGTCCGAGCCGCGTGGTGCTGCACCGCATCGGGGCGCGGTGGACGGTCTTCGTGGTCACCGCGCTGGCGCAGGGCCCTATGCGTTTCAGCGAGCTCAAGGCCCACATCCAGGGCATCACCCCAAAGGTCCTCACCGAGACCCTGCGGGCGCTGCACCACGACGGGCTCCTCGAGCGCACCGACTTCGGCGGTCAACCGCCGCACGTCGAGTACGCACTCACCGATCTGGGCCGGTCACTGCTCGAGCCGTTGGCCGCCGTCCGGGAGTGGGCAGAGACCCACGTCCCGGACGTGCAGGCGGCCAACGCCCGACACAGCAGCTAGCCCAGGCTCGAGCTAACCCAAGATCAAACTCTCGCCGTCGGCGGAGACGTTCACCGGCACGACGTCGCCGTCGTGGATGTCCCCGGCCAGAAGTCCTCGGGCGAGCGAGTCGCCGATCGACTTCTGCACCAGCCGGCGCAGGGGCCGAGCACCGTAGAGCGGATCGAATCCTCGTGCGGCGAGCCACTTCTTGGCGTTGTCGGACACCTCGAGGTCGAGGCGTCGCTGCGCCAGCCTGGTCTTGAGCTGACCGATCTGGATGTCGACGATCGACGTCAGCTCGTCGGGATCGAGCCCGTCGAAGATCAGCACGTCGTCGAGCCGGTTGATGAACTCCGGTTTGAACGCCGAGCGCACCGCCGCCATCACCTGCTCCTCGCTGCCACCGGCACCGAGATTCGAGGTCAGGATCAGGATCGTGTTGCGGAAGTCCACCGTTCGCCCCTGGCCGTCGGTGAGGCGACCCTCGTCGAGCACCTGCAGCAGGATGTCGAACACGTCGGGGTGGGCCTTCTCGATCTCGTCGAACAGCACCACCGTGTAGGGACGGCGGCGCACCGCCTCGGTGAGCTGGCCACCCGACTCGTAGCCCACGTAGCCCGGAGGGGCACCGACGAGCCGTGCGACGCTGTGCTTCTCACCGTACTCGCTCATGTCGATACGCACCATCGCGTGTTCGTCGTCGAACATGAACTCCGCCAACGCCTTCGCGAGCTCGGTCTTGCCGACGCCCGTAGGTCCGAGGAACATGAACGAACCCATCGGACGGTTCGGGTCGGCCACACCGGCGCGTGACCGCCGCACCGCGTCGGACACGGCCTCGACGGCCTTGCGCTGACCGACGACGCGCGCACCGATCTCGTCCTCCATCCGCAGGAGCTTGGCGACCTCACCCTCGAGCATGCGGCCGGCGGGGATGCCGGTCCACGCCGAGACGACCTCGGCGACGTCGTCGGGGCCCACCTCCTCCTTGAGCATCACCGATTCGCCTACCGAGGCGCTCTTCTCGGCAGCGACCGCGAGTTCCTTCTCCAGTGCGGGGATCTGGCCGTAGCGCAGTTCGGCGGCACGGCCGAGATCACCGTCGCGTTCGGCGCGTTCGGACTCACCGCGCAGCGCCTCGAGCTTCTCCTTCAGATCACGGACACCGTCGATGGCCTGCTTCTCACCCTGCCACCGCGCCGAGAGTTCGTTGAGCTTCTCGCGCTGATCGGCCAGTTCGCGACGCAGCTTCTCGAGGCGCTGCTTCGACGCGTCGTCGGTCTCGTTCGACAGTGCGACCTCCTCGACCTCGAGACGACGCACGATGCGTTCGACCTCGTCGATCTCGACCGGACGCGAGTCGATCTCCATGCGCAGACGCGATGCGGCCTCGTCGACGAGGTCGATCGCCTTGTCGGGCAGGAACCGTGACGTGATGTAGCGGTCGCTGAGCGACGCCGCGGCCACCAGGGCCGAGTCGGTGATGCGGACACCGTGGTGCACCTCGTAGCGCTCCTTGAGCCCGCGCAGGATCCCGACGGCGTCCTCGACCGAGGGCTCACCGACGTAGACCTGCTGGAACCGGCGCTCGAGGGCGGCATCCTTCTCGATGTACCTGCGGTACTCCTCCAGCGTCGTCGCACCGACCAGTCGCAGCTCACCGCGGGCGAGCATGGGCTTGATCATGTTGCCCGCGTCCATCGCCGAGTCGCCGGTCGCGCCGGCACCCACGATGGTGTGCAACTCGTCGATGAAGGTGATGACCTGTCCGGCAGAGCCTTTGATCTCCTCCAGGACGGCCTTCAGTCGTTCCTCGAACTCGCCGCGGTACTTCGCGCCGGCGACCATCGACGACATGTCGAGGCTGACGACGGTCTTGTCGCGGAGGCTCTCCGGCACGTCGCCGGCGATGATGCGCTGGGCGAGGCCCTCGACGATGGCGGTCTTGCCGACGCCGGGCTCGCCGATGAGCACCGGGTTGTTCTTGGTACGACGGCTGAGCACCTGCACCACGCGGCGGATCTCGGTGTCGCGGCCGATGACCGGATCGAGCTTGCCCGCGCGGGCCTGCGCGGTGAGATCGGTGGAGTACTTCTCCAGCGCCTGGTAGGTCGACTCGGGGTCGGGTGAGGTGACGCGGGCACTGCCGCGCACGGCGACGAACGCGTCACGCAGGGCCTGCGGGGTGGCGCCGACATCGGCGAGGAGCTTCGCGACGTCACCGTCGCCGGTCGCGAGACCGACCACGAGATGCTCGGTCGAGACGTACTCGTCGCTCAGCTCACCGGCGAGCTGTTGCGCAGCGGTGATCGCCGCGATCGTCTCGCGGGTGAGTTGCGGCGCGGAGCTGCTGCCCGACGCCGTCGGCATCCGCGACACGAGGTTCGCGGCCTGGGCCTTCACCGACGCGGGATCCACACCGACCGCGCGCAGCAGCGGCGCGGCGATACCGTCGGGCTGGTCGAGGAGTTCGACCAGCACATGTGCCGGGCGGACGTCGGGGTTGCCGGCGGCGGTGGCCGCCTGCACCGCGGCCGACAGCGCGGCCTGGGTCTTCGTGGTGGGGTTGAACCCGCCGGAGTTGGGGTTGGTCATGGGCTCACCTTTCTTGAGTGAGGTACGTGCAAGTTCAGTGGTCTGTCGGGCTCTCGCAGCCCGTCACAGACCTCAACGCCTTCTCACTTGAGTCTGTTCCGCTCAAGTATGCGGATCTGCACCCGTTCGCGCAACAACGGCCCGCCGCACCTCGCTCAGCCCGCCGCGAATCGGCTCACTTCGATCCGCGTGCCCACGTCATGCCCCACCCGTAGGCCTCGTCGAGCTTGCGCTGGCCACCGTTGATGTAGCGGACCTCGCGGGTGATGCTCAATTCGCCGTCGCGGACCTCGAGCATCGCGATGGCGCAGGTCATGGCGGTGTTGTCGGCACTGTCGAGACGGACCTCCACCTCAGTGCCTCCCGGTGGGAACAGCGTCACCACGCCGTCGGCGGCCGACCAGTTCGGCGTGCCCTCGTAGATGAACGCGAAGACCAGGATCCGACGGAACTCGGCGAGGTGGGACAGGTCGATGAGGAGGTTCTCGCCGCCGGACACGGTGCCACTGCGGTCATCGCCGTCGAGCAGGATCCACGGCGATCCGTTCAGGCTGCCGAAGGAGTTGCCGAGCGCCTGCACGACGCTTCTGCTGCCGTCGGCGAGTTCGTAGAGGCAACCGAGATCGAGATCGACGCCGGTCTGTTTGCGGAACAGTCCGCCCTTCGCGGCGCCGCGACTCCAGTTCAGGTTGATGCGCATGGTGCCGCTCGGTTTGTCGCGCACCTTGGCCAGCGAGATGGTCGGTGCCGACTTCGTCAGCGTGATCTTGCCCAGGTTCACCGGCGGCGTCGCGGGAGGCGGGCTTGCGGGAGGCGGGGCCACCGGTGGCGCGGAGGCGGCGGGCGCGTCTGACGCTCACCCCGTGCTCGGTGACCAGGGCCGTGAAGCCGGCGTCCCAGCCGGCCGAGACATTGCGGACCTTCCACGCGTCGCCGCGGCGGTAGATCTCGGTGAGGACGGCCGCGCGTTCGGTGGTCAGGCCCTCGGCGGGCAGGTCGAGGGCTCCGATCGTGACCGACAGTCCGCGCACGTCGGCCAGCGTCCCGGGCGCCGAGTCGTCGAGAACCACGGCCAATCGCAGTGTGTGCACGTCGGTCGGCACAGCCGTGAGATCCACCTCGACGGCGTCGGTTCCCGCGAGTCGTACTGCACCGCCCGGCGCCACCGGGTTGTTGAAGAACACGAAGTCGTCGTCGGAGCGGACCCGGCCGGCCTCGGTCACCTGGAACACCATGAGGTCGCACGTCCCCGCCGACGGTCCCGACACCGTCGCCGTGAACCGGCGTTCGTCGAGTGGGGCATTGGCACCGCGGCTCAGCGTCGTCATGCCACGACCGTAGCCGCATCGGTCAGTTGTCCGAGGCGGCAGACGGTTTCGTCGCCGATGGCGACCCGGAACCGGTTCCGGCCGAATCGGGCGTGGGTGCGCACGGGTCTGCGTCCGGTTCGTGCGTCACGGTAACGACTGGCGAGGTCGCAGCGACACTGGTGGTACAGCACCGTTCCGCACACCCCGGAGGCATCGTGAACATTCGCGCCATCGCACCCGTCGTCGTAGGCCTCGCGGTCGCCGCTCTCGCCGGATGCGGATCATCCGACGACAGTGCCGCCACCGCGACATCGGCGGTCACCGTGACCCGCACGGTCACGCCGTCGGCCCCGTCCACCACCGTGCCGACGCCGGTGGTCACCGAGACGGTGACCAGCACCGGCGATGCACCCACCGACGACTCCGACGACAACGCGGCCCAGCCGGTGCGCTCGGCGCCGACGGCCACGAGTTCCTTCGTGGGTCACTACCAGGCACACGACGCAGACATGGACATCACGCGGGACGGGACCGGGTGGATGGACCTCGGCGATGGCGCGGCGAACTACGAACGCTGGCGGACGGCGTGGTCACCATCGGGATCCTCCATCACCGTCCGACTGGTCCGCCGCGACGAGCTACGAGGTGTCGGCATGAGCGGAACCGTGGGCCAGGGCACCACCTTCAGCGCGACGTTCACCTCCGGCTCCCAGGGGATCACCATCCTGCACATGACGAAGGGAGGCCAGAAGTACGTGGACTGGTGCGATGTCAATCGCTTCGGCGGCGCCTACGAGTGTGGAGCGTGATCACGAGCCACCTCCCCTCAGGCCGCCACCGACTCCGTGGTCTGTTCCGAGCGCGCGGTCACGGCATCGACCACGGCGATGAGCAACCCGACGCCGACGAGAGCGGCGGCCACCGACAGGCCGAGCTGGAAGGCCGGCGCGAAATCGCCGCGCGAGTCGGCGATCTGGGCGAAGAACACCGCTCCGACGAGAGCGATACCGGCGGCGGATCCGATGCGCTGACCGGTCTGCAACACGCCGCCGGCGATGCCCGCGCGCTTCACCGGCACGTCGTCGAGGGTGAGGGTGACGTTCGGCGAGATCACGAAACCCGAACCGACGCCCGCGATCAGCAGCGGGACGGCCGCCGCCCACCCGACACCGGACCCGGGGACGATGACCGACGCGACGACCGCGCCGATCATCCCGACCAACACCATCGCCAGCCCGACGGCGACGAGGCTGCGACCGAATCGACCGACGATCGATCCTCCGACGCGCGCCGACACCGCCGACCCGATGGCGAACGGCGTCACCGCGAGGCCGGCCTGCAGGGCCGAATAGCCCAGGCCCTGTTGCACATACAGCGTGTAGACGAAGAAGATCGTGGTGAACCCGGCGAAGTAGACGGTGCCGATGACGCAGCCGAGTGTGTAGGAGCGCATCGAGAACAGCGAGAGATCGACGAGCTGCTGGTGCCCGCGTGCACCCTGACGCCGCTCCCACAGCACGAACGCCGCCAACAGCAGTGCGGCCGGGATGAACAACAACCACTTGGCCGACCCCGGCCACTGCTGCTCCTGCACCAGCGGCAGCATCACCGCGAGCACACCGAGGCCGAGGAGCACGACGCCGACCGGATCGAACGACGACGCGCGTAGTGGCTGCAATGTCCCTGCGTCACGCGAGGGCAACAGCTTGACCGCGGCGACGAGTGCGACAGCGCCGATGGGCACGTTCACCATGAACACGTAGCGCCATCCGTGCTCGACACCACCGAGTTCGATGAGCACCCCGCCCAGCAGCGGACCGACGGCGGTCGAGATGCCGATGGTCGCGGCGAACAGGCCGAAGGCCTTGGCGCGCTCGGCGCCGCGGAAGAGCTGCTGGATCAGACCCGACACCTGCGGGCTGAGGATGCCGCCGGCGAGGCCCTGCACGAGGCGGGCGATCACCAGGGTGAGCGGCCCGGTCGCCAACCCGCACGCCGCCGAGGCGACCACGAAAAGGATCAGTCCGACGATGAAGGTGGTCTTGCGGCCACGCGCGTCGCCGATGCGACCGGCCGGCACCAGGAACAGGCCGAACGCGAGCGCGTACCCCGACACCACCCACGACAGGTCGGCCGAGGACGCACCTATCCCCTTCTCGATCGACGGGAGCGCCACGTTGACGATCGACACGTCGAGCAGGGTCATGAAGCCGACCGCGAGGCAGACCGTCAGGGCGGTCCACCGACGCGGATCCGGTTCGTGGTCCTCGGCGGGTGCGGGTCGGGAGGTCATGGTGTCGTGCAACACCGATGTCCGTTCTGGTCTTCCCGACCACTATTGCACGGCTCGAACGGCGGGTCACATGGTGGTGCGGCCGTCGATGCTCTCGCGGATGATCTCGGCGTGGCCGGTGTGCTGGGCGGTCTCCGACACCAGGTGGATCAGCACCCGGCGGATGCTCCACGACGCCCCCGGGGTGTTCCACGGCGCCTCGGGCAGCGGGGTCGACCGGGACAGATCGCCGGCCGAGGCGATGACGTCCTCGGTGCGTGCCGCGACGGCGGCGTACTCCGACAGGACGGATTCGCGCGAGTCGCCGGGCAGCATCTGGAATTCATTCTGACGATCGATCGCCCACTGCGGGTACGTGTGCGCCGTGCCCGAAATCAGGTCGTCCCAGGTCACGCCGTCGGGAAGCACGAGTTCCATGCCGGAGGTGCCCTCGACCACGAACCGCATCCACGCGGCCTCGGTCGATGCGACGTGCTTGAGCAGCCCACCGAGGCACAGCGCGCTCGCGGTGGGGGCCAGGCCGAGTTGCTCGTCGCTGAGGCCCTCGACGGTCCCGATGAGGAAGGCCCGTGCCTGCGCCAGCTCGGCGAGCAGTTCGCCGCGCTCGTCGATGGTCGTGGCGGTGGTGTCGATGGTCATGGCGGCTCCCTGCGTCTCGGTGATGATCATGGTCTCGGTGGTGGTCATGCACAGAGCTTCACAGCAATTGCGGACAGCCACGGTCCTCGACTTTCAGGGATGCCGATCGGCTTTCACGGGTGCCAGACGGGTCAACATCGTGACCGCATCTCGGCTCCCGACGGGCGCGAAGAAGTCGTGATCGATCGCCTCGACCACGGCGACGGCCTCTCGTGCCAGTCGCTCGCCGGAGGCCGTGGGTCGCACCGATCGCGCCCGCGCGTCGATCGGGTCCGGTCGACGCTCGACGAGGCTCCGGGACTCGAGTGCGCGCAGCACCTGCGACGTCATCATCGCGTCGGTGCCGGCGTGATCGGCGATGCGACGCTGGGTGGGCGGCACCGGCTCGTTCTCGGCGAGCCACCACGTACTCGCCAACAGCACGAACTGCACATGGGTGAGGCCGAGGGGTCGCAGCGCGGCGGTGATCGCGCGCTGCCAGGCGAGCGTGACCCGCCACAGCAGCAGTCCGGGACTCTCCGCGGGCGGGAGGCTCTTTTTCACCGGCCCTCGACGACACGTGCGAGTCCGTCGATCACGGCCCCGAAATCCGACGACACCCCGGCTCCGACAGCGGCACAGGTGTCGTCGTCGGCGCCGGTGACCTCACACCGGTAGGTGATCCGCGTCCGGTCGCCATCGGTCTCGGCGGTGTGTCGAACCCGGACCGCGACACCGGCGTCGGGGATCTCGGTCAGGTCCTCGTACCCGCGACCGGGCTCGACCCAGGCGATCTCGAACGGCAGCGACGAGCCGTCGCCGAACACCATCTCCGCCCGCGCCCCGGGCGCGAACGCGTCGGTCATCTCGATGCGCGCGACGTCGTCGTTCCACTCCGACCAGGTACCGACATCGGCCCACCGTGCGTACAGCGCATCCGGTGACGCCGTGCTCTCACCGGTGATCTCGACACTCCACATGACCGCTCCTTCGTTCGGCAGTTTAGTATGCGCGCATACTATAACAGACTTCGCCGACACCGCATTCCCGTCGCAGGCCTCAGGGCGCACAATCGCCGACATGACCGATCGCGACACCGGGGACCGTCACCTGAGCCGGCGCATAGAGGCCGAGGCACTGCCCGCCTGGCGTCGCATCACCGAGGGCGAGCCGCGGTGGGCGGCCGCGGTGGCCATCGTCGCCGTCATCGCCCTGCAACTCGCACTGCCGCAACGACTGAACCTGTCGTCGCGGTACCTGCTGCCGGGAATCGAGCTGGTGCTTCTGGCGATGCTGGTGATCGCGAACCCACTGCGGATCGACCGGGCGTCGCGGCCCCTGCGATCGGCGAGCCTCACACTGATCGCCGTCGCCAGCCTGGCCAACGCCTACGCAGCGGTGCGGCTGGTCACCGACATCATCTCCGGTGACCACAAGGTGTCGGCCGCGGCGCTGCTCGCCACCGGCGGCGCGGTGTATCTGACCAACATCATCATCTTCGGGCTCTGGTACTGGGATCTCGACCGCGGCGGTCCGGCCACCCGCGCCGCAGGCACCAGGCAGTACCCCGATTTCCTGTTCCCCCAGATGACGACACCCGACGTCTCCGACCCCGACTGGGAGCCCCGTTTCGCCGACTACCTCTATGTGTCGTTCACGAACGCGACCGCGTTCAGCCCCACCGACACGATGCCCCTCAGCCGCTGGGCGAAGCTGGCGATGATGATCCAGTCGGTGATCGCGCTCGCCACCGTGGCGATGGTGCTCGCCCGCGCGATCAACATCCTGAACTGACCGGGCTCACCCGATCACATCAGCACCACGTCGCGGGCCACGTCGGCGACCTCGTCGGGATCGATCCCCAGAACTCAGATCTCGATGACCGTGCCCGGTGTCGGCTGCTCCAGCGACACCTCGGTGAGACCGTCGGTGCCGAGGAAGTTGTCGGCCAGGCTCTTGCCGACGTCGGACAGCAGCATCTCGTGGATCGCGATGGACCGGCGCGGCGCCACTGCGCGGATGAAGTCGGCCGCTTCACCGATCTTCATCCATGGCCCGCTGATCGGGACCAACAGCACCTCGACGTCGGCCTCGGGGACCTCGTAGGAGTCGCCCGGATGGAAGATGCGCCCGCCGAAGAGATAGCCGACGTTGTCGATGACGGGGATGTCGGGGTGGATCACGGCATGGCGCTCGCCGTGCACGGTGACGTCGACGTCGCCGACGGAGAAGGAATCGCCCGCGGTGACCGTGGTGATGCGGTCGGCGTGGCCCTCGATCAGACCGGCGATCGACGGCGGACCGTAGAGCGGCAGGTCGGGTCGCGCGGTGAGGGCAGCGCCGATCTTCTCGACGTCGAGATGGTCGAAGTGCTCGTGGGTGATCAGCACGGCGTCGGCGGCGGCGAGCAGGTCGGCCGATTCCGAGCCGAACGCACCGGGGTCGACGAGGATCGTCGTCGATCCCGACTCGACGACCACACAGGCGTGGGTGTGCTTGGTCAGCTTCATGGCGGGCTCCTGACTCGGGCAGCGGTTCTGAGATGGGGCTGATCACGAAACTACACACGGCTTCGACGGGTCACGGGTTTGTCGCATTCATCGATGCCGCCACACCGCTGGGCGATACTGATGGCCGCCGTCGAGATCCGCCGGCGACGACAGATGTGGGGCACACATGAAGAAGCTGATCTTCGCCGCGATCGCCGCGAGCGCGCTGGTTCTGGCCGGATGTTCCGACTCCGACACCGGCAGTGCCGCCGACTCGGCGACGAGCGCCGCCAACAATGCCGCCGACGACATCGGCAGCGCCGCCTCGAAGGCCGCCGACTCGGCAGGCAACGCCGCATCGAACACCCGTGACGCCGGATTCGTCGCCGCACTGGGCGTCGCGAACCTGAAGTTCGGCAGCGACGACGACATGGTCAGCGAGGCCAAGGACGTCTGCGAGGACCTCAAAGGCGGCAAGAGCGCCTCCGAGGCCGCCGACAGCGTGAAGGACAAGTACAACGACGACGCCGGCAAGGCGCTCAACTTCGTCCGCACCGCGGTGCCGCTCTACTGCGCCACCGAGACCGGCAAACTGATCGGCTGATCGACCCCTCCCCATCGCCTCTGATCGTCGACGAGAATCGGCGCTTGACCCTCACGTTGCGTGCGGCTCTAGCGTCGGTCTCGTCGGCCGCACCCGGTGGCCGACTCAGGAGAAGGTGACGGGGGAGAAGGTGTTCGGAATGGGTGAGTCCGAGAAGCTCTATCGCGTCGGACAACTCGCGGAGCTGACCGGTCTCACGGTGCGTACCCTGCACCACTACGACGAGATCGGGTTGTTGAGTCCGTCGCGGCGCAGCGGTGCGGGATATCGCCTCTACGGCGGCGAGGACGTCACGCGGCTCTACGAGATCCTGGCGCTGCGGCAGCTCGGATTGTCGTTGGACCAGATCAGTGACGCGATCCACGGTGAGACATCGCTCGAGGCGATGCTCGTCGCGCACGCCGATCACGTCGACGCCCAGCTCGCGGCGATGCAGAAGCTGCAGATCCACATGGCGACCGTCCTCGCGACGGTGCGTCGCTCGCACCGACCCACCGACACCGACCTCCTCGACCTCATCAGGAAGGTGATGACAGTGGATGCACGAGTGGAGAACTACTTCGACGCCGATCAGCTCGCAGCGCTGGCGGTCCGTCGAGAAGAATTGGGCGAGGACCAGATCCGCGCGGTCGAGAACCGGTGGCCGTCGCTGATCGCGGAAGTCGATGCGGCGATCGCGGCCGGGACGGACCCGGCGTCCGACCAAGCCGGCGCGCTTGCGACCGAGTGGATGGGACTGCTGGAGCAGTTCCACGGCGGCGACCCCGGACTGCGGGACGGTATGTACCGCATGCAGGAGGAGAACACCGAGGAGATCCAGAGGAACTTCGGTGGCCCGACCCCGGAGCAGATCGATTTCATCCGTCGCGCCAACGATTCTCGTAGCTGACGGTCAGCCGCGGCCGGGTCGGTCTGTCGCGAGGAGGTCGTCGAGGGCGTCGGACGCCATGCCGAACCGCTTCAGGCGGTCCAACGGCATCGAGCCCATGATCGTCACGAGGTCGGTTCCCATGGCGGAACCACCCTCCGACGGACCGGCGGGCAGCATCCCTGCGATGGCCTTCCCGATGACGGGGTCGGCCAGGGCCTCGGCGAGGGTGGACTGCCAGGTGATCGGGACCGCGTCGTCGTCGCCGACGATGTGCACGGTGTCGGTGACGCGAAGGTCGCGACTCGATGCACCCACGGCGACAACGTAGTCGCCGTCCTCGACGGTCCAGTCGTCGCGGCGCACGTCCCAGTAGGCGAGGTCGGAGCGGTCGATCCGTATCGAGACGCGCTCGGAGACGCCGGGTTCGAGGAGAGACGTGGTCGCGAAGCCCTTCAGCTCCCGAGGTGGTCGGGTCACCCGCGAATCGGTTGTCGTGACGTAGACCTGCACCACCTCGCGTCCCGCCCGGTCACCGGTGTTGGTGACGGTGATCTCGACGTCGACGCCGGTCTCGTCGGCGGTGACCGACAGGTCGGTGTGGTCGAAGTCGGTGTAGGACAACCCGTGTCCGAACGGGAAGGTGACGTCGGACCCGCGGGCGTCGTACCCGCGATAGCCGACGTGGATTCCCTCGCCGTACCGGACATGGGAGTTCTCGCCGGGGAAATCGAGGTATGACGGGCAGTCCTGGAGGCGGACCGGCACCGTCTCGGTGAGGCGTCCGGACGGGTTGACGGCGCCGAACAGCACGTCGGCGATCGCGCCGCCACCGGCCTGGCCGAGCAGGGCGCCGTCGAGGATGGCCGGGACGACCTCGGCGATCGGCGCCAGGCGCAGCACGCCACCGTGGGCGAGCACCACGACGGTCCGCGGCTGCACCTGCATCACGGCAGACACGAGTTCCTGCTGATCGGAGGGGATCTCGATGTGTTCGCGGTCGAAGCCCTCCGACTCCTGGTCGTCACCCAGACCCAGGAACAGCACCGCCACCTCGGCATCGGCCGCGGCACGAACCGCCTCATCGCGCAGGGCCGTGGCGTCACCGGACCCGTCGGTGGTGAAGCCGTGCGCGAAGGCCACTGCGTCGGTTCCGGCCTGTGCGCGGATCTCGTCCACCGGGATGTCGACGCGGGTCGGGTTCACATGCGAGCTGCCGCCACCCTGGTAGCGGGGTGACTGCGCGAACGCGCCGAGGACGGCGATCGAGGTGCCCGGAGTCAGTGGCAGCAGATCGGCGTCGTTCTTGAGCAGCACGACGCTGCGGGCGGCGGCCTCACGGGCGAGGCGATGATGGGCGTCGAGGTCGGCAGCGGCGGGGTTCTCCCGTCCGCGCTGGACTCGGTGCGCCAGTCCGGCCACAGCCGCAGCCGCACGGTCGACCGCGTCCTGGGTCAACTCGCCGGCGCGGACGGCGTCGACGACCTCGGAGTCCACCGCGGTACCCGCTCCCGGCATCTCCAGGTCGAGACCGGCACGGACCGCGGCGACACGATCGCGCACCGCACCCCAGTCGCTGACCACCACGCCGTCGAAACCCCATGTCTCACGCAGGAGTTCGGTCAGGAGCCACCGGTTCTCGGCGGCGTGGACGCCGTTGATGCGGTTGTAGGAACACATGACCGTCCACGGGTGCGCGGTCCGGACGATGTGGGAGAACGCGCGGAGATAGACCTCGTGCATCGGGCGCGGGTCGATGTCGGAGCTCGAGCGCATCCGATCTGTCTCGGCGTTGTTCAGGGCGAAGTGCTTGAGCGACGTCCCGACCCCGACGCTCTGGACGCCCGTCACCCACGCGGCCCCGAGGACACCGGAGACCACGGGGTCCTCGGACAGGTACTCGAAGTTCCGACCGCAGCGCGGATCGCGCTTGATGTTGACCCCGGGCCCGAGCAGCACGTCGACGCGCAGCGCCCGCGCCTCACGGCCCAAGGCCTCCCCCACCCGGTGGACCAGGTCGGGATCCCAACTCTGGCCGAGGCCGACCGCCGGCGGGAAACACGTCGCGGGCTCACTGCCCGCGAGGCCGAGATGGTCGGTGGCGCCGGTCTGCCTCCGGACGCCGTGCGGTCCGTCGGTGAGGACCAGCGACGGCACCGCGCCGATCGCCTTGGTCGTCCAGAAGTCGGCGCCGCTCCCGAGGGCGGCCCTGTCCTCGAGTGACAGCTCAGACAGTGCGGGTTCGGTCATCAGGGCACCTCCACCTGCAACCCTACGGACGGACCCGTGTCGGGACCTGGTGCGTGGGGTGGTGAACCCGGCGTCGTCAGACGCCCAGTCCCGAACGCACCGAGTCGTCGATGGTGGAGTTGACGCCGCCCACGCGGTAGGACGCGCCGCGGTGGCGATCGGGCAACCGGTCGCCCTCGCCGAACAATTTGTGCCGCAACGTTCCCGGGGTGTACTCGCGCTCGTACGCGCCGCGACGCTCGAGCGCCGGGATGACGTGGTCGACGACATCACGGAAGGTGCCCGGGGTGACGGCGTAGGCGAGATTGAAACCGTCGACATCGGTCTCGTCGACCCAGCTCTGCAGCTGGTCGGCAATGCTCTCACCCGACCCCACGAGCACAGGACCCATCCCACCGATGCCACCCCAGGCCGCGATGTCACCGACGGTCCACTCCTTGCCGGTGTCGGAGGCCTGCTGGAACGATGCGACCGCGGACTGGATCGCGTTCGACTCGACGTTGCCGATCGGCTCGTCGAGGTCGTAGCTCGACAGGTCGATCCCCATCCATCCCGACATGAACACCAGCGACCCCTCGGCGCTGTTGTAGCTGCGGTACTCGGCGGCCTTGGCCTGGGCGGCCTCCTCGGTGGCGTCGGTGATGATGGTCAGCAGCGTGTAGATCCGTGCGTCGTAGGGCTTGCGACCGGCATCGACCAGCGCGGCCCGCACCCGGGAGACCGTCTCGCGCAGCAGTGGTTTGGTGGGAGCCGCGACGAAGATGGCCTCGGCGTTGCCCGCGGCGAAGGCGAGTCCCCGCGGTGAGGCGCCGGCCTGGTAGATCACCGGCGAGCCCTGCGGCGAGGGCTCGGAGACGTGGATTCCCGGCACCGAGAAGTGTTCTCCGCGATGGCCGATGTGGTGGACCTTCGCCGGATCGGCGAACACCCCGGCCTCGCGGTCGCGACGCACGGCGTCGCGTTCCCACGAGCCCTCCCACAGCTTGTAGAGCACCTCGAGGTACTCGTCGGCGTGGTCGTAGCGGGCGTCGTGGGCGAGTTGGTCGGTCTCACCCATGTTGCGTGCGGCCGACGGCAGGTACCCCGTGACCACGTTCCAGCCGATCCGCCCCTTGGTCAGGTGGTCGAGTGTCGACATGCGGCGCGCGAACGGGACGGGATGCTCGAACCCGGTGCCGGTGGTGATGCCGAACCCGAGGTGTTCGGTCGCGTACGCCATCGCCGACACCAGGAGCAACGGGTCGTTGACCGGCGTCTGCGCGCCCTGGCGGATGGCGGCCTCGTCGGTGCCGGCGTAGACGTCGTAGGTGCCCAACACGTCGGCGATGAACAGCCCGTCGAATCCGCCGGTCTCGAGCAGCTCTGCCAGCTCCACCCAGTAGTCGAGGGTGTTGTAGTCCCAGGATCGGTCCTGCGGATGACGCCACAACCCCGGGGACTGATGGGCGACACAGTTCATGTCGAAGGCGTTGAAACGGATGGGACGCGACACGGATGACTCCTCGATAGACAGACCTGGATCCATCGTGGAGGCAAGAGGAGGCCTACGCCACAGTTGCGCTCAGCGTGGGTCGGAGGACTGCTCGTCGAGGCGATATACCCGAACCGCGTTGTCGCGGAACACCTTGCGCAGCAGCTCCGGCCCACGCGGGGCCAGCACATCGAGGAGCGTACCGACGATGGTGGCGACGGTCGCATTCGGTTTGTCGATGGGGAAGTTCGATCCGAACATCAGTCGGTCGGGACCGAACAGATCGGTGGTGTGGGCGATGAGCGGCCCCATCATGTCGGTCAGCGTCGCCTGACTGCCGATGTTGCCCGACGACTGGTGGCCGTACCCGAGGAACGAGAAGGCGACCCCGGAGTGTTTCGCGACGACGTTGCGGCAGGCGGCGACCTCGGCCATCCCGTCGCGCCACCGGGCGAGGATGTCGGCGCGGGCGGCGGCGGTGTGACCGGTGCGGGCGCCCATCGGGCCGAACACGCCGACCGGGGTGGCGTAGTGGTCGAGGACGATCGTCGCCTCCGGGTACTCGCGCGCCAGCACGGCGACGTCGTGCAGTTGATGCGAGTAGACCCATGCCTCGAAGGACAGACCGCGCTCGGCGACCCGCGCGAAGCCGTGCAGGAAATCGCGCGACGCCAGCAGGTGGGGGGTGTCGGTCCAGTCGCGGACCTTCGGGTCGGGGTGGTGCGACGCCATCGTGCGGATCCCGCGGAACGGCGCCCGCTGCGCCGAGCGTTCGTGCATCGAGAGCAGCGCCCCGAGGTGGGAGTCGCGGGGTTGTGCGTGACCGACGATGGCCGCGAGAGCCGGGGCGCCGGCGACGCCGAAGGGCAGCGCGTCGATCCAGCGGGTCTCCCCGGCGGGCGCCATCGGATCCGACCCCTGCCACGACGCCTCGATGTGGACCGCCGAGGAGATCGGTGCGCCGGCGGTGGCCTCGACGTCGGCGACGTCGCGCAGATAGTGCTCGGGGAGATACGGCCGCAGCAGGAAGCGCGGGGTGAGCGCCATCTCGCGATCGGCCTGGTTCGCGAGACGGAAGAGTCGGTCGCCGACGGCGGGCGCGAAGCGGTAGACCCGCGCCACGCGGTTCGACTCCCGCGGGGTGGTGACCGGGTCCCACTGGTGCATGTGTGCGTCGACGATGCCCGACACCACACCGGCGAGTGCGCCGCGTCCCGAAGTCGCCGAACCGCTATCGTCCACCGACGCAAAGGGTTCCGAGACGCCGGTCGCGTGCTCGGTGTCGTCGTCGGATGGCTCCATGATGTGACTGTACTAACGTGGTGACGGCCCACGCGCGGTGGGCGCGGCGAGATCTGCGGTGAGAGACGACGAAGGGCGAGTTCGGCGATGGGTGGTCACACGCGCCGGGGACTGGCGCTGGTGCGTGAGCGGATCGAGGCCGAGCCCGACCGTTTCGTCGCCGACTTCTACACCCGCCTGTTCACCATCCGCCCGGCCCTGCGCGACCTCTTCGGAGCCACCATGGCCCACCAGCGCGCAGCCCTGTTCGGCGTGCTCGATCACGTGCTGGAGGTCTTCCCCGACACGGCCTCGCACGAGGATCTCGTCGCGCTCCTGGCACAGCTGGGTCGCGACCACCGCAAGTACGGGGTCGCGCCGGCCGACTACGACGTGTTCTGCAACGCCATGCTCGCCGAGATCTCGGCGACGATGGGCGACGAGTACGACCACGAACTCGCCACCATCACCACGCAGGCCCTGATGCTCACCACCGGCGTGATGCGTGGGGCGGCGCAGACCGCGCCGGGCCCGGCGACCTGGACCGCGCGGGTGGTCGAGAAGTTCCGCATGTCGCGCGACCTCGCGGTGGTCCGACTCGTCGCCGACCATCCGCCACCGCACGTGGCCGGCCAATACCTCGAGGTGTCGATCCCGCAGTGGCCGCGGGTGTGGCGTCATCTGTCGCCGTCGGTGCCCCCGAACCCGCACGGCGAACTCGAGTTCCACGTGCGGGCGATCCCCGGTGGGACGGTCAGCTCGGCGATCGTGGGCGAGACCGCCGTGGGCGACGTGTGGCGGCTCGCCCAGAGCCACGGGACGCTGACGATCGACCCCACACGCGAGTCTGTCCTCGTGGCCGGCGGCACCGGCATCGCGCCGATCCGGGCGTTGCTGCTGCAGATGGCCCGGCGCGCCGACACCCGACCGACGCGCCTCTACTACGGCACGCGCTACCCCGGTGAGCTCTACGAGGCGCCGAACCTCGCCCGCCTGGCCGGCACCAACCCGTGGCTGTCGGTGACGGTGGTGTCGGAGGAGGACACCAACCCGTGGTGGCTGACCCGCACCATCGACGCCGACGCGCTGCACATCCGCCATCGGATCGGCCGCCTCGACGACGTCGTCGGATCAGAGGTCGGGGCCGCGCTCGACGCGGGAGCCGCCCCCGACACCCAGGTGGTCATCGCCGGTTCGGCACCGATGATCGAGAACACCCGTCGCACCCTGATCATCGCCGGGGTACCCGGACGCATGATCGATCACGACCCGGTCTGAGCTGGACCCCTACGGCGCGAGCGATTCGCCGACCGGCGGTTTGGGCGATGTGGTCGTCGTGGAGGTCGTCGTCGTGGTGGTGGTCGTGGTGCTGGGCGGGGTCGTGGTGCGGGTGATGGTCCGCGGGGGCTGGGTGACGGTGACCGTGTCGCGCGGGGGCGGTGCCTGCTCGGCGGTCTCGGGGACCTGTTCGACGGGTGCCTCGGTGGTCGTCGTCGTGGTCGAGGGACGTCGCGAGGTGCTGCTCGGCGTCGACGACGTCGTCGTCGGCGCGCTGACCGTCTCGCTGACGACGGCCGGTGTGGGCGCGTCGTCGCCACCGGAGAGCAGCACGACGGCCACCACGATCGCGGCGAGGACCGCGGCGGCGGCCGCCGCGGCGCCGAGGATGAGCCATCGGTTGCGCGCACCGGCGCCCGTGCCGCGGTTCCGTCCGTGCAGGGCGGCGCCGTGGGCCGCCGAGAAGGTCGGCTCGTCGGCGATCTGGACGGGCAGCTGCGTCTCGTACTCCAGCGCCGGACCGACACCGGCGAGCGATGCCCCCGGACCCACCACGAGCACACCGCGCCGACCGGCGTCGGTGGTCGGCAGCAGATCGAACGCCGCGGCGACGGTGGCCGCGCCGGTCGGTTCGGTGACCGGTTCGCGCTCGCCACCGGCCGGCAGTTGCACGGCCCCGACCACGCTGGCCGATTCGGTGTCGACCGCCGCGATGGACAGTTCGTTGAAGGGGATCGCGTTCTCGGCGAGGTCGATGACGACGACCACGCCGCGCTGATCGGATTGCGCCGCAGCAACATTGGCGAAGGCGAACGGGGTGTCGGTGATGGTGGTGCGGGCGTACCAGTCCGGGGCGCCCGCGGTGCCGCCGGTGATGGTGTTGTGCAGTGCGACCTGCATGCTGCGAAGCGCGCACGCGACGGTGATCGACTCGACCTCGAAGGGTGCGGTCTCGACGAGCTGCGAGATCGCGTCGAACACCGACTCGGGTGAGTCGTCGGCGAGATCGACCACGTTGCGGGCCAGCACGTTGCCGGTGGAGACCTCCATGACCACCGAGGCGATCTGGAGATCGGTGACCGAGACTCCCAACACCTGAGCCATGACCGGGGTACCTCGTTCTCATCGGTGATCTGCCGTCGGTCCTGCGCCGACGCCGCTGTCCTGGCCGACCCTATCGTGGTGCCGTGTCGCGACCGCGGCACATCTGTGACGTCGTTACGCTCGGGTGATGTCCGACGTCCGCGATGAGTCCGACCACCCGGGGTCGCCCGACGACCGTCGGCCCGCGATCCGCCCGTCGACCGCAGCGGGATCCCGCGGTGACACGTCGCGTGGGGCCGAGGCGCCTCGTCCGCAGCGGCCGCAGGTCGCCGTCACACCGATGCGCGCCCCCGTCGACGACCGCCGACCGCGCGTGATCGACCTCGGCATCGTGGTGTGGGTGTTCACGCTCGTGGCGCTGGCGGCCACGGCCGCGCTCGTCGCCCTCGACCAGGGCGCCGCACGGTCCGAGCTGCGCCGATCGCTGGCCTCGGACAACCCCACGACGGCGCCGCGCGACATCGCCAACACCGTCGACATCGCGATGGTCGCCGCCGGCGGTGTCTGCGTGATCGTGCTGCTGCTGGTGATCTACGGATCGATCCGTCTGCGGGAACGCGTGATCGGCGGTCGCGGCACGCTCACGACGATGGGAGTCATCACCGTCGTCGGGTCGATCGCGTTCTGGACCGTGCTGTCGCCCGCGCGCGACGTGCTGAACCCGGCGGTGACGTTCCTGCCCTTCGTGGTGGCCGTCCTCGCGGCGGTCGCGACCGGACTCATGTTCACCGGCGACGTCACCCGCTGGTTGAAGGCCGCGCCGACACGCTGAGCGACCCTCGCGGTCGGGGTCTCAGCGCTCTGTCGTCAGGGCGGCGAGCACGCCTTCGGCGCTGCGTGCGGCGACCCCGCACGCCAACGCGGTGGGCCGGTCGAGCAGGGGATGCGTCGCCCGCGCCCGCCACATCCGGATCGCGTCGAGTGCCGCGGTGCGCACGGCCTCGGTGCCCGCGTCGGGATCGAGACCGAGCCGCACCATCGGATCGATGCCGACACCGCCGACGACGCGGGTCAGCTCCTCGAGGTGGTGTTCCGGCAGGTGGATGGCCCCGGCGCGTACCCGCCCGAGCAGACGCAGCTCGGTGAAGCCGTGGACGTCGGCGAGCATCCGGTGGACGTCGGCGGCGATGGCCGCGGACCCGGGGGCGTCGCTCTCGTCGAGGATGCGTCCGAGGGTGACCAGCGCGGTGTGGCTCTTGAGCTGGTCGGTGCGCTGACCGAACTGCACGTCGATGACCGCGCGGAGTTCGTCGAGCCCGCTGCGCTCGACGAGCTCGGCGGCCAGCGTGGGGCTGTCGGGACTGCCCAGTCGGATCAGGGTGACCGCCATGCGGACCCCGAACACCCCGAACCGGTCGAGGAGTGCCGCGCGGGTCTCCGCGACGACGGGCAGGTCGGTGGTCGGCGCGGAGAACCGGTCGGCCGACAGCATCGCCAGGGCGAGGTCGTCGGGTGCGACCGACGCGAGCGCGACCAGGGCGCGGTACTCGACCTCACGCAGGGTGCGGGCGCCGAGCGCCAGCAGTCCGGCGACCGGCACGACCGCCTGACACAGTCCGGTCCGTTCGAGTTCGGAGGCGAAGCGGGCCGCGACGTCGCGCGCCGACATCATCGCGTCCATGCGGCCCGCACCGATCTCGTCGGCCCGGGACACGACACCCACCACGCCCAGCGGACCCGATTCGCGGCCGATGGCCTGCCCGATGCGTCCCAGCATCGCGGTGTCGGTGTGGGTGAGCGAACGCAACAGGTAGACGACGGCGTCGGCGCCCGACTCCCCGTTGTCCGGGGTGAGCATGTCGACGGTCTGCGCCGAGATCTTCCGCGAGAGCGACGCGGTGCCCGGCGTGTCGATGATGGTGGTCGACTGCAGGGTGCGGGCGGGCCACGCGACGTCGAGGCGGTCGACGCGGTCGGCGGTGAGCGACCCGAAATCGAAGGTGAGCCGACCGGCGGGTCGCAGGACCGGGATGTCGATCCGGTGGTCACCGTCGTAGGTCGCGGTGACCGTCGGTGTGGTGCCGCGGCGGTACCAGGTGACCACGCGGGTGCACTCGGTCGCGTCGGTCGGTGCGATGTCCTGCCCGACGAGCGCGTTGAGCAGCGTCGACTTGCCCGCCTTCAGCGAGCCGGCCAGCGCCAGACGCAGCGGTTCGTCGAGGCGGTCGGCGCACTCGGTGAGCCTGCGATCGGCCCACGGGTCGTCGTGGTGGGCGGCGCGTGCGGCCTCGATGAGCGCCCGCGTCCGGTCGAGGGTGCTCACTGCTTCCGGTGCCGCGCGATCGATCGCGTCGGGGTGGGCTGGGGTTCGCCCTGGCCGGCCGGTGCACGCTGGTCGGCCGGCTCGGACCGCTCGGCCGCGATCGCACCGGGCGCGGGTTCGAGTTGGTTCGCGACGGTGCGCAGGGCACCGACGGCGTGCAGTTGCGCCTCGAGTTCGGCCATCCGCGTGGTGCGGTGCGCACTCTGCGCCGAGGCGGCCTCCTGCGCCGACCGCAGCGAATCGTTGACCGATCGCGCGGTCTGGTCGGCGACCGCGGTGAAGTGGTCGCGCAACGCGCGCTGGGTGTGGCGCAGTCGGTCGCGCGACTCCTTGCCGACCTGGAAGCTGACGTCGTCGGTGAACTTGCCGATGGCCTGGCGAGCCTTGGCCCGCCGCCCCTCGATGCGACCCTCCTTCTCGTCGCGATAGGCCTTGGTGCCCAGCAGGACTCCGGCTCCGACCGAGATGGGGTTGATGAGGGTGAGCCCGACGACGGTGGTCAGCAGACCGAACATGAGCACGCCGCCGTACGACCCGCGCATGCCGATGAGCATCTTCTGACCGATGCCGATACGGCCCGACTCGAGGTCGGAGAGTTCGGTGACGGTGTCGAAGACGCCGTCGAGATCGGAGATGTCGAGATCGGGCAGCACCACCTCGCCGGCGGCCGCGAAATGGTCGGCGACACGCTGCGCGAGCCACACCGTGCGCTGTTGCGCCCACACGAAGTTGTCGCCGACCGCGAGCCCGATCTGGTCGGCGAGCCAGTCGCTCAGCTGCGGCCAGTCCTTGCCGGGATCGCCTTCCTCGACGGCCTTCTCGGCCTCACGGGTCACCGCGCGCAACCGGTCGCGCAGGTCGTGGTCGATGTCGGAGGCGAGGTCGCCGATGCCGTCGGCGAGGGTCTGCTGCCACAGCGCCGAGGTGGTCTGCATCTGCGCGGCCGCGGCCTGCGCACGCTGTAGTCCGGCGACCGCGGCGGCCGCGGTCTCGGGATCGCGCAACGCGGCGAGCTCGCTGCCCAGGGTCAACGCCAGGTGCTCGGACACCGACCGCAGATCCGACGCGACCGAGGCCCGGGTCATGGTGTCGGCGTGGGCGACGACCCGCTCGCGCAGGTACGCGTAGAGATCCGCGAAACCCGATTCGGCGTTGAGGGCGTCGTCGTTGCGGCGCAACGCATGTGAACGCAGCACCGACGAGATCGACAGCAGTGGCACGTCGATGCCCTCGCGATCGAGGTGCGCACGGTCGGCGTCGACGACGGCTCGCCAGTGCGGGTAGAGGTCGGTCTTGCTGATCAGGCACGCCACCGTGGGGCACAGCGCGGTGACCTGCCGCAGGAAGGCGACCTCGGGTTCGGTGAACTCGGTGCCGGCGTCGGAGAGCACGAACACCGCGTCGGCGGTCGGGATGAGACCGAGCGTGGAGGCGGCATGGGGGTTGCCGTGGCCGCCGACCCCGGGGGTGTCGACGAGGACGAGTCCGTCGGCGAGCAACGCGCTCGGCGCGGCGATCTCGAGGCGCAGGACGGTACGACCGCCGGCGAGCGGGCTGCGCGGTGTGATCGCGTGGATGTCGGCCAGCGGGACGGGCACGCGGATCGGTTCGTCGGTCCCGCTGTCGAGGACCAGCTGCGCCGAGGGTTGCGCCGCGTACGACACCAGCGTCGGCACCGCGGTCGTCTCGTCGTCGCCGACCGAGCAGACGTCGACCCCGAGCAGTGAGTTCACGAACTGGCTCTTGCCCTGTTTGAGCGGTCCGACGACGACGATCCGCAGACGCGGGTCGGTGACACGGGTGCGGGCGCCGGCGAGGCGGTCGGCGAGGTCGTGGCGGTCGACACCGATCGCGATCTGCGCCATCTGCCCGAGGAGGTCGCCCAGCTGCTGCCCGGTGGACCCCGACGAGTTCTGTGGGGTCGGATCCTGCTGGGGGGATGAACCGTCGGATCCGGTCGGGATGACGTGCATGGGGAGTCGACGACCTCAAACTGTCGTGTCCACCGGCGGTGCCCGACCGCCGCATGGCCTGTCTGATCTGGGTGTTCTGTGTGGTTACCGGGTCCGCGAACCGCATCGGCCCCGCACGCAAGCGTACGGGGCCGACGCTGTCACACGGTCGTGGGCGGCAGTTCGGGGCAACCGCCCACCGTCGGTGACGAGCTCGCGGTGGTCTCGGTCAGGGCAGCAGGCCGTGTCCGAGGTCCAGATGGTGGTTCTGTGTGGCGGTGGCGTCGGTGTGCGACGCGGTGTCGGCGGTGCCGCCCAGGCCGGTCGACAGGCCGTCGGTGAGGCCGCCGGTCAGACCCGAGTCGTGCAGGGCCGACCCGTGCGCGCTGCCATCGGCCGCGGTGGACGACGTGGTCGCCGCGCCGAAGGTGTGGTCGGCGTCGAGACCCGACCAACCCTGGTGCGCGGTGAGACCGCTCGTGGCGCCGCCCGTGAGGCCCGCCGCGCCGCCGCCGGCGAGGCCGGCCGTGGTGCCGGTGAGACCGTGCAGCGCGCCGTCGACACCACCGGTGCCGGCGGCCGCGCCGAACGCGTCGCCGGTGAGCCCCGTGGTCCCCGCCGTCGAGCCCGCGGAGAGCGAGTGCACGGAGTCGAGCGCGCCCTGCAGGTTCGCGGTGGCGTCACCGCCGAGCGCGCTCTGGACGCCCGACCCGAGGCCCAGCCCGCCGGCGAGCGACGTGCCCGCCCCGGCGAGACCGTGCAGACCGGAGGTGGCCCCGGCGGCACCACCGGCGTCGAGCGCGGTGTTCGCCGCTCCGCCGATGGCGCCGTCGAGTCCTGCGGCCAGGTTCGGCGTGGGGTCCGATCCTCCGAGGCCGAGTCCGAGTCCGGTGGCGAGTGATCCGGCGAGGCCGGTGCCGAGCGACGCGGCGCCGGCGAGGCCGGCACCGGGGTCGGCGAGTCCGGCGACCTGGCCGCCGAGGTTGCCGCCGAGGTTGCCGCCGAGATCGCCACCCGCGGCGAGGGCCGTGGTGAACGCGGTGCCGAGGCCACCCGCGGCGTTCCCGTCCAGCGACAGGGCGCCGCCGAACGCCGAGCCGAGCACGCTGCCGGCGTCGAGTCCGCCACCGAGGCCGGCGAGGAGGTCGGTGCCCAGGCCGCCGGCGAGCGAGCCGCCGAGCGACCCCCCGAGAGATCCGTCGAACGCCGAACCGACGACGGCGCCGAGCGACGCCCCGAGGGCGGCAGCACCGCCGCCACCGAGTCCGAGGGCCGCACCGAGCGCGCCACCGAGGTCGGCGGTGCCGCCGAGCACACCGGCGAGATCGACGGAGCCACCGAGCGCGGTGGTGAACGCCGCACCGAGCTGCGACACGAGCGCCGGGTCGACACCGAGTCCGGCGGTGAGACCGCCGGCGAGCACCGAACCGACGTCGAGACCCAGCGACGGATCGATCGCACCCGCGGCCACGGCCGCGGTGACCGCGCCACCGAGGGCGGTGCCCAGTCCGGCGGCCGCGGATCCGCCGGCGCCGAGGGCGGTGGCGAGCGATCCGGACAGGTCGGCGGCGAGGCCGCCCGACACGAGTGCGGTGAGGTCGGTGGTCGCGAGGCCGCCGGCACCGAGCGCCGCGACGAGATCGGTCCCCAGGTCCGCGGCCGCGCCGAGGCCCAGGGCGCCGGTCGCGTCGAGTCCGACGGCGCCGCCGAGCACGGTCGACAGGGCGCTGCCGAGGTCGAGACCCCCGGCCAGGAGACCCGAGACCTGCGCGCCGAGCGCGCCGGAGAGCGCGGTGCCCAGGACGGCCCCGAACGATGCGCCGAGGTCGGCACCGAGGGCGCCACCGGCGCCGAGCGCGGTGCCGAGGATCGCCGACAGGTCGGTGGTGCCGGCGAGAACGCCGGCCAGGTCGACGCCGCCGCCGAGGACCGCGTCGAGCGCTCCTCCGAGCTGGCCGATCACGAGGCCGTCGACGCCGAGTGCGGCGCCGAGGCCTGCGGCGAGCGTCCCACCCACACCGAGTGCGAGCGAGGGGTCGACGGCCGCGAGACCGCCGAGGCCGGCCGCTGCGGTCAGCACCGATCCGAGTGATGCCCCCAGGCCTGCACCGAGCGTTCCGCCGGCCGACAGCGCGGCACCCAGGGCCCCGGAGAGCTGGGCGGCGATGTCGCCACCGAGGACCGCCGCGAGGTCGGTCGACAGGACGCCGCCGGCGCCGAGGGCCGCGGCGAGAGCGCCGCCGAGATCGACACCTCCCCCGAGACCCAGTGCGCCACCGAGGACGGTCGACAGGGCGGCGTCGAGTCCGACACCACCGGCGAGAAGGCCGGAGAGCTGGGCGCCGAGGACGCCGGCGAGTCCGGTGCCGAGCACCGCACCGAGGGTCGCGCCGAGGTCGGCCGCTGCGGCGCCACCGAGACCGACGGCGCCGCCGAGCACCGCTGCGAGGTCGGTGGTTCCCGCGAGCACCGCGGCCACGTCGACGCCCGCGCCGAGCAGGGCGTCGAGGGCGCCGCCGAGCTGGCCGACGAGGAGTCCGTCGAGCCCCAGTGCCGCGCCGAGCTGGCCGGCGAGTGCGGCGCCGGCGGACAGTGCGACGCCGCCGTCGAGCAGACCGCCGACGGTGACGAGGCCACCCAGTGCGCCACCGAGCGCGGCGCCGAGATCGGCGGCGACCGCACCACCGGCGCCGAGGGTGGCTCCGAGCGCACCCGAGAGCTGCGCCGCGAGACCGGTGTCGAGCAATGCCGCGAGGTCACCGGTGAGCAGACCGCCGGCGCCGAGGGCCGCGGCGAGCGAGCCACCGAGATCGAGGGCACCGGAGAGGTTCAGCGCCGAGGACAGATTGAGGGCCGACGACAGGTCGAGGGCACCGCCGAGGACGGTCGAGAGGGCCGCACCGAGACCGACACCGCCGGCGAGCAGGCCGGACAGCTGGGCGCCGAGGGCGCCGGAGAGTCCGGCCGCGCCACCGAGGGCTCCGCCGAGCACAGCGCCGAGCGCGAGACCGAGGTTCGCCGCGACCGCGCCACCGGCGTCGAGAACACCCGACAGGGCCGTCCCGAGCGCCACACCGAGGTTTCCGCCGCCGGCGAGGATCGCGGCGAGGTCGATGCCGTCGGCCGCGGCGAGCGCGGCGTCGAGGGATGCGGCCAGGGCGGCCGTTATGCCACCACCGAGACCGAGTGCGCCGGTGAGCGAGGCGGCCAGGGCGCCGCCGGCTCCGAGGACGGTGCCGAGGTCGAGCAGTCCGGTCACGTCGGTGACCGCTCCGAGCGCCGCGCCGAGCGCGAGACCGAGGTCGGCGCCGATCGCACCGCCGGCACCGAGGGCCGCGCCGAGCGCGCCCTGCAGCGAGGCCGTGAGCCCGCCGACGAGCCCGGCGACGACCGAGGCGTCGAGCAATCCCGTCAGAGCACCGCCGAGGCCTGCGGTGACGCCCAGGGCCGCTCCGAGAGCGCCGCCGAGCTGTGCCACGACACCGCCGAGCAGGTTCGCACCGAGGCCGAGTCCGCCACCGAGGACCGCGGCCAGGGAGCCCGCGACCCCGAGTCCTGCCGACAACGCACCGGCGAGATCGGCCGCGAGCGCGCCGCCGACGCCGACGGCACCGCCGAGCGCCGCACCGAGGGCTGCGCCGACGTTGGCGGCCAGCGATCCGCCGACGGCCAGGGCGCCGCCGAGCGCGGCACCGACGGTCGCCGTGCCGCCGGCGACCACGACACCGGCCGCGCCGAGCGCCGCGTTGATCGTTCCGGCCAGCTGCACACCGAGACCGGCAGCCAGGCCGAGTCCACCGGTGAAGACCCCGGCGATGGTGGCGCCGATGTTCAGGAGGCCGTTCGCGTCGAACACGGCGCCCAGACCGCCACCGACGGCCAGGGCCGCGTCGACGAGGGCACCGAGTGCGACACCGAGTGCGGCCGCGATGTCGCCGCCGACGGTGAGTGCGCCGGCGAGAGCGGCGGCCAGCGCGGCCGACAGCTGCGTGCCGATGGCCAGGTCGCCCAGGGCCAGGCTGCCCAGCGAGAGGCTCCCGAGGCCCAGGTCGATGAGGTTGTTCGCCGAGATGAGGTTGCTCAGGTCGATGCCGCCGAGCGCGATCCCGCCGAGATCGATGCTGCCCAGTGCGAGCGACCCGAAGTCGATGCCGCCCAGGTTCAGTCCGCCCAGACCGCCGAAGTCGATGCTGCCGAAGTTGATGCCGCCGAGGTTGACCCCACCGAGGTTGACCCCACCGAGGTTGACATTGCCCAGTCCGACGGCGACCCCACCGAGGCCACCGAGGGCTGCCCCGCCCAGACCGCCGACGCCGATCCCACCGAGACCGCCGCCCAGACCACCGAGCCCGCCCGCGGCGGGGGTTCCCGCACCGACGATGGACGCCAGTCGCGATCCGCCCGGGAACAGACCCGACTCGGCGACCGCCGGCGCCGCGGCGACGATGTCGGCGGGGCAGAGATCGCCCAGGCCGGCGGTGTCGAGGGCACACTGCGGGTCACTGAGGTATGCCGCGGCGGCCTTGTCGTCGCGCAGCAGGTTCAGGATGAAGTCGAGAACGGCGTTGGTGGGCATCGGGGCTCCTGGATCACTCGAGGTGGCGCGGTCGGCGCAACCTGACTGCTGACCACGCTAGGGGCGAGGGCACCCGGGCCCAACGGGGTGAAGCCCCCTGTCTCGTCGGGGGCATTAGGGGATCCCCCCGCGACCATCTCGAGGGGCCCGTCATGGGGTAACGCGGTGGGCCCCGATGGCGACAAGCGGGAGAAGAACCGGTGGGGTCACGACCCCACCCCAGCGACGAACGGGAGTCGACCTCATGGCCGGAGGCCACCACAATTCCACTGCCGGAGGCCACCACACGCCCGCTGCGGCAGCAGACACCCGCCGACCGTCGGGCCTGGGCATGAAGATCGGCGCCTCCATGTCGGTGGCTGTCTCGTCCACACCGTCGGGCACCTACGACGCGCTCGTGCGGCCCACCGCACTGGAGGTGGCGCCCGGTCGCGAACCGGTGCTGGCATCGGCACGGCAGGACGCCGGCGCCGAGGGCTCGGCGCGACTGTCCGGCTTCACCGAGCGCGTGGGCGACCCGGTGGAACTCGTCGCCGACGACGGCCGACGCTTCAGCGGCGAGGACCTCTACGCGACGGCGCTGGCGTGCCTGGCCGCGGAGTCCCGCTCGGACGCCACCAGTGTCGTCGTGACCTGCCCGAACGGATGGCAGCCCTACACCGTCGACATGGTGCGCGCCGCAGCCGACGCCCACGGCCTCTCCGACGTCACCTTCGTGCCCGAGGCCATCGCGAGCGTCACGGCGGCGCAGGCCACCGGCCGTGAGCTGCCGTCCGACGTCGTTGTCGTGTTCGACCTCGGCGGGTCGGCACTCGACATCACCGTCGTCCGCACCGGCGACGAGTCGCAGATCCTGGGCCGACCGACACGGTCGGAGGAGATCAGCGGCGACTCGTTCGACCAGCTGCTGCTGGCCCACGTGCTGCAGTCGGTCGACGCGGCCGACTCGATCGATCCGTTCGAACCCGCGACGGTCGAGGCGCTGACCGCACTGCGCCGGCGCTGCACGATCGCGAAGGAGACGTTGTCGGTCGACACCGACACCACCCTCACCGTCGACCTGCCCGGGCTGCACACCGAGACCCGACTGGTGCGCTCGGAGATCGAGTCGCTGCTGCACGACCAGATGTTCGCAGCGGTGTCGTTGCTGCGTGACGCGGTCACCGCCTCGGGCCACAGCCTGCGCGACGTCGGCGCCCTGCTGCTCACCGGCGGCGGCGCGGCGATGCCGCTGGTGACCGAGATGCTCTCCGGTGTCCTGCGGATCCCGGTGGTCGTCGATGCCGACCCCGCCACCACCTCGGCGTTCGGTGCCGCCATCCTGGCCGCCGAGATCGACGCCGCACCCGGGGCCCTCGACGCCATGCCCGCCAACGCCGCCGCGGCCGCAGCCGAGGTCGCAGGCGCCACGTCGAACGCCTCCGCCTCCGCCTCCGCCGAGACGGTCGTCTCCCGCACGGTCTCCCCCGCCCCGCGGACGCCGGTCGCCGCGACGTCGACATCGGGTCGTACCCGTCGGCTCGCGATCATCGGTGGGGTCGCGGTGGCGATCGCGCTCATCACCGCGGGCGGGTTGTCGGTCGGTACCGCGCTGAGTTCGTCGGAGAGCCCGGCCGCGACAACCGCGACCTCGGCCGCGACACCCGCGGCGTCGTCGCCGGCGGCTCCCTCGGCGGCTGCGCGATCCGGTGCGCCCGCCTCCGCGGCCCGGACGTCCGCCGCGAACGACGCCAGGTCGAGCGGCTCCTCGGACCGGACCTCGGGCGGCTCCACCTCCGGTGGCACCGGTTCGGGTTCCACGGGCTCCGGCTCGGGCGGGACGCAGTCCGGCGGCGCCTCGAACGGCGGTTCCACGTCCGGCGGGACCTCGAACGGATCGGGCGGGGGCACGAGCGGCGGTTCTACCGGGGGCGGCGCGACGAGCGGCGGATCGACCGGTGGATCGGGCTCGACGGGTGGCGGTTCTGGGTCGGGCGACACCGGTTCGGGTGGCGACACCGTGCCCGAGCAGACCTTCAACCCCATCCCCACCGTTCCCGCACTGCCGACGGTGCCCGGCCTCGGCGGCCTGTTCGGCCGCTGAGCGGCCCACAGCGCCAGGGCCTGCGATGACCGTGGATCGAGACCACAGCCACCGCGGCGAACTCGCCGCAATCGGTGGCGAGCGGTAACGGAAGGGTGTTCGATGGCGATGAGGAAGTTGACCGTGGAGTCACGACCGGCCGGGGGGTCGTCGTCGATACGTGCTCCCCAATCGGACGGAGCGACCCCCATGGCTGCTGGACTCGGTGTGAAGATCGGTGCGACGACCTCGGTCGCGGTGTCGGCGACACCGACGGGTTCCTACGACGCCCTGGTGCGACCGACACCTGCGGACGCGGCCTACGCGACCGCGATCGCCGATCTGGCCGACGAGTCGGGCTCCACCTCGAACGACGTCGTCGTCGCCGGACCCAACGACTGGCAGCAGTCGGAGAACGACGAACTGCGTGACGCCGTCACAGGGCACGGTCTCTCCGACGTCCGCGTCGTCCCCGAGGCCCTGGCCAGCCTCGCCGCCGCCACCGCCGCGGGCGGCGAACTCGATCACGTCTCCGACGGTTCTCTGGTCGTCGTCTACGACCTCGGTGCCTCCGCGCTCGACATCGCCGTCGTCGAGACGGGCGAGAACCCCCAGATCGTCGGTACGCCCGTGCGATCGCACGAGATCAGCGGCGACGCGATCGATCAGCTCGTCGTCGACCACGTGCTCGCGGCATCCGGCGCGAACGCAGTCGACCCGTCGGATCCCACGGCCGCCGCCGCGATGGCCGGACTCCGCGCCGACGCCACTGCGGCGAAGGAAGCGCTGTCGACGGAGACCGACGCAACCATCGCCGTCGACCTGCCCGGCGCCGACTCGCAGGTGACCCTGAGCCGCTCCGAGCTCGAATCGCTCGTGCAGAACCAGATGTTCGCGTCGATGACGATGCTGCGCGAGGCGGTCACCGCGTCCGGACACCGCCTCCGAGACGTGGGGGCGTTGCTCCTCACGGGAGGCGGGGCCGCGATTCCCGTCGTCGCCGAGATGCTCTCGGGCGTTCTCCGCGTGCCGGTGGTCGTCGATTCCGACCCCGCCACCACCGCCGCCTACGGCGCGGCGATCCTCGCGTCGGGGTCGGGGGCCGCCGCGGTGCCCGCCACGGCGGCCGCTGCCGCCGGCGGCGCCGCGATGGCGAGCCGTATCCACACCGTGGCCGCGGCGACACCGGCTCCCAGCGCCGTCGACGAGATCGAGAACTCCGGCCGTCGGAAGCGGTTGGCGCTCATCGGTGCGTTCGTCACCGTCGCCCTGCTCTCCGCGGGTGGACTCGCGGTCGCCGCCTCGTTGAATTCGGGGTCCGATCCGTCCGATGCCGCCGTCGCCACCGCGATCAACCCGCTGGCCGATGCCAGCTCGTCGACCTCGGCCGCCGCGACCGCCGGTGTGCCCACCATCGTCGAATCGCGGATCACCACCACGCCGTCGGCCGGCCGGACCGATGGAGGCGCGCAGGCTCAAGCCCAAGCCCAGGCCCAGGCACAGGCACAGGCACAAGCCCAGGCGCAGGCTCGGGCTCAGGCGCAAGCCCAGGCGCAGGCTCAGGCGCGTGGCGGCAATCCCGCATCGGCCAACACCAACGCGGCTCCAGACAATTCCGGGTCGCAGGCAGGCGCTCCGACCGCGGGCGCAACATCTTCAGCTGCTCCCGCACCATTCGTCCCACCGGTCGTTCAGCCCGCGGTCATACCCCCTGGCAACGGCCCTCCGCTGACAGACCTCATACCGAAGCTGCCTAGCCTGCCCGGGATCCCCGGTCTGCCCTGACCCATTCTCGTCGATGACCGATCACGCCGTGGGCGGCGTCGCCCTCGCGGGAATGCCCGATGCGCATACCCTGCTGGCGGCACTCGCCGCCGACGAGCGTCGCGGGCACGTCGGCATCAGCGCGACAGCCGGGGGCGGGAAGACTCTTCTGCTGTCGTCGATCGCCGACTGTCACCGCAGCGCCGGCACGGTGGTGATCACCTCCGTGCCCGCGGCCCCGGACGCCGGGACCGCACTGGTGATCGATGACGCCCACGATCTCGACGACACGACGCTCGCGCGACTGGCCTCGATCGCCGCGACCGGTGAGGTCGCCGTCGCCGTCGGGGCCGAGCCCCGCGATCATCGACCACTCCTGCGAGATGTGTTCGCCGCGATCGGTTCTCACGGTCGTGTCGTCACCCTGCCCCCCGTCACCGCGACCGGGGTCGTCGAACGATCCGGACGCCGACTGTCACCTGCGGTGGCCACGGCGATCGCGCGGATGAGCGGCGGGAACCGTGCCGCGATCGACGCCGCGATCTCCGCGGTGACCACACAGGACGATGTCGACTCCGGGGCCCGATCGACGATCGGTGTCGCAGCCGAGGCCATCTCGGCGTATCACCATCGCGCACTGCGTCGCCTCGACCGCGCCACACTGCGCGTGCTGATCATCGCCGCCGCCGGTTCCACTCTCGACCCCGACGCCGTCGCCCAGACCTGCGACCTCGACATCGCGGCCGCGACGTCGGCCATCGACGCTGCTCGGGGATCGGGCTTCCTCGGCGACTCCGACACGTTTCTCGCCGATGCCGATCCCGCGCTCACCGCCGTGGTCGGCGCGCACCAGATCGCGACCACCCGCACCGCCCTGGTAGGGGTGCAACTGGCGCACAACGCACTTCCCCTCGAGCGGGCACTGTCGGCGGCGGGCGACGGGATGGTCGACCCCGCACTGGCCGAGACCCTCATCGACCATGCCCGGGCCGCCCGCGGGCACCGGGCGGTCACGATCTGGTCGGCGGCACGCGCGGCCGGCGCCGACCGGTCGGTCTGCGATCGGCCGCTGGCCGCCGCGGCACTGGCGGCCGATGACCTCGACACGGCCGACCGCATCGCCGACGAAGCGCTCGGCTCCGAGGACCGGGCCGCGGTCGCGACCGGCGTCCGCATCGCGGCCTCGGTCGCCGCCCGTCGCGGAACCTACTCTCGCGCTGCGCAACTCTTCCGCTGGTTGGGGTCCGACAGGGCCGGGACCGACGCCGCCGCCGGGGTCGTCGCCGTCATCGCCGCGGGTGACCGGACGTCGGCCGAGGAGTTCCTCGCCGTCGCCGAACACGCGCCGCCCACGACCGACAACACCGCCGCCGCGCAACTCGCCGCCGGCCTCCTGGCGTCGGTCACGGCTACACCCGCGACCGCGGTCGGCGCGGTGTTGCGCTCGGTGTCGGCCGCCACCGACCACCACCGCATCGAACCCGAGTCCGCCGCCGTGGTCGCCATCCTGTTGATGCTGCACACCGGGGACCTCGCCGGCGCGGCATCGGTGCTCGCCCGGCGCAGTACTCCGGCGGACGGTTCCGGCGACGCCCGCACAGACGCCCGACTGCTCCTCCTCGACGCGTGGACCGCCATGACCGCAGGCGATCTCACCCGCGCGGCCGCGCTGGCGTCGTCGGTGACGGTGGGGTGCCACCGCGAACGCCTCCTGATGCACGCTCTGCGTGCCGGTATCGCCCGCCGCCACGGCGATTCGGGGGCACTGGCCGGCGCGTGGCGTGACGCGCAGCCGGCAGTGGCAGAGGCCGAGGCCGACCTGTTCGCGCTCCTGCCACTGGGCGAGCTGCGGTTGGCCGCCGTGCGTTGCGGCGCCGCCGACCGCATCGCGCACCTCGCCGCCGAGGTCGACCGACTGCTCGCCGCGCTCGGCGATCCACCGGTCTGGGCCGCGGCGTGGCACTGGTACGGCGTCCAGGCGGCGATCCTCGCCGGGACCCCGGATGCGTTGGTGCCGCACGCCAGGGCACTCGGTACGGCCGCCGATGCGCACCCCTACGCCGCGGTTCTGGCGCGGGCGGGGCGGGTGTGGCTGCGCGTGCTGCAGGGTGACGATGCCGATCCCCCGTTGTCGGTCGACGAGATCGACCTCGCCGCACACGATCTGCACCGCATCGGCCACGGTTTCGACGGCGCCCGACTCGCCGCGGAGGGGGCACTGCGTGTGGACGACACCCGCTCGGCCACCTCCCTGCTACAGACGGCGCGCACCATCGGCGGAGCACCGTCAGCCGGTGCGTCGCCCGGTCCCGAGGCCCCCGCGGTCCCGGCACCCGGCGCGACCGGTGTCGCCACCCTCTCCGAACGCGAGGCCGAGATCGCGGAGAAGCTCGTGCTGGGCCTCACGTATCGCGAGATCGGGGCCGCGCTGTTCATCTCGGCGAAGACCGTCGAGCACCACGTCGCACGCATCCGACGTCGGCTCGGGTCGACCTCGCGTTCGGAGCTGCTGTCGACACTGCGCGCAGCCGGCTACGGTGCCGCCGCATCGCAACCCTGAAACGTCGACCCATCGAACGACGGCTCCGCGCGCTACTCGACGCCGTGTGATGCCGGTCGCCACGAACCCGACACCCGCGGGGTGCAGACAGGGTCCTGCGCGAAGCGCGAGCATGCGTCACATTCGCTGACCAGGTCGTGTCTGCACCCGATCACATGGGTGAGAAACTGTTCGGCGCGGAGCAGGCGTTGCCGCTGCTCCCGGAGGTGTTCGAGCTGCCGGGTCAACACCTCGGCTCGTCCCGCAGACCCACGATGGAGCACCTGCCGGATCTGCGGGAGGCTCATACCGATGCGCTGACATGCGCGCACCACTTCCACGCGTCGGACGTGCTCGTCGGTGTAGAGGCGGTGGCCCGACGCGGATCTGTCGGCGACCACCACCCCCTCCGCATCCCAATGCCTCAGGACGTGCTCGGCGACTCCGACCTGCTCGGCGACCTCTCCGATCCTCACCCTCACAGTTTTGCAGCTTGACCTCAGGTCGACCTGAACTCCTAGCGTCCCCGACCATGACCACGCCGATTCCGCCGCTGCCCGACCCTGTCCACGTCACCATCGACGGGACGTCCATCGCCACCTACGTGCTCGAGAACCGTGGACGCGCACCCGTCGGGGACGTCGTCTTCTGTCACGGCACGCCGTGGTCCGCACAGGTCTGGGCCGAGGTCGGCCGGGCGGTGAGCCATCATCGACGAGTGTTCCTGTGGGACATGCCCGGGTACGGCCACTCGGCCGGCGACGACGATGTCCGGATCGATCTGCCGGCGCAGATGTCCCGCTTCGCGACCCTGCTCACGACGTGGGGACTCGTCCGCCCACATGTCGTTGCCCACGACATCGGCGGTGCGGTCGCCCTTGGTGCGCACCTGCTCCACAGGGCCGAGTACGCCGGCCTGTTCCTCTGGGACGTGGTGACGCTGCACCCCTGGGGCTCAGCATTTTTCGCACTCGTACGCGCACACGGCGATGTGTTCGACCAGCTACCTGCAGCACTGCACCTGGCGGTGGTGGGCGCCTACATCGCGGGCGCCGCACACGGCCATCTGTCGGACGAGTGGCGCAGCGTGCTGACACGCAGCTGGTCGGGACGGTCGGGACAGCGACGCTTCTACCGCCAGATCGCGTCGCTGCATCCGGAGGACACACGACCCGTCGCCGAACGGCTCCACACCGTCCGGTGTGCCACCGCAGTCGGGTGGGGCGCTGACGATCCGTGGATCCCCGTGGAGCAGGCACATCGCCTGAGCGAACTCCTGCCGGGGAGGGGATCACCGGTCATCCTCGACGCCACCGGACATCTCACTCCCGTCGAGTCACCCGCGCACGTCACATCCGCGATCGACGAGTGGCTCGACGCCACCTGAGCCAGGGTCAGCGAGTGCGTTTGCCGCGGGGTTGCCAGACCACGAGGGCGCTGGTGCGCGGTACGGGGACGAGTTCGCCGCCGTGCCCGCGATGACGCAGATCGTTGCGGGCCGAGGCGAGTTCGGCCTCGAGTTCGCGGACGCGCTGGGCCAGCGCGTCGACATGGTTGGTGAGATCGATGATGCGTTTGATGCCCTCGAGATTCACGCCCTCGTCCTGCGAGAGGCGCTGCACCTCGCGCAGCAGCTCGACGTCACGCGCCGAGTAGCGCCGGCCGCCGCCGGCCGCGCGCTGCGGACGCACGAGGCCGAGGCGATCGTAGGTGCGCAGGGTCTGGGCGTGCATGCCCGCGAGCTCGGCGGCGACGGAGATCATGAAGACCTCGTCGTCGCCTCCGGCGGCCGATCGGCTCATCACTGATCACCCCATCCGTCCCTCGGCCGAAAACCACTGGCGCGCTCGGCATCGGCGTACTCGCGGAGCTTCTCGACGGCGGCGTCGTCGAGCTTCTTCGGCACCGCGACCTTCACCGTCACCAACAGGTCACCGGCACCGCCGGCCCGTTTGCTGACTCCTCGACCGCGTACCCGCAGCGTCCGGCCGTCGGAGGTGTTCGGCGGGATCTTCACCCCGACCGTGCCCTCCAACGTCGGCACCGACACCGTCGCGCCGAGCACCAGTTCGCCGAAGCTGACCGGTAGTTCGACCTTCAGGTCGTTGCCGACGCGCGTGAACACCGCGGGGCTCACCGTGACGGTCACGTAGAGGTCGCCCGACGGCGCGCCACGCAGACCGGCCTCACCCTGCCCGGCGAGACGGATCCGTTGCCCGTCCTCGACGCCGACCGGGATGCGGACGTTGATGGTGCGCGTCCGCACGGTGACGCCGTTGCCCGAGCAGTCCGAGCACGGCTCGTCGATGCGCGAGCCCGTCCCCTGGCAGTCGGTGCAGGGCTCACTGAACCCGAACGCACCCTGGTTGCGGCTCACGACGCCGGCACCGTTACAGGTCGAGCAGACCCTCGGGCTGGTGCCGGGTTTGGCGCCACTGCCGTGACATGTCGTGCACGGCGACGGCGACGTCAGTGACAACGACACCGTCGTGCCGAGCGCGGCGTCGCGGAACGACAACGTCGTCTGCGTCTCGAGGTCGTTGCCCCGGCGCGGTCGTGTCGCGGTCCGGGGTGCCCGGTTGAACAGGCCGCCGAACAGGTCACCGAACGCGCCGTCGCCGCCCGCGGTCGTGCCGGCGTTGCCGAACAGGTCACCGACGTCGAATCCGCCACCGGCACCGGGTGTCGCCCGACCACCACCGCCGGTGAAGCCGCCGCCGAAGCCGCCGCCCGCACCGTTGCCGCGGAATCGTCCGCCGGCGAAGGCGCTGCGCGTCTCGTCGTACTCCTTGCGTTTCGCGGGATCGGACAGCACGCTGTGCGCCTCCGACACGCGCTTGAATCGCTCCTCCGCCGCGGCATCGCCGGGGTTGGCGTCGGGGTGCAACTCCCGGGCCAGCTTGCGATACGCCTTCTTGATGGCGTCGGCCGAGGCGTCCGAAGCGACGCCCAGATCCTTGTAGAAGTCGTGCTCTAACCATTCCCTCTGTGGAGCCATAGGGCGTCACCTCCTCTTTCGTGAGAATCGTCGCCCCTGCGGGCGGAAAAGTTCTGTGTTTGTCGACATGGTGTCGCACCACCGACGCCCGCACCGCCGCGACGGACCCCGGAGGGGCGGTCGCGGCGGTGCGAGGTGGGTGTCACTTGCTCAGGCGTCGGCCGGGGTGCCGTCGGTCACGGTGACCATCGCGGTCCGCAGCAGGCGATCGCCGAGGCGATATCCCTGTCGGTAGACCGCCCCGATCACCGGGCTCGCGCCGTCGCCGTCGTGCTGCACGGCCTCGTGCAGAGCCGGGTCGAACGCGTCACCCTCTGCACCGAAGGCACTGAGCCCCTGCGCCGTCAGCGTGTCGACGATCTTGTCGGCGACACCGCGCAGCGGTCCGCTCTCGAGATCGCCGTGCGCACGCGCACGGTCGAGGTCGTCGAGCGTGGGCAGCAACGCGTTGATCAACGTCGCCTTGCCCTGCTCGACCGCACCCTGGCGTTCCCGCTCGGCGCGGCGCCGGTAGTTGGCGTACTCGGCCTGCAGTCGCTGCAGGTCGGCCAACAACTCCGCCTCCTTGGCCGACGGTGACACAGAATTCGGCTCCGCCGAGGCCTCCTCGGGCGTCAGCTCGGCGCCGTCGGCTGCACCGGCCTCGGCGGGATCGGCGTTCGCCGCCGCCTCGGCCGCTGCGGACACGTCCTCCGGGTTCACCTCCCCGAGGTCGACCGGATCGCCCGGCTCCTCCTGCGGTGTACCCGGCTGATCAGCCGTCACTTGTTCTCACCGTCGGTGTCGGCGGGCTCGTCCACGACCTCGGCGTCGACGACGTCGTCGGCACCGGCCGATGCACCCGGAGCGCCCTCGGCGCCGCCCTCGGCCGCGGCGTTGGCGTAGATCGCCTGTCCCAGAGCCTGCGACTCGGTGGACAGGGTCTCGACCGCGGTCTTGATCGCGGCGAGATCGGTGCCCTTGAGCGCCTCGTTGGCGCCGGCGATCGCGGCTTCGACCTTCTCCTTGGCGTCGGCGGGAACCTTGTCCTCGTTCTCCTTCAAGAACTTCTCGGTCTGGTTCACCAACGACTCCGCCTGGTTGCGGGTCTCGGCCTCTTCCTTGCGCTTACGGTCCTCGTCGGCGTGCGCCTCGGCGTCCTTGATCATCCGGTCGATCTCGTCCTTGCTCAGGCCCGAGCCGTCCTGGATCCGGATGGTGTTCTCCTTGCCGGTGCCCTTGTCCTTCGCGGTGACGTGCACGATGCCGTTGGCGTCGATGTCGAAGGTCACCTCGATCTGCGGGACACCCTGCGGCGCAGGCGCGATGCCGGCCAGCTCGAACGAGCCGAGCAGCTTGTTGTGCGACGCGATCTCGCGTTCACCCTGGTACACCTGGATCTGCACCGACGGCTGGCTGTCCTCGGCCGTGGTGTAGGTCTCCGACCGCTTGGTCGGGATGGTGGTGTTGCGCTCGATCAGCTTGTGCATGACGCCACCCTTGGTCTCGATACCGAGGCTCAGGGGTGTGACGTCGAGCAGCAGAACGTCTTTCACCTCACCGCGCAGCACACCGGCCTGCAGTGCGGCACCCACGGCGACGACCTCGTCGGGGTTGACGCCCTTGTTGGGCTCCTGTCCACCGGTGAGCTCCTTGACCAGCTCGCTGACCGCGGGCATACGGGTGGAACCACCGACGAGCACGACGTGGTCGATGTCGCCGACCGAGACGCCGGCGTCCTTGATCACGGCCTGGAACGGCGCACGGGTGCGCTCGAGCAGGTCCGAGGTGATCTTCTGGAACTCGCTGCGGCTCAACTGCTCGTCGAGGAACAGCGGGTTCTTGTCGGAGTCGACGGTGATGTAGGGCAGGTTGATCGAGGTGCTCTGACCGGACGACAGTTCGATCTTCGCCTTCTCGGCCGCCTCACGCAGACGCTGCAACGCCATCTTGTCCTTGGTCAGGTCGATGCCGTTCTGCGCCTTGAACTTGTCGACGAGCCAGTCGACGATGCGCTGGTCCCAGTCGTCGCCGCCGAGGTTGTTGTCACCGGAGGTCGCCCGGACCTCGACGACACCGTCACCGATCTCGAGCAGGGACACGTCGAACGTGCCGCCGCCGAGGTCGAAGACGAGGATGGTCTGCTCGGACTGGCCCTTGTCCAGGCCGTACGCGAGTGCGGCCGCGGTGGGCTCGTTGACGATGCGCAGGACGTTGAGGCCGGCGATCTGGCCGGCTTCCTTGGTCGCCTGACGCTGCGAGTCGTTGAAGTACGCGGGGACGGTGATGACCGCCTCGGTCACCTCGTCTCCGAGGTAGCTCTCCGCGTCGCGCTTGAGCTTCATCAGCGTGCGGGCGCTGATCTCCTGCGGGGTGTAGTCCTTGTCGTCGATCTTCTGCGACCAGTCGCCCTCGCCCATGTGGCGCTTGACCGAGCGGATGGTGCGGTCGACGTTGGTGACGGCCTGGTTCTTCGCGGGCTGACCCACGAGGACCTCGCCGTTGCGCGCGAAAGCCACCACCGACGGTGTGGTCCGCGAACCCTCGGCGTTGGCGATGACGGTGGGTTCTCCACCTTCGAGAACCGACACCACCGAGTTGGTGGTGCCGAGATCGATACCGACAGCACGTGCCATGTTTGTTGCCTCCTTGACGATGCCGCGCGGGGCGCGGCGTTGCTTTCTCCGTTTGCCGAAACCGGGATGAGCGTGCACCCGGATGTCCGTGAACCTCAGCGCGGATGACTCAACTACTACCCGTCGTCGAACAGGTCGTCAACTCACTTGAGTCGATCTCACTCAGGTTTCGAGGTGTCCAACGGCGTGGACCCGAGATCTGTTCCCGACAGCCGCGCCGTCCCGCCGGTATCGTCGGCGCCGATGATCGGTCCCCGTCTCCGCAGCCGCCGGCCGACAGTCGACCCGCGGGGCTTCGTCGCACTGTGCGGCGTGATCGCCCTGGTGGCCGCGATCGCGGTCGTGGTCGCCCTGCCCGTGACCAGCCAGGACGGCCGACATCGGCAGATGAGCCCGGCGTCGGCGGAGGCGTCGCGGACCGCAGCGGCACCGGCCCTGGCCGCGATGAACGCGGTCACGGTGCGCCGATACGTCTACCTCGACACCACCGCCGGCGATCCCGGTCAGGACTACGGCGACCTGTTCCTGCCGCCCGGATCGCACGCCCGGGGATCGCTCCCGTTGGTGGTCCTGGTGCACGGCGGTGGATGGAACTCGCGGTACGGCGCGGGGACGTTCGTACCGTTCGCGCGCACCCTTGCCGCGCGTGGGCTCGCCGTCTACAACCTCGAGTACCGCAGGCTGGGATCCGGGGGCGGATGGCCGACGACGTTCACCGACGTCGCCGCCGGTGTCGACTTCGTGCCCACCCTCCTCGCCGACAACCCCGCCATCGCCACGGCCGACAGCACCCTCGTCGGACACTCCGCCGGAGCCCAGCTCGCGGTGTGGGCGGGCACCCGGCGACCGAGCACGACGCAACCCCCACCCGTCCGCGCGATCTGGCGCCCGACCCGCATCATCTCCCTGGCCGGGCCCCTGAACATGCGAGCTGCCGCCGATACCGGCGACCGACGCGTGATCCGCGCGCTCGGGGGCACGCCGACGCAGGTACCCGACCGCTACCGGGCCGTCGACCCCATCGAGAACCTCGACCCGAGCGCGTCGATCACGGTCGTGCACGGCACCGCCGACACCGTCGTGCGTCCCAGCCAGTCGACGACATACGTGGAGGCACTCACCCGCGCCGGCGGACGTCCGCGGTTGGTGCTGCTGCCGAAACAGACCCATTCCGCGCTGGTCACCTCGACCTGGTCGGCGTTCCCCCGTGTCGTCGACCTCATCGTCTCGGCCGCCCGCGCCGTGCCCTGAGCGAAGCGATCGTGCACTGCCCTGAGCGAAGCGATCTAGCACTGCGCTGAGCGAAGCGAACGGGCACCGTTCTGACAGCCCGTTCACAGGTCCGCCCGCCATCCTGGAGACCATGACATCAGCCGACGACACCGCCGACCGGATGCGCTCGTGGCCCAGATCACGATTCTGGGTCTGTTCCGATGCCACTGGTAGCGTCGCGGCGATGCTCTCCCCCGCCTCGCGAGCAGATCGATGACGTCGACGCTCGCCGACGCCGCGCACCGACAGGCGACCGCACCGGTCGCCGAGTCGGCGCCGCGCACCCGTCGGGGGCATCTCCACCAGCTCGACTTCCTGCGCGGGAGCACGTTCCTGCTGGTCATCTTCTGCCACGTGTTGACGAACACGAACGCGTCGGACACCTCGTTCGCGACCAACGCGCTCGGTATGTGGGGGCACTTCACCCGCAACGCCTTCTTCTTCCTGACCGGGTTCGTGCTCATGTTCGGCAACTACGACAAGGCCGATTTCGCGTCGCTCCGGTTCTGGCGCCGCCGCCTGAAGCTCGTCGCGATCCCCTACCTCATCTGGTCGGTCGTCTACTGGGCGTTCTCCGTCGTCGCGGCGAGCGGTTGGTCGCAGCTGCCGTTCTCCCTCGACTCGCTCCTGAGCGGTCTGGCGTGGGGCACCGCGGGCTTCCACCTCTACTTCCTGTTCGTGATCATGCAGTTCTACGTCCTGTTCCCGGTGATCCTGTGGATCGTCCGGGCCACGAGGGGACACCACCTCGCACTGCTGGTCGTGAGCGGCGCGGTCCAGCTCGCGATCCTGTGGTCGCTCAACCACCTCAGCGCGCCGGAGGGCAGCTGGCTCTACGTCAACTGGTGGCACGCGTACTCCACCTTCATCCCGTACCAGTTCTTCGTGTTCCTGGGCGGGGTCGCGGCGGTGCACCGCGACCGCGTCGACGCGTGGGTCCGCGCCCACGGATGGTGGATCGTCGTCGGTCTCGTCGCGAGCGCCGTCTTCGCCTACGTCACCTACACCCAGCGCGTCGACAGCGGGCAGACCCCCGTCGACGCGGGCTTCGCACTCAACCCGACGCTGCAGCCGTTCATCTTCTTCGCCATCACTGCGCTCTACAGCGTCGCCGTGCGGTGGTCGGACCGCCGTGACCGCACGCCGCGGTTCAATCGCGTCGTCGCCTACGCCTCCAACCGGTCGTTCGCGATCTTCCTCGCCCACGTCCTGGTGCTGCAGCTGCTGATCCTGCCGCGCATCGACGTCACCTCGAAGGGCTGGTTCGAGCAACATCTGGGCGTGCCGTGGGCCACGATCGTGGTCTATGTGCTGACCGTCGCGATCACGCTCGTGGTCGCCGAGGTGCTGCGTCGCGCACCGTTCGCGCTGTATCTGACGGGCCGCCCGAGAATTCCGTTTCGCCGTGATCGCGCATCGGCGGCGTCGGAGCGGAAGGGTACCGAGCGAGCGCTCGAACCTACTCGCGGGTAACCAACATCACCCCAGGTGAGAACTTAGGTGAACCTTCGCTGCGCGCACCGGCCACCAGGCCTTAACGTTTAGGCAAGGACACCTGGGCATCGGCCGCGATCGCCCTGGAGAGAAAGGCCCCTCGCCTTGAGCGCCACGACGATCACGATCGGCTCCATCGCCGCACTCATCAGCCTCGGCTGCTGGGCACTGTTCTTCTCGGGTGTGTGGAAGATGATCCGCACCATCGCCCAGGGACAACGCGACCTCACCCGGCTGACGCCGGTCATCCCCCGCTTCAAGCAGATGATGATCGAGTTCGTCGCCCACACGCGGATGGTCAAGTTCCGCACCGTCGGCTGGGCCCACTGGCTGGTCATGATGGGCTTCGTCGTCGGCTCGCTGCTGTGGTTCGAGGCCTACGGCCAGACGTTCGACCCCGAGTTCCACTGGCCGCTGTTCGGCGACACCTTCGTGTGGCACCTGCTCGACGAGCTGCTGGGCATCGGCACCGTCGTCGGCATCGTCACCCTGATGATCATCCGCCAGCTCAACCACCCGCGGGTGCCCGAGCGGCTGTCGCGCTTCGGTGGGTCGAACTTCCGCGCGGCGTACTTCGTCGAGGCCGTGGTGCTGCTCGAGGGCCTCGGCATGATCTTCGTCAAGGCCGGCAAGATCGCGACCTTCGGCGAGGCCCACGTCGGCTCGGACTTCTTCACGATGCAGGTCGCGAAGATCCTCCCGGAGAGCCCGCTGCTGGTGTCGATCTTCGCCGCCATCAAGCTGCTGTCGGGCATGGTGTGGCTGGCCGTGGTCGGTCGTCGCATCACCTGGGGCGTCGCATGGCACCGCTTCTCGGCGTTCTTCAACATCTACTTCAAGCGTGAGGACGACGGCGGCGTCGCACTCGGTGCGGCCAAGCCGATGATGTCCCGCGGCGAGCTCCTCGTGATGGAGGAGGCCGACCCCGACGTCGACGCCTTCGGCGCGGGCAAGATCGAGGACTTCACCTGGAAGGGCTGGCTCGACTTCACCACGTGTACCGAATGCGGTCGCTGCCAGAGCCAGTGCCCGGCGTGGAACACCGGGAAGCCGTTGTCGCCCAAGCTGTTGATCACCTCGCTGCGTGACCACGGCTACGCCAAGGCGCCCTACCTGCTGGCCGGTGGACGCACCGATTCCGCCGGCGACGAGGTCGGTCTCGTCGACGCCGACGGCAACGTCGACCAGGCCCGACTCGACAAGATCCCGGCCGCCGCGCGCGCCGAGGCCGCACGTCCCCTCGTCGGACCCAGTGAGGGCGAGGGCGCCGGCGGCGTCATCGACACCGACACCCTGTGGAGCTGCACCAACTGCGGCGCCTGCGTGGAGCAGTGCCCCGTCGACATCGAGCACGTCGACCACATCATCGACATGCGCCGCTACCAGGTGCTCATCGAGTCCGACTTCCCGTCCGAGCTCGCCGGTCTGTTCAAGAACCTCGAGAACAAGGGCAACCCCTGGGGCCAGAACTCCAAGGACCGCACCAACTGGATCGACGAGATCGACATCGACATCCCCGTCTACGGCAAGGACGTCGACACCTTCGAGGGCTTCGAGTACCTCTTCTGGGTCGGCTGTGCCGGCGCCTACGAGGACCGCGCCAAGAAGACGACCAAGGCCGTCGCCGAGTTGCTCGACATCGCCGCGGTCAACTTCCTCGTGCTCGGCGAGGGCGAGACCTGCACCGGCGACTCGGCGCGACGCTCGGGCAACGAGTTCCTGTTCCAGATGCTGGCCCAGCAGAACATCGGCACCCTCGACGAACTGTTCGCCACCGCGCCGGCCCAGCCGAAGAAGATCGTCGTCACCTGTGCGCACTGCTTCAACGCGCTGGGCAACGAGTACCCGCAGGTGACCGGTGAGGACGGCCAGCCGGGGAAGTTCGAGGTCGTCCACCACACGCAGCTGCTCAACCGCCTCGTGCGCGACAAGCGACTGATCCCCGTGGCCCCGGTGGCCGAGGACGTCACCTACCACGACCCCTGCTTCCTCGGCCGCCACAACAAGGTCTACGAGGAGCCGCGCGAGCTGATGGCGGCGTCGGGCTCGGCGCTGCGTGAGATGCCGCGCCACGGCGAACGTTCCATGTGCTGCGGCGCCGGTGGCGCCCGCATGTGGATGGAGGAGTCGATCGGCAAGCGCATCAACCTCGACCGGGTCGACGAGGCCCTCGAGACCCTCGACGGGTCGGGCGAGAAGAACCAGAAGATCGCGACCGGCTGCCCCTTCTGCAAGGTGATGCTCAGCGACGGCACCACCGCCAAGACCAGCGGCACCGACCTGGAGAACAAGGTCGAGGTCGTCGATGTGGCGCAGCTCCTGCTGGAGTCGGTCACCCGCGGCGCCGCCGAGATCAAGCGCGGCGGACGCTTCCTCGGTCCGGCCCCGAGCGGAGCGGGCGTCAACGGCACGGTCGGCACCGCGACGCTCGACAAGACCGACGCCAAGGCGGAGGCGGTGACCGAGCAGACCACCGCGGCCGAACCCGCCGACGCCGCCGCGCAGGCGACCGGCACCGCCGTGAAGGAGAAGCCGAAGGTCGGACTCGGCATGGGCGGCGGCATGAAGCGTCCCGGCCAGGCCGCCAAGGCCGATGCACCCGCCAAGGACACCTCGGCGGAGTCGAAGGCCGCGCCCACCGAGGCGGCCTCGACCGCGGCCGCACCGGAACCGAAGGCCAAGGGCTTCGGCATGGCCGGCGGCATGAAGCGACCGGGTCAGGCCGCCAAGGCCGCACCGGCTGCCGAGTCGAAGGCGCCCACGCAGGCATCCGAGGAGAAGACCGAGAGCTCCGCCGACGCCTCGGCGTCCACCCCGGAGAAGACGGAGTCGGTGGCCGCACCGGAGCCCAAGGCCAAGGGCTTCGGCATGGCCGGCGGGATCAAGCGACCGGGTCAGGCCGCCAAGGCCGCACCGGCCGCGAAGGCCGAGTCGACCGCCACCGAGCCGCAGGCCGAGCCCGCCGAGGCGGAGCCCGCGAAGGCCGAGCCCGCACCGAGCGAGTCCGCGTCGGCCGAATCCGCTGCTCCCGCACCGGAGCCGAAGGCCAAGGGCTTCGGGATGGGCGCGGCGAAGCGTCCGGGCCAGGCGGCGAAGACGTCGGCACCCGCGGCGCCGAAGGCAGAGGCCACCCCGTCCGAACCCGAGAAGGCTGAACCCGAGAAGACCGAGCCCGCGAAGGCCGAGTCGAACGGTGCCGCAGAGCCGAACGGCAGTGCCGAGTCGAACGGTTCCGCAGAGTCGAACGGCAGTGCGGACTCGAACGGCAGTGCGGACTCGAACGGGAACGGCAGCACCTCCGGTGATGCGAAGGTGATCACCGAGACCGGCGCGTCGAAGGCAGCCGGCTTCGGGATCGCGGCGGGGAAGAAGCGCCCCGGCGCCTGAGAACCGTGGACGACCGTGTCGCCGCAGCCACCGTGTTGTGAGTTACACCAAAAGGTGACGCCAGGCAGTGGTCCACCGCATAGCGACCGAGACCGGCCGGTGCACACGCTCGTGTGCGCCGGCCGGTCTCGTCCTCGGTGGGGCGGCGACGCGCGTCGACGGTGACCGCGATCACGCGACCCGGCCGGACAGCGAGCGTATGTCGTTGCGGCACAACGGCTCCCGAACTCGGCGCGTGGTCACCGCTCTGTTGTCACCGACGCGGGCGGATGTCGTCACACGTGACGCGAACTCGATGCCGACCGCCCGCGACCACCCGGCTCGGTCGAGCGTGGCCGTCACCACATTGCGTCGATCTGCACGTTTTCGGCGGTCCGCACCCCGACAGGCCTGGCTATCATTTCGCGGTACGTTCGATCGACAGCGGGTGTCGCTGTCGTCATCGCGATCGACGAGAGGGGCACCGCGTGTCAGCGCAGCACGGCGTGCCCGGTTCTTCCGAGTCGGTCCCGACCCCCGTCGATCCCGGCGCGCACACCGATCTACAGCGGTCGGCCGTCTCGATCCCCGATGAACACCTCGCCGTGGTGGCGATCCGCATGGAGGCCGCCGACCGCATCGCCGCAGCGTTCGGTCCCGGTGCCGGATCGGCGGTGCGTGGGGCCACGATGACCGCTCTCGCCGAACTCGTCGGCGACCGCGGCGCGGTGCTGCGGGCGACCCCCGATCACGTCGCGATCCTCGTCGACTCCTCCGCTGCCGACCTCGATGACCTGGTGAAAGCCCTGAGCCGGCGACTGGCCACCACCATCGACGTCGACGACGTCTCCTACTTCGTGCAGACCCACATCGGGGTGGCGCTCCCCGGCGACGTCCCGCTCGATCACCCCGCATCGCCTCCGGCCGGCGTCGAGGCGACCGGTTCCCGCCGGGCCGACGACCTCATGCAGGCCGCCATCGCGGCGGTGCACTCGGCGTTCACCCGCGGAGCCCATCTGGCGTATGCCTCCGAGGTGTCGATCGCGGGCCTGCAGCGCGAGGTCGAGCTGGCCGCCGAACTGGCGACGGCGGTCGGCGAGGCGTTCACGCTGCATTATCAGCCGATCGTGATCGTCGACGGCCTCGAGGTCGTCGGCTACGAGTCTCTGTTGCGCTGGACGGTCGACAACCGCGTCCGCCTGCCGGACACGTTCCTCGATGCCGCCGAGGAGACGTCGCTCATCGTGCCGATCGGGCGGTGGGGGGTCGCCGAGGCCATCCGACAGCTCGCGCAATGGCAGACCGAGAGCGGCAATCCCGGGCTGTTCATGTCGGTGAACTTCTCCTCACAGCAGCTCTTCGACCGCGATCTCGCGGCCCACATCTCCGCCACCCTGGCCCAACACTCCGTCGCCGGCGAGACCCTGTGGATCGAGGTCACCGAGCGCGACATGATCACCACCGACTCCCCCGCGTCGGCCACCATCCACGAGCTCGCGGCACTCGGATGTGTGATCTGCGTCGACGATCTCGGGACGGGGTACGCCGCGTTGCGCTACATGGTCGACCACCCGATCAGCGTCGCGAAGATCGACCGGTCGTTGGTCGCCGACATGGGCGACGACCCGACCAAACGGAGCATCGTCGAGACGGTGTGCCGCCTGTCCGACGAGCTCGGCATCGTCAGTGTGGCCGAGGGCGTCGAGGACCGCGCCCAGGTGGCGTTGCTGCGGGAGGTCGGGTTCACCCACGCGCAGGGATACCTCTTCGGCCGTCCGCAGCCCGCCCCGTCGATCACCCCGCCCGTCGCACGCGTCTGACCGACCGCCGCACGCGTCTGACCGACGAGGTCGACGCCCGTGGCGTTTATCGCGTTGCGCGGGGTGCGATCATGGACCGGTGAGCAGACCGCGCGTACCCCACGTCACCACCACCCTCAAACCGCTCGAGCAGTCCGCGAAACTCCGCGACGTCTGCTACGAGATCCGTGGACCGGTACACGCGCACGCAGCACGCCTCGAGGCCGAGGGACACCGCATCCTCAAGCTGAACATCGGCAACCCGGCCCTGTTCGGGTTCGCCGCACCCGACGTGATCATGCGCGACATGATCCACGCGATGCCGTACTCGCAGGGCTACTCGGAATCGGCCGGCGTCCTCTCGGCCCGCCGCGCCGTGGTGACGCGCTACGAGACGATCCCCGACTTCCCGTACTTCGACGTCGACGACGTCTACCTCGGCAACGGCGTCTCCGAGCTCATCACGATGACCATGCAGGCCCTGCTCGACGACGGTGACGAGGTCCTCATCCCGGCGCCGGACTACCCGCTGTGGACGGCCATGACCGCGCTCGGCGGCGGGAAGCCCGTGCACTACCTGTGCGACGAGGCCAACGAGTGGAACCCCGACATCGCCGACATCGAGGCGAAGATCACCCCCCGCACGAAGGCCCTGGTCGTCATCAACCCGAACAACCCGACCGGCGCGGTCTACTCACGTGAGATCCTCACGCAGCTGGTCGATCTCGCGCGCCGGCATTCGCTGCTGCTGCTCGCCGACGAGATCTACGACAAGATCCTCTACGACGACGCCGAGCACATCAACATCGCGTCACTCGCCCCGGACCTGCTGTGCCTCACGTTCAACGGACTGTCGAAGGCGTACCGGGTGTGCGGATACCGCGCCGGATGGGTCGCGATCACCGGACCCAAGGACCACGCGAAGGGGTTCATCGAAGGGCTCTCACTGCTCGCGTCGACCCGCCTCTGCTCGAATGTGCCCGCGCAGCACGCCATCCAGGTCGCCCTCGGCGGGTATCAGAGCATCGACGATCTCGTGAAACCCGGCGGCCGCCTGCTCGAACAGCGGAACGTGACGTGGCAGAAGCTCAACGAGATCCCCGGGGTGTCGTGCGTGAAGCCGATGGGTGCGCTCTACGCGTTCCCGAAGATCGACCGCGAGTACTACGACATCCACGATGACGAACTCTTGGTGCAGGATCTGTTGTTACGCGAGAAGATCCTGGTCGTGCAGGGCACCGGGTTCAACTGGCCGACACCGGATCATCTGCGGATCGTGACGCTGCCGTGGTCGCGTGATCTCGTCGACGCCGTCGAACGACTGGGCAACTTTCTCGCCGGCTACCGGCAGTAGGGTGGGCGGCGATCCCGGGTCCCGGCGCGTCAGTCGCCCGTGGACACGCATCGCGAGACGGATGGGCGCCGGGATGTGTTGCCGCAGAACGGCGTGTTTGCGCACGTAGACCGGTATCTCCCACAGCGCCCAGGTGCCGGCGGCGAACACCGCGGAATCGCCGGGGTGCAGCACACGTGATGGGCAACCGTGGGCCGAGACGCGTACCGCGCCGTCGATGATGTGCACGGTCTCGTCCGCGGGGAAGTACCAGTCGAAGACACGCGCCGTGCAGTCCCACACCCAGGTCGTGGTGCTGCCGTCGCGGCTCGAATCGCACCGCGCCTCGCGCGCGACGGGTGAACCCGAACGGATCCACGCCGGGTTGACCGGGGAGACGACCATGTCGACGTCATCGGGCGTGTAGGCCCTGATCGGCGGTACGGCGGTCGGGTGACGGCGGGGCATCGCGGCTCTCTCGGTGTCGATGACAGGAGGGTACGCCACGGTATCGGATAAATCGGACGTCGGAAACTCTTGTGGTGTGTTCGTACGCCCGAGGCGAGTCATGCAGTTCACTCCACACTGGACATTCTCACTAGTGAATCTGTGACAAGATGTAACCGGCAACGCGGTTCGTGTGGGGACACGTGCGTTCCAGGGGGAAGGTGATCCGCGTCGTCGGGTCACGCAGTTCCATGTTTTGGGGGAGTTCATGAGCGTCAGGAATTTTCGCGGCGTGGCCGAGGTCGCTTCGCCGCCGCGACGTGTCCGTCGCGTGGCCTTCGGGCGGCAGCGCATCGACGCCGTCCTCGTCGTGCTCGAACTGGTCATCGTGACGATCCTGCTCGCCGCCGCCACGGAGCAGCGCTGGCCCGCGCCCGAGGCGGCGGTCTTCGTCGCCCTTCTCGGCACCGGAGGGCTCTACCGCTCGCGCCTGAACGCCTCTGCGCTGGAGGTACTTCCGCGTCTGGCCGGATTCTGCGTGCTCGCCACACTCGCCGTCGTCGTCGTGTTCGATCCGACGACACCGATCCTGCGGGCGGGTGTCGAGGCCCTCGGTGTGGCATCGGTGCTGTTCGTCGTGCGGGTCCTCTACTACGCGGTCGTGCGAGCGCGCCGCCGCAGCAGGCCCGCCATGCGTTCGCGCACCGCGATCGTCGGTGGCGGCATGGTCGCCTCGAAGATCCTGCAGAACCTCGAGCAGCACCCGGAGTTCGGGCTCGAACCGATCATCGTGGTCGATTCCGACCCGCTCCCCGAGATTGTCGAATGGGGCACACCGGTCACCGACGGCGTCGAGAACCTGCGTGAGATCGTGATGCGTCACAACGTCGAGACGGTGATCGTCGCGTTCAGCCGCACCACCGACCAGAACTACGTCTCGCCGCTTCGCCAATGCGACGACCTCGACTGCGAGATCTTCATCGTCCCGCGCCTGTTCGAGTTCGTGCACCTCACCAACGACATGGACCGCGTGCACACCATCCCGCTCGTCCACGTCCGCCGCAGCGCCCAGCGCGCATGGTGTTGGCACGCCAAACGTCTCGTCGATCTCGTCGTCTCGTCGCTGGCGCTCCTGCTGGTGTCCCCGGTCCTGCTCGTGTGCGCCCTGGCCATCGCGGTCACCGACCGGAGCGGACCGATCATCTTCAAGCAGCAACGCACCGGGCGCAACGGAACCCTGTTCCACCTGTACAAGTTCCGGTCGATGCGCCCGGTGTCCGCGGCGACCTCCGACATCGACTGGAGTCCCGACCGATCCCTGCGGCTCACCGCCATCGGTCGGTTCCTGCGCAAGACCTCGATCGACGAACTGCCGCAGCTGTGGAACGTGGTGCGCGGCGACATGTCGCTGGTCGGTCCGCGTCCCGAACGGCCGCATTTCGTCGAGCAGTTCGAGAGCACGGTGCCGTCCTACCAGCACCGTCACCGCGTGAACGTCGGTCTCACCGGCTGGGCCGCGATCAACGGGCTGCGTGGCGACACGAGCATCGACGACCGTGCGATCTACGACAACTTCTACATCGAGAACTGGAGCATCTGGCTCGACGCCAAGATCATCCTGCTGACCTTCAAGGCGATGCTGCGCGGCACCGGCTCCTGAGCCACCGCCGGTGAATGCGTGCCCGGGTCAGTCGATCTCGGCCAGCACGACCGCCATCGCGTGACAGTCGGTGTGCGACAGGGTCACGACGATCTCGCCCCACCTCTGCGACCGTGCGCGACGCGCCATCGCACCGTGGAGCCGTAGCGTCGGTGCGACACCGGCGCCGACGACCTCGATCTCGGTGGGGACCGTCGCCTCGTCGGTGACGGCGAGCGCCTTGATCACCGCCTCCTTCGCCGCGAACCGCGCTGCGAGTCGCGCGGTGTCACCGCGTGCCGCGGCGAGCTCACCCGCGGTGAACACCCGCGCCAGGAAGCGCTCACCGAACGCCTCCACCGATTCGGCGATGTCGGACAGCGCCACCAGGTCGCATCCGAGTGCGTGACTCACCGTGCCACCGCATCGACCAGGTCCCGCATGGAGCGTCGGAAGGTGCTGCGCGAGAACGTGTCCGCGTGCCGTGCGATACCGGCACGATCGAGGGCTCCGTCGTCGAACGACGTCATCGCCTCCGCGAGCCGGGCGACGACCTCGTCATCCGGGCCGCCCGGCACCAGGACGCCCGAGACGCCCGGCACCACCGTGTCGAGCGCGCCTCCTTCGGCGACCGCGATCACCGGGGTGCCGCTCGCCATGGCCTCCACCGGGACGATCCCGAAGTCCTCCACACCGGGCATCACGAGGGCGCGTGCGGTCTGCTGCAGTCGGGTCATCTCCGCGTCGTCGACGCGGCCGAGGAACGTGGTCCCCGGTCCGGCGAGGCTCTCGCACAACCCCTGCCACCGACCCGACCCGGCGACGACGAGTCGCACACCGGCGAGCCGGGCGGCCCGCACGGCGAGATCGGGTCGCTTGTAGGGCACGAGGCGTCCGGCGAGCAGGAAGAAGTCCTCCCGCGTCGCGTCGGGGTCGACGGTGAAGCGTTCGGTGTCGACGGGCGGGTGGATCACCACCGCCTCGCGGCCCCACCACCGTTCGATGCGGTCGGCGACCTCGGCGCTGTTGGCGACCACCGCCGTGAGCCCAGGTGCCGCACCGGATTCGGCGCGTCGCGCCACCGCCGCGAGTGCGGCCAGCGCGGCCCGTCCGGCCGGGCCCGAGGCCTCACCGGCACGCATCTCGCGGTCCCAGGCCCACCGGGCCGGGGAGTGGACGTAGGCGACGGTCGGGATGTCGCCGGCGGCGTGCGCGGCCGACACCGCGAAGGCGTGATGGCTGATGACGACGGCATCGACGTCGGCGAAGGAGCTGCGGCGCAGTGCGGTCGGGACGAGGGGCAACAGCGGTGCGTAGGTGCGTCGACCGATCATCCGGTGTGCCGCGTCGAGCCGGGACACGTCGACGCGTCCCCGCAGGACGTCGACGACGGCGTCGGGATCCGCGATCGGCACCCGCAGGTGCGCGTCGGGCCACTCGACGGCGAGTTGTTCGACGACGTGCTCGCTGCCCGCGATCTCGGTGAGCCGCTCGTGGACGAGCGCGATCCTCGACCCGCTCACGGGGCCATCGAGACGGTCACCGGCGCGGCGAGGTCGAGGCCGAGTACGCGCCCCCGGGGACCGCGCTCGTGGTCGGTCCCGGCCGCGGGGGTGAGCGCGACGTCGTAGGGGCGGCCGGCCGCGAGGTGGAACACCGAATCGGCCGGAGTCCATCCGGGGCAGTCGATCTCGACCCACCGCGCGGTGACCGCCGACTCCAACCGCACCGACCAGCAGCCGTCGACGACGTGGGCCGCCGCCTGCAATGTGCCCGCGGGGATCACGACGGCCTCGGTGGCGGGTCGCACCACGAACACCTCGCGACACCGCGGCGCCCCGTCGACGCTCAGCACCACCTCCACCGCGTCGGCGGTACGTGGCCCGAACCGGTGGGCGTCGGAGAGGTCACGGAAGACACCGGTGATCTCGCTGTCGTACAGCCGCACCGACCCGTGGGGGGCGACGGCGACCGCCGCGACGCCCTCGGCGACGACCGGCCCACCGTCGGTGGTCGCGCACAGCGACACCTCCCCCACCAGCGGCGTGGCGGTGTCGTTGACGACGTCGACCGCGATGCCGGCGAGACCCGCGTCGCGCACGAGCACCGCGACCGGAGCCCACACCCGGCGGAGGACCGACAGCGGCAGTTTGGGGTCGCCGTCGACGTCGATGAGGCCCCAACCCGCACCGGGTGCGGTGTCGGCCGCGGTCAGCACGAGCGCACCGCCGCAGCGGGGATCGGTGCGCCAGTGGGCGTGAGCGGTGGCCATCGCCTCGGCGACGGCGATGCGACCGAGCTGCAGGTGGCGCTCGGGGTCGCGGCTGCGGACCGCCGAGGGCTCCACGCCGAACAGTGCGGCGACATAGTGGTCGCGGACGTCCTCGAAATCCCAGGCCGAACCGCGGTCGCGGGGTACCGCGGCCTTCCACTCGGAAGTGTGCCCGGCGGCCGCCGCGGCGCCGAAGTGCCGCTCGACCGCCGCGGGCGACGGCGGGATGGAGAAGGCGAGACATTCGGCGGCGAAACGGACGTCGGCACCGACGACGTCGGCGACCGGGCGGCGGTATCCGCCCACGCCGAACCAGTGACTGACGCCGGTGTCGGGTCGGAGCGGGAACGCGTCGCTGCCGGGCGGGGCGCTCGGCGACGACTCGACATAGGGCAGACCGTACGCGGCGGCCCGGTCGGCCAGCGTGGTCTCGATGAGGGGCATCATCCGGCCCTCACGCGGGAGTCCGAGCATCACCGGTTGCTGCACCGTCTCACTCCCGCCGCTGACCACGGCGATCGACGGGTTGCCCGACACCGCCCGCAGCATCGTGTCGAGTTCGGCGTCGACGGTGCCGTCGAGATCGGGCGGCGGGTCGAAGGTGGCGAGCATCGTGTCCTGCCAGATGAGGAGTCCGAGTTCGGCGCAGACGTCGGCGAATTCGGCGTCCTCGGGCAACAGTCCGCCCGGGATCCGCACCATGGTCGCGCCGGCGTCGGCGAGCAGGTGCAGGCGCCGCCGGATCGCGGCGGGCACGTCGGGCACCGCGCCGGGACGCACCGGGGTCCACACGGCGCCGCGGGCGAAGATCGGGACGCCGTTGCCGACGAGGGTGAAGCCGCCGTCGGTGGTGTCGACGGTGAGCGTCCGGAACCCGACCGTTCTCGTGGTTGGTGCGCCGTCGGCGGTGGCCGCCGTCAGCCGGTAGAGGGGTTGTTCGCCGTACCCATGGGGCCACCAGAGTCGGGGCCGGGCCACGGTGAGCGTCGTGGTGAACGCCCCGTCGGTGACCTCCGCGGTCGTCTCGATCACCCGCCCGTCGGGATCGACGAGACGCACGGTCACCGTCGCGGTGTCCGCGCCGGTCCCGTCGGGGTCGAGGCAGCGACCGCGCACGGTGACGACACCCGTGGTCGGGTCGGCGTGGACGTCGAGATCGACGACCGCGGCCGCGTCGGTCGTCGTGACGCCGCGCCAGAACCCCACCGGGGCAGGCACATCGCCGTAGACCTTCGCGCGACCGAGCAGCGTGGTGCGCGCCCACCGCAGGCCCTGGGTGGCCACCAGCGACGACCGCCAGCGTCCGCGGGGGCGTCGCGTCGACGCCCATGCGGTGAGCGACCCGAATCGCACCACGATGCGGTGTCGACCCGGTCCGACCGTCGTCGCCACGGGCAGGAACATCGAGGTCACGGTCGCCACCTCGACGTCGTCGACGAACACCGACGCCGGAAAGCTCAACCCCTCGAACACGATTCGTGTGGTCGCGGCGACGTCGGTGTCGGTGACGAACCACCAGTCGAGGTCGTCGACCGAGGCGTCCGGCGGGCACAGCGCACGCCACCCGTCGACCGCGTCGACCACCGTCGGGCGCGGCATCGGTACGCCCCCGCCGAGGACGTCACCGGCGAGGCCGGTCGGGTCGATCACCGCGCCGGCGACGGTCGCCACCAGCAGACCTCCCGGCAGGGTCGTCGCGACGGCGCTCACCCCACGGAGGTGTCGACGATGTGCAACGCCGCGTCCCACGCGGTGGCCATCGCCGCCAGCGTCTCGCTCGGATCGACGGCGCGGCCGCGGGCGGCACGCGCCATCCGGAACTGCACCGACTTGGCCCCGGATGCCACCTCCAGGAACGGTTCCCGTGCCGCAGCCGCGCCCGTGGCACCCAGCGACTCGAGCCACACCACGACGTCGGCGGCGAGTTCGGCGGTCGAACCGCACTGGCGCAGCGTGGCGAACGCCCATCGGTGGAAGGTCTCGAGGCCGGCGTCGGGCAGCCACGCGACGGCGTCGCGAACCGAGTCCGCGAGCCGGTCGACCGGGTTGCCCGGGGCACGCCGATCGAGATGTGCGCGTACGAGTTCCAGGGCACGCTCGGGTGCCGCGGCGGTGACGGTGCGGCGGATCTGCTCGGTGTAGGGCGGCAACTCGGGGTGCATACCCGACCCGAGACCGAACACACCGTCGAAGTCCTCGCCCGTGAGGCGATGGGCGCCGGCGTTGTGCAGGTACACCATCTCCCGTGCGTCGCGGTCCACCGACAGTGGGACGATCGTGGTCTTCACGTGGCCGCTGCGGTAGTCACTGCCCGCGGTGTCGGGCAGCCACCAGCTATCCACCTCCACGGTGTGCATCAGTCCCCGCGCCGGCCCGCTCTCGACGGTCTCGAGCACCGGGCGCCACAGCGCCTCCTCGGTGACCTCGATGCCGTAGAGGACACGCAGGTCGTTCTGCTCGGGCTTGATGAACGTCCACTGCCCGCCGTCGTGGTCGGCGGCGAACACCGAGATCAGCGACGGCACCGGGTCGTGACCGAGCAGATGCAGGGTCTCGACCCACAGGTCGACATAACAGTTGGTCTCCGGCCAGACCCGCTCGGCGTCGGTGTGGATCCGGTGCGCCACATGATGTTCCGGATCGGCGAGCCCCGCCGAGGAGACCATCGGCGCGGCGGTCATGCCGGGACCAGCCTCCCGACGACCGCGGCGAGGTTGTCCACGGTGGCGAAGGTCGACTTCTTGAGATCGGTGTCCGGGAACTCGATGTCGAACTCGTCCTCGAGCGCGAGCATCACGTTCACGCTCGCGTGCGAGGTGAGACCCAGTTCATAGAGATCGACAGAACTGTCGACCGACATGGCGTCGACGGACATCTTCCCGTGTGACACGAGAATCCGACGGATCTGGTCCTGCATCGTGTACTTCCCCCTGAATCAGCTGTTGCCGTGAGTGGCGTTGCCCGGCCGGGTCTTCCGACCGGTGCGGTGTGACGTCGGGACTCCCCCGCCCCATGTGACGTCGATCGGGTCGCGCAGTGTGCTGCAACGCCTCACCGTCGATGAGGCATCTGCAACTCGTCAAACCTCGACCTTTGCGATACCGTACCGAGGAACGTACCGCAGCACCACGCGTCGGGTCCACGCGCGCTGACGAGACGTTCACCATCGCCGAGGTCGTCGCCGACGTCGCCGATGTGCACGGCCCACAGATCAATATTCCGATCACCCGGGGGGGTAAGTTCGGTGACAATCACCGCTGTACGCACGTCCGAAGCCGTCGAGGCACCTGATCCGACCAGCACGGTCGCGGTCGCCGCTGCCCACACCGACGACGTCGATCGCAACGCACGTTTCCCGTTCGAGGCCGTCGACGAGATGCGCTCGTCGGGACTGCTGTCCTGCTCACTGCCCGTCGAACTCGGTGGGCGCTCCACGTCGATCACCGACCTCTGCGCCATCGGACGCAAGCTCGGTGCGGTCTGCAGCTCCACGGCGATGATCTTCGCGATGCACCACACCCAGGCCCTGTCGCTGCGCTTCCACGCGACGTCGGGTGCGGCCGCCGAACTCACCCGTGCGATCGCCGAGTCCGACGCCCTCCTCGCCTCGGCGACCACCGAGATCACCACCGGTGGTGACGTCGGCAGCTCCACCTGCGCGGTCGTCGTCTCCAGGGACACAGCCGGGGGCGACACCGTCGTCCTCGACAAGAACGCGCCGGTCATCTCCTACGGCGAGTACGCCGACTACGTCTTCGCGACCGCGCGGCGCACCCCCGACAGCCCGAGCAACGACCAGGTGCTCGTCGCGTGTCCGCGCGCCGACACCCGGCTCGAGAAGACCGGTACCTGGGACGTTCTCGGCTTCCGCGGCACCTGCAGCCCCGGCTTCCAGCTCCACGCGCAGACCTCGGCCGCCCACGTGCTGCCCGTCGACTACGCCACCATCTCCGCGCACACCATGCTCCCCGCGTCGCACACCCTGTGGGCGTCGGTGTGGCTCGGCATCGCCGACGCCGCGATGGGCAAGGCCCGCGCCCAGGTCCGCTCGGCGGCCCGCAAGTCGCCCGGCGGATCGCCGCCGCCCCAGGCGGTGAAGTTCGCCGATCTCACCGTCGTGCACCAGCGTTTCGTGTCGTCGGTGGCCCGCGAGATCGAGCGCTACGAGGCGTTTCTCGCGAGCGGGGAGGAGCACACCACGGTCGGCTTCACCCTCGCCATGAACAACCTCAAGCTCGACGCGTCGACCACCATCGTCGACGTCGTCGTCGGTGCCCTGCAACTCTGCGGCATCAGCGGATACCGCGAGGACCACCCCGCATCGATGGGGCGCCTGCTCCGCGACGCGTTCGGCCCGCAGCTGATGGTGTCCAACGACCGCATCCGCGCCAACAACGCCCAGCTCGTGCTGGCCTACCGGGGGTGACGGACATGACCGTGATCACCGATTCGGGCACCGCCGAACCCGCCACCGCCACAACGACAACAACGACCACCGCACCGTCGGAGCTCGACCGGGCGCGCGCACAGTTCCGTGACGATCTCATCGACGCCGGGCTGCTGGTGCCCTCGGGCATCGACGGCCTCTACGGCCGCGGCGCGATGTTCGAGGACGTCATCGACGCGATCGACGAGGTCGTCGTCGCCGCCGGTCGCGCCGCGCACGCCGACGCGCCGCGCCGGCTGAGGTTCCCACCCGTGTTCCCGCGCGAGTCGTTCGAGAAGACCGACTACATCGCGTCGTTCCCGAACCTGACCGGCGCCATCTCGACCTTCACCGGCGACAACCGGGCACACCGCGCGCTGCTCGCCGACCGCGAGTCGGGTGTCGACTGGGATCACCACCTCGCCTCTGCGGGAACGATGCTCGTCTCGGCCGCCTGCCACCCGAGCTACTCCACGCTCACCGGCACGCTGCCCGACGGCGGTGTCCTGATGGACGTCTACGGGTACTGCTTCCGGCACGAGCCCGCCGTCGACCCCGCACGCATGCAGGCGTTCCGCATGCACGAGTTCGTGATCGTCGGGTCGCCGCAGCAGGCCGAGAACCACCGCGACAGCTGGGTGCCCCGGGGCCTCGCCGTGCTCGACCAGCTCGGCCTCGCCGCGCGCGACGTGCCGGCCAACGACCCGTTCTTCGGCCGCGCGGGAAAGATGCTGGCCGCCAACCAGCTCGACGAGAACCTCAAGACCGAACTCGTGGTGTCGCTGTACGGCGATCTCGACGACGGGACGGCCGTGGTGTCGTGCAACTGCCACCGCGACCACTTCGGCGAGACGTTCACGATCGCGACGGCCGACGGCGGTGTCGCACACAGCGCCTGCGTCGGATTCGGCATGGAGCGCATCGCCCTGGCGATGTTCGCCACGCACGGCCTCGACGTGTCCGCCTGGCCCGCGCAGCAGCGCGGCCTCATCGCCTGACCCGCGTCGACGGAGTCGAGACGAGAGTCCGATGAGCCTGCCCGACGAGACCCGACCGCCGATGGCGCCCGTCGCCACGACACGGGTGACCCGTTCCCAGTTCGAGTCGCGCATCGACGCGACCACGGCCGAAATGACCAGCACCGCCATGACTTCTGCACCGATCTCGTCCGTCCCGACCTCGACCGGCTCTCGCATCCCGCGGGCGGCGGCACCGCAAGCGGCCGGCGCGACGCCCGTCGAGGTCGCCGTGGCGTCCACACCTGTCGCCGCGTCGACCGGCGTCCACGACGTGGTGTTCGGCGCGCTGGCGCTGCGGCCCGGAGGCAGCGGCGTGCAGACCTACGCCCGTGAACTCGTAGCCGCGGCGAGCACCCTCGCGCCGGCGTTGTCGATGGCCGCGGTCGTCCAGAGCGACGCCGTCGGCGAGCTGCCCACCTCGGTCGAGCCGCTCACCCGCCCGGTCGGTTCCGGTGTCCGTCGGGCGTTCTCGGGTCTGCGACCGGTACGCACACCCGGTCGGGTCTTCCACTCCCTCGACGTCGACCTGCCGCTGCTCCGCGACGGGATCACCGTGTCGACGGTGCACGACCTCTCGGTGTTCGACACCCCGTGGGCGTCGTCGGCGCTGCGGTCCCGCGGTGAGCGCGCGCTGCTGTGGCGCGCGCTGAACCGCGCCGACGTGCTCATCGCGGTATCGTCGTTCACCGCCGAGCGGATCGCCGACATCTTCGGTCGTGGGGCGCACGTGATCCCCTTGGCGCCCGCGTCGTGGGCGACCCCGCCGAGCGCCGAGGCCGTCGCCGAGGTCCGCGCCCGCCTCGATCTCCCCGACCGCTTCGTCCTGCAGGTCGGGACGGTCGAACCGCGCAAGGACGTCGCGCTGCTGGCGCAGGCCTGTGCCGAGGCCGACATGCCGCTGGTGCTGGCCGGCGCCGGCTCCACCGGACCGGACGCACCGGCGTCGGCCCACGGCCTCGGCTACGTCGCGACCGCCGACCTGCCCGCGCTGTACGCCGCGGCCACGGTCACCGCGTACTGCTCGCGCTACGAGGGCTTCGGTCTCCCGCCGATCGAGGCGATGGCCTGTGGCGGCGCCGTCGTCGCCAGCGCGGTGGGCGCCCTGCCCGACGTCGTCGGCGACGGTGCGCTGCTCGTCGCCGGACACGGTCCGCAGGCCTGGGCGCGCACCCTGCGCGAGGCCGCCACCCCCGACACAGGAGCCCATCTGCGTGAGCGGGGCCCGATCGCGGCCGGCGCGCTGAGCTGGGAGGCCACCGCCGCCGCGACACTCGAGGTCTACGAGAGCACCCGGTGACCGCGACACTCGACACCCGCCCGGGAACAACCGGCGCAACCCAGGTGCCCGCGGTGAATCCGGGGGCACCGGGGTCGAGCTCGCCCACCCCGAAGGGGTCGATCGCCCGCAACATCGGCTCGATGTTGTTGGGACGCGTCTTCGTCGCCGCGCTCGGCTGGGCGGGCAGCATCGCCATCGCCCGATCGCTGGGCAGCGAGGAATGGGGCCAGTACTCGTTCGTCTTCGGTCTGCTCGGGTTGCTCAGCGTCATCACCGACCTCGGCGTCGGCCGTGTCGTGCTCAGCCGCCTCGTCGGCGACAGCGAGAGCGAGACGCGTCTCGTGGCGAGCTCGTTCATCGCCCTGCGCCTCGGACTGGGACTCATCGGGTACGCCGCGGCGGTCGGATTCGTCGTGCTCGCCGACTACCCGGGCGTGGTCGTCACCGCCACCGCCATCGCGGGGCTCGTGGTCGTCATCGCCACACCCAGCCATTCGCTCACCGTGCTGTACCAGAGCCGCCTCAAACTCACCGTCGTCTCGGTCATCGAGTCGCTGAGCCAGATCGTGCAGCTCGCGGCGACCGTCATCGCGGTCATCGTGGCGCCGGTCCTGCTCGTGGTCGTCATCCCGGCCGTCCTGTTCGAACTGGTCTCCCTGATCTCCAAGGGCGTCGTCCTCCACCGCGGCGGACTCGGCTTCCGCCCGGCCAAGCGCATCGAGATCTGGCGCTGGTCGGAGATGCTGCGCGAGGCGTTCCCGCTCAGCATCGGTTTCGCACTGACGGTGCTGCTGACCAAGATCGACATCCCGCTGCTGTCGAAACTCGACTCGTTCGACGCCGTCGGGCACTACGCGATCGCCTACAAGTTCTCCGACCTCGTCTCGATGATCGGGATCGCGGTGACCACACCGTTGGTGACGGTGCTCGTCGCCAGCTGGCCCGAACGGCTCGAGGAGTTCCGCGGCCGCATGCGCGACGCCGCCGTCCTCACCACGCTGCTCGGGGGCATGGCCGTGATCGGCATCTGGCCGTCGGCGGCACCCCTCATCCGACTGCTCTACGGCCCCGACTACGCCGACGCGGCCCTCGCGACGCGGTTGCTCGTGCTGGGCGCCGGCCTGAGCAGCTTCACCCTGCTCGGCGTCATGACCCTGGTCAGCACCGGACGCCTGCGCACGTTCCCGATCATCGCCGCATTCGGGTTGGCGCTCAACGTGATCGCCAACGTCGTGTTGATCCCCCGGATGTCGTTCGAGGGATCGGCGGTCGCGACCGTGGGCACCGAGATCGTCGTCTGCGTGCTGATCTGGGCCACGGTCCTGCGCGAGGTGGCCATCGGCGACCTCTTCCCGTGGCGCACCATGCTCGGATTGGTGGGGCTGATCGCCGTCCTCACCGCCGCCGCCGCGCTGCTCGCCCCCGCCGATTCGGTGGTGGGCATCGTGCTCGGTGCCGTCGGCGCCCTGGCCCTGCCGGTCGCGGCCCGGGTCGTCGGGATCACCGACAGCATCGACCCGCGCCGCATGCTCTCCGGCCCCGCCCCGACCGACTCGGGTCCGGATCCCACCGGTTCCGGCCCCCACGGTGATGGCCCCGACACGGTGGGACCCGACCTGGTCGACACCGCGACCGTCGTCGAGCCGACCTTCTTCGGCCCCGCGGCGACCCCGCTGTTCGGCACCGTGCACCGCCCGGTGTCCGGGGTGGCCCGGGCCGGCGTCGTGATGTGCCCGCCGCTGGGCAAGGAACAGATCGACACCACCCGCGGGGTGCGGATGCTCGCCGAGGACCTCGCGCTGTCGGGGATGGTCGTGCTGCGGATGGACCATCTGCACACGGGCGAGTCGTGGGGAGAACAGGATTCGCCCGACGCGGTCGAGAACTGGCTCGCCGGCATCGTCCATGCCGTCGACCACGTGCGTGGCACCGGGGTCGGCGAGGTCGTCGTCGTCGGGCTCCGTGCGGGCGGTCTGCTCGCCACCGCCGCCGCCGAACGCATCGACGGTCTCGCCGGTCTGGTGCTGTGGGATCCGGTGCTGCGGGGACGGACCTTCGTCCGCGGCCAGACCCAGCTGTTCCGGATGGCCGTCGCCGCCGATTCGGCCGGGTCGTCGCTGCGCGGCCACACCGACGACGTCGTCGACATCGTCGGGGCCGGGTGGCACCGGACGACCGCGCAGGCATTGTCGGCGATGTCGATCACCCTCGACTCGCTGCCAGACTGCCCCGTCCTGCTCGCGACGTCCGATGCCGATCTCGCGTCGGCGCCCGCCCGCGCCCTGCTCCACGACGAACGTCCCGCCGGGCGCGTCGAGGTGGTGCGCACCGTCGACCCGACCGCCTTCGTGACCCCGCCCAGCTTCCTGGTGGAACTGCCGCACGAGTCGGTCCACGCGATCGGCGCCTGGATCGATCAGCTGCTGCCCACCGAACCCCTTGTCGTGCACCACCGGACACGGTCCTGGGCCGTCGTCGACGGTGAGCCCGCGGGATCTGCGTCGGCGGAGGTGATCACCGAGATCGTCACCGCGCCGGACCGTCCGCTGATGTGGATCACCCGCCCGGCCCAGGGCATCGCCCACAGCGCGCTCGTGGTGCACTCGACGGCCGCCGACATCCGCACCGGACCCGCCCGGCTCTGGCGCGACCTCGCCGTCGAGGCCGGACGACTCGGCGCGGTCACCGTGCGCTACGACCGACGGGGCGTCGGTGAGAGCGGACGGGTCCGCCGTGCCGACGATTTCGCGCCGCTGCACTCGCCCACGTCGATCACCGACGCCCGGGAGGTCCGCGACCTCGCACGGTCGCTGACGCCGGGACCGCTGACCCACGTGGGGATCTGCTCCGGGTCCTGGTCGGCGTCGCGTGTCGCCCTCGACGTCGCCGACGACGCACCCGGACAACTCGACCGGGTGGTGCTGGTCAATCAGCTCACCTGGCGACGCGACGCCCCCGTGCTGGGCGGCGACGCCCCCTTCGGCCCCGAGGTCTCCGGCGCCGTCGACGACGCGGCACCGTCGCTGCGCGGTCGCCTCAAGCCGATCGTGGCGCGCTTCGCCCCGTACGCGGTGTTCGACGCGGTCGCCCGACTCGGCGTCATGCAGAGCCCACGCCTGCTGCTGCGCCCGCTGGCCAAGGCCGGGATCGAGACGCACCTCGTCTTCGGTAGCCGCGACTACGAGCACTTCCTGAGCCAACGTGGCCTACAGGCACTGAGCAGCGTCAGCCGCGGCGGTCGGGGCCCGTCGGTCCACGTCGCCCCGGGCGGCGACCACCCCGGATTCCACCCGGTGGTCCGCGAGGCGGTGCTCACCGAGTGCCTCCACGCGGTCGCCCTCGACGGTCGGGAGCAGTCATGACCGACAGTGGTGAATCGACCGTCTCCGACAGCAGTGAATCGGCCGTCTCCGACGGGGTCCTGTTCGTGACGCATTCGCCGCAGCGCTCGGGCGCGGAGTCGGTGATGCTCGACCTCGCCACCGAATGCCACCGTCGAGGGATGTCGGTGTCGGTGGCGTGCCCGGTCGGCCCGCTCTCGGAATCGTTCCCGCCGTGGGTCATCCACGTCGAGATCCCGCACCTCGGTCGCGACCACGGTAGTCGTACCCGCGCCGGCGCGGCGTGGGGGATGGCCCGGTCGATGGTGATCGCCGCGCGCACGTTGCGCGCCCACCGCGGCACCCCGATCGTCGCGAACTCGGCGCACACCCTGCCCGCGCTGCGCCTCGCCGGCGTGCGGTCGGTCGCCTGGCTCGTCCACGACCACGTGGTCAGCACGAAGACCCGGGTGTTCATCGCCGCGGGACGTCCGCTGCTCGACCGGGTGGTCGCGGTGTCCCCGACGACCGCGTCGGCCCTCGACGGTCTCGTGGACCACGTCGCGGTCGGCCGCCTCGGCGTCGACATCCCCGACACGGCTCCCACCGGCACGCCGACGACCGGTGCCCTGCGGGCCGGCACCCTGTCGGTGCTCACCCCGTGGAAGGGCATCGACGTCTTCCTCGAGGCGGTCGCCCGGATCGAGGACGCGACCGCTGTCGTCGCGGGTGAGGCCTTTCCCGGCGACGTCGGGTACGCCGCGCAGCTGCGCGAGCGTGCCGGACAGCCGGATCTCGCAGGGCGCGTGACGTTCCCGGGTCGGGTGCGTGCCGCCGACGCGTTGGCGGAGTGGACGGTGCACGTGTCGGCGAGCATCGCCCCGGAAGCCGGACCGCTGACCGCGATGGAGGCGATGGCCGCGGGCGTTCCGGTCGTCGCCACCGACCACGGAAACCCCAGCACCCTCCTCGCCGACCGGCGCGGGGTGTTGGTGCCCCCGGGTGATCCGGTCGCCCTCGCCGAGGCGATGTCGTCGATCGCCGCCGATCCGGTGGGCACCGCGGCGATGGTCCGTCGCGCGTACGCCCATGTCGCCGAGCACCACGATCGCCGCGAGACCGTCCCCGCGCTGCTCGACCTGCTCGTCGGCACGACACGCTCGAGTGCCCCGGACGCACACGCCGACGCCGTCGCGACCCCGTCGCGCGGCGGGGGCGGGGCGCGATGAACACCGGCGTCATGCATACGGCGACCTACGGTGTCGCCGGCATCGTGGGACTCGCTGTCGCGGTGTGGATCCTGATCCGACCCCAACGCGGTGTCCTGCTGTTCGCGGCGATCTCGCCGCTGCACTACATCCTGATCTTCGCTCTCGGCGCCGGGTTCCCGAACGGATGGAAAGAAGGCCTGTTGGGCTTCACCGCGGTGTGCGCGGTGATCCGGACGCGTTGGTCGGCGGTCCCGCGCTTCACCCAACCGTGGGCCTACCTGTTCGCCCTGTTGGCCGCCATCGGGATCGTCAGCGCCCTGGTGACTCTCCCGATGAACGTCGCGCTGTCACCGATCAAGATCACGTTCTTCTACGGACTGGTGTTCCCGATCATCATCTGGCTGCGTCCGCTCGACGCCGGCGATCGCGACCACCTGATCTCGATCATGATGCTGCTGGGTCTCGGCACCGGTCTGTACGGCATCTACCAGCAGGTCATCGGCGCCGATGCGCTCGCCGCCCAGGGGTTCGCCTACAACACCGACATCCGTTTCGCCGGCGGTCTGTTGCGGTCGTTCAGCACGTTCGGCCAGCCCTTCCCGTTCGCGCTCTTCATGATGCTCGTGCTCCTGGTGTGCGGATCGGTCGCCGCGGCGCAACCCCGCCGCCCCCGCAACCTGGTGTTCCTCGTACTCACCCCGATCTACCTCGTCGCGATGTCGACCGCCGTGGTGCGCGCCGCGTTCCTCGGGTTGCTGATCGGCCTGCTGTGGATCGGTTTCCATCGCTACCGGAAGCTGTTGACTGCTCTGGGGATCGGCGCCGTGATCGCCGCGGCGATCACGGCCGTCTTCTCCGGTCCGGTGCTCTCGACGTTCCTGTCGTCCAACAGTCTCGGCGAGCGCGGCACGGGCTGGAGCGACTCGATCACCTCGATCCTCGGTCACCCCTTCGGCATCGGACTCGGCACCACGGGTTCGGCCGCCGAGGTGGTGGCGAAGGCGACCCGATCGTCGTCGGCGCCGTATCAGCCCGACAACTACTACATCAAGGTGGCGATCGAGTTGGGTCCGTTGGCCCTGTGGGTCTTCGTCGGCGTGCTCGTCGTCGCGGTGCTGCACACCGTCCGAGCGTCGCGCGTCGCGACCGATCCGGTGGATCGCAATCTCTGCGTGGGCGTCTCGGCGGCCGCCGTCGCCGTCGCCGCCGCCGCACTGGTCTCCACGTACTTCGAGATCTTCCCCGACGACGCCTACTTCTGGTTGCTCCTCGGCGCTGCGGCGTCGACGGTCGTCGCGCCCCGCCGTGACACCACGAACGGCGACATCGGGACCGAGGGTCCTCACGACGCGGATGCCGCACCCGTCGACGGCGTGCCCGACACCACTACCCTCGTGCGGTGACCCGCGACAGATTCGGGGTCCGTCGACTGTTCGCCACCAGGCGACGACGGACCATGGTGATCGGTGCGCTGGTCGCGGTCGTCCTCCTCGTCGTGGCCGGCGGGGTCACCGTCGCCGTGATGCCCGCCCCGCTGGCCCGCGTCCTGGGCATCCACGACACCCAGGTGGACCACGCATGCGTGCCGGCGACGCCGCAGACCCCGCTCGGGGTCGCCGCGGGTAGCGGACTCACCACGCTGTCCGACGCCGACCTGGCGCGGACCCTCGACATGACCGCCGAGGGCGGTATGCGGTGGATCCGTTTCGACGTGCCGTGGAGTTCGGTGGAGGCCACACGCGGCCAGTACGACTGGGCCGCGACCGACCGTGTGGTCGACGCCGCGCGGGCCCGCGGTCTCACCATCCTCGGCATCGTCGACACGACACCCACCTGGGCGCGACTGCCGGGGGCGCTCGACAAGGATTTCTCCCTGCCGAACGACACCGCCGCGTTCGGCAACTTCGCCGGGCTCGCGGCGCGGCGCTACGCCGACCGGATCACCGCCTGGGAGGTGTGGAACGAGCCGAACATCGTCAACTTCGCTGCACCCGCACCCGATGTCGCGCTGTACGGCCGGATGCTGTCGGCGGCGTCGATCGCCATCCGCACCAATGCCGCACCGGGGGTCACGATCGTCACCGCCGGGCTCTCACCCGCCGTCGACGGGGGCGGAAACATCGCGCCCACACGGTTCCTGAGCACGCTGTACCGCGTCGCCGATTCCGCGTCGTGGGACGCCGTCGGCATCCACCCGTACAGCTATCCCTATCTGCCCCTGGACTCCTCGTCGAAGTCGTTCAACGCGTTCGCGCAACTGCCTGCGCTGTACGCGACGATGCGCCGCAACGGTGACGGCGCCAAGAAACTGTGGGTCACCGAGTACGGGGCACCCACGGGTGGCACCTCGAAGCAGAGGGTGTCCGAACAGTTCCAGGCCGATTCGCTCTGGTCGGCCATCATGTCGACCCGGTCCCGCGGACACTTCGGCCCGTTCTTCGTCTACAGCCTGCGCGATGCGGGCACCGACACCTCCGACGTGGAGGACAACTTCGGGTTGCTGCGCAACGACTTCAGCCCGAAGAAGGCCTACGGCGCGGTGCGCGCCGCCGCCGACTGCCGCTGAGGCGGCGCATCGCTGCTGAGAACTGCCCCGAGAGGACAGTCCGAGGGGAATATCCCCTCCGACTGTCGCCTGGGGGCAGATTTCAGCAGTCGAGCCTCACCGACGCCGCGGATCGCGATGTCCACACAGACGACCGCCGCTGAACCGACAGGCGGTTCAGCGGCGGTGGTGCGCTGCGTGCGGACGTCTCAGCTGTGCGTCGACTGGGGCATACGCTCGGACTCGTCGATGCTCTCGGAGTCGGAGTCGGAGTCGGAGTCGGAGTTCGTGTCGGTGCCGGCGTCGTCCGAGAAGCTCTCGGCTGCAACCTCGTCCGACGACTCGGCCTCATCGGACTCCGCGTCCTGATCGGCCTCGACATCCTGTTCCGCCACCGCGTTCTCGTCGGGCACCTGCTCCTCGACGGACGCGGGGTCCTCGTCGGCCCCGGCAGGCTGGTCGACGGCGTCGACGTGCTCCGCCACCGAATCCTGCTCCGGCACAGGCGTCTGCTGCACCGGGGCGGGGTGCACCTGCGTCCCGTTGGACCGGGCTCCGTTGGACTGGGCTCCGTTGGACTGGGCTGCGTTGGTCTGGGCTGCGTTGGTCTGGGCTCCGCTGGTGGCAGGGGACGGGACCGCCGCCATGCCGTTCGCACCCTCGGGGCCGAGGGGGCGGTAGGGCAGGTATCCGGCGGCGGGATCGTTCGGGGTGATCGGTGGGGGCGGTGCGATCGGGGCGGACGCCGGGGCCGACGCCGGACCCGCGGGCGCCGACCCGGTGGCGGGGGCCGCCGAGGCGCGCACCGGCGCCGCGGCCTCGGAGGGCTTGCGGAACGCGACCGCGAGACCGCCGGGCAGACTGAAGCTTCCGCGGCCGCTGGGCGCGACCACGAGGATCGACGGGATGTTCCACGCCGCGAGTGTCTCGAGCGCCTTCGCCACGCGGGCGCGCTCGACCTGACCGTCACGGACCACCACGACGGCGAGCGAGTGGTCGCGCTCGTCGGGGGTCCAGTCGTCGTCGTCGATGTCGCGACCGTCGACCCGTCCGTGGACATGCGCGACGATGCGGGCGACGACGCCGCGGACCTGCTCGGAGGCGACGATCAGCACCGGACCCGACACACGTGCGACGGCGGCCAGCGTCGAGGTCGAGATCTCCTCGCCGCGACGCGGGATGTCGACGACGGCGTGCGCGCGACGACCGATGCGTCGCGACCACTCGCGGTTCACCGATCGGCCGAGGAACGACCGGGCCAACACGAGCAGTTCGGCCGCGAGGATCAGCGCGAGGAGCCCGGCCACACCGGCGATGGCGATCGGCGGGATGCTCGCGGCCTTCGGTCCACCGGCCGGCTGCGACAGCAGGATGAGACGTTGGGTGGCCGCGGTGATCGGCTGTGTGGCCGAGGCCGCGGTCTGCTGCTGCTGCTGGAGTTGACCGATCTGCGACTTGAGTGCGGCGAGGATCCCCGCCGCGGGTCCGTCGGCGGTGATGACACCGTCGAGTTGCGAGGTGAGCGACTGCAATTGGGTGGTGAGCGCCTGCAATCCGGTGCTCATGCCGTTGCTCGCCGGCGCCGAGGCCGCCGACTGCTGGCGCTGGACGTAGGTCGAGTCGAGCGTCGAGACGACGGCCTTGGCCAGGGTCGAGGCGTCCTGCGCCGAGCCGGCCTCGGCGGTGACGTCGACGATGCCGGGCACCGTCGACGCGGCGACGACGATGTCGGCCGACAGCTGCGACGGATCGAGGCGCAGGCCCGAGGTCTTGGCGATCTGCGCCAGGACCTGCTGGTCGGAGGCGAGCGCGACGAACGGGCCCGCCGCGGTGGCGGCGTCGGTCGAGGTCGGGCCGGACTGACCGCTGGCCGCGGCACCGGGTGTGACGATCTGCGCGACGACGGACGCCTGATAGCGCTGCGCGGAGGCCGACTGGTAGCCGAAGACGCCCAGTGCCACCACGATCGCGATGACGATCGCGATGTGCGCCACCTTCAGCAGTCCGCGCAGGTGCCCGAGAAGATCTACGGTGGGCTCGTTGCCCATCGACGGCGTGCGTGTGTTTTGCTTCATGCGAACATCTACTCCCCCTGCAACACGCCTCCCCAGCGGTTGCTCCCCGTGCCCCCTCCCCGAGGGCGATCGGTCATACCGATCCACATGATACTGCACGCTGGCGAAGGGGGTGTTCACTCCAGTCGTGTATCGGCACCGACCGCCGACGACGCCGACGGCGAACGACTTCTGAACACCACGATCTCCGAAGACAGACACGAGGACATGATGCAGCTCACACTTCGATCACGGTGGATGCGACTGGTGATGACCGCGGCGACGGTCGTCGGTGTCGCGACCACCGCCGCGGCCCCGGCCGCCACCGCCGCCGGATGCGCACCCTCGGTGGGTGTGTCCCCCGGCGCGTCCGTCTACGGCTACTCCGACGCCGACCTGAACCAGACGTTCGCCCAGATGCGTGCCCTCGGCGCGACCTGGACCCGCATCGACATCGCCTGGAGTTCGATCGAGGCCAACCGCGGCGTGTTCACCTGGGGCACCACCGACCGGGTGGTGAACGCCGCACGCGCACAGGGACTCAAGGTCCTCGGCATCGTGGCCTACACACCGCGATGGGCGCGCGCGGCCTCGCCGGTCGACTCCGACAAGGTGGTGCCGGCGAACCCCGCCGACTTCGGCGCGTTCGCCGCCCGCGTGGCCTCGCACTACGGGAATGCGTTGTCGGCGTACGAGATCTGGAACGAGCCGAACCTGCAGGCCTTCTTCATGCCTCGTGTCGACCCGGGCAGGTACGTCCAGCTGCTCGCCGCGGCGAGCACCGCCATCCGCCGCGTGAACGGCGGCGCGCTCATCGTCGGGGGTGGTGTCACCGGTGCGGGTAACGGCGGCGGCAACATGAACCCGGTCGATTTCGTCAGCGCCATGTACGGCTCGGGGGCGGCGCCGTTCCTCGACGTCGTGTCGGTGCACCCGTACAGCTATCCCATCGACCCCGCCGACACCCGGCCGAACCCGTACAACTACTTCAACGCGATCCCGGCGATCCGCGCGACGATGGTCGCCGGCGGTGACGCCCGCAAGTCGATCTGGATCACCGAGTTCGGGGCGCCGACCGGTGCCGGCACCAACGCGGTCAGCCCGGCGGCGCAGTCGGCGATGATCGTCCACGGCGTGGCCCGGGCCGGTCAGTTCGGCTATGTCGGCAACGTGTTCGTCTACTCGCTGCGCGACACCGGACCGAACGTCTACGACCGCGAACAGAACTTCGGACTCCGGTACTCCAACGGCAGCCCGAAGCCCGCGTACAACGATCTGCGCGGCTACCTCGCACGATGCGGAGCGCCGCGCTAGCGGGTTCTCGAACACGATTCGTGCCCCAAGTACCTGTAACTGGGTGTAACGTGCAGATCCGTGGAGTCATCCGAACGTGATCTGTGGCGGCGTCGCACCGTCACCCGCGACGGTGTGCAGCTGGCCGTCTTCGAGGCCGGCGACACCGACGCCCCGACCGTCGTGCTGGTCCACGGGTGGCCCGACACCCACCACCTGTGGACCCACGTGGCGCCGATCCTGGCCCGGCGGTACCACGTGGTCGCCTACGACACCCGCGGCTACGGCGAGAGCGACGCACCCTCGGGCGACGCGCCGTACCGGCTGGCCGAGCTGGCCGCGGACCTGTTCGCGGTCATCGACGCCGTCTCCGACGTTCCCGCCCACGTCGTCGCCCACGACTGGGGTTCGGTGCAGACGTGGGAGGCGGTGACCACCGCGGGCGCCGACGACCGGATCGCCTCGTTCGTCTCGGTCTCGGGTCCCAACCTCGACCACCTCGGCACCTGGGCGCGCGAGAAGCTCGCACGCCCCACCCCGACGGCACTGCGGCAGGCGCTGTCGCAGATCGCGTCGTCGGCCTACACCGTGATGTTCCAGCTCCCCGTCGTGCCGAAAGTGTTCTTCGGTGCCCTCGGATGGGCGCCGGTGTGGCGCCAGTTCCTGCACCGCGTCGAGGGCACCGGCACCGGCGACGTCGCCGTGGGCCCCACGCTGCACCACGACATGATCTCGGGCCTGCGCTACTACCGGGCCAACATCCGCGCCCACCTGTTCTCGCCGGACGCCCGGTCGACGACGGTGCCGACCCTCGAGATCGTCAACACCCGCGACATCGCGCTGCGGAGCGCCATCTTCGACAACACCCCGCGCTACACCGACGGCCTGTGGCGGCGCGACCTGCCGACCGGACACTGGCTGCCGTATTCGCGCCCGGAGCTGTTGGCCGAGAACGCAATCGACTTCATCGAGTCCATCATCAGCGGGGAACCGAGCGCGACCGTCGCCCGCGCACGCGTCACCGGCGACACCCGCGGCGCGGTCGAGGGGACGCTGTCCGTCGTCACCGGCGGTGGCAGCGGTATCGGCCGCGAGACGGCCCTGCTGCTGGCCGCCGAGGGCGGCGAGGTGGTCATCGCCGACATCGACCTCGGTGCCGCGCAGAAGACGGCCGACGAGATCACCGGCTCCGGCGGCACGGCACGTGCCTATGCCCTCGACGTCGCCGACAGCGACGCCTTCGCCCGGTTCGCCGCCACCGTCGCCGAGGCCCACGGTGTCCCCGACATCGTCGTCAACAACGCCGGGATCGGTCTGGCGGGTGCACTCCTCGACGCCACCGACGCCCAGATCCGGCGGCTCGTCGACATCAACCTCGTGAGCGTGGCCACCGGCAGCCGCGAGTTCGGCAGGCTGATGGTCGCCCGCGGACTCGGCGGCCAGATCGTGAACCTCGCCTCGGCGGCCGCGTTCACCCCCCAGCGCGGGCTCGGCGCGTACGCGGCCACGAAGGCCGGTGTGCTGCTGCTCAGCGAGTCGTTGCGCGCCGAACTCGCCGAACACCACATCGGTGTCTCGGCGATCTGCCCCGGCATCGTCGACACCAACATCATCTCCGCGACCGAGTTCGCCGGCGCCACCGGCGACAACCAGGAGCGACTGCGCGACCGGATGAACGGCATGTACCGACGCCGTGGCTTCACCCCGGACCGTGTCGCGGTGGAGATCCTCGACGCCATCACCCGCAACCGTGCCGTCGTCCCGGTGACCATCGAGGCCTCGGTGGGATACCGCGTGTACCGATTCCTGCCCGCACTCTCGCGCCGCATGGCGCGGACGTCGTTGTTCTAGAGGAGTTCGCCATGACCGATCTGTCCACGCGGGTCACCCACGACCCCCACGCCGACCCGGGCCCCGTCACCCTGCACGCACGCGACGTGGCGTTCGACTTCGAGAAGACGCCGCTGCACTGGATACCCGGTCACCCCATGGCGTCCAACGTGATCAGCATGCTCAACCTGCTGCTGCCCGAGGGCGAGCGGTGGTTCGTCGCCACCTACAACGAGGCGTTGCCACTCGTCGCCGACGAGGAGCTCGCCGCCACCATGCGGGGGTTCATCGGACAGGAGGCCATGCACGCCGAGGCCCACGACAAGGTGCTGTGGGACTTCCTCGACCGCCACGGCCTCGATCCGCGGCCGTTCCAGCGGCAGATGCAGTGGTTGTTCCGGAAGGTGCTCTCCCCCAAGACCTCGTGGACCCCCGACGCCCAGCGCAAGGACCTCGTGGAGCGGCTGTGGCTGATCGCGGCCATCGAGCACTACACCGCGATCCTCGGTGACTTCGCGCTCAACAACACCTGGCGCGCACACGGTTCGGACCCGGCCATGACCGATCTGTTCACCTGGCACGGCGCCGAGGAGGTCGAGCACCGCTGCGTGGCCCACGACGTGGCCGCCTACTTCGGCGACGGCTACCTCCGCCGCGGCCGTGCGATGTTCATGGCCCTGTCGGGTCTGTTGCTGCTGATCCACCGCGGCAGCCGCTTCATCGCCAAGAGCGACCCGTACCAGAAGTACTCCTACCGCCGGATGTGGACCGAGTACGCCCGCGGTGCGCGTGCGGGCGTGCTGCCGACGCTGCGGTCGATCGTCTTCGCGACGTTCAGCTACTTCAAGCCGACGTTCTATCCCGACCAGATCGGTTCCACCGCACAGGCCGTCGCCTACCTCGCCGCCTCGCCGGCGGCACGCGGCGCGGGGCGGTGAGCTCCGAGCGCGCGGCGCATACGGAGAGAGCCGGGCGCATGGAGGTCGGCGACCTCGAGCAGACCCCGGCACACCTCTACGGCCGCTACCGCCACGATCCGGCGATGAAGGCGGTCGAGATCCTCAGCCGCGCATACCCGTTCTTCGTGCGGTTCATGCGTGAGCCCCACATCCCGCCGCCCGACGCGGGTATCACGACGGTGCGGATCACCGAGCGCACGGTGGTGGCCGAGGACGAGAACGTGGTGTCGCTGCGGTTCGAGTCGCTCGACGGCGGCGAGCTCACCCCCTGGTACCCCGGCGCGCACCTCGATCTGCTGTTGCCGTCGGGGCGGATGCGGGAGTACTCCCTGTGCGGCGATCCCACCGACCGCACCCACTACCGCATCGCGGTCCGTCGCATCCCCACCGGCGGCGGCGGGTCGATCGAGGTCCACGACACCCTGCGCGTCGGCGACACCCTGGAGATCAAGGGGCCGCGCAACGCCTTCCCGCTGGCCCTGCCCGGCCGCGGATCCCCGGCACAGCGGCTGAGGTTCATCGCCGGCGGTATCGGGATCACACCGATCCTGCCCATGGTGGCCGCCGCCGACCGGCTCGATCTCGACTGGTCGATGATCTACACCGGCCGCAGCGCCGACTCGCTGCCCTTCATCGAGGCGCTGCGCAGCCACGGTGACCGTGTCACCATCCGCACCGACGACGACGGCGGGATCCCGACGGCCGACGAGCTCCTCGGCCCGATCGCGCCGAAGACCGCGGTGTACTGCTGCGGGCCGGTCCCGATGCTCGAGGCGATCCGCACCGCGATGCGCGATCTCGACGACACCGAGCTGCACTTCGAACGGTTCAGTCCCCCTCCCGTTCTCGACGGGCACGCGTTCGAGGTGACGTTGGCCTCCACCGGGGAGCGGGTTCCGGTCTCGGCCACCGAGTCGACGCTCGCCGCGGTGCGGCGCACCCGGCCGGCGGTCCCGTATTCGTGCCAGCAGGGGTTCTGCGGGACCTGTCGGGTGCGTGTCACCGAGGGCGTGGTCGACCACCGCGACACCCTTCTCACCGAGCCCGAGCGGGCCGCGGGCTGGATGCTCAGTTGTGTGTCCCGCAGCGACGGAACCGATCTCACGCTGGAGATGTAGCAGACACAGACGGAGCGGGGCGGTCGCGCAGGAACCACCCGCACACCGGAGCGGCGACGAGCACCGTCACCACGGCCACCCACACCGACTGGTGCAGACCGTCGACGAAGGCGTCGCGCACCGCCGCCAGGACCGGCTCGGAGAACTGCGCAGGCACACTGCGCGCCACCTCGACCCCGGCCATCACCGAGGTCTCGGCGGCGGCGCGGGCCGGCTCGGGCAGCGCGGCCAACGTCGGTGCATCGGCGACCGCGGCGGCGTAGACGCTCGACAGAGCCGAACCCAGCACCGCCACACCCAGTGCGCCACCGAACTCGCGGGTGGTGTCGTTGACCGCGGCACCCGCGCCGGACTGCGCCGGCGGCAATGCGTTCATCACCACGTGGGTGCACGGGCCGGAGATGAGGCCCAGGCCCGCGGCCATCAGGCTCATCGACCAGACGATGAGACCCCAGTAGGAGCTGGTGATCCCGGCCGACTCCACCAGCGCGAACCCGCCGGCCATCATCACCGCGCCGGTCGCGGAGACCACCGCGACCCCGAGGCGCCGGACCAGCACCATCGCCACCGGCGAGACCACGGCCAGCACCACGGCGAACGGCAACGTGTGCAGGCCGGCCGACAGCGTCCCGTAACCCTTCACCGCCTGGAAGTACTGCGTCACGAGGAAGATGAAGCCGAACAGCCCGAAGAACGCCAGCGCGATCATCGTCGACGCCGCCGAGAACTGTCGGTTCCGGAACACCCGGACGTCGAGAATCGGATGGGCGGAACGGGATTCGCGCCGGACGAACACGGCGACCAGAACCAGGGCCGCGACGATGCCGCCGAGGGTCCGGGCGTCGGTCCATCCGTGGTTGGGCCCCTCGATGACCGAGTAGATGAGCAACCCCATGCCTGCGACCGACAGCGCGAGCCCGATCACGTCGAACGCACCCGACTCCCGCGCCGTCGCGCCCGCGGGCACGAGGGCCACGACGGCGACGGCCACCAGGGCGGCGAACGGCAGGTTGACCCAGAAGACCGAGGCCCACGAGTAGTGCTCGAGCAGCCACCCACCGAGCACCGGGCCGATCGCGACCGCGACACCGGTGGTCGCCGCCCACACACCGAAGGCCGCGGCGCGTTCCCGCGCGTCGGCGAAGATGCCGGTCAACAGGGCCAGCGTCGCCGGGAACACCAGAGCGGCGAACACACCGAGACCGACGCGGGACGCGATGAGCATCCACAGCGACGTCGACTCGGCGGCCACCACCGACACGACCGCGAAGCCGGCGATGCCGACGAGGAGGGCACGCCGACGCCCGAATCGGTCGCCGAGGTGCCCACCGGTGATCAGCAGACCGGCGAACGCGAGGGTGTAGGCGTCGACCACCCACTGCAGACCCGAGTTGCTCGCGGAGAGATCACGACTGATGGTCGGCAGCGCGACGTTCACGATCGTGTTGTCGATCATCACCATCAGGGTCGCCAGGCACAGTGCGCCCAGCGCCCACCATCGGCGGGACGATTCGACCGTGGCGATCGGGTCCCGGTCGAGTTCGGGGACCACCGCGGTGGACGGGGACGAGAGTGCATCGGTCATGACTACCTCCTGGTACGTCGTGCCACTGTTGTAGTACAGCGTTCTATTTAAGAAGAACATCGTTCTAGTAGGCTGTCAAGATGGCTGCCAAGAGAACCCCGGCCGCAGATGTCCGGGCCGCACTGATCGCCGCGGGTCATCGCGTTCTCGTCGAGCACGGTGTCGCGGGCCTCACCGTCCGCGCGGTCGCCGCGGAGGCCGGTGTGGCACCGATGGGTGTCTACAACCACCTCGACGGCAAGGACGGACTGCTCGGCGCCATCGTCTCCGACGGGTTCGACCGCCTCCGCGCGTATCTCACCGCCGTCGTCGACACCGACGCCCGCGCCCGCTTCCGTGCGTCGGGTCGCGCGTATCGCCGCTTCGCACAGGACAATCCGACGCTCTACCGGCTGATGTTCTCGCCCGACTGCGATCTCGGCGGCGAGGCCGGACTGCTCGCGCTGTCGTCGCTCACCGAGATCATCCGGTACTCACAGGCGTCGGGCATCGTGCGGCCCGACGACCCGTTCGAGCTCACCCTGTCGGTGTGGTCGTGTGTGCACGGCGCGGTGAGCCTGGAACTCGACGCGTCGTCACCGATCCCGATCGACCGCGACGCCGTCTACGAATCCGTCCTCGACGTCATCGAACGGGGCGTCGCCCCGAGCTGAGCGGTGGGCGTGGGCCGGCACCTGCGGTCAGGGCAACAGGATGGGCGGCAACCCCGGGATGGGGTTGGGGATGCTGCGCCGACGCGGCGGCGGCGGGGCCGCGCGTCGGGTCGGTGCGCTCCGTTGCCCTGTCTGCTGCTGGGCCACGGTCGGCGGCGGCGGGGTGTAGCGCAACAACGGGGCCTGGGCGGAACGGGTGTCGAGCGGTGGCCGCGAGGTCGGCGCGGGGCTCACCGGGACCGTCGAGGTCTGGGCGACCATGCCCTGCGCCGCGGCCGCCGGGCGCTCTGAGTCGCCGTCGCCACCGAGCCACGACAGTCCGACGATGAGTCCACCGACGACGGCCGCCCCGATGACCGCGGCGACGCCGACGAGGACACGTCGGTGGTCTGCGCCGGATCCATCGGTCGACGCGCGGACCTGGTGCGCGGGCGGCGTGTAGTGCCGCGGGCCGGGTGAATGCATCACGTCACGATTTTCCTGCACGGGGGCCGGTGTCCGCTCGCCGAGATCGCCGGAACGGTAGACGTCCTGTTCGCCGGTCGCGCCGACGAGCGCGTACGGGGACGGGTCCGGGAGAAAGCTCCCGGTCGGCATGCGGCCCCCCGGCACGAGGCTGTCATCGCCCTGTTGTACCGCATGACCGCGGTGTCCGGACGGCGCGGGTAGGACCTCGATCGGCGGCGGCACCGGCGCCGTGAACGGGCCCGGGGGCGCCGCGGGAACCGCCACGACGGGGACCGGGGCCGGCGGCGGCGGGCTCGGCATCGGGGGTGCCGGGACGGGT
>NZ_JXYP01000018.1 GCF_000964005.1 Williamsia herbipolensis
CCGCGGGCGGGGGGTGGGGGTCCCCGGGGCGCCCCCGCGGTTCCCTCTCGTGGGGCCCTTTTTAACCAACCGGGGGCCCCCGGGGCCCGCGCCCGTGTGGGGGGCCCCCCCGCCCCCCCCCCCCCTCCCCCGGGCCCCGGGTTCCGGGAACCCGCCCCCCCCCCCCCCGGCCCCCCCTCCCCCGCCCGCCCGGCCCCCGGCCCCGCGCCCCGCCGCTGCGACCCCGCCCGCCGAGGCGCCCGCACCGCAGGCCCCGGCCGCCGCGTCCGCGGCCCCGACCGAGGCGCCTGCCGCGGCTCCGGGCCCGCGCACACCGGCCGGTCCCAAGCCCGGCCCGCGTGCACCGCGTGTCGGCAACAACCCGTACTCGTCGGCGCCCGCACCGCGGCCGCCGGCGGCGCGTCCGGCAGCACCCGGAGCCCCCGGGGCTCCCGGGGCCGCCCGTCCCGGCGCAGGTCGTCCGGCCGCCGGTCCCGGCGGTCCGCGTCCGGCACCCGGTGCCGGCGGACCCCGTCCGAGCCCGGGCAGTATGCCTCCTCGCCCCAACCCCGGCGCGATGCCTTCGCGGTCGGCCCGTCCCGCCCCGGGCGGTCGTCCCGGTGGTCCGGGCGGACGTCCGGGCGGTCCCGGCGGTCGTCCCGGCGGCGGTGGCGGTGGCTACCGCGGTGGCGGCGCACCCACGGGTGCCCCGACCGGTGGACCTCCCGGTGGCTTCCGGGGTCGTCCCGGTGGCGGCGGTCGCGGCCGTGGCGGCGGCGCCGCAGGTGCCTTCGGCCGTCCCGGCGGAGCGCCCCGCAAGGGACGCAAGTCGAAGCGTCAGAAGCGCCAGGAATACGACTCGATGCAGGCACCGGCCGTCGGTGGCGTCCGGTTGCCCCGTGGCGACGGACAGACCATCCGGCTCGCCCGCGGTGCGTCGCTCGTCGACTTCGCCGACAAGATCGACGCCAATCCGGCCGCGCTCGTCCAGGCGCTGTTCAACCTCGGCGAGATGGTCACGGCCACCGAGTCGGTGAACGACGAGACGCTCGAGCTGCTCGGCGGCGAGATGAACTACGTCGTGCAGGTCGTCAGCCCCGAAGACGAGGACCGCGAGCTGCTCGACAGCTTCGACCTCAGCTACGGCGAGAACGAGGGTGGCGAGGACGAGCTCGAGCAGCGTCCGCCGGTGGTGACCGTCATGGGTCACGTCGACCACGGCAAGACGCGACTGCTCGACACGATCCGCAAGGCCAACGTCCGCGAGGGCGAGGCCGGTGGCATCACGCAGCACATCGGTGCCTACCAGGTGCTCACCGAGCTCAACGGCGACGAGCGGCTCATCACCTTCATCGACACCCCCGGTCACGAGGCGTTTACCGCCATGCGTGCCCGTGGCGCGAAGTCGACCGACATCGCGATCCTCGTGGTCGCGGCCGACGACGGCGTCATGCCGCAGACGGTGGAGGCGATCAACCACGCCCAGGCGGCCGACGTGCCGATCGTGGTCGCGGTCAACAAGATCGACAAGGAGGGTGCTGATCCGCAGAAGATCCGCGGACAGCTCACCGAATACGGTCTGATCCCCGAGGAGTACGGCGGCGACGCGATGTTCGTCGACATCTCCGCGCGGGAGAACACCAACATCGAGGCCCTCCTCGAGGCGGTCCTGCTCACCGCGGACGCGTCGCTCGACCTGCGTGCCAACCCGGACATGGACGCCCAGGGTGTCGCCATCGAGGCGCACCTCGACCGCGGCCGTGGACCGGTGGCCACCGTGCTCGTGCAGCGCGGAACGCTCAAGGTCGGCGACTCGATCGTCGCCGGCGACGCCTACGGACGTGTGCGTCGCATGGTCGACGAGCACGGCGAGGACGTGGCCGAGGCGACCCCGTCGCGGCCCGTGCAGGTCATCGGTTTCACCTCGGTGCCCGGTGCCGGCGACAACCTCCTCGTCGTCGACGAGGACCGCATCGCCCGCCAGATCGCCGACCGTCGCAATGCGCGCAAGCGCAACGCGATGGCCGCACGCAGCCGCAAGCGGATCAGCCTCGACGATCTCGACGCCGCCCTCAAGGAGACGTCGCAGCTCAACCTCATCCTCAAGGGTGACAACTCGGGCACCGTGGAGGCGCTCGAGGAGGCGCTGCTCGGCATCGACATCGGCGACGAGGTGCAGCTGCGCGTCATCGACCGCGGTGTCGGCGGCGTGACCGAGACCAACGTCAACCTCGCGACGGCGTCGGACGCGATCATCGTCGGGTTCAACGTGCGCGCGGAGGGCAAGGCCACCGAGCTGGCCAACCGCGAGGGCGTCGACATCCGGTACTACACGGTGATCTACCAGGCGATCGACGAGATCGAGAGCGCGCTCAAGGGCATGCTCAAGCCGATCTACGAAGAGGTCGAGCTCGGCCGTGCGGACATCCGCGCGATCTTCCGCTCGTCCAAGGTCGGCAACATCGCCGGCTGCCTGGTCACCTCGGGCATCATGCGACGCAACGCCAAGGCGCGTCTCCTGCGTGACAACGTGGTGGTGGCCGAGAACCTCACCATCTCGTCGCTCAAGCGCGAGAAGGACGACGCGACCGAGGTCCGCGAAGGCTACGAGTGCGGTCTGACGATCACGTACAACGACATCAAGGTCGACGACGTGATCGAGACCTACGAGTTGCAGGAGAAAGCCCGCAGTTGATCGATCCCGACGTCGACGGACATCAAGGTCGACGACGTGATCGAGACCTACGAGTTGCAGGAGAAAGCCCGCAGTTGATGGGCGCGTAGCCGGTTCGCACCTGCACCGCTCGATCACCCGACGCCCGGGCGTCTCGCTTCCGCGAGATCCCGGGCGTCGGGCTCGGCACACATCCCCACCACCGCGAAGGAGTGACACCATGGCCGACCCGGCACGGGCACAACGGATGGCCAAGCGGATCTCGTCGATCGTCGCCTCGGCGATCGGCTCGGAGATCAAGGACCCGCGGCTCAACTTCGTCACCGTCACCGACACGAAGGTGACCAACGACCTCCACGACGCCACCGTCTACTACACGGTGATGGGTGAATCCCTGGACGTGGCGCCCGATTATGAGGGTGCGGCCGCCGGACTGGCCCGCGCCACCGGTCTCCTGCGCTCGAAGGTCGGCGCCGGGACCGGCGTCCGGTTCACCCCGACGCTGCGTTTCGTCCTCGACACCGTGCCCGACACCGCGCGGCACATGGAGGAACTCGTCGCCCGCGCCCGCGCACACGACGAGATGTTGGCCCGCCAGGCCCGCGACGCCGTCCCGGCCGGAGACGCCGATCCCTACCGCGACGACGTCTCGATCTCCGATGAGGCCTCGGCCCCCGGACCGGCGGCTGACGGAAGTTCACCACGGGGCGCCGACCCCGCTGATTACGATGGGCCGGACGCGGCCGACCGACGGTGACGGGTTCGGCCGAGCGGCCGCCTGGGCCGCCGGTCGGTACAGGGCACGACGAGTCGGACGGAGCAGGCGTGAGCGGACCAGGGCAGACGACCGACGCGCTCGGGGCGCCGCGGGCGCGCACGGCCGAGGTGCTGCGCGCCGCTCCCGCGGTCACGGTGCTCTGTCACGTCCGCCCGGACGCCGACACCATCGGCAGCGGTCTGGCCCTCGCGCTCGCGCTCGACGCGATCGGCGTCGAGGTGGAGGTCGCGTTCCCGGGTCCCTGGCCGCTGCCCGAGGCGTTGGGCTCGCTCCCCGGCGCGAAGCTCATCGTCGAACCCGGCGACCTCGTCGGTCATCCCGTCGCCGTCGCGATGGACTGCGCCAGTTCCGAGCGTCTCGGTGACCTCGCCGCGATCCTGACCGCCGCGGAGACCGGCATCGTCGTCGACCACCACGCATCCAATCGTGGATTCGGTGACATCGACCTGATCGACCCCGCCGCCGACTGCACTGCCGAACTGGTGCTCGGCATCCTCGACGAGGCCGATATGCCCGTCGACCGCGACATCGCGACCTGCCTGTTCGCCGGACTCGTGACCGACACCGGGTCGTTCCGCTGGGCCCGGCCCAACTCGCACCTGCTCGCGGCCCGACTCCTCGAGACCGGTGTCGACGGCCAGGGATGGACCCGCACGCTGCTCGACACCCACCAGTTCGGGTGGCTCACGATGGTCTCCGGGGCGCTGCAGTCGGCGGTTCTCGTCCCGGAGGCGTTCGGCGGCAGTGGCCTGGTGTACGCGGTGGTGGACCACAGCTGCAGCCGGACCATCGACTGGGACGAGGCCGAGAGCGTCATCGACCTCGTCCGCACCGTCGGTGACGCGGACGTGGCCGTCGTGTTCAAGGAATCCGCGCCGCACGAGTGGACCGTGTCGATGCGCGCACGCTCGCACACCGACCTGGTGCCCCTCGCGCGTTCCCAGGGCGGCGGCGGCCACCCCCACGCGGCGGGGTTCAGCGCGTCGGGTCCGGCCGATGAGGTCATCGAGAAGTTCCTGACCGCGGTGTGACCGGACCGGATTCCGCTGCGCCCACAGGGCGCGCCATCCTGCGTCTGGCCTCCTCGGCGCTCATCGTCCTGGTGGCCGAACCCCTCTACCTGATGGAGGACCTGGCCGTGGTCGGCCGACTCGGTGCCGTCGCGCTCGCCGCGCTCGGTGTCGGATCGCTGATCCTGGGCGTCGTCAGCACCCAGCTCACTTTTCTGTCCTACGGCACCACGGCCCGGTCGGCGCGCATGTTCGGTCGCGGCGACCGGCGTGCGGCGATCGCCGAGGGTGTCGCGGCGAGCTGGCTCGCCATCGGGGTCGGCGTCGTCATCGCGGTGGTGATGACGGTCATCGCCCCCTGGGTCGTCGGGGTGATCGCGCCCGGCGACGGCGTCGACTCCGAGGCCGTCGGATGGCTGCGTATCGCCGTCTGCGGCGTTCCCCTGATCCTGCTGTCGATGGCGGGCAACGGGTGGATGCGCGGCGTCCAGGACACCCGGAGGCCGGTGGTCTTCGTCGTGATCGGACTGGGCCTCAGCGCGGTGCTGTGTCCGGTCCTCGTGCACGGGTTGCTCGGTGCCCCCGAGATGGGATTGCACGGCAGCGCCGTCGCGAACGTCGCCGGCCAGTCGGTGGCCGGGCTGCTGTTCGCGCGACAGGTCGTCGTCGCGGCCCGACGATCGGCCCCCGAGGAGCCGTGGGCCGAGCTGCTCGCGCCCCGTCGCCGCATCATCACCGCACAGCTGTCGATGGCGCGTGATCTCGTCGTGCGGAGCCTGTCGTTCCAGGTCTGTTTCCTCTCCGCCGCAGCCGTCGCCGCGCGCTTCGGGGTCGCCTCGCTCGCCGCGCACCAGGTGGTGCTGCAGCTGTGGAACTTCGTGTCCCTCGTCCTCGACGCTCTGGCCATCGCCGCGCAGTCCCTCGTCGGGGCCGCGCTGGGCGCCCGGGCGATCGGGGCGGCGGGGGTGGTCGCACGCCGGGTCACCGTCGTGTCGATCGGTGTCGCCGTCGGGGTCGCCGCCGTGTTCGCGGTGGCCCGCACCCCGATGGGCCGCATCTTCACCGACGACACCGACGTCCTCGCCGCGCTCGACACGCCGTGGTGGTTCCTCGTCGGGATGCTGCCGGTGGCAGGAGTGGTGTTCGCCCTCGACGGTGTGCTCCTGGGCAGCGGCGACGCCGCCTACCTGCGCACCACGACCGTCGCGAGCGCGCTCATCGGCTTCCTGCCGACCATCTGGCTCTCGTTGGTGTTCGACTGGGGTCTGGCCGGCATCTGGACCGGACTCGCCCTGTTCATGATCTGTCGCCTCGCGGCGTTGTCGGCCCGTATGGCCGGTGGCCGGTGGACCCTCGTGGAGATCCGATGAGGCGTCGATAGACTCGGAGACCGACCGCGTCCGACAGCGGCGAGGACGAGGAGGTCTGTGTGCCGACCCTGTGGGCGATCAGCGATCTCCACGTCAGTCACCGCGGGAACGACGAGGTGCTCGACCGTATCCACCCCGCCGACCCCGACGACTGGCTGATCGTCGCCGGAGACGTCGCCGAGCGCACCGACGACATCCTCGAGACGCTGCGGCGGCTCAAGGCCAAGTTCGCGACCGTGGTGTGGGTGCCGGGCAACCACGAGCTCTACACCACCGCCAAGGACCCCCTGCAGATCCACGGCGTGGCCCGCTACGACTACCTCGTGCAGGCCTGCCGCGACCTCGGCGTCATCACCCCCGAGGAGATCTACCCGCAGTTCGACCCCGGCGACGGCACCCCTCCGGTGCGCGTGGTCCCGATGTTCCTGTTGTACGACTACACGTTCCGACCCGAGGGGACGACCAACAAGTTCGCCGCGCTCGCGCTGGCGCGTGAGCACGACGTGGTCGCGACCGACGAGTTCCTGCTCTCGCCCGAGCCGTTCGCCACCCGCGATGCGTGGGGGAGGGACCGCATCGAACGGACCCGGACCCGGCTCGACGCCATCGATCCCGCCGAGCGCACCGTTCTCATCAACCACTGGCCGCTGCGTCGCGAGCCGACCGACGCGCTGATGTACCCGGAGTTCGCGCTGTGGTGCGGCAGCGAACTGACCCATGACTGGCACACCCGCTACAACGCGGCCTGCTGCGTGTACGGGCACCTCCACATCCCCCGGACCACCTGGTACGACGACGTCCGGTTCGAAGAGGTCTCGGTCGGGTATCCGCGCGAATGGCAACGGCGCGGGCTGCCGGACCCGTTGCTGCGCAAGATCATCCCCGACGGCGGACTGCGTCCCGAACACCTGCCCGAGCACGGCGCCCGCTTCGACCTCCCGCCGGACTACCGCGAGCGCGCCGAGGCCTTCAAGGCGAGTGTCGTCGCCAAGCGTGAGGCGCGGGCGCGCAGGCTCGCCGCCCGTGCCGAGCGCGACGGAGGGGGAGCGCGATGATCGACGCGATGCTCGCACCGGGGGTCGCGGCCGCCGAGGCGTTCGCCGATCCCGACGACCTCGAGCTGCTGCCCGCCGAGACCTCGCTCGTGGCACGCGCCGTCGACAAACGTCGGTCGGAGTTCACCACCGCCCGTGGCCTCGCGCGTCGCGCGCTGGGCACGCTCGGGGTCGAACCGGTACCGATCCTGCGCGGCGAGAAAGGGCAACCCCTGTGGCCCCGCGGTGTGGTCGGCAGCCTCACCCACTGCGACGGCTACCGCGCCGCGGTCGTCGCCTACAAGCTGCAGTGTCGCTCGGTGGGCATCGACGCCGAACCGCACGGCGAGCTGCCCGACGGCGTCCTCGACCACGTCACCCTCGCTCCCGAGCGCGACGTTCTCGCCACCCGGCCGGGGGACATCCACTGGGACCGGTTGTTGTTCTGCGCCAAGGAGGCGACGTACAAGGCATGGTTCCCGCTGACCGAACGGTGGCTGGGCTTCGAGGACGCCCATATCACCTTCGAGCGGGACGCGTCCGGTGGCGACGCCACCGCGGCGGGCACCTTCCACTCGGAGTTGCTCGTCGACGGCGCGGTGATCGACGGCGGACCACCGCTGCGGTCATTCGACGGTCGCTGGCGCATCGAGAACGGACTGGTGGTCACCTCGATATGTCTGTGAGCCCTCGGTGAACCCCGACGGAGCCGAACGCTCCGAGAACAAGCACATCGCGACCGCCGGTCTGGTCGTGGTCGACAAGCCCGGCGGCATGACCAGTCACGACGTCGTCGCGAAGTGCCGCAAGGCATTCCGGACCCGCAAGGTCGGGCATGCGGGCACCCTCGACCCCATGGCGACGGGCGTGCTCATCCTCGGTCTGGAGCGTGCGACCAAACTGCTCGGCCTGCTGGCACTCACCACGAAGTCGTACTCGGCGACGATCCGTCTCGGCGCGGGCACCGACACCGACGACCGCGAGGGGGTCCTCGGCGACCGGGCCGACGTCTCCGGGCTCGACATCGCGACCGTCGCCGCGGCGGTCGAGCGCTTCGTCGGTGACATCGATCAGGTGCCGGCGAGGGTCAGCGCCATCAAGGTCGACGGCCGTCGCGCCCACGATCTCGCGCGCAGCGGCGAGGAGTTCGCGCTCGCGTCGCGCCGGGTGACCGTGTCGCGCTTCGACATCGGCGAGCACCGGATCGACGACGGATGGTTCGACGTCGACGTCGAGGTCGACTGCTCCTCGGGGACCTACATCAGGTCGCTGGCCCGCGACCTCGGCGCCGCCCTGGGCGTCGGGGGGCACCTGACCGCGTTGCGCCGCACCGCGGTCGGCCCCTTCACCCTCGCCCAGGCCACCCCGCTTGCGGCGATCGTCGACGATCCCTCTCCCACACCGACACTCGACATCGACGCGGCGGTCACCCTTGCCTTCCCGACCCGCCCCGTCGACGACGTCGAGGCCCAGACCGTCAGCAACGGACGGTGGCTCGACCCCATCGGCATGCGCGGTGTCTACGCCGCGGTCGACCGGCACGGTCGCGCGATCGGACTGCTGGAGGAGAAGGGCAAGCGGGCCGCGTCGGTGATGGTGGTCCGCCCGTCGACGATGCGCTGACCGACGCGACGACGCCGGCCGACGGTCAGGTCGCCGGCGGGATGTCGAGCCAGATCGCCCGGGTCGCGATGTCGCCGAGGTCGATCGGTTCGGAACCGTCGACGGCCACCGCGACCGTTCCGGCGAAGGGGCGCTGCTCGACGACCTCGATCCGGCGGTCCAACGCGATGCCGACCGAGTCGAAATACCGCAGCATCGCCGGATCGGTGTCGGCGATGCGCGCGACCCGCCCCGACCGGCCGGGTTGCACGTCGGCGAGCTGGCACGCGGGCGACTCCGGGACGTCGCCGTCGGGATCGGGGATCGGGTCGCCGTGCGGATCGCGGGTGGGGTGGCCGAGTTTCGCGTCGAGGCGTTCCATGAACCGGTCCGACATCGCGTGCTCGAGCACCTCGGCCTCGTCGTGCACCTCGTCCCAGCCGTAACCGAGTTCGCGGACCAGGAACGTCTCGATCAGCCGGTGTCGGCGGACCATCGACACCGCGGCACGACGTCCCGACTCGGTGAGCGTCACCGATCCGTAGCGGGCGTGCGACACCAGGCCCTGGTCGGCGAGTTTGCGCACGGACTCCGACACCGTCGACGGCGACACGGCGAGTTTCTCGGCCAGCAGTTTGGTGGTCACCTTGGTCGACGACCACTCCTGCGCGGTCCAGATGACCTTCAGATAGTCCTGGGTGACCGAACTGAGTTCGGTGACGGGCGTGGCGGGCGCGGCGTTCGGGCCGACCGTTGTCGCGGTGGGCGGAACATCGCGGCTCGGCTCGCCGCCGGTGGAAGGCACCCCACGAGCTTAGGGCAGGGCAAGTCGATGATCGACGAGCACTCGCCGGAGGCGATCTCGTGCCGCGACCGGACGCGGGTCTGGTACGCCGTGGGACGTCCCCGTACGCTTGGCCCCGTGTTGCGATGGCGAGGGTTGGACGATATCCCCGCGGGCTGGGGCCGATGTGTCGTGACCATCGGGGTGTTCGACGGTGTGCACCGAGGGCACGCCCAACTGATCGCCACCGCGACCTCGATCGCGAAGAAGCGCGGTGTGCCCGCGGTCCTGATGACGTTCGACCCGCACCCCGCCGAGGTCGTGCGCCCCGGCAGCCACCCACAGCAGCTGTCCACACTCACCCGGCGTGCCGAGCTCGCCGAGGAACTGGGCATCGACGTCTTCTGTGTCATGCCGTTCACCCCGGTGCTGGCCGCGCAGTCGCCCAAGGACTTCGCCCACGAGGTCCTCGTCGAGGGTCTGCACGCCGCCGACGTGGTGGTGGGCGCCAACTTCACCTTCGGCAAGAAAGCGGCGGGCACGGTGGACGTGCTGACGTCGCTGGGCCGCACCTTCGGGTTCGAGGTCCACGCCGTCTCACTCCTCGGCGAGGGGGCCGGCGCCGAGGCCCCGAATTCCGGTGTCACCGACCGCCCGTCGGTCACCTTCTCCTCGACCTACATCCGTTCCTGTGTCGCGGCGGGTGATGTCGAGGCCGCCGCCGAGGCACTCGGCCGCCCCCACCGGGTCGAGGGTGTCGTGGTGCGCGGCGACGGTCGGGGTCGGGAGATGGGGTACCCGACCGCCAACGTCGCGCCGCCGATGTATTCGGCGATCCCGTCCGACGGCGTCTACGCGGCATGGTTCACGGTGCTCGGCGCCGGACCGGTCGTGGGACAGGTGGTGCCGGGGGAGAGCTACCGCGCCGCGGTGTCGGTGGGGTCGAACCCCACGTTCTCCGGTCGCACACGCACGGTGGAGGCGTTCGTCCTCGACACCCACGCCGACCTGTACGGACAGCACGTCGCCGTCGACTTCGTCACTCGGATCCGCGGGATGATCAAGTACGAGGGCATGGAGCCGCTGATCGAGCAGATGAACGACGACGTGGTCAAGACCCGCGAGGCGCTCGCGGACTGACCGCGGCCGGACGATTTGGGTGGGGTGCGAAAGCGCTGGTAGCCTGGCCGATCGGCGCATGCTGCGGTTCGCGGTGGCTGTGCCGGGGCACTGGGCCCATTCCTCACGCGAACTCCATCACAGGAGAACACCATGGCGTTGACCACGGATCAGAAGAAGTCGATCCTTTCCGAGTACGGCCTGCACGAGACCGACACCGGATCCCCCGAGGCGCAGATCGCGATGCTCACCAAGCGCATCAGCGACCTGACCGAGCACCTCAAGACCCACAAGCACGATCACCACAGCCGTCGCGGACTGCTGCTGATGGTCGGCCGTCGCCGCCGTCTGCTGAAGTACGTCGCCAAGGTCGACGTCAACCGCTACCGCACGCTCATCGAGCGCCTCGGCCTGCGTCGCTGACGCTGCCGGCGCTCTCGAACACCTCCACGAACCGCGTGTCCCGATCGGACACGCGGTTCGTGTCGTCTGCGCCCGTGTCGCGCGACGCGTCACGCGATGAACCGGTCGGCCGACGCCTGGTGCTACCCTCGCCTTGGACCCGATGCCACGAGATGGTTTTCGCTTCACGCGTGCCCCGAGTTCGGACGATCGGTCTTCGGTAGTGGCTGCCGGAATCCGCGGAACTGTTCCGCAGGGTTCCGACCGCTTCGATCGACGGCCGTCGCCGAACCTCCTCCGCCTTCCATCGCGGACATCCGCACCTGTTCGGAAATCCTCCTCTCGGGCATCGACCCACAGCACCCGTCCGTCTGGACAGGCGCTGCTACACCGTTGCGCAGCGATGACACGCGCGCATCGAACGAGAGGATTCATCCACACATGACCGATGTCACCACCGCCCCCCCGGCCGACGATTCGGGAGCCGAGTACGACGACGAGATCACCGAGGCGACCGCCGTCATCGACAACGGCTCCTTCGGTACCCGCACCGTCCGTTTCGAGACCGGCCGCCTCGCGCAGCAGGCCGCGGGCGCCGTCGTCGCCTACCTCGACGACGAGAACATGCTGCTCTCGGCCACCAGCGCCGGCAAGCACCCCAAGGACCAGTTCGACTTCTTCCCCCTCACGATCGACGTCGAGGAGCGGATGTACGCCGCCGGCCGCATCCCCGGATCGTTCTTCCGTCGCGAGGGCCGCCCGTCGACCGACGCGATCCTGACCTGCCGCCTCATCGACCGGCCGCTGCGCCCGTCGTTCGTCGACGGCCTGCGCAACGAGATCCAGGTCGTCATCACCGTCCTGAGCCTCGACCCGAACGACCTGTACGACGTCGTCGCCATCAACGCCGCCTCGGCGTCGACCCAGCTCGCCGGACTGCCGTTCTCCGGCCCCGTCGGCGGCGTGCGTGTCGCGCTCATCCCGACCGAGTCCAACCGCGCCGGCCAGTGGGTCGCGTTCCCGACCGTCGAGCAGCTCGAGGGCGCCGTGTTCGACATGGTCGTCGCCGGCCGCATCGTCGGTGAGGGTGACACGGCCGACGTCGCGATCATGATGGTCGAGGCCGAGGCCACCGACAACGTCATCGAGCTCATCGAGGGCGGTGCTCAGGCGCCCACCGAGGCGATCGTGGCCGAGGGCCTCGAGGCCGCGAAGCCGTTCATTCGCTCGCTGTGCGAGGCGCAGAAGCAGCTCGCCGCCCAGGCCGCCAAGGCCACCGGCGAGTTCCCGCTGTTCCCCGCCTACCAGTCCGACGTCTACGACGCCGTCGAGTCGGCGGGCAAGGATCGTCTGTCGGAGATCCTGACGATCGCGGGCAAGACCGAGCGCGACGACAAGACCGACGAGCTCAAGGGCGACATCCTCGCCTCGCTCGGCGAGCAGTTCGCCGGGCGCGAGAAGGAGATCGGCGCGGCGTACCGCTCGCTGACCAAGAAGCTCGTGCGTCAGCGCATCCTCACCGACCACTTCCGCATCGACGGCCGTGGCATCACCGACATCCGGTCGCTCTCGGCCGAGGTCGCCCTGATCCCGCGTGCCCACGGCAGCGCCCTGTTCGAGCGCGGCGAGACCCAGATCATGGGCGTCACCACCCTCGACATGGTCAAGATGGCCCAGCAGATCGACTCGCTCGGACCCGAGACGTCGAAGCGGTACATGCACCACTACAACTTCCCGCCGTACTCGACCGGTGAGACCGGTCGCGTCGGATCGCCGAAGCGTCGCGAGATCGGCCACGGAGCGCTCGCCGAGCGTGCGCTCATGCCGGTGCTGCCGAGCGTCGAGGAGTTCCCGTACGCGATCCGTCAGGTCTCGGAGGCGTTGAGCTCCAACGGATCGACGTCGATGGGCTCGGTCTGCGCGTCGACCATGTCGCTGCTCAACGCCGGTGTGCCGCTCAAGGCCCCGGTCGCCGGCATCGCCATGGGTCTCGTCTCCGACGAGGTCGACGGGGAGACCCGCTACGTCGCCCTCACCGACATCCTCGGTGCGGAGGACGCGTTCGGCGACATGGACTTCAAGGTCGCCGGCACGAAGGACTTCGTGACCGCCCTGCAGCTCGACACCAAGCTCGACGGCATCCCGTCGGCGGTGCTGGCCGGCGCACTGAGCCAGGCCAAGGACGCGCGCACCACCATCCTCGAGGTGATGGCGGAGGCGATCGACGAGCCCGACGAGATGAGCCCCTTCGCTCCTCGCGTCACCACCGTGAAGGTCCCGGTCGACAAGATCGGCGAGCTGATCGGGCCCAAGGGCAAGAACATCAACGCGATCACCGAGGAGACCGGCGCCAACATCTCCATCGAGGACGACGGCACCGTGTTCGTCGGCGCGACCGATGGCATCAAGGCGCAGGCGGCGATCGATCGGATCAACGCGATCGCGAACCCGCAGCTGCCCAAGGTCGGGGAGCGGTTCCTCGGAACCGTCGTGAAGACAACGGCATTCGGCGCGTTCGTGTCGCTGCTTCCGGGTCGTGACGGCCTCGTGCACATCTCGAAGCTCGGCCAGGGCAAGCGCGTCAACAAGGTCGAGGACGTCGTGACCGTCGGCAGCAAGCTCCGCGTGGAGATCGCCGACATCGACGACCGCGGCAAGATCAGCCTCGTGCCGGTGTCGGATGTGTCCGACGCGGCCACCGCGGACACCGCGGCGGCCGAGTAAGACCTGCGCTGAACAACACCACACCCACGCAGCCCACCGGGACCCGCGACTCCGTCCGGAGAAGCGTCCTGCCCGGTGGGCTGCGTGTTGTCACCGAACACATCCCCGGGGTCCGATCGGCATCGATCGGCCTCTGGGTCGGCGTCGGCTCCCGCGACGAGAAGCCCAGTGTCGCCGGCGCCGCGCACTTCCTCGAGCACCTGCTGTTCAAGGCGACCCCGACGCGCACCGCGTCGTCGATCGCCCAGGACATGGACGCCATCGGCGGGGAACTGAACGCGTTCACCTCGAAGGAACACACCTGCTTCTACGCCCACGTCCTCGACGAACACGCCGACATGGCGATCGACATGGTCGCCGACGTGGTGCTGCGCGGACGGTGCACCTCCGACGACGTCGACACCGAGCGAGACGTGGTCCTCGAGGAGATCGCGATGCGCGACGACGACCACGAGGACCTGCTCGCCGACGCCTTCATGACCGCGACCTTCGGTGACCACCCCATCGGTCGCCCGGTGATCGGCTCCGCGGAGTCCATCGCGGCCATGTCCCGCAGGCAGATCCAGTCGTTCCACACCCGCCGCTACACCCCGGACAAGATGGTGTTGGCCGTGGCGGGCAACGTCGCCCACCGCGACGTGCTGGCCCAGGTGCGGGAGTCGTTCGGTGCACACCTTCAGCAGGGCGTCTCCGCGACACCACCGCGACGGAGCGGTCACCGACCGCCCACGCGCGCCGGCCTCGAGGTGATCCACCGCGACAGCGAGCAGACCCACCTCATGCTCGGCGTACCCACGGCGGGACTCGCCGACGACGATCGGTGGGCTCTGTCGGTGCTCAACGCCGCCATCGGTGGAGGACTGAGTTCGCGTCTGTTCCAACAGATCCGCGAGGAACGGGGACTGGCCTACTCGGTCTACTCCGGTGTCGACTCGTTCAGTGACGTCGGCACGTTCTCCGTGTACGCCGGGTGCAACCCCGATCGGCTCGCCGATGTCACCTCGGTGGCGGTCGAGATCCTCCGCGACGTCGCGACCAACGGCATCACCGACACCGAGTGCGCTCGCGCGAAGGGAGCGCTGCGCGGTTCACTGCTCCTGGGTCTCGAGGACACCCAGTCGCGGATGCACCGGATCGGCAGTGCGGAGCTCGATTTCGGGCGCAGGCGTCCGGTCGCGCGCTCACTCCGGCAGATCGAGTCGGTGCGCACCCGACAGGTCTCTGCCCTCGCGTCACGCCTGCTCGGGGCCGCCCCGGCGGTCGCGGTCGTCGGGCCCTACCGACGTACGCGCGACCTGCCCGCATCGGTGCGGGCGCTCACACGCTGATCAGCTCTTACGAGCGGTGAACTCCCGTTCCTTGGCCGCCCACGTCGACTCGATCTTGCCGTCGGTGTTGGCCTTCACGTTGTCGCGGATGAGGTACCAGCCGCCGATCAACAACGCTGCGATGAACGGGATCCCGATGACGACGACGTAGAAGTCGACGCGACCACCCTCCTTGTCGAGCCAGCCCGAGACGCCGAGACCGACGATGACCGCGACGAGGAACACGAGTCCGAATATCGATGTGTAGGGGTGACCGGGTGCCTGGAATTTGCTCTTCGGGATGATGCCCTTGTTCACCAGCGACCGCAGTTTGAGCTGACAGGCGAATATGGTGCCCCACGTGAACACGATGCCCAGTGACGCGGCCTCGAGAGCGATGTCGAAGGCACGACCCGGCACGAGGACGTTGAGGATGACGCCGAGCACGTAGACGACCGTGGTCATCGCGATGCCCGCCCACGGCACACCGCCGTTGCTCATCCTGGTGGTGAATCCCGGTGCCTGCTTGCTCATCCCGAGGCTGCGCAGGACTCGGCCGGTGGAGTACAAGCCGGAATTCAAACTGCTCATCGCCGCGACGATCAGCACGACCTGGATCACGTCGCCCATCCAGCCGAATCCGAGCTTGTTGAACACCGTCACGAACGGACTGGTGCCCGATGTGTACGAGGTGGTCGGCAACATGGCGCACAGCAGCAGGATCGAGCCGATGTAGAACACCGCGATACGGAAGATGACGGCGTTCACCGCGCGGGGGACCTCCTTGTCGGAGTCCTCCATCTCGCCGGCCGCGACGCCGACCATCTCGATGGCGGCGTAGGCGAAGACCACGCCGGACATCACGAGGATCGGTCCGTACCAGTTGTAGGCGCCGCTGGTCGGCCAGAAACCGCCTGGGTTGTCCCAGAGGTTCGAGAACCCGGCCTGGTGGTCGCCGACGTGTACCGAGCCGAGGACCACGACGAGGCCGACGATGAGGAACAGGACGATCGCACCGACCTTCAGGATCGAGGCCCAGAACTCGAACTCGCCGAACGCCTTGGCGCTGAGCAGGTTCACCGCGAGGACCACCACGAGGGCGATCAGTGCCGAACCCCAGTTGGGCATCGAGGGGAAGTTGTTGTTGACGTAGACGCCGACCGCCGACAGTTCGGCGATGCCGGTCAGGGCCCAGTTCAGCCAGTACATCCAGCCCGTCACGTATGCGGCCTTCTCCCCGAAGAACTCGCGCATGTAGGAGACGAACGCGCCGCTGGTGGAGCGGTGCAGCACGAGTTCGCCGAGGGCGCGCATGAGGAAGTAGGCGACGAGTCCGGCGACGGCATAACTGACCAGCAGGGCCGGACCGTTCGCGTTGAGGCGTGAGGCCGATCCGAGGAAGAGTCCGGTGCCGATCGCGCCGCCGATGGCGATCATCTGCACCTGCCGTCGCCCGAGCGACTGTTTGTACCCGACCTGTTCCGCGTCGAGACCCGACGTACCGATGTCCGTGCTCATGTCGCCCTCCGTACCCCGGATGTTCACCGGCTTGAACAGTAGCGGCAACCGGGTTTCGCGCGGATTACATTGGGAGTCAGGCGATGTTGCCGATCACGACGAAACGGACATTCCTGCCGGGTTTGTTCGTTTCGGTCCGGCGTGGCGCGGATGTCGCGCACTTGCGAAGATGTCCCGATGACCGCGGTCGCGCAATTCCTGGGGCTCCACCCGCCGTTCGACGCGCTCGCTCCCGCGGAACTCGACCGCCTGGCCGCGCGGGCGACGATCGGCGAGTTCGCCGCCGGCGCGGAGATCTTCGACGGGTTCCGCGACACCGTCGAAGAACTCGGCGTGGTGATCACCGGCGAGGTGGGCCTGTGGAGTCTGCCCGACCATCTCGACGGTGAACCCGACGAGATCCTCGGCCCCGGCGGGGTGTTCGGCTACTTCTCGTTGCTGACCAACGCCGCACGGGGCCCACGGGCGGTCGCCATGTCGGCCAGCACCGTGTGCCGCATCCCGAGCGACTCGGTGCACGCGGTCTTCTCGAGCATGGCCGGCGCGCGGTTCTTGGCCGGCCAGCTCCGACTGCCGCGGAGGATCGATCCCGTACGCCCGCGCGGGGGCATCGTCGACGAATTGATCCGCACCGCACCGGTGGTGGGAACCCCGACGATGTCGGTGAGCGAGGCGGCGCGTCTGATGACCGAGCGCCGCCGCGACTACGTCGTGATCCCGGCGGGCGACGGGACCGTGGGGGTCCTCACCGACTCCGACATCAGATCCCGGGTGGTGGCGGCCGGCGAATCCGGGGACATCCCCGTGAGCCGTGTCGTCACACCCCGCGCCCGCACCGTCGTCACCGGCACACCCGCGGCCGACGCGCTGCTGCAGATCCTCGAACACGGACTGGGCTGTCTTCCCGTGGTGGAACCGGGTGGACGACTCGTCGGTGTGGTGGGCCCGGGTGACTTCATCTCGGCGCCGGGCGGGGCGAGCGTGTCGCTGCGGCATCAGATCGGCCGCGCACGGTCGGTGGAGACGTTGGCCGAGCAGGCGGGGCGCATGCCGTTCGTCGTCGCCGACCTCGTCCGGCGCGGGCAGCCCTCACACGAGGTGACCGCGATGCTGTCCCTCGTGCACGACGCCGTCGTGCGCAGGGCGTTGGAACTCGTGCTCGAGCGCCACGACGACGTCGACCCCGACAAACTGACGTGGTTGTCGTTGGGCAGCAACGCACGTCGTGAGGCCGTGCTGAGCTCCGATGTCGACAGCGCGGTCGCGTTCGACGAGTCGGTGTCCGACCCCGAGCAGATCGCCGTCTACCGGGCAGCGTTCGCCGAGGTCGACGACGTCCTGCGGGCGTGCGGACTCACGATCGACGTCAACGGGGCGGTGGCGTCGTCGCCGCTGTTCGCCCGGACCCATGCCCAATGGCGTGCGGCGGCGGCGCAGTGGTTGGCCGCACCGCTGGAGAACAAGGGCATGATCATGACCTCGCTCATGCTCGACGGCCGTCCCATCTGGGGCGACCGCGGCCTGTCCGGGGTGGCCGAGGTGTTCGGCGATCTGCGGTCGCACCCGGGGACCCTGCGCCTTCTCCTCGCGGAGTCGTTGTCGCACAAGGCCCGGATCCGCTCGATGCGCGACGTGTTGGCCCGCCGCGGCGGGACCTTCGACATCAAGACCCACGCCCTCACACCGTTGGTGAACATCGCCCGGTGGGCCTCGTTGAGCGTGGAGTCCCTCGAACTCGACACCCGCTCGCGCCTTCGTGTCGCGGGCGGCAGCCCGATGCTCACCGAGGAGAACGCCGGAGTGCTCATCGAGGTGTTCGATGTGCTGCAGAAGATCCGGATCACCTACCAGGTCGCACAGCTCGACCGCCGGGAGTCCGCCGGTGACGTGCTCACCATGCGCAGGCTCTCACCACTCGACCGGAGTCTGGTGGCACAGGCGGTCCGCGAGGTGTCGGGTATCCAACGCCGGATGATCAACCTCTCCCACTACGCGCCGATCGGCGAGCAGGACTGACCTCAGACGCCCAGCGGCGACGCGCCCACCGGCAGGTCCAGTGCGGCACCCACCGACGGCGCCAACAGAGCGCCTGCGTGCGTGCTGAGTCCCGCGGCCAGGCTCGCATCGTCGGAACATGCCCGCTGCCACCCCTTCTCGGCCAGGGCGACGACGTAGGGGAGGGTCGCACCGGTCAATGCCGAGGTCGACGTACGCGCGACGGATCCGGGCATGTTCGCGACGCAGTAGAACACCGAGTCGTGCACGGTGAAGGTCGGGTCGTCGTGGGTGGTCGGATGCGAGTCCTCGAAGCACCCACCCTGATCGATGGCGATGTCGACGAGCACCGATCCGGGCTTCATCGACGCGACGAGGTGGTTGGACACCACCACGGGGGCCTTCGCCCCGGGAACCAGCACGGCGCCGATCACCAGATCGGCCTTCTTCACGGCCTCCTCGAGCGCGAGGGCGGTGCTGTAGCGGGTGTGGACCCGCCCGGCGAAACGGGCGTCGACGGCACGGAGTTTCGCGATGTCGAGGTCGAAGACGGTGACCTGCGCGCCCATGCCCATGGCGATCGTCGCGGCGTTGACGCCGCTCACCCCGGCGCCGATCACCACGACGTCGGCGGGTTCGGTGCCGGGCACACCACCCATCAGCTGGCCGCGTCCGCCCGCCGACCGCATGAGGTGGTAGGCGCCGACCTGCGGTGCCAGGCGACCGGCGACCTCACTCATCGGGGCGAGCAACGGCAGAGACCCGTCACGCGCCTGGACCGTCTCGTAGGCGATGGAGGTGATGCCCGACGCGAGCAGCGCGTCGGTGCACGGACGGCTCGCCGCCAGGTGCAGGTAGGTGAACAGGGTCTGCCCCGAACGCATCCGCGCGTACTCCGCGGCGATCGGCTCCTTGACCTTCACCACGAGGTCGGCCTGCTCCCAGATGGCGTCGGGGGTCGCCAGGATCTGCGCGCCGGCCTCCTTGAAGTCGACGTCGGTGATCGCCGATCCGGCGCCCGCACCGGCCTCGATGACCACCTCGTGTCCGCGTCGCGTCAGTTCGGCGACGCCGGCGGGTGTGATGGCGACGCGGTACTCGTTGTTCTTGATCTCGCGGGGGATTCCGACACGCATGACGTTGCCTCTCGTTCGCTGCGGCGCGGCGTCGTCGCCACGATGGTGTGCCTCCCAGCGTGAACACCCTTCGGTGCATCATCAATTCTTCCGAACAAGATTCTCTGTACAGGGACCATCTGGAAGATCCGGCGAGATATGCTGCGCGGGTGAGCGTCGAATCGAAGGATCTTCGGACCGTCGTCGGTCGTCGCGATCTCGACGAGACCGATCGCCTGCTCCTGGCGTTGCTGCAGGCCGATGCGCGGATGCCCAACCGCGAACTCGCCGAACGGGCGGGGATCGCCGCGTCGACGTGTCACGGTCGGGTGCGGCGCCTGATCGAACTCGGGGTGATCCGCGGGTTCTTCGCCGACATCGACCCGGCCGCGGTCGGTCGGACGTTGCGCGCGATGGTGGCGGTCAGCCTGCAATCCGACGCGCGGGGTCAGATCCGTCGGTTCGTCGGCCAGATCGGCGCACAGGACGAGATCATCGACGTCTTCTTTCTCGCCGGATCCGATGACTACCTGTTGCACGTCGCAGTGGCCGACACCGAGGCGCTCCGCGGTTTCGTCGAACGGCTGAACTCTCGACCCGAGGTCGCGGGCACCACCACATCGCTGGTGTTCGAACACCTCCGGGCGGCCGCGCCGGTCTTCTGACCCTGCGCCCGACCCGTGGGGCGGTGGTCGACTCAGGCGTGCGCGACGGACGTCGCCGAGCCGGTGAGCGCGCGATCCATCGTCTTGCGCAGCCGGAGGAAGTCTCGGGGACGGTCGACGGCGACCACCGCAGCGGGACGGTCGCGGTCGCCGAACACGGCGAGGAAACCCTCGGTCGCCCCCGGGTCCATCGACCCGTCGACGAGCTGCGGCTCCACGCCGACGGGGATGTGCCCACAGACCTGTACGCGGTGACCGTACTGATCGCTCCAGAAGGAGGGCGCCCGCTGCGGTGGGGGTTCGAGACCGGCGATGCGGCGTGCGACCGTGCGCGCCTGGTCGACGGCTGAACTCCAGTGTTGGCGCCGCACATGGGTTCCGGTGATCGGGTCGAAGGTGCGTGCGCAGTCGCCGACCGCGTAGACCCCGGGCATGGAGGTCGCACCCCCGGCATCGGTGACGAAGCCGTCGTCGAGTGCGATACCGGACGCGGCCGCCCATTCGGTGTCCGGGACCGATCCGATCCCGACCACCACCACGTCGGCGTCGAGGACGCGTCCGTCGCCGAGGGTCACCGAACGGACCCGTCCCTCGGTCCCGTCGATGGTCTCCACCGCCGCCCCGGTGTTCATCGACACCCCGGCGAGTGCGTGGCGCGCCATCGACCACCGGGCGACGTCGACTCCGAGGACCGCAGCACCCGGGATCTCGGTCGCCTCGATGATGGCGACCTCCGCGCCGAGGGTGCGAGCGGTGGAGGCGATCTCGGCGCCGATGAAACCGCCGCCGATCATCACCACCCGACGGGCGGTCCGCAGGTCGGCAGCGAGGGCGCGGGCATCGTCGAGGGTGCGGAGCACGTGGACACCGTCGAGGTCGGCGCCGATCAGCGTGCGGCCTCGAGCGCCGGTCGCGAGGATCACCGCGTCGGCCGGCCCGACGGGGTGGTGCTGTCCGCGTCGGACGCTGATGCCCTCGGCGTCGACCGACAGGCCGTCGGCCGCGACACCGAGGTGCCAGTCGAAGGTCTCGGCCTCGCCGTCGAGAAGGAGTGCCGTCGGTCCCGGGTGGGCGCCGTGCGCGACGGCGGCGCTGTTCGGAAACGTTTCCAGCAGAACGTCCTTGGAGAGCGGCGGGCGGTCGTAGGGCAGCCACGACTCGGCGCCGACGAACGCGATCGTGCCGGTCACGCCGGAGGCCCTCAGCTCGCGCGCCGCCGTGAGGCCGGCGAGCGACGCCCCGACCACGGTGATCACGTGGAGCCGATCATGCGGCGCCCGAGACGTCCTCGACCGGAGCGGGTACGGACAGCGAGCGGTCGTGGAGGGTGATGTGCACCCGACCGTCGACGACGGTCACCGGGTGGGTGGCCACGGCGCGGGTGGCCGGCGGGCCGGTCGGCATCCCGGTGCGGAGGTCGAAGCAGGTCTCGTGCAGCGGGCACTCGACGGTGCAGTTCTCCACCCATCCGTCCGACAGTGAGGTGTCCTGATGGGTGCAGGTGTCGTCGATGGCGAACACGCCCTCGACGGTGCGGATCACCGCGATGGGCGGGTGGTCGGCGGGCTCGATGCGCATCGGCACGTCGACCGCGAGATCGGCGGCGGCGACGTCCACCACGGTGGCGACACCGTGGGGTGTGGCGGTCGCAGGGGTGTGGACAACGGACATGGGTTCACCTCGAGACGGCGGGATCAGTGACGCGCGGCGTTGCGTTGAGGGCAACATAACGCATTGTGCGCAACAGAGTCGCATCGGTGCGTGCGTCCGTCAAGCGTGTCGGACCCTTCGCGGCCGCAACTATGCTGGGGAGCGACATGGACATCAACGACACGGCCGACATCTCACCCGATCGGAACCGTCCCGCCTCGATCCAGTCGGTCGATCGCGCGCTCGAGGTCCTCGAGATCCTGGCTCGACACGGGGAGGGCGGCGTGTCCGACATCGCCGACACCCTCGGCGTGCACAAGTCGACGATCTCGCGGCTGGTATCGGTGCTGGAGGGTCGCGGATTCGTCGAGCAGGTCGCCGATCGCGGCAAGTACCGGCTGGGGTTCACCATCGTCCGACTCGCCGGTGCGACGATGGCCACCCGCGACCTCGGACGAGAGAGTCGCGACATCGCCGGCCCGCTCGCCGAGGCCGTCGGTGAGACGGTCAACCTCGCGATCCTCGACAGCGGGCGCGCGGTCAACGTCACCGAGGCCAACGGCTCCCCGGGGATCTCGTTGCGCACCTGGGTCGGCCAGAGCTGCCCCGCACACGCCACGTCGAGCGGCAAGGTGTTGCTCGCGGCGCTCGACGACACCCGACTCGACATGGCCGTCGGTACGACGCTGGAGCGCTTCACGGCGTCGACGATCGGCGACCTCGATGCCCTGCGCGCCGAACTCGGCGACATCCGTCGGCGCGGATGGGCTCATGCGCGAGAAGAACTCGAGGAGGGGCTGACCGCGGTGGCCGCCCCCATCCGTGATCACACGGGCGATGTCGTCGCTGCGTTGAGCATCTCCGGTCCGACCTTCCGGATGTCCGACGACCGACTTCCGACCTTGTCGGCCGAGGCTGTCGATGCGGCCGACGCGATCAGCGTCCGCCTCGGCCACCGCGCCTGACTCGCCCACACCTGATCGACCCCTGCTCCGACCCGGTGACACGCCGCGCGTCGAGTTGACGTTTGCGATCCCCGGCCGCACCATGTGTTGCACAGAGGGCAACGTGTTGCAATCAACGCAACAATAATCGACCCCACGGAACAACGGGACGGAATCGAGGTGGTCATGACCGGTCCTCGCGTGGTCATCATCGGCGCAGGCATCGTCGGAACCTCGCTGGCCGACGAGCTCACCGGTCGCGGATGGACCGACGTCACCGTCCTCGACCGTGGACCGCTGCCGGCCACGGGCGGATCGAGCAGCCACGCACCCGGCCTGGTGTTCGCGACCAACCCGTCGGAGACGCTGTCCCGCTTCGCGCAATACACCGTCGACAAGTTCCGCGGGCTCGCGGAGACCTCGGATCGCCTGTGTTTCAATCCGGTCGGTGGGCTGGAGGTCGCGACCACCGAGGCACGCATGACCGATCTGCACCGCAAGGCCGGATGGGCGCGTGCGTGGGGCGTGTCGGCGCGGATCGTCGACGCCGCCGAGTGCGCCCGGCTGCACCCCCTGCTCGACCCGGCGACCGTGCTCGGCGGGTTGCACACGCCCACAGACGGTCTCGCCGACGCGCTGGCATGCGTGGACGTCCAGCGCCAACGAGCCGAGGCCGCCGATGCACGGTTCGTCGGCGACACGCGGGTACGCGCGATCGTGACCACCGGCGACCGGGTGACCGGTGTCGAGACCGCCGACGGCATCCACCCCGCCGACGTCGTCGTGTCGTGCGCGGGATTCTGGGGCGTCGAGATCGGTGCGATGGTCGATCTGCGCGTGCCGCTCGTCGCCATGGGACACCAGTACGTCGAGACGACGACGGTGGACCCGCTTCGTGGATCCGTCGACCCGCGTGTGGGCAAAGCAGCTGCGACACTGCCGATCCTGCGCCACCAGGACGCCGACCTCTACTACCGTCAGCACGGCGACCGGATCGGTATCGGCTACTACGGGCACCACGCGATGCCCGTCGACATGGATCGTCTCTACCGTGACACGCGGGAACAACCGATGCCCTCGATGTTGCCGTTCACCCCCGCCGATTTCGCGCCCGCCTGGACGGAATCGACCCGCGTTCTCCCGAGCCTCGCCTCGGCGTCGGTCGCCGACGGGTTCAACGGCATCTTCTCCTTCACCCCCGACGGCGGGCCCGTCCTCGGACCCCATCCGGGTCTCGACGGGTTCTGGGTGGCCGAGGCGGTCTGGGTCACCCAGTCGGCGGGCGTGGCACGCACCATGGCGCACTGGATGATCGACGGCAGCCCGGATCTGTGTGTCGCCGGCTGCGACATCGCGCGGTTCTCCGCCCGCGAGACCGCCCCCGATCACGTCGCCGCGATGAGTGCACGCGCCTTCGACGAGGTCTACGACATCATCCATCCGCGCGAACAACGGTCGATACAGCGCGATCTCACGGTGAGTCCACTGCACGAGCGTCACCGCGCACGCGCTGCGGTGTTCGTCACCTCCCACGACTGGGAGCGCCCGGCGTGGTTCGAGGCCAATACCGCACTGCCTCAGATCGATACGGCGAGCGCCGCGTCGGCGCATCGCGACGACTTCTCCACGCGCCACTGGTCGCCGATCGTGCTCGCCGAGGCGGCCGCCACCCGGGCAGGGGTCGGTTTGTTCGACATGACGTCGCTGATGAGGGTGCAGGTCAGTGGAACCGACGCCGTGTCGTTCCTCGCCCCCATCCTCACCCGCGACCCCGATCGCGCCGTCGGGACGGTCATCTACGCGCTCATGCTCGACCCCTCGGGCGGCGTGCTCAGTGACGTCACCGTCGCACGCACCGCGGCCGAGTCGTTCCAGATCGGGATCAACGGTCCGCTCGATCTCGCACGTCTGCGCGCGCTCGCCCGTGTCGCCCGCCGCGACGGCGCCGATGTCGAGGTGCGCGAGATCACCGCCGAAACAGCGTGTCTCGGTGTCTGGGGGCCGGCTGCGCTCGCCCTGGTCGATCCCCTCAGCGAGGCCGCGCTCGGGCCCGACGACCTCGGTTTCTATCGCACGGTGCGCACCAGGATCGCCGACGTCTCGGTCCTGGCCATGCGGGTGTCCTATGTCGGGGAGTTCGGGTGGGAGTTGTACGTCGCCGCCGACGACGCCGTCACCCTTGCCGACGAACTGACCAGCGCGGGCGCATCTCTGGGCGCAGTGTGGGCCGGACGCGGCGCGCTCGACACCCTGCGGATCGAGAAGGGATACCGGTCGTGGGGGACCGACATGACCGTGATGCACTCGCCCGACGAGGCCGGGTTGGCCTTCGCCGTCGCCAAGAACCACGACTTCGTCGGACGCGCGGCGATGTCGCAGCGTCCGGTGCGGCGGCGCCTGCACACACTCGTCGCCGACGACCCCGGCACGCTCCTGCTCGGTCGGGAACCGGTCACCGGCCCCGACGGGACCGTGGGACACGTGACATCGGCCGCGTTCTCGCCGATCGTGCACCGCACCATCGCCTACGCCTGGGGCGCACCCGAACTGCGTGTCGGTGACCAGGTGCACGTCGACCACCTCGCGACGACCGCGACGTTCACGGTGTCGCCGACCACCACCGTCGACCCGGAGAACGCCCGCCTGAAAGGACGCACAGCATGACCGACGCACCACTCGACCCGGGCGACGTCGACGCCCAGGTCATCGTCATCGGACTCGGTGGCATGGGATCGGCCGCGGCCTACCACCTCGCCCGCCGCGGCGTCTCGGTGCTGGGTCTCGAACAGTTCACCCCGGCCCACGATCGGGGGTCGTCGCACGGCGGGTCCCGCATCATCCGGCAGTCGTACTTCGAGGATCCCGCGTACGTGCCGTTGCTGTTGCGCGCCTACGAACTGTGGGAGGAGCTCGCACGCGCATCGGGCCGCGAGGTCTACCGCATCACCGGCGGGCTGTTCATCGGACCACCGGAATGCGCCACCGTGTCGGGCTCGCTGCACGCAGCGCAGTTGTGGGGTCTCGAACACGAGGTGCTCGACGCCGGCCAGGTCACCCGTCGCTTCCCGGGGTTCGTGCCCGAGGCCGGTCAGGTGGCCGTGTACGAACCGCTTGCCGGTTTCGCGCGACCGGAGGAGACCGTCGCCGCGCACATCGACCTCGCCGGACGCGAGGGCGCCGACCTCCGATTCGGTGAGACGGTCCGATCCTGGAGCGATCACGGTCAGTACGTGGAGGTCGTGACCGACTCCGGGCGCCTCCGGGCACGGGAACTGGTGATCTGCCCCGGAGCCTGGGCGCCGGAGATCCTCGCCGACCTCGGCGTCTCGATCGAGATCGAGCGCCAGGTCATGTACTGGTTCGGCCTCGACGCCCCGACGGCAGCCGACGACCCCTCCTCCGACGACGTCCCGGCGATGGTCGACGCGCCCATCTACATCCAGGAGAACGCCGACATCGAGCAGATCTACGGATTCCCGGCGATCGACGGACCCGACGGGGGAGTGAAGGTCGCCTTCTTCCGCAGGGGCGACACCTGCTCGCCGGAGACCATCGACCGTGTGGTCCACGACGACGAGACCGAACGGATGCGAACCCGGGTGCAACAGCTGCTGCCCGGTGTCGCCGGCCCCGCCCTCGACGCCGCCACGTGCATGTACTCGACCACCCCGGACCACAATTTCGTGATCGCACGGCATCCCCGACACGATCGGGTGACCGTGGCCTGTGGGTTTTCCGGGCACGGGTTCAAGTTCGTGCCGGTGGTCGGGGAGATCCTCGCCGATCTCGTGGTCGACGGTCACACCGACCACCCGATCGACATCTTCGATCCGACCCGCGCCGCGCTCGCCGCGGGCGGCGGGGACCGAGTCGCGACAGCCGGTGCCCGATGACCGCCCTCGACGAGACAGGGCGTACCGACCCGGCACCACCCGACACGCTCGTGGCGACACTGGCCGGGGCCGCCTACACCGACCCCGCCGCCTTCACCCGCGAACAGGAGTCGATCCTCGAACGGCGCTGGATGTGCGCGGTCCGCAGCGCCGATCTCGATGCCCCCGGGCGCTTCGCGACCGTCGACATCGGCCGAGAGAGCGTGCTGGTGGTACGGGGGCGTGACGGCGCCCTGCGTGCGTTTCTCAACAGTTGCCGCCACCGGGGTGCGCTCATCTGCACCGAGGCGCAGGGGGCGGTCCGGCGAAACCTCCAGTGCCCGTACCACGCCTGGACCTACGGTCTCGACGGCGCTCTCGTCGCCGCACCCAACCTCAGCAGCCTGGGCGACATCGACCGCACCCGCTACGGACTGATCGGCGTCGCGAGCCGCGAATGGCTCGGCTACCTGTGGGTGTGCCTGGCCGACGAACCGCCGTCGTTCACCGAGACCGTGATCGGCGCGGTCACAACACGTCTGGGATCGCCCGAACAGATCGATCGCTACGGCGTCGCCAATCTCGCGATGGCGCACCGTGAGACCTACGAGGTCGCCGCCAACTGGAAGCTCATCGTCGAGAACTTCATGGAGTGCTACCACTGCGCGACGATCCACCCCGAACTCACCGAGGTGTTGCCGGAGTTCGCCGACGGTCTCGCCGCCCAGTACTACGTCGGACACGGCGCCGAGTTCGGCGGCGAGATCGAGGGATTCACCGTCGACGGGTCATCCGGGTTCGCACCGCTACCGGACCTGACCGCCGATCAGGATCGGCGCTACTACGCGATCACGATCAACCCGACGGTGTTCGTGAACCTGGTGCCCGATCACGTGATCGTGCACCGCATGTTCCCCGCCGCGGTCGACCGGACGGTCGTGGTGTGCGACTGGCTCTATCACCCCGACGTGATCGCGTCAGGTGGCGACACCCGAGGCGGTGTCGAGCTGTTCCACCGTGTGAACGTCCAGGACTTCGACGCCTGTGAACGCACGCAGCCCGGTATGTCCTCGCGCGCCTACGCCTCCGGCGGCGTTCTCGTACCCGCCGAGCACCACATCGCGCAATTCCACGATTGGATCAACGAAATGTGCGCCGACGGGTGAGGATGAGGAGGTGAGTGACCTCTTCATCGACGGCGCGTGGACCGCGGCGACCTCCGGCCGCACCCGCGATTGCATCGATCCGGCCGACGGGACGGTGATCCGGTCGGTCGACGAGGCGTCACCGGCCGACGTCCGCGCGGCGATCGTCGCCGCACGCGCCGCCTTCGACGACTCGCCGTGGCGGTCGACGACCGTGGCCGACCGGTCGGCCATCCTCGACCGCATCGCCGACCTGTTGATGCGCGACATCGAGTCGCTCGCGTTGATCGAGACCCGCGACACGGGGAAGACGCTCGCGGAGAGTCGAATCGACATCACCGACGTCGTCGCGGTGTTCCGCTATTACGCCGACCTGGTCACCACCAGTTCCGACCGACTCGTCGATGTCGGGAACCCCGCGGTGATCAGCCGTGTGGTCGCCGAACCCGTCGGTGTGTGCGTGATGATCGCGCCCTGGAACTACCCGCTTCTGCAGATCTCGTGGAAGATCGCCCCCGCGTTGGCGGCCGGCGCGACCATGGTCCTCAAGCCCAGCGAGGTGACGCCGCTGTCGACGATCGAGCTGACCCGGCTCATCGCCGAGGCCGGTGTGCCCGCCGGTGTCGTGAACCTGGTGCTCGGCGCCGGATCCGATCTGGGGGCCGCACTCACCGACGACCCCGACGTGGACCTCATCTCGTTCACCGGCGGACTCGCGACCGGCAAGGTCATCGCCCGCACGGCTGCCGAACACGTCACCCGTGTGCTCGTCGAACTCGGCGGCAAGAACCCGCACGTGGTGTTCGCCGACGCCTGCGCGACCCCCGAGGCCATGTCGGCGACGGTCGACCAGGTCCTCACGGGGGTGTTCCTGCACTCGGGTCAGGTCTGCTCGGCGGGGACGAGGTTGATCGTCGAGGAATCCGTCGCCGACGACCTCGTCGCCGCGGTCGCCGACCGTGCCGGCCGGATCCCGATGGGGCCCGGTGTCGATCCGGCCAGCCTCACCGGCCCGCTCGTCTCGGCACAGCAGCTGGCCAAGATCGTCGATTTCGTGGCGGTGGGCGTGGCCGAGGGAGCGACGCTGGTCACCGGCGGCCACCGCTCGACCGAGCCGCGTCTGGCCGAGGGCTACTTCTTCGAACCCACGGTGTTCGACCACTGCGACCGCTCCATGCGCATCGTCGCCGAGGAGACGTTCGGCCCGATCCTCACCGTCGAACGGTTCACCACCGAGGCCCACGCCCTGGAACTGGGCAACGACACCGCCTACGGCCTCGCCGCCGGTGTCCGCACCTCCGATGCCGCACGCGGCGAACGGATGGCGCGCGGTCTGCGCCACGGCACGGTGTGGGTCAACGACTTCGGCTACTACACCCCGGCCGCGGAGTGGGGTGGCTTCGGTCGGTCCGGGAACGGTCGCGAGCTGGGTCCCTCGGGCCTCGCCGAATATCAGGAGCTCAAACACATCTGGACCAACACCACCGCCCCGCCGGCGGGGTGGTTCCCGCCCTGAGAGTCCCCGCCTGCAGGTCAGGGCCCACGTCGTACCGCGCCACAGACATCACGAGAGCAGTCGTCACCACGAGATCCGATTCCGCTTCGCCCGAGGGGGCAGCATGACCATCGAGAAACCCATCGATCCCGACAACGGGATGGAACATTTCGGCTACAAGGAGAGCCTCGACCGCAGCATCGGCAAATTCGCCAGCTTCGCCGCCGGGGTCAGTTACATCTCCATCCTCACCGGCACCTTCCAGCTGTTCTACTTCGGGTTCGGCACCGCGGGCGCGGCGTATCTGTGGAGCTGGCCCATCGTGTTCGTCGGACAGCTCGCCGTCGCACTGTGTTTCATGGAGCTCGCCGCGAAGTACCCGATCGCGGGGTCGGTCTACAACTGGGCCAAGATCCTGGGCAACAAGGTGGTCGGGTGGTTCTCGGGCTGGATGATGCTGACCGCCTCGATCGTCACGATGTCGGCGGTCGTGTTGGCGATCGACTCGACACTGCCGAAGATCTGGAGTGGTTTCCGGCTCATCGGATCCGACGACCTCACCGTGGTGTCGCCGTCGAATGCCGTTCTGCTGGGGTCGATCCTGGTGCTCGCGACGACGGCCATCAACGCCTTCGGCGTCCGGCTGATGTCGATCATCAACAGCACGGGCGTGTTCATCGAACTCATCGCCGCGGTGCTGATCGCGGTCATCCTGGCGTTCAACATCGACCGCACCCCGGCGGTGTTCTTCTCGACCAACGGTTACGGCGCAGGGGAGAGCGGCGGGTATCTCGGCGCGTTCCTCATCGCCTCGCTGGCGTCGGGGTATGTCATGTACGGGTTCGACACCGCCTCGTCGCTCGGTGAGGAGACGGTCAATCCCCGTAAGACCGCGCCGTCGGCGATCCTAAGGGCAATCCTCGCCTCGTTCGTGATCGGTGGGGCGATCCTCGTGTTCGCCATCCTCGCCGCACCGAACCTCTCCGATCCGGCGCTCGCCGCGCAGGGCGGACTCCAGCAGATCGTGCTCGACGTCATGTACGGCCCGGTCGGCAAGATCTTCCTGATGTGCATCGTGGTCGCGGTGTTCGTGTGCACCCTCGCCGTCCACACCGCCGCCATCAGGCTCACGTTCGCCATGGCTCGCGACAACGCGCTGCCCTTCGGCGAATCGCTGGCCAAGGTGCACCCCCGCACCCAGGCTCCGGTCATCCCGTCGGTCCTGATCGGTGTGTTGTCGATCCTGATCCTCGTGATCAACATCAACCAGCCGACCATCTTCCTGCTGCTGACGTCGGTGGCGATCATCATGATCTACATCGCGTACCTGATGGTGACGGGTCCGCTTCTTCTGCAGCGCTTTCGAGGGCAGTGGCCGCCGCCGGATCTCAAGGCGGGCGGGTATTTCTCGATGGGGCGCTGGGGACTCCCGGTGAACATCGTGGCCGTGCTGTGGGGGATCGGGATGGCGATCAACCTCGCGTGGCCGCGCGAGGCGGTGTACGGCGCTCCCTGGTACAACACGTGGGCCGCGTTCATCTACATCGGCGTCATCGGCGGAGTCGGTCTGCTCTGGTACTTCACCGTCGGCAGCCGGGGCATGGGGACGCTGAGGTCACACGCCTCGGAGACCAAGTCCGACGCCGTACCGTTCCCCGGACCCGAGGGAGTCTGACCACATGGCTGATCCACTGCACGAGAACGAGGTCACCGCAGGGCGGTTCGACTACGTGATCGTCGGCGGCGGCACCGCCGGATGTGTGCTCGCCGCCCGATTGAGCGAGGACCCGGAGGTGACCGTCTGTCTCATCGAGGCCGGCCCCACCGACGTCGGCAACGACGACGTGCTGGTGCTGAGCGAATGGATGCACCTGCTCGATTCCGGCTACGACTGGGACTACCCGATCGAACCGCAGGAGCGTGGGAACGATTTCATGCGGCACGCCCGCGCCAAGGTCCTCGGTGGGTGTTCCTCGCACAACTCGTGTATCGCCTTCTGGCCGCCCGCGGAGAGCCTCGACGAGTGGGAGCGGATGGGGCTGACCGGGTGGGGGGCCGCCGACGTGCACCCGCTGGTGCGGCGACTCGAGAACAACGACGCACCGGGCGACCACGGTCACGACGGACCCGTCCGGCTGCGCGACGTTCCCGCCGAGGATCCCTGTGGAGCTGCGGTTCTCGACGCGGCCGCGGCAGCGGGACTGCCCACGGTGGGATTCAACCGTGGCGAGACGGTGCGCACCGGCGCCGGGTGGTTCCAGATCAACGCCGGCGAGGACGGTCTGCGCATGTCGACCTCGCATGCCTACCTGCACCCGATCATCGGGACCCGCCCCAATCTCGAGGTCCGCACGGGCTGCTGGGCGCAGGAGATCCTGTTCGACGGCGACGACGGCTCGGGCACCACCGCCGTCGGTGCCCGCTACCAACGCCCCGATCTCACCGGCTTCGACGTGGTGGGCGCGGACCGTGAGGTCATCGTGACCGCCGGCGCCATCGACACCCCGAAGCTGCTGATGCTCTCGGGGATCGGTCCGGCCGACCACCTGCGTTCGATGGGTGTCGACCTTCGGGTCGACTCGCCCGGGGTGGGCTCGAACCTCGACGATCACGTCGAGGGCCTCGTGTTCTGGGAGGCGGCGCAGCCCATGGTCACCACGTCGAGCCAGTGGTGGGAGATCGGGCTGTTCGCCTCGACCGGTCATTCCCCGGAGACCGACGCCCTGGGCCTACCGGACCTGATGATGCATTACGGCAGTGTGCCGTTCGACATGAACACGCTGCGGTGGGGATACCCGACCACCGACAACGGGTTCTGCCTGACCCCGAACGTCACGCAGGGTCTGTCCCGCGGAACGGTGCGGCTGCGCAGCCGCGACTTCCGTGATCGCCCTCGAGTGGATCCGCGCTACTTCACCGACGCCGGTCACCACGACGAGACGGTGATGCTCGCCGGTATCCGCCTCGCCCGCGAGATCGCGGCGCAGGAAGCGCTGCGACCGTGGATCGCCCGGGAACTCGCACCCGGTCCCGACGCCGTCACCGACGACGATCTCATCGACTACATGCACAAGACCCACAACACCGTCTATCACCCGGCGGCCACGGCGAAGATGGGTACCGACGCCGATCCGATGGCCGTCCTCGACCCGCAACTGCGCGTCCGCGGGACGCAGCGACTGCGCGTGGTCGACGCCTCGGCGATGCCGAAACTGCCCACGGTCAACCCCAACATCTCGGTGATGGCCATGGCCGAGAAGTGCGCGGACCTGCTGCGTGCGACCTGACCCGCGTGGGGGATCATGAACGTCATGGCTGGTGGTGACGGGATCCGCGTCGGGGTGTTCGGTAGTGGCGGCAAGGTGGGTCAGGCGATCGTCGATGCGGTCGAGGCCGCCGACGACCTGACCTTCACCGTGGGAGTCGACAAGGACGACGACCGGTCGTCGCTGGTCGACTCCGGCACACAGGTCGTCGTCGACTTCACGCACCCGTCGGTGGTGATGGACAACCTCGAGTTCCTGATCGGCAACGGTATCCACGCCGTCGTCGGCACCACCGGTTTCGACGACGACCGTCTCGCCCAGGTCCGCGGTTGGCTCGACGACGCACCCGGCGTCGGTGTGCTCATCGCCCCCAATTTCGCGATCGGCGCGGTTCTGAGCATGCGGTTCGCCGCTGCGGCGGCCCGGTTCTACGATTCGGTCGAGGTCATCGAGCTCCACCACCCGCACAAGGCCGACGCGCCCTCGGGAACCGCGTACCGCACCGCGCGCCTGATCGCCGAGGCGCGCGCCGACGCCGGAGCGGCGCCGATGCCCGACGCGACCTCGACCGCCCTCGACGGCGCCCGCGGTGCCGACGTCGACGGCGTCCGCGTGCACTCGGTGCGACTCGCGGGGCTGGTCGCGCACCAGGAGGTGCTGCTGGGCACCGAAGGGGAGACGCTGACCATCCGGCACGACTCGCTCGACCGCACCTCGTTCGCCCCGGGCGTGCTGCTCGGCGTGCGCCAGATCGGCAACCGGCCGGGCCTCACGGTCGGTCTCGACGACCTGCTCGACCTGTAGGGCGTCGTGATGGGCGAGCGCTCCAAGCGCGACTTCTACTCCCGCGACTCGCGACCGATCGTGCTCGTGATCGTGGTCATCCTCATCCTGCTGGCCTTCTACATCGGGCTGCTCGGTGTCCGCGGTGTCCAGCTGATCCAGGACGGGTCGGTGGTCGGGATCGGACTGGGCATCGGCGTGCTGATCCTGCCGTTCCTCGGGGTCTGGATGGCGTTCACGACCGTACGGGCAGGCATCGCCCATCAACGCCTGGGTCGCCGGATGCGCGAGGAGGGCCGCGAACTCGACGTCTCCGACCTCCCACGACGGCCGTCGGGCCGGCTGGAACGCGACGCGGCCGACGAGCTGTTCGCGACGGTCAAGACCGAGTGGGAGGCCGATCCCGACAACTGGCGCAACACCTATCGCATCGCCCGCGCCTACGACTTCGCCGGCGACCGCTCGCGAGCCCGCGAGATGATGAAACGCGCTGTTGCACAGGAGAAGGCCGAGCACGGCGGGCCGCAGGCGTGACGGCTCGACTCCTGATCGTCCACCACACCCCGTCGCCGCACACCCAGGCGATGTTCGAGGCGGTGCTCGCCGGGGCGGCCGATCCGGAGATCACCGGAGTCGAGGTGATCCGCCGCCCGGCGTTGTCGGTCAGCGCATCGGACTTCCTCGACGCCGACGGATACGTCCTCGGCTGCCCGGTGAACCTCGGCTACATCGCCGGCGCCCTGAAACACGCCTTCGACACCAGCTACTACCAGATCCTCGACACCACCCGGGGCCGTCCGTTCGGGGTCTACCTGCACGGCAACGAAGGCGCAGAGGGTGCCGTCCGCGCCATCGACTCGATCACCACCGGCCTCGGCTGGACCAAGGCTGCCGAGTACGTGATCGCCTCCAACAAACCGGACACCGACGCACTCGCCGCGTGTCGGGAACTCGGCGGCGTCGTCGCGGCCCACCTGATGTCCTGAGGCGCCTAAGCACGGGCGTCGGCCCGGAGTCCTAGACTCGGACACGTGATCGACACCCCGTACGAGGACCTGCTGGCGAAGGTGTTGGCCGAGGGGACACCCAAGGCCGACCGCACCGGTACCGGGACACGCAGCCTGTTCGGCCACCAGCTCCGGTATGACCTGGCGGCCGGTTTCCCACTCATCACCACCAAGCGGGTACACGTGAAGTCGGTGTTCTACGAACTGCTGTGGTTCCTGCGCGGTGACTCGAACGTGCGGTGGCTTCAGGAGCGCGGCGTGACGATCTGGGACGAGTGGGCCGATTCCTCCGGAGATCTCGGACCTGTCTACGGGGTGCAGTGGCGCAGCTGGCCGACCCCCTCGGGTGACCACATCGACCAGATCTCGAACGCACTGGCGCTCCTGCGGTCGGATCCCGATTCGCGGCGCAACATCGTCTCGGCGTGGAACGTGGGGGAGATCCCGCAGATGGCGCTGCCGCCGTGCCACGCGTTCTTCCAGTTCTACGTCGCCGACGGCAAACTCTCCTGCCAGCTCTATCAGCGCAGCGCCGATCTGTTCCTCGGCGTGCCGTTCAACATCGCCTCGTACGCCCTGTTGACCCACATGATGGCCGCGCAGGCCGGGCTCGAGGTCGGTGAGTTCGTGTGGACCGGCGGCGACTGCCACATCTACGACAACCACGTCGACCAGGTGCAGTTGCAGCTGTCGCGTGATCCCTACCCGTACCCGACCCTGCGGCTGGCGCCACGAGAGTCGTTGTTCGACTACGAGTTCGACGACATCGAGGTCGTGGACTACCAGCACCACCCGGGTATCAAGGCGCCCGTCGCCGTATGACGGTCGCGTTGATCTGGGCGCAGGGCAACGACCGCGCCATCGGTCGCGACAACACCATCCCGTGGCGCGTCCCCGAGGACGCCCGGCACTTCCGCGAACTCACCCGCGGCCACCGGGTGGTGATGGGGCGCCGGACCTGGGACTCGCTGCCCGAACGATTCCGGCCACTGCCCGACCGCGTCAACGTCGTCCTCACCGGCGACCGGACCTGGTCGTCACCGGGAGCGGTGGTCGCCCACGACCTGCCGGAGGCACTCGCAGGAGACGAGACCGTCATGGTGATGGGCGGCAGCCAGATCTACGACGCGGCAATGACGTTCGCCGATGTCCTGCACGTCACCGAGATCGATGTCGATGTCGACGGCGCCGATGCCCACGCCCCGGAGATCGACCCCACGCGGTGGGTGGCGACCACGCACGGTGAGTGGCAGGAGTCGACGAGCGGGTTGCGCTACCGGTTCCTCGACTACCGGGCCCGCCCCGACGCGCCGGCCGCGACCCCGCCGACATCGTGAGCGCAGCCGCCCTGCCCATCGCGCGAGCGCGGCGGATCGCCCTCGCCGCACAGGGCTTCGCCGATCCACGCCCCGGCGGCGTGGTCACGCGTCGACACCTGCAGCGGGTGCTCGGACGGATCCGGTTCCTGCAGATGGACTCGGTCAACATCGCCGTCCGCGCCCACTACATGCCGCTGTTCAGTCGACTCGGGCCGTACGACCCTGCGCTCCTCGACCGTGCGGCGGCCGAATCGACGGCTCGGGCACCTCGACTGCTGGCCGAGTACTGGGCGCACGAGGCGGCACTGATCCCGGTCGAGGACTGGCCGCTGTTCCGCTGGCGGATGGACGACTACCGCTACGGCCGGTACGGCAAGCCCGTGGCCGAGCCGCCCGAACGCACGGCGCTCCGTGCCGAGATCGCCCGCGTCCTCGCCGAGACGGGCCCGACCACCGGCGGCGAACTCGAAGAACTGCTCGGTCGACGCCGGGATCAACCGCGCCGGGGCAGCTGGTGGGATCGCAGCGAGGTGAAGCACGCGTGCGAGGTGATGCTCGCCGCGGGCGATCTCTCGGCGATACGGCGCGGAAATTTCGCCCGGTACTACGACCTCGCCGAGAACATCGTGGGGCCGGACCTCGCGAGCACCACCATCGACCGGGACGTCGCGATCCGTGAACTCGTTCGGCGATCGATCGGTGCGCTCGGCGTCGCGACGGAGACCGACCTGCGCGACTACTACCGACTGCCGGTCGTCGACGCCCGCCGCGCCGTCACCGAGCTCGTCGATGCCGGCGAGCTGACGCCGGTGACCGTGGCGGGGTGGGACCGCACCGCCTACCTGGATCCCGCCGCACGCACCCCGCGTCGGGTGGAGGCGTCGGCCCTGCTCGCCCCGTTCGACCCGTTGGTGTTCTTCCGGCCGCGCCTGCACCGCCTGTTCGACATGCACTACCGCATCGAGATCTACGTGCCCGAACCGCAACGCGTGCACGGGTACTACGTCTTCCCGTATCTGCTCGACGAAGAGATACCCGCTCGCGTGGACCTCAAGACCGACCGATCCGCCGGTGTGCTGCGGGTGCTCGGCGCCTTCGCCGAGGACGGCGTCGACCGCGATCACGTCGCGACCCGACTGGCCGCAGACCTGCGGTCGATGGCGGGATGGCTCGGGATGGACGACGTCACCGTCGGCAGGCGCGGCGACCTTGCGACGCTCCTGCGTCGCGCTCTCGCATAGGCGTCACCGACACCCGCGTTCTGCGTCGAGGTGCGGCACGGGACAATCGGAGCCGATCGAGTCGCCGGTCGGCCCGTCGAAGAGGAGTGCAGTCAGGTGTCGCAGTTGGTCCCGTTGCAGGTGCACATGATCGCGCACACCGAGTTCCATCCGCCCGCGGACATCCCGTGGTCGACCGATGTCGACGGGGGCGAGGCGCTCGTCGAGTTCGCGGGGCGGGCCTGCTATCAGAGCTGGGACAAGCCCAATCCCCGCACGGCGACCAACGCCGGATACCTGCGTCACATCCTCGAGGTCGGACACCTCTCCCTCCTGGAGCACGCGACCGTCACCTTCTACATCACCGGGATCTCGCGGTCGTGCACCCACGAACTGATCCGACACCGACACTTCTCGTACTCGCAGCTGTCGCAGCGCTTCGTCCCCGAGCACGACTCGAACGTGGTCCCACCGCCGGCGATCCGCGGTGACGCCGAGCTCGAGGACCTGTTCGTGACCGCCACCGACGCCGCCCGCGCGGCCTACACCGAACTGCTCGAGGCGCTCGAGGCCAAGTTCGCCGACGTGCCCAACGCGATCCTGCGACGCAAGCAGGCGCGGCAGGCGGCGCGGTCGGTGCTGCCGAACGCGACCGAGACGAAGATCGTGGTGAGCGGCAACCTGCGTGCCTGGCGGCACTTCGTCGGGATGCGGGCCACCGAGCACGCCGACGTCGAGATCCGGCAGCTCGCGATCGAGTGTCTGCGACAGCTGTCGGGCCTCGCCCCGACCGTGTTCGGCGATTTCGAGATCGGAACCCTGGCCGACGGCACCGAGGTCGCGACCTCGCCGTTCGTGGTGGACAGCTGACCGACGCGGCCGCAGGTGGGTTGTGCGGCTCGGCCCCGCCGCCGGGCGGTAGCCTGACCACTATGAACAGCGGCCAGACGCAGCGTGAGCTGTATCCGTTCGGAACCGTGGGTGTCGCGATGGTGACACCGTTCGCCGCCGACGGCAGCCTCGACCTCGACAAGGCAGTCGAACTCGCGACCCATCTCGTCGATCGCGGGGTCGACGGCCTCGTGATCTCGGGTACCACCGGGGAGTCACCGACCACCACCGTGACCGAGAAGCTCGACCTGCTCAGCGCGGTGCTCGACGCGGTCGGCGACCGTGCACGCATCACGCAGGGGGCCGGCAGCTACGACACCGCCGAGAGCGTGCGCTTCGCGGTCGAATCGGCCAAGCGCGGGGCGCACGGTCTGCTCGTCGTGACGCCCTACTACTCGCGGCCGCCGCAGACCGGTCTGCTGGCCCATTTCACGGCGATCGCCGACGCGACCGACCTGCCCGTGCTGCTCTACGACATCCCGCCGCGCTCGGTGGTGCCGATCGAGCACCGCACGCTTCTGGAACTGGCGAGGCACCCCAACATCGTCGGCGTCAAGGACGCCAAGGGCGATCTGAACTCGGCCGCGTCGCTCATCGCCGACGCCGGTCTGCAATACCTGTCCGGTGAGGACGCGCTCAATTTGCCGTGGCTGGCGGTGGGTGCGTCGGGATTCGTCTCGGTGATCGGCCACCTGGTGCCGGAGCGGCTCAGAGATCTGCTCGACGCTGTGGAAAAGGGTGACATGATTCGTGCACGGGAGATCAACCTCTCGCTCATACCGTTGGTGAACGCGATGGGGCGGCTCGGTGGTGTGACGATGGTGAAGGCCGCACTGCGGATCACCGGTCTCGACGTCGGGGAACCGCGTCTGCCGCAGATGCCGGCCACCGGGCCGCAGATCGAGTCGCTGATCGCGGATCTGCGTGCAGCGCAGGTTCTCTCGTGACCGGTCCCGAGCAGGCGAACGGCGAACCCACCGCTCCGAAACGTCGGCGTCGCGCGGCCACCCGCCGCAGCGGTCCGCCCGAACCGGCGGCCCCCACGCCTCCGGCGCACGAGCAGCCGACGGCGGCGGCCGCACCCGTGAAGACGAATGCCGCTCCGGCGCAGGAGAAGTCGGCACCTACGCAGAAGAAGGCCTCCGGGCCTGCCGTGAAGGACTCGGCCGGCAAGGACTCGGCCCGATCGGCGGAATCCTCCGGTGGCGGACGTCGTCGGGGCAAGAACTCTCGCGGCAACGGCGGTGGGGGAGGTTCCTCGGAGCCACGCCGCGATCGGTCCCCGCAGGTCGCCTCGCAGCCCGTCGGTGACGTCACCGACCGCCTGGGGCTGCCGAAGAAGTTGCCGCGCAACGGTTTGCGTGTCGTGGCGCTCGGCGGTATCGGCGAGATCGGCCGGAACATGACCGTGTTCGAGTTCGACGGCAAGCTGCTCATCGTCGACTGTGGAGTCCAGTTTCCCGACAAGGAGCCCGGGATCAGCTTGATGATTCCCAATTTCTCGCCGATAGCGAAACGAATCAACCAAATTGAAGCTATTCTTTTGACACACGGGCACGAAGACCATATCGGTGCGATACCTTACCTACTTCGTCTACGATCAGATATTCCAATCTTCGGTTCAGTATTTACCTTGGCAATCTTGAAGGCGAAGTGCGCTGAACACCGAATCAGTCCGAATTTGATTCCGGTCGAGAATGGCACCCGAACGCAGCATGGGGCGTTCAGTAGCGAATTTATTTCCGTGACGCATTCTATTCCACACTCGTTCTCTATTGGAATTACTTGCGGCGAAACTCGGATTTTTCATAGTGGAGATCTGAAGATCGACCCGACGCCAATAGACGGTCGTATCACTGATCTCAATCGAATGGCGCTATTTGCCCAAGCCGGACTGGACCTTGCCCTCGTCGACTCAACTAACGCGGATATTCCAGGCTTTGTCGCCTCCGAACAAGATGTCGCAGCAACACTCGACCGAATAATCGGTGCCGCGACGGCAAGGATCTTTCTGGCGTCTTTCGCTAGCAACATTCATCGCGTGCAAAGCGTAATCGACGCTGCAGAAAGACACGGCAGGAAAATCTGTTTTCTCGGCAGGTCAATGGTCCGAAACACCCAGATCGCGCTCGATGAGGGGTACCTAAACAAGAGGTCCGTTGATCTTATCGATGTAGATGAACTTCTGCGGTTGCCGGCAAATCGCACAATCATAGTTTGCACCGGCTCGCAGGGTGAGCCGATGGCTGCGCTTTCAAGAATTTCGCGTGGGCAACACCGTCAGATGAAAATTGAACCTGGCGACACGGCAATATTTTCTTCGTCTGTAGTGCCGGGGAATGAGAAATCGGTAACCGGTGTGCTTAACGACCTAACTCGGCGCGGAGCCAAGGTGATAACGTCCGCGCAGGACAAGGTTCATGTGACCGGGCATGCGCCAGCGGGCGAGCTCTTGTATCTATACAATATTTTGAAGCCCAGAAATGTTTTGCCAATCCATGGCGAATGGAAACATTTAGTTGCCAATCACCATATTGCTGTATCCGCAGGAGTCGATGAGGCTAGAGTGCTTATCGCAGAGGACGGCGTAGTTGTCGACCTAGAAGACGGGATTGCCAGTTTTTCTGGCCGACACAAGCTCGAAAATGTGTACTTGGACGGGGGGCGGCTTGACGACATCACCTCTCGTGTCCTCGACGAGCGAGATAGACTCACAGTGAGCGGGGCGGTTGTGGTCGCGTTCTATTACGATAGTGGCAACAAGCTGATCAACGGTGCGGTCAGGGTGGAGAGCAGGGGACTCACATCATCGGAAAGTCTCGATATTGAACTTGCGCGGTTTGTTTCCAAGGAAATTGATGGTCTTCTGTCGAGTTACTCGACGGCAGAGATTCTACAACGCCGAGTAGAGAGCATATCTCGCAGATGGGTAAAAGCTAAGTACGGACGCGAACCCGTGATAATTGCTGTGTTGATGGATCTACATGCGAGCAGCGATGCCGTCTGCAGCTAATGCGGTTCGGTAACAAACTGACCGTCACGCACAGTCAAAATGACGAGGTTTGATGCAATGTGTTCGTTTGGCCAAACCCGACAACTGAAAACTCGCGCTTGACCTTCAGATACACCCGCATGGATGCACTCCCAGCCCCTTTCGGTGGTCGGCGTAGGCGCGTCCGCTAGTTGCCTGATCAGCCGGAATCTTTCGGTTCGTGCTCCATTCCTGCGGCGTTTCCCATATAATCTGGTGTGCCTGGTCAGTAAGTGCCAGCCCAACTTCAGGGAAAGCTCCATACGGAATGACGAAAGACCTAGACCCGGATGGCAACTGGGATCGATTCAATGTCGAAGTTAACATTGTCTCACGCACGCGGCACTGGTTGATAGTTGTACGTCCGCAGCAAATCACACTGGGTTCATGCGCCCTGCTTTTGTGTCGCCCTGCAGGCAGACTATCTGACCTGAAGGCCGGTGAGTTGCGCGACTTTCGAAATGCTGTGTCGAAGTTTGAAACGGTAGTTACAAGGGCGTTCCACCCAGTCCATTTCAACTATGTGGTGTCGATGCAGCACGATCCATACGTTCACTTCCATGCAATTCCGCGGTATGACTCGCCAGTTACTTTCCGCAACACCAAATGGACTGACGATGACTGGCCCTTTTTTCTGGATTTTCCTCGCAATATTCAACCCACTCCAGACGCCCTACTTATGAAGATTGCGGAGTATCTGCGAGGGTTCGCGCGAGGAGGGATTTAGCCTTGGACGCGGCTGAATTGGACTATCGCTTCAGTAACTATCTGGCCTCACGCGACACAGTGCGCGCGGCGCTTCGTGTCGGATCCGGACCGATGGGCGAAAGTGACGAAATGTCGGATCTGGACTTCTTCGTTTATGTAACAGACATTGGTGCGTGGAATCGTGAGAACATGGTGGCGGCTTTCGAGACGCACTGTGGTCCCGTTGATATTTGTTATTGGACCGGTCTGCAGAAGTTTCATGCAATTCTGAGTGGTGTCGGTGTCGACCTCTCGGTCTATCCATCAGCGTATATCAACGAAATACGTCGCTGGCCTACGCTATTCTTCACCCACGACAGCATAGTCGTGGACCGTGACGGCGAAGTCTCCGCTGCTCTAAAAGATCGCACAGGGGCCTCTGCCGCCGACATGTTGAATACATGGGACGCTCTCTTCTTTCACTCCTCAAACATCCTTATCCAGCTTCTCCGGGGTGAGTACATTAATGCTCGCAGCAGAGCAAGTGGCCTGTTGGAAGCTTACATCTGTGTTTGCGAGCGAAGAACGGTCGGTACTCCGCGCTTCAGGGAACCTTCTCGACGTTCGGAACGCCGCATGTCGCCGGAGCTCAGAAAGCGAGTGGAGGAGGTCGCTTTCGCTGGCAGCCCACAAATCCTAGCCGACACCATACGTCGGATCATAGTTCCAGAGTTGTCGGAGGTTTTGCGCGGAGGCCTTGTATCTAGCGATCGGGATTTGGAAGGTCGGCGTTCGATTCTTAACCATTTCATACTGAATTTGGAAAAGGTGCAGAAGGAGCTGGACAGGTGAAGGTGCCACTGCTTGCGGTTGATCTGGGTGGAATTCTACTGACCGATCCGACCCTAGGTAAATTCTGGACCACGATTGCAAGGGGCAATGCAAGAGTTGAGGGAGCTATGCGTCATGCGTGGTTCACGGACCTCCGGTTTAGTCTTGAAAATGGAGATCTTGACGAGTCTGAGGTTTGGAATAGGCTTTCGAAGATTGCGGACCTAAGGCCTGACGTTGTGAGGGCAGCTTTTCTATCCGGTTTTTCGGAATTGCCGGCCGGCGTTGCAGGCGTTCGAGCGTGTCTCGCCCGCAATATCGGTGTAGTCCTTGCGACAAACCACTATGCGCCTTGGTTGGAGATATGGGAGGGAGAGTTCGATTGGTTCGGTGAGCTTTCCGGTTATTACTGTTCATCCGAGATGCGGTCCCGAAAGCCCGATGTTGCGTATTTCGAGGAACTTAAAAAACCGTTTCCGGACTCTTCTATTATTTTTGTGGATGACGACCCTAAGAATGTGGAAGCAGCGATAGGTGCTGGCATCATCTCGATTCGGGGAGACTCCACGGGTCGGTGGCTCGCGGAAGCTTTCGAGATGTGGGGGATCGAGGCGTGAGCTCAGACGTTAAGGGCTTAATCGCGAGTCTCCGCTCTGAACTTATGAATCATGTCGTTCAGGTCGACGTATTCTCGTCAAGCGACGCACGTATTGACGCAGCGGTGGATTGGATGATCGACAATCAGATGTCGGGCGGTGGATTCGGCAACGGCAGTGCGGCTTATACAGCAATAGCGGTCAATTCGATTACAAGATGGCGTCCCGAATGGCAATCGACAACTCGTTGCCATGAGGCCGCAGAGGCTTTGTTACGTCACGCCGAACCTGGTGGCCGTTTGGAAACTGTTTGGGATACGGCGGTGGCGATACGGGCGTGTGCCGGCCACGATTTGCACTGGAGCGAGTCGGCCCTTGGCTTTTTAATAGATGACGCCTCACGCGGAGAGTCACCGACGCGCTTAAAGTCACACCACATAGCGCAGCTTCTCGTGACGATCCACGAGTTGAGACCGGAGGAACTGCGCAGGGCTGCCTGCGCCGACTGGATCCGAGAGATCTCGTCCGAATCATTGGAGACGACATCCGCGTATTCACTTGGCCAGGTAGTTTGGGCGCGTTCGGTCTTAGCGATTAATGCGGACTCCTCGGCTCGTGCTCAATACGATGATCTGTATCAGTGGTTGTCTTCAGCAACGGTCACTAAGGCAAATTTCGTGGAGTTCTGTGCTGCCCTGATGGGGCTCGGTACAAGTCTACGTCCGAATCATAAAACGTATGTGTCGGTGAGAGTTGGGGAGATCTTCTCGGATGGTTTTCGCCAAGACGGCAGCTGGTACCACGACAGCTGGGAAAGTAGTTGGGCGCTTTTGGCCCTCAGTTCGGTTTCAACAATTCGGAAGATTGAAATGGGTATCCACGATCTAGGTGACCTATTTGAGGCCGCCGAAACTCAGGCGGATGGACTTCAGGCCACTATCGACGCGAAGTTGCTTGCCTTTTCGCACGGATCATTCTTGCGCATCTCTTTTTACGTGTCACTCGCCACGTCTATGCTCTTTATTGTAGTTTTGGGTTCAATATTCTCCCCTGATTGGGGATGGTTCTTGGGCCTACTTGGAGTGGTCAGCGCTCCTAGCGCATTTTCGGTTCGACAATTGCTATTGGAGCGCAAGCGACTGTCGTAGGAGTCAGACGAGGCAAAACCGAGTTACCAGGTCTGTCGCGGTTTGGATCGTCGGTCACTGCGCCCTTGTCGCTACGACCATTGTCGGTGCGCGCGAAGTCGCCCCGGTAGCGCCGGGTCCGCGGGTGTCGCCGGAGTCGATAGGCTCTGTCGATGACCGCTGCACGCACCGAACGCACCGCCCTGGCCGAGACACTGCGTTCGGTCGGGCCTGACGCCCCGACCCTCTGCGACGGGTGGACGGCGCGTGACCTGACCGCTCACATGGTGGTCCGCGAGGCGCGTCTCGACGCGTCCGCGGGCATCGTGATCCCGCCGTTGGCCGGCTACACCGAGCATGTGCAGAACTCCTACGCGCGCCGCGACTACGGCCGGCTCGTCGACCAGTTCGCCTCCGGGCCGCCGTGGTACTCGCCGTTCGCGGTGCTCGACCGGTTCGCCAACCCGGCGGAGTTCTTCGTCCACCACGAGGACGTCCGTCGTGCGTCGCCGGGGTGGACGCCCCGAGTACTCGACCCCGCGCTCGAGTCGGCGCTGATGGCGCCCCTCAAGATGATCGGCAAGAAGGGCCTGCGCTCGGCAGGAGCGCGGGTCGCGCTGACGACCGGCGACGGGGCGACGGTGCTGACCGCGGGGTCGGGTCCGTCGGTCACGGTCACCGGTGACCTGGGAGATCTGGTCCTGTTCGTCTTCGGCCGCGACCAACTCGACCTGGCCTTCGACGGCGATCCGGACGCGGTCGCAGCGGTGAAGGCGGCCGAGCGCGGCCTCTGACGCTGCCCCGAGCGACGTCCGTTCGGCTCCGTCACCACGGGCTCGGTCACGATAGAGACACGCCTTCGGTGGGACCGGTGAGGTGCACGAGGCTTATGGGGTTGATGCGGTTTATGGTGAGCGCATGAGCTCCAAGTCCACGGCCCGGGGTTCCCGCGCGGCCGCGAAGCGCACCTCGTCGGGTTCCTCGACGCGTCGAGCTGCGGCGACGTCGTCCGCGACGACCCGCACGCCTGCCCGTAGCGGAGCCGCGAAGAAGTCCGGAAGCGCCAGGAAGTCCGGTGGCACCAAGGCCGGGGGCGGTACGACCCGGTCGTCGACCAAGTCCGCGGCCGCGGGGCGTGGCGCGGGCGCCCGGTCCACCACGTCGGGTCGCGGCTCGACGCGGTCGACGGCCACCACGCGGTCGCGCTCGACCGCGGCCACCAGGGCCACCGTGGCGGAGGAGACCGCCGAGCACGGTTCGGTGGTCCGTGCGATCGGTCGGGGAGTGGGCACCAGTTGGGTCCTGCTCGCCCGCGGTGTGGGTGGACTCGCCCGCGTCGGGTCGGGCACGTCACGCGGGCACGAGGACCGCTACGCCGACGAGATGTATCCCGACGACCTGGGTCCGGAGCGTTTCGACCCGGATCGCACCTACGCGGACGACCACTTCGCCGACGATCTCGCCGACGACGGTTATACCGACGACCACCACCCCGACGACGTCGACGGGTTCGACGACACGCCCGTCCGCCGTTCGCGCCGTGAGTCGCCGGCCCCGTTCGATCGGTCGTCGGAGGAGGGACGCCGCAGAGATGGTGCCGCCCTCGCGCTCGTGGCCGTCGCGATCCTGGTCGCCGTCGGTGTCTGGTTCCACGCTGCCGGACCGATCGGCGCCTTCATCGACACCGCCGTGCGCTCCGTCGTCGGCGGGGCGGCCGTCGTCGTTCCCGTCCTGGCCATGGCCGTCGCCGTCCGACTCATGCGGCGTGGGCCCGATCCGCGCAGCCGCGGGCGCAACATCGCCGCCTGCGCGCTCATCGGCCTGCCCGTGCTCGGGATCTGGCATCTCGTCGCCGGTGCCCCCGTGAAGTTCGACGGCCGCCTCGACGCGGGCGGCTTCCTGGGATTCGCCGCGGCCGGCCCGCTCACGACCGGGCTCACCGCCTGGGTGTCGGTGCCGATCCTGGTGATCTGCATCGTCGCCGGGATCCTGCTCGCCGTCCGCATGACGGTGCGTGAGGTCGTCGCGCTCGCATCGGACTACTTCGGGGTGGGGCACGGGACGCGTCACGACGCCCACGATCCGGCCGAGTTCGACGAGATGCCGGACGAGTGGGACGACCCGCAACACGTGGCGGGTCGTGGCGGTGACCCGTGGGAGAACTACCCGCCCGACGACATCGAGGACGTCCCGGCACCGACGACGCGTCTGCGGCGACCCACCGGGGTCACCGCCGGTGAGGCGCTGACCGAGCCGCTCATCACCGACGCCGACCCGGCCGAGGCCCTAGCGACACGCCCCACCGAGGTGGTCGCGAAACCGCGCCGTGCCGCCGTACCGAAGAAGGCGCCGCCGGCCCCGGCACCGGTGGCCGAGGACTTCACCGAACTCGTCGAGCGCACCGTGGAGGGTGACTACCGCCTGCCCCCGGCGTCGCTGCTGATCGACGGCGACCCGCCGAAGATGGGCAGCGCCTCCAACGACGACATGATCGACCGCATCACCGCGGTGCTCGAGCAGTTCAAGATCGACGCCGCCGTCACCGGTTTCACCCGTGGGCCGACGGTCACGCGCTACGAGGTCGAACTCGGCCCGGGCGTGAAGGTGGAGAAGATCACCGCGCTGGCCCGCAACATCGCCTACGCCGCGGCGACCGACAACGTGCGACTGCTCGCACCGATCCCCGGCAAGTCCGCGGTGGGTATCGAGGTGCCCAACTCCGACCGCGAGATGGTGCGCCTCGCCGACGTGCTCAAGTCACCGAGCACGCGGAAGGACTCCCACCCGTTGGTGATCGGGCTCGGCAAGGACATCGAGGGCGACTTCGTCAGCGCCAACCTCGCCAAGATGCCGCACCTCCTGGTGGCCGGTTCCACCGGCTCGGGCAAGTCGAGTTTCGTGAACTCGATGCTGGTGTCGCTGCTGACCCGCGCGACGCCCGACGACGTGCGGATGATCCTCATCGACCCCAAGATGGTGGAACTCACTCCGTACGAGGGCATCCCGCACCTCATCACCCCCATCATCACCGAGCCGAAGAAGGCCGCGGCCGCTCTCGCGTGGCTGGTGGAGGAGATGGAGCAGCGCTACCAGGACATGAAGGCGTCGCGGGTCCGGCACATCGACGACTTCAACGCGAAGGTGCGTTCCGGGGAGATCAGCACCCCGCTGGGATCCGAGCGCGTGTACCGGCCCTACCCGTACATCCTCGCCATCGTCGACGAGCTCGCCGACCTGATGATGACCGCGCCGAAGGACGTCGAGGACGCCATCGTGCGCATCACGCAGAAGGCGCGAGCGGCAGGGATCCACCTGGTGTTGGCGACGCAGCGACCGTCGGTCGACGTCGTGACCGGTCTGATCAAGACCAACGTGCCCTCGCGGCTCGCGTTCGCGACGTCGTCCCTCACCGACTCGCGGGTCATCCTCGATCAGCCCGGCGCCGAGAAGTTGATCGGTATGGGTGACGGACTGTTCATCCCGATGGGCTCGAATCGACCGATCCGCATGCAGGGCGCGTTCATCACCGACGAGGAGATCTCCGCGGTCGTCGAGTTCGCCAAGGAACAGGGCGATCCGCAGTACCAGGAGGGGGTCACCGCCCAGAAGGTGTCGGACTCCAAGGACATCGACGGCGACATCGGTGGCGATCTCGACGATCTGCTGCAGGCCATCGAGCTCGTGGTGAGCAGTCAGTTCGGGTCGACGTCGATGCTGCAGCGCAAGCTGCGCGTCGGGTTCGCCAAGGCCGGGCGACTCATGGATCTGATGGAGACCCGAGGCGTCGTCGGACCGAGCGAGGGCTCCAAGGCGCGGGAGGTCCTGGTGAAGCCCGAAGACCTCGCCGGCGTGATCGCCTCGATCAACGGCGCGACGGTCGGTGACTGAATTGCCCGGAACCTGAACTCGCTGACCTGCGACTATGGCGAGCCCCCCACGGCAAAGGTAAAGTAAATTTTGCTTTCGAGGGGAGTATCCCTGTCGCGGCGATCTCGTCAATACGTTCGTCACCGAGCCGGTGCCATCACCGGGTTCGTGTGGCGTTCCGGGACGTCGGCCGTGTGGTCATCCACACGGCGGGAGAGACCTCTGGCACCCGTGTTCGGTTAGCTGGAGGTTTACGAGTACATGAACGTGTCCGCGACAACCTGGATCATCACGCTCGTGGTGATCCTGGGGTTGTTCATCTTCGACTTCTTCGCCCACGTCCGTACCCCGCACGCCCCGTCGCTCAAGGAGTCCGGGGCCTGGTCGGCGGTCTACATCACCATCGCCCTCATCTTCGGCGGCTACGTCTGGTGGCAGTGGGGCGGCACCTACGGCGGCGAGTACTACGCCGGCTTCATCACCGAGAAGGCGCTGTCGGTCGACAACCTCTTCGTCTTCGTCATCATCATGGCGAAGTTCGCCGTTCCCCGTGAGTACCAACAGAAGGTGCTGCTGCTCGGCATCGTGATGGCCCTGGTGATGCGCGGTGGCTTCATCGCGGTCGGTGCCGCGGCGATCAACGCCTACAGCTGGGTGTTCTACCTGTTCGGCGCCTTCCTGATCTACACCGCCGTCAAGCTCATCCGCGAGGCCACGGCCTCGGAGGAGGCCGACGACGACGAAGACAGCGCGATCATGAAGTTCGTCAAGAAGTACCTGCGCACCACCGACGAGTACAACGGCGACAAGCTGTTCACCAAGGCCAACGGCAAGCGCCTCGCGACACCGATGCTCATGGTGCTCATCGTCATCGGCTTCACCGACGTGCTGTTCGCCCTCGACTCGATCCCCGCCATCTACGGCCTCACCACCGAGCCGTACATCGTGTTCACCGCGAACGCCTTCGCTCTGATGGGTCTGCGTCAGCTGTTCTTCCTGCTCGACGGCCTGCTCGACCGCCTCGTGTACCTCTCGTGGGGTCTGTCGATCATCCTCGGCTTCATCGGTGTGAAGCTCGTGCTGCATGCGCTGCACGAGAACACGCTGCCGTTCCTCAACGGCGGCGAGCACATCAAGGTCCCCGAGATCTCGACCGGCCTGTCGCTGAGCATCATCGTCGGCGTCCTGGTGGTCACGACGGTGGCCAGCCTCATCAAGGCGAAGTCGAACGACAAGAAGGAGCAGGACTCGATACCGAGCGCCTGACCTGCACCCAGCACGTCGCGGACCCCGCCCACCCACCCGGTGGTGCGGGGTTCGCCCGTATCAGGCCGACGCGCCGGTCTCAGTCGGACTCGCCGGTCTCAGTCAGACAGGGGCCCGAACAGGGGCTTCCACTCCGTGATCCGGGTCGCGGTGATGGCGTCCACCGCGTGGAAGGGGTCGTCGGCGAGGATGGCCGTCAATGCGTCGGCGTCGTCGGCGCGGAAGATCAGGAGGGCTCCGCTGCCGTCGGGGTAGGGGCCCGTCTCGAGCACCACCCCGGTGTCGACGAGGCCCTTGAGCCACTCGCGGTGCGACGCCCGGTGGGTGTCGCGGGTGTCGGAGGTGGCGTCGACGTAGGTGTACTCGACGGCGAAGACGGTCATGGTGTGCGCTCCTGGACCTGTGGTGGGTGGGGATGTCAGCGCAGTGAGGCCAACATGCGGGTGTTGCCCAGGGTGTTGGGCTTGACGTAGCTCAGGTCGAGGAATTCGGCGACACCGGCGTCGTACGACCGGCACATCTCCTCGTAGACCTCGGCGGTGACCGGCGTCCCGTCGATCTCGGCGAAACCGTGTCGGGCGAAGAAGTGGGTCTCGAACGTCAGCACGAACACGCGGGTCAGTTGGAGGTCGCGTGCGACGTCCATGAGTCGGCCGACCAGGCGATGTCCGATGCCGTGTCCCGCCCACGCCGGGTCGACGGCCACCGTGCGGACCTCACCCAGATCGGCCCAGAGCACGTGCAGCGCACCGCATCCCACCACCTCGCCGTCGATCTCGGCGACCCAGAACTCCTGCACCGCCTCGTACAGGGTCACGAGGTTCTTCTCGAGGAGGATGCGTCCGGCGTACATGTCGATGACCGCTTTGATGCGCGGGACGTCGGAGGTCCGGGCCCGCCGGATCGTCACCGGCACGGCATCGGTGACGCCCCCGGTGTCGGCGGACCCCTCGGCGGCTGCCATGGGGAAACAGTAGTACGACGGCCCCGGGGCGGTCGTCGTCGCGGGGCACCGCGACACGCGTTCGACGTGCTCGCGTGACCTGCGCTCGGGACGCGGCCGTGTGACGGATATCGTCATGGGCGTGGGTGATCCAGGACGCACCGATGATCGGCGCCGCGGCGTCGTCGGACGAGCTGCGGCAGAGGATTCGCCGGTGGCCGAACGGCTGCGCAACTCCATGAAGCCGGTGGCCGACGATCCGATCGCCGACCCGGTCAGCAACGTCCCGGTCGTCAACATCGCCAACATCCTCACGGTGTTCCGCATCGTGCTCGTGCCGGTGTTCCTCGCGGCGCTCTTCGCCGGCGACGGCCACGAATCGGGCTGGCGGATCGCCGCGTGGGCCGTGTTCGCTATCGCGGCGATCACCGACCGCTACGACGGCCGCATCGCACGCAACCGCGGTCTGATCACCGACTTCGGCAAGATGGCCGATCCGATCGCCGACAAGGCCCTGATCGGTTCGGCCCTGATCGGTCTGTCCCTCCTGGGCGACCTGCCGTGGTGGATCACCGCGGTGATCATCGCCCGCGAGGTCGGCGTCACCCTGCTGCGGTTCTGGGTGATCCGGCACGGGGTCATCCCGGCCAGTCGCGGCGGCAAGCTCAAGACGCTGCTGCAGGTCATCGCGATCGGCCTCTACATCCTTCCCCTGCCCGGCGCGGTGCACTGGGTCGCGGTCGCGGTGATGGTCACCGCCATCGTCGCGACCATCGTCACCGGCCTCGACTACGTCTGGCGCGCACTCCAGTTGCGATCGGCCGGCCGCCGCGCATAGGGGTCACGGCTCCTCCGGTGTCACCCCCGACGGGTGACGGCGCGCGGTCGCACATCCGACCGGCGGTGTCGTCGGACGTCGATTAGGGTCGTCGGAACGGCCGGTGCGAGCGAATCGGGAACTTCCACGGGGTGTGATCGCGTTGTACGTCAGTAAGTGAGGAGGACTCCAATGGCAGCACTACTTCGTGAGGCTCTCGGTGGCAGTCTGCGGCGGGTCCGGACGGATCAGGGTCGTACGTTGCGAGAGGTCTCGACCGACGCGCGGGTGAGCCTGGGCTACCTGTCCGAGATCGAGCGTGGACAGAAGGAGGCATCGAGCGAGTTGCTCTCGGCCATCTGCCACGCCCTCGATGTCGAGGTCGCCGACCTCCTCCTCGATGTCAGCACCGCGATGCGTCGTCGCACCACCATCGCCGAGGACACCAAGGTCGTCATCCCGCCGCCCGCCGACTCCACCGGCGCCGGGCGCGCCCGGGGCACCTCCGCCCTGTCGGCAGCCTGACCCGCACCACCCGCCGAGGCGGACGTCGCCCCCTGAGGTGACGTCAACGGCTAGATTGGTGTCCACCGCACGGTCGGAATCCTCGTGAGATCGGCCGGGCAGGACATCACGCACGAGCACCGACGACAGGGGAAAGATGCCGAACCCATTCGTGAAGGCCTGGCGTTACATGATGGCCGCGGGCAACGCCACGATCGATGAACGTGCCGACCCCAAGATCCAGATCCAGCAGGCCATCGAGGACGCACAGCGTCAGCACCAGGCGTTGTCGCAGCAGGCCGCCGCGGTGATCGGCAATCAGCGCCAGCTGGAGATGAAGCTCAACCGTCAGCTCGAGGACGTCGAGAAGCTCAACGCCAACACCCGTCAGGCCCTGACGCTGGCCGACCAGGCCGCGTCCCACGGCGACTCCGCCAAGGCAGGGGAGTACACCAACGCCGCCGAGGCCTTCGCCGCCCAGCTCGTCACCGCCGAGCAGGGTGTCGAGGACCTCAAGACGTTGCACGACCAGTCGCTGCAGGCGGCGGCCCAGGCCAAGCAGGCCGTCGAGCAGAACTCGATGATGTTGCAGCAGAAGCTCGCCGAACGCACCAAGCTGCTGAGCCAGCTCGAGCAGGCGAAGATGCAGGAGCAGGTCAGCTCGTCGCTGCAGCAGATGAGCGAACTCTCGGCGCCGGGCAACACCCCCAATCTCGAGCAGGTGCGCGAGAAGATCGAGCGCCGCTACGCCACCGCCCTCGGCTCGGCGGAGCTCTCGCGCAACACCGTCGGCGGTCGCATGATGGAGGTCCAGCAGGCCTCGGTGCAGATGGCCGGACATTCACGACTCGAGCAGATCCGTGCCGGCATGAAGAACGACGCCCTGCCCGGTGGAGCCTCGTCGAACCCGGCCATCGACCCGGCAACCCCCGATCTGAACAAGCGTCCCGAGCAGTCCTGACCTCCGGGTTGCCGGTGCCCTGAGATCCCCGTCTCCGGCGTCGGGGTCATCCCGGATCTTTCCCCCGACTCCATCGTGAAGGGGTGACTCGGACCCGTGGTGACCGGCACTGTCGAGGGTGACGGGCCGGCACACCGATCGGCCCGGACATCCGATGGAGAGGTGCGGGACATGTGGTGGAAGATTGCGGTGGCGATCGTCGTGGTGTGGTTGGCCTTCGGGTTGATCGTGGCGCTCGTGAAAGGCGTGGCGGCGCTGGCCGTCCTCGGCCTCCTGGCACTGGGTGCCATGACGGTGGTCAAGTGGTTCAGCCGATCCGGACAGCCCTCGGCCGACCTGCCCGCCGACCGCTAGGCAGGCGCGACGACCGACGGACCGACAGCGAGGAGCCTTCACGTGCGGATCGCGGTCGTCGCGGGACCCGATGCAGGACATGCGATCCCGGCGATCGCGCTGGCCGAGAGACTGTCGGCCGCGGGTGACGAGGTCATCGTCTTCACCGGCACGCGGTGGGCCGACATCCGTGCCGCGCGCGCCGATGGGCTCCCGCCCGTCGCGATCGCGGAACTGCCCGGGCTCGACCTGGTCGACAGCGACGGCGACGACACCGATGCCGGTGCGCGCCTGAGTGTGCGGGCGGCGCGGATGACCACTGCGCTCACCCCGCTTCTCGAGGCGCAGAGCGTCGACCTGGTGGTGTGCGACGTCATCACCGTCTGCGGCGGATGGTCGGCGCAACTGCTGGGACTGCCCTGGATCGAACTGTCGCCGCACCCGCTCTACGAACCGTCGCGCGGACTGCCGCCGATCGGCAGCGGGCTGGCACCGGGAACCGGTTTGGGCGGACGCGTGCGTGACACGCTGATGCGCGCGGCCACCGCGCGGTCGCGCCGGCTCGGCGAACGCCAACGGGCGGTGGCGCGGGAGTCGGTCGGTCTCCCGGGCGACGACCCGGGCCCCGGTGCCCGTCTGGTCGCCACGCTGCCGGCGCTGGAGGTGCCGCGACCCGACTGGCCCGACAACGCCCACGTCGTCGGTCCGCTCCTGTGGGAACCGACCGATCTCACCACCGAACCGCCCGCCGGCGACGGCCCGCTCGTCGTCGTGGCACCCTCCACGGCCCACACCGGTGTCGCCGACCTCCTCGAGACCGCGCTCGAGGCGCTCGATCCGGAGGCGACCGGTCGACCCCTACGACTGGTCGTATCCGCGCTCGCCGAGCCGTCGATCCCGTTGCCCGACTGGGCGATCGCCACGACCGGTCGCCAGGACGCACTGCTGGCGGCGGCGTCGGTGGCGATCTGCGGGGGAGGCCACGGGATGCTCGCCAAATGTCTCACCGCGGGGGTGCCGGTGGTCACCGTCCCGGGTGGCGGCGACCAGTGGGAACTCGCCAACCGGGCCCAGCGGGCCGGTGTCGGTGTCTGCGTGCGGCCGCTGACCCCCGCGACGCTGCGCAGCGCCGTCGCGCAGGTTCTCGACGTCCCGACGATCCGCGCCGCCGCCCGCGCGGCCGGTGCGTCCGGTGACCTCACCGATCCGGTCGCGGTGTGTCGTGCCGTGGTCGGTGCGCACCGGGACGACCCGGCGGGGGATCGTCGCTAGGCTGGTCGACGATGCGTCTGACCGAGTTCACCGAATTGATGGAGACCGAGTTCGGCTCCACCGCCGCGTACTCCATGCTGCGAGACCACGTGTTCCCCGAGTTCGGTGGGCGCAACGGCGCCGACGCCGTCGATGCGGGATACGACCCGAAACAGGTGTGGCAGGCCTACTGCCGCGATTTCGACGTCCCCCGCGACCGCTGGTGACGTGTCACCCGATCTGACAGTGACGTGTCACCCGATCCGACAGTGACGTGTCACCCGATCCGATGGTGACCCGTCGTCCGATCCGGCGGCGTGTCGGCGTGGCGAATCCGCGCATCGAACAGATGTTCGTCTAGTCTGGACCCTGTTCGACTACGCGAGGCGATCCCGATCGGGTGGATCGGTCCACAGATGACGTCGGTGCACAGAGTGGCACGCACGATCGATGTCGTTGTCGGTGGTCCCGCCTAGCGTGGCGCACACCGAGGACACCGGCCTGTCGACACGTACAGAATCGGCCTCCCAGAGACACAGGAGAACCCCCATGGCAGCAGCACCGCAGGATCGCGAGAAGGCGCTCGACCTCGCACTCGCGCAGATCGACAAGAACTTCGGCAAGGGCTCGGTGATGCGCCTGGGCGACGAGGTGCGTGCACCGATCGAGGTGATCCCCACCGGGTCGATCGCACTCGATGTCGCGCTGGGCATCGGCGGTCTGCCCCGCGGCCGCGTCGTCGAGATCTACGGCCCGGAATCCTCGGGTAAGACCACCGTGGCCCTGCATGCGGTCGCCAACGCACAGGCCAACGGTGGCATCGCGGCCTTCATCGACGCCGAGCACGCGCTCGACCCCGATTACGCACAGAAGCTCGGTGTCGACACCGATGCGCTGCTGGTGTCGCAGCCCGACACCGGTGAGCAGGCCCTCGAGATCGCCGACATGCTGATCCGTTCCGGTGCGCTCGACATCCTGGTCGTCGACTCGGTGGCCGCCCTGGTGCCCCGTGCGGAGATCGAGGGCGAGATGGGCGACAGTCACGTCGGCCTGCAGGCCCGTCTGATGAGCCAGGCGCTGCGCAAGATCACCGGTGCCATGAGCAACTCGGGCACCACGGTCATCTTCATCAACCAGCTCCGCGAGAAGATCGGTGTGATGTTCGGCTCGCCCGAGACCACCACCGGCGGTAAGGCTCTCAAGTTCTACGCCTCGATCCGCCTCGACATCCGCCGCATCGAGACCCTGAAGGACGGCACCGACGCGGTGGGCAACCGCACCCGCGTGAAGGTCGTCAAGAACAAGGTGTCGCCGCCGTTCAAGCAGGCCGAGTTCGACATCCTCTACGGTCACGGCATCAGCAAGGAGGGCTCGCTGATCGACCTCGGCGTCAACGAGGGCTTCATCCGCAAGTCCGGATCGTGGTTCACCTACGAGGGTGATCAGCTCGGCCAGGGCAAGGAGAACGCCCGCAAGTTCCTGCTCGAGAATATCGACGTGCGCGACGAGATCGAGAAGAAGATCAAGGAGAAGCTCGGCATCGGTGCTGTCCTGACCGATGACGTGGCGCCTGCGCCCGTTGACTTCTGATCGGTCTCACGACTCCCGAACGGGGGAGGATGTCCGGGCGCGCCTGCAGGGTGCGACCCGCGAGATCCTCTCCCGTTCGTCGTCGGCCCCTGCCCGTCCCGAGAAGCAGTCGCCGACACGCGGTGGGTCGCGGCCCGAGGCGACCGCCTACGACAGTGCTCTGAGACTGCTCGGGGTGCGCGCGCGGAGCCGGTCGGAGTTGCGAACCCGACTGCTGGGCAAGGAGTTCGAGCCCGCCGAGGTCGACTCGGTTCTCGACCGGCTCGCCGCCGTCGGCCTCGTCGACGATGCGGACTTCGCCCTGCAGTGGGTTCGGGCACGACACGAGCACAGCGGCCGCGGTCGTACCGCCCTGCGGCACGAGCTGCGTACGAAGGGCGTCGATCCCGCCGTCGCGGAGGCCGCGCTGGCCACGATCGATGCCGACGACGAACGTTCGCGTGCGGCCGATCTCGTCGCGCGCAAGGTCAGTGGCTGGACCTCTGATGTCATCGCCGACCGTGACGACCGCGACCGGCGGACCCGTCGCCTCGTCGCCATGCTCGCGCGCCGGGGCTACGGGTCGTCGGACGCCTTCGAGATCGTTCGCACCGCGCTTGACGACCTCCCGGACCCCGACTGACGAGGTCGGGGAGACCGGGGGACTCGTTCGTCAGACGGGCAGGGGATCGGGTTGGGTCGGGGTGACCGTCGGTTCCTTGCGGCGTCCCTCGCGCACACGACGCTCGACGGTGGTGGCCAGCACGGACAGACCGAAGTTGATGACGATCATGACGACGGCCACGACCACCAGCGCCGGCAGGTAGTTGCCGTAGTACGAGGCGGACTGGATGCCCGAACGCACGACCTCGATGTAGCCGATGGCGTACCCCAGCGCGCTGTCCTTCAGTGCGATCACCATCTGTGAGATCAGGGCCGGCAGCATCGCGGTGATGGCCTGGGGGAGCAGGATGATCCGCATGGTCTGCGACTTGCGCAGACCCAACGAGTTCGCCGCCTCGAGCTGTCCCGACGGCAACGAGTTGATGCCCGATCGCAGGATCTCGGCGATCACCGACCCGTTGTACAGCGTGAGTCCGGTGACCACGGCCGCGAACGCCAGTTGCTGCGACGGGAACACCGCGTACTGCGCGAACAGGTAGTAGGCGAAGATCATCAGGATCAGGACGGGGATGGCGCGGAAGATCTCGACGACACCACCGCTGATCCAGCGCACGGCGCGGTGCTCGGAGAGTCGCCCGATGCCCAGGACCGCACCGAGGACCAACGCGAACACGATCGACAGGGCAGCCGCTTTGAGCGTGCCCCACAGTCCGGGCAGCAGGTACGTCGTCCAGGTGTTGACCTCGACGAACGGCTTCCATTTCTCGGCCGTGAGCTGCTCGTTGCCGGCCAGGGTGACGATCACGAACGCCACGGCCGCGATGAGCACCGCGGCGAACACGACGGCGATCGCCTGGTACCGACGCCGCGCCTTGGGGCCCGGGGCGTCGTAGAGGACTGTCGCGCTGCCGCTCATCGTCGGACCGCCAATCTCTTCGCGAGGAAGCCGAACACGTAGCCCTCGAGCAACGTGATGATCATGAAGCCGACCGCGATGATGGCGAAGATCGCGACGATCTGGTCGGCGTGGTTCTCGATCTGTTCCTTCATCAGCAGCGACGCCTCGGCGACGCCGATCGCCGAGGCGATCGTGGTGTTCTTCGTCAGTGCGATCAGGACGCTGCCCATCGGGCCGATGACCGATCGGATCGCCTGCGGGAGAACGATGATCCCGAACACCTTCGAGAACCCGAGACCCAGCGACCGGGCCGCCTCGGCCTGCCCGAGCGGGACGGTGTTGAACCCCGACCGCAGCGTCTCGCAGACGAAGGTCGAGGTGTAGACCACGAACCCCAGAACCGCGAGCCAGAAGTTGTTGTTCTTGATGAAGTTCGCGTTCTCCGGCGCCAACGTGAGACCGAGATTCTGATACAGCCCGATCGAGCAGAAGATGACGATCAGCGTCAGCGGGGTGTTCCGGACGATGTTGACGTACCAGGTCCCGAACATCCGCATCACCGGCACCGGCGACACCCGCATGCCGGCGAGGATCGTGCCCCACACCAGCGACCCGATGGCGGCGAAGAACGTGAGCTTGAGGGTGACCCAGTAGGCGGGCCACAGCGCGGGTCCGATGTCGGACCACAGTTCGTTCATGACAGACCCGCCGGGCACGGGGTGGACTTCGAGTCGAGGAACGACAGGTCACCGGGCTTCGGGGTGAAGGTGAACGGTGAGTCGGGTGCGTCGGCCCGCTTCATCAACATCTCGACCTCCTCGTCACCGATGGACTCGCGCAGGGCGCGTTCCCACGGCGACGATCCCGATCCGTCGGGGGTGAGCATCTTGTCCAGCGCCTTGTTGGCGGCAGTGACGTTGGCCGGATAGTTCTTCGGCATACCGATGCCGTAGCGCTCGGTGGAGAACGGCGCGCCCTGTTTGCGCAGCACCTTCTTCCCCGACGAGGTCACGCACGCGTCCTTCGGATACGTCATGTCGACGATCTTGAACTGGTCGTCGTAGATGTCGAAGTTCGCGAAGCCGGCGAGGATCACCTCGTCGGTCGTCAACGCGTCGATCTTCTTCAGGCGCAGGGCCTCCACGCATCCGGAGTAGGAGTCGTACTCCTGCAACTGGATTCGAGGTAGCTGGGCCTTGACGTTCTGCGCCGACGTCGATCCGGTCACCGAGCAGAGCTTCTTGCCCTTGTCGAGGTCGGTCAGCGTGGCGATGCTGTCGTCGTCCTTGCGGACCAGCAGTCCCTGGTAGTTCACCAGGTAGGGCCCGGCGAAGGCGACGCGCTCGGAGCGCGCGGCGTTGATCGAGTAGGTGGCGGCGATCATGTCGACCTCACCGTTCTCGATAAGGGTCTCGCGCTGGGCCGACGGCGTCTCGCGCCAGGTGATCTTCGGGTGCGCGACGCCGAGGTCGTCGGCTATGGAATCGACCACGTAGCGCGACACGAGCGTGTCGAAGCCGGTGAAGTCCTTGTTCGGTTCCCGCAGTCCGAGGCCGGGCTGGTCGTACTTCGTGCCGAGGATGACCGAGCCGTCCTTGATCGACGCGATGAGGTCACGCGGGTTGGTGTTGCCGCAGGCGGTCAGCGATGCCGCGGTGACGGCGAGCGTCACGGCCAACACGGCGACGGTCGACCACCGACGGCGGCGGGGATGTGCCGTCGTCACCGGCTGTGGTGATGCCCGCATCAGTGGCCCAGGATCTTGCCGAGGAAGTCCCGGGCACGCTCGGACTCCGGACGGGTGAAGAAACTCTCCGGATCGGTGTCCTCGACGACGGCACCGTCGGCCATGAAGATGACGCGGTCGGCGGCCTTGCGGGCGAATCCCATCTCGTGGGTCACCACGAGCATCGTCATGCCCTCCTTGGCCAGCGAGACCATGACGTCGAGGACCTCGTTGACCATCTCGGGGTCGAGAGCCGACGTCGGCTCGTCGAACAGCATCACCTTCGGGTCCATGGCGAGCGATCGCGCGATGGCCACGCGTTGCTGCTGGCCACCCGAGAGCTGCGCCGGGTACTTGTCCCTCTGGGCCGCGATACCCACTCGCTCGAGCAACTCCATCGCGCGGCTGCGGGCGGCGTCCTTGCTCTTCTTGCGCACCTTCATCGGCGCGAGGGTGACGTTGTCGATGATCGTCTTGTGGGCGAAGAGGTTGAACGACTGGAACACCATCCCGACCTCGGCGCGCAGGGCGGCGAGTCCCTTGCCCTCCGACGGCAGCGGTTCACCGTCGATACGGATCTCGCCGTTGTCGATCGGCTCGAGGCGGTTGATGGTGCGGCACAACGTCGACTTGCCCGAGCCGGAGGGGCCGAGCACCACGACCACCTGCCCGGCCGGGACGTCGAGGTTGATGTCCTTGAGAACGTGGAGGTCACCGAAGTGTTTGTCGACACCGTGTAGCGAGATCATCGGCGTGGTGGCCGATGTCGCGGACGCGGCCGGTCCGGATTGCGAAGCGGTCATGCAGGGCACCTTACGGTCACCGTGACCCCGAGTGACCCGAAAGCGCGGCCGAGGGTAACCAAATCTTTACTCTCGGGCCCGTGGGGCTCGTCGGCGTCGCCGATTCCGGTTGTGCCCTCCCGCGGACGTACCCTGGGCTGCGATGAAAGCGTATTCACCGCCGACCGCGCCCGCCGGGCAGGGCGCCCGCAGCTACCAGGTCCGCACCCACGGCTGTCAGATGAACGTGCACGACTCCGAGCGCATCTCCGGTGTGCTCGAGGACGCCGGGTACGTGCGCGCGACCGACGGCACCGACGCCGACCTCGTGGTCTTCAACACCTGCGCGGTGCGCGAGAACGCCGACAACAAGCTCTACGGCAACCTGTCGCATCTCGCGCCGATCAAGCAGCAACGCCCCGACATGCAGATCGCCGTCGGTGGCTGCCTCGCGCAGAAGGACCGCGGCGCCGTCGTCGACAAGGCGCCGTGGGTCGACGTCGTGTTCGGCACACACAATCTCGGGTCACTGCCGGTGCTCCTCGAGCGCGCCCGCCACAACGCCGCGGCGGAGGTCGAGATCCTCGACTCGCTCAAGGAGTTCCCCTCGACGTTGCCCGCGCGCCGGGAGTCGTCGTACGCGGGGTGGGTCTCGGTGTCGGTCGGGTGCAACAACACCTGCACGTTCTGCATCGTGCCCGCGCTGCGCGGCAAGGAGGTCGACCGTCGCCCCGGCGACGTCCTCGCCGAGGTGCAGGCCCTCGTCGACGAGGGCGTGCTCGAGGTGACGCTGCTCGGCCAGAACGTGAACGCCTACGGCATGTCGTTCGTCGACCCGGCCCTGGGACGGCAGCGTTCGGCGTTCGCCGATCTGCTGCGCACCGCCGGCGACAACGACGGGCTCGAACGACTGCGGTTCACGTCGCCGCATCCGGCGGAGTTCACCACCGACGTGATCGACGCCATGGCCGAGACCCCCGCGGTGTGTCCCCAGTTGCACATGCCCCTGCAGTCCGGCTCCGACCGGGTGCTGCGGTCGATGCGTCGCAGCTACCGACGGACCCGGTTCCTGTCGATCCTCGACGAGGTGCGTGACCGCATCCCCGACGCCGCCATCAGCACCGACATCATCGTCGGGTTCCCCGGCGAGACCGAGGAGGACTTCGCCCAGACGCTCGACATGGTCGCCACTGCCCGCTTCGCGTCGGCGTTCACGTTCCAGTACTCGCCGCGACCGGGAACGCCCGCGGCGACGATGGGTGACCAGGTGCCCAAAGAGGTTGTCACCGAACGGTATCTGCGCCTGACCGCGCTGCAGGACGAGATCTGCCTGCAGGAGAACCGACGGACGGTCGGCAATCGTGTGGAGCTGCTCGTGACCGCCGACAGCGGCCGCAAGAGCGCCGAGACCAGGCGTCGGACGGGCCGCGCGCGCGACGGACGACTGGTGCACTTCACCGCGGGTGACGCCGAGTCGATCCGCGCGGGCGACGTGATCGAGACGGTGGTGACCGGTGCGGCGCCGCACCACCTGATCGCCGACGACGGCGTGCTGTCACACCGCCGGACCCGTGCAGGCGACGCCTCGGCGGCCGGACGTACCGCTCAGACCCCGCCGATCGGCGTGGGTCTCGGGATGCCCGCGATGGGGGTGCCTGCGGTCGCCGACGCGCCCGGCGGTACCGCAGGCGGGTCATGCGGAGGAGGATGTGGGTCATGAGTGATGCACGATCGACCGACGGTGACGGCTTCTCGGCGTTCGAGGGGGACCTACGCAAGGCCGAACGCAAGGTGGCCGGCGAGATCGACCCGGGTGGACGTGCCGTCGTGGTGGCGGTCGCGGTACTCGCGGCGATCCTGGCGATGATCCTGCCGCACACCGGTTCGGCCAACGGGATCGACGTGCTGACCTTCGCCGCGGACTCGACGGCCGAGCGGGTGACGATCACCTCCCGGGTGTTCATCTACCTGCTGGTGATCTTCGGCATCGGGTTCTCGATGCTGGCGTTGGTGACCCGACGGTGGGTCATCGCGTGGGTCGCGTTGTGCGGCTCGGCGGTCGGATGTGTCGCGGGGATGCTCGCCTGGTGGTCGCGGAACACCCCCGGCGTCGACGGGATCGCCCCGCCGCACGGTGTCGGTGTCGGGCTGGTGCTCGGGTGGTTCGCCCTGCTGGTCATCACGTTCCACTGGGCGCGGGTGGTCTGGGCGCGCACGAACTATCAGCTCGCGCTCGAGGAGGGTCGTCGTCGTGAGGCCACCGAGGCCGAGGACCGCGCCCGCGCGCTGCAGCGACGGGCGTCGCAGGCCCGCGTCACCGACGCACCCGCCGACGACGCCGAGCCGACCGACCGCCTCGGCGACTGAGCGTCCCCCGACCCGGTTCCTAGAGGTCGGAGACGGCGCTCTGCGCCGCCTGTGACCATTCGCGCCACTGCTGGGCCTGGGCCCGCAGATCCGCCGCCTCGCGGTCCTTGCCGCGTGCGGCAGCCTTCTCGGCCTGTTCCTCGAGCTGGGCCACGCGCGAGGCGAACTGGTCGGCGCGGGCCTTCACCTCGGGGTCGGTGCGCTGCCAGTGCGTGTTCTCGGCGTCGGCGATGCGCTTCTCGATGGCGCGGATGCCCTTCTCGAGCGACTGCATCTGCTCGCGGGGGACCTTCCCGATCGCGTCCCACCGGTCGCGCAGCGATCGGAACTGGGTGCGTGCGGCGTCGAGGTCCTTGGCCGGGTCGGCCATCGACTTCGCCTCGTCGAGCAGTGCACGCTTGGCCGCCGCATTCGCCCCGAACTCCTCGTCGCGCTCGGAGTTCGCCGCGTTGCGGGCCGCGAAGAAGATGTCCTGGGCGGCCTTGAAACGCTCCCAGAGGGCGTCGTCGGTGTCGCGGGGTGCGCGTCCGGCCGCCTTCCACTCGGTCAGCAGATCGCGGAAACGGCCCGCCGTGGGACCCCAGTCGGTGGAGTCCGAGAGGGCCTGCGCCTGCTCGATGAGTTCTTCCTTGCGTGCCTTGGCGCCGGCGCGTTCGCGGTCGAGATCGGCGAAATGCGCACCGCGCCTGCGGTTGAAGGCGTCGCGGGCCTTCGCGTAGCGCTTCCACAGCACGTCGTCGGTCTTGCGGTCGACGCCCTTGATCGTCTTCCACTCGTCGAGGATCTCGCGCAGACGGTCACCGGCGTGCTTCCACTGCGTGGTCTCGGCGCCGATCTGCTCGGCCTCGGCGGCCAGGGTCTCCTTGCGGGCGATGGCCGCCGTCCGGGCGGCGTCACGCTCCTTCGTGCGCTGTTCGGCGATGCTGTCGGCGCCGTCGATGATGGCCGTCAGCCGTCGTTCGAGGGTCGGGACGTCGCCGATGACCGCAGCCGTGGGCAGCGAGTCGCGCAGAGCCACCGCGGCGGTCTTCGTCTTGCGGGGATCACCGGTTCCCGCCGCCAGCCGTTCCTCGAGGATCTCGACCTCGGTGGCGAGGTCGTCGAACCGTCGGCCGTAGTGGGCGAGGCCGTCGGCGGGGGTGCCGGCCTGCCACGAACCGATCTGTCGGGGTTCGTCGCCGGAGGTGAGCCACACCGTGCCGTCGTCGTCGACCCGACCGAACTGTCGCGGGTCACTCGCCGGTCGCACCCGCACCGGGTGCTCGACGGCCGGTGCAGCGGTGGCCGCCGCCGGGTTCGCCGCGCCCGGCCGGGGCGCTCCGGGACGGGGGCCGGGTCGGGGACCCGGGCGTGGTCCGGGCTTGGGGCCGCCGGGCGACGGCGTGCTCGGTGTGGCGGCAGCGGGTGAGGACTCGGCGGCCGGGGGCTCGCCGGGAGTCGATGCGGCGTCGGGGGCAGCGGCCGGTGCGGGCGCCGCTGCAGCGGACCCGGTGGGGGGCGTCGGGTCCGAGACGGTCGGGCTCGGTGCGTCCGCGGGCTCGACCGCGGAGTCCGCGCGCTGCGCTGTCGGTTCACTCATGTCCGTCACAACCTCGTCCCTGCCGCGCGTCACGGCTGCCACTGTCGTCCGACCCGGTGCGTGCCGACCCGGTATGTCGTGGCCCCATCTAAGCAGGCGGGCGCCGATTTCGTGTGCAGTCGCGTCAACGCCGCGGGCCGTGCGCGGGCGCCGGGGCGCGGGGCCGCGTCGACTAGCGTCTGCGGTGTGATCTCCGCTGTCGCCTTCGTCCCCGGGGCCCCGCTGATCGTCCCGGAGGTGTCGGGTCCGGCAGCGGTCGCCGACGTCGACCCTGTCCGCGCCGCCGTACTCGAGGTGGGCCGACGACTGGCCGCCCGGGCGAGCACCTGGATCGCGATCGGTGTCGCCCCGAGCGACGGCTCCGCGATACCGCGGAACGGGACGTTCGCGGGCTTCGGGGTCGACCTGACGGTGTCGCTTGACCCCGGTCCCGCCGCACGACCGGACGCCGACACCATGCCCACCCCGATGCTGATCGCCGCCTGGCTGCGCGGCCGCGTGGCCGATGGCGCCGCCGTCGAGCCGGTGCTCGTCGACCCGTCGACCCCGGCCACGGAGTGCGCCGTGATCGGGGAACAGCTCGGGCGCCGCAGTGCGACATCCGGCGAGACGGTCGGCGTCCTCGTCGTCGGCGACGGGTCGACCGGACTCACCGACCGGGCACCGGCCGGACTCCTCGACGGCGCTGCCGCACTGCAGGACCGGATCGACGACGCGCTCGCCGCCGCCGACCTCGAGGCCCTCGCCCGGCTCGAGGAGCAGACCTGCGCGCAGATGCGCATCGCCGGCCGCGCGGCGTGGCAGGTCGCGGCCGCGGCGTGGACCGCGTCCGGCGCCGCGTCGGCCACCTCGGCATCGCTCTACCGCGGGGCGCCGTTCGGGGTGGGGTATCAGGTCGCGTGGTGGGAACGCTGACCGGGCCGTCAGCGCCTCGGCCCCGCGACCCGGTTCGCACACCCATCGCGGTGATCGGCCCCACCGGCACCGGGAAATCCGAGCTCGCCCTCGACCTGGCGCAGCGCCACGACGGCGAGATCGTCAACATCGACGCGATGCAGCAGTACCGGGGTATGGACATCGGGACGGCCAAGGTGCCGCCCGAGATGCGCCGCGGGGTCACCCACCACCAACTCGACGTCCTCGACGTCACCGAGACCGCGACCGTCGCGCGGTATCAGGCGGCCGCCCGTACCGACGTCGAGGCGATCATCGCCGCCGATCGCCGCCCGATCATCGTGGGCGGGTCCATGATGTACATCCAGTCGCTCCTCGACGACTGGACCTTCCCGGCCACCGACCCCGCCGTGCGCGCGCGACTCGAGGACGAGCTCGCCTCCGACGGGGTGGGGTCACTGCACCGACGGCTGGTGCAGGTCGATCCGGCGGCCGCGGCATCGATCCTGCCGTCGGACGGACGCCGCATCGTGCGGGCGCTGGAGGTCGTCGAGATCACCGGGGAACCGTTCGCGGCGTCGGCGCCGCCGATCGGCCGGGCCCCGCGATGGGCGACGACGATCGTCGCGCTCGACCGCGACACCGACGTCCTCGACGACCGTCTGCGTCGGCGCACCGACGCGATGTTCGACGACGGACTCGTCGACGAGGTGCGCACGCTCGTGGGGCGCGGACTGCGGGAGGGCACGACCGCACCGCGCGCCATCGGGTACGCGCAGGTCCTCGACGCCCTCGACGGACGACACGACATGGCGACCGCGCGCGAGCTCACGTTCACCGGCACCCGGCGCTACGTCCGCCGACAACGCTCGTGGTTTCGGCGTGATCCGCGCATCCACTGGTTCGACGCCGCCGACCCGTCGTTGCTCGACGCCGTCTCGGCCCTGGTGGACACCACCCCCACGCCCGGAGCACCGACCGCGGGCGACGGGCACGAACGGTAACCTGGGCCCATGGCAGCAGACGTCGACATCGAGGGCATGACGTTCCTCAAGGGGCACGGCACCCAGAACGATTTCGTGCTGCTGCCCGACGCCGACGCGCGCCTCGATCTCACCGCCGACCTCGTCATCGCCCTGTGTGATCGACGTCGCGGGATCGGCGCCGACGGCGTGCTGCGCGTCGCCCGTGCCGACGCGCTGTGCGTCACCGGCGCGCTCGACGAACTCCCCGCGGGCGTCGGTACCCGCGACTGGTTCATGGACTACCGCAACGCCGACGGATCGATCGCGGAGATGTGCGGCAACGGGGTGCGTGTGTTCGCCCACCACCTCGTCGCCGCCGGGCTCGTGGACGGCCCCGATTTCATCGTCGGGTCGCGCGCGGGCGCGCGTGCGGTGCACGTCTCCGACGCCGACGCCACCACCGCGACCGTCACCGTGGAGATGGGGCCGGTCACCGTGGGTGTCGAGAGCAAGGCGACACTCGGCGACCTGACCGTCGCGGGGGTCGCCGTCGACGTCGGCAACCCCCATCTCGCCTGTGTCGTACCGGATCTCGACCGCGCCGGCCTCGATGCGATCGACCTCGCGTCGAGTGCACGATTCGACACCGACGTCTTCCCGGCCGGCGTCAACATCGAGATCGTCACGCCACCGAGCGACGGTGTCGTGGCGATGCGGGTCCTCGAGCGCGGCGTGGGTGAGACGCGCAGCTGCGGTACGGGGACCGTCGCCGCCGCGGCGGCCGCACTGCTGGCCTCCACCGGGAATCAGCTGGGCACCATCGACGTTGAGGTACCCGGTGGCAGGGTGACCATTCGCCTCGAAGCCGACGCCGCCTACCTGACCGGCCCGTCGGTTCTCGTGGGCTCGGGTGTGTTGCGACCCGGGTGGGACCGGGCCTCGAACCCACCCCGGACCACCACCCGGTGACGTCCTCGCGGGAAGCCGACCCACGCCTCGCCGACGGCACCGCATCCACCGGGGGACCGACCGGAAAATCGGATGCGCGGGCACCCCGATCCGTGAGATCACTGACACCACACGCGGTACATCCGGCATCACCGGACCATCACGGCACCGCTGACGACACAGAGGAGAACACCTTCTTCACCGACACGAACACGATCGACCACACCGACGCGATCGACGAGACCGACCGGACGTCGGGCATCACCGAACAGTTCCGGCGCCGCACGCCGACCACGGGCGAGTTGCAGCTCGACGAGCGATCGTCGCTACAGCGTGTACCCGGACTGTCCACCGAACTCACCGACGTCACCGAGGTCGAGTACCGGCAGCTCCGCCTCGAACGGGTCGTCCTGGTCGGGGTGTGGACCGACGGCAGCGCCTCCACCGCGCAGGCGCGGATGGCCGAGTTGGCCGCACTCGCCGAGACGGCGGGCTCGGAGATCCTCGACGCGGTCATGCAGCGGCGCGATCGTCCCGACCCCGCGACCTACATCGGATCGGGCAAGGCGCACGAGCTCCGCGAGGTGGTCCTGGCCACCGGCGCCGACACGGTGATCTGCGACGGCGAACTGACACCGGCCCAGCTCAACGCGCTTGAGAAGGTGGTGAAGGTCAAGGTCATCGACCGCACCGCCCTGATCCTCGACATCTTCGCCCAGCACGCCACCTCACGTGAGGGCAAGGCGCAGGTCGCGTTGGCGCAGATGGAGTACATGATCCCGCGGCTGCGCGGCTGGGGTGAGTCGATGTCGCGTCAGGCCGGCGGTCGGGCGGGTAGCAACGGCGGTGTGGGCCTGCGTGGTCCCGGTGAGACGAAGATCGAGACCGATCGACGGCGCATCCGTGAACGGATGGCCAAGCTGCGTCGCGAGATCCGCGGTATGAAGACGGCGCGAACGGTGTCACGCAGTGGCCGCCGTCGGTCGTCGGTGCCCGCGGTGACCATCGCCGGGTACACCAACGCCGGGAAATCCAGTCTCATCAACGCCATGACCGGGTCCGGCGTGCTCGTCCAGAACGCCCTGTTCGCGACGCTCGATCCGACGACCCGTCGTGCGACGCTCGACGACGGCCGCGAGGTCGTCTTCACCGACACCGTCGGGTTCGTGCGACACCTGCCGACGCAGCTGGTCGAGGCGTTCCGCTCGACCCTCGAGGAGGTCGTCGACGCCGACCTGGTGCTCCACGTCGTCGACGCGTCCGATCCGCTGCCCATGGACCAGATCTCGACCGTGCGCACGGTGATCGACGAGGTCGTGCGCAGCGAGAAGGCCACCGCACCGCCGGAGATACTGGTGGTCAACAAGATCGACGCCGCCGACCCGCTCACCCTCGCCGCGCTGCGCGGCGAGTTCTCCGACGCCGTGTTCGTCTCCGCGGTCACCGGCGAGGGGCTCGACGAGCTGTTCGACCGCGTGCGCGACGTCATCGGGCGCGACGACGTGGAGATGTCGGTGCTCGTGCCCTATTCGCGTGGCGACCTCGTCTCGCGCATCCACGCCCACGGCGACGTCCTCGAGACCGAACACCGTGACGACGGGACGTTCATGCGGGTGAAGGTCCCGGCCGCGCTGGCCGGCGACCTCGTCGACATCGCCTGGCGCTGAGCGAGACCTGTTACGCGACAGACAGAGCAACGGCCGGTGGGATGTCCCACCGGCCGTTGCCCGTTCTTCTCTGTCGACGATCTACTCGGTGTCGAATCGCTCGCTCACTCGGTGTCGAACTGCTCGCTCACTCGGTGTCGAACTGCTCGCTCACTCGGCGTCGAGATCTTTGCCGACCAGCCCGGCGATCTCGTCGAGCGTGGCCTGATCGTCGGCACTGACCACGACCTGGGTGCCCTTCTCGGCGCCGAGGGTCATGATCATCAGCGCCGAACCGGCGTCCACGGGCTCGCCGCCCTCGACGGCCAGGGTGACCGCCGAGCCGGCCGCGGCGACGGCCTCGGCGATGATCGTGGCGGGACGGGCGTGCAGTCCGACGGCGGACCCGACGGCGATGGTGGTACTGGGCATGTTCAGTTCCTTCTGTGGTGGTGACGGGTGGGCGGATCAGGCGGGGACGGGAGCGCCGAGGGCGACCTCGGAGGTCGCGACGACCGGCTTGGACCGCATCTGCTTGGCCGCGACCACCAGGACGGCTCCGACCACTGTGCCCGCTGCGAGCGAGATCAGGAAGCCCAACACGTTGGTCATCGCGAAGAAGACGAAGATGCCGCCGTGCGGGGCCCGCAGGCCCACATCGAACGCCATCGTCAGCGCACCGGTGACGGCGCCACCGGCCATCATCGAGGGGATGACACGCAGCGGATCGGCTGCGGCGAACGGGATCGCGCCCTCGGAGATGAACGAGGCACCGAGCAGCCAGGCCGCCTTGCCGTTCTCGCGCTCCGGCTCGGTGAAGAGCTTGGGGCGGATGGTGGTGGCCAGCGCCATGGCCAGCGGCGGGACCATGCCCGCACACATGACGGTGGCCATGATGCGGAGGTCGGGCGCCGCACCGACCGCGAGCCCCTGGACCGCGAAGGCGTAGGCCGCCTTGTTGACCGGACCGCCGAGGTCGAAGCACATCATGAGACCCAGGATGATGCCGAGGATGATGACCGAGCTGCCGGACATGTTCGACAGCGCGTCCTGCAGCGAGGTGGTGATCCACTTCAGCGGGCGTCCGAGCACCATGAACATCAGCGCGCCGGTGATCAGTGTGGCCAGCAGCGGGATGATGACGACGGGCATGAGTCCACGCGCCCACTGCGGCAACGGGATCCGGCTGATCCACAGGGCCACGAAGCCGGCGATGAGACCACCGACGAGGCCGCCGATGAAGCCGGCGCCGACGACCGACGCGATGTAGCCGGCGGTGAAACCGGGAGCCAGACCGGGACGGTCGGCGATCGCGAAGGCGATGTAGCCGGCCAACGCGGGCACCAGGAAGAAGAACGCCAGCGACCCGATCTCGAAGAACACGCCACCGAGGTACTGGGCGAACCCGCCCGACGGCAGGTTGGTGAGGCTGTTGCTGAGCGCGATCGTCGCACCCAGGGGATCGGTGGCGCCGTTGGGCTTGAGCGCCATCTCGTATCCGCCGAGCAGGAAGCCCAGTGCGATGAGCAGGCCGCCCGCGGCGACGAACGGGATCATGTAGCTGACACCGGTCAGCAGGATCTGCCGGGTGCGGGTGCCCCAGCCGAGCTCGCTCGAGCCGGCCGATGCGCCGGCGGCGGCCGCGGCGGCCGAGCCACCCACACGCTTGGCGTTGGGGTCCTTCGCCGCGGCGACGGCCTCGGCGATCATGGTGTCGGGCTCGTTGATCGCGCGCTTGGTCCCCGACTCGATGACGGGTTTGCCGGCGAAACGCTCCCGGCCCTTCACACCCACGTCGGTGGCGAAGATGACCGCGTCGGCCCGGGCGATGACCGCCGGATCGATGGCGGTCGTCTTCGACGACCCCTGGGTCTCGACGACGAAGTCCACATCGGCGCGCTGCGCGGCGTAGGTGAGGGCGTCGGCGGCCATGTAGGTGTGCGCGATACCGGTGGGGCAGGCGGTGATGGCCACGACCGTGGTCGCAGCCGCCGAGCCGGTGGCGGCGGGCGGAGTGGTGCCGGCCGAGGTCGCGGTGGCGGCGGTCGTCGCAGCGCCGGTCGCGGCAGCGCTCGTCGACGCAGTGGTCGTCGGCGCCGCGGGGGTGACGACCTCGGAGACGAGGGCGACCACGGCGTCCGCGTCGGACGCGGCACGCAGCTTCGCGACGAAGTCGGGACGGACGAGGGCCCGGGCCAGCGCGCTGAGCAGCTTCATGTGCTCGGAGCCGCCCGAGGCGGGCGCCGAGATCAGGAACACCAGATCGGCGGGTGCGTCGGTGGCGCCGAAATCGACCGGCGGCGCGAGGCGGGCGAAGGCCAGGCTCGCGCGCACCGCGGACTCGGTGCGGCAGTGGGGGATCGCGATCCCGCCGGGAAGGCCGGTGGCCGACTGGGCCTCCCGCGCCATCGCCGCGCTCACCAGGGTGTCGGCGTCGGTGGCCCGGCCGCTGCGGACCAGGAGGTCGGCGAGGTAGGTGATCACCGCCTGGTTGTCCGATCCGGCGGCGACGTCGAGGGCGACGGTCGCTGCCTCGATGATCTGCGGTGGATCGGCGGATTCGGGCGCTCCGGTCGGAGCGGTGCCGATGTGGGTGTCGGACATCGTTGTGCCTTTTCTCGGTGGGAGCCTCCACGGTGGAGGCTGGTCGACTTCTGGTTGTTCGGTGAAGCGGGTGGTCGGGTCAGGGGATGCGGCGCGAGGGCCTCACACCGCGTGGGGTGTCGCCACCTCGCTCACGCGCACCGCGGACAGTGCGAGGTCGGTGGGTCGGGGTGGTTGGGTGCCGGCGAGCCCCGCCGCCGCCGATCCGTAGGCGACGGCGCGACGCAGGGCGTCGGCCGGGGCGGCGTCGTCGAGAGTGGCGAGCAGGTAACCCGCGAGGGTTGCGTCACCGGCCCCGACGGTGCTCACGGGGATCATCGGCGGGGGCGTGGCGCGCCAGGCGCCGGTCTCGGTCACCAGCATCGCGCCGGCCGCACCCAACGTCGCGAGGACGGCACAGCCGGCGAGGTCGTGCAGGGCGCGCGCCGCGTCGTGGGTGGGACCGAAGTCGCCGGCGTCGGCCGCCTGTTCCAGCGCGGCGAGATCGGCGCCGGTGATCTCGCACAGCTCCTCGCTGTTGGGCTTGATCAGATCCACCGACACCGCGGGCATGGCGGCGCGCACGGCGGTCAACGGCGACCCGGAGGTGTCCACCGCGACCCGGCAGGGCATCGACGACAGCCGGTCGGCGAGGTCGGCGTACCAGTCGTCGGGCACGCCCGGCGGGAGCGATCCACACAGGGCCACCCAGGTCGCGGTCGAGGCGGAGTCCAGGACCAGGCGGGTCATCTCGGCGAGCTCGGCCGGTGACATCACCGCGCCGGGAAGGTTGAGCTTGGTCGTGGTGCCGTCGGGTTCGGTGATGGTCAGATTGCTGCGGACGTCGACGGCGACATCGACGGTGCGGTGGACGAGCCCCACGGCGTCGAGTCCCACGAGCAGCGGATCGCCGGAGCGTGCGGGCAGAATTGCGGTGGTCGCCGCGCCGGCCATCTGCACGGCGCGAGAGACGTTGACGCCCTTGCCCCCGGGCTCGACACGCGCGTCGGCGGCGCGGATGACCGATCCGCGGACCAGTTCGCCGGGGAGCACGATGGTGCGGTCGACGCTGGGATTGGCGGTGACGGTGACGATCATGCGATCACGACCTCGACACCGCGCGCGGACAGCTGCGCGGAGAAGCTCGGGTCGATGCCGTCGTCGGTGATGAGGACGTCGACCTCATCGAGGCCGGCGAAGCGCGTCATGTCCTCGGCGCCGAGCTTGGAGGAATCCGCCAACACGACAACACGATTGGCGGCGGCGATCATCGCCGACTTCACCGCACCCTCGTCGGGGTCGGGTGTCGACAGCCCGTGGCGTTCGGTGATGCCGTTGGTGCCGATGAACGCGACATCGACGCGGAACGAGGCGAGTGCGGTGATGGGGGCGGGGCCGACCGCGGCCTGGGTGAGCCCGCGGATGCGACCGCCGAGGAAGTGCAGTTGCGCGCCCGGGTGATCGGCCACCGACGCGGCGACGGGCAGAGAGTTGGTGAACACGGTGAGCGAGCGATCGCGCGGCAGCCGGGCGGCGGCCTGCACGGTGGTGGTGCCCGCGTCGATCACGAGGCTGCCGCCGTCGGACGGCACGAAGCGACACGCGGCCGTGCCGATGCGCTCCTTCTCGTCGGGATGGGCATCGGCGCGCTCGGCGACGCCGAGTTCGGTGACCCGCACGGCGTCGACCGGGACGGCGCCGCCGTGCACGCGACGCAGGAATCCGGCCCGCTCGAGCGAGGCGAGATCGCGACGCACGGTCTCGCTGGTGACATCGAATTCCTCGGCCAGCGCGGTCACCGACGCGCGACCGTGGGCGAGTACCTGGTCGGCGATGGCCTGCTGTCGCTCTTCGGCGTACACGCGTCCCCGTTTCGGTTGGAATGTGTGGCTTTGGATGTTGATATTGTTGTGTTTACGCCTGGATGTGTTGACAAGTCAAGCTTTTCTTGTAATTTGAGTCACACAACAGCACCGCAATGACAATCACCTCGTCGAGAGTCCACATCGGACGCCGCGGCGGATGATCGGCCGACAGCAACGATCGATAGGCACCCCATGGCTCCCCACGCGACAGCGAACGACCTCTCCACGGAGGACGTGTCCAGCTCCACCGATCCCGCCGCCCCCACGGTCCTCACCGGCACACCGGTCGTGTCCGGCGTGGCCTTCGCGCCGGTGATGTGGCCGGGTGAGCGGCCGGCCCTGCCGGGCCCGGGGACACCACCGGCCGACGCCGAGGCCGAGTGCGCGCGCTTCGTCGCCGCGGCGGCGGCCGTGGCCGACCGACTGCGCGCCCGTGCCTCCGCGGGCACCGGAGTGGCCTCGGAGGTCCTCTCGGCGACGGCGGCCCTCGCACAGGACCGCGGCTGGATCTCCTCGGCGGAGAAGCTCATCCGCGCCGGATCACCGGCACCGAACGCCGCCGTCGACGCCACCGAACAGTTCGTCGCCATGTTCACCAAGCTCGGCGGCCTCATGGCCGAGCGGGTGACCGACCTGCTCGACGTGCGCGACCGTGTGCTCGCCGAACTCGCCGGTGACCCGGAACCCGGATTGGCCCAGCCCGACCACGAGGTCATCCTCTTCGCCGACGACCTCGCCCCGGCCGACACCTCCGGGCTCGACCCTGCCCTCGTGCTGGGCCTCGCCACGCGTCTGGGCGGCCCGACCAGCCACACCGCGATCATCGCCCGCCAGTTGGGGATTCCGTGTGTCGTCGCCGTCGGTGCGCTGACCTCGGTCGCCGCGGGGACGCCGGTGATGCTCGACGGCGAGGCCGGCACCGTCACCGTCGGTCCCGACGCCGAGACCGCCCGCACCGCCGTCGCCCGGTCTCGCGACGCCGCGGAGTTGGTGTCGCGCTGGAGCGGGCCGGGGCGCACCGCCGACGGCCTCGACGTGTCGATCCTCGCCAACGTCCAGGACGGTGCATCCGCCCGCTCGGCGACCGACTTCCCGGTCCAGGGCATCGGGCTGTTCCGTACCGAGTTGGCCTTCCTCGACCGCGCGAAGGAGCCCGACGCCGCCGAGCAGACCGCGCTCTACCGCGAGGTCATCGAGGCGTTCGTCCCCTCCGCCGGGCAACCCGACGCGAAGATCGTGATCCGCACCCTCGACGCCGGCTCCGACAAGCCGCTCCTGTTCGCCGACAACGGAACCGAGGCCAACCCCGCTCTCGGTGTGCGCGGTCTGCGGGTGGCGTTCGGCAACCCGGGTCTGCTCGACCGGCAACTCGACGCGATCGCGGCCGCCGCCGAGGCCACCGGCTCGTCCCCGTGGGTGATGGCCCCGATGGTGGCCACCGCGACCGAGGCGCGCGACTTCGCGGCGAAGGTGCGTGCCCGCGGCCTGGTCGCCGGGGTGATGATCGAGATCCCCTCGGCCGCACTGCTCGCGCCGTCGATCCTCGCCGAGGTCGACTTCGTGTCGATCGGCACCAACGACCTCACGCAGTACACGATGGCGGCCGACCGCATGTCCGCCGAACTGGCCTACCTCACCGACCCGTGGCAGCCCGCCGTCCTCGCGCTGATCAACATGGTCGCCTCAGCGGGTTCGGCGACCGGCAAGTCCGTCGGCGTGTGCGGTGAGGCCGCCGCCGACCCGTTGCTCGCCTGTGTGCTGGTGGGCATGGGGGTCACGTCACTGTCGAGCGCACCCGCGGCCGCGGCGGGGGTGGGTGCGGCGCTGGGTCAGGTGAGCGCGGCGCAGTGCCGGGCCGCGGCGCAGGCGGCGCTGGCGACTGCGGATCCGGCAGATGCACGGGCCGCCGCGGCGGCGGCACTGCACGCCTGACGGCGACGAGGGTCGATCGGGCTCACCGCCGGTGAGCTCGGTCCTCCACCTCACGCACGAGGCCGATCATGGTCGGATCACGGTGCAGGGCGGCATCCGACAGCGGGTTGACGATCCCGCGCAGTGCGGCGACGGGGATCCACCGGCGTGGCACCTGGATGCGCGGTGACCGGGCCTCGATCCCGTCGGCGACCGCCAGGCCGACCCGTCGGGGTTTGATCGGCGTGAGCAGGGGACGCGGGAAGGCCCGCTTGATCAGCGCGGTGGCCAGTTCGTCCTTGCCGAAGGCGACGTCGGCGATGGGGGTCGCGACCCATCCGGGGTAGAGCACCCCGGCCGTCGCACCGTGGGCCGCGAGCTCGCTGCGCAACGCGCGTCCGATCTGCTCGACGGCGGCTTTCGACGCCGCGTAGGGCGCGTTCACCATCCCGTTGAGATAGGCGTACGTCGACGAGGTGACGAGGACGTGGCCCCGGGAGTCGATGATGTGGGGCAGTGCCGCCCGCACCGTGTTCCACACGCCCATCAGGTTGACGCCGATGACGCGCTCGAACACGCCGTCGGCCACGCTGGCCACGGTGTCGGCCGAATCTCCGCTGGAGATACCGGCATTGGCGAACACCACGTCGATCCGCCCCCACCGCCCAACGGCGCGATCGACCGCGTCGGACAGGTCAGCGGGGACCGTGACGTCGGCGCGTGCCGCGAGCACGCGGTCGGGATCGAGTCCGCGGACGGCGTCGTCGACCGCCGCCTGGGAGAGGTCGAGTGCGACCACCCGGGCACCGCGGCGATGCACCTCACGGACGACCTCTCGCCCGATGCCGCCGGCGGCGCCGGTCACGACGACCACCGCCCCGTCGAGGACCAATCGCTGCGCGCCCATCACTTCTCCTGTCGTCCGCCGAACGGGGAGCTCAGTGTGACACGCGGCGTGGTCAGATGGGATCTGCGGGGTGCGTGCGGTCGATCAGAGGCGACGCATGACGGTGACGACCTTGCCGAGGATGGCCGCCTCGTCACCCGGGATGGGGTCGAACTGCGGGTTGTGGGGCATCAGCCACACGTGTCCGTCGGTGCGCTTGAAGGTCTTCACCGTGGCCTCGCCGTCGATCATCGCCGCGACGATGTCGCCGTTGTCGGCGACGTTCTGCTGGCGGACGACCACCCAGTCGCCGTCGCAGATGGCGGCGTCGATCATCGACTCGCCGACCACCCGGAGCAGGAAGAGCGCGCCGTCGCCGACGAGTTCGCGGGGGAGTGGGAAGACCTCCTCGACGGCCTCCTCGGCGAGGATGGGCCCGCCGGCCGCGATCCGGCCGAGGACCGGGACGAAGGTCGGGGTCGGCAGCGAGAGTGCATCCGACCCGCCGCCGTCACCGGGATCGGCGTCCTGGACGTTCACCGCGCGGGGGCGGTTCGCGTCGCGCTTGAGGAAGCCCTTGCGCTCCAGGGTGCGGAGCTGATGGGCGACCGACGACGTGGAGTTGAGGCCGACCGCGTCCCCGATCTCGCGGATGCTCGGGGGATAACCGCGCTCGCGGACCGACGCACGGATGACCTCGAGGACCTTCGCCTGCCGAGGCGTCAGATCGGCCTCGCTGATCGGGCCGTCGGCGAAGTCGGTGGTGGTGACGGTGGTGTCGGACACGGTGTCCCTCCTGTCGCGGCCCGCTCCCGACCGGTCTGTTCGAACGGTTCGGACGACGCGCGGACCTGCTGTCACCTGGGACAGTAGTGCAGCAGATAACAACTTTCAAACATTTGTTCGACCGTGTCGGGACATTGTCGGAGGTGCGTGATACAAATCGAACACACGTTCACTCGAACGTCTGGTCGATGAGGAGCACGTCATGAATCAGACTCTCACGCGTCACAGCAGCACCACCGGCTACGCGGGTCACCGGCCCGCCGGAGCCACGGTCGAGCGCGCGCCGCGTCCGGCGCCGCGCCCCGTGCCCGCACGCCGCCGCCCCTCGGGTCGGCCGGTCGCGGCACGCCCCGCGGGCGTCGTGTGCGCCGACGGACGCCGCCACGCACCGGTGTCGCGCCGTCCCGCCCCCATCGGATGGGGCGCGGCCATCGTCGCCGGCATCGCCCTCGCGATCGCGGTGTGGGCGGTCGTCATCGGTGGGGCGGCCGCCACCGAGTCGACCGCCGCGCCGATCGCCGGCACCTCCGTGGTCCACGTCCGCGGCGGGGAGTCGTTGGGCGAGCTCGCGCAGCGCGTCGCCCCGGATCGGTCGACGTCGGCGGTCGTCGCCGACATCAAGGAGCTCAACCACATGAGCGGATCGGCCCTCACCGCCGGCCAACCGCTGCTCGCCCCGCTCTACCGGAACTGACCGGTGTGTGACGGTCCACCCGGGTCGGTATCCTCGCGACCGTGGGTCCACATCGGACCCTGTGACGCCCCGGGGTCCGTCCTCGACGCGCGTCGCCCGCGGATCAGGTTCGAGGACACGTCGATGCACTGCCCCTTCTGCAAGCACGAGGACACCCGAGTGGTCGACTCGCGTGTCGCCGACGAGGGACAGGCCATCCGCCGCCGCCGTTCGTGCTCGAACTGCGGTCGTCGGTTCACCACGGTGGAGAGCGCGGTGCTCGCCGTCGTGAAGCGCAACGGGGTGACCGAGCCGTTCAGCCGCGAGAAGGTGATGCTCGGCGTCCGTCGCGCCTGCCAGGGCCGCGCCGTCGACGAGGACCGGTTGCGGCTCCTGGCCCAGCAGGTCGAGGACGCCGTCCGTGCCTCGGGCTCGGCCGAGATCCCCAGCAACGAGGTGGGATTGGCGATCCTCGGGCCGCTGCGGGAACTCGACGAGGTCGCCTACCTGCGCTTCGCCTCGGTCTACCGGTCGTTCGAGTCCGTCGACGACTTCCAGCGCGAGATCGACGACCTGCGGTCGTCACCGTCGCGCGCCGCCACCGCCTCCGTCGGCTCCGCGGGCGAGACCGTCGATCGCACGTAGGATCCGCTGCTCCGACACCGGGTAGGCGGGCCGGATGCGCTCGGCGAACAGCCCGATGCGCAATTCCTCCACCATCCAGTGGATCTGCTCCCCGAGCGTGATACGCCGTGCCGGCGTCGCTCTCTCGACCACCTCGGCCCACCTGTCGAGGACGCAATCCAACGATTCCATCGCCCGGGCGTCGGTCGCCGCCCCGGCGGGTAGGCGCGCCGATCGCACGAGGATGGCGTCGAGATACACCGCGACACGCGCGCGGTGCTCGGCGTCGGTGGCGGCGATGAACCCGTCGAACACGAGATCGTCGAGTTGGCGCGTGATGTCGGCGACGGCAGCACCCGAGCGGAGGCGGTCGAGTTCCGCCCGTATCGGAGCGACGCGGGTCAGCACGTCGGCCGCGGTCGCGAGGGCGGCGCGGGCGACCGCCGGGGTGTCACGGGCGACGGACGCCCGGAGCGCCGCGAACGCGGCGGGGTCGCGCACCGTGCCGGTCGACCCCGTGAGATCGCCGATGGCTGCCCGTGTGCAGTCGCGCAGCAGGTCCTCGGTCGAGCGGTAGGGACTCTGCGACAACGCCAACCGCGCCGCGACGGGTAGCCCGCCGGTGGCCGAGGGCTTGAGGACGGGGATCGAGATCTCGAGCAGTCGTCGGATGGCCCGATGGGTCTGCAGGTCGGCCTCGGCCGAGGTGGTCGCGACCGCCCGCACGACACCGCCGTCGACCACCAGCAGGCACGGGTGGCTCGTGACCTGCTGACCGGCGACAGTTTCCACGATCGACGGTGCGATGGTCCCGATGGTGGCGGCCGTCCACTCGGTGATCGGCGGTGGCGCCGGTGCGGCGGACGCACCGCTCCGGGACGTCGAGGCACCACGCCGCGGCGCCGCGGGCGCCGGTCCCCCCACGGCGTCGCGCAGCTCGGCAAGCGACTCGGCGGTGGCGACCACCGATCCGTCCTCGGCGACCGCGGCATAGGTCATGCGCAGGTGGCGGGGCAACGTGGTCGGGTCGAAATCGTTCGGCGACACCGCGACACCGGTCTGGCGACTCACCTCACGCGCCAGACCGACGGCGACCGGTTCGCTGCGCGGGGTGAGTGCGGCCATGGCCGCAGCCCCGACATCGGCGGCGGGACCGAGCCGTCGGCGCACCGATTTGGGGAGGCTCCGCACCATCGCCACGGCCAGCTCGGTGCGCAGTCCGGGGACCAGCCAGTCGAAGCCCGACGGACGGACGCGCGGCAGCAGGGCGAGGGGGATGTGGACGGTGACCCCGTCCCGTTCGGCGCCGGGCGAGAACTGGTAGGTCAGATCGAGGTATGCCTCGCCCTGCTGCCACCGGTCGGGGAACTCCGTCGCCGAGACCGCGTCGGTGTCGGCGACCGTGTCGGGGGTGAGGTCGAGCAGTTCGGGGTCCGCGCGGCGCGCGGACTTCCACCAGGTGTCGAAATGGGCCGCCGACACGACCTCTCGACCTATGCGCTGGTCGTAGAAGTCGAAGAGCTGATCGTCGTCGATGACGAGGTCGCCGCGGCGCGCGCGGTGCTCGAGGTCGCGGGCGTCCTCGAGCAGGGCCCGGTTGCGGTCGAAGAAGGGGTGTCGGGTGCGCCAGTCACCCTCGACCAGCGCGTGCCGGATGAACAGGTCCCGCGACGTCTCGGGATCGACCCGCCCGAACGGCACCGCGCGGTGCGCGACGAGGGGGACGCCGTAGAGCGTGACGCGTTCGTACGCCATCGCCGAACCCCGCTTCGACGACCAGTGCGGCTCGCTGTACGAACGTTTCACCAGCGGCCCGGCGATCTTCTCGGCCCACTCGGGTTCGATGCCCGCCACCGTGCGCGCGAACAACCGCGAGGTCTCCACCACCTCACCGGCCATCACGAACCGCGGCGGCTTCTTGGCCAGCGGCGACCCTGGGAACACCACGAACCGGGTGCCGCGCGCGCCGAGGAACTCGCGGGTGTCGCCGTCGCGGACGCCGATGTGTCCGAGCAAACCGGCGAGCAGCGACTGGTGCACCGCGGTGGGCGACGCATCGGAGGTGTTGGGTGTCCATCCCTTGTCGGCGGTGATGCGTTCGAGTTGTCGCACCAGCTCGCGCCATTCGCGGATCCGGAGCCAGTGCAGGAACTCGCGTTCACACCGCTTGCGGAACTGGTTGTTGGACAACTCGTCCCGCATCTGTTCGAGGTGTCGCCACAGCGCGAGGATCGACAGGAAGTCCGACCCCGCCACGGCGAATCGCGCGTGCGACTCGTCGGCGGCCTGTCGCTTCTCGGTGGGACGCTCGCGGACATCGGGCAACGACAGGGCAGCGACGATGACGAGCACCTCGGCCAGCGCGCCGTTCTCGTGCGCCGCGACCACCATGCGCGCCCACCGGGGATCGATCGGCAGGTCGGCGATGTCGCGACCCACCGGGGTGAGACCGCGGCGGGTGCCGGACCCGTCGACGGCGCCGAGCTCCTCGAGCAGGCCGATGCCGTCGCGGATCGACCGTGCGTCGGGAGCCTCGACGAACGGGAAATCGGTGATGTCTCCGAGGTTCAGCGCGGTCATCGTGAGGATGACCGACGCGAGGTTGGTGCGCAGGATCTCCGGTTCGGTGAACTCGGGGCGGCTGTCGAAGTCCTCCTCGGAGTACAGGCGGATGCAGATCCCGTCGGCGACGCGTCCGCACCGGCCGGCTCGCTGGCGCGCGCTGGCCTGCGAGACGGGTTCGATCGGCAGCCGCTGCACCTTCGTACGCAACGAGTACCGGGAGATGCGCGCGGTGCCGGCGTCGACGACGTAGCGGATGCCGGGCACGGTGAGCGACGTCTCGGCGACATTGGTGGACAACACGATCCGTCGGCGCTGCGAGGTGGTGAACACCTTCTGCTGATCGCCGGTCGACAGCCGTGAGAACAACGGGAGGATGTCGACACGGTCGTCGAGGCGCCGTCGCAGGGCGTCGGCGGTGTCGCGGATCTCGCGCTCGGTGGCCAGGAACACCAGGATGTCGCCGGGTCCGGCGCGGGTGAGTTCACCGATCGCGGCGTCGATCGCCTGGATCTGGTCGACGTCGTCGTGGTCGCCCCCGCCTCGGGTGTCACCGTCGGGGTCGCTGTCGTCGGTCTCGGCGTCTCGTGGTCGGTATCGGATCTCGACCGGGTAGGTGCGGCCGGAGACCGAGATGACCGGGACCGGATGGTCCGGGGTGGCGAAGTGCTCGGCGAAGCGGCCGGGGTCGATGGTCGCCGAGGTGATCACGACCTTGAGATCGGGTCGTCGGGGCAGCAGCTGTTTGAGGAAGCCGAGGATGAAATCGATGTTGAGGCTGCGCTCGTGGGCCTCGTCGATGATGAGCGTGTCGTAGGCGAGCAGCAGCGGGTCGCGTCCGATCTCGCGGAGCAGGATGCCGTCGGTCATCACCTTCACGAGGGTGTCGGCGCCCGACCGGTCGTCGAAACGAACGGCGAACCCGACGGCGGCGCCCACCTCGGTGTCGGTCTCCTCGGCGATGCGTGTGGCCACGGCGCGTGCGGCGATCCGGCGCGGCTGGGTGTGGCCGATCGCGCCGCGGACACCGCGCCCGAGGCCCAGGCAGATCTTCGGTAGCTGGGTGGTCTTGCCCGATCCGGTCTCCCCGGCGACGACCACGACCTGGTGGGCGGCGATCGCGGCCGCGATCTCCTCGCGCGCCCCCGAGATGGGCAGCTCGTCGGGATAGCTCAGCTCCGGGACGAGGGTCTTCCTGCGGGCCAGACGCCCCCGCGCCGCGTCGATCGAACCGGCCAGCCGGTGGCGGGAACGGTCGTCGCGCGCCCCGGACACGCGTCGCCGCAACCGGTGGGCATCGACGATCGTGACCTCGTCCTCGTCGATGACGAGTGGCTCGGATGTCGTGGCCGTCGAGTCGGTGCGGGGACCCCGGGGGCCGTTCGGACGGCGACGTGCCGACCGGTCGTCGGTCGAACGCGCGCGAGGGGGTCGGGACATGATGTCTCCTACGATATTCGTTCCCTCTGCGGCGGGCCCCGCGCCGTGTGCGCGACGACTCCTCGCCACAGGGGACCGTGCCCCCGCCACGCCGGTGGGTGACAGGCATGATTGGCCCATGACGTCGACGCTGTGGCATGGGTTTGCCGACATGGGGGCGGTCAGCTCCTCCGGACCGTTCGCGATCGCTCGCGGTTCGGGGGTGCACATCTGGGACACCGACGACAACAAGTACATCGACTCGACCGCGGGTCTGTGGTTCACCAACGTCGGCCACGGTCGGACCGAGATCGCCGACGCGGTGGCACGCCAACTCGGCACCCTCGCGCACTACTCCGGTTTCGGTGACGTCGCGCCCGCGGTCACCATCGAGCTGGCCGAGCGACTCGGCGGGATCGCGCCCATCGCGGACAGCAAGGTGTTCTTCACCTCCGGCGGCAGCGACTCCATCGACACCGCGGCGAAGCTCGCCCGCCGGTACTGGCACGAGAAGGGTCGACCGCACAAGACACTGATCATCGGGCGAACGAAGGCCTACCACGGGATGCACGTCGCGGGGACCGCGCTGTCGGGGCTGCCGCCGAACCGCGAGGGCTACGGCACCCTGATGGCCGACGCCGCCACCGTCGAGTGGGACGACGCCAAGAGCCTGCTCGGACTCCTGGAGCGCGTCGGCCCCGACTCCGTGGCGGCGTTCTTCTGCGAACCCGTCATCGGCGCCGGCGGCATCTATCTCCCGCCGGAGGGGTACCTGACCGAGGTGCGCCAGATCTGCCGCGACCACGACGTGCTGTTCGTGGCCGACGAGGTCGTCACCGGGTTCGGGCGCATCGGCGGGTCCTGGTTCGCCTCACAGCGTTTCGACCTGCAGCCCGACATGATGGCCACCGCGAAGGGGCTCACCTCGGGCTACGTGCCGATGGGTGCGGTCTTCGTCGCCCCCCACATCGCCGAGCCGTTCTTCTCCGGCGGCGTGTGGTGGCGCCACGGCTACACCTACGGCGGCCACGCCGGTGCGGCCGCGGCCGCGATGGCCAACCTCGACATCATCGAGCGCGAGGGATTGCTCGACGAGGCACGACGACTCGAGTCCGACCTGCACACCGCGCTCTCGCCGCTCGCCGAGCACGCCGTGGTGTCGGAGGTGCGCAGCGGCATCGGGGCCGTGGCGGCGGTGCAGTTGGCCGACCCCGCGCAGGGGCCAGTCGCGGTCACCGCGCTGCGCCGTCACGGTGTCAGCGGACGTGCGGCCGGCGCGGGAGCGCTACAGATCTCGCCGGCGTTCGTGATGACCACCGAGCAGACCCACGAACTGGCCCAGCGCATGTCCGACGGGCTCGACGAACTCGTCTGACGTCGGCCCCGGGCACCCGTTCCCGGCCCGATCAGGTCTCACGCTCGGCGGTCGCGTCGAGGGCGACCGACAGCGCCTGCAGTCCTTCGACGATGGTCTCCCACCGCTGCGCCCCCACCTCGTCGACGAGCAGTGCGGCGGCGCGGGCGTGACCGGGGGAGATGCGGGCCATGGCGTCTCGTCCGTCGGCGGTGGGCGTGACCAGTTTGGCCCGGCGGTGTGCCGGGTTCGGGAGATACTCGACGAGGCCGTCATGCGCCAGCAGGTCGGCGGTGCGTTGCACGCTCTGCCGGGTGATGCCCATGTCGCGCGCGATCTGCGATACCGGGAGTGGCTCGGCGACGACCGCCCCGAGAACCTGCCACCGCGTCGCGGTGAGTCCGGCAGGCGCCGCGAGGTGCTCGGCGAGGGCGAGGAACTGCCCGTTGAGCCGGAACGCCAGCAGCGCGGAGTCGCTCAGCAACCTCTGGGGGTGTGTCACGCGGACTCGGCCATCAGGCGCGGGTAGGCCGCCGGGTCGTGGTTCTCGTAGAGGTCGAACCACGCCGCGAGCGTCTCGGGTCGGTAGAGGCCGAGCCGTTCGAGCACGGCGCGGGCGAAGTGCGCCGGTGCGATGCCGCTCGCGGTGATCAGGTCGCCGTCGGTGACGGCGAGTTCGTCGACGTAGAACTCCCCGCCGCGGTATCCCGGCTGCGCGCCGAGGTATTCGACGGCGTTGCTGGTGTGGGGGCGATGGTCGAGCAGCCCGTGGCGGGCGAGGGCGGAGGTCGCCCCGCAGATCGCGGCGACCGGGATGCCGACGGCGAGGAGCCGCTCGGCGAGGTCGGCCCACGGCGCTCCGTAACCGGCGGAGAACGCCTCCGCCCCGGGCAGTATCAGTGCAGCCGTGGTGGTGTCGTCGACCTCGTCGATGGTGATGTCGGGGACGACCCGCATCCCGCCCATGGTGCGGATCGGCGCGTCGGTGAGCCCGACGGTGACCACGGTGAACCGACCGGGGTCGATCTGGTGGGCGCCGGAGTTGATGTGCGCGGTGGCGAGTCCGTACTCCCAGTCGGCGAGTGTGTCGTAGACGGCGAGGAGGACGGGGCGGGGTGCGGTGCTCATGGGGGACTCCTGACGTGGCCAACAGATGACAACACACTGTCGTATTGACAGGCTGCTGTCAATACCTGAGACCCCAGGCGTGCGTCCGTATTCGCGTCAGCCCGCGACCACCTCGACGTCGCGGATCACCGGTTGACCGTCGGACAACGCGCCGTCGGCATCGTCGGCCTCGACATCGGGGAGGTCGACGAGGGCGGTGATGGCCCACCCGTGATCACCCTCGGGATCGTCGAGCGTCTGTCGCACCCGCCACGGCTGCTCGGAGGTGTCGAGGGTGAACAGCTGCGGGCTCCGCGCGTCGGGACCCATCCCGACCTCGTCGTATTCGTCGAAGTAGTCGTCGAGGTCGTCGCGCCACTCGACGTCGGGGTGCTTGCGGTACAGGGCCGCGACATCGCGCCGCGCGAACGCCGAGACCAGTGCGAACATGTGGTTGCGCACACCGACGCGCAGGGCGCGGACGTTCGGACCCGCCGTGGGCGGGGGAGTCGCACGTCCGTCGCCGGTGTCGTCGGGGTGGGTCAACTGCTCCCACTCGTCGATGAGACTCGAGTCGACCCGTCGGACGAGGTCCCCGAGCCACTCGACGAGGTCGTCGAGTTCGGGGGTGTGCAGTGCGGTCGGCAGTCCGTGTCGCGCCGAGCGGTACACGTCGGTGAGGTAGCGGAGCACCACACCCTCGCTGCGCGCGAGCTTGTAGGTGCCCACGAAATCGGTGAAACCCATGGCGCCCTCGACCATCTCGCGCACGATCGATTTCGGGGCCGGGGGAGTGCCCGACACCCACGGGTGGCCGCGTCGGTACATCTCGAAGGCGGCGTCGAGCATGTCGGCCAGCGGCTTGGGGTGGTCGACCTCCTCGAGCAGCTCCATCCGCTCCTCGTATTCGATGCCGTCGGACTTCATCTCGGCGATGGCGACGTCGCGGGCGGCCGAGCGCTGCGCCCGCAACACCTGCCGCGGGTCCTCGACGATCGACTCGATCACCGACACGGCGTCGAGCGCGTAACCCGGGTCGGCGGGATCGAGCAGCTCGAGAGCGGCGATCGCGAACGACGACAACGGGTTCGACAGCGCGAAGTTGGCCGGGAGGTCGGCGGTGAGGCGGACGGTCTTGCCGCCGGGGGTGTCGGAGGGCTCGGCGGTCCACGGGTCGATCGGCTCGACCAGCCCTGCGGTGAGCAACCCGCGGTAGATCTCGATGGCGCGCAAAATGTGTCGCCGCTGCCGCTCGCGTGGTTCGTGATTGCACTCCAGCAGGTGACGCATGGCCGTGAAGCAGTTGGCGGGGCGGGCGATCACGTCGATGACCATCGAGGTCGACACGCGGAAATGCGACCGCAGCGGCTCCGGCGGTGCGGCGATGAGCCGTTCGAAGGTGGGCTCGCCCCACGAGACGAAGCCCTCGGGTGCCTTCTTGCGCTGGATCTTCTTGAGTTTCTTCGGGTCGTCGCCCGCGCGGGCGGCCGCGCGGGCGTTCTCGACGTCGTGTTCGGGGGCCTGCGCCACCACGTAACCGCGATCGTCGTAGCCCGCGCGGCCCGCGCGTCCGACGATCTGGTGGAACTCACGCGCCTGCAGATGGCGGGTGCGGACGCCGTCGTACTTCGTCAGACCGGTCAACAACACCGTGCGGATGGGGACGTTGATGCCGACGCCGAGGGTGTCGGTGCCGGCGACGACCCGGAGGAGTCCCTGCTGCGCAAGCCGTTCCACGAGACGCCGGTAGCGGGGCAGCATCCCCGCGTGGTGGACGCCGATCCCCGCACGTACCAATTTCGACAGCGTCGAACCGAAGCCGGCAGAGAAGCGGAAGTCGCCGATCTCGGCGGCGATCGCGTCGCGTTGCTCGCGTGTGATGATCTTCGCGCTGAGCAGGGCCTGAGCGCGTTCGACGGCCGACTGCTGGGTGAAGTGGACGACGTACACCGGCGCGCGGTCGGCCTCGATCAACCGCTCGATGGTCTCGTGCACCGCGGTCAGGACGTAGCTGTACTCCAGGGGGACCGGTCGTTGCGTGCCGCTGATGTCGGCCGTCGGACGTCCCGTGCGCTCGGTGAGGTCGTCGACGAAGAAGGTCACGTCGCCCAACGTCGCGGACATCAGCAGGAACTGAGCGTGCGGCAACTCGATGAGCGGCACCTGCCACGCCCAGCCACGCTCGGTGTCACCGTAGTAATGGAACTCGTCCATCACCACGAGACCGACATCGGCGTCGGCGCCCGTGCGCAACGCGAGGTTCGCGAGCACCTCGGCGGTCGCGCAGATGATCGGCGCACCCGGGTTGACCGTCGCGTCGCCGGTCATCATGCCCACCTTCTCCGCACCGAACTGTGCGCAGAGGTCGAAGAACTTCTCGCTCACGAGCGCCTTGATCGGCGCGGTGTAGAACGTGCGCTGCCCTCGCCCGAGCGCGAAGTAGGCGGCGCCGGTCGCGACGAGCGACTTCCCCGATCCGGTGGGCGTGGACAGCACCACGTTGGCCCCGGAGGCCAGTTCGATCAGCGCCTCCTCCTGCGCGGGGTAGAACGAGATCCCCCGCGCGGAGACCCACTCACCGAGTGCGTCGAAGAGGTCGTCGGCGTCGGCGGACGCCGGGGTCGGGAGAGTGGCGGATTCGGCGATCAGACACCGTCTCCGGTCGGCGGCGTCGGGTTCGGGCTGTCCGGTCCGTCGTGGTCCTCGGGTAGCTCGCGCCGCGCGCCGTCGACATCGACATCGTCGCCCGCGGTCTGATCGGCCAGGAACGCCTCGAGCTCGGCGCCCAGTTCGTCGCCGCTGGGCAGCGACTCGTCGGCGGCGAGCAACGAGGCCTTCTCGGTCTCCGACGAGGTGAACGCGTCGTACTGGCTCTCCAGCGCCGACACGACCGACTCGACCTCCGCGTTGCCCTCGACCTCGGAGTCGATCTGCACACGCACCTTCGCCGCGGCGTTCTCCAGGGCGGCGACGGGGAGATCGAGCCCGGTGACGGTGGCCAACGACTCGATCAGCATCGCCGACGCGCCGGGGTACTGCGCCTGCGACAGGTAGTGCGGCACGTGCACCGACAACCCAGCCGTCGGGTACCCGTGCTCGGCGAGACGGAGCTCGACGAGCATCGAGGCGCTCGCGGGGATCTTCAGCGGGCTGCCCCATCGCGGGAGGTCACCGAGCAGCGACGCATCCGACCCGTGCGCGGTGATGGTCGACGGACGCGTGTGCGGGATGGCCATCGGGATGGCGTTGAGACCGACGACCGACGACACGTTGAAGTGATCGCTCAAGCCGCGGACCGCCTCGACGAAACGCTCCCACCGCAGGTCGGGTTCGTTGCCGGCGAGCAACAGGAACGGGCGACCGGCGTTGTCGCGGATCGCGTGGATCGTCAGTTCGGGCATGTCGACGTCGGTGAACTCCTGGCCGGAGAACGTCATCGTGGGGCGACGCGAGCGGTAGTCGATCAGCTCGTCGGCGGAGAAGGTCGCGACCAGTTCGGACTCGAGGCTGTCACGCAGGTGCTCGGCGGCCAGGGCGACGGCGTGTCCGGCGTCGGCGAATCCCTCCATGGCGTGCACCAGCACCGGGCCGGTTCCCTCCTCGCCCGCCACCTGGGGCACGGGGAACTCGAGCTCGTACAGCGTGGACTTCTCGTCCATGGTTGTCCTCCTGTGATCGCGACGACGAGGGCTGGACCCTCGGTCGCATCTGTCCATTGTCGCCCATGACCACGGTGGTCACCACAATCGCGGCGATCGACGGGCGGGGAGATGTCGGTGTCATCGACCTCAACGACCGCGACACCACCGGCGATTCCCGTGTGCGGCGCGCGGGTGGGTGCGGCGACGATCGCGTGTCGCCGATCACTCATGCCAAGATCGGCATGAAAGCACGAGCACGCCACACCGACGAAGGGTCAGACGTTCCATGCCACAGCAGGTGCGAGGGGTAGTCGCGAAGAGCAAGGGTGCACCGACCGAGGTCGTCACCATCACGCTGCCCGATCCGGGGCCCCGCGACGTCGTCGTCGCGATCGCGGCGTGCGGGGTGTGTCACACCGACCTCGCCTATCGAGAGGGCGGCATCAACGACGAGTACCCGTTCCTGCTCGGTCACGAGGCCGCCGGCACCGTGGAGCAGATCGGCGACGAGGTGACCCATGTCGCCGTCGGCGACTACGTGGTGCTCAACTGGCGCGCGGTCTGCGGTCAGTGTCGTGCCTGTAAGCGCGGGCGTCCCTGGTACTGCTTCGACACCCACAATGCCAGCGCCCCCATGACGCTGGAGGACGGCACCGAGCTGACCCCCGCACTGGGTATCGGCGCCTTCGCCGACAAGACCCTCGTCCACGAGGGACAGTGCACCAAGGTCGACCCCGAGGCCGATCCCGCGGTCGCCGGACTGCTCGGCTGCGGCGTGATGGCCGGGCTCGGTGCGGCGATGAACACCGGTCACGTCGAGCGCGGCGACAGCGTCGCGGTGATCGGGTGCGGGGGTGTCGGGGACGCCGCCATCGCCGGAGCCCGCCTTGCCGGTGCGTCGACGATCATCGCCGTCGACCGCGACGCCCGCAAACTCGCCTGGGCCACCGATCTCGGGGCCACCCACACCATCGACGGGTCGAAGGTCGACGACGTCGTCGCGGCGATCCAGGAACTCACCGACGGCAACGGCGCCGACGTCGTGATCGACGCCGTCGGCCGTCCCGAGACCTACGAGACCGCCTTCTACGCGCGCGATCTGGCCGGCACGGTGGTCCTCGTGGGTGTCCCCACCCCGGAGATGCGACTCGAACTGCCGCTGGTCGACTTCTTCTCCCGCGGCGGATCGCTCAAGTCCTCCTGGTACGGCGACTGTCTGCCCGAGCGTGACTTCCCGATGCTCGTCGATCTGTACCGGCAGGGGCGTCTGCCGCTGGAGAAGTTCGTGTCCGAGCGGATCTCGCTCGACGACATCGAATCGGCGTTCCACAAGATGGAGGCCGGCGAGGTCCTGCGATCGGTGGTCGAGCTGTGACGTTCCGCATCGACCACGTCGTCACCTCCGGGAAGTTCGAACTCGACGGCGGCAGTTGGGATGTCGACAACAACATCTGGATCGTCGGCGACGAGCACGAGGTCGTGATCATCGACGCGGCGCACTCGGCCGAGCCGATCGTCGACGCCGTCGCGGGCCGGACGGTGCGGGCCATCGTGGCGACGCACGGCCACAACGACCACATCACCGTCGCACCGGAGCTGTCGGAGCGACTCGACGCGCCGGTCCTGCTGCATCCCGGCGACGACATGCTGTGGCGCGAGACCCATCCCGACGCCGCCCACGGCGACATCGAGGACCAGCAGCGGATCCCGGTCGCGGGGACCGAGCTGGTGCTCATCAACACCCCGGGACACTCGCCGGGGTCGTGCTGCCTGTACCTGCCCGAGGCGGGCGTGCTCTTCAGCGGCGACACCCTGTTCTCGGGTGGGCCAGGCGCCACCGGACGATCGTTCTCGAGCTTCCCGACCATCATCTCCTCGATCCGGGAGCGCATCTTCACCCTCGACCCGGGTACCGAGGTGCGGACCGGTCACGGTGATTCGACGTCGGTCGGCGAGGAGGCCCCGCACCTCGAGGAGTGGATCGCCCGCGGCAGCTGAGGCTGCTCATGTGCTGAAGCAGCCTCAGCGGGTCGTGTTCGGCAGCAGCTGACGCCGAGGACGTGTCGGTCCGCGGGTGAGATGCGGCGAGATGGCACAGTCGTCACGGTGACCGCCGCACGTACCCTCCACACCCACCGACCGCTGGGTGCCGCACTGGTCGGCGCGGTCGTGGCGGTGTGCCTGCTGTCGGGGTGCACCGACGGGATCGACGGGACACCGGTCGCCGCCTCGGGAGCCTCGGCGTCCGACGGCGCGCAGGCCATCGACCGCCTGGCGCTGTCGCCGTCGGACTTCCCGTCGGACTACCCCGCGACCCGACTGCGCAGCGAGCAGGCCGGTGACGCCCTTGCCGATCTCGCCGGTCGACCCCTCGGTGGCACGGTCGATCCCACATCGTGCCTGCCGCCGCAGATCCCGTCGGGTTCGGGCGATTCGGTCGTCATCACCGGGATGTCGGCGACCGGGGGCAATCTCACCGTCGTGACCACGCGCGCGCAGACACCGCTGTCCGATCTGTCGGACCTGGTGTCGCGGTGCGGGAGCTACACCGCCGACATCGGCGGGGTCACCTCCCGGGTGACCCAGGAGGTGCTGCCCGCCTCACCCGTCGACTCGCAGGAGTCCATCGCCTTCCGTCGCGTGTCGAGTTCCGGGCGGGCCCCGGTCACCCTCACGCAGACCACCACGGTCCTCGCCGCGCAGAACGACGGGATCCGGGTGTACGCGTCGTACCTCTCGTTCTCGGGGTCGCGACCCGACGGTGCCGCTCTCGACGCGGTGTTCACCAAGGCCGTGGAGCGTTCCCGCGGTCGGTGACGTGGGGATCGGGGCGAACTGTGCACAACCGCGCCTGATCGCCTCTCGTCCGTGCGACCGTGTCGCCGTGGTGGGTCACGGTCGTCGCATGAGCATCGAACCCACCACCGTCACCCTCCACGATCCCGGCGACCTCATCGCGGCCGTGCCCGCGATGCTCGGCTTCGTCCCGCAGCGTTCCCTGGTCCTGCTCACCTTCGCGGGCTCGGGTTCACGGGTCGAGGTGACGATGCGCCACGACATCGATCTCGATCCGTTCGGCGAACCGAGTGAGGCGATGTGCGCCGTCATCGAGCTCCTCTGCGGCGTCTGTCTGCGCGAGCGCGCGTCGGCGGTCGTGGCCGTCGTCGTCGACGACCGCATCCCTGGCGACGACCCGCGCTGGGCGTCGGTGTTCGACGTCATCGACCTCGGTCTCGCCGATCTGGGGCTCGCCGCCGGGTTCGCCACCGACGAGATCGTCTCGGGCGCACGCTGGTACACCGCGTGGGGACACCCCGACCACCACCTGGCCGGAGGTCGACTCGCCGATCCACGGTTCACGCCGACGGCCGTGGCCCATGCCGTCACCACCGGACGCGTCATGGCCGGGTCGCGCGCGGAGATGACCGCCGCCGTCGAGCCCGGGGTGCACTGCGAGCGAGGGGTCTGTGCCGCCGACGCGACCGTGTCGGGACCCACGCCCGACGACACCACACGTCTGCGGCTGGTGCTCGCTGCCGTCGACTCCGGTCTGGGCACGGATCCGCGATGCGCCGACGTGGTCGCCCTCGACGACGCGATCCGGTCGGTGCACGTCCGCGACGCGCTGCTGGCCCTGGCCGCGAGCGATCGTGCCGACGACGCACAGCATCTGTGGGCCGATCTCACCCGACGGTTACGCGGACGCGGCCGCGCCACGGCGGCAACGCTGCTCGCCCACCTGCACTATGTCGCCGGCGACGGTGCGATGGCGGGCATCGCACTCGACGCCGCGCTCGCCGCCGATCCGGGGAACTCGTTCGCCACACTGCTCGACGAGTCGCTCCGGGCAGGTATGCGCCCGGACGTGCTCGCCGAACTGCTGCCGACGAGTCGCGATCTCGCACGTCGTCTCGGTGTCGCCCTACCCCCGACGCACCGGATGCGGCGCGGCGCCTGACACCGCCAAGGGGCGGGTCAGGCCCGGGGAGCGGAGTGCGCGCGGTCGCCGAGTGCTCGGGTGTACTCCCACGCGTCGGCGACGATCGTCGGTAGCGCGGTGTTCGTCGGCGACCACCCCAGGTCGCTGATCGCCTTGTCGCTCGACGCGATCAGCACCGCCGGGTCACCCGCACGACGCGGTGCCTCCTCGACCGGGATCTCGAGACCGGTGACGTCGGCGCAGGTCTCGATCACCTGGCGGACCGAGAATCCCGATCCGCTGCCGAGGTTGTAGATCTCGTGGCGGCCCGCGACGGCCGATTCGAGGGCCAGGGCGTGCGCCCGTGCGAGGTCGTAGACGTGGATGTAGTCACGGACCGCGGTGCCGTCGTCGGTGTGGTAGTCGGTGCCGAAGATCTTCACCGACTCGCGGTGGCCGAGCGCGGCCTGCAACACGATCGGGATGAGATGCGTCTCCACGCGCCGGTTCTCCCCGGCGCCGCCGTAAGCGCCGGCGACGTTGAAGTACCGCAGGCTGACCGCGGCGAGACCGTGAGCGCCGGTGTAGGAGGTGATCGCGTGATCGATCGCCAACTTCGTGGCCCCGTACGGGTTGGTCGGACGGGTCGGCGACGACTCGAGGATCGGAACCGACTCGGGCTCACCGTAGGTCGCGGCGGTCGAGGAGAACACCAGACGCGGTGTGTTGGTCCTGCGGATCGCCTCGAGGAGGTCGAGGGACTCGACGACGTTGCCGTACCAGTACTTCTCGGGGTGCTCGACCGACTCGCCGACGAGCGACTGCGCCGCGAAGTGCAGGACGCCGTCGAACCGCGACCCGCCGAGGACGTCGGAGGCGACGGCACTGACGTCGCCCTCGACGAAGTCCGCGGCGTCGGGAACGGCATCACGATTACCGGTGATGAGGTTGTCGACGACGGTCACCTCGTGACCGGCCTCGATCATCACCCGGGCGCAGACGCTGCCGACGTAGCCGGCCCCTCCGGTCACCAGCAGCTTCATGCGGTCACCGGCCGCGTCACACCTTCTCCACGTGGACCGAGTGCGCCATCTCCGACGACAGGTGCAGTCCACCGTGTCCGGGGGCGTTGATGGTGACCGCTCCGTGCTCGCTGGTCACGGTCACGCGGGCATTCGGCACCACACCCGCCTCGCGCAGCTTGCTGATGAGGTCGCGGTCGTCCTGGGCGTGCTCGGACAGACGTCGCACGATGACGGCGACCGGCTCGCCCTCGGGCAGGTCCGACAGGCGCGTCGCGTTGTCCATGGTGGCGCCCTCGACACCGAGGAGATCGAGCCCGGGGATCGGGTTGCCGTACGGCGAGGTGGTCGGATGCTCAAGCACCTCGAGCAGACGTCGCTCGACGTTCTCGCTCATCACGTGCTCCCAGCGGCACGCCTCGGCGTGGACCTCGTCCCAGGGCATGCCGATCACGTCCACGAGAAGTCGCTCGGCCAGACGGTGCTTGCGCATCACCGCGATGGCCAACGACCGGCCCTGCTCGGTGAGTTCGAGCTGGCGATCCCCGGCGACGCGCAGCAGGCCGTCTCGCTCCATCCGCGCCACGGTCTGCGAGACCGTCGGTCCGCTCTGCTCGAGGCGCTCGGCGATCCGCGCCCGGAGGGGTACGATGCCCTCCTCCTCGAGGTCGTAGATGGTGCGCAGGTACATCTCGGTGGTGTCCACCAGATCGTTCACGGTGCCCATCCCTCCGCCACTCGGGGCATCATCGTCACATCGGACAGATTACCCGCATCCGGGTCGCTCCATGCCGAGGCGAGTCGCTCTAGCCTGGGGGCATGGCGGCGAACAGCGATCGGCAGTGATCGGAACGGGTGCACGCACCGACACGCTGGTGGTCTGGACCGACGATTTCCTCGGGTACCGGTGGAGTCCGAGCCACCCCATGAACCCGATCCGACTGGCGCTGACCATGTCGCTGGCCGATCACCTCGGCGTGCTCGCCGGTGTCGATCCGCTCGTCCCCGACGCGGCGTCGCACGACATGCTCACCACCGTCCACCGCGCCGAGTACATCGAGGCGGTGCGGGCCGCGGGGGCCACCGCCTCCGGCGACGTGGTCCCCGGGTACTCGGCCGCGGTCGGCGAACGCATCTTCGGCCTCGGCGGCGCCGACAACCCGGTCTTCCCGGCGATGCACGAGGCGGCGTCGCTGCTCGTCGGCGGGACGGTGGCCGCAGCCGACGCGATCGCGCGGGGGGTCGCCCGTCGTGCGGTGAACATCGGCGGCGGGATGCACCACGCGATGCCCGCCCGCGCCTCGGGCTTCTGCGTCTACAACGACTGCGCCATCGCCATCCACCGACTGCTCGCCGCCGGCTTCGACCGCATCGCCTACATCGACATCGACGCCCACCACGGCGACGGTGTCGAGCGGTGTTTCGTCGGCGACCCGCGGGTGTTGACGGTGTCGCTGCACCAGCACCCCACCACGCTGTTCCCGGGGACGGGGTACGCGAGCGACGTCGGTGAGGGCGACGGTGCGGGCACCACCTCGAACGTGCCGTTGCCGCCGGGGACACCGGATCGATTGTGGCTCCGTGCCTTTCACGCGATCGTGCCGAGCCTGGTCGCCGATTTCCGACCGCAGATCATCGTCAGCCAGTGCGGCGTCGACAGTCACCGCGCCGACCCGCTCACCGACCTCGCGCTCACCATCGACGGTCAACGAGCGGCGATCCACGCCATGCGCGACCTCGCCGACCGCCACTGCGACGGCCGTTGGCTCGCCGTGGGCGGCGGCGGATACGGGGTGGTCGACGTGGTGCCGCGCATCTGGACCCACCTCATCGCCGCGGCTCTCGACCGCGATGTCGACCCGGCGACACCGACCGGCGAGGCGTGGCGCGCCTCGGCACATGCCGCGGCGTCGGCGGTCCACGAGGACTTCGCGACCGACGTCTCCGCCGAGACCATGTCCGACGGCGGCGACATCGACTTCGACAGGTGGGAGGGCAACTGGGGGCAGGAACCCGCCGACGGGATCTCCGCCCACCTGCACTCGGCGACCGATGCCGCCATCCTCGCCAGCCGCCGCGCCGTGTTCCCTCTGCGCGGCCTCGACCCGGAGGATCCGCGTGACTGACCGCGACGCGACGTCGCCCGACGGCACCACACCGTCGCCGGCGGACGGATCAGCCGGAATCGGCAACGGCCCCTGGGATTTCCCGCAGCACTGGACTGCCGACGTGCTGGCGTCGGACGGGGGAGCGGTGCATCTACGACCGATCGTCCCCGACGACGCCGACCGCATCGTGGCCTTTCACGCGACGCTGTCGGAGCGGACGCGCTACATGCGCTGGTTCGGCCCGTACCCGGAGATGTCGGCACGGGACGTGCGTCACGTGACCACCGTGGACCACCACGACCGGGTGGCACTCGTGGCGCTGCTCGGTGGCCGGATCATCGCGATCGGGATCTACGAGAGCCTCCGTTTCGCGGGTCGACCGCGCGCCGCGGAGGTCGCGTTCGTCGTCGCCGACGACCACCAGGGCCGTGGGCTGGGCACGGTGCTGCTCGAACACCTCGCCGGGGCCGCGGCGGAGAACGGGTTCGACCGCTTCGAGGCGGAGGTCCTCACCGAGAACCGCGCGATGCTCGCGGTGTTCCGCGACGCGGGATACCAGCTCTCCCGCAGCTTCGACGGCTCGACCGTGCACGTCGAGTTCCGCATCGACCCGACCGACGCGCTGCTCACCGTGCGCAACTCACGCGAGATCGGCTCGGAGGCCCGCAGCGTCTCGAACCTGCTGGCGCCCGGATCGGTCGCGATCATCGGGGCCTCGGCCGACCGACGCAAGGTGGGGAACGCGTTGCTGGCCAACGTGATCGAGGGCGGTTTCAACGGGCCGGTGTTCCCGGTCAACGCCGAGGCCCGCGCCGTGCGCGGCATCCGCGCCTATGCCTCGGTCCGTGACATCCCCGACCCGGTCGACCTGGCCGTCGTCGCGGTACCCGCCGACACCGTCGGCGACGTGCTGCAGGACTGTCTGTCGAAGGGGGTGAAGACGATGGTCGTGGTGTCGGCCGGTTTCGCCGAGTCCGGCGACGCCGGTGCGGTCGCCGAACGCACCCTGGTCCACGAGATCCGCGCCCACGGCATGCGTCTGGTGGGCCCCAACGCCCTCGGCGTCATCAACACCGACCCCGACATCGCCCTCAACGCCACCCTCGCACCGCGCGTGCCCGGTCCCGGGCGCGTCGGGTTCTTCTGTCAGTCCGGGGCGCTCGGCATCGCGATCCTCGACGCCGCGGCACGGCGTCACCTCGGCCTGTCGACCTTCGTGTCGGCGGGCAACCGCGCCGACCTCTCCGGCAACGACCTCCTGCAGTACTGGGACAGCGACCCGCGCACCGACGTGATCCTGCTGTACCTCGAGAGCTTCGGTAACCCGCGCAAGTTCTCCCGGCTCGCGCGCAGAGTCTCGCGGAACAAGCCGATCGTCGCGGTCAAGGCCGGGCGGTCGGCGGTCGCACCGTCGCAGGAGCGACGCGACTCCACCCTCGACGACGCCAGCGCGCGTGCGGTTCTCGAACAGTCCGGCGTCATCCAGGTCGACACGATCGCCGATCTCTTCGACTGCGCCACCGTGCTGGCCTACCAACCGCTGCCCCAGGGCCCCCGGGTGGCGATCGTCGGCAACTCGACGGTCCTTGGTGTGCTCGCCGGCAGCGCCGGGCAACGCTTGAGTCTGCGCGTGGTGGAGCAGATCGACCTCGGTGCCGGGGCCGGGGCGGGTGAGTTCGCCGCCGCGCTGCGCAAGGTGGTCGAAGACGACGGGGTCGACGCCATCGTCGCGGTCTTCGTACCGCCGGTCGCGGTGGGCGCCGACAGCTATGCCCGAGCTCTGACCGACGCCACCGCCGGCAGCGCGAAGACGATCGTCTCGACGTTCCTGGCGGTCGAGGGCATCCCGGCCAACCTCACCGTGCGCGACGGCGACGGCACCCCCGTGCGTGGCTCCATCCCGTCCTATCCGGCACCCGAGCGGGCGGCGACGGCGCTGGGGCAGGCGTGGCGCTACGCGCAGTGGCGTGCCCGCCCCGAGTCACCCGTGATCCGCCCGGCCGACGTCGATGCCGACGCCGCCCGCGAGGCGGTGCGCGCCGTCGGCGACGACACCCACCGTGAGACCGTCGCCCTGGACGAACGCCGGTCGGCGCAGGTGTTGGCGGCCTACGGGATCGGGGTGACCGAGTTCGTCGAGGTCGACGACGCCGACTCCGCCGCCGCGGCCGCCGAGCGACTCGGCTATCCGGTCGCGGTGAAGGCCGTCTCGACCAAGTGGCGCGGTCGACTCGACGGCGAGGGCGCGCGCCTGGACCTCTCGACCGCCGCGACGGTGCGATCGGCGTTCGACGAGCTGACCGCGGTCACCGGCGAGCGGTACCTGCAGGTCCAGCGCATGGCGGCACGCGGGGTGGCCGCGATCATCCGTGTCCGCGACGACCCGTCGTTCGGTTCGTTGATCTCGTTCGGGTTGTCGGGCGCGACATTCGATCTGCTCGGCGATCACGCCCACCGGGCGATCCCGCTGACCGAGGCCGACGCACACGAACTCATCGCCGCACCGCGGTCGGCTCCGTTGCTCACCGGGTATCGCGGGCAGGCCGCGGTGGATCGTGACGCCCTGGCCGACCTGCTCATCCGGGTGTCGACCCTGGTCGACGACCTCCCCGAGATCCGTGAGGTCGCCCTCGATCCGATCCTGTGCTCCGAGCACGGCGCCGAGGTGCTCTCGGGCCGGATACGCATCGGCCCGGTACCCACGAGAGCGGATACCGGGCCGAGGAGACTTACGTGATCGATCAGCTGGCGTAGGCGCGCAGACGCTCCGCGCGATCACCCTGACGGAGCTTCGACATGACCTCACGCTCGATCTGACGGACCCGCTCGCGCGACAGGCCGAACAGGCGACCGATCTGGTCGAGGGTGCGGGGCTGCCCGTCGTCGAGCCCGAAGCGCAGGCGGATGACCTGCTGCTCGCGCTCGTCGAGGGTGGCCAGCACGGTGCGCACGTCGGTGTGGAGCAGACCGGCGATGACGGCGCTCTCGGCCGAGGTGGCCTCGGCGTCCTCGATGAAGTCGCCCAGGGGCGCCTCCTCGTCGGTGCCGACGGGCATGTCGAGGCTCACCGGGTCGCGGCTGTGGTCGAGCAGATCGGCGATCTTCTCGGCCGGGATGCCCGACTCCTCTGCCAGCTCGTCGTCGGTCGCCTCACGCCCGAGCTGCTGGTGCAGTTCGCGCTTGATGCGGGCCAGCTTGTTGACCTGCTCGACGAGGTGGACGGGGAGCCGGATGGTGCGGCTCTGATCGGCCATGCCGCGGGTGATGGCCTGACGGATCCACCACGTCGCGTACGTCGAGAACTTGAATCCCTTGGCGTAGTCGAACTTCTCCATCGCGCGGATCAGTCCGAGGTTGCCCTCCTGGATCAGGTCGAGCAGCGGCATGCCACGACCGGTGTAGCGCTTGGCCAGCGACACCACGAGACGCAGGTTGGCCTCGAGCAGATGCGACCGCGCCGACTCACCCTCGCGGACGAGCTGCGCGAGATCGCGCTTCTTGGTGGGCGACAACCGCTTCTTCGTGGCGAGGACGTGCTTGGCGTAGAGGCCGACCTCGATGGCCTTCGCCAGGTCGACCTCCTGCTCGGCGTTGAGGAGAGCCGTGCGGCCGATCCCGTTGAGGTACACCCGGACGAGATCTGCCGCCGGGCTCTGGGCGTCGAGATCCGCGTCGGTCATCTGCGGGCGGATGGTGTCTGCGGGCCTGATCGTCGTGGCGGTGGAACTGGGCATGTCGGCCTCCTCGCGAGCGTGTGTCTTCATGGGGTTCAACGGTTCGCTCTACGCGAATAGTTCCCCGCTGTCCCCTGACCAAACACCCTTGACCTGTGGCGATGTCCAGACCGGTCTGAGAAGTTGCTGAGAGTACCCCTAGCCTCGCCGGTCAGCCGGGTGGGAGGAGGATCCCGTGGCGCACCAGGTCGTTCACGAAACCCCGCAGCACCGCGGGATCGAGCGACTCGCCGGTGGCCGCGGCGAGCAGATCGGCGACGTCGGCGACCGACAACCCGTCATGGGAGAGACCGGCGACGAGCGAGCGGCCCCAGGAGTCGATCTCGTGCGTCCACCGCGGTCCGTCGGTGCGGTGCAGCCGGCACACCACCTCCGACCACCCGGCGCCGTCGGCGCCGATCGTCGAGATCTGTTCCAGCGCCACGTCGGGGGCGAGCTGCAGTCGGGCGTCGTCGATGTCGTGGGTGCGCAGCCACGCGGCGCGGGACAGGTAGGCATCGGCCTCCGGTCCCATCGGGTCGGAGATCGCGTGCGACATCTCCTCGGCCAGCAGATCGGTCGCCTCGCCCGTGGACCGCAGGAACACGAATCCGAACCCGACGCCCTCGACGCCCGCGCGGTCGAGGTGCTCGAGCCACTCCTGCGCGCGGCGCGCGCCGTCACCCGACCGCGGGTCGAGGCCCGCATCGCGCAACCAGGTGCCGACGTAGAGAGCGGGATCGGCGACGTCGCGCTGCACCACCCAGGCGTCGACACCGTGGTCGGGGATCCAGCCGGCGACCCGTTCGCGCCAGTCGCCGCCGGTGACGACCCACGAGGCCAGCAGGCACGCGGTGCCACCGTCGGCGAGGTGATCGGCGGCCGTCGACACGACCAGCGCGCTCGCGCCGTCCAGGTCGAGCCCGGAATCGCGGTAGCTGTGGGTCACCGTCGGTGTGCCCACGACGAAGGGCGGGTTCGCGACGACGTGGTCGAATCGTTCCCCGTCGACCGGTGCGAACCAGGGACCGGTGCGCAGGTCGTAGCGGTCGGCGCGGACACCGTTGATCGCCATGCCCGCGCGTGTCATCGCCGCGGCGCGTGCGGTGATGTCGGTGGCGACCACGTGATCGGCCGTGTCGAGGGCGTGCACCGCCTGCACGCCGCATCCCGTCCCCAGATCGAGCACCGATCCCGACGCGGTCACCGACGCCCGCAGCAGCGACAACGACGCCTGACCGACGCCCAGCACGTGGTCCGGGGCGATCGTGGTCTCGCGGGTGGCGCCGTCGAGGTCGGAGAACAGCCAGCGTGTGCCGCGGCCGGTGTCGAGGGGACGGACGTCGACGGCGGCGCGCACCCCGTCGCCGTCGGGGCGGAGGAGTCCGACCGACTCCGCGGTGTCGAGGTCGAGCGGGCCGAGAGCGGCGGCCACCTCCGATCGGTCGCAGGTGTCACCGATCAGCAGCAGCCGGGTCAGCGTTCCGAGTTCGCCGCCGCCGGCACAGGCCCGACGTACCGGAACCGGTTCGCCGCGCCCCAGCGCGGCGTGGGCGTCCTCACCGAGCAGGTCGAGGACGCCGTCGGCGTCGTAGCGGTGGGCGACGAACGCGGCCCGCAGATCGTCGGCCACGGTGTGCAGGTGCGCGACGTCTGTCGCGGCGGGCTCGGTCATGGCACGACCGTGTCACACCGCCGACAGGTGCAGCGGGGGTGGATCAGTCGTCGTGGCCTTTGAGCTGACGGAAGTGCGTGGCGGCGACCGCGGGCGGGTCGGCGTCGCCGGACCACTTGTAGCGCGGGACCTCACCCTTCTCGCGCGGCGGCCGGTCGTTGGCGATGAGCACGGCCACCCAGGGGATCGGAATCGACAACGCGATGACGGCGAGGGCCAGCAGGCCCGATCCCGTCGCGCCGTAGACGATCCCGGCGATCACGAGGGCGGGGACACGGAAGGCCATCAGGCTCAGGTAGCGACGGACCCGGGCCTTGTGCTGGTCTTCCTGAGAGACCTGCGCCTGGGTGATCAGGATCGCTTCTCGTGCCTCTTCGTGTGCCATTGCTCCACTGTTGCACTTTCTGTCCAACAATGCATCGATGCAGCTCACATACGACGTTTGTCACCTCTGGGAATCAGGCAGAATGGGGTCATGGGAACGCAGACCATCGAACGCCCCGATGTCGACATCGACACCGACGAGACCACCGATGACGACACCCCGAAGTTCTTCCACTACGTGAAGAAGAACAAGATCGCCGAGAGCGCGGTCATGGGCAACCACGTCGTTGCGTTGTGCGGCGAGGTGTTCCCGGTGACGCGCTCACCCAAACCGGGTTCACCCGTGTGCCCCAAGTGCAAGAAGATCTACGAGAAGCTCAAGAAGGGCGAGTGATCAGCGCGGCCTGATGCGCTCGCGACTCTCGGGGACATCGGCCTCGGGCGGCCGCGACTGACGGCGGATCGGGCCGGTCTGGATGCGCTTGGGCACCGACTTCAGCTGGTCGGTGAGATCGGTGGTCTGCGCCGACACCCAGTCCTTGACCTGCTCGATGTGGGTCGGTCCCGCCGTGGGCCACGTCGCCTGCACGGCGGCGTTGAACTGCGCACCGATCACGATCGCGAACCCGAGGAAGAACGTGAACAGCAGGAACGCGATCGGCGTGGCGAGTGCCCCGTAGGAGTAACCCGTCTTGGTGATCGACCCCAGGTAGATCCGCAGACCGGCGCTGGCGAACCAGAACACGACGCCGGCGAGTACGGCGCCCCCGACCAGTCGATGCCAGGGGAGTGGTTTCGGCAGCGACACCCGGTAGAGGGTGGTCAACCCCAGGATCAGCAGGATCGCGACGGCGGGGTAGTAGCCGATGTGGATCACCTGCGTGCTGAACGGTCTCCACGAGTCGGGTGCGATGTCGGCGGCGTAGGTGGGGCCGAGGGCGACGAGCGGCAGCACGAACGTCGCGACCACCAGGAACACGATGTACAGGTTGAGCGCGAACACCCGCTGCCACACCGCATTCCGCACATCGTGTTGATCGTGGGCTTTGTTGATCGAGTCGACGAAACTCGACATCGCCGACGACCCCGACCACAGCGACAACACGAAACCCAGCGAGATGAGCTCACCGCGGCCGCGCGCGAGGACGTCGTTGACCGTCGGGGTGATGATCTCGTCGACGATGTTGTCGCTGAAGGTCTGCCCGGCGAAGTTGATGATCCGGGTACGGATCATCTCGGTGGTGCCCGGACCGAACCATCCTCCGATGTAGCCGATGCTGCCGAGCAACCCGAGGAGCAACGGCGGCAGCGACAACGTCTGCCAGAACGCGGCCTGCGCCGACATGCCGAAGATCGAGTCGTCCCACGCCTTGACGATCGCCCGCCACATGACCCGGGGGAGCGACCGCAGCACATGCGGACGCCCCGGCGACGCGGTGCGTGTCGGTTCGTGGTCGGGGAGGTCGCCGGCGGGGGTGATGGGTTCAGCATCCCCGATCGAGCAGCGCGGTGGGCGTAGGAGGTCGCCGCGACGACCGTGTCGCCGGTCGCGGGCGGGACGTTCGGGGCCGCCGCGAGGGTACGATCTGATGCGGTCGGTGCGTCGGTCCACCCGGATGGCGGAAGCGATCGGTGTGACCGACGGGCCGCCTCGTCGCCCACGGCGCGTCGACATCCCCCGCCCATCACGAACGCCCGTCACGACTGCCCACCCCCCGTTTCGGCGTATGTCGAGGAGTTCTGAGATTTCCGAGGTCATGGTTCCGCAGGCCACCGAGTCGCTGCGTACCTGGCAGCGCCGTGCGCTGACCAAGTACCTGGCGACCGCGCCGCGCGATTTCCTCGCCGTGGCGACACCCGGCGCCGGCAAGACGACGTTCGGGCTGCGCATCGCACGGGAACTGCTCGGCGACCGCACCGTCGACCAGATCACCGTGGTCGCGCCGACCGAGCACCTGAAATTCCAGTGGGCGCAGGCCGCCGCGCGTGTCGGGATCGCTCTCGACGCCAACTTCCGGAACACCGTCGGCGTCACGAGCAGCGATTTCGACGGCGTCGTTCTCACGTACGCCCAGGTCGCCGCCCATCCCTCCCGACATCGCGTGCGCACCGAGAACCGTCGGACCCTGGTGATCCTCGACGAGATCCACCACGGCGGCGACGCGAAGACCTGGGGCGATGCGATCTCCGAGGCGTTCTCCGACGCGACCCGTCGGTTGTCGCTCACCGGGACGCCGTTCCGCTCCGACGACGCGCAGATCCCGTTCGTCACCTACGAACCCGACGGCGGCGGGGCGCTGCGCTCGAAGGCCGATCACAGCTACGGCTACGCCGACGCCCTCGCCGACGGCGTCGTGCGGCCGGTGGTGTTCCTCGCGTACTCGGGTCAGGCCAGCTGGCGCACGAGCGCCGGCGAGGAGTTCTCCGCCCGACTCGGCGAACCGCTGTCGGCCGAGCACACCGCGCGCGCGTGGCGCACCGCGCTCGACCCGCACGGCGACTGGATCCCCGCCGTGCTCACCGCCGCCAACACCCGCCTGGGCCAGCTGCGCACCTCGGGCGTCCCCGACGCCGGTGGACTGGTCATCGCGAGCGACCAGAAGACCGCTCGCGACTACGCCGAGTTGCTCGAGGAGATCTCGGCCTCGCCGGTGACCCTCGTGCTCTCCGACGAGGCGTCGTCGTCGAGCCGCATCGACGAGTTCGCTGCGTCGGATGACCGCTGGATGGTCGCCGTGCGCATGGTGTCCGAAGGTGTCGACGTCCCGCGGCTGGCCGTCGGCGTCTACGCGACGAGCGCCTCGACCCCGCTGTATTTCGCGCAGGCCGTCGGTCGGTTCGTGCGATCACGACGCCCCGGCGAGACCGCGAGCGTGTTCCTGCCGTCGGTGCCGGTGCTGCTGCGCCTGGCCAGCGAGCTCGAGGCGCAGCGTGACCACGTCCTCGGGAAGCCGGACCGCGAGAAGGAGGGCTTCGACGACGAGCTGATCGCCGAGGCGAACAAGACCGAGGACGAACCCGGTGACGACGACCCGGCGTTCATCTCCCTGCACGCCGACGCCGAACTCGACCAGGTCATCTTCGACGGCTCGTCCTTCGGCACGGCCACCTTCGCCGGCAGCGACGAGGAGTCCGACTACCTCGGCCTGCCGGGGCTCCTGAACGCCGACCAGGTGCGCGACCTGCTCCGGCAACGCCAGACCGACCAGATCACCACGCGATCCGCGGCACCCCCGCCGCCGCAGCGGGAGAAGACCGAATCGACCGGACAGCAGCTCTCGGCGCTGCGTCGAGAGCTCAACAGCCTCGTCGCGATGCACCACCACCGCACCGGGAAACCGCACGGCATGGTGCACAACGAGCTGCGCACCCGACTGGGTGGGCCGCCCACCGCCATGGCGACCGCGGATCAACTCAAGGAGCGGATCAGCGCGCTGCGCACGTGGAAGTGACGACACCGACCACGATGCTCCCGCAGAGACGCCGACGGCACCGTCGCGATGCGACGGTGCCGTGGACGACAGCTCTAGTGACCGCGAGGCGGCCGGATGATCAGACCATCTCTTCCTCGGAACGGGTCACCGTGGCGCCCATGTCAGCGAGTCGGGCCTCGTGCTCGTTGTAGTGGTGGCGGCAGAACAGCAGTTCACCGCCGGCCGGGAGGGTCGCGCGTACACGTGCTGCTGCACCGCAACGGTCACAACGGTCGGCAGCGGTGAGGGGCATGGAGATCGAGGTGGTGGTGATGACATCTGACATGGTTCCTCCGTCCCGGGCGAGCGCGAGCGCTTCCCTTCGCGAGCTGACCCACCAGGAGTGGTGGGCTTCTCTCACTCTTTCAGACGAATCAGCTCCCCGTATTGTTCCCGCGCCGCAGCACACCGGTCGTCATTCATCGTTAACAACCGGGGGCCTGCGGTGATCGGGCGCACGCCGAGCGGCCCCGGACACCCCGGCGGCGACCGGGCTCGCTTCGTCTGGGTCCTCTTCGTGGTGGGCGCGGTGTGTCAGTACCTCGGCGCCGCCATCGCCGTGCCGCTGTTCGACCGGACCGATCCCGAGGTCGTGGCGTGGCTGCGCACGCTCTCCGGTGGGGTGGTGCTGGTCGTCCTGACCCGACCGGTCGCGATCGTGGGCGACCGTGTCCGTCTGCGCCGTGCGACGGTGTTCGGACTCGTCACCACCGCCATGAACATCACGTTCTATCTCGCGATCTCGCAGGTCGACCGCGGTGTCGCCGTCGCCGTCGAGTTCATCGGCCCGATCACCGTCGCCGCTCTCGCCGCCCGGGGAGCGCGTGCGATCGCCGCACTCGTCGCGGTGGCGCTCGGTGTCGTGCTGGTGAGCGGGGTGTCGCTGCAGGGGTCGGCGATCGGGGTCGGCTGGGCGTTGCTCGCGGGCGCGCTGTGGGGCGGGTACATCGTGTTCGGTGCCCGGGTCTCGGCGGCCGGTGCAGCCGCCGAGAGCGGTGTCAGCGGGTGGCGGCACGGTGTCGAGGATCTCGGTGTCGGCCTCGCGATCGCCGGTGTGCTGTCGGCGCCGTTCGTCCTCGGTGTGAGTGTGGTCACGGGAGCACCGAACCTGTCTGTCGGCCTGGTCGGCGCGGCGGCGGCGGTCGGGGTGCTCTCCAGTGCGGTCCCGTACGTCCTCGACCAGATCGTCCTCACCCGGATCGACCGCGGGCGGTTCGCGCTCATGCTGTCGCTGCTGCCCGCCACGGCGGTGATCGTCGGCGCCATCACCCTCGCGCAGATCCCGGCCCCTCTCGAGCTCGTGGGCATCGCGCTGGTCATCGCGGCGATAGCGCTCTCGGCGGGTCGACCTCGGCGCGTGACGCCCGAATCGCCGGATCGACGACCGCACGCCCCGGCCGATGTGGCACCGTGGACGTCGATGACATCGCCTTCTGCCGACGACCCCGGTCCGGTCGTGCACCTGTGTCCCAAACCCGACTGGGTCCACGCGTCGAGCCACGGACGGCTCGAGCCGGAGTCACTGTCGACCGTCGGGTTCATCCACCTCTCCGACCTCCGCCACGTGCACATCCCGGCCAACGCGGTCTTCGCCGGTCGCACCGACCTCGTGCTCCTCGAGATCGACCCGCAGCGCGTACCCGCCGACATCGTGTGGGAGGACGGCGATCCGCCGCATCCCGACGGCATCGCGTTCCCGCACCTCTACGGTCCGCTCCCGGTGACGGCGGTGATCCGCGTGCACGACTATCAGCCGGGGCCCGATGGGACGTTCGGCGCGCGCACCAGCCTCGACGCGCACTGACTCGACTGCAGTCGCGGGCGCTGCACCACGACTGCAGTCCGTCCGCAGCACGACCGGGACGTGGCTACCGCCCGTCGCGCGCGATGATCGCCGCCTGCACCCGTGACCGGACGTCGAGCTTCGCCAGGACATGCGACACATGGGTTTTCACCGTCGTCGGACTGACGAACAGCCGCGCGGCGATGTCGGCGTTCGACAGCCCGTCACCGATGCAGTCGAGCACCTCGCGTTCGCGATCGGTGAGGACCGAGAGGTCCACCTGTGAGGTCGACCGGGTGGTCGAGCGATGCCGGGCGAACCGGTCGATCACGCGGCGGGTCACCTCGGGCGCCAACACCGCGTCGCCGCGTGCGACCGCCTCGATCGCCGCCACGATCGCCTCGGTCTCGGCGGTCTTCAGCAGGAACCCGCCTGCACCGGCGTCGAGCGCGGCGAACACTTGGTCGTCGATGTCGAAAGAGGTCAGGACCAGCACCGAGGCGAGTCCGTCGCGCACGATCTCGGTGGTGGCGGTGATGCCGTCGGTGCCGGGCATGCGGATGTCCATCACCACGACATCGGGTCGCAGCGACCGCGCGAGGCGGACCGCCTCGTCACCGTCGCGGGCCTCGCCGACGATCTCGATGCCGTCGGCCTGTCCGAGCATCATCGCCAGTCCGGCGCGGATCGCCGTGTGATCGTCGGCGATGACGACCGTGATGGTCATGCGGCGGCCCCGCTGTCGGGGAGGGGCAACGACGCGGCGACGACCCAGTCGCCGCCCACACGTCCCGCAGTGCAACAGCCTCCGGCGGCCCGAGCCCGGAGCGCCATGTTCGCGACACCGTGCCCACCCGGGGTCGACGAGGCCGCCTCGTCGAGGACGGCGTTGCGGACCGTGAGTGTCAGCTCGCGCGGAGCGACCACGACCTCGATCGAGATCGGTTGTCGTCGAGCATGTCTGGTGGCGTTGGTGAGTGCCTCGGCTGCGATCCGGTAGGCGCACACGTCGACGGCCGGCGGCAGATCGGCCGGGATCTGCGGGGTCACCGACACCGGGGATCCCGCGGTCCTCGCCGTCGTCACCAGGTGGTCGATGCGGCGGAGCGACGCGGTGCGTACCGAACCCTCGTGGTCATCGGTGCCGTCACACGTCCCGGCGCGGCCGTCGCCGTCGAGGACGTCGATCAGGGCGCGCATCTCGCCGAGTGCCGCCACGCTGTTGGCGCGCACCGACGCCAACACCTCGGCGGTGGCGGGGGAGGCGGGGCCCGCCGTCAGGGCGGCGGCCGACTGCAGGGCGATGCCGGAGAGGTGGCCGGCGACGATGTCGTGGAGATCGCGGGCGAGGCGTCGCCGTTCCTCGGTGACGGCGTCGGCACGGTCGCGGTCGGCGAGCTGCGCCAAAATCGCCGACCGTTCCCGTTCGGCCGCCGCGGCCACGCGATGTTCGGCGATGGCGCGGCCGTACCCGATGGGGCCGATCACCAGGGCCAGCACCCACAGTCCGGCGAGCAACACCGTCTGCCAGCCGGCCCCGAGCGCGATCACCGTCGCGAAGGCGAGGACGGCGGCCGCACCGAGAACCGCGTACATGGTGTGGACGGTGCGACGGCCGGCGTACAACGCCACGGCGTACACCACGTCCGACAGCACCAACCACACCGAGAGTGACTGCGCGACAACGGTGTCGATCGCGACCACGGCGAGGCACAGGGCCAGGGCCGTTCCCGGCGAGGTGGAACGCACCGACTGCGCTCCGCAGGCGGCGGCCAGGGTGATCAGCCCCAGCCACCGGGGCAGGTCGAACGGTGTGCCGGAGTCGCCGCCGACGACGTTCAGATCGGCCACGTAGAGGACGACCCCCAGGGCGCCGAAGGCCAGACAGACACACAGGTCCCGCGACCGCGGCCGATCGGCCACCGCACTCCACACCTCGTCCACCTCCGTCGCCTGTGGATTCCATCTCATCACGGGTACCCCGAGGCACGGATCGTCCGAAGTGATGAGCCCGGAGCCGCGAGATCGCGCTTGCGGCCGACGCGAGGATCCATGTCGTCCGACGACGCTGGAGGACATGGATTCCCCCGTGCTCTTCGTCATCATCGGCTGCGAGATCGGTTTCTGGGTCATCGTGTTCGCAGGACTCGCGGTGCGCTACGGATTGCGTGCGCAGCGTGCGTCCACACTCGTCCTGCGGCTCGTGCCCGTGGTCGATCTCGTGCTGTTGGCCGCGGTCGCGCTCGATCTGCACGCGGGTGCGCAGGTCGAACAGATCCACCGCATCGCCGGCATCTACCTCGGCGTCACCGTCGCGTTCGGTCATTCGATGATCCGGTGGGCCGATGTGCGGTGCGCGCACTGGTTCTTCGACGGTCCGCCGCCACCGCCACGGGTGAAGCACGGGCCGGAGGCGGTATGTCGCGAGGTCACCGAGTTCGGGCGATGGCTGCTCGCCGCGGCGGTCGCAGGGGCCTGCATCCTCGGGTTGGCCGCCACCGTCGCCGACGGCGACCAGGCGCGCGACCTGTTCGGGATCTTCCCCCTGCTCGGCATCATCACCGCGATCTGGTTGGTCACCGGACCGGTGTGGGCGGTGGTCGACCGGGGGAGCCGTGCCCGTTCCTGACCACAACGACGACTCGGCCGCCCCGGAACGATCTCCGGGGCGGCCGAGTCGGTGGAACGGGTGTGCCTAGTCGAGGTAGTCGCGCAGGACCTGCGAACGCGATGGGTGACGCAGCTTCGACATCGTCTTCGACTCGATCTGACGGATCCGCTCACGCGTCACGCCATAGACCTGACCGATCTCGTCGAGCGTGCGCGGCTGACCGTCGGTGAGACCGAAACGCAGACGGACCACGCCCGCCTCACGCTCGGAGAGCGTCTCGAGCACCGACTGCAGCTGATCCTGCAGCAGCGTGAACGACACGGCGTCGACGGCCACGACGGCCTCGGAGTCCTCGATGAAGTCACCGAGTTGGCTGTCGCCCTCGTCGCCGATGGTCTGATCGAGCGAGATGGGCTCACGCGCGTACTGCTGGATCTCCAGCACCTTCTCCGGCGTGATGTCCATCTCCTTGGCGAGCTCCTCGGGGGTGGGCTCGCGGCCCAGGTCCTGCAGGAGTTCGCGCTGGATGCGACCGAGCTTGTTGATGACCTCGACCATGTGCACCGGGATACGGATGGTGCGGGCCTGATCGGCCATCGCGCGGGTGATCGCCTGACGGATCCACCAGGTGGCGTACGTCGAGAACTTGTAGCCCTTGGTGTAGTCGAACTTCTCGACCGCGCGGATCAGACCGAGGTTGCCCTCCTGGATCAGGTCCAGGAACGCCATACCGCGGCCGGTGTAGCGCTTGGCGAGCGAGACGACGAGACGGAGGTTGGCCTCGAGCAGGTGATTCTTGGCGCGGTTGCCGTCGCGGGAGATCCAGGACAGGTCCCGGCGCTGGGCGACGGTGAGCTTCTCGCCGGCGTCGGCGATACGGCGCATGCGCTCGGTGGCGAAGAGTCCGGCCTCGATGCGCTTGGCGAGCTCGACCTCCTCCTCGGCGTTGAGCAGCGCGACCTTGCCGATCTGCTTGAGGTAGGCGCGGACCGAGTCGGCCGAGGCGGTGAGCTCGGCGTCCTTACGGGCCTGACGCAGCGCCTCGGACTCGTCCTCGTCCCACACGAAGTCGCCGGACTTCTTGTCCTCCTCGGTGGGCTCCTCGATCTCCTCGGCGTCGGCCTTGGCGGCCGGCTTCACCTTGGCGGTGGCGCCGTCGGAGTCGGTGGACGGTTCCTCGACCTCGATGTCGTCGACGACTATCTCCTCGTCGATCTCACCCTCGGGGGCGTCGAGATCGTCGATGGACTCGGGGTTCTCGTCGCCATCGGTGGCGGGATCGGCGGCGGCCGGGGCCTTGGCGGTGGCCTTGCGGGCCGCCTTCTTGGCGGGTGCCTTCTTCGCGGGTGCCTTCTTGGCGGCCGTCTTCCGGGCAGTGGTCTTCTTCGCTGCTGCTCGCGGTGCGGTCACGTCCGAGGACTCGTCGCTGTCCGTTTCCTGGCGAGTTTTGGTGGCTGCCACGTACGACCTTTCGGGACTGGAATCATGTGGCGTCACACCGAGAGATCACCTCGGCGGAGCGGGGGCGTGATGGGCCGGCTCGATGGCCGACCGACCCATTGTAACGATTCGACGGCCCCGCCGTTCGCCACACCACGCTTGGCGTCGCCATAACCGCCGTTCAGGGCCGCAGATGGGCGCTGACGGCCATCGCCGCGCCGACGATCCCGGCGGTGTTGAGCAGTGTCGCCGGGACGACCGGTGTGCGGTTGGTGAGGTGCGGTACCCACTTGTGGGCCTTGCGGCTGATACCGCCGCCGGCGATGAACAGGTCGGGCCAGAAGAGGTTCTCGTAGGCGGTGAGCACCTTCGACACGTGGCCGGCCCACTTCTCGTAGGACATGTCCTTGTCCTCTTTGACCTTCGACGACGCCTGGTGCTCGGCCTCGACCCCGCCGACCTCCATGTGGCCGAGTTCGGTGTTGGGCACCAGCTTCCCGTGGAACAGGATCGCCGAACCGATGCCGGTGCCGAACGTCAACAGCATGACCATGCCCGCGGCGTCCTTGCCTGCTCCGAACGCGTCCTCGGCCATCCCCGCCGCGTCGGCGTCGTTGAGGACGGAGAAGTCGCGGTCGCCGAGTGCACCGGCGAGCAACGGGTACGGGTCGGTCCCGATCCACGACTTGTCGATGTTGGCGGCGCTGCGCACCACACCCCCGGAGACGACGCTGGGGAGCGTGACACCCACCGGCCCGGTCCAGGCGAAGTGGTCGGTCACCTGATGGATCCCGTCGGCGACCGCGGCGGGGGTCGACGGCTGCGGGGTCAGCACCTTGAATCGTTCGCCGACGAGCTCTCCGGTCGACAGGTCGACGATGCCGCCCTTGATGCCCGACCCGCCGACGTCGACGCCGAAGGCCAGACCTCCCGACCCGTCGCGCGGGCCGTCGGCGCCCAGAGGCGTCGCGGGGTCGGTGGCGGGTGTCGCGTCGCTCATGGCGAGGTCCTCTCGGCAGACGGCGTCCGAACGGCTCTCGCGCCCGGCGTGGCTCGTGGATGTGACCGTCGGTGGTCACCGATGGTGGCCGACTCCGACTCGCGCTCAAGGCTAGTCATGACCGCGACCTCGCGCTGCGGGCTCACCGATCCACACGCCATCCGCGTCTCACCCGTGTCGACGTCCTGGCGGGTGCGACCGCGGCACCGCCCGCACGGGTGTGCTGACATGGTGGCGTGACCTCTGCCGCTGAACTGACCGCCATCGCCGTCGACGTCGCCCGCGACGCTGCCGCACTGATCCGGACCCGCCGCGGTGACCTCATCGAGCACGCGGCGGCGCCGATGCACTCCTCGGCGGTGTCGACGAAGAGCACACCCACCGATCCGGTCACCGTCGTCGACACCGAGGCCGAGGCGGCCATCCGTGCCCATCTGCACCGCCTGCGCCCCGATGACGCGTTCCTCGGCGAGGAGGACGGCGGGTCGCTGGAGGTGCCCTCGGGGGTGCGCTGGGTGGTCGACCCGATCGACGGGACGGTCAACTTCCTCTACGGGATCCCGGCGTACTCGGTGTCGATCGCCGCGCAGATCGACGGGGTGTCGGTCGCCGGCGCCGTCGTCGACGTCGCACGGTCGATCGTCTACTCGGCCACCCGGGGTGGTGGAGCGGTCCGTGACGACGGCACCGGACCGCACCCCCTGCGGGCGAACGCGGTGTCGTCGGTGTCGCTGGCGCTCGTCGCCACCGGCTTCGGCTACGGCGCGGACCGGCGCCGCGCACAGGGCCGGGTGATCGCCGAGTTGCTCCCGCGCATCCGTGACATCCGTCGGGTCGGGTCGGCAGCGCTGGATCTGTGCATGGTGGCCTCCGGTGCGGTCGACGCGCACTTCGAGCACGGACTCAACCCGTGGGACTGGGCCGCAGGCGCCCTCATCGCCGAGGAGGCCGGCGCGGTGGTCCGCACGCCCGGTCCGCAGTCGCGGGGCGGCGAGGGGCCGGTCACCATCGCCGTCGCACCGGGTATCGCCACGGAGTTCCTGGCGCTGCTCGACGAGATCGGTGCGTCGGGTCCGATCAGCTGATCGGGTGCGGGGAGGGTCTCAGCAGGATGCGTTGTGCACGGCGGAGACCAACGCCGGATCGGCGCCGGTTCGCGGGTTCGACGGATCGGCCTGACGCAGTGCCTCGAGCACGGCCTGTGCGTCCTGCGACTGTTCACGGCCGGTGAACTGGGTTCCCAGCACGAGGTCGACCACCGAACCCGACCGGCCGTCGTCGACGAGTTGGGCGCAGGGCTCGGCCACCCAGAGCGCCGCGGCGGCGGCACGGCTGGCCTGGCCGAAGCGGATCTGTCCGACGCAGTCGAGGTTCTGATCGGGGTAGACGGTGTCGTCGGCGTACGGGGTGTCGGTCGCCGGGGTGAACCCCTGCGAGGTCAGGTCGTCGAGCACGCTGCGTGCCTGACCGCGCTCGGCCGAGGCGTTGAGGACACGCACCTGGAAGGTCGACAGCGCTCCCGGCGCCACGTCGAGCAGATCGCTGTTGGCGACGGTCGTCGTCGGCGCGGCCGACGATGCGCCGGAGGGGGCGGCCGAGGACGGGACCGGCGGCGGATTGCAGCTCGTCGTCGCCGACGCCGAGCCGCCGTCGGACAGAGCGCTGATCCACACGACGAGGGCCAGCACCAACAGCACGACGACGGCGACGACGAACGGGATGAAGCGGCGGCGTCGGAAAGGACGACCGTGGTCGTCGGTGGGGTATCCGATGGTGATCTGCGAAACCACGCTCGACTGACTTCCCTTCGCAGGTGGCCGGGGTTCGGTGATGGTCCCGGCGGCGACCCTCACCATAGGCGGCGAGCGCGGTGCCGCGCCGGTGCGACATACGCAGTTGACCCCATCCGGTGGGTGAGCTACGCTTCGCCCGCCTTAGCGTAACTGGGCTTGTGGTTCAGAAACTCGGCCCCTGTGGTCAAGCTCACTGCACAGCACTCCGGCGAGGGCAACAAAACCGACGGATGTGTCGTTACTACATGGCACACCCGTGAGGGACGGGACGACTCGAAGCAAACGGGTCGTCCACACACGGCGCCCGACGATCTCGCGAAACAAGCGGAACGCAGTCGCGCCGGCCAAAGGTATTGAGTGAAGGCGGAAACATGGCTACTGATTACGACGCCCCACGTCGAACCGAAACCGAAGACCTCAGCGAGGACTCGCTCGAGGAGCTCAAAGCGCGACGGAGCGAGGCGCAGGCAGCGTCGGTCGACGTCGACGAGGGCGACACGGCCGAGTCCTTCGAACTGCCCGGTGCGGATCTGTCCGGAGAAGAGCTCTCCGTCCGGGTCGTTCCCAAGCAGGCAGACGAGTTCACCTGCACGAGTTGCTTTCTCGTGTACCACCGCAGTCGACTGGCCCGTGAGAACGGCAACTCGTTGATCTGCGTGGACTGCGCCTGATCGAGAAGGTCTTCCCGACTGGGGAGTGAACGATGTCGCCGTCCCACGGCGACGAGAGACAGCGAGCGCCGATCCGCCCTGGAGGCGGGTCGGCGCTCGTCGTGTGTGAGGTCGGTCGTCAGTCCTGGTCGCGTGCCGAGGCGTCGGACAGCCCGATCGCCGCGAGCAACTCGGCGGGATGTCGGGTGCTGACCAGCCAGTAGGGCGTCGGGTCATCGGGGTCGTCGAGGACGAGGAGCACCATCGTCTTGACCCACGCCCGATGCATCATGAACGCCGCCGGGTCGAGCTGCCGGCCGAGCGCCGCGCTCTTCGCCGTCGCCGGGATGGTGGCGCCGCGGGCGATCAGCGACACGGGCAGATGCGCCTTGTGGGCCCACAATTCACCGTCGGCGGTCACACGGACGGTGACACGGCCCATCGACCACAGCATCCACACCGCGAGCACCGCGACCACGACATAGGCGACGGCGCTCCACGACGCCTGCCGGGCCGCGAGCTGGATCTCGTACCCGAACACGCCGACCACGACCGCGGCCGCGGGCCACCACCACCACGGGACCCGCAGACGCTCGGTGAAACGGTCGGCGACAGGGGACAAGCCGCGCTCGTCGGTCGATGAAAACGATGCCACCAGGCCAGCGTAGTCTTCGCCTGTGGCAGTCGATGCGCAGGTCGAGACGGTTGCATTCCGACGACTCGACCCCTCGGTCCCCCCTCCGCTCCGCGCTCACGACTCCGATGCCGGGGTCGATCTGTGCAGCACGGTGGACACCGTGCTGGCCCCCGGTGCGCGTGAGCTCGTCCCGACCGGCATCGCCGTGGCGCTGCCCGTCGGCACGGTGGGCCTGATCCATCCGCGCTCGGGTCTCGCCACCCGCGTCGGACTCTCCATCGTCAACGCGCCCGGCACCGTCGACGCCGGCTACCGCGGCGAGATCAAGGTGTGTCTGATCAACCTCGACCCGTCCGAGCCGATCACCATCCACCGGGGCGACCGCATCGCGCAGCTGCTGGTGCAGCGGGTCGAACTCCCCGAGTTCGTGGAGGTCGACACGCTCGACGAGACCAGTCGTGGGACCGGCGGCCACGGCTCGAGTGGTGGTCACGCGTCGCTCGTCGATCCGCGTCGGGAAGGATGACGACCATGACGGAGGAGATCGGTTCGGGGCGGGGCCCCTACGACATCGAAGATCTGGCCGACGACGTCGACCTGTCCAACTCGCATCTCGACCTGGGATCGGTGCTCGTACCGGTCGTGGAGGGCGGGCAGGTCACCGTCGAGATGACCGCCGACCATCAACCCCAGGCGGTCCACCTCGTGACCCCGCACGGTCGCATCAGCGTCGCGGCGTTCGCCGCCCCGCGGTCACCCGGCCTGTGGCGAGAGGTGGTGGGGGAGTTGGTCGACACCCTGCGCACCGACGGCGCCGAGGCTTCCACAGAGGACGGACACTGGGGCCGCGAGGTCGTGGCCGTCGTGCCCGGTGGTGTGCACCGGTTCATCGGCGCCGAGGGACCCCGCTGGATGGTCCGCTGCGTCGCGAGCGGTCCGCCGGAATCGGCCGACGACCTCGCGCCCGTCGCGCGCGCGGTGCTCAGTGAGTCGGTGGTGCGACGCGGCTCCGATCCACATCCGCCCCGTGATCCGCTGCCCGTCTCGCTGCCGCCCGTGCTCGCCGAGCAGGTGTTCGCCGCGCAGCAACAGATGCAGGCCGACGGTGTGATGGATCAGTTCGCCGCGGCCCCCGAGGAACTCGCCGAGCAGACCGGCACCCCACCGGCCGAGCCGACGTCCACCGTGACGGGTGCCGGTGCCGACACCGAGGTCGCGCCCGAGGGTGCGATCGCCCAGAGCGCTCGTGCGCACGTCATCGGTGAGGACGATCCCGTCGGGACCGACGTGCACCCCGACATCGAGGTCACCGACGCCGCGGCACAGGAACCGTCGGAGGCCGAGGCGGATCGGTCCCGTCGGTCGTCGGGGTCGGCGCTGCAGCGCCTGCGCCGACGACAGGGCAAGAAGTAGACCCCCACGGCACGAAGTGAACGGCGGCTCAGGCCAGTTCGGCCCAGGCCGACGCCGCCGCTCGTCCGATCGTGCCCGGATCGTCGCCCCAGGCGTCGAAGGTGATCGACCGCAGCGCCGACCGCGGCGCGAGGTGCGCCCAATGCTCCGCGATGTGGTGAGGATGGATGGGGTCGGCGCGTACTCCCACCACCGCCAGCGGCACCCCGAGTGCCGACAGCATCCCGGCCGTCGGTGTGCGCATCGCCGCCGCCTCACCGAGCTGTGAGCGCAGGGGCGCCCCGATCGACCTCCACGACCGCGCCAGCTCCTCGCCCAGCCACGCGGGGGTGTTCACGCGCATCTCCGCGGTGGCGCCGTCGATCCCGAGACGGTCGATGAGATCGACCGTCGCCAGAGCACTCAGCGCCGCCGGCGACGGCGCGGACTGCCCGTCGAACAGCCAGGGCGGCATCGCGGCGACGACACCTGCGCACGCGTCGGACTCGAGCGCCCACCCGACGCCGACGCAGGCACCGATGGAGATCCCGGCGACGAGGACCGAACCGTCGCCGGCGGCAGCGCCCTCGAGCGCGCGGAGGTAGGCGGTCTCGACCCCGTCGGGGCCGGGATCGACGGCGGCCAGCGGCAGGCCCAGGGCGTCGGCGAGGGGGGTGAAGGCGCGCCTCGCGTAGTCGGCGTCGGAACCCGTTCCCGGTAGCGCCACCAGCACCGATGCACCTGCGAGACCGCTGGTCTCAGAAGGTGTGACGGTGGCCATCCCATGATCCTGCCCCGTGGGTGGTGTGGTGATCGGGCGAGGTCTACCCTGGCGATCCAGGGGCCGTCATCAAGGCCCCGATCAGCTACCGTGAAAGGGTGCGATGACCGCAGGAGCCGGATACCTCAAGCGCCTCACCAGGCGTCTCACCGAGGATCTCGAGCAGGCTGACGCCGAGAAGATCTCGGAGCAGTCGCAGGCGACCGGTGCCCAGCGCGCGTGCGACTGTTCGCGCGGCGAGGAGGTCAGCATGCTCGGTGAGCTGCGGTCGGTGCAGACCTGTTCGAAGGCGACGAAGACCGGTGTGGTCGCGGAGTTCTTCGACGGCACGGACGTCGTCGTGCTGAAGTGGATCGGCCGCAACCGCATCCCCGGAATCGAACCGGGACGCAAGATCACCGTGCGCGGACGTCTCGGCGAGAAGGACGGCGCCAAGGTGATCTACAACCCGTACTACGAGCTCCTCGGTGACGACTGACCCCTCGCGTGGCCTGTCCGACCCCGAACACGCACCCGACACCCCGGATACCGTCACGACAGCCGCGGCCGCGGCGCCCACCCTGCTCGAGCAGATGGGCGGCATACCCGGCCTGATCTTCTCGACCGTCCCGATCGTCGTGTTCGTCACGGCCAATGCCATCGGCGGTCTCACCCCCGGCATCATCGCCGCCGTCGCGGTGTCGGTGGCGATCTTCGCCTACCGGCTCATCCGCCGCGACCCTATCCAGCCCGCCGTCTCGGGTCTGTTCGGTGTGGCCATCTGCGTGTTCATCGCCCACCGCACCGGCGACGCCAAGGGGTTCTTCCTCGTCGGCATCTGGACGACGCTCGTCTACGCGGGCGCGTTCCTGCTGTCGATCCTGGTCCGCTGGCCGTTGGTCGGCGTCATCTGGAACGTGGTGAACGGCAACGGGACCGCGTGGCGCAAGCACCGGAAGACCTTGCTCGCCTACGACCTCGCGACCGCGGTGTGGGCGGTGCTGTTCGGGGTCCGCTACCTCGTCCAGTCGTTCCTCTACGATTCCGACCAGACCGGCCTGCTGGCGGTCGCGCGCATCGGGATGGGATGGCCGCTCACCATCGCCGCCGGCCTGGCGACGGTTCTGCTGGTGCGCTGGGCCGAGCGCGAGGAGGCGACCGGGCCCGATGTGACGATCGACCCCGACGGGGCACACGAGACCGGCGGGGCGCCCGCGGCTAGAGACTGAGGATCGCCTCGCGCAGAGCCTCTTCCACCTCGGCCGGCGCGATGAACACCAGTTCGTCGCCGCCCTCGACCGGGTCGTCGGCCTGGGGCACGATCACCCGCCCACCGCGCAGGATCGCCACCAGCGCCGCGTCCCGCGGCAGCACCAGCTTGCGCACCGGCTTGCCCGCGAACGAGGTGTCCTGCGGCAGCGTGATCTCCACCAGGTTCGCCTGACCCTGCCGGAAGGTCATGAGCCGCACCAGATCCCCGACCGAGACGGCCTCCTCGACCAACGAGGCGAGGATGCGCGGCGTGGACACCGCCACGTCGACCCCCCAGCCCTCGTCGAAGAGCCACTCGTTGCGCGGGTCGTTGACGCGGGCCACCACGCGCTCCACGGCGAACTCGGTCTTGGCCAACAGGCTCACCACGAGGTTCGCCTTGTCGTCGCCGGTGGCGGCCACCATCACGTCGTAGGTGTGCAGCTGCGCCTGTTCGAGGTTGTCGAGCTCGCAGGCGTCACCGTTGATCCACGTGGCCCCGGGGACCGAGGCCTCGTCGATGTTGTCGACGCGTCGCTCGAGCAACATCACCTCGTGCTTGTTGTGGAGCAGTTCGCGGGCGATCGACCGACCCACCGCACCCGCCCCGGCGATGGCGACCTTCACCGTTGACCACCTTCGTCGTGGGGACCGCCGACGATCACGGCCCCGGTCATCCTGCGTCCCGTTCGCCCGCGGCGACCTCGAAGGCCTTGTCGCGGTTGTCGCGCAGCACCGAGACGAACACGTTGTCGTCCTGCTGCAGCACCGTGCGAGGTTCGGGCAACAGCGCGTTGCCCAATCGGTTGATGAATGCGATCCGCGCCCCGGTCTCCTCCTGGAACACCGCGGCGGTCTGGCCGATCCAGCTCTCGTGGAACGGGATCAGCGTCACCAGCACCGAGCCGGAGGGATCCCGCCAGGCCGTCGACGGGCTGCCCTCGCCGAGTGCGGCGACGAACCGCTGGGTGGTCCACGGCACCGTCGCGACGGTGGGGATGCCCAGACGTTCGTACACCGCGGCGCGTTTGGCGTCGTAGATCCGGGCGACGACCTTCTCCACACCGAAGGTCTCGCGCGCGACACGCGCGGCGATGATGTTCGAGTTGTCGCCGGAGGACACCGCGGCGAACGCGTCGGCGTCGGCGATGCCCGCGGTCCGCAACACGTCCCGGTCGAAGCCCACACCCTTGACGGTGGTCCCGCCGAAAGCACTGCCCAGACGACGGAACGCCGAGGAGTCACGGTCGACGACCGCCACCTCGTGCCCCTTGCCCTCCAGGGCCAGAGCCAGGGACGAACCGACCCGGCCGCACCCCATGATCACTACCCGCACCAGCGTCCTCCTCGGTACAACCGGACCTGCGATCGGAAACGCTACCGCCCCACGTCGCCGCGGTGACCACCACGTCCTATGGTTGCCCAGTGTCCACCGTGTCCAAGCTGTCCGTAGCAGCGAAACGGCTCGTCCTCGGACGTCCGTTCCGGAGCGACACCCTCGGCGCCACGCTGCTGCCCAAGCGGATCGCACTGCCGGTCTTCGCCTCCGACGCGATGTCGTCGGTCGCCTATGCGCCCCAGGAGATCTTCCTGGTGCTCTCGGTCGCCGGCCTGTCGGCCTACACCTACACCCCGTGGATCGGCGTCGCCGTCGCGGTGGTGATGGCCGTGGTGGTCGCGAGCTATCGGCAGAACGTGCACGCCTACCCCTCCGGCGGCGGCGACTACGAGGTGGCGACGGTCAACCTCGGGCCCAAGGCCGGTCTCACCGTCGGCAGTGCCCTGCTCGTCGACTACATCCTCACCGTCGCGGTCTCGATCTCCTCGGCGGCGGAGAACATCGGTTCGGCCATCCCGTTCGTCGAACAGCACCGGGTGTTGTTCTGCGTGGTGGCCATCGTGTTGCTCACGAGCGTGAACCTGCGTGGCATCCGGGAGAGCGGCACCGCCTTCGCCATCCCGACCTACGCGTTCATCGCCGGCATGGTCGTCATGCTCATCTGGGGTTTCGTGCAGATCTTCGTCCTCGGTGACGACATCAGCTCCGAGACCGCCGACTTCGGCGTGAAGGCCGAGAACAACCACCTCGTCGGCATCGCCTTCGTCTTCCTCATCGCCCGCGCGTTCTCCTCGGGCTGCGCGGCGCTGACCGGTGTCGAGGCCATCAGCAACGGCGTGCCCGCGTTCCAGAAGCCGAAGTCGCGCAACGCCGCGACGACACTGTTCCTCCTCGGCGCGATCGCGGTCGTGCTGCTGCTCGGGATCATCCTGCTCGCGCAGAAGATCGGCGCGAAGTACGTGGAGAACCCGGCCGCCGATCTCACCGGCGCTCCCGCGGGATACCAGCAGAAGTCCCTGGTGGCCCAGCTCGCCCACGCCGTGTTCGCGAACTTCACGCCCGGCTTCTACTTCGTCACGATCGTGACCGCGCTCATCCTCGTGCTCGCCGCCAACACCGCGTTCAACGGATTCCCGGTGCTGGGTTCGGTGCTCGCGCAGGACCGGTACCTGCCGCGCCAGCTCCACACCCGCGGCGACCGCCTCGCCTTCAGCAACGGCATCCTGTTCCTCGCCATCGCCGCGATCGCCTTCGTCGTCGCGTTCGGCGCCCAGGTGACCGCCCTCATCCAGCTCTACATCGTGGGCGTGTTCGTGTCGTTCACCCTGAGTCAGATCGGCATGGTGCGGCACTGGACCCGCCACCTGCGCACCGAGACCGACCCCGGTGCGCGCGGACGGATGCAACGGTCACGCATCATCAACTCGATCGGCCTGGCGATGACCGGCACCGTCCTCGTCATCGTCCTCATCACCAAGTTCCTCGCCGGCGCCTGGATCGCGATCGTGGCGATGGTGGCGATCTTCGGGTTGATGCAGCTCATCCACCGGCACTACGCGTCGGTCCAGACCGAGCTCGACAACAGCGAGTACGAGACGATCCTGCCCAGCCGCACCCACTCGGTGGTGCTGGTGTCGAAACTGCACCTGCCCACCAAGCGAGCCCTGGCCTTCGCCCGTGCCACCCGCCCCGACGCGCTCGAGGCCATCACCGTCAACGTCGACGACCGCGACACCCGGCGGCTCGTGGCCGAGTGGGAGAGCAGCGACATCACCGTCCCGCTGAAGGTGATCGCGTCGCCCTATCGTGAGATCACCCGTCCCGTCATCGATTACGTTCGTCGGCTCCGCCGCGAATCGCCGCGCGACGTCATCACCGTGTTCATCCCCGAGTACGTCGTCGGTCATTGGTGGGAGCAGATCCTGCACAACCAGTCGGCGCTGCGCCTCAAGGGACGACTCCTGTTCGAGCCCGGCGTGATGGTGACATCGGTTCCGTGGCAGCTCAGTTCGTCGGACCGCCGCAAGAACAAGGACCGCATCTACAACGCACCCGGCGACCTGCGTCGCGGCATGGTGGGTGCCCCCGAACCGCTCGGCGCGGAAACCCGCAGCACCCCGCCCGGTGCCCGCGGCTCCGGCAGCGACACCCCGTGAGCGCGCGGCCTGCCGAGTCCGGAGGCTGGACAGGGTCGCGGCGCGAACTCACCGACCTGCGTCCGGCACACGGGGGTGCGATGGTCGGTCGCGACGAGGGTCGCGCGGTGTTCGTGCGCGGTGCCCTGCCCGGTGAACGCGTCCTCGTCGAGGTGACCGAGGACCGCCACCGCTCCTACTGTCACGCCGTCGTCGTCGAGGTCGTCGAACCGTCCGCACACCGGATCGATCCGGTGTGCGCCGCGGCCGCGGCCGGCGCCGGGTGCTGCGACCTCTCGTTCGTCACCGACGACCATGCGCGCGACATCAAGGCGACGGTCCTGCGCGAACAGCTCGAACGGCTCGGCGGGTGGTCGGCGGATGCGCTGCGCGCGTCCGGTGTCGACGCGGTCGGGGTCGCGCCCCTCGGTGCCCCGACGCACTGGCGTACCCGCGTCCGTATGCCCGTCGACGCCGCCGGTGTCGTCGGTGTGCACGCCCCGGCGTCGGATGTCGTGGTGACCGGTGCACGATGCGCGCAGCCGATCGCAGGGCTCCTCGACGGACTCGACGCCCACTCCTGGACGCCGGGCGCCGAGGTGGTGGCCGTGGCCGGGGACGACGGTGTGATGCACCTGACCGAACTCGTCATGAGCCCCACGACACCCGCGCGGGGTCGGTCCGGACGGGGTCGCAACGACCGTCGAGGACGGGCGCAGCGGGCACGGGCCGACCGTTCGGTGTCGCGGGAGACCGTGGTGGCGGGACCCGACACCGCCGTGCACCGCGTCGGCGGCCGCACGTGGCTCCTGCCGGTGACCGGCTTCTGGCAGGCACATCGTTCCGCCCCGACCCGCTACGGCGAGCTCGTGGCGGAGATGGCCGCGCGCCACGCCCCGACAGCGACGTCGGCGTGGGATCTCTACGGCGGTGTCGGGGTGTTCGCCGGCGCACTGTGCGACGCCATCGACACGCTGACCTCGGTGGTGGTGGTCGAGGCCGACGCCGCGGCGACGGCCGCGGCGCGCGCCACCTACGCCGACGACGACCGGGTGGCGGTGTACCGCGGACCCGTCGACGCCGCCCTGGCCAACCTCCCCGCCCCCGACGTCGTCGTCGCCGACCCACCGCGCAGCGGCGCCGGCCGATCGGTCGTGGAGGGCATCTGCGCCGCGGCCCCGGCGTTGGTCGTCCACGTCGGCTGCGACGCCGCCACCTTCGCCCGTGATCTCGGAACCTACCGCGAACTCGGCTACCGACCCGTCGAACTCGTCGGGCTCGACGCCTTCCCGTTGACCCACCACGTCGAGGCCATCGCGGCCCTGGTGCCCGACCCCACACTCGGCAGTGGCCGATCGGACGAGCCCCTTCCGTAGACTCGACGTCACCATGCTGGAAGGAGCGTCGATGGGTGTGCTCGAGAGGATCTATTCGCCGCGAGATCTCGCGGGCCTCACCGCAGCGGAGCTCGAGGAGCTCGCCGCGGAGATCCGTACCTTCCTGATCGACAAGGTGTCGGCCACCGGCGGGCACCTCGGCCCCAACCTCGGCGTCGTCGAACTCACCCTCGCGATCCACCGTGTCTTCGAATCGCCGTCGGACGCCGTCATCTTCGACACCGGACATCAGTCCTACGTCCACAAGATCGTCACCGGCCGCCGCGACGCCTTCGACACCCTGCGTCAACGCGGTGGTCTCACCGGCTACCAGGAGCGGGCCGAGAGCGAGCACGACTGGGTCGAGTCGTCGCACGCGTCGGCCGCGCTGTCCTACGCCGACGGCTTGTCCAAGGCGTTCGAGCTGACCGGTCGCCGCCGCCACGTGGTCGCGGTCGTCGGTGACGGCGCGCTGACCGGCGGCATGTGCTGGGAGGCGTTGAACAACATCGCCGCCGGCGACCGCCCCCTGGTCGTGATCGTCAACGACAACGGTCGCTCGTACGCCCCGACCATCGGCGGTCTCGCCGACCACCTCGCGGGCCTGCGGTTGCAGCCCGAATACGAGAAATTCCTCGACGAGGGTCGCCGCATGCTGACCGGCGTGCCGGTCGTCGGGTCGGTGGCCTACGCCGCGCTGCACGGCATGAAGAGCGGCATCAAGGATTTCCTCGCGCCGCAGGCGATGTTCACCGATCTCGGCATCAAGTACGTCGGCCCGGTCGACGGGCACGACCAATCGGCGCTCGAGAGTGCCCTGGCGCGCGCGAAGTCGTTCGGCGGCCCGGTGATCGTGCACACCGTCACCCGCAAGGGGATGGGCTACGCCTACGCCGAGAACGACGAGGCCGACCAGATGCACGGCATCGGCATCATCGACCCGCTCACCGGTCGTGCGACGAGCGTGCCCCCGCAGGACTGGACCTCGGTGTTCTCCGCGGCGCTGGTCGAAGCCGGTTCCCGGCGCGATGATGTCGTGGCCATCACCGCGGCCATGGCCGGGCCCACCGGCCTCGCCCCGTTCGGGGCGAAGTTCCCCGACCGGCTCTTCGACGTCGGCATCGCCGAGCAGCACGCACTGACCTCGGCGGCGGGGCTCGCGCTCGGTGGCATGCACCCTGTGGTCGCGATCTACTCCACGTTCCTCAACCGCGCGTTCGATCAGTTGCTGATGGACGTCGCGCTGCTGAAACAGCCCGTCACCCTCGTCCTCGACCGCTCCGGTGTGACCGGGCCCGACGGCCCGAGCCACCACGGCATGTGGGATCTGTCGCTCATGGCGCTGGTGCCCGGCCTGCGCGTCGCGGCGCCTCGCGACGCCGTCCGTCTCCGCGAGGAGCTCGGCGAGGCACTCGACACCGCCGACGGCCCGACGGCGCTGCGTTACTCCAAGGGTGCTGTGCCCGAGGACATCCGGTCGATCGAGCGACTCGCCGACGGCACCGACGTCCTCTACCGCTCGTCGAGCACGGGTCCGGCCGACGTCCTCGTCGTCGGGGTCGGCGCGTTCTGCGCGTTGGCCGTCGACACCGCGGGCCGTCTCGCACAGCAGGGCATCGACGTCACCGTGGTCGACCCCCGGTGGGTGCTGCCGGTCAACGACTCGATCGTCGACCTCGCGCGACACCACCGTCTCGTGGTGACCCTCGAGGACAACGGGGTGCACGGCGGCGTCGGATCGGCTATCAGCGACCGACTGCGCCGAGCCGGTGTGGACGTGCCGGTGCAGCAGCGCGGTATCACGCAGGAGTTCCTGGCTCACAGCAGCCGCAACGAGATCCTCGGCGACCTGGGGCTCACCGCGCAGGATCTCGCGCGCACCATCACCGCCACGGTGTCGACGATGCAGTCGATGACGCCGATGGGCGATGACGTCACCGCCGAGAAGAACGTCTCCGTCGACTCCGACGTCACCGCCGAGAACTAGCCGCGAGACGAAGGTCTCAGCTCACCGGCTCGGCGTCCGCGGGTGCTTCCGGTTCCGGTGGCGCCGTGAACGCCGTGAACATCAGCGGCGTGCACAACTCACGCTGCCATCGCCGTGCGCCACCGCGGGTGAGGCGTTCGGTGATCGCGTCGAGAGTCACCGGTTCACCGACGCCGTCCCAACAGATCTGACGCATCAGGTCGGGCTGCAGCAGGTTCTCCGCCGGGGTGCCCACACGCTCGGAGAGCTCGGCCAGGGCGGTACGGGTGGCCGACAGGCGTTGTGCGGCCTCGGGATTGCGGTTGGCCCACCGGTTGACCGCGGGCAGCCCGACACCGCCGGCGTTGCGCGGGGGGAGATCGGCGTCGGCGAGTCGGCGGGCCCGGTCGATGGCACCGAACCAGCGGCGCGCGAGGCGGCGCTGACGGTGGCCGCCGAACACGGGGAGTCGGGTGAGATCCTCGGCGGTCGCGGGGGAGGCCTGCGCGGCGGCGACGATCGCCGAATCGGGCAGTACCCGGCCCGGCGCGATGTCCCGTTCGATCGCGAGTTCCTCACGGGAGGACCACAGTTCGCGGACGATCGCCAGTGCCCGGGTCGATTTCACCGTGTGCAGCGACGACGTCCGGCGCCACCGGTCGACCCTCGGCGGCGGTTCGGGTTTCGTGCGGACGTGTTCGAACTCCTCGGCCGCCCACTCGTCCTTGCCGGCCGCGACGAGGTCGGCGGCGACGGCGTCGCGTAGCTCCACCAGCACCTCGACGTCGAGGGCGGCGTAGTTCAGCCAGTCCTCGGGCAGCGGTCGGCGCGACCAGTCGGCGGCACCGTGCCCTTTCACCAGTCCGAGGCCGAGATGGTGGGCCACCATGGCCGCGAGGTTGACCCGGGGCAGACCCAGGAGTCGTCCGCCGAGTTCGGTGTCGAACAGGTCGGCGCACACGAAGCCCAGTTCGCGCAGGCAGGGCAGGTCCTGATCGGCGGCGTGCAGGACCCACTGCGGTCCGTCCAGGGCGGCGATCACGCCGCCCAACGCGTCGGGGTGGTCGATGGGGTCGATGAGGAAGGAGCCCGAACCGCGTCGGCGGATCTGCACGAGATACGCCCGACCGGAGTAGCGGAAGCCCGACGCGCGCTCGGTGTCGAGGGCGACCGGTCCCTCGCCCGCGGCGAGACGTGCCGCCGCCTCGTCGAACTCGGCCGGGGTGCGCAGTACGGGCGGCACGCCCTCGGCGGGCTGGGTCAGCGGGGTGATCTCCGGTTCCGCGGCCGCCTCGGGGGCGTCCGAGGCCGGCACGGAACCGGGATCGGGCGCTGTGGGATCAGACGCTGTGGGATCGGTCATGGGGCGACCACTCAGGTGGCCGCGCCGCCGACACCGAGGTTGGTGACACCGGTCGGCGGCAGACCCGCCGCCGACGACAGCACCTCGCAGAAGGCCTCGACGTGGGCGGAGAGGTCGGTCCCGGTGGCGGTCCAGGACGCACGCAGCTCGAGTTGGTGTGCCCGGGGCGGGCCCGAGATGTCGCCGTAGCGGACCGATGTCGTGGAGGTGACGGTGCCGCCGAGGGCGGTGATGTCGGTGACCGCCAGGGCGTCGGCCAGCCAGCTCCATGCGACCTCGGGGAGCAGGGGATCGGTGGCCAGTGCTGCCTCGACCTCGGCCTGGACGAACGCGACGAGACGCATCGTCCCGTTCCAGGCGTCCTGGCCGTCGGGGTCGTAGAGCAGGATCAGTCGTCCGAAGGCGCTGCCGTCGGAGTCGGTCGGGATCTCACCGTCGGGTTCGGGTTGGGTGACCTCGGCGCCGATGGCGTGGCTGTAGGGCGCGAGGCGCTGGGGCGGACGGATGCTGCCGACCTCGATGTCGGGACGGATCCGTGCCGCATGCATCGAGTCGACCGCGCTGCGGAAATCGACAGGCTCCGCGCAAGCCCCGGGTGAGGTCACACCGGAGACGGTAGGCCGAACGGACTCGTCCGTGCCGGAGGCGCGCCGTCGTCACAGCCGGAGGCGCGCCGTCGTCACAGCCGGAGGCGCGCCGTCTGCGGAGTGGGTCGCACATGGCAGCATGAATTCGGTGATGACCCCCTCGATCCCCGACCACGTCCGACGGATGCCGTTGATCGCCGCCGCCACCGGCGACCGACCGTCGCGCCGGCCGGTCTGGTTCATGCGTCAGGCAGGCCGCTCGCTGCCGGAATACCGCGAGCTGCGGGTGGGGCGCGGGATGCTCGAGTCCTGCTTCGACGCCGATCTGGTCACCGAGATCACCATGCAGCCTGTCCGTCGCCACGATGTGGACGCCGCGATCCTCTTCTCCGACATCGTGGTGCCGCTGCGCGCGGCCGGTGTCGATCTCGACATCGTGGCCGGCACCGGGCCGGTGATCGCCCACCCGGTCCGCGACCGCGCCGCGGTGCGCGCTCTGCCGCGCCTCGACCCGAAATCGGTGGGGTCGGTCGCCCATGCCGTGGGAAACATCCTGGGTGAGCTGCCCGAGCACACCTCCCTCATCGGGTTCGCGGGCGCCCCGTTCACCCTCGCGTCGTACCTCGTCGAGGGCGGGCCCAGCCGCAACTACGAGCGCACCAAGGCCCTCATGCACGGCGAGCCGGAGGTGTGGAACGAACTCGTCGGCGCGCTGGCCGACATCACCATCACCTTCCTTCGCGTCCAACTCGAGGCGGGCGTGCACGCGGTGCAGTTGTTCGATTCGTGGGCGGGGATGCTCTCGCTGGCCGACTACGAGCGGTTCGTCGCCCCCCACAGCCGTCGGGTCCTGGCCGAGGTCGCCGATTTCGGCCGTCCGCGCATCCACTTCGGGGTGGGCACCGGGGAGCTGCTCCACGCCATGGGCGAGGTGGGCGCCGATGTCGTGGGCGTCGACTGGCGGATCCCTCTCGACGTCGCCGCGCGAAGTATCGGATCCGGGAAAGCAGTGCAGGGCAACATCGATCCCGCGGTGCTCTTCGCGCCGTGGGAGGTGGTGGAGGGCCACGTGCGCCGCGTCGTCGCCGAGGGTGACGCCGCTGTCGCGGCCGGTGCGGCCGGCCACATCGTCAATCTCGGTCACGGCGTGCTGCCGTCGACCGACCCGGATGTGCTGACGCGGATCGTCGAGCTCGTCCACACGTTGTGACCTCCCCGACGACCACCAACGCCACCGCGGCCACCGGCACGACCGTGCGCGTCGCGGTCGTCGGTGCCGGTGTCTCCGGGCTGGTGGCCGCCTACCGGCTGCGGCAGGCTCTGGGTGCGGCGGCGGTGATCGACGTGTTCGACGCATCCGACACCCCGGGCGGTCTCCTCGCCTCGCGCCGGCTCGACGGGCACCTGCTCGATGCGGGCGCCGAGTCGTTCATCGTGAGACGCCCCGAGGCCGTCGGCCTCGTCGAGGAACTCGGTCTCGCCGATCGGGTGGTCAGTCCCACGTCCCGTCGTCCCGCGATCCTGGCCGCCGGGCGGTTGCGTGACCTGCCGCGACCCACCCTGATGGGGATCCCGGCCGACGTCGATCAGGTCGTCGACCTCGTCGATGCGGTCGATGTCGAACGGATGCGCGGCGACGTCGGTCGCCCGATGGACTGGACGACCGGCTCCGATCGCTCGGTGGGGGAGCTCGTCGCCGATCGCTTCGGGCGCTCGGTCGTCGACCGCAGCGTGGACCCGATGCTGTCGGGGGTCTATTCGTGCCGCTCCGACGACATCGGTGTCCGGGCGTCGCTACCGGCGTTGGCCGCCCGGCTCGACTCCGGCGCACCGGATCTAACCACGGCGGTGAACGAACTGCTCCCGCCGCCGTCGACGGCTCCGGTGTTCGGTGCGCTCGACGGCGGTTACCGGTTGCTCGTCGATCGCCTGGTGCAGGCCGGTGGCGCGACGATGCATCTCGGTTCGCCCGTGTCGTCGGTGGACGCTGACGGTGCCCGGTGGACGGTGACCCTCGACTCCGGACCGCAGAGCTCCCACGACGCCGTCGTGGTCGCACTGCCCGCGCCGGCGGCGGCCACGGTCGTCGCGCACGCGGCCCCGCAGGCGGCGCGTGGTGTCGCGACCGTCGCCACGGCCAGTACGGCGCTGGTGATGCTCGCGATCACCCCCGACGTGGCGCTGCCCGAGCATTCGGGCGTGCTGATGGCCACCGGTGAGGCCACCACGGCGAAGGCGATCACCTTGTCGTCGCAGAAGTGGGCCCACCTCGCCTCCGACGGCGGGCCGGGGCTGGTACGCGCCTCGTTCGGACGCTACGGCGATCCGGTCGATCACCTCACCGACGACGACCTCGTGAGCGCGGCGGTCGCGGATCTGGCCACGATCGTCGACCTGGCCGGTGGATCGAGACCGCTCACCGCCGCCGACCTGGTCGACTCGACGGTGCAGCGGTGGCCGGTGGGGTTGCCGCGGTACGCGCCGGGCCACCGGGATCTGGTGGCCTCCGCGCTCACCGACGTACCGCCGGGCCTGGTGTTCTGCGGCTCCACCTACGACGGTGTGGGCGTGCCGGCGTGCATCGCGCGCGCGGGTGTCGCGGCCGCGCAGGTGGTGACCCATCTCGCCGACCGGGGCCCACACGGCGGTGGCACGATGGGGTCATGACGCGACTCGATTACGCCGAACTCAACTCCACGGTCCGCTACCTGATGTTCTCGGTCTTCGCCGTGCGCCCGGGGGAGCTGCCCGACGACCGGGCCGACGTGATCGCCGAGACCCGTACGTTCGTGGAGAAGCTCGAGACGACCGGGGTGGTGGTGCGCGGCCTCTACGACATCGCCGGGATGCGCGCCGACGCCGACTTCATGATCTGGTGGCACGCGGAGAACATCGAGGACCTGCAGCGGGCCTACGCCGATTTCCGGCGCACCACCGCGCTCGGCCGGGTCAGCAACGCGGTGTGGAGCAATGTCGCACTGCATCGTCCGGCGGAGTTCAACAAGAGCCACCTGCCCGCCTTCATCACCGGTGAGGAGGCCGGCGCGTACATCTGTGTGTACCCGTTCGTGCGGTCCTACGAGTGGTACCTGCTGCCCGACGACGAGCGACGCAAGATGCTCGCCGATCACGGGATGGCCGCGCGGGCCTACAAGGACGTGCGTGCGAACACCGTGTCGTCGTTCGCGCTCGGCGACTACGAGTGGCTGCTGGCGTTCGAGGCGCCTGAGCTGCACCGGATCGTCGATCTCATGCGCGACCTGCGTGCGACCGAGGCCCGCATGCACGTGCGCGAGGAGACCCCGTTCTTCACCGGGCCGAGGGTGCCGGTCGAGCAGTTGGTGAGCTCGCTGCCCTGACCGACGGGCCCTGCCCGGCGGCCCGAGGTGTCAGGCCTCTTCGAGCCGCATCGAGATGCTGTTGATGCAGTACCGGAGGTCGGTGGGGGTGTCGTACCCCTCGCCCTCGAACACGTGGCCGAGGTGGCTGTGGCAGTTGGCGCAGAGCACCTCGGTCCGCTTCATGCCCATCGAGCGGTCGACCTTCTCGATGATCGCCTCACCGGCCAGCGGGCTGAAGAACGACGGCCAGCCGCAGTGGGATTCGAACTTCTGGTCGCTGCGGAAGAGCTCGGCGTCGCAGGCCCGACAGCGGTAGACACCGGTGGTCTTCGTGTCGGTGTACTCGCCCACGAACGGGGCCTCGGTGCCGGCCTGGCGCAGCACGCGGTACTCCTCGGGGGTGAGCTTCGCGCGCCACTGCTCGTCGGTCAGGCCCGCGGCATCGGAGACGGGGGTCGAACCGGCGGTGTTGGAATCGGTGGTCATGCCTCCACGGTAGCGCGCTGCTCCCGCAGGTCGAGCCAGCGGAACAACAGCACACAGAACACCGCGATCATCAGCAGCGACCAACCCCAGGTGACCTTGTTGTACTCGATCGCACGCCCGAACGCGGCCCACCGAGTCGACAGGAACGAGTCGAACGTCATGCACCCGGCGACACCGAGCCACGCCGGCCAGTTGCGCATCACCGATCCTGGCCGGACGACGGTCATGAGCAGTGGGAACAGCAGCATCGAGTAGTAACCCTGGCCGAGCGACAGCACGAGGAACGACGTCGCCAACAGGACACCGGACGAGGTCGCCATCCACAGTAGCTCGTCGGTGCGGCGGTACTGCCTGTAGAGGAACCACAGGCTGAACACGGCCATCAATACGAACGCGATGCGCAGCACGTACAGCAGCCAGGGCTGCACGCCGAAGTACGCGCCGTTGCCGGCGATCGAGCTGTTGTAGTAGTCGCGGGCCTCGCCGAGGTAGGGCACGGTCCGCTTCACGAAGTCCATCGGGTCGGCCGTGAGCGGCCAGGCCAGCGCGGTCAGCACGAGTGGCACGCCGACGGCGCCCACGAACACCTTCCACTGCCGCGAGAGCAACGGCAGCAGGAGGAGAACGGCCAGCACGGGTTTGACGGCGAACGTGATCCCGAGCGGGACACCGGCCCAGAGGTCCTTGCGTTTGAGCGCGAGGGTCATGAACAGGACCTCGCCGAGCAGCACGAACGAGTTGAAGTTCGTGAAGATCAGGGTGTGCGAGACGGTCTCGGTGCAGAAGAAGAAGAACAGCACCGCGGGGAAGGCCACCGACGATGAGGAGAACCCGAACAGCTTCACGAGGAAGTACGCCGCGGCGATCAGCGCGATCACCGACACGACGATGAACAGCCAGCGGGCGCGCTCGGGGTCGATGTAGGCCAGCGGCGCCATCAGCAGCGTCCCCGACGGCGGGTAGAGGTAGTGCGGGTCGACGGTGTTGTAGTTCTCGCCGTAGACCGCCTGGCCCCGGAGGAACGCCAGGCCCGCGTTGTACACCGGGGTGAAGTCGTCGGTCCGGTCGCCGTTGACGCCGAGGATCAGAGAGCGGTGGATGACCAGCAGCACGGTGATCGGCCACAGCGCGAGCGACACGATCCGGGCGGTGTCCATCGTCGGGAGCAGCCGCCGCGAGGTCAGGTCGGGTTCGTGGGCAACCGGCACCGACGAACCGTACTACGGCACCGGCGGCCGAGGGCGCAGGGGGACGAAGGCGGTCGGACGCGCCGCGGTCCGCCACGGCCGTGATGTCAGGACGGGCAGGCGCCGGTGTCGGGGATCTCGCCGGACTCGGCGTACCGCGTGACGATGTCGGCGGCGCAGTCGGAGTGGGCGGCGACCGAGAAGCCGAGCCCGTCCCACGTGACGGTGCTGGTCTTGGCACCCGCCGAGACGAACAGCGGCTCGAGGGCGCCCGAACCGGTGCCACCGTTGATCGTGTCGTCACCGCTGGTGAGCAGGAGGACGGGGACGTCGAATCCGCTCGGTCGAAGTGCGGCGGGGCCGGCCGGCCACCCCGAGCAGCGCAGCAGCGACAGGGCGGTGTCGGTGCCGGTGAACCGGTACTGCCCGCTCCACGACGTGACGAGGGCGCCGATCTCGTTCTGACCCACCGGCTGCGAGGTGTCGTTGCACCGCGACAGCAGCTGTCCGTCGGTTCCACGGAGTGCGCGGGCCCGGGCGGCGGACTGGGTCAGCCCACCGACGTCGCCGGCGATCGCAGACGACAGCAGTCGGGACACCCGGGCCACGGTGCTCGTCCGATCGGTGGTCGTGACCGCGAGTTCGGTGGTGATCGCGCTGAGGACGTCGGCGTCGGAGAGGGTCGCGAGCCGCCCGGCCGCTGCGCGGTCGATCAGCGACAGGATCGCGGCCCGTGCACCGGTGCCCAGTGAGCAGTTCGCGGATGCACAGTCGGTCGCGAAGGTCGTCAACGCGGCGTCGGTACCCGCGGCGACCTGTTGCGCGCGATCCCGTGCCGACGCCAGGTAGGCGGGGGGAGTGTCGAGCACGAGCCGTGCGACCCGGTTGCGGTAGAGCCCGGCGTAGGCCAGGGCGACATCGGATCCGGCGCCCACCCCGACGATGCCGATCCGGTCGACACCCCAGATCGTCCGCAGACGTTCGAGGTCACCGGCGGTGTTGGCGGCGGTGTAGGCCAGCTGATGCGGGCTGATCGTCTCCGAACAGCCGTCGGAGGCCTCGGCCGCGGTGGTCGCCAGCCGGGTCTGCCGTGGTCCGACACCGCTCGCGGCGTCACTGCTGTCGAAACCGTTGTCCAGCAGGGTGTTGCGTTCGCGCACCGTCAGGCAGTCGAGCGGCGAGCTCGCGCCGGTGCCACGTCGGTCGATCGCGACGAGGGGATGGGAGGCCAGCAGGGTGCGGCCGGGGCTGTTCGCGACGAGGACCGCGGTCAACGCCGACGGGATGTCGCTGCCCGAGGTGAGCACCAGCGGCGCGGCCGACGCGGGGGTGCTGGTGAGTCGCACCCGCACCGCGGCCACGTCGACGGCGTCGATGGTGGCGACCCCGGGGGTGATGCTGGCCTGGAAGTCGGCGCACTCGATGCGCACGTCGGCGGCCGTCGCCGACAATCCGTAGCGACCCGCGACGTCGTCGGGACACGTCCGCCAGCCGAGATCGGTACGGGGTGCGTTCAGTGCCGGTGCGGCCGGCGCCTCGGTGCTCGCGGCGGGGCCGCCACCACCGCCGCCGTTGTCGATGACCAGACCCGGTCCGGTGTCGGGACCGACGGCACATCCCGCGAGCAGGGCCCCGACGATCGCGAGGACCACGACCACGGTCGCCGATCGCGGGGACCGGAGCTGGGGGACGCGAGGCATACCGGCGAGCCTAGTCATCGCCGCGGGAGCACTCAGTTGTCGTCGGAGGCGGCGGTGCTCTCGCCTCGCTCGCCCCGTACCCACCGGGTGAAGAGGAAACCCTCGTCGTCGGCGAGCACGTGTGCGCGGCGCAGGCGACGCGTGCCGCCGGTGTCGCCGTGGGTGATGCGCCCGGCGTCCCCGCCGATGAGGGTGGGGCCGGTGGTGAGGCACAGCTCGTCGACGAGATCGTCGGCGAACAACGCGGCGAGCAGACCGGGCCCGCCCTCGCACAACACCCGGGTGCGACCGCGGTCGGCGAGGTGTGCCAGCGCGCGATGCAGGTCGACGTCGTCGGTCCCGCAGTCCAGGAGTGTCGCGCCGGCCTCGACGAGCCGGGCACGTCGGTCGGCCGGTGCGCCCTCGTGGGTGAGGACGACGGTGCTCGCCGCGGTGACCGCGTCCTGGTCGGCGTCGAGGTGCAGAGATCCCGACACGATCGCCAGCGTGGTGATCGACGGGTCGTCGCCCTCGGGGTCGATCGGGCCGTACCCCTCCTGGGTGACGGTGGCCGAGCCGACGAGCACCACGTCGGCGAGGTCACGCAGCAACCCGAACACCTGCTTGTCGCCGTCGCCGCCCAACCCGGCCGAGAGGCCGTCCGCGGCCGCCGCACCGTCGAGCGAGGTCACCATGTTGGCCCGGACATGACACGTGCCGGCGTCGGTGGCGGGGTAGGCGTAGAGATCGGTCAGGGCGTCGCGGTCAACTGTGAGCTGAGTCGCTTTCTGCAAGAGGTACACCAGGTCATTTCTACGGCGTCGCTAGTGTCGGCGCATGACCGCACGTCTGAGCGACCGCTCGCCCCAGGTTCCGCCGGAGGAACTGGTGGACGAGATGGTGCCGCCGACGATGTTCGACGAGGTCAGCTTCGACAGCTACATACCCGACCCGAACGAGCCGTCGCAGTCCGCGGCGGTGGCGAGCTGCCGGCAGTTCGTCGAGCGGGCGCGCGGGGCACGGGCGGGCAAGCGGAAGCTGTTCGGGAAGAAGACTCCCGGGCAGGGCATCGGCCTGTACCTCGACGGCGGCTTCGGCGTCGGCAAGACCCACCTTCTCGCGTCGATCTACCACGAGATGCCCGGCCCGAAGGCGTTCGCCACCTTCGTCGAGGTCACCCACGTCGTCGGTGCCCTGGGCTTCACCGCGGCCGTCGATCGCCTCAGCGACCACAGCGTGATCTGCATCGACGAGTTCGAGCTCGACGACCCGGGCGACACGATGTTGGTGTCGCGGCTGCTCACCGAGCTCACCGCCCGCGGCGTGTCGATCGTCGCGACGTCGAACACCCTGCCCGGTCAACTGGGCGAGGGGCGCTTCGCCGCGCAGGACTTCCTGCGCGAGATCCGCAAGCTCGCGGCGGTGTTCGAGACCGTGCGCGTCGACGGACCCGACTACCGGCATCGCGACCTGCCGCCGGCGCCCGAACCCCACACCGATGCCGAACTCGCCGAGCTGGCGGGCAAGACCGAGGGCGCGACTCTCGACGACTTCGACGAGCTGTGCAAGCATCTCTCGACGCTGCACCCCTCGAAGTACAAGGCGCTTGTCGAGGGCGTCACGCTGGTCTGCGTGTCGGGTGTGCACCCGGCCCCCGATCAGACGGTCGCCCTGCGCATGGTGGTGCTCGCCGACCGTCTCTACGACGCGAACATCCCGTTGATGGTCTCGGGGTCCAAGCTCGACGAGATCTTCACCGAGGAGATGCTCGCCGGTGGCTACAAGAAGAAGTACCTGCGTGCGACGTCGCGGTTGCTCGCGCTCTCTCGGTTCGCCGAATCGACCAACTGACTTAGCAGGGTCAGCGCAGTGCGCGGACCATCACGAAGTCGCGCTGCTCGTCGCCGTTGAGCCAGAACGACTTACGGCCCACCTCGACGAACCCCGCCTTGCCGTAGAACCGTTGCGCCCGCAGGTTGACGTTGCTGACCCCGAGCCACACCGCGACGCTTCCGCGCTCGGCGCAGGCCGAGACCGCGGTCGACATCAGCTCGTGTGCCACACCGGCGCCGTGCGCCCGCGGCAGCACGTACATCTTGGACAGCTCCGAGACGGGCCGTTGCGTGACCACCGCCCGTACCTCGGGATCGGTGGGGTCACCGTGCAGAACGAGTGAGTACCCGACGATCGCGCCGTCGACCCGGGCGACCACCACGTCGCGGTTCTCGTCGGAGAGATGATCGCGGAAGTGCGCCGCCGTGAGGTTCTTGCCGATGAAATCGGCCGTGTCGGCGTCGGTGGTGCCGGGGGGACAGGCAAGCGGGAACGTCGCCGCTGCGACGTCGGCGATTTCGGTGGCGTGATCGGGGCAGGTGTCGATCGTGACGATCACATCGGTGGGCACGGTCACCGATTCCAGCACACGGCGCCGTCGATCCCGCCTTCGCGGTCCGTCCGTACCACTCAGAGCCGCCGTGTCAATCCCGTTGTCCACAGCGAAAGGCGCTGTGGACAACACTTTTGGCGAGACGACCTCGCCGGCGCACAGTGCAGGGCATGACGACACGACGCACGCTCTCCGACCCGACGCCCGACGTCGCGACGGCCTCGCAGGCCTTGCACACCGACCAGCTACGGGAGGGATGGCACACCCTGATGGGTCCACTCGGCTTCTCCGAGACCCTGCTCTGGTTCGCGTTCGTCGACGCGACCGGACATGTCCTCCCGGCCCTCAACCGACTTCCACTCGACGGTCCACCTGACGCGTTCCTGGCCGACCTGCTGTTCTACCGACTCTCGGAGGTCATCGACGGAGACGACGTCGTGAGCGTCGCGATGCTCATCACCCGGCCCGGGGTGGATACGATCTCGCCCTGGGATCGCGGATGGGCGCGGTTGTTCTCCGCTGCCGCCGAGCTCGCCGAGGTGACGATCGAGCCCATCTTCCGGGCCAATGACGCCGATCTCGTCGAGGTGCGCGATGACGGGACCGTGACGCGTTCCGTCGCCTGAGGGTGTCGCCACGCTGATCGACCGGACGTTCGTTCGTGCACTGCGCAATTGCCAGTCCGAATCCTCCGCGTCTCCCTACCGGCTGCGATGCCCGGTCAGGACCGACCAAGAGGATGCGTCGGGTCCTGAACGGTCACCGGAGATCAGAGCTTGCTGGCGAGTATGTCGAGGTAGCTGATGTCGGGTGGCGTGGAGAAGAGTTCCTCGGCGCGTTCGCCGAGCGCCTTGCCGACCGGTCCGTTGAGGTGGGTGTCACGGGCGTCGTCGTCGGGGAACGCGTCGATGATGCCGTAGGTCGAGGGACCGAACTGTACTGCGAACCAGGGCTTCGTGTCGGGCTCCTGCTCCACGAGGGGCAGCGCCGATCGAAGGAAATCCTCCACCGCGCCCTCTTTTCCGGGTCCGGCTTCGAGTCGGACCAGTAGCGCTTTGTTGACCATGGCGGATCTCCTGTTTGAAGTTGTCGGACGTGGTCCAGCATCACACCATCGATCGGTAAAGGGAAGGATTCGCGAGCCCGGATTCACGCAATACTGTCCCGCCTCTGGTAATCGTGAAATTTTGAGAGGAGACTGGCCGGTACAGAGAACGGTCGTGTCCGCAGGACGATCGGCGTGGTCTGCCGAGGCGCCAGGATCCTTTGTGTTTCAGGGGTTTTGAGGACCTACTCCGCGGTCGTCGGTCTCGCGGGTGATTCGGGCGTCACGCTCGCCGGAACTTTTGTCCGCCACACGATGTCTCCGCCGCTGAACACCCTTGGCGTCGATCCCGGTGATGAATCGTGTTCTTTCAGAACGCGAGTGACCGGGCGGGGGCGGGTGTCAGTTCGAGAGGCAACGTTGTGTGTATGAGGCGAGGCGCGGTGGTCGCGGCCATGACCGGAATGTGGCTCCCGTCTGGAGTCCAATGGCGCACAGAGAGTTTCGGGACGCCGGGCGTGGAATCTCGATCATTGGATGTGCGTTTCACGAAATCGATTTCGCTGCCGTGTCCCGTGCGTGCGCCCAGGGCCCAGCGGCTGGTCGAGGCCACGGCGCCACGTCCCCGCACTGCCGCGGTCTCGGCGCGGCCGACAGGACTCCGTAGCGGGAGGTGCGGGCCATCGCCGAACGGTTCGCCGGGCGCCGTCTCGCGTGACGCAGCGAGGTCGGTACGAGAGGAGCGCGAGACCGAGGATCGGGCCAGGTTCTCGGCACGTGAAACAGAGACGGTCTCCGGAGGTCGCTGCGCTCGGCTCGGCGAGTGAGACCGGTCGCCTCATCCGTCAGCCCGGCCAGGGCATCAGATCATCTCACTCACTGCCGACCAGGTCACGGCAGGTCAGACACCAAGAAAGCCCCGGTGGAGTACCGGGGCTGACCTGTTCGCCTGTGGTGCGCGATACTGGGATTGAACCAGTGACCTCTTCCGTGTCAGTTATCGCTTCTCGGTGTTCGCGACGTACCGCGGAATACCGGGAGAAGTATCAAAGTACCCGTCTATCTGTCTATATCGCGGTCTGACGTACCAGTGAGCTACCGGCGGAAACTGGGGGGTACCGCCGCAAGTGCGTGCAGAGTGCGTGCAGGGATTACTCCGCTCGACCGTGGTCCCCCGAACGGAGCTGCACCGGTGCTAGCTTCTGCGCGTGGGTGCACTGGAGTTCTGGTCTCACGTCGTCGACTCGCTCGCGTGGCCGCTGACGGCGGGCGTCGCTGTCGTCGTTCTGCGTCGCTCTATCAGTCGGGTACTGGAAGGTTTTGTCGCGATGTTCGCGCGCGCGACTAAGTTCAGTGCCGGCGTCGGGTCCGGCCAGATCGCTATGGAGCTAACAGAAGAGCTCACGGAGGAGCTGCGCGAAGAGAATGAAGAGCAGCCGCAAAACGACGCCCCGCCAGTCGCGGACGACCCCGTGGAAATGTCGAAACACGAGAGGCTTAAGCGGCTCTTAGCGGTCGATCAGCGCGCAGCGATGCTGTCCGCTTTTGTCGACCTAGAGTCGGCGGCGCGTGACGCTGTGCGGCAGTTCGAGCCCGATCGGTCGAGCAGGACCATGTCGTTTCAGAAGCGAATCGAACTGCTCCGACAACACGGGTTGTCCGATTCAGCCGCTAAGAGCGCCAGGTACCTGTGGGGTATCCGTAACGAGCTGACACATGGATACGCGCAGGATTTGCGTCTGCCAGACGCGTACGAGATTGTGGCGCTCGCAGAAGAGCTGGAGCGCTCGATACGGCGCACGCAGTTGTTCGGAAATAGCGACGACGGCGTCACCGGCCCAACGTAGGACGATCTACGTCGTGACGGCCGCGATACCGGCGTGTGCCTGTGCGATCGCCGCATAGACGGCCGCGAGCCCTATGTTCGTCTTCTGCGCCTCGAGTTCGGCGGTGGCGACTGCGGTCTCAGCCGCGGTGACGTGTGCTGCCTTGCTTGCCATGATCAACCTCGGTGTCTCGGTGGATCTCCCCGGCACTGTCATCGTATCGCCGGCACCCGACACGTCAGCGTTCCGCGGTCGGCACGCAGCGCCGCTGAGCGGAATATGTTCAGCGACAACGGTTCTCAGGGCTTGGACGGGTGCCCGGCGACATATTCGCGCGACTCGAGAATGGACCTCAACGCGCATATCCGCTGGTCAAAGCGGTATTTAGCTAGGTTAAGGCCATTTCTCCAATATCGTACAGACGCACGGCGTTAGTACGCGGCGTGGTCCTGCGTGATCGGCCGGGTGGGGGTCCCTCCCCCGGGGGGTGTGACTCGACCCCTCTCGACGACAACAGCCCCGACGTCCACCGGTGTGGTGGTGTCGGGGCTGTGTGCCGTTCTGCCGGCCTAGCGTTCGGTCGAGCCGCCGTCGGGTAGGTAGCGACCCATCCCGCGGTCACGGCCCGCGTAGGCCAGTGACGCGGACGGCGGCCGTGCGTTGTCGCTCGACGGCCGGTAGTCGGAGTTCTCGACCATCGTGACCCCATCGACGACGTCGCCGGGCTGAGGGCCCGACCGTCGCTGTCGGTGCTCGTCGGTCAGGTACTTGGCGAACCCGCGGTCGGTGGTGCCACGGTCGCTCGAGCGCGCGCTCATGCCGCGGCCTCGGGTGTGCTCGAGGTGACACCGCTCGGTATCGGTCGCTTGCTCTCCGGTTGTGCGACCCACCACCTCAGCGCCGCGTGTGCAACGTCATCGGGTGCGACCCCCTCGAACGATGCGAGGCTCACTGTGACCCCCTGCCATGCGGACCCCTGGGTACGTTGTTCGGCTGTCGGCTTGTTCTCCTCGGTCAGCGCGAACGGACCCGAGCGCACCCGTGGGGGTCGGGTGAGCGTGAGTTTGCCGGCGGTCGAGGTGAACCCACGGTCGAGGATCGCTGCGACCCACTGTCGGACTGCTTGGGCATCGGCCCACGACGACACCGCTTGCAACCACAGGCGCCGTGCCGCGAGCGCTCCCGCGTCGCCGTTGCGCACGAGGTCGGTATCGGTGGCGTCGACAGTGAGGTCGGCAAACTCGAGCCGCTGTGCTGCCTGCTGGGCGTCGGACACCGCGCCGCGGGCTGCGTCGAGTACGAGTGTGTCGATCTCGTCGAGGGTGTCTCGGACCCGCGCGCCGGCCTCGACGGTCATGCGGTGGTCGACCGCCTCGGCGAGCCGTGCTGCCTCGAAGGATGGCGCTGTCTGCAAACGCTCGTGCTCGTAGAAGCGCATCCCGCGTTCGACGATCTCAGGCACCCGGGCCTTGGCCTTGGACTGAGCCCACGCCTCGTCGAGCAGCCCTCGGGTGTGGTCGTCGACTTGTGCCGCTACAGCGGCGTTCAGCGCGGCGGCCTCGTCGGTGATCCGGCTGCGCACCCTGCGCGCGGTCGCCTCGATCAGGTCGAGTTGCAGCACCTCGGCGACCTTGGCTCCGAGGTCGCCGGCCGCGCCGAGCCCCGGTGCGGGCTTGTGCTGCGCCGGCGGTGTGGCCGGCGTGGGCGCGGGGTGGGTGACGACCTGACTCAGTCGCTTGTCTCCCATTTCGGCGAGCACCGCGGCGTTGGCCCGCTCGATGTCGTCGGCGCTGGCCGAATTGTCGTCGGCGTAGTCGGGTTCGGGCATGGGCTGGAATACCTGCGGCGCGTCGGGCCCGAGGTTGGGTGTGTGTCGGTGAGGTTGAGTCATGGTGTTGTCCTCCTGTGGGTGTCTCCCCGGTGCCGGCCGCGGGTGCGGTCGGTGGTCTGTGTGGTGCGCTGTCGGGCCTCGAACGCCGCGCAGCGGGCCGCGTAGTCGTCGTCTGTGTCGGACGGCCAGCGGTAGAGCGGGTGGAATACCGACGTCGTCGTGGGGCGTCGGAAGTCGGTGATCATCCACCGATCCATCGCCTCTCGGCGGTCGATCTCGGCGGGCTTGGCCGCCGGTGCGGGCTTGCTCATGTCATAGCTCCGATCGCACCGGCGTTAGTCAGGTGGTTGGTGAGGTCGGACCAGTCGTGCACGGCCACGCGGGGGTCCACCGTTTCCGACCCCCTCTTATAGAGGGGTCGGAAACGTGAAGGGGTGGGTGCGTGAAGGGGTGCGTGATGGTCGCGACCTGCGGTTTTGCGTTCACGCGTGAAGGTGCGTGAAGCAAACGTGAAGGGCACCGTGAAGCTAAACGGCCGTGATGGTCGTGACCTGCGGTTATGCCGAGCAGGCCCCGAAAACGTGAAGGGTGCGTGAAGGGGCAGACCGCTCGTGTGATGGGTCGTCACGACGGCGACTCCAGTTCTCCCCCGCGTGCGGCCAGGTGCCACCGCGCGGGCTGTGGATCGGCCCCGCGGGTGCCGTCTGTGCGCACCAGGACTCCGCGGTCCACGGCCTTGTCGAGCCGGCGTCGAGCTTTCTCCCGGTGGGCAGCGGTCGGTCGAGCGGTATCGAACAACAGCACCGCGGCGTCGTCGGCCGTCGCACCCTTGGCCCCGTACTCCTTCACGATCTCGAGGACGTCGTGCGCAGTGCCGGTGGTGCTCGAGGTCCCGTCAGGCGCGTGCATCACGCTGAGCGGACCCACGTCGTGCATGGGCTGTTTGAGGTGCAGGAGGCGCACGATCGGGTCACCGGACTCGCCGTGCAGCACCACGACTGACCCCGCGCCGTTGACGATGTGGGCCGAGCCGTAGATATCGGCGAGCGACTTGGGCGCGTTGCCATCGGCGCCACGCTTCACGAGGTGGTGCAGTTCGAGAACGTTGATGCCGGCCGCGATCACCCGGCCGCGGGCTCGGTTGTAGCCCGCGCCGACGCGATCCTCCGATAGCCCCACCGCGGCATCCTTCAGAGAATCGACCACCACCGCGTCACCGGCGTCGAGACCGGCAGCGCGGCATATCGCGAGGAAGCTATCTGTGTGGGTAGCGAAGTCGGCCAGCGGCGGCCCGCGCCATACGGTCAGCCGCGCCTCCAGCACCCCGCGGTCCTCGGCCGAGAAGATTCGAGCGAAGGCGCGCGCTGCCTGCGCGGGGCGGTCCATCGCGAGCACCAGCACGCGCGAGGCCGGCCGGACGGGGAATCCGAGCACCGACGACCGGAAACCGAGGAGAGCCGAGACCAGCTGAGCGGCAATGGTTGTCTTGCCCACGCCGCTCACACCGGCGACGATCAGGGCCTCACCCTCAGCCCACAGGATGTTCTTCCCCTCACCCCACACAGCGGTCGGGATGTCGGGGGTGTCGAGGATGAATGCCGCGCCGTCTATCAGCTGTTCCAGGGCTTGTGTGGCCTCGTCGCTGGTGTCCGGTTCGGACCCCTGAGCGCCGAACCAGCGCTCGGCGGCACGAAGGTAGGACAGGTGCGCGGGCTCCGAGGCTGCGTCGTCGTCGAGGTCATTGGGTGCATTGTTGGCGATCCACTCCGAGAAGGTGCTCATCGTCGGCCCCCATCCGAGATTCGGACGATCGCGCCGAACACGGCGCGCAGCATCTCGGCCTCGGCCTCCTCGACCGACCGGACACCGGCGTCACCGGACGATGCGCGGCGCGACAGCTCGGCTAGGAACGCCTCGAGCACAACGCTCAGCGCAGCGGCCGCGCCCGGGTGCCCCTCGACGCCGGTCGAGAGCACGCGCCACGTCCGAGACACCAACGTGTCGTGTGCGCTTGCCCGCATCTGCTCGGCCAGGTTCGCGCGGCCGATGGCCGCGAGCATCGCGAGGTCCGGTTCACCCACCGGCAGTGCGTCGAGGTAGGCGTCGAGATCATCGACAGTCACCTGCGCGATCTCGACTCCGGTGAGCCGCTGCCAATCGAACGGAACGCCGGTAGTGCGTAGCCGTGGACGGCGCCAACGCAATTCGTCGACCCATCTCTCGGGTAGCGGTGGTGGGTAGTCCTCGTCCCCGGCGATGTCCTCATAACGGCGGTCGCCGATCCGCGACGGTGGCGCGATGACGTAGTGCCTACCGCCGGCACGGAGGTCGACCCCACGGCCCGCGGTAGCTCGGAACGTCACGTCGTCCGGCACGCTGAACCAGTAGTGCAAGCCGCCGTGCGGGGTCCTGGTCGCCGGACACGCGGGGAGCGGGCCGAGCCGGCTCTCGAGCGCCGTGATGGTCTCCTCGGCGCCGTGCTTGTGCAGGTCGATGTCGATTACTAGGAATCCCCGCGGGACAGCGATCCCGATGTTCGCGTTGGGGTGTCGTCGCCATAGGTCACGGGCGCAGTCAGCGTCGGTGGTTGCGGCGTGGAACCCGTTGCGCGTCGCGGGCGCCTTGCCGTCGACCACGCAGGGAAACACTGGGGTGCCGGCGATGGCATATGCGACTGCCTGGCCGGCGAGGTCAACCTCAGCCGCGAGGTCTGCGGCGACAGTGGCCGGTTGTCCGAGCCCGGCGGTATCCTCGATGCCAGCGGTGTGGTTGAGCGCCGTTGCGGACGGGGACCCGTCGCAGTCGGGGTGACTGCGGCGGGTTTTCTCGTTGTGAGGCATGTGCAACGCTTTCTGTTACGCGGAACGGCGACAATGGTTTTCGCCGATGGGGTGACGCTCACGCGGTTGCCGGACGCGAGCGGTAGAGCTATCTCGGTTGTTGCGGGTCGAGGTCAGCTATTCGTCTGCTCCAACCACAGTTCGACGTCGAGCGGCCGATACATGACGCGCCGTCCGACGTGAAGGCAGCGGGGACCGCGTCCGAGGGTCTGCCAGTTCGAAAGCGTTTGCTCTCCGACTCCGAGGTAGGCAGCGGTCTCTTTTCGACTCCAGAGTCGGTTGGTGTCGGTTGGTACATGCGTGGTGGTCGTCATGGGTCAGCTCTCTTGTGGGTAACTCGGCTCTACGTCTTGTATGAACCTCAGGTAAGCACCCCGGGTGGATTTTCGCTACCCCGTATCGGCCGTAAAGCACTGTCGCAGAATCGAATTGGTAAGCTTTGGCGTCAAAGCTTACAACTCTGTGGCACAACATGATTCGTTAGTGGGCACCATTCTGACTCCCTCGGGCGCGTCCCATACGGGCAGTTCACACGGCGTTTTTGAGACCTCGTTCGCGGTGCGACAACAGAGCGACGCGACGCGCACATGACCCGCGCGATGCCCGAACAGAAACCCGCAAGGTAGACCCGGAGGAATGTTTCGTGTCTCGGCGTGTCCCGCGGCGTGTCGTTGCCTTCTTCGAGTGACGTCTTAACATCGTGCGTACTCTGACTAACCGTGAGCACAGAACAGACGAGCAATCGACCGCGCCGGCGACCGGGCAACGTCCGAGTCTTCGACGCGCATTACAGCGACTATCGGCGGCGGGTGAAGCGAGCGAGCGGGTGGCACGTCGTCGACGGCCACGAGGTGCCTAAGCGCGAGCGGTGGCAGGTGCGCTACGTCGACCTCGACGGCCGCGAGCGCTACGAGACATTCGAGGCCAAGGGCAAAGCACAGGCACGCGCGGACACGCTCACCGCCGAGCTGACGGACGGTTCGCACGTCGACCGACGAAAGTCTCAGACCACCGTCGCGACCGTCGCCGAGTCGTGGTCGGCGTCGCTGGTGTCCAAGGCGCAGAGCACTAGAGCGAACTATGCGTCGGTGCTCGCCAACCACGTACTACCAGCGTGGGGGAGTCGGGAAGTTGGCTCGATCACGCACGACGACGTCACACGGTGGGTTGCTGAGCTGACGCGCACCCCGCGCCGCGGATCGACGTCGGAGACACTGTCACCCGCGACCGTGCACAAGGCGTGGATCGTGTTCTCCGGTGTGCTCGATTACGCGGTCGCTGACGGCCGTCTCCGCGCAAACCCTGCCGCCAAGGTCGAGCTACCCAAGATCACGTCGAGCGCTGACGTCTATCTGTCGCACGCGGAGGTCGGGCGTCTCGCCGCGGCCGCGGACTATCTCTACGCAAGTCGCTCCGATCGCCGGCGCGCCGGTCGCGACCGCGTAGGTGAGAAGACAGTCGACCTCGACCCCACGGGGGTGCCGATCATCCCGGATGCTGAGCCCTCCCCAGATGGTCTGCTGATCCGCTTCGGTGCGTATTCGGGGCTGAGGGTGGGGGAGTTGTCTGGCCTGCAGGTGCGTGACCTCGACCTCGAGCGACGCACTATCCATGTTCGACGAGCCAATACAGAGGTGGCCGGCCGGCTCGTCGCCGGTCTGCCCAAGGGTGGCAAGGTCCGGTCGCTCGACCTCGTGCCGCACCTCGTCGAGGATCTCCGCGCGCATATCGCGGGTAAGGCGCCGACTGACACTGTGTTCTGTGGTGCGACAGGTGCGCCGCTGCGTCGCGGCAACCTCAACAAGCGCGTGATCGGGCCGGCCGCTGATCTCGCCGGCCTCGACGGCGTCACCGCGCACACGTTGCGTCACACCTACGCGAGTATCTGCGCGTCGGTTGGGGTCCGGATAGAGATTGTCTCCCGGTGGATGGGGCACGCCTCGGTCGCGATCACGCAACGGGTCTACGTCGGCCTTTTCGACGAGGATCTTTCGGCGTCCGCGGACCTCGTCTCCGCTGCGCTCGCGGCCTCGAAGTGACGTCAAAGTCGAGCCGAGGACGTCGCGGTAGTCGGCGGTATCTGGACCTCGTGCGTGCAGAGTGCGTGCACGCGACCTCGGGTAGCAGAAGAGGCGGCCCCCGACACTCTCGGAAACCGCCTCTCAACTGGTCTAACTCTGGTGCGCGATACTGGGATTGAACCAGTGACCTCTTCCGTGTCAGGGAAGCGCTCTCCCACTGAGCTAATCGCGCGGGTATTTAATTGGGAAACGCTCGTGGAGGCGGCGACGGGAATCGAACCCGTGTGCACGGCTTTGCAGGCCGTTGCCTCACCACTCGGCCACACCGCCACGGTGGACTCAATCGCTCTTCCGAGCGGACGACGGGATTCGAACCCGCGACCCCAACCTTGGCAAGGTTGTGCGCTACCAGCTGCGCCACGTCCGCGTGCGCCGCAAACCTTGTGGGCTCGCGGTGCGAAGCGAAACACTATCCGAATCGCGGGCGACCCAACAAATCCGCTGGTCATCGGTGAGTCCCCGGGGACACACCACCGATGAGACGTCGCCGTTTCGACGGTCGCGACGGGCCGCGGGCGGCCACGAGACGTCTGACCTCGATTGGCGGGATCACCCTGTCGTCGTGATAACGTTCTGCGGTCGTCGGCGAGGAACACCACGCCGATCGCGGTCCCGTGGCTCAGTGGAAGAGCGTCCCGTTCACACCGGGAAGGTCGCTGGTTCGATCCCAGCCGGGACCACCAGGTAGAGGCGTTATTCGCCCGGTTCGGGCTATTACCGGGCCGTAGAGCGCCGCTCGAAAGGTGGTCGGATGCCCGCTCACACTCGGGTCCGCCGCCTGCTTGAGCGAAGTGGTCGGATGCTCATCGACTTAAGTGGCGAGTCGAACCGGCACTTCACCTTGCGCCAGACTCGTCGTGACGAGACGGCCGAGGAGCGCAACATTCGCCAATACGTCGAGGCTCAGGGGTACGGGGGCGACGATGAGGTTGAGTCGGTCGCGCTGGTAAAACGTCACCGCTTGCTCGAACGCAGCTTCGAGGTGTTCGACGTGCGTTGCGTGCGCAGTCGTTGGTGGGTGATCACCAACATGACCAATCTGTACAGCCAAGATGACTTCATCTCCGCCGACTACGCCTTCTCGTTCCACCTCGGTTTGATGACGCGGCTGTGGGAACGCGACCGCGGCGAAGTCGCCCCCGAGGCGCGCTCGGTGAGTGAGCGGTCATGGCGCAAGCTCGACGACGCTGGCGAGGCGTGGGCGGCAGCGCGAGACACCGAGGACTTCCAGACGGTCGGCGTCAGGTTGCGCGAGGCGATGATCGCGCTCGTGTCGGATTATGCCGACGATGACTGGGTTAGCGATGTGACCGATCGCCCTCAGCTGGCCAACGTCAAGGGCTGGCTCGAGGTGTTCGCCGGCAAGCTGTCGACCAAGCGGCGGCAACGCGCTTACCTACGGGGAGTCTGGGACAGAGCGTGGGATTTGGTCGTGCACCTGCAGCACGACTCATCCGCGCGAGAACCTGACGCCGCGATCGCGTTCAATGCGGTCGAGCACGCTCTCGAACTGTTCTCCCATATGCGCCTTTACATCGAGCGGGATAGCCCCGTTGAGTGTCCTCAATGCGGGTCTCGTCGGTTCTCGGAGACAACCGACTGGACCGACGATGAGCGCCTTGAGGTGTGGCAGGAGTGCTCAGCTTGCGGCTACGCCACCGAGCGAAGCGAGTGGCCGCTCAGCACCTAAGACGGCGGCCCAGGGAGCCGCATCGGTCGACCGACTGAACTTGCCGCGTTCTGCCCGACGGTGAGGTAGCCGCCGGTTTACGGTGCCTGACATGGAGCCATTCAAGGCCGATGGCCGCTTCTGGATCGCAACGACACACGACCGTGCGGCCGACGGGCAGCTCAGCTGGGGGCCTGGCGCCAAGGCTGAGCTGGTCCTCGCGATGCGAGTCATCGACGAGGTGGCCGCCCCGATCGAGCACTCGAATGGCACCACCACGATCATCCAATCGGGCGACCCGTACAAGATCGTGGAGGACGGCACGCCCCGAGTCCTGCACGGCGACACCGACCGAGGGCCGGTCACATGCGTCGATGCCTACCTCGGCCCGCCGAGCTTCGGCAGCGTAGCCACGGCGTTCGGTCAGCGGTGGGACGTCCAGACGCTTATCGTCGGGGCGCACCTGCCGGGCCACGACACAGCGCTCGACGCCGTGCGGTTCGTCCTCGACACCCCGGGCTGGTGGTCTCACCTCGCCGACGCCGAGACGGTCACCACCGCCGCTGGCGAACTCAGCTGCTCGCGCGACAGCGAGGGGGTGGTCTCGTTCGAATACCGACCCGTGGCGCCGCTGACGATCCGGTCGGCCGACCGCAGCCTGCGCTCAATGCAGACAATCGCGATGCTGGCGCTGGGCGCCGAGCTGACACTTCTCACGGTCAACGTGCGGGCTGCCGGCGCCCCAGAGTGGCTCATAGTGCTGACGCGCGATCAGGACCCGACTGAGACCTCGTGGCCGAGCCCCGACGACCTGCTCCCGCCGAGCTGGCTGACGTTGCAGCGCCTCGCCGACTGGCTCGCTCTCGAAAAACGGATGGACGGGCTCGCGGCGGCTGTCGCGTTCCCACCCGAGGCGGTCGCTGTCCAGGTGAGCGCGCTGGTCTCTGGCTCGCTCATCGAGGGCATCCACAAACGACTGGTCACGGACGATGACACCTACTTCGTCGATCGCGCCCGAGACCTCTACGCCCGAGCGACCGCGATCCTGCCCGAGCCCGACCTCACCGGGTCTGTCGGCGCTGGCTGGGCTGAGCTGGTCAGGCAGGCCCGGAATGACCTCGCACACCACAACACCGGCCGCCCGTTCGAGAAGGTGTTTTGGGACTGGCTCATCGCAGAGTCGACGACGATGTGGGTGTTGCGCGTCTGTCTGCTAGCTGAGCTTGGTCTCGACGCCGCCGAGATGCAGGCTGCCGTCGATGATCACCAGCGCTACGGGTTCTACCGCGCCAACCTTGAGGCCCACATCCGCGAGCGCGACGCGATCTCGGCACCGTAAGACTCAGGCCGACCCGTCGAGGACGTCTGGGCCGCCGGCGGCGGGGAGGTCGCCGCGGTAGGTGACGGCCTCGCAGCGGCGGCACACCCAGGTGCGGCAGGGGGACTGGGCGCTGATTGGCCCAGCCGACGAGGTGTGTTCGGGGCGGACGCCAGTCACTACCGCAGACAGGGCAGCGGCGCGGCTTCCACTCGATGACGCGGGACACGCGGGTGACCTCCTCGGCCCGCGACGAGTGAGCCACACGGTAGCGACGGCGTCCGACAACGCAGTCCGGCGGGCTACGCAGCGTTCCGTAGCGCTGCACCCTCGTTTCGTAGCGTTCGGGCATGAGCACATCACCGACACCACAGCCCACCGGCCGAACCTCTCTGTCTGCCAGCGCAGATCAGGGGGGCGTCGCGCACGCCGACACCGTCAGCCACCCTCGCTCGCGCGACCCGCGGTCGTGGTCTGCACGGCTGGCGGTGCTCGCCAGCCGCGGCGAGACGACGGGGGAGCGGGTCGACGAGGCCCGCTCCGCACTCGCCTGGTGGGCGGTCTCGCGCCGTCTGACTGCTGAGGTCGAGTCCGGTCGGATGACCCAGGCGAACGTCGACCGCGTCCTCGACCAACTCGCCGAACTTCCCCCGCCGCGTTAGCTGCGGCGTCGTCCCAACACGACCCCCCCGAGGAGCCCCGATGACGAACCGAACCCAGATCGAGTTCGAGATGCCCGACCTGACTGACCCCGACCCCGCGGCCGAGGCGGTTCTCCGCGAGCTGGCCGAGGTGCACCAGCCGATGGCGTGGCGCGAGTTGCGCCCGTTGTTGAAGGGGCTCAGTCGAACTCGGCGGCAGGCGCTGCTCGGTCGGCTGATCGGGGAGGGGCGCATCACCTGGACCTGCCTGCGCCCTGGCGCCGACGTGGTCATGATCAACTCGCGGCCGATCCTCGAACGCGCGGTCGCGTGACCACTGCTGCGGTGCGCTCGATGGTCGCCGCGGGTGCGCTGGCTGCTGCTCGTAGTCGGTTCATGCCCGACAACCCGGCTGAGCTGGCGCGCAAGTTCGAGCCCGGCTTCCGGGTGACGCCGACGATCCGGTTGCTGTCTGATGTCGCCGTGCGGTCGGTGACCGAGCCCGACCAGCGCGACATCGTGACCACGCCGCCGCGCACCGGAAAGTCGCGGCTGCTGGCGGTGTGGACCACGGTGTGGGCCCTGCGGCGCGACCCTGACGCACAGGTGGTGCTGGTCAGCTACGCCGACGACCTCGCGCAGTCGCACAGCCGCGAGGCCCGGGCGTTGATCGCCGAGCACGGCGCGGCCCTGGGGATTGCACTCGCCGCCGACAAGACCGCGGTGGGCAGGTGGCGGGTCGAGGGACGACGAGGTGGGCTGCTGGCGACCGGAATCAATTCCGGCGTCACCGGGTTCGGTGCCGACGTGCTCATCCTCGACGACGTCGTCAAGGACGCCGCCGAGGCAGACTCGGCCGCACACCGGCGGCGTGTCGTCAACGAATACCGCTCCACGCTCGCGACCCGCGTCCACCCCGGCGGCTCCGTGCTGCTGGTGATGACGAGGTGGCACGAACGCGACCTCGCCGGGGAGCTGCTCGAGGCCGAGCCCGACGTGTGGACGCACACGAACGTCCCCGCGGTCGCCGAGGCCGGCGTCCCCGATGCGTTGCGGCGTGCGCCCGGCGTCGCGATGGTCTCGGCGCTGGGCTACACCGCTGACCACTTCGCCGCCCAGCGCCGCACGTCTGGCGAACGCGCCTGGGCGGCGCTCTATCTCGGTGTGCCGTCGGCGCCATCGGGCGGGCTGATCAAGGGGCACTGGCTCGACAGATGGCGGGTGGCCGCGGCCCCGGTCGCCCCGACGATGACCGTGGTCGCCGTCGACCCCGCGGACTCAGGGACCGGGGACGCCGCGGGAATCGTCGCCGCCTGCCTCGGGCGCGACGGTGTGGTCTCACTCGTCGCCGATGCCTCGGCGCAGATGACATCAGATCAATGGGCGCGCCGCGCCGTCGAGCTCGCGATCGAGCTGCAGGCCAGCGAGATCGCGGTCGAGTCGTTCGCCGCCGGGACCACGTATCGCCGTGTGGTCCTCGAGGCGCTGGCACGGTACCGCCCCCAGCGGCCTATCCGGGTCACCGCCTGGCCGCCGAAGGGATCCGGTCGCGGTCGCGGCGATGCCATGGCGCGCAGCTCGCCGCTGCTGCAGGCCCTCGAGACCGGAACGTGCAGGATCGCCGGGCACCTGCCGGCATTCGAGGAGGCCGCGACGCGGTGGCAGTCAGGGCAGCACCAGCCCGACGCCCTCGCCGCCGCGGTGATTGCCCACGACGTCTGCTCGCACGCCGCGCGGTCGGGTTCTCGGATCATCGCCCCGACAGGGCGACTCGGCGACGGTCGCGGGCTCGGCGGCCCGCTCGCGCGCCGGGTCAGCGACGGCCCGCCGGTGGCCAGCCTCGACGCTCACCGCCGCCGAATCACCGATGGGCGCGCCGGATGAGCGACCTGTACGACGGCGACGCGACCGACCTGCCGTGCCTGACAGTGCAGGGCGGTGAGGTGTGCAGCGTGCCCGAGTGCCCGTGCGCGGACCTCAACGGCACGCTCCGGTCGACGGGTCGCGCCCGCCTTCTCGCTGCGCTGCTGACACCGCAGAGTGCGCCGTGCCAGTGCCCTCGGTGCGCCGCCAAGCCGATGAACGCGTTCTGCACCAGCGAGGCCGAGGCCGAGTTGGCAGTCGGTCACGTCTCGGACTGGCCGATGTTCCTGCTCGGGCTCGACGTCGTCGAATTCACCGGGGCGGCGTTGTGCCCGGCGTGCGGTGGGTGGGCGCCCGAGTTCGCCGACGCCGAAGCGGTGCCCGATGTGCCGAGCGTGATCCTCGCGGGCGGGTGCCCGGTTCACTAGCTCAGCCGAACAGGCCGAGCACGGTCCTGCGCAGCTGCTGCAGCTCGGCGGTGACGTCACCGGTCGCGGGCAGCGCGAGAACGGCACGGACGTCGCCGTCGTCGGCGAAGCCGTTTGCCTCGATCCTGGTGGCGAGGTCGGTGATGAACGGCCACAGCACTTCCACCGAGGCGCGGGCGTCGTCGAGCTCCGCCCCACCGTCGAGCGCGTAGTCCCGCGCCTGTATCACCGCCCGGTCGTCGAGGTGATCGGCGAGCGCGTCGCGGACGTGGCTCAGCGACATCGACGGCCCGCGCAGGAACCTCTCCTCGGCCAGTGGGCCCGCCCACGTTGCCGACAACGGCGCCTGCCCGTACCCGTCGGCGGTGATGCCGAACGTGCACCGGCCGGCGTGCCCGCTCGCGTCACCGGCCGCCACGAGCTCGGCGCGTTTGATACGGGTCACACCGGTGGAAACGCCCAGGACGCGGCCGACGAGGGCGTGGCCCGCCTCGTGGAAGCTCGTGGCCATACGCTCGAGCAGCGCTGGGTCCACGGTCGGTTCGGTGATCGTCATGGTGGGTCTCCTGATTCTCAGATCGTGCTTACATCGGTGTCACGCGGGTCGGCGCCGAGGGCGGCCGGTCCGTAACCAGCACCGCCCCCGGCGACGGCCATGTCGGCGGCGAGGAACTTCCCGGTTACTCGTCGCCTCGCGTAGGTGGTCAAAGGGCGCCACCGCGTTCGTCTGCGGTCAGCTCGACGCCCAGGTCGGTGAGGGTCGCTCGGGCCTCGTCGCGGTGACGGCGTTCGCGGTCGGCGATGAGGTCGGTGGTGCCGCCGCTCTGCTCGGCGCGGTCGAGTGCGCGGCTCAACGCGGTGCACGCAGCGTCGAGGTCGCGCAGCGGCTCGAGTACCCGCTCGGAGGCAGACAGGGCGCCGCGAGTCGCGCCCGGCGGCAGAGCGCGGACCAGCAGCGCCGCCAACGGGTCCGAGGCCGACGCGGCGTGGTCGGTCAGAGCCTCGGCCCACGTTCCGTCCGCCATGGCGCCGTCGGCGATCTGCGGGGCCGTGGGCCGCCGGTGCAGCTGCAGCAGTGCGCGCCGCGCAGACGCCGCCTGCTCGAACGGCAGGCCCGCGGTGCGGTGGTGGGCGTCTGACTCGGCGAGAAGGCGGGCGACGACGGCGACGAGTCCGTCCACGGCGTCGGCGACGTCGTCGATCGCTGCGCGCACAGCCCGGGAGGATGTCGCAGCTGCCGCCCGATCGGCCAGCGGGTCGAGCGAGGCGGCCACCTCGAGGGCCAGGTCGAAACCTCCGTCGAGGACAACGGTCAGGTGCGCGCGGCGGCGCTCGCGTTGGGCGGCCTGGCGCTCAGCGGGGGCGTCGGGCAGCGCGGGCTCGGCGAACGAGAACACCCGCCGTCGTCGCAGTGCGCGCGTCACGCCGGCACTCCCGCCTGCGCGGCCCGCAGCGACTCGCACAGGGCGTCGAGGTGGTGTTCGTCGAGCTGCCCGCGCTCGGCGTCGATGGCGCGCTTGACGCGGTGGAATGCGAGGGCGGCGCGGGCCTCGACGACTCGCGGGTCGTCGTGGGGCGTGCCGTGGCTCGCGAGGGCGGCGAGGCGGGTGCCCCACTCGATCGCGGACTTGGTCGACGGATCTATGCCGGTGAGGTCGGGCGGGGAGACGGTGGGGGCCATGGGGCGAACAGTAGGCTGCCTGCATGCAGCGCAGCCGCGCAGTCACGCAGGGGCGCAGCCACTTTCGCTAACACAGTCGGGGTTGTCAGGTGGGCTAAGTGTTGCGGCGGATGAGGCGCACAATCGGCGCAACGGAGCCAAGTAGGAGCCCAGGCGAGGCGAATAGCGGCCTGAGCTGCACGCACCGGCTGGGTTTAACCCGGCCGGAGGTGGAATGCGTTGGTATGTCTAGGTCTCGGTGCCCAGCTCGGCGACCCGCCGCTCGATTTGCGCCCTCAGCTCCGGCGGCACCCTCGGCCCGCTGGTCTGTGCGGCGAGGTCATCGGCGGCCAGCACGGCCCGCAGCCGGTCGGCGCTGGTGGCCGGCGCCGCCTCGGCAGGGCCGGGCTCGGTTGTGCCCGGGTCGATCTCGATCACGTCGGCGACCGGCTCGGGCTCGGTGGTGCCCTCGCGCAGGCGTGCGACCGCGGTCCACTCGGACAGCTCGTCGCCACCGATGCCGGCGAGCCCGAGCACCTGACGGGCGACGTCAACCTGTAGCGGCCACAGCGCATCCTTGGGGCCTATCACCCGCCCGAACAGTTCTCGAGCCTCAGCGGCGAACTCAGCGGTCAGAGTGGCGGGGTCGAGCCTGCCCTCGGCGGCGTCGCGGGCGACCGCCATGCCAGCTTTGACGACGTCGTCGGTGGTGACGGTGTGGCTGCTCATGAGTCCATGACCTCCGCGTCGATGATCGGCGCCGGCCGAGTCTGGGCGAGGGCGAGCAGGTCGGCCTCGGCGCGATCGAGAATGGCCGAGGCGGTCTGGGTCACCTGAACGTCATGCTCGTGACGCTCGGGTGCGTTGGCGCCGACGAGAGTGGCCCACTGACCGAGGTTGCGGTGCACCTCGCGGCTCAGCTTGACCAGAGTCTCGTCATCGCGAGAACGGGCGGCCTCAGCGAATCGGCCGACGAGGACTGACCGGACGATCCGCAGCGTCTCGCTGGCCGAGCGCCGGACCTCATCGACACCCTCGGCGGGCTCAGCACTCACGAACCGCCGCACCGCGACCTGCGCGGCGCCGCGGCTCTGGAACCCCTCGGCGTCGGCGATCTCCTGCCACGTTCGCCCGAGTGACCGCAACCGGTGCGCGCGCTCGGCACGCCGCCGACTGTCCTCACGACTCATGCTCGGTGCCATGTCTCCATGGTGTCTCAACTACGTGCACCCGAGAACGCCGACAGTGTTAGGGGTTGTGGCACTGCGACACAACGGAGTTCGCCGCCCGGGCTGCACGGCTCTGGCACTATTCGATCGAGGGGGGTCGCGGGGGGTCGGGGGTCGACCCCCCCGGTCGTGAACGCGGACTCGGCTCGCACGGCTCGGTCGGCGAAGCCGGGCGACCAGGGAAAATAGAGTAGAGAATTGGATCGTATGACGCGCGAGACCGGGGGGGTCGAATAGCGACCCCCCTGACCCCCCTCACCCCGCCGAGGGGGTCGCCAACGACCCACCCGCAGGGGTCAGCTTCACGAGCCCGTCGGCGTTCCGCTCGACCGCCCCCTCGTCCTCCAGCCCCTCCAGCGCCGTGTCTGCGATGCGGCGCAGGTTCGCCTTGAACTTCCGCTTGCGCAGCCCCTCAGTGCCGTTCCACAACGCCGGGCCGTCAGCCTCGGCGAGGTAGCGCAGGATGCGGGTCCGCACCCTCGTCAGCTCATCCGCCCGGCCGTCGAGGGCCAGAGCGCCCGCGACCTGTTCACTGATGCGCTTCTCCGTAAGGCGCTCCTCCTCGGCCTCGACACGATCCCGCCGCCATTCCAGTGCGGTCGTGTGTATAGCAGCCGAGGTGCTCATCAGCATCTCGGCGAGCTCGACGTCGTCGCGGTGGACCACGGTGCGCCCGGGGTCGCAAAGGATCACGAGCAGCGCCGCGAGCCGGGCAACCGTCGCGGGCCGCTGCGCCTGCATCGGATCCGCGTTGCCGCCGTCGACCTCACCGCGTGCGCGAGCCAACGCCGCAGACCGCACCCACTCACACAGCTCGTCGTCGTACGTGAGGGGCTCCGCAGGCAGCGTCACCGCCAGCGGCCCGGGGTGAACCGGGGCGACGTCGGGGATCGACGGGTCGGTCGCCGAGACGAACAGGAACCGCTGGGGGGTGCCGTACTCCATCTGTTCCGGCGTCGACAGCGCCGCGATCGCTTCGAGCTGGAACCCCACCTCCAGCCCCACGCTGTAGACGCGCACCTCGCGGCGCCGCTCGACGGATGCGTTGCCCTGGCCTAGCAGCTTCCCGCTCCACGCCGACCGCAGCGTCGGTCCGATGTCCTGCCCCCGTTTGTTGTCGATGATCCCGGCGACCAACGAGGCGCCCTCATCGCACTGCATCAGTAGGTTGTGGACCACCTGGCACCGTGCGGACTTGGCCGCGAGGCGATCCGGGTCCGGCCCCATGAACGCCTCCGCGACGCCGGGACCCGTGCCAACAGGCATCTCCTTGAGCGCCCGCCCGCCAGCGATCAGCCGACTGTCGAGCGGGTCGACGGGGGCGGCGTTGATCAGGTTCTCGGCCTCGGTCGCGGCGCTCGACTTGCCCGTACCGCTCGACCCGACGACGCCGACGAAGGTGTTCAGCGGCAGCGGACTCTTGACCCCAGTTCGGACGCGCACGACCGGGTCCACGCTGGCACTCAGGCGCGCCAGGACGACCCCCAGCACCGCGTCGGCGCTGTTGACCCCCGAGTGAGCCGCAGCCCGGATGTGGGCCAGCGCAGGCCGCGCCGCCCAGAACTCCTCAGGCAGCCGGGTGTCCGCACGTCCTCGCAACGAGGGCTTGCCGGCGATTTGCGCAGCAGGGGGCGTGATTTTCCCGTGCAGCGAGCCGGGGAGCGTCAGCACGTTGCTGTCGTCGTGCAGGTCCTGGTCGGTCATAGCCGCCCCGATCTGGTGGTCGTAGTACCCCGCGGCGACGGCGTCGAGCCGGGTGATGGTGGTCTTGCCCTTGGCATAAAGCCGTTCAAACGGCTCGACGTCGTGATCGGTCCACAGGTGAAGCGGCGGGTCGATGGAGTCGCGGCAGAGGGTGCACCCCCGTTCGTGACCGACGGCAGACTTGGGGGAGGCGTGGGCACCCGGGGCGGTGAACGTCGGGCAGCCGCATGACTCGGGGCGCGGCCTCTCGGTCCACCCCAGCGGCTCCAGAATCTCCGCCCACGTCACCGACGCGCCCCACTGCTCGATGCGATCAGCGGTGGGGCTGTTGGCGTCGAACGCCCGGTCGGCCCGTGCAGCTCGCGCCGAGCCGTGCGCGCTTATCCGCTCGTGCAGCCAGTGGGGAAGCATCTCGACCTTGCCGGCCGTCTCGTACCGCCCCTCGGGGCGCACCGAGGGCGGCATCAGGACATAACTGCCCGACCACATGACGGCGTACTTGCCCTCCGGGTCGGTCAGCGACCCTGCTGCGCCGGGCAGTTCAACGTCCTCGGGCACGACGAACCACCAGTGACCGCCGTCGCGGTGGACCCACCCGCCGTGCTCATCCCGGGCGCCCGGCGTCCTGACGGTCGGAGATGCATCCTCGGTAAGCCCGGCGGTAGCGCGGAACGCTGCGGCCTGTTCGGCGGTGTCGCAGTCGACGACGACGATCCGCGACGGTCCTACGGCGACCGCGATGTTCGTCGGTGTCTGGCTGCCGTGGGCCTCGACGTGGGCGTCGAGGAAGCCGCTCAGGTGCGCGGGGTCGTCGGTCGCGAGGTGGACCCCGCGACTGGCCTTGCGACGTTGCCAGCCAACGTCTCCCGCCGCGCGTGCGGCCTCTTGGGCGGCCTTGTCCGCCGCGCGCCGCTGGCCGGAACCGCGCAGGTCGGCGGGCATCTTTGTGCCGGGGTGGCAGAACAGGATGTGCGCTCCCTCATCTGAGAGAGCATTGAGCTGGACGCGCACATCGTCGATGTCCCCCGGCTCGGGTGCTTCCGCGAGCAGCTGGGTCAACGCCTCGGCGCGCGAGACCGCGCTAGCGGCAGAGTGTTTAGTATTCTGGTCGAGAGTCATGGCTCGGCTCGTTTCGAGGGGTTCGGCCCCGCCCGGTGGGCACCGGGCGGGGTTCTCTTGGTTTCAGGGGTGGATCGCGCGCACGGGGATCTCACTCGCGCGTGGGAACCAACAGGGCGTCAAGGTCGGCACGGCGTATCCGCACCGCGGCGCCAGGACGCCCGCCAACCCGGTGCGCCGGCAGGGAGCCGTCGGCGACCCGGCGCCGGATCGTTGCCAGTGAGACCCCGATCTCGGCCGCCGCCTCGCGCGCGGTCAGAACACCAACAGGCTCGGTATTGTTGCGTGTCAGCATCTTTCGTCTCCTCCTCGCCGAGTGCAGGCGACTACGGATGACACTAGGTGTGCACCATGCAGCGATACTGTGGCGCTGTCGGCCCAGCTGTGGGCTGATGGCGGCGCTGTCCTCATGAGGCCACTCGGAGGGCGGCGCCGTCCCATCGGCGCGGCGGTGGTCATCGGACGTCCTCAGGGATGATCGGGACGAACATTGCGTCGACGTCGGCGGCCTTGACGCGGATCGCAGCGCCGGGCTTCTGAGTTGCGCGGTAGCCGCACAAACTGCCGTCAGCGACCTTGTCGCGGATGAAGTCGGGGCCGAACCCGGTTCGCCTGGCCGCCTGGGGGATCGACTCCCAGATCGTGCCGCCGGGGGTCGGGGTGGTTCGAGGGGTAGTGGTGCTCATCGCAGGTGCTCCGTGTGCTCAACAGATTGCGTCCCAGGCGTAAACGTGAACGTGGGCGTGAGCGTGGCGCTGAGGGTGATCAGCAGGCGTGAACATGAGCGGGCGCGTGAGCTGGCCGGGGACTAGATGCGGCCAAGTCCTGATATTAGCGGACTTGGGCGGGTATCGGTTGGAACCCGCGAGTCTGTGCGTAGTGAGCTGCGGCTCAGTCGGTTTCGGCAGACATGGGCGCCGCTGCGAGCAGCGACAGCCTGTCCGCGAGGGCATCGGCCCGCCCGGCCGCGACGTGCTGATAGCGCATCGCTGCGGTGCTGGTGGTGTGGCCGAGGCGGTCCATGACCTCGCGGGTCGTCGCGCCGGTCAGGGCCGCCATCACGCCGCCGAAGTGGCGCAGGTCGTGGAAGTGCAGCTCGGGCTTGCCGATCGCGGTACGCGCAGCGAAGAACGGCACGCGGAACCGGCCCTCGGCGTAGTGCTCACCGGAGACCGGATCGGTGAAAAGCAGCGCGGTCCGCTCGTCGCTGACATGCTGGCTCAGGTGAGCGGCAATGACCTCCCGCAGGTGTGGCGGCACCGTCACCGTGCGGTTGGACTCGCGCGTCTTGGGCAGGCCGACGACGTACTCGCGGTTGCGGTAGGTCACACCCTTGGTGATGCGGAGGGTCGCGCAGTCGACGGAGATATCGGCTCGGGTCAGGGCGAACACCTCACCGCGGCGCATCCCGCACCACCCGGCCAGCAGGACGGCCAGTCGCAGCGGTGCAGGCATCGCAGCTGCCAGCTCAGACAGCTCGGCGGGCTCCAGCAATACGACGCCGCCGCGCTTCGTCTGCCTGACCGCCGACGCGCCCTTGATACGAGCGGGGGAGCGCTCGATGAGGCCGTCGTCGACCGCGGTGTTAAGGACTGCGGTCAACACCCCGTAGGTCCGCGCGTTGCGAGTGGGGTACTCCGTGCCCATCCCGGCGTACCAGGCGCGCACGTCGTCGGTGGTGATCGCGGCGAGCACGTGGTCGCCGAGAACCGGCACGATGTGCAGCTCCAACGCCGACCGATACGAGTCGCGGGTGCGCCGCGAGATGTTGCGGTGAGCCAGCCACCGCTCGGCGTACGTCTTGAGAGTCAGCTGTGCGGCCTTCTCGCGCTGGGCGCGCTCCGACGGCGGCGACCACTCGCCGGGCCGTCGGTTGTCGAGGTCGATGAGATCCTGCTCGGCGAGCAGCCAGGCCGCGCCTGAGTCCTTGGTCGGGAACGTGTGCGGCGCGAGGTGGGTCGCACCGCGGTGAAGGTACGACGCCTGCCAGCGCCCCGACGATCGCTGGCGAAGGCGTCCGAACGAGCGGCGGGTGCGAGTCTTGGGCGTTGGGGGCACGGGGTCTCCGAGGAATAGTGGCGGGCAATAGTTGGGCAATAGTGAGACCCACAGAGGCGAACTCACACCGACAGAGACCAACACTCGATCGGTTCTCTACCTGCAATGTTAGCCCTGAACGCGCAGCTTGCGGCCACATTCGCTCGGCCCGTCCCGCCGGTTCGATCCCAGCCGGGACCACCCCCGCCTCATCTCGTCCTTTCGGACGGGACACCGTGAGTGTCCGATTCCGTAGGGTTGTCCCCGACGCCACCTCGTTCCGATGTGGTGCACACCGGAAGAGTCAGTGAGGACGACGCTGCGATGACCGACCAGCCTGCCGCGATTCCCGACGAGTCGACCGACGGCGCCCGCACCGACACCGCACACGCCAGCGAACCCGGTGGGCTGCTGCCCGACGCGTTGCAGCGTCGACGCGACAAGATCGCCGAGAAGCCGACCCTGAACCTCGCGTACCGCATCGCGGTCGGCGTGATCGGCACCGCCGTCCTCGTCGTCGGGATCATCGCGATCCCGTACCCCGGACCGGGCTGGCTGATCGTGTTCGCCGGCCTCGGCATCCTCGCGACGGAGTTCTCCTGGGCGCACCGACTCCTGATCTTCGCCCGCGCCAAGTACGACGCCTTCGCCGACTGGATCAAGGTTCAACACTGGTCGGTGCAGGCGCTGTTCGGGATCTTCACCTTCGCGATCGTGCTGGCCACGCTGTGGTTGCTCGGCGCTCTCGCGCTGGTCGGAGGGTGGGTCGGCTACGACCCGTCGTGGCTGGACAGCCCGATCTTCTGACCGTCCCCCCATCGCCGATACCATCTACAGGCATTCCTCCCGTGGTCGTCCGGCCGCGGGGTTCGTTCCTGTCTTCACCTCGAGGAGTCGAAGTCCGTGCCTGAGAATTCTGTGGTCGCCAGCCCCGCCACGATCCGTGTGCCGGCCGCGACCACGGCGGGCACCGCGCTGCGTGAGGCGGACGCCCCGAACAAGGGACCCGAGGCGGTCGTCGTGGTGCGCGATGCCGACGGTGCGCTGCGCGATCTCTCGTGGGTACCGGCCACCGACACCGACGTCGAGCCCGTGATCGCCGCCAGCGAGGCCGGACGCAGCGTCATCCGACACTCCGCGGCGCACGTGTTGGCCCAGGCCGTCCAGGAGCTGTTCCCCGACGCCAAGCTCGGGATCGGCCCGCCGATCACCGACGGCTTCTACTACGACTTCGACGTGAAGGATCCCTTCACGCCCGACGACCTGGTCGCGCTCGAGAAGAAGATGAAGCAGATCATCAAGTCGGGCCAACGCTTCTCGCGCCGCGTCTACGACTCCCTCGACGCCGCCAAGGCCGAACTCGCCTCCGAGCCGTACAAGCTCGAGCTGGTCGACGACAAAGGCTCGGCCGACGACCCCGAGGTGATGGAGGTCGGCGGGGGAGAGCTCACCGCCTACGACAACCTCAATCCCCGCACCGGGGAACTGATCTGGTGCGACCTGTGCCGTGGTCCCCACGTGCCGACCACCAAGTACATCGCCGCGTTCAAGATCACCCGCAGCTCCGCGGCCTACTGGCGCGGCGACCAGGCCAACGCCGGTCTGCAGCGCATCTACGGGACCGCGTGGGAATCGACGGAGGCCCAGGACGCCTACCTCGAGCTGCTCGCCGAGGCGGAGAAGCGCGATCACCGTCGACTCGGCGTCGAGCTCGACCTGTTCAGCTTCCCCGACGAGCTCGGTTCCGGCCTGCCGGTGTTCCACCCCAAGGGCGGCATCATCCGCAAGGAACTCGAGGACTACTCGCGGGTGCGGCATTCGGCGGCGGGGTACGAGTTCGTCAACACCCCGCACATCACCAAGGGGCACCTGTTCGAGGTGTCGGGCCACCTCGACTGGTACCGCGACGGCATGTTCCCGGCGATGCACGTCGACGAGGAGCTCAACGCCGACGGCACCGTGCGCAAACCGGGCCAGGACTACTACCTCAAGCCCATGAACTGCCCGATGCACAACCTGATCTTCCGGTCGCGTGGCCGGTCGTATCGCGAACTGCCGCTGCGGATGTTCGAGTTCGGGTCGGTCTACCGCTATGAGAAGTCCGGCGTCATCCACGGCCTCACCCGCGTGCGCGGCATGACCCAGGACGACGCGCACATCTACTGCACGCGTGAGCAGATGGCGGGCGAGCTGACGTCCCTGCTGACCTTCGTCCTCGATCTCCTCAAGGACTACGGTCTCGACGACTTCTACCTTGAGCTGTCGACCCGCAATCCCGACAAGTCCGTGGGTTCCGACGACGCGTGGGAGGAAGCGACCGCGACGTTGGCGCAGGTGGCCGCCGATTCCGGGCTCGACCTCGTTCCCGACCCCGGTGGCGCGGCGTTCTACGGTCCGAAGATCTCGGTGCAGGTCAAAGACGCGCTCGGGCGGCACTGGCAGATGTCGACCATCCAGCTCGACTTCAACCTGCCGGAGCGTTTCGAACTCGAGTACACCGGCAACGACGGCGCCAAGCACCGGCCGGTCATGATCCACCGGGCGCTGTTCGGTTCCATCGAGCGCTTCTTCGGTGTGCTCACCGAGCACTACGCGGGCGCGTTCCCGGCGTGGCTGTCGCCCGTGCAGGTCGTCGGTATCCCCGTCGCCGAGGACTACGCCGATCACCTCGACGGGGTGATCGCGAAGCTGCGGGCGCACGGCATCCGTGCCGAGGTCGACCGTTCCGAGGACCGGATGCAGAAGAAGATCCGCAACCACACCACCGGTAAGGTCCCGTTCATGATGCTCGCCGGCGACCGCGACCAGCAGTCCGGTGCTGTCAGCTTCCGGTTCCGTGACGGCACACAGGTCAACTCGGTTCCGGTCGACTCCGCGGTCGCAGCGGTGGCCGACTGGATCACCACACGGCGCAACGAATCGCCCACCGCGGAGTTCTTCGCCGCCCTCGCACCCGCACCCGCCGGCGACTCGTGACCGGCGAGCAGATCCACGACAGCGGCGCCGGTGAGCCGGACCGGTTGTCGCGGTTGTGGAGTCCGCACCGGATGTCCTACATCACGTCGTCGATCAAGGAGCCGAGCTCGGGTTCGGCGAACTCGACGCACCCGTTCATCGACATCCCCACGATGTCCGACGAGGACGGGCTGGTCGTCGCGCGCGGTGAGAGCGTGTACGCCGTGCTGAACCTGTACCCGTACAACCCCGGGCACTCGATGATCGTGCCGTACCGACAGGTCGCCGACCTCGAGGACCTCACGCCGCAGGAGAGCGCGGAACTGATGGCGTTCACGCAGCGACTGATCCGCGCGATCAAGTCGGTGTCGCGGCCGCACGCGTTCAACGTCGGACTCAATCTCGGTGCCGCGGCGGGTGGTTCACTCGCCGAGCACCTCCATCAGCACGTCGTGCCGCGATGGGGCGGCGACGCCAACTTCATCACCGTGATCAGCGAGACGAAGGTGATGCCGCAGCTGCTGCGCGACACCCGGGTCCTGCTCGCCGATGCGTGGACGGCTCTCGAGGACTGACATGGCCAGATTCCTCTCCATCACCGGTCGCGCGGGGATGAGCAAGATCACCGTGCCGATCGCGCGGGTGTTGCTCAAGGCCGGTCTCACGCCCGACTCGATGACCGTCATCGGCGCCGTCGCATCGGTCGCGGCGGCGGTGACCCTGTTCCCGATGGGGCACCTGCTCGCCGGGGCGCTGGTCATCTGGCTGTTCGTCATGTTCGACATGATCGACGGCGCGATGGCCCGCGAACGCGGCGGCGGCACACGCTTCGGCGCCGTGCTCGACGCGACCTGCGACCGCATCGCCGACGGGGCCATCTTCGCGGCGCTGGGGTGGTGGTGCCTGCAGACCGAGGACCACCCGGTGCTGTTCGTCGGGATGATGATCTGCCTCGTCACCTCACAGGTCATCTCGTACGCGAAGGCGCGCGCCGAGGCCAGCGGACTCGATGGCAACGGCGGCCTCATCGAGCGTCCCGAGCGGCTCATCATCATCCTGGTCGGGGCCGGGTTCAGCGAGCTCGGCATGCCGTGGCTGATCGACGTCGCGGTGTGGCTGCTGGCCGTCGGCAGCGTCGTCACGGTCGGACAGCGGATGCTCTCGATCTCGAACTCTCCCGGGGCTCGCGACCTGCTGCCCATCGGTCGCCCCGCCGACCCCGAGACCGCGAGCGGTTCAGGACAGTCGACCCCGGAGTCGCCCGCGTGACCTTCGGCGAGCGCGTCGCCGACCTCGGGTACGGCGCAGGCTGGTCGGTGGTGCGCCGACTGCCCGAGGCCCGGACACGTCGCGCCTTCGAGGCGGCCGGCGCCCGTATCGGGTCGCGGGGCGGCCCGGAGCAGTTGCGACGGAACCTCTCCCGGGTGCTCGGCGTGCCCCCCGATGCCGTGCCCGAGTCGTTGATGCGCGAGGCGATGCGCTCCTACGCCCGCTACTGGTTCGAGGCGTTCCGCTTGCCGGCGATGGACTTCACCACCGCCGCCTCCCGGGTGTACGTGGCACCCGACGATCTCGCGCACTTCACCACCGCCTACGACCAGGGCAAGGGCGTCGTGTTCGCGCTGCCGCACAGCGGCAACTGGGACATGGCCGGGGTGTGGCTGGTGCAGCAGACGGGCCAGTTCGCCACCGTGGCCGAACGACTCAAGCCCGAGTCGCTGTTCGAGAAGTTCGTGGCCTACCGCGAGAGTCTCGGTTTCGAGATCTTCCCGCTCAGCGGCGGCGAGCAACCCCCGTTCGGCCTGCTGGCCGATCGGCTGCGCGCCGGTGGCGTCGTGTGTCTGCTCGGCGAACGCGACCTGGCACGACACGGGGTGCCGGTCACCTTCTTCGGCGAACCCACGCGTATGCCGGCGGGCCCGGCCAAGTTGGCGATCGAGACCGGCGCCGCTCTCATGCCGGTCCACCACTTCTTCACCGACGGCGCGTCGTCGCAGATCCTGTGCGACCCGCCGGTCGACGTCAGCGGGGGAGTCGCCGACGCGACCCAGCGGGTGGCGAAGGTGTTCGAACGCAACATCGCCGCGCACCCGCAGGACTGGCACATGCTGCAGCCCCTCTGGGAGGCCGACTGGTCGCAGGAGCGGCGGGACCGCATCCACGGGGAGTCCGGGCGATGACGGGGATCGTGCAGCGATGAGGATCGGGATGATCTGCCCGTACTCGTTCGACACCCCCGGTGGTGTGCAGGCGCACGTGGTGGAACTCGCGCAGGTGTTCATCGAGCGCGGCCACACCGTGAGCGTCCTGGCCCCGGCCGCCGACACCTCGTCGCTGCCGGACTACGTCGTGTCGGTCGGACCGGCGCTGGCCATCCCGTACAACGGCTCGGTGTCGAAGGTGAACTTCGGGCCCGCCGCCTACCGTCGACTGCGCACCTGGATCCGTGACGGCGACTTCGACGTGTTGCACGTCCACGAGCCGAACGCGCCGAGCATCTCCATGCTGTCGCTGTTCGTCGCGCAGGGTCCGATCATCACCACCTTCCACACCTCCACCACGAAGTCGTTGTGGCTCAGTACCTTCCAGGGCATCCTGCGTCCGTACCACGAGCGGATCATGGGCAAGATCGCCGTGTCGGAGCTCGCGCGCCGCTGGCAGATGGAATCGCTGGGGTCCGACGCGGTCGAGATCCCCAACGGCATCCACGTCGACTCCTTCGCCGAGGCGACACCGCTCGAGGGCTTCCCCCGCGAGGGACGATCGATCCTGTTCCTGGGCCGCTACGACGAACCCCGCAAGGGCATCGACGTGCTCATGCGCGCCCTGCCGCGCATCGTCCGGTCGTTCCCCGACATCACGGTCCTCGTCGTCGGCAGTGGCCACGAGCGGGCGATGCGCCGACGTGCGGGCGCGCTGGCGGATCACCTGGTGTTCCTCGGGCAGGTCGACGACGCCACGAAGGCGCGCGCGTTGGCGTCGGTGGATGTCTACTGCGCGCCCAACCTCGGCGGCGAGAGCTTCGGCATCGTGCTCGTCGAGGCGATGGCGGCCGGCGCCGCGGTCATCGCGAGCGATCTCGACGCGTTCCGTCGCGTCCTCGACGACGGACGCGCCGGACGACTCGTCCGCGCGGGGGATCCGGCCGCACTGGCCTCCGGCGTCATCGAGGTCCTCGCCGACGACGACACACGACATGAGCTGGTCGCCCGGGCACAGCAGCGCGCCCGCCGGTACGACTGGTCGCGGATCGCCGACCAGATCCTCCAGGTCTACGAGTCGGTCACCGTGGGCTCCGGGAAGGTGTCGGTCAGCGACTGACACCCGCCCCGGCGCAGACCGGGCGAACCGACCGACCACTGATCGAAGGGGCAGATGATGACAATTTCGGCTGTGACGATCCTGATCGTTGCCATCGTGGTGGCGATCGTGTCCGTCGGCATCGGATGGATCTACAAGACGGCGAACCGACTCGACCGACTCCACGTGCGCGTCGACCTCGCGTGGCAGGCCCTCGACGCCGCCCTGGCACGTCGCGCGGTGGTCGCCCGCACCATCGGGGCGGGCCTCGGCGCCGACGGTCGCGAGCTGATCGCGTGCGCCGACCGCGCCGAACGGGCCGATCGCGCCGACCGCGATCTGGCCGAGAACGAGGTGTCGGCCCAGCTCGCGAAGGTCGACTCGTCGACACTGCGCGCCCAGCTGGTCGCCGAGCTCGCCGACGCCGACACCCGCGTGATGATCTCGCGCCGGTTCTACAACGACGCCGTCCGCGACACCCTCGCGCTGCGCGGGCGTGGTCCGGTGCGACTGCTGCGCCTCGGTGGTACCGCCCCCGAGCCGCGATACCTGGAGATCGTCGAACGCGTCCTCGGCTGAGCTCGCGGGCGCGCAACCGGTGTGACCACCGTCATGGTCGCCATCGGTGCTGGTGACCGCGTCGGAGGCCACGGCGGGACGCCGCCGGTGGTGGGCCTAGAATTACGCGACACCCCACTGCGGGAATCACCGGTCGTGGCCGCCGCGACCGAGGCAGTACGTACGTCAGGAGACATGACAGTGACCAGCGAGGCAACCACCGAGCACGATCAGCCGACCGGTGCCGGGACGGCGCGCGTCAAGCGCGGTATGGCCGAGATGCTCAAGGGCGGCGTCATCATGGACGTCGTCAACGCCGAGCAGGCGAAGATCGCCGAGGACGCCGGTGCGGTCGCGGTCATGGCCCTCGAGCGCGTTCCCGCCGACATCCGTGCCGAAGGTGGCGTGTCGCGGATGAGCGATCCCGACATGATCGACGGCATCATCGCCGCGGTGTCGATCCCGGTGATGGCCAAGGCCCGCATCGGTCACTTCGTCGAGGCCCAGATCCTGCAGAGTCTCGGTGTCGACTACATCGACGAGTCGGAGGTCCTCACCCCCGCCGACTACACCCACCACATCGACAAGTGGCGCTTCACCGTGCCCTTCGTGTGCGGTGCGACCAACCTCGGTGAGGCGCTCCGGCGTATCTCCGAGGGAGCGGCCATGATCCGTTCTAAGGGCGAGGCCGGCACCGGCGACGTCTCCAACGCCACCACGCACATGCGCACCATCGGCGGCGAGATCCGTCGCCTCACCTCGCTGTCGGCCGACGAGCTCTATGTCGCGGCGAAGGAGCTGCAGGCGCCCTATGACCTCGTGGTCGAGGTGGCTCGTCTCGGACGCCTCCCGGTCACCCTGTTCACCGCCGGCGGCATCGCGACCCCGGCCGACGCGGCGATGATGATGCAGCTCGGCTCAGACGGCGTGTTCGTCGGTTCGGGCATCTTCAAGTCCGGGAACCCGGCCGAGCGTGCGTCGGCGATCGTGCAGGCCACCACCTTCCACGACGACGCGGACGTGCTGGCGAAGATCTCGCGCGGTCTGGGGGAGGCGATGGTCGGCATCAACGTCGAGCAGCTCCCCGTCGGGCACCGGCTCGCCGAGCGGGGCTGGTAGCCGGTAGCCGCGGTGCGCGCGGGGGTGCACGAGCGACGATGGCGACGATGACGACGGGCGGGCGATGACGATGGCAGCGGTGGCGACAGTGCGCGATTCCGCGGCCTCGGGGTCCCACGAGGTCGGCGGCTTCGGGATCGACTGGGCTGCGGTCAGCGATGTCGGCCTGGTCCGCGAGGCCAACGAGGACGCGGCGCTGGTCACCGATCGGCGCTACCTGTTGGCCGACGGCATGGGTGGTCACGACTGCGGGGAGATCGCCAGCGAGACAGCGCTGGCCGCCCTGGGCGCCGTCGAACCGTCCGATCTGACGACCACCCGCGACGCCGTCCTCGGCGCTCTGCGTACCGCCGCCCACGACATCGGTGACATCGACTCGGCCAACGGCCGGCGCGCGGGCACCACGGTGACCGGCGCGCTCATCGTCGACTATGAGGGCGCCCCGCACTGGCTGGTGGTCAACATCGGGGACTCGCGCACCTACCGCTGGTCGGACGCCGTCATCGAGCAGGTGACCACCGACCACTCGCAGGTCCAGGAGCTCATCGACGCGGGGCATCTCACCCCGGAACAGGCCCGCGTCGACCCCCGTCGCAACGTCATCACGCGCGCACTGGGCGCGGGGATGGACGCCGAGGCCGACTTCTTCGTGTTCCCGGTCGTCGCCGGCGACGTCGTGCTGATCTGTTCCGACGGGCTCACCGGCGAGTTGCCCGATTCCGAGTTGGAGGAGATCATCGCCGAGCGCGCCGCGACACCGGACGCGCTCGCCGCCGAACTGGTGTCGGCGACGCTGGCGCTGGGGGCGCGCGACAACGTCACCGTCGTGGTCGCGGCGGTTCGTCAACTGGGAGAAGAGGACTGATGGCCACGATCGAGGAGATCCTGGAACTCGAGCCGATCGACGCCGACATCTATCGCGGCAAGGCCTACACCAGCCAGCTGCTGCGCACCTTCGGCGGCCAGGTCGCCGGACAGGCGTTGGTCTCGGCCACCCACACCGTCGCACCCGAGTACCGCGTCCACTCCCTGCACGGCTATTTCCTGCGACCGGGCAACCCCGACGAGCCGACGATCTTCCTCGTCGACCGGATCCGTGACGGCCGCTCGTTCTGTACGCGTCGGGTCACCGGCGTGCAGGCGGGCGAGGCGATCTTCACCATGTCGGCGTCGTTCGGGGTGCCGTCGGAGGGACTGGTGCACCAGGACGAGATGCCGCCCGCGCCCGACCCGGAGACGCTCGAGGACCCGTTCCAGACCCGCACCGAGGCACAACGATCGGTGTTCCGCGAGTGGGAGAACTTCGACATCCGGATCGTCCCGGCCGATCAGATGGTCCGGGCCGAGCGTTTCGCCGCCCAGCAGCGGGTGTGGTTCAAGTACCGCCACCGGCTGCCCGACGACCAGGTGTTCCACGTGTGCACGCTGGCCTACATGAGCGACATGACGCTGCTCGGTTCGGCAAAGGTCGCCCACCCCGATTCCAACCCCCAGTCGGCGTCGCTCGATCACGCGATGTGGTTCCTGCGGCCGTTCCGCGCCGACGAGTGGCTGCTCTACGACCAGACGTCGCCCTCGGCCGAGGACGGTCGCGCGCTCACCCAGGGCCGCATCTTCGACACGAGCGGTCGGATGGTCGCCGCGGTCACCCAGGAGGGTCTGGCCCGGGTGGGTCGCACCATGCCGACTGATCAGCACGCCCGACAGGGGTGAGCGGCACCGACCGGAGGCCGACGATCGGCGTGCTGGCCCTGCAGGGGGACGTCCGCGAACACGTGGCCGCGCTCGAGGCCGCCGGGGCCACCGCCGTCACGGTCCGCCGTCCCGCCGAACTCGACGCGATCGACGGCATCGTCATCCCGGGCGGCGAGTCGACCACCATGAGTCGACTGCTCGACCTGTTGGACCTGCTGGTGCCGCTGCGGACCCGACTCGCCGAGGGCATGCCCGCCTACGGTTCGTGCGCGGGCATGATCCTGCTGGCGTCCGACGTCCTCGACACCCGCCCCGACGCCCACCACCTCGACGCTCTCGACATCACGGTGCGGCGCAACGCCTTCGGACGTCAGGTGCAGTCGTTCGAGACCGACATCGACATCACCGACGTCCCCGGCGGGCCGATGCGGGCGGTGTTCATCCGCGCGCCGTGGGTGGAGGCGACCGGCGCGGGGGTTACCGTGCTCGGGCGCGTTCCCGACGGCCCCGCGGCCGGACGCGTCGTCGCGGTGCGGCAGGGCTCGGTGGTCGCGACGTCGTTCCATCCCGAGGTCACCGGCGATCTGCGCATCCACCGCTATTTCACCGACATCGTCGCCGCAGGCGCCTGACGTCGACGGAACGACCTGGCCCGGCGGGTAACATCGCTTCTCGCAGCATGACGTACGGCACGCGCGGACTCCACGGCGCGGCCAGGAGAGAGGGGCACCGGCGATGAGCGGCCATTCCAAGTGGGCCACCACCAAGCACAAGAAGGCGGTGGTCGACGCCAAGCGCGGCAAGATGTTCGCGAAACTGGTGAAGAACATCGAGGTGGCGGCGCGCACCGGTGGCGGCGATCCGTCGGGCAACCCGACGCTCTTCGACGCCATCCAGAAGGCGAAGAAGTCCTCGGTGCCCAACGACAACATCGAGCGCGCCCGTAAGCGCGGTGGCGGCGAGGAAGCCGGCGGCGCCGACTGGCAGACCATCATGTACGAGGGCTACGGCCCCAACGGTGTCGCGGTGCTCATCGAGTGCCTCACCGACAACCGCAACCGTGCCGCGGGCGAGGTGCGCACCGCGATGACCCGCAACGGCGGGAACATGGCCGATCCGGGGTCGGTCTCCTACCTGTTCACCCGGCGCGGAGTGGTCACGCTGGAGAAGGCCGACCAGACCGAGGACCAGGTCCTCGACGCCGTTCTCGAGGCCGGAGCCGAGGAGATCACCGACCTCGGCGACTCCTTCGAGATCATCAGCGAGCCGACCGACCTCGTGGCCGTGCGCACCGCACTGCAGGAATCGGGTATCGACTACGACTCGGCCGAGGCCAGTTTCCGTGCGTCGGTGGAGGTCCCGGTCGACGCCGAGGGTGCACGCAAGGTGTTCAAGCTCATCGACGCGCTCGAGGACTCCGACGACGTGCAGAACGTCTACAGCAACGCCGACATCAGCGACGAGGTCCTCGCCGAGCTCGACAAGGACTGAATCAGCCGATCCCGCCCACCGCGGGACGGTCCGGGTGGTCGTAGCGGACGCTGATGTCGGCGAGATCACCGATGTCGTCGGTGTGTTCGACGAGGGCGTCGACCGTCCATCGATCGGCGTCGGGTGTGCGGCGCCCGAGCGCGGCCGCACTCATCTCCAGGCGGACCGTCGGTGACAGGGCCAGACCACGTCCGAGCAGCATCGGTCCGGCGATGATCAGCACCTGGTCGGCCGCCGCTGTGGTCGGCCGATCCCGCGGCGAGCGGTCGGTCGCCTCGTCCCACAGACGCGGCAACCAGCAGCCCGAGCGATGGACGGCGGTGACGACCTCGCGGTCGAGGGCGGCGTAGTCGAACCACATGGTCCGGTAGCTCTCGGCGTCGGTGTGCCCGAATTCTTTCCGCACCGACGCCGGACGCACGTAGTCGCCGACCGCGACCACCCCCGCGGCCCGCCCCGTCGCGCGCAACGCGGCGGCCACACGCTCGGCCAGGTCGGTCGGATGCGCTGCGTCGGCGCCGTCGACACCGGCCACGACCACCCCGGGGCGTCGGGTGATGACCTCGACACACAGGTCGACGAGGGCGTCGGGGGTGGTCGGACGGTAGGTGGGCATCGGCGTCCATTGTGTCGTGTCGATCGGCGACGACGTCGGCCCGGACCGCTAGTATCTCGAACAGTTGTTCGTCTGCGGCGGGAGAATGCGTGCGTGTCATGGGAGTCGATCCCGGCCTGACCCGGTGCGGTATCGCACTCGTCGAGTCCGGTGGGGGCCGGGCGGTCACCGCGCTCGACGTCGATGTCGTGCGCACACCGTCGGACATGGATCTCGCCGAACGCCTCCTCGCGATCCACTCCGCGGCGGTCCACTGGATCGAGACCCACCGCCCCGACGTCGTCGCGGTCGAGCGGGTCTTCGCGCAGAACCAGGTGAGCACCGCCATGGGGACGGCGCAGGCCGGCGGCGTCGTCGCGCTCGCCGCGGCCCAGCATGGCATCCCGGTGCGCTTCCACACCCCCAGTGAGGTGAAGGCCGCCGTCACCGGCAGCGGTCGCGCCGACAAGGCGCAGGTCACCACGATGGTGACCCGCATCCTCGGGATGCAGACCAAGCCGCAGCCCGCCGACGCCGCCGACGCCCTCGCCCTGGCCATATGTCACTGCTGGCGAGGTCCGATCGCCGAGCGGCTCGCCGCCGCCGAGGCCCGTGCCGCGGTGCAGGTGGCCGCGGCCCGGGCCGCCGTCGCGCGTGCCGCCGCGGCCGACGCCGACCGTCGCGCGAAGGTCGCCGCGAACAGGACCCCACGGTGATCGCATCGGTACGCGGCCCCGTCCTGCACATCGCGCTCGACCATGTCGTGATCGACTGCGGCGGTGTGGGTTACCGCGTTCTCGCGACTCCGTCGACGCTGTCGTCGTTGCAGCGGGGGAGCGAGGCGACGCTGCTCACGGCGATGATCGTGCGCGAGGACTCGATGACGCTCTACGGGTTCACCGAACCCGACGCGCGTGATCTGTTCGCACTGTTGCAGACCGTCACCGGGGTCGGGCCCCGTCTCGCCATGGCCACCCTCGCGGTGCTCGAGCCCGCGGCGCTGCGGCACGCGCTGGCCGATTCCGACGTCAAGGCGCTGTGCACGGTCCCGGGTATCGGCAAGCGCGTCGGGGAGCGGCTCGTGGTCGAGCTGCGCGACAAGGTCGACAGGACGGGCGCGACACCGGACTCGGGTGCCGGTGTCGTGGCCTCGATGAGCGTCGGCGATCAGGTCGTCGAGGCCCTCGTCGGTCTGGGCTTCCCCGCGCCGGCCGCCGAACGCGCCGTGGCCGCGGTCCTCGCCGACGAACCCGACGCCGACTCCGCCCGCACGCTGCGCACCGCGCTGGCCTCCCTCGGCCGGGGCGCGCGATGAGCGAGGACACCTTCGGTGGCGCCGGCGACCCCGGTTCGTCCACCGACGATCGTGATGTCAGCCCGTTCACCGTCACCTCCGACGGCGATCTCGACACCAACCTGCGTCCGCGCAGCCTCACCGACTTCATCGGCCAGCCACGGGTCTGTGAACAGCTCGAACTGGTGCTCGCCGGTGCCCGCGGCCGCGGCGGCACGCCTGACCACATCCTGCTGTCGGGGCCACCGGGACTGGGCAAGACCTCCTTGGCGATGATCATCGCCGGCGAGATGGGCGCAGCCATCCGGGTGACCTCGGGACCCGCCCTTGAACGCGCCGGCGACCTCGCCGCGATGCTGTCGAACCTCGTCGAGGGCGACGTCCTGTTCATCGACGAGATCCACCGCATCGCACGTCCCGCCGAGGAGATGCTCTACCTCGCGATGGAGGATTACCGGGTCGACGTGGTGGTGGGCAAGGGACCCGGGGCCACGTCCATCCCGCTCGACGTCGCCCCGTTCACGCTGGTCGGGGCGACCACCCGCTCGGGGTCACTGACCGGTCCGCTCCGCGACCGGTTCGGGTTCACCGCGCACATGGAGTTCTACGAGCCCTCCGAACTGCTGCGGGTCATCACCCGGTCGGCGGGGATCCTCGGGGTGCGCCTCGACCACGAGGCGGGCGCCGAGATCGCCGGGCGCTCCCGCGGGACCCCACGTATCGCCAACCGCCTGCTGCGGCGGGTGCGCGACTACGCCGAGGTCCGCGGCGACGGACGCGTCACCCTCGAGGTGGCCCGTGCGGCGCTACGGGTCTACGACGTCGACGAGCTGGGGTTCGACCGCCTCGACCGCGCCGTCCTCGGTGCGCTGGTCAAGGGCTTCGGTGGCGGGCCGGTCGGTGTGTCGACGCTCGCGGTCGCCGTGGGCGAGGAACCGGCCACCGTGGAGGAGGTGTGCGAGCCCTTCCTGGTCCGGGCCGGGATGATCGCGCGCACCCCCCGGGGACGGGTGGCGACGGCCGCGGCCTGGCACCATCTCGATCTCACCCCACCGGCGGGCGCGCTGAACGCCTCGTTCGGCGTACGGGTCCGCGACGACGGCGACTCGCTGTTCGGCCCGGAGTTCTGACGCCCGGACGCCCCCGGGAGCGACCGGGTTCTCTCCCGGCGGGCGAAGATTGTCTGGGCCCGCCGTCGAGATGGCACACTGGATGCTCGAGCGTGGCGGCCGCCACGCCCCCGCGCACCGTCTGCCCCACGCACACGTGGGAGTTGCGGCGGTGACCGTCCCGACCCGGCCGCTGCCACCCGCACAGCCGGACAACACCAAGGATTGACCCACCACCATGGAACTGCTCTTCCCGATCGTCCTCGTCGTCCTCGTCGGCTTCATGTTCCTGTCCGTGCGCCGTCAGAAGAAGGCCGCCGCCCAGGTCCAGGAGATGCAGGACGCTCTCCAGCCCGGTGCCCGCGTGCAGACCACCTCGGGCATGTACGGCACCGTGGTCGGCCTCGCCGACGGCGTCGTCGACCTCGAGCTGGCGCCCGGGGTCGTGGTGCGCTGGAACCGCCTCGCGGTCCGTGAGGTCGTGCACGCCGACGATCTCGCCGGATCGTTCCCCGGCGCCGACACCACGCCGGCCGACGCGTTCGACGAGGACGACGACACCGGCTTCGACGCCGACGTCGATCGTCCGATCACGCTCGACAAGAAGGCCGACAGCGACAGCTGATCGAAACCACCCCGGCCGGCCACGTAGCCTGTCTGAGCGAGCCGCCGGGGATCAACCGGTGGCGAAACAGTCCATCCGAGGAGTCGTAGCACCCGTGGCACCGTCCAAACGTGAGATCCCGCCTGTGCGGTTGTTGAGCGTCTTCCTGTTGTTGATGGTCATCGTCTACGCACTGGTGTTCTTCACCGGCGGAGGCAAGCCCGAACCGAAACTGGGCATCGACCTGCAGGGCGGTACCCGGGTCACCCTCACCGCGCGCACGCCGGATGGCAGCGCGCCGCAGAAGGACCAGCTCGACAAGGCCAAGCAGATCATCGAGCAGCGCGTGAACGGCCTCGGTGTCTCCGGCTCCGAGGTCATCACCGACGGCAACAACCTCGTGATCACCGTCCCGGGCACCGACGGCCGTCAGGCCCGGACCCTGGGTCAGACCGCGCGCCTCTACGTCCGCCCGGTGGAGAACGTGCAGCCCGCGACCCCGCAGCAGGCGACACCCACGCCGGCGGGGCAGACCGCGGCACAGGCGATCGCCGCCGCCAAGGCGCTGCGCCAGGCTCCCGGCGGCGACGCCGCGGCCAACCAGGCGGCCGTGTCGAAGCTGACCGCGCAGATGGCCAAGACCGACTGCAACCCGCGCAACACCGACCCGCTGCAGGGCAACGACGACCCCAGCCAGTACCTCGTGGCGTGTTCGCAGGACGGTGCGCAGGTCTACCTGCTCGCGCCGCAGATCATCGACGGCCGCGACATCGCCGACGCGACCGCCACCACCAGCTCGCAGGGCGGCGCGTGGATCGTGCAGGTCGAGTTCCGCAACGCCGCGCGCGATTTCTGGCCCAAGTACACCGGCGCCAACATCGGCAAGCAGACCGCGTTCACCCTCGACTCGCGCGTGGTGAGCGCACCGCAGATCCAGGGCGCCATCACCACCCCGACCACCGAGATCAGCGGTAGCTTCTCGCAGTCCGGCGCCAAGGACCTCGCCAACGTCCTCAAATACGGGTCGCTGCCGTTGTCGTTCAAGTCGTCCGACGCGCAGACCGTCTCGGCCACGTTGGGCCTGTCGTCGCTGCGCGCCGGATTGATCGCCGGTGCGATCGGTCTCGTCGCCGTGCTGCTCTACGCGCTGCTCTATTACCGCATGCTCGGGTTCCTCACGATGCTGTCGCTGATCGTCGCCGGGATCATGGTCTACGGCATCATGGTCCTCCTGGGCCGCTACATCGGCTTCACGCTCGACCTCTCGGGTATCGCCGGCCTCATCATCGGTATCGGCATGACCGCCGACTCGTTCGTCGTCTACTTCGAACGAATAAAGGACGAGATGCGCGAGGGTCGCAGCTTCCGGTCTGCGGTTCCCCGCGGTTGGGCCCGCGCCCGCCGCACCGTCTGGTCGGGCAACGCGGTCAGCTTCATCGCCGCCGCCGCCATCTACTTCCTGGCCATCGGTGAGGTCCGCGGGTTCGCGTTCACCCTTGGACTCACGACCATCCTCGACCTCGTCGTGGTCTTCCTCGTGACGCATCCGCTGGTCGCGCTGGCCAGTCGGTCGTCGTTCCTGTCCAAACCATCGGTCAACGGTCTGGGGGGTGTCTCGGAGGTCGCGAAGGAACGCCGTCTGGCCGCCGCGCGCTCGGGTGCCGGTTCCGCAGCGTCGCAGAAGGAGAGCGTCTGATGAGCGACGACACCACCGGGTTCGACACCCCCACCGACGACCGCGCCAGCGAGGCCCGCAACAACGAGATCGCCAGGCGCCACTCGCTGCTGAGTCGCCTCTACACCGGCACCGGCGCGTTCGAGATCGTCGGCAAACGCAAGATGTGGTACATCGTCAGCGCCGTGATCATGTTGATCTGCGTGCTGAGCATCGTGTTCCGCGGATTCACCCTCGGCATCGATTTCGAGGGCGGTACCCAGATCTCGTTCGCCTCGACCCCGCAGACCTCCACCTCGGCGGTCGAGAAGGCGTTCTCCGACGCCATGGGCACCGACCCGCAGACGGTGCAGACCGCCGGGTCGGGATCGAGCGCGACCGTGCAGATCCGTACCTCGACGCTGTCGCAGGCCGACACCGAGAAGATAACCGCCGCACTCGTCGAACGGTTCGGCCCTCAGCTGACCGCCGACGACATCAACTCCTCCGACGTCAGCTCCACCTGGGGCGGTGAGATCACCGAGAAGGCGCTCATCGCGCTCGCGGTGTTCCTCGTCATCGTCCTGATCTACATCGCGGTCCGCTTCGACCGGGAGATGTCGGCCGCGGCCATGGCCTCGCTGATCTTCGACATCGTCTGCACCGCCGGCGTCTACTCGCTCGTCGGCTTCGAGGTGACCCCGGCGACCGTCATCGGCCTGCTCACCATCCTGGGCTTCTCGCTCTACGACACGGTGGTGGTGTTCGACAAGGTCGAGGAGAACGTGCGGGCGGTCCTCAAGACGACCCGCCGGACGTACGCCGAGCAGGCCAACCTCGCCGTCAACCAGACGCTGATGCGATCGATCAACACCACGGTCATCTCGGTGCTCCCGATCATCTCGCTGATGATCGTGGCCGTGTGGCTGCTGGGTGTGGGCACGCTCAAGGACCTCGGCCTCATCCAGCTCGTCGGTGTCGTGGTCGGTGCCTACTCGTCGATCTTCTTCGCCACCCCGCTGCTGGTCACACTCAAGGAGCGTCGCGGCGAGATCAAGAAGCACACCGAGAAGGTCCTGGCGCGCCGGGTGCGCATCGACGCCGGTCTCACCGAGCCGGAGCTGGCCACCGCGTCGGCCACGTCCCGGTCGGCCGGCTCGGAGGATCGCCCGTCCGGCAAGCGTCGCCGAACCCGATGACCGAGACGATCGAACGCGCACGGACGGCGATCGCCGACCACACGCGACTGGTGCCCGATTTCCCGTCGCCCGGTATCCAGTTCAAGGACCTGACGCCCGTGCTCGCCGACCCGGCCGGTCTCGCGTCGGTCACCGCCGCACTGGCCTCGGTGTCGGGTGACGTCGACCTCGTCGCCGGTATCGACGCCCGCGGGTTCCTCCTCGGGGGTGCGATCGCGCTGCACAGCGGTCTCGGTGTGGTGGCGGTCCGCAAGGCGGGCAAGCTGCCGCCGCCGGTCCACTCGGCGACCTACGACCTCGAGTACGGCTCGGCGTCGCTCGAGATCCCGGCCGACGGCATCGACCTGCGCGGGCGGCGGGTCTTCGTCGTCGACGATGTGCTCGCCACCGGCGGCACCCTGAACGCGGCCATCGGGTTGTTGCTCGACGCCGGTGCGATCGTCGCCTCGGCGGCGGTGGTCATGGAGATCGACGGTCTGCCCGGCCGTGCCGCGGTCACCTCGGCGCACCCGGATCTGACGCTGACCGCGCTCACCACCGGCTGAGGACTACCATCGCCACCAGCGCCGCGACCACCGGACGACGGTGTTCCGTCGGCGAGTCGAGGAGGTGCGTGTGACCGATCAGCCCGACGTGCGCGAGACCGATGGGGCGTCGCTCGACGTCGCCACCGATACCGACCCCCATCCCGCGGTGAGCACCTCCACGCCGGTCGGATCGTCGACCTCGCGCCGCGTGCGCGCCCGCCTCGCGCGCCGGATGACCGCCACCCGCAACCCGATCCGTCCGGTCCTCGAGCCGCTCGTCGCCCTGCACCGCGATCTGTACCCCAAGGCCGACGTCGCGGTGCTGCAGCGCGCCTACGAAATCGCCGACCAGTACCACGACGGTCAGTTCCGCAAGTCCGGCGACCCGTACATCACCCACCCGCTCGCCGTGGCGACCATCCTCGCCGACCTCGGCATGGACACCACCACCCTGGTCGCGGCGCTGCTCCACGACACCGTCGAGGACACCGGCTACAGCCTCGAAGCGCTGGGCGCGGAATTCGGCGACGAGGTCGCCCATCTCGTCGACGGCGTCACCAAACTCGACAAGGTCGCCCTCGGCAACGCCGCCGAGGCCGAGACCATCCGCAAGATGATCATCGCCATGGCGCGCGATCCGCGGGTGCTGGTCATCAAGGTCGCCGACCGGCTGCACAACATGCGCACCATGCGGTTCCTGCCGCCGGAGAAGCAGGCCCGCAAGGCCCGCGAGACCCTCGAGGTCATCGCGCCGTTGGCCCACCGGCTCGGGATGGCGACGGTCAAGTGGGAACTCGAGGACCTCTCGTTCGCGATCCTGCACCCGAAGCGCTACGAGGAGATCGTGCGCCTCGTCGCCGACCGCGCCCCGTCGCGCGACACCTACCTCGCGAAGGTGCGCACCGAGATCACCAAGACGCTCAACGGATCCCGCATCGACGCCACCGTCGAGGGACGCCCGAAGCACTACTGGTCGATCTATCAGAAGATGATCGTCAAGGGCAAGGAGTTCGACGACATCCACGACCTGGTCGGCATGCGCATCCTGTGTGAGCAGATCCGGGACTGTTACGCCGCCGTCGGTGTCGTGCACTCGTTGTGGCAGCCGATGGCGGGCCGGTTCAAGGACTACATCGCCCAACCGCGGTACGGCGTCTATCAGTCGTTGCACACCACCGTGATCGGTCCGGAGGGCAAGCCGCTGGAGGTGCAGATCCGCACCCGCGACATGCATCGCACCGCCGAGTTCGGTATCGCCGCGCACTGGCGCTACAAGGAGACCCGCGGCCGCAACGGTGCCAAGCACGTCGACGACGCCAACGAGATCGAAGAGATGGCCTGGATGCGTCAGCTTCTCGACTGGCAGCGGGAGGCCGCCGACCCCGGCGAGTTCCTCGAGTCGCTGCGCTACGACCTCGCGGTCAAGGAGATCTTCGCGTTCACACCCAAGGGTGACGTGATCACGCTGCCCGCCGGTTCGACCCCGGTCGACTTCGCCTACGCGGTGCACACCGAGGTCGGACATCGTTGCATCGGTGCCCGCGTGAACGGTCGCCTCGTCGCGCTGGAACGCACGCTGGAGAACGGCGAGGTGGTGGAGGTGTTCACCTCCAAGGCGCCCAACGCCGGGCCCTCGCGCGACTGGCAGGGCTTCGTGGTCTCGCCGCGTGCGAAGACGAAGATCCGTCAGTGGTTCGCCAAGGAGCGTCGTGAGGAGGCGCTCGAGGCAGGCAAGGACGCGATCACCAAGGAGGTCCGCCGCGGCGGACTCCCGTTGCAGCGGTTGATGAGTGCGGAGTCGGTGGGCTCCATCGCGACCGAACTGCGCTACGCCGACGTCTCGGCGCTGTACACCGCCATCGGCGAGGGCCACGTGTCGGCCCGCCACGTCGTCGGTCGACTGGTCGCCGCACTCGGAGGCCTCGACGACGCCGAGGAGGAACTGGCCGAACGGTCGACGCCGTCGACGATGCCGACGCGCACCCGACAGACCGGCGACGCCGGGGTCCTGGTGCCCGGTGCCGAAGGTGTCGTCGCCAAACTCGCCAAGTGCTGTACGCCGGTGCCCGGCGACGAGATTCTCGGGTTCGTGACCCGCGGTGGGGGCATCAGCGTCCACCGCACCGACTGCACGAATGCCGATGCGCTGCAACAGCAGTCCGAGCGGATCATCGACGTCACCTGGGCGCCGTCACCGTCGTCGGTGTTTCTCGTCGCGATCCAGGTCGAGGCGCTCGACCGGTCCCGGCTGCTGTCGGACGTGACGCGCGTGCTCGCCGACGAGCGGGTGAACATCCTCTCGGCATCGGTGACGACGAGCCGCGACCGTGTCGCGATCTCCAAGTTCACCTTCGAGATGGGTGACCCCAAGCACCTCGGCCACGTGCTCAACGTGGTGCGCAACGTCGAGGGTGTCTACGACGTCTACCGCGTGACGTCGGCGTCCTAGCGGCGCGCGTCGACCGGTCCGACCGCGGGGTCGACCGGTCGCCGCGACCGCTCAGCTGACGGTGGCCTTCTCGATCTCGACGGCCAGCTTCGGCTTCCCGTCGCCCGGCGTCGGTGCGTAGGTGACCGCGCCGGTGTTGGGATCCTGCGAGGGTCGGATGCCCGGCGTGAGTCCACCCTTGTAGACCTTGTCGAGCACCGCGAGCCCGGCGTCGTCGACCTTGCCGATGACGCTGTAGTTCGCCGGGAGCTCACTGTCGTTGATGACCAGGAACATCTGCGCCGAACCGGTGTTCGCGCCCGAGGCCTGGCCGCCCTGACCGGGCTGATAGCTGTTGGCGATCGCCACCGTGCCTCGGGGATAGACCACCGAGGCCGGCACACCCAGCGACGCCATCTGCGGGTCCTGCGGGACGGCCTTGAGATCGGTGGGGAACTCGTCGGGGCTGGTCCACCCGGGCGCGCCGGCGCCGGTCGCGGTCGGGTCGCCGCACTGCAACACGGCGATCTTGCCCGTGCCGCCCTCGGTCATCCGGTGGCATTCGGTGTTGTCGTAGTACTTCTGGTCGATCAGCGAGGCCACGGCGGCCACGTTGCACGGCGCCGACGCCCGATCGAGCTCGATGGGGATGGTGCCCTGACTGGTGGTCAGCGTCGCGGTGAGATCACCCTTCTTGAGCTGACGGTCGGCCGGCATCTTCGCCGTGCGCTGCTTGGACTTGCCCGCGGTGAAGTCGGCGACGAACTGCTTGGCCCGGGCCAACTGCTCACCGCTGAGGTTCGGCGGGATCTGCGGCGGCTGGGAGAACGGGTTCGCGTCGGCGGGGGTCGGGGTGTAGGCGCACGCGGTGTAGCGGGCCTTCTCACGATCGTCGAGCACCTTGTTGGTGACCAACGTGCCCACGGTGGCGATGACGGCCACGGCGACGACCACGGAGGTGGTGACGACGATGATCTTGCGGCGTCGCGCGGCGGCCTGCTGCGTCCCGAGCCGGTGCTCGAGCTTGCGCTTGGCCTCGGCCCGACGCTGCTCGTTGGTCATCTGCTCACCGCCGACCTCGGGTTCGTTCGACGTGTTGTCCGAAGCGTTGTCTTTGCCGGTTGGGTCGCTGGGCACAGCCGCGATACCTCCATCGATGACCACTGGGACGCCGTGTGCGTCGTCGACGCACGGCTCGTGAGGAGGTGACGTCAGCCACCTCTGCCGCCTGCGAGTCTGCCAGCCGACCCTGTGAACACCTCTCAGGGGTGGGCGCGGGCGCCGGGCGTGTCCCATGGCCGCGGCGGGAGAGCACCGTTCACAGGGGCCTTTGCGATGATGTACCGATCGACCGAAGGAGCAGACGTTGTTGATCACCGGTTTCGCCGCGGGGATGTTCGCGACCAACTGTTATGTGGTCGCGGACCGTCCCGGTTCCGAGGCCGTCATCATCGACCCCGGCCAGGACTCGGCGGCGAGCGTGCGCGCCCTGCTCGCCGAGCACTCCCTGACACCGGTCGCGGTGCTGCTCACGCACGGTCACCTCGACCACACGTGGGACGCCGCGGTGTTGTGCGACGAGTACTCGATCCCGGCCTACATCCACCCCGCCGACCGGCACATGCTGGCCGATCCGGCGTCGGGGATCGGGCCGGCGTTGTCGTCGGTCATCGGCGGGATCGTGTTCCGGGAACCGGAGAAGGTGATCGAGTTCGTCGACGGCGAGCCGGTCGACCTGGCGGGGATCGGTTTCGACGTCGATCTCGCGCCCGGCCACACACGGGGGTCGGTGTTGCTGTCGACCCTCGCCGACACCGGCGACGGCACGTTACCGGTCTGCTTCTCCGGCGACGTACTGTTTGCGGGGTCGATCGGGCGTACCGATCTGCCCGGGGGCGATCACGAGCAGCTGCTCCGCAGCATCGCCACCACGCTGTTGACCCGTAGCGACGAGACCCAGGTGCTGCCCGGACACGGGCCGCAGACCAGTGTCGGTCGCGAGCGGGCGGTCAACCCGTTCCTCGCCGGCCTGCCCGGCGTCGACGACAGCGCCGAGAACGGACCGAGGAAAGGACGACACGGACTGTGAGCTCTGTGTTCCAGGCGCCGCGTGGCATCCCCGACTATCTGCCGCCGAACTCGAGCCGGTTCCTCGCCGTCCGCGACGAGCTGATCCGTGCGGCGCGACTGGCCGGCTACTCCCACATCGAACTGCCGGTCTTCGAGGACACCGCGCTGTTCGCGCGGGGTGTGGGGGAGTCGACCGATGTGGTGTCGAAGGAGATGTACACCTTCGCCGACCGCGGTGACCGCTCGGTGACGTTGCGTCCCGAGGGCACGGCCGGGGTCATGCGGGCGGTGTTGCAACACGGGCTCGACCGCGGGCAGCTGCCGATCAAGCTGAGCTATCACGGCCCGTTCTTCCGCTACGAGAAGCCGCAGACCGGCCGGTACCGCCAGCTGCAGCAGGTCGGCGTCGAGGCCATCGGTGTCGACGACCCCGCTCTCGACGCCGAGGTGATCGCCGTCGCCGACGAGGGGTTCCGCCGCTGTGGCCTGCGCGGCTACCGTCTCGAGATCACCACCCTCGGCGACGACACCTGCCGTCCCGCCTACCGGGAGGCGTTGCAGCAGTTCCTGTTCGGCCTCGACCTGGACCCCGAGACCCGTCGGCGCGCGGAGATCAACCCGCTGCGTGTTCTCGACGACAAGCGACCCGAGATCAAGGCGGCCACCGCCGACGCCCCGTTGATGATCGACTTCCTCTCCGATTCGGTGCGCGACAACTTCGCGGCCGTGCGGGGCCACCTCGATCGACTCGGCGTCGCCTACGAGGTCAACCCGCGGCTGGTGCGGGGTCTCGACTACTACACGAAGACGACGTTCGAGTTCGTCCACGACGGGCTGGGCGCGCAGTCGGGCATCGGTGGCGGTGGACGCTACGACGGGTTGATGAGTCAGCTCGGCGGCAAGCAGGAACTCTCGGGCATCGGGTTCGGACTCGGCGTCGACCGCACGGTCCTCGCCCTCGACGCCGAGGCTGTCCCGGACACCACCTCGGCGCGGTGTCGCGTCTACGGCGTCCCGATGGGGGAGGCGGCGCTCGACCGTCTCGTCGTGATCGCGGGCGAACTGCGGTCCAAGGGCGTCAGCATCGACATCGCCTACGGCGGTCGGGCCCTCAAGGGCGCCATGAAGGGTGCCGACCGGTCGGGCGCGCGACTCGCGTTGGTGCTCGGCGATCGTGAACTCGAGTCGGGTCAGATCGAGATCAAGGATCTCGCCGACGGGTCCCAGCGCACCGTCGCCATCGGCACCGTCGTCGACGACGTGGTCGCCACGGTCGGCTGAGAACGCCCTAGTCGATGGTCCCGGCCACGCCGCCCGGGAGCACGTCGAGGCTCACCCCGCCCAATCGCAGTGCGCGCGAGTGGAAGTCGCGCAGTGTCCGGTCGGGGTTCGCGCGCAGGTAGTCGTCGCGGGTGCGTTCCCACACCCGCTGCCCCAGTGCGTACGACGGCGCCTGGCCCGGCCAGCCGAGGTAGCGGTTGAGCTCGAAGCGCAGCACGTTGCGGTCCATCGCCACCGCGTCGCACAGGAACCGCCACGCCTTGTCGGCGTCCCAGATGCCGCCGCCGACCGAGTCGGGGGCCGTCAACCCGCAGTGCACGCCGATGTCGACCACGACGCGGGCGGCGCGCAGACGTTGCGAGTCGAGCATCCCCATCCGGTCGCCGATGTCGGTCAGCCAGCCGAGTTCGTCCATCAGTCGTTCGGCGTAGAGCGCCCAGCCCTCCCCGTGCCCGGAGGTGAACGAGGCCAGTTTGCGCCACCGGTTCAGTTCGGGGCTGATCATGGCCTGGCCCAACTGCAGGTGATGGCCGGGCACACCCTCGTGGAAGACGGTGGTCGTCTCCTGCCAGGTGTGGAACACCGTCTGCTCCGGCGGCACCGACCACCACATGCGGCCGGGACGGGTGAGGTCCTCGCTGGGCATCGTGTAGTAGATGATCCCGACCGCCGACGGCGCGAGACGGCACTCGAGCGCGGTGAGACCGTCCGGGATGTCGAAGTGGGCCCCGGCGAGTCCGCTCGTGGCCCGGTCGGAGAGATCCTGCATCCACGTGACGAAGGCGTCGCGATCGGTCATCTGGTACCGCGGGTCGTCGTCGAGGGCGGCCAGCGCACCGGCGATCCCGGCACCGGGTGCGATCTGCTCGGCCAGTGTCTCCTGCTCGGCCACGATCGACTGCAGGTGGTCGAGGCCCCAGGCGTAGGACTCGTCGGGATCGATGTCGGTACCCACGAACTCCGCCGAGTGCAGCCGGTAGCGGTCGCGGCCCACACCGTCGCGCTCCACGGCGTTCGGGAGCACCTCGGTGGTGAGCACCTCGCGCAGTCGGTCGAAGGCCTCGGCGGCCGCCGGTCGGGCGCGGTCGAAGTCCTCGGCGAAAGTGGGCGATCCGGCGAGCGCGGTGGCCACGTTTGTCCAGATGGCGTCGACCGCCTCGCCCGACTGGGCGGCGACGAGCTCGACCTGACGCCGTGCCACGGGCTCGCCGTGCCCGACCCGATGGCGCAGACCGGCCACGATCGAGTCGACGCACTCCGGGATGGCGCGAACGCGCGACAGCAGGACCGATCGATCCTCGCCGGAGTCGGTGCCCATGAGGTCGAACACGTCCCGCATCGCCTGTAGCGGCGACTCGATGACGTTGACCTCGCCGACCCGGAGACCGGCGTCGTCGACGGCGAGTCCGCGGCCGAGCTGATCGGTCATCGTCGCGACGGTCACCCGGTCGACGTCGTCGACCGGGGTCGCTGCGGCGAGGGCGCGCAGGGCCTCGCGCGCCAGGTCCGACCGCTCGGCGATCGCGTCGGGGGAGTAGTCGGTGAGTGCGTGGTCGTTGCCGCGCACGCCGGTGAGGGTGGAGAACACCGGATCGCCGGCACACGAACGCGCGAGGAAATCGTCGGCGATCGCGTCGATGGCGGTGGAGGTGCGGGGCGTCTCGGGACCGGTCATGAGCCCATGCAATCAGACCGGCCGCAGTTGGGCAGGTAACGACCGCAGTTGGGCAGGTAACGACCGCAGTTGGGCACGTAAAGATGCCAGTTGGGCACCGGATCGCTCCGTCGCGTGCCGCGTAGCCCAGCCGGCGCGTCACGTGCCCAGCCGGGGTCGTTACGTGCCCAACTGGCATCTTTATGTGCCCAACCGGGGTCGTTACGTGCCCAACCGGGGTCGTTACGTGCCCAACAGGCGTCTTTACGCGCCCAACTGAGGTTTCAGAGGCGGTTGGTGGAGAAGGTGTCGCAGCTCGCGGGGTCGCCGGAGCGGTAGCCGGTGGTGAACCAGCGCACGCGCTGTTCGGCTGAGCCGTGTGTCCATCCCTCGGTGTCGTTGCGGCCCGAGAGGGTGTCGTCGCCGATCGCCTTCGCGGTGGTGATCACGTCCCCGATCTGCTCACTGGTCAGCGGTTCCAGCATCGCGTCGGGGCCCTTGTCGGCGTGTTCGGCCCACACGCCGGCGTAGCAGTCGGCCTGCAGTTCGAGGCGGACCGAACCCGAGGTGGCACCGCGGGATCCGAGTCGCTGGGCCTGGTCCATGGTGCCGAGCAGGTTCTGCACGTGGTGCCCGAACTCATGGGCGACGACGTACTCCTGGGCCAGCGGGGCGTTGCTGCCCCCGAGCTGATCGGACAGCGTCGTGAAGAAGGTGGGATCGAAGTACGCGGTCTTGTCGCCGGGGCAGTAGAACGGTCCGACCGCGGAGGTGGCCGAACCGCAGCCCCCGGTGGTGATCGCGTCGGCGAAGATCACCGTCTTGGGCTTGGTGTACCCGTCGACGAGGGTCGGCCACACCTTGTCGAGGCTGTTGGTGGTGGCGACGATCCGACAGATGGTGTCGGTGTTGGCCTTGGCGATGGTGCAGCTGTCGATCTGGCTCTGGATGCCGGTGTTCGTCCCCGACGACCCGGACGAGACGCTGGACGTCGAACCGCCGTCACCGCCGAGGATGTCACCGGGATTCACGCCGAACAGCACCGCCACGATCGCGACGATCAGGCCGGCACCGCCGCCGAGCGCGATGCGGCCACGTCCGCCGCCACCGCCGCCGGAGACCCCGCTGGTGTCGAGTGGACCGTCACCCTGGAACGTCATCGCTCTCCTGTCGGCTGCGCACGACTGCGAAACGCATTCGTGTTCGGAGGATGATCCTACGTAGGATCACGACCGTCGAGGCGACCCTCGGCGTCACCTTTTTCCATGAGAGGAAGCCCGTGCTGCGCACCCATTTCGCCGGATCTCTGCGAGCCGACAACGATGGCGAGACCGTCACCGTCGTCGGATGGGTGGCGCGTCGTCGTGATCACGGCGGGGTGATCTTCATCGATCTGCGGGACAGCTCCGGCCTGGTGCAGGTCGTGTTCCGCGACGAACAGGTCGCCGACATCGCCCATCGCCTGCGCGCCGAGTACTGCGTGCAGGTCACCGGGGTCGTCGAGACCCGCCCCGAGGGCAGTGAGAACGCCAACCTCGCCTCGGGCGGCATCGAGATCAACGCCTCGGAACTGACCGTGCTCAACGAGTCGGCGGCACTGCCGTTCCAGCTCGACGAGTCCCCCGGTGAGGAGGCGCGCCTCAAGTACCGCTACCTCGACCTGCGCCGTGAGGGCCCCGCCGCCGCCATCCGGTTGCGCTCGAAGGTCAACGCCGCCGCCCGCGCGGTTCTCGGTGCCCGTGACTTCGTCGAGGTCGAGACCCCGACCCTGACCCGTTCCACCCCCGAGGGTGCCCGCGACTTCCTCGTGCCCGCACGCCTGCGTCCCGGGTCGTTCTACGCGCTGCCGCAGAGCCCACAGCTGTTCAAGCAGCTGCTGATGGTCGGTGGCCTCGAGCGGTACTACCAGATCGCCCGCTGCTACCGCGACGAGGACTTCCGCGCCGACCGGCAACCGGAGTTCACCCAGCTCGACGTGGAGATGAGCTTCGTCGACCAGGACGACGTGATCGCCCTGGCCGAGGAGATCCTGGTGTCGTTGTGGGAGCTCATCGGGTACACCGTGCCCACCCCGATCCCGCGGATGATCTACGCCGAGGCGATGCGCCGCTACGGCAGCGACAAGCCCGACCTGCGGTTCGACCTCGAACTGGTGGAGTGCGCGGAGTTCTTCTCCGACACCCCGTTCCGTGTCTTCCAGGCCGAGTACGTCGGCGCCGTCGTGATGCCCGGCGGGGCGAGTCAGCCCCGTCGCCAGCTCGACGCCTGGCAGGAGTGGGCCAAGCAGCGCGGCGCCAAGGGCCTCGCGTACGTGCTCGTCGGCGAGGACGGCACGCTCGGCGGACCCGTCGCCAAGAACCTGTCGGATGCCGAGCGCGACGGGCTCGTCGCCCACGTCGGCGCGAAGCCGGGCGACTGCGTGTTCTTCGCCGCCGGACCGACCAAGGCGCAGCGCGCGCTGCTCGGCGCCGCACGCGGCGAGATCGCCCGCAGGCTCGACCTCATCGATCCCGCCGCCTGGGCCTTCACCTGGATCGTCGACGCCCCGCTGTTCGAGCCGACCGCCGACGCGACCGCCACCGGCGACGTCGCCGTGGGCTCGGGTGCCTGGACCGCGGTGCACCACGCGTTCACCTCGCCCAAGCCCGAGTCGCTCGAGAACCTCGAGGCCGATCCGGGTTCGGCACTCGCCTACGCCTACGACATCGTCTGCAACGGCAACGAGATCGGTGGCGGCAGCATCCGTATCCACCGCCGCGACGTGCAGGAGCGTGTGTTCGCGCTCATGGGCATCGACAACGCGCAGGCGCAGGAGAAGTTCGGATTCCTGTTGGACGCCTTCGCGTTCGGCGCGCCGCCGCACGGCGGCATCGCCTTCGGCTGGGATCGCATCACCGCGCTGCTGGCCCACGAGGGGTCGATCCGCGAGGTCATCGCCTTCCCGAAGTCCGGTGGCGGCGTCGACCCGCTGACCGAGGCCCCCGCACCGATCACCCCCGCGCAACGCAAGGAGTCGGGCATCGACGCACCGCCGCCGAAGCCCGCGGCGCAGGCGCAGACGCCGCCTCCCGCCACTTCCTGATCGACACTCCCCCCGTGTTGCACCTGCGGATCATCGCGCCGGACCACTGCGCCGGCGACGTGGTGACCCTGCTGCGTGAGGCGGTCGGTGTCACCCACCTGATCGTCCATCCGGGTGCGGCGGTCGAACCGGCGGGCGATCTGGTGGAGGCCGACATCACCCGCGAGGCGGTCAACGACGTCCTCGACGACCTGCTCGCTCTGGGGCTCACCCACGACGGCGCCATCACCATGGAGCCGCTCGACACGGTGATCTCCGATGCGGCCGTGCGTGCGGAGAAGGACGCGCCGGGCGACCCCGACGACGCCATCATCTGGGAGGAACTGACCCGTCGGACGCGTGAGGACGCGACGCTCAGCGTCACCTTCGTCACGTTTCTGACCCTGGCGTGTCTGCTCGCCGCGGTGGGTGTCATCACCGATTCGCCGGTGACCGTCGTCGGCGCCATGGTGGTCGGGCCCGAGTTCGGACCGCTCGCCGGTATCGCCGTCGGGTTCGTCCGGCGTCGCTTGGACCTCGCGCGCCGATCGGTCTACGCGCTGCTCCTCGGGTTCCCGGTCGCCATGGTCGTCACCGGCCTCGCCGCCGTCCTCGGCGAGGCGACCGGAACGGTCGACATCACCGACGTGACCTCCGCCGACCAGGTCGACTTCATCTACCAGGTCGGACCGTTCTCGCTGGTGGTGGCGATCCTCGCCGGGGCCGCGGGGATGCTCTCCCTGGTGTCGGCGAAGTCGGCCGCACTGGTCGGGGTGTTCATCTCGGTGACCACCGTGCCCGCCGCGGGGTACGCGGTGGTGGCCGCGACGCTGGGTCAGTGGCGCGTCGCGGCGGAGTCGACGGCACAGCTCGCGGTCAACATGGTCGGCATCGTGGTGGCCGGGGTCTGCGTGCTCGCGGTGCACCGTCTGCTGGCCCGTCGGCGCGCGGCGACGACCCCGGATCTGTGATGGGATCGTCTGCGGGGCGTCGGTTCGCGACGCGGCCGCAGGTGACGGACAGGGGTACACGGCGTTGACCATCAAGGTGGCACTGGAACACCGGACGAGCTACTCCTTCGACCGGCCGGTGAAGGTGTATCCCCACGTGGTCCGACTCCGCCCCGCACCGCACTCCCGGACCCCGATCGAGGCGTACACGCTCTCCGTCGAGCCGGCCGGTCACTTCGTGAACTGGCAGCAGGACGCATTCGCGAATTATCAGGCGCGGCTGGTGTTCCCGGAGCCGACGACGTCGCTGAGCATCACCGTGGGTCTGGTCGCCGACCTCACCTCGATCAACCCCTTCGACTTCTTCATCGAGGACTGGGCCGAGGATTTCGGGTTCACCTATCCCGACGCGATGCGCACCGACCTCGAGGCCTATCTGCGACCGGTCACCGACACCACGCCCGGCCGCCACAGCGTCGGTGGTGGCGACGTCGGCGACGACGACAGCCCCACCGTTGCGCAGTGGGTGGCCGATCACCGCCCGACCGGCCCCATCCGCATCATCGACTTCCTGGTCGCGGTCAACCGCGCACTGCGCGACGACGTGAACTACACCGTCCGCCTCGAGGCCGGCGTGCAGAGTCCCGAGTACACGCTCACCAGCGCCATCGGATCGTGCCGCGACTCGGCCTGGCTGATGGTGGCGATCCTGCGCCGCTTCGGGCTGGCCGCGCGGTTCGTCTCGGGGTACCTGGTCCAGCTGACGTCCGACGTGAAGTCGATCGACGGCCCGTCGGGACCGTCGGCCGACTTCACCGACCTGCACGCGTGGACCGAGGTCTACCTGCCCGGAGCCGGGTGGGTCGGCATGGACCCGACGTCGGGTCTGTTCGCCGGCGAGGGCCACATCCCGTTGGCCGCGACGCCGTCGCCGGGCGGGGCGGCACCGATCACCGGTGCGACGGGCCCGTGCCACGCGACGATGGACTTCTCCAACGTCGTCACCCGCTTCCACGAGGATCCGCGGGTCACGTTGCCCTACACCGACGATCAGTGGCGCCGGGTGGTCGACCTCGGGGCCGTGGTCGACACCCGCATGCGCGAGCGCGGCGTCGGTCTGACGATGGGTGGCGAGCCGACGTTCGTGTCGATCGACGACCAGACCGCGCCGGAATGGACCACCGCCGCCGACGGACCCGACAAGCGACGACTGGCGTCGGTGCTGGCCGGTCGCCTGCGCCCGATCTACGCGCCGACCGGGCTCGTGCAGCGCAGCCAGGGCAAGTGGTACCCGGGAGAACCGTTGCCGCGCTGGCAGATCGGTCTGCTCTGGCGCACCGACGGCGAGGCGCTGTGGCATCAGCCGGAACTGCTGGCCGACCCGTGGGCCGACGCCGAGACCGCAGCCGCGTCGATGTCGACGTCGGTGACCCGTCCCGACGCGGGCTCGGCCGAGGTCACCGGGGCGTTCATGGCCGCGGTCGCCGACGCCAACGGCGTCACCCGCGACGCCGTGCAGCCCGCGTTCGAGGACCCTCTGCTGCGCCTGGCCGAGCTGCTCCGCAGCCCCGAGGGCGAACCGACCGCGGTCACCACCGAACCCGACGCCGACGACGACGACCCGACGGCGGGATTCCGCGGACGTGGACGCGACCTCACGCCGACCGACGACGGGACCGCCGCGCGTCGGGAACTGTTGGCACGTCTCGACGAACCGGTCACCGCGCCCACCGCGCACGTGCTGCCGGTGAGCCGTACCGAGGACGACACCGCCTGGGAGAGCGCGGACTGGACCACCCGACGCGGTCGCCTGGTGCTCACCGCGGGCACCAGCCCTGCGGGTCTCCGACTCCCGCTCGACTCGCTGTCGTGGGGTCCGGCGCCGGTCACCTTCGAGGCCGACCCGACGGCGCCGGCCGCTCCGCTGCGCATCACCGCGCCACCCCTGGCCCCCGCACCGGCTGTCGCCGACGAGGACGACGAGCCGGAGGAGACCGACGACGCCGACGACACGGTGACCGACGACACCGACGGCACCGACGAGACCGAGACCGAGACCGACGAGAGCATCGAGGACGAGCCCGAGGACCGTCCGGTTCCCCGGACCGCCCTCGTCGCCGAGATCCGCGACGACGTCCTCTACGTGTTCCTCCCGCCCACGCAACGGCTCGAGGAGTTCGTCGATCTCGTCAGCGTGATCGAGACCGCGGCGACCGCGATCGGTCGACCGGTGGTGGTCGAGGGCTACGGACCGCCCGCCGACGGGCGGGTACAGTCGCTCACCGTCACCCCCGATCCCGGGGTGATCGAGGTCAACATCCAGCCCACGGCGTCGTTCGCCGAGCAGTCGACCCTGCTGGAGACGATCTATCGCGAGGCACGCCTGGCCCGACTCGGCACCGAGTCGTTCGATCTCGACGGCAGCCACGGCGGTACCGGTGGTGGCAACCACATCACCCTCGGTGGATCGACCGCGGCCGAGTCGCCGATGCTGCGTCGACCCGACCTGCTGGTGTCGATGCTGAGCTACTGGCAGCGCCATCCGTCGCTGTCGTACCTGTTCTCCGGCCGGTTCATCGGCACCACCTCGCAGGCGCCCCGCGCCGACGAGGGGCGGGAGAGCGCGCTCTACGAGATGGAGATCGCGTTCGCCGAGATCGACCGCCTCACCGGCGAGGACGGTGATGCGAGCCCGTGGACGGTGGACCGTGCGCTGCGGCATCTGCTGACCGACATCACCGGCAACACCCATCGGGCCGAGTTCTGCATCGACAAGCTCTACAGCCCTGATTCCGCGCGCGGACGCCTCGGGCTGCTCGAACTGAGGGCGTTCGAGATGCCGCCGCACCATCAGATGGCCATGGTGCAGTCGTTGCTCGTGCGGAGTCTGGTGGACTGGTTCTGGGACCACCCCTTCCGTGGTCGACTGGTCCGCCACGGCGCCGACCTGCACGGCAAGCACCTTCTGCCGCACTACGTGATCGCCGACATCGCGCAGGTGGCCGAGGACCTGCGTGAGGCGGGTCACGAGTTCGACACCGCATGGCTCGACCCGTTCACCGAGTTCCGTTTCCCGCGCCTGGGCACGGTGCAGATCCGCGACCAGGAGATCGAGCTGCGCGGCGCGATCGAGCCGTGGAACGTCCTCGCCGAGGAGTCGACCGCCGGCGGCACCGCCCGGTATGTCGACTCGTCGATCGAGCGCGTGCAGGTACGGGTACAGGGCAGTGACGACGACCGGTTCATCCTCACCTGCAACGGTTTCCCGCTGCCGCTGACGCCGACCGGTCGCCCCGGCGAACGTGTCGCGGGCATCCGGTTCCGGGCCTGGCAGCCCCCCAGCGCGCTCCACCCGACGGTGGGGATCGACTCACCGCTGGTGTTCGACATGGTCGACACGTTCTCGGGCCGGTCGGTGGGCGGTGCGACCTACCACGTCATCCATCCGGGCGGCCGGGCCTACGAGCGGCCGCCGGTCAACGCCGTCGAGGCCGAATCGCGGCGCAACGGCCGTTTCGAGGCGATCGGCCACACCCCGGGCCCGGTCGACACCGCGGCGCTGCGCGAGATGGCCGCACGCCTCGCGACCGACCTCGGCGTGCCGACGATCCTCGACCTGCGGCGGGCGCGTACGGTCCTGCGGTGACCTCGGTGCACCCACCCTCGCCGCCCTCCGGGCGACCCGCGCAGGTCTCGGCCGTGGTCGATCGGTATCGATCCGACCGCTTCGGACTCTTCGACCCCGATCGCATACGGGGTGGCGGCGCCGACGCGTCGATCCCGTACGACGAACTCATCGACGCCGACGGTGCCGTGCGTCCCCACTGGGACGGCCTCGTCGACGGCGTCGCGCGCACCGGTGAGGCCGGCCTGACGCGCACCGCGACCCGTCTGCGGACCATGGTCGCCGACGAGGGCATCACCTACACCCCGACCGGAGATCGAGTGGCGTCGCCGACCACGTCGCCGCAACCGGCACAGCTCTGGGAGCTCGACAGTGTGCCGCTCGTCGTCGACGGCGGACAGTGGGCGGCCCTGGAATCCGCGGTGGCGCAACGCGCGCTGCTGTTCGACCGACTGCTCGTCGACATCTACGGCGAACGTCGGACACTCACCTCGGGCCTCGTCGCGCCGGAGATGGTGTTCGGGCATCCCGGCTACATCCGCAAGGCGGCGGGTCTCGGCAACCCCGGCCCCCACGCACTGTTCCTGCACGCCACCGACGTCGGGCGCACCGCCGACGGCTCGCCGGTGGTGTGGGCCGATCACACCCAGGCCCCGTCGGGTATCGGGTACGCCATCGCCGACCGTCGCCTCACCTCCCGCGCACTGTCGGGGGCGTTCGGTCGCGTGGGGCCGAGGGCGATGACCACCTTCGCCGGCACGTTGCGTCTCGCCCTGTTCGACCACGCCCCGCCCGGCGTCGACGACCCGACGGTGGTCGTGTTCAGCCCGGGCTCGCTGTCGGAGACCGCGTTCGACCAGGCCTACGTCGCCTCGCAACTGGGCTTCCCGCTGGTGGAGTCGGCCGATCTGCTCGTCGTCAACGGCGTCGTCTACATGCGGTCGCTGGGCAGTCTCAAACGCGTCGACGTGATCCTCCGGCGCGTCGACGCCGCGTTCTGTGATCCGCTCGACCTGCGCACCGACTCACGGCTGGGGGTCGCGGGACTGGTCGAGGCGATCGCGCGCGGCAGCGTCACCGTCGTCAACACCCTGGGCAGCGGGGTCCTCGAGAACCCCGCGCTGCACACCGTGGAAGAGCGTCTCGCCCGGGCACTGCTCGACGAGGACCTGCTGCTGCGCCCCGTCGAGACCTTCTGGGCCGGTGACGATCTCGACCGATCGAAGATCCGCGCCGATCTTCTCGAGCTCGTGATCGACAACGTCCGCACCGGCGAACAGTTCCTCGGACCCGAGCTGTCGTCGGCGCAGCGGGACACCGTCGGTGACCGCATCGACGCCGACCCCTGGCAGTGGGTGGCCCGCCGCCCCGAGGGGTTCTCGGTGGCCCCGTCGATGGCCCCGGCCGCGCCGGGCGCCGGCATGCGATTGCGCGCCGCACCGGTCGCGATCCGCACGTTCGCGGTGTCGTCGAGTTCGGGGTACAGCGTGATGCCCGGCGGACTCGGGCAGGTGCTGGAACCGGGACCGGCCGGGTCGACGATGCGGGCCGTGGCCGCCAAGGACGTCTGGGTGACCAACGCCGACGGGGTCGGGGACACCACCCGTGTCACGGAATCGGTGCAGCCGGTGTCGCTTCCGACCACCGGACTCGGCGTCGACCGGTCGGCGACCTCGCCGCGTGTGCTGGCCGACCTGTTCTGGCTCGGCCGCTACGGCGAACGGGCCGAGCTCACCGTGCGCCTCACCGCGGTCGCCCGCGAGCGCTACCAGGCCCGCGACCACCGACCCTGGATGCCGGGCACCGGAGCCCTGCCGCTGTTCCTGGCCGGCGTGGCCACGACCACGGCCACCGCGGGCAGGCTGGGGCCGCTGCCCCCCGTCGACTCCGGGCACACCACCGTGGGCGACGCGACCCTCGCGCTCGCCGCACTCGGTCGACTCACCATGTCGCGGTCGACGCCCGGCTCGATCGCCCACGCCGTCGACCGCCTGGTCGCCGCAGCGCGCGCGGCACGTGACCAGATGTCGACGAGCACCTGGATGGTGCTGGGCACGATCGAACGGGCGCTCGCCGATCTCGCCCACACCGTCGCCGCCGACGCGCCCGACGACAGCAGCGTCGACGTCGACGACCTCGCGCACGCCCACGAGGCGATGCTGCACGGGTTGCTGGCGCTCGCGGGTCTGCAGGCCGAGTCGATGGTGCACGACCCGGGGTGGCTGTTCATGGACGCGGGACGACGCATCGAGCGGGCGCTGGTGCTCGCCGACATCACGCGCACGACGCTGGTGGACGCTCACGACCCTGAGATCGAGCAGGCGCTGCTCGAGGCGTTCCTCGTCGCCAACGAATCGGCCGTCATCTACCGCCGTCGCAACCGCGGGGTGGTGCGATTGCGGTCGGTGCTGGTCCTGGCGATGTTCGACGAGACCAACCCGCGCTCGATGATCTACCAGCTCGGCCGGGTGCGCGACGACTTCGTGTCGCTGCCCGACGAGATCCGCTCCGCCGCGGTCGAACGCACCGTGGAGGACCTGATCGCCGAACTGCGTCGCGTCGATCCCGCCGATCTGGCCGCCGTCGACGACTCCGACCGCCGCTCCGACCTCGCCGACCTGATGACGACCCTGGCCCGCGGGGTGCGCGAGGTGTCCGACGTCCTCGGCCGCACCCGTTTCGCACCTCCCCGCGACATCCAGCCGCTGTGGGGCGGCACGGTGGACGCACCGTGAGGGCCCCCGCGGTCGAGTCGGTGTCGACGCGGCGCTATCGGGTCACCCACCGCACGACCTACGAGTACGCCGACGTGGTCAGCGCATCGTTCGGTCGATGTTTCCTGCTGCCGCGCGCGATGCCCGGCCAGCGGGTTCTCTCCGCCGAGGTGACCATCGACCCCGAACCGGCCGACCGGTCGACCGGCACCGACATCTTCGGCAACGCCGACATCTACTTCCACGTACGGACCCCGCACCACCGACTCGAGGTCACCGGGTCGTCCCTGGTCGACGTCGACCCCATCGACCCCGACCTCATCGGCACCGGACCCGCCGTGGCCCCGTGGGAGCACGCCCGGCCCACCGCGAGCGGCGACGCCGACGCGCGGGAGTTCGTCCTCGATCTCTTCCCGCCCGAGATCACCGACGCCGTTCGGGAGTACGCGGCCCCGGTGTTCACCCCGGGTCGACCGCTGATCGAGGTGGTCGGGGATCTCACCACGCGCATCAACCGGGACTTCACCTACAAGTCGGGGTCGACGGCGGTGAGCACGCGCGTCGCGACGGTGATGGAGCGTCGCGAGGGTGTCTGTCAGGACTTCGCCCGCGTCGCGATCGCCTGCCTGCGCGCCAACGGTCTTGCCGCGCGGTACGTGTCGGGCTACCTGGCGACCGATCCGCCGCCCGGCCGCGAACGGGTCGTCGGTGCCGACGCCAGCCACGCGTGGGCGGCGGTGTGGGTCCCGGGAGGGCAGTGGATCGCGTTCGATCCCACCAACGACAAGCTCGTGGATGAGAGGCACGTCACAGTCGCGTGGGGACGTGACTATGATGATGTTCCGCCGCTCCGTGGAGTGATCTACACGGATTCGACATCGAGCACGATCTCGGTGTCGGTGGACGTGGCGCCGCATGAACTGCCTACCGTGTCGCAAGAAGAGTCGCCGGGGCCGCAGGACGCGACGATCTCGCCGTAGGACATCTGTACGCGGGTGGTGGACTGTCCATTGCCTCGAGGATGGTCCGACGTGGCGAGTTGGGTAGGTTGGGGAGCAATGACTGTCATCGCCGAAGGGCGCACCGCGGGTGCGGTCCGTACGGCCGAACGAGTGTTGTCGGCGCGAGCGGGGAGCCCGGTCGTACTCGACGACCCCGTCGACCTGGCCGGGAGTGGTCGCACCGACGTGGTCCGCGTCCGTGTCGCCCAGAACCCGCTGTCGCCCGACCGCAGCCTCGTCATCAAGGTGCTGCCCGCCGACGAACCGGCCGACGCCTTCGCCCGTGAACTCGCCTCGTACAAGTACGCCACCGCGTTGCCCATGCGCTCGCGGCCGGGGCCGCAGCTCATCGCCTCCGATTCGGCCGAGCGGTTGATCGTGCTCAGCGATCTCGGTCACGGTCGGTCGATGAGCGCTCTGCTGGCCAGCACCGACTGGGCCGACCCGAGCCACGCCATCAGCGCGTGGGGACAGGCCCTGGGCCGGATGCACGCGGCCACCGTCGGCAGCGAGGACGACTTCGCGGCGCTGCTGCGCCACGGACCCGCACGCGGTGACGTCGAGGCGCTCACCGCGCAGGTGCAGGTCGCGGTGTCGCGGGCGCCGGAGGTGCTCGGCGAGCATCTCGGGGTCGAGGTCTCCACCGGGTTCGTCGAGTTGCTGGCCCGCGCGCAACTGCTCTTCGCCGAAGGTGAGCACCGGGCGTTCAGCCCGTCGGACGTCGGGCCGCCCAACATCCTCATCAACGACGACGGTGTGCAGTTCATGGACTACGAGTGGGGCGGTTTCCGCGACGCCACCCTCGACATCGGCTACGCCGTGGTCACCTTCGGAGCCGAGTTGGCACCGCGCTGGGCCGACCGACGTGCCGATCTGGAGACCGCCATGGTCGATGCCTGGCGTTCGGAGATCCAGGCGATCTGGCCGGCACTGAGCCACGACGGCGAACTCAACCGCAAGGTCCTGACCGCCCGGGCGCTGTGGGTGTGGCTGGCGACTGTGTGGATGCTGCCGGTCGAACTCGGCGACGACCGCCACGCGCGCGGGCTGGCCCTGCGCACCTCCGACCCGGCCGTCGTCGTCGCACGATGGACCGATCTCGCCGCGGCGGCCCGCCGGACCGGCGACCAGGACATCGCGGCCGACGCCGACGCCATCGGTGCGGCGTTGGACGCAGCCTGGCTGCGGTGACCTCGATGGCCCGGCGGTGACCCCGATGGCCGACCGCGACGGGGTCGGCGAGCCGCAGGACGCCCTCTTCGACGCCCCGACGCCGCCGTCACGGCACGATCTCGCCCCCGTCACCGAGGGGGCTCGTGCGTTCGGGCCCGACACGGGTCCGTTGGCGGTGCGGATGCGTCCGCGCAGCCTCGACGAGATCGTCGGCCAACAACACCTCCTGGCCGCCGGATCGCCCCTGCGCCGGCTCATCGAGGGCTCCGGCGCCGCGTCGGTCCTTCTCTACGGCCCGCCCGGGACCGGCAAAACCACGATGGCGTCCCTGATCTCGACGGCCACCGGCGGTCGCTTCGAGGCGCTCTCGGCGCTGTCGTCGGGCGTCAAGGAGGTCCGGGCGGTGATCGAGGTCGCCCGACGCGCCCTCATCGACGGCCGCCAGACCGTCCTGTTCATCGACGAGGTGCACCGTTTCTCCAAGACCCAGCAGGACGCGCTGCTCGACGCCGTCGAGAACCGCATCGTGCTGCTGGTCGCCGCGACCACCGAGAACCCGTCGTTCTCGGTGGTGTCGCCGCTGCTGTCGCGATCGCTGGTGCTGCAGCTGCACCCCCTCACCGACGACGACCTGCGCGAGGTCCTGCACCGCGCCGTCACCGACGACCGCGGTCTGGCCGGGACGGTCGACATCGCCGACGACGCCCTCGACCACATCGTCGCCCTCGCCGGCGGTGACGCCCGGCGCGGGCTCACCGCCCTCGAGGTCGCCGCGGGCGCCGCCCGCGGTGGTGCCGAGGAGACCGGAGGAGAAGGGATCCCGCGCATCGAACTCGCCGACGTCGAGTCGGCGATGGACCGCGCCGCCGTGCGCTACGACCGCGACGGCGACCAGCACTATGACGTCATCAGCGCGTTCATCAAGTCGATCCGCGGATCCGACGTCGATGCCGCGGTGCACTACCTCGCGCGCATGATCACCGCGGGGGAGGACCCCCGTTTCATCGCCCGACGGCTGATGGTCCACGCCAGCGAGGACATCGGGATGGCTGACCCGACCGCGCTGCAGACCGCGGTCGCCGCCGCCCAGGTCGTCGCGCTCGTCGGGATGCCCGAGGCGAAACTCGCCCTCACCCAGGCGACCATCCACCTCGCCACCGCGCCGAAATCGGGTGCGGTGGTCTCGGCCATCGGCGCCGCGATGGGCGACATCGCCGCCGGCAAGGCCGGCGCGGTGCCCCCGCATCTGCGCGACGGCCACTACGCCGGTGCAGCGTCGCTGGGCAACGCGCAGGGCTACCGGTACCCGCACGACGCACCCGGCGGGGTCGTGGCCCAGCAGTACCCGCCCGACGACCTCGTCGGAACCGAGTACTACGCACCCACCGACCACGGCCACGAGCGTGAGATCTCCGCGCGGGTGGGACGTCTGCGCTCGATCGTCGGGGCGTGGAACGCCAAACGGTAGGGTGGACTCGCTCTGCGGTTGCGCGGGGTGTCGTGCACCCACGATCCGCTCGGTGGTCGGTGCACGGCCAGAGGACATCGGCGTGAGGACATCAGGTGCAGACCCACGAGATCAGGAAGCGATTCCTCGATCATTTCGTCGCCGCAGGTCACACCGAGATCCCCAGCGCCTCGCTGATCCTCGACGACCCCAACCTGCTGTTCGTCAACGCCGGGATGGTGCCGTTCAAGCCCTACTTCCTGGGTGAGCGGACCCCGCCGTCGCCGCGCGCGACCAGCATCCAGAAGTGTGTGCGCACCCTCGACATCGAGGAGGTGGGCATCACCACCCGCCACAACACCTTCTTCCAGATGGCGGGCAACTTCTCGTTCGGTGACTACTTCAAACGCGAGGCGATCGGGTTCGCGTGGTCGCTGCTCACCGACTCGGTGGACGACGGCGGTTTCGGGATCGACCCGACGCGCCTGTGGCCGACGGTCTACGTCGACGACGACGAGGCCGCCGGGATCTGGCGTGACGAGATCGGTGTCCCCGCCGAACGGATCCAGCGCCGCGGGATGGCCGACAACTACTGGTCGATGGGCGTCCCGGGCCCCTGCGGTCCGTCGTCGGAGATCTTCTACGACCGCGGACCCGCCTACGGCGTCGAGGGTGGACCCGAGGCCGACGAGGACCGCTACATCGAGATCTGGAATCTCGTGTTCATGCAGAACCAGCGCGGGCCGGGTATCGGCAAGGACAACTACGAGATCCTCGGTCCGCTGCCGCAGAACAACATCGACACCGGCATGGGCATCGAGCGCGTCGCAACGATCCTGCAGGGCGTCGACAACGTCTACGAGACCGATCTGCTCAAGCCCGTCATCGATGTGGCCGAGCGGCTCACCGGTCGGACCTACGGCGCCGAGGGGGAGGGCGGCGCCGAGGCCGACGTGCGATTCCGGGTGATCGCCGACCACGCCCGCACCGCGGTCATGCTCATCTCCGACGGGATCACGCCGGGCAACGACGGCCGCGGTTACGTGTTGCGGCGTCTGCTGCGACGCATCGTGCGGTCATCGCGTCTGCTCGGCGCACAGCAGCCCACGATGGGCGACTACGTCGACACCGTCATCGCGACGATGTCGCCGTCGTATCCCGTTCTGGCCGAACAGGCCTCGTCGATCCGGGCGACCGCGGTCGCCGAGGAGAACGCCTTCTCGGCCACCCTGGCCGCCGGGTCGAAGCTGTTCGACGACGCGGCCGCGGCGACACGGTCGTCGGGGGCGACGGTCATCACCGGCACCGATGCGTTCGCGCTACACGACACCTACGGCTTCCCGATCGACCTCACCCTCGAGATGGCCGCCGAGGCGGGCCTGCAGGTCGACGAACAGGGCTTCGCCGACCTGATGAGCGAGCAGCGCACGCGCGCCAAGGCCGACGCGTACGCCCGCAAGGCCGAGCACGCCGATGTCTCCGTCTACCGGGAGTTCCTCGACCGAGGACCGACCGAGTTCACCGGCTTCGACGAACTCGTCAGTGAGGCCACCGTTCTCGGGATCGTCGGCGGGGGCACGTCGCTACCGGTCGTCGGGGTCGGACAGCAGGCCGAGATCATCCTCGACCGCAGCCCGCTCTACGCCGAGTCCGGCGGCCAGACGGCCGACGTGGGCACCATCAGCACCACCACCGGCGCCCGTGCGCGGGTCACCGATGTCCAGAAGATCGGCAAGTCGGTGTGGCGACACGTCGTCACCGTCGACGCCGCTGAGTTCGTGGTCGGCGACGTCGTGCTCGCGCAGGTCGACGCCGGACACCGTCGCGGGGCGACGCAGGGGCATTCGGGCACGCACCTCGTCGGCGCGGCGTTGCGACAGGTGCTCGGATCGGGTGCCACCCAGGCCGGTTCGCTCAACCGCCCGGGATACCTGCGGTTCGATTTCCGCGCGCAGGGCCCGGTCACCGACGCCCAGCGCACCGAGATCGAGGAGATCACGAACGCCGCGGTCGAGGCCGACCACGCGGTGAACACGTTCGAGACCGGCCTCGACGAGGCCCGCGCGATGGGCGCGATGGCGCTGTTCGGCGAGAACTACGGCGACCGGGTGCGCGTGGTCGAGATCGGCGGACCGTTCTCCATGGAGCTCTGCGGCGGCACGCACGTGGGCAGCTCGGCCCAGGTCGGTCCCGTCACGCTGCTCGGTGAGCAGTCGGTCGGTTCGGGTGTGCGGCGCGTCGAGGCCTACGTCGGCCTCGACTCCTACCGCCATCTCGCCCGCGAACGCGCTCTGCTGTCGTCGGTGTCGTCGGCCCTGAAGGTGCCGGGCGACCAGGTACCCGAGCGCGTGGCCCATCTGGTGGAACGTCTCCGTGACGCCGAGAAGCAGATCGAACGCATGAAGGCCGAGGCCGCGAAGGCGTCGGCGGCCGCGCTCGTCGGCGACGCCGAACGCGTCGGCGACACCCTCGTGGTCGCGTCGCGACTCGACGACGGGCTCGCCGGTGGCGATCTGCGTGGTCTGGCGACCGACCTGCGCGGTCGATTCGGTGCGCAGGCCGCGGTCGTCGCCCTGTTCTCGGTGTCCGACGCCACGGTGCCGTTCGCGGTCGCGGTCACCGCCGCGGCGCGCGACTCCGGCCTCTCGGCCGGATCGATCGTCTCTGACATCGCCCCGCTGCTCGGCGGTCGCGGCGGTGGCAAACCCGACCTCGCGCAGGGCTCGGGTTCGGACGCCTCGGGGATCGATGCCGCCCTGCGGCGGGTGCGGGAGACGGTCGGGGCGCAGGGGTGAGCCCGCTGCGTCCGCGCGGACGGCGAATCGCCGTCGACGTGGGAAGCGTGCGTATCGGGGTCGCGTCGTGTGATCCTGACGGGATGCTGGCCACGCCGATCGAGACGGTCGCCCGAAGCAAGGACACCTCCGACATCGATCGGATCACCGCCATCGTCGCCGAGTACGAGGCCGTCGAGGTCGTCGTCGGGATGCCGACGACACTGCGGGGGGAGCACGGTGCCGCCGCACAGGCCGCGACCGCCTTCGCCGACCGACTGGCCACCCGGATCGCACCGGTCCCCATCACCTTCCACGACGAGCGCCTCACCACGGCGGCGGCGACGCAGATGCTGCGGGCGAGCGGCCGGTCGGCCAAGCAGCAGCGATCGGTGATCGATCAGGCCGCGGCGGTGGCGATCCTGCAGTCGTGGCTCGACCTGCAGGCGGTCGGGGGCGACGAACGGTGACCGAACAAGCCCCGCGTCCGCACCGCCGCCGCGCCGATGACGACGGCCGCGACCCGGCCGAGACCGCGCGACTGCGTCGCCTCATCGCCGAGAACGGCAGTGGGCACACCCACCGCCGGGCCGGGGCACCGCGGGCCCGGCGGGGGGGGGGCCCACTGCCGGTCTCGGGGATGAGGGGACGCAGTCGCGCGGTCTCGGCCGGGGCGCGGGCGCCGGCCTCGGCGCGGCCGCGGGGCGGGCGCGGGGGCTGTGTGGGCGCCGTTCGGTGCCCCCGGCCGCCTGCCGGGCGG
>NZ_JXYP01000038.1 GCF_000964005.1 Williamsia herbipolensis
TCAGGCCCATTCGATCAGCGATCGATCGGATCAGCACGGTTCCCGCATGCCCAATCACGCCACGCCCACCAGATGTGACCGACAAGCCCGATGACCACGATGTACTCTTCACCTACGGAGTGCCTCCCAGTTCGGAAAAATGTTGACTTCAGCAATCACCATTATCCCTGCTGGACAGGCACTTCCGTCATTTCACACGCCGAACGACCTCAACTCTCGTGAACAATCCGGGCTAGAACTGTGCGAGGTCGATTCCGTGGGTATGGGCATGGCTGGTCAGCTGTTCCAACCTTCGGCGGGCGTCATCGTCACCGACGACCGCCACCTGCGATTGTCCTATCTGCTGACCCGCGAGAAATCCGAACACGTCATCGGACTCCCCGGACACCGTGACGTCCGCGACCTCATCCTTCGGACACAGAACGGCGGTGAGGCCATCTCGCGCCGCCTCCACGAGAATGTGGTCTCCCTCGGAGTCGATCCTCAGTCGCAACGGAGCGACGGCGCCGTCGAAATGCACCACGTCGGGGTACAGCGACAGCACCGCGAAGCCCAGCCACCGGCCACGGCTGCTATCGCCGGCCTTGCCCGCGGCCATGTACGGCACTCCCCACCGGGCCAACTCGACGAGAACCGGCTGTGACGAGCCTCCGCGCTCGATGCCCACGAGCTTTTCGGCCGCAGAAGCACTCGCCGCCGGCGCGGTGCCGGACGGATGGGTGAGCTCGCCGCAAACTCATAGCGGCACCCACGAGGTGTCAGCGGCGGTGCGCGGTGGCGGGAATCCCCCGACCGGTCGCAGCGTGATCGTCGATTCGAGGTGGATGCGGACGGACGGATCGGACTCGAAGCGGTACCGGCGCGCGACGACGGCCCCGAGAATCGCGGCGTTGAGCATCGCGAACCCCTGCCCGACGCACGCACGCCGACCGCCACCGAAGGGCAGATAGGAGAACTTCGGGCGGTCCGCCGCCGCCCCGTCGAGCCACCTCTCCGGCTCGAACGAGGTCGGACGCTCGTACACCGACGGATCCCGGTGAGTGCTCCACCCACTCACCATGATCCGCGACCCTGCCGGCACCTGATGACCGTTGATCACGTCGTCTGCGGCGGCCAATCTCGGGATGTGCCAGACCGGCGGATACAGGCGCATGGCCTCGAGGAAACATGCATTCAGCCATGGCATCTGCTCGGCGTCGGCGGCGGTCGGCAGCCGTCGGTCGCCGAGCACGGCGTCGACCTCGTCCTCGAGTCGCTCACGCGCCGTCGGGTGGTGACCGAGCAGGTAGAACATCCACGCCAACCCGTGTGCGGTGGTCTCGTGGCCGGCCGCGATGAAGGTCTTGATCTCATCGACAACCTTTGTGCGCGTTAGCTTTTCACCGTTGGTGGGGTCGGGGCTGTCGATGAGCAGGGCCAGCAGATCATTGCGGTCGCCGTGCCCGTGGGCGAGGCGATCGTCGACCAGTGACTCCATCACCGCATCGGTGCGCCCGGCCAGGCCGGCGTAACGCCGCCAGTGTGTGGGTGTGAAGATCCGCGCCGCACGGACGATACCGACCCGCTTCACGTCCTGGAGCAGCATCGCGGCAGGGCTTCGGCTCATCTGGCCGATCTCGTGGAGTGCCTCGCCGATCAGACTTCCCACGTCGTCTCCGGTGTCGGCGACATCGTGGCTGACCAGTGCGCGAAAGACGGTGTCGAGTCCGATGCGCAGCATCTCGCCGTCGAGATCGATCTCCCGGGCGTTCGGCGCCCCATCCCAGGTGTCGACGGTGTCGGCGGCCGCGGCGGCCATGTGGTCGGCGTAGACGCCGAGATTCCGTTTGGCGAACACCGGATTCACCATTCGCCGCGACCTGCGCCACGTGTCGCCGCGACTGGTGACCAGACCGTTCCCGAGAATCGGTCGGAAGAGATCGAACTGGTTCGATTTCGGGTAGTTGTCCTGGTTGGCCACCAGGACGTGTCTGACCGCATCGCTGCCGCGGACGAACACGACACTCTGCCAGCCGATCCTGATGCGGGAGACGTTGCCGTACTTCTCGGCGAGCGAATCCATGGTCCGCAGGATGTCGCTACCGAGATACTTGAGCCACGTGAGCGATTCGCGTGCACCAGGTCCCGGGATCGCCGTCGCGCGACCGCGTGCGGCAGGATCGACCGGCGTTTTCACGCGTCGCTGCTCTGGCGACGCACCGTGAGACCACGGGTCGTGGACAACGGGTCGAAGTCCTCAGCCCACGCCGGGATCGATGCGGTGTCGGCGATGACGGCTCCGGACTCGATCTCGGCGATGAGATCGCGCCCGACGATGGATCCCGCGGCATGGACGCCGCTGTACATCGCCCCCACGGTGCCCGGCCCCCATGCAGTACTCGTCCCGACGGTGAACAGCCCCGGGATCGGTGTCACGTCCTTCGGGCGCAACGGACCGATCTGGGTGACGCGGGTCTGCAATCCGAACGGCGCGCCACGGGTGTTGTTGACGAAGCGCGTCTGCGTTGCAGGCGTAGCGAGTTCGGCGACGACGACTTTCGAGGACGCGCCGGGAAAGACCTGCTCCATGCGCTCATACATGCCGTCGATGACGATCTTCTTGATCTCGGCGTAGCGCGGGTCGTCGCTGTAGTCACCGTCGGCGATACCGCGACCGTCGATCCCCCACAGACGGGCCTTGCTCGGGGTGATGGTCTGGACCTCGATGGTCGAGTGACCGGGCGGCACGGCGCGGCTGTTCCCCGGGTCACGTCGCGACGACGACTGCACGAACATCGGCTGACGCGTCGACATCGCGCGCGCCCACTCGGCACCGTCGGAGAAACCTCTGCCGGAACCCACGCCGGCGCCGAACTGTGCCAGCGATCGCAGCGAGGTGGCATCGTCCCAGGACGGGATGGCGAAGTAGTTGCTGTTGGGTTTGTCGGACACGTCATGGTCGACGCCGAAGAAACCGTTGATCAACGGCTGCGACATCTTCCAGCGGCTGACCCGCTCGCGGAACAGCCGCGGAAGGTGTTGGAGACCGACGAAGTCGGTGTAGGTCTTGATGACGTCGGCATCGGACACGACGACGGGAGCCGACAGCACCTCACCATCGGCCAGGAGCACGCCGTTCACACACCCACCCTCGATGGTGATCGAGATGACGTCGGCATTCGTGCGGATGGATCCGCCGTGCGCGGTGATCACCTCCGCGAACCCGGCCGCGAGCATCTGACCACCCCCCTTGGGGTAGTACGAGCCGGTGCCGACGTAGTCCTGGAAGAACGTCGCCATGGCTGCCGTGGGGAGGATCGCCGGGGTGCTGGCCAACGCCCCACACTGCACCGACAGCGCCAGCACGGCGCGGGGCGACAGCCGGCAGGCGGCCAACGTCGCCGCGTAGGGCATCACCATGAACGGTGCGGCCCACCCGGCGCGCAGCGACCAGCGGGCGAGTCCCGCGGCCGATCCCAGATCGGCGCGGGAACCGGACTCACCGATGCGCTGCATGATCGCGTGGAAGCGACGGATAGCCCGGCGCTCTTCCGGGAACGCGTCGATCAGGTTCTCGAGGTACCGGTCCCAGCCGACGGGCGTCGCGAGTTCGAAATCGGGGGCGACGATGCGGTCGAAGCCGTCGGGGTCCATCGGCAACCACTCGATGCGGTCATCGAGTCCCAGACCCCGCATCATCGTGGTGACGATGCCGTCCGGTCCGCAGTGACCGAGGTAGTGGACACCACAATCGAACTCCCACTTCCCCTTTCGGCGGAACACGTGCGACGAGCCACCCAGGGTGGTGTAGCGCTCGAGGAGGAGAACCTTCTGCCCGGCCGCCGCAAGGTAGGCCGCGGCGGACAGTCCACCGAGCCCCGAACCCACCACCACTGCATCCCACTGTGCGTTCACGCGTAGATCCCCCATGGTGAGTCCCTTCGTTCGCCAGCGAAGGCGACTAGACTGATCGGTATAGGCAGACCGTAGTACAACGATCGGTATCATTCAACGGCCAGGCGCAAGGGTGGCGACCACGACCGAAAGCGGAGAGGTGACATGTCAGCGCGAGACAAGCTCGTCTACGGCACCATCGACCTCATGCAGCGGCGCGGGGTGTCGGCGTCGGGATTGTCGGACATCCTCGAGCACAGCGATGTGTCCCGGCGATCGGTCTATCTCAACTTTCCCGGCGGCAAGCCCGAACTGGTCGCCGCTGCGACCGAGGCCGCAGGGGCCTGGATCACCGCGCAAGTCGAGGCATCGTGCGCCGAGGACGACCCCGTGAGCGCCGTGTCGGACTTCGTCGAACAGTGGCGAACCATGCTCGGCGGCAGCGATTTCGAAGCGGGATGCCCGGTCACCGCGGCTGCGATGGCACGGTCGGTGGCGCCGGCCGCGGCCGATGCGGCAGCAACGATCTTCGACACGTGGCGCGCCGTTCTCGCCGACGCCCTGACGCGGCGACAGGTGGCCGAGTCGCGAGCCACCACACTGGCGACGATGATCGTGGCCGCGGTCGAGGGTGCGGTCCTCATGGCGGTCGCCCAGCAGTCGATGACACCGCTCACCGATGTCGAGCAGGAACTCATCCCGCTATTGCGATCCGCCGTGCCGTCGCTCGACTGATCGGTCCCACGGCGACACATCGATGCAACCACCAGTGCCCGGGGCCCACCACGGTCACTCTGCTCGCTCACACCTCGGCCCCACCGAAAGGAACCACATGTCAATCCCGTCCACCGATCGTCGGCGACCGCTCATCGCGGTCTTCCTGGCCGCTCTCATCAGTCAGAACGCCATCGCGCTGCCCTATGTTCGTCGGAACGGTGTGCGGTCGATTCCCGACTTCTTCGTCGGCGACATCCTGAAGACGACCCCGGGCCGCTTCGCGATGGTGGACCTGGCCCATGTGGTCGTGGCTTTCCACATCTGGGCGCTGTCCGAGGCACGTGAGCTGAAGATCATGCGGTGGTGGGCGGCATCGATCGTGATGACTTTCGCAGTCGGGATCGCCTCAGCGATACCCTTTTTCCTGCTCGCCCGCGAACAGGCACTGATCAGCGCCGGTCGCACCAACCCCTGACGCGCGCGCCCTCGGCCGTCTCTCTACGAGCCGACGGGGGCCGTCCTCCCTGGTGAACAAATTGTTCAGTATCCTCGGGGATGCAAACGTGAGGATCAGTGGTGGAGGACGCCGATGTCGGACGTGGACATGGTCGAGTTGGTGAACGACGACGGGTCGCCCTGCGGTGTGGCACCGAGAAGCACGGTCCACGGGGCGTCGACTCCGCTGCACCGCGCCTTCTCCTGCCACCTCCTCGATGACCACGGCCAGATGTTGATGACCCGTCGAGCACTGAGCAAACGCACCTGGCCCGGAGTGTGGACCAACTCCTTCTGTGGCCACCCTCGACCCGGCGAGTCCACGGTCGACGCGGTCCACCGCTACAGCCGTCATGAACTCGGCGTCGACGTCATCCGGCTGACGCCGGTGTTGCCCGATTTCCGATATCGCGCCGTCGACGCGAGTGGTGTCGTGGAGAACGAACTGTGCCCGGTGTTCACCGCTCACTCGGTCGGCTCGCTGGACAACAATCCTCTCGAAGTCGTCGAGTCCAGATGGGCTCCCATCCAGGACATCTGGACTTCGGTGCAGGCGACGCCGTGGGCGTTCAGCCCGTGGTTCGTCGACCAGATGCACCACCTGCACGCGAGCGGGAGTCACGCCTGGTGACGCACCGAACGAAGCTGTGCCTTCGCCGGCCGGCTGCCGCTCCAGGTCATCTGTCGGGCGTTCGAATGACAAACCCGGCCGTGTCCGATTAGCGTTCGTTAGATGTCGACCGTGGATGCCGATGTCTTGCAGGCCCAGTACTTCATGGCTGAACTCGAACAGGCCGCGGAGGTGTTGGTCGGACAGATCCAGTCGATCGAGCAACGGAAATCCGGGCAACGCGAGGTGGAGCGACGTCGGCGGGAGCTCTACGACGTCCGCCGACAGATCGAGGCGTTGAGGCATCGGTTCGCCAAGCAGCTCTGACGTGTGACGGGTTTCGTCATCGCGGTGACGTCTGGCGCGGTGGGTATCCACATACCGGTGGAGACCAGCTCGGCGAGCTGGCCACCACTGACCGACGCCCCGGGTCCCACTCGTTGACATCAAGTCAATCAAATCTTAGTGTCGAGCGATGGACGCCACCGCCACCGAATCAACCAGTTCGGCTCTGCGACGCGCATTCGGATGCTTTCCCAGCGGGGTGGCGGCGATATGCGCGGACGTCGAACCGCAGGCCACCGGCATGCTCGTCAGTTCGCTCACCTCGGTCTCTCTCGACCCGCCACTGCTCTCCCTGTGTGTCCAGAACGGATCTCGCACGTGGTCCGGTCTGCGGACGGCGACCCACGTCGGGGTGAGCGTCCTCGGCGACACTCACGAACAGGTCTGCGCACAGTTCGCCGGCACCTCGGCCGAGCGTCTCCGCGGTGTCGACACCCGGCGAACTGACCAGGGCGCGATCCTCCTGACCGACGCGGCCGCCACCTTCATCTGCTCGGTCTGCGACGAGATCCCGGCCGGTGACCACTCGATCGTGATCCTGCGCATCGAGACGTTCGACACCGCACCCGAATCCGCGCCGCTGGTCTTCCATCGATCCCGGTATCGGCGGCTCGCCGGATAGCCCACACATCACCCTGAGCAGAAGATCCATCCACAACCTCGACAGGAGACCCCCATGACCTCAACGCAGGCCCCACCCATCACCACGGCCGACGACGTCCTGGCCCGGGTGACGGAATTGCTGCCCCTCATCAAGGAACACTCGGCCGAGAACGAGAAGGAGCGTCGCGTCGATCCCGTTGTCATCGAGGCACTTCGAGAGGCCGGGGCGTTCCGACTCGCCGCTCCGCGACGGCACGGCGGGCTCGAGGCGGGTCTCGAGTCGATGCTCGAACTGTCCGCCCTGATCGCCGAGGCAGACGGCGGGCCATCGTGGGTGACAACGCTGTCGAACATCCAGTCGTGGTCGACATGCCTGTATCCCACGCAGACCGTCGACGAGATCTACGCCGATGGTCCGGACGTGGTGATGTGCGGTGTCGTCACCCCGGGCGGCACCGCACGCAAGGTCGACGGCGGTTACCGCGTCACCGGGAAATGGCCCTACGCATCGGCGAGCCTGCACGCGGAGTGGATGGGCGGCGGGGTCTGGGTTCTCGACGAGGACGTCGACGAGGAAGACCAGGCGATGGTCCTCCTGCCGCGAGCCGACGCCGGCGTCGACGACACCTGGTACGTGGCCGGGATGCGCGCGTCGGGGAGCAACACGATCGTGGCCGAGGACGTGTTCGTCCCCGAGCACCGCCTGATCTCGATGCTCCCGGTCATCTCGGGCACCTACATGGCCGATCACCCGGAGTCCGCGTTCTATCGCTCCGCCTTCGGCGCCATGCTCGTGATGGTGTTGGTCGGCCCCCAGCTCGGCCTCGGCCGCGCCGCTCTCCACCTCGCGACGACGAAGGCGGCCACCAAGTCGTTGGCGTACACCAACATCGAGTGCCAGGCGGAGTCGGTGGCCTTTCAGCTGTTGATCGCCGAGGCCGCCACGAAGATCGACACCGCGCACCTTCACGCCTTCCGGGCCGCAGACGACGTGCGACGGTACGCGGAGGCGAACATCTACCCCGACTTCACCGCCCGTGCCCGGATGCGCACCGACTCCGCGGTGGCTCTGAAGTCGATCAACAGCGTCATCAACACCCTTCTCGATGCGTCAGGGGCGGGAAGTTTCGCCGAGGTCAATGCGATGCAGCGCATCTGGCGGGACTCGAACGTGGCTGCACGACACGCGGTGATGCTGCCGCAGGTGTCCATGGAGACGTACGGCAAGGCGCTGCTGGGTCAGCGCGACCACATCACCGCCATCATCTAGCTCGGACACGAGTGATACAGGAGCCATCGATGCCCGAGATAACCACCGCGAGAACACTGCAGACCTCCCAGGAGAAGGCGTGGGCCGTGATCTCCGACCCGACGCGGTTCGCGGAGTGGAACACCTTGCACACCTCGTGGGGAACACAGCCGCCCACCGACCTCGCGGTCGGCACCACGATGACCGAGGTCGTCACCATCAAAGGCGTGGTCGACACGATCGACTTCACGACCACCGACTACGACGCACCCCGTTTCGTCCAGTTGGAAGGGTCCGGGAGCACCGCGTCCACCGTGCAACTGGACTTCACCGTCGAGCCCGATGGTGACACCGCGTGCGTGGCCACCCTGCACGTGATCTTCAACGCCTCGATCCTGTTCGGCCCGCTCGGCAAGATCGTCCAGAAGGCGTTCGGCAAGCAGCTCGACAAATCTCTCGAGAAGCTCAGCGAGATAGTCGAATAGGTCGTCGGCGGCCCACCTGCTCACTCCAACAGCGCGACGGCGCCATCGAGGTCGATGCCGGGGTCGAGTACGTGGGCCGTCTGGATACATGCGACGATCAGCGATTCCATCCACCGGACCATGTGGTCGACATCGAACGCATCGGTGTTGTCGAGCCACTGGACAGTCGACTCATCCAACGCGCTGACCGCGGCGCGACCCACCATCCGCAGTGCGGGGTTGTCACGGTCCAGACCCATCACCGCGGCGAAGGCCGCGAGAGCCGTCCACCGCGCCGCCTCGTAGACCTCCCACGCCTGCGGGTCCGCACCTCGACCCCCCAGCACGAGTCGTAGCGCCAGGCCACGATGCTCGCGGAGGTATTCGAGGTGCTGTCGCAGGGCCGTCCGCACGAGTTCTCGGGGAGTCGAACCCGGCCGAAAGACGAACGCGGCGTTGAGTTGGTCCGCGGTGGTGCGTACAGCCTCCAGGTAGATGCCGCGCTTGTTCCCGAAATAGTGGAAGAGCAACCCGTGCGCCACGTCGGCCCGCGCGGCGATGTCGGCCACCGCCACCTGCTCGTAGTCGCTCTCGGAGAACACCTCGATCGCCACGTCCACGAGCCGCTTGCGCGTCTCGGCCTTCTGCGCCGCCCGCTTGCTCGGCTTGGCCGACGACGACCGGGACAACGGGACTCTCCTTCGGTTGCGCGGCGACGATGATCTTCGACTGACCCTACCGCCACCTCACCCGACGAACGGCGTCCTGTTCTCGGTCATCGCGGTCAGTTCGCGTTCCATCACCTCATGGACGCGGTGCGCATAGTCATCAGCGGATTCGCCGTCGCGCGAGGTCATCGCGGGCAGGACCGTGGTGGTGATCTTGGTGGGGAGCGGGAGGTAGGGCAACAGTCCGACGAATCCGGTGGTGAGGCCCCACGGGAGGGATATCGACGTGGGAAAGGACTTCAACCGCAGCAGTTTGTCGAGTCCCGCGAGACGTGCGAGTCGCCGTCCGCCGCTGATGACGAACAACGACTCACCAGCACCCGCCGTGACGAGGACGATCGGCACCCCGGCTTCGGTGGCGAGCCGGGCGAACCCGGTCCGGCCGTCGAACATGACCCGGTTGCGATCGCTCCATGACTTGAAGCCGTCGATGTCGCCGCCGGGGAACACGAGGACATGCCGTCTCGCCCGCAACGCCACCACAGCCGCGTGGTGGTTCGCGGGCGTCGCGTCGAACTTCTCGACGACGCGTCCCAGACCGAGCGCCCAGGCGATCTGATGCGTCAGGATGCTGACTCGGCGCTTGTCGCCGGTCTGTTCGTACGCCGACGCGAACGCCAACACGTTCAGATCGAACACACCGCCGAACCCGTGGTTGGCGACGAACAGAACGGGACCTCTCGGCATCGGGCCACGGTGGTCGGCTTCCATCCGGTGATAGAAGCGAGCCACCGCGACACTCATGCCCACGATTTGCCGCGGCACCACGTCCATCAGTCGACCTCAGGTCGCATTCGGGATCAGCGCGACGTGTGACCGCGGCGGGCGGCCTCGCGTTCGGCGAACTGGCGGTAGGTGGTCGCCGGTCGCCCCAGCAGCTACGGCAGCACCGCCATGTCGCCGGCGGGCAACCCGTTCTTGTCGTAGTAGTTCATCATCGTGACGTAACAGTCGACGGACTCCTGCGGCCAACTCCGGACACCCTTCGCGTTGGATGACTGCGCCAGACCGCGCGCGATCTGCAGCGGGGCGTGAATGGTCGTCGCGCGCAACGATCGGACGAGAGCGACACCGAACCCACGCGCCCCGAGCCACGGATTCTTCACGACGCCGGGCGGGAGGCGCAATGCCGACACCTTGTGTCCGAGAACGTCTCCCCAGATCTTCGCCATCTCATGGCGGGTGAGTTCCTGGGTCGACAGGTCGTAGGTCTGCCCCGCGTGCTCGTCGACGGGTGCGGTCATGATGCGCCCGCCGACCTCGCTGACGTCCTCCGCGTCGACGACCCCCATCACCGAGTCCGGCGAGGACGGGTACGGCAGCACCTTGCCGCGCACGAACTCCCAGAAGTCCAGATAGTTCTGCATGAAATGCGATGCCCGCAAGAATGTCGACGGGATCCCCGAGTCACGGAAGACGTCCTCGACGCGCCCCTTCTCCTGATGGTGGAACATCTCGACGATGTCGGGGTGGATGACCCGAGTGGTAGGCGATGTGCTCCACCTTGTTCGCACGCGCCGCCGCGACGATATCTTCAGCGATCGACACCTCGCGGACGATGCTGGTCGGATTCGCGTGGAAGATTCGCTCCACTCCCGCGACCGCGGCGGTGAGGTCGTCGGACGATCGGATGTCGCCGATCACCGTCTCGGTCGCCCCGTCTGCCCGAGCGGTTCGCGCCTGATTCTCGTTCTTGACGAACGCGCGAACGTCGACGCCGCGGCCGTGCAGGTCACGCACCAACGCGCGTCCCATGCCACCACCGGCTCCGGTCACCAAAATCATGTGTCGCTCCCTCGTTGGATCGGTCGACCCATACTAGCCAGTCGATTGACTTGAAGTCAATGAACCTCGACGCTTCACTGACTTCGAGTCAGTGGCATCCTATGATCCTCCAGGGCGGACCGTCGGCGTCGGCGAGCCGATGGCACACACCGCGCTGTCGCCCCATATATCGAGGTCGCATGCACACAGCAGTCATCACCGGCGCGTCGTCGGGAATCGGTCGGGCGATTGCCGCGCTACTCGTGGAACGCGGATACCGGGTCATCGGCACCAGCCGTGACAGCGCAACCATCTCCGATCCCATCCCCGGCGTGGACTACCGCGACCTCGACCTCACGTCCACCCAGTCGATCTCAGCGTTCGCGGCCGGACTCGGTGACAGCGATGTCGACGTACTCATCAACAACGCGGGCGAAAGCCAATGTGGGCCGTTGGAAGAAATTCCCATCGACGCCCTACGGCGGTTGTTCCAGATCAACGTGCTCGGGCACATCGAGCTCACCCGGTTACTCCTGCCCGCGATGCGTGCACGGCGCCGAGGACGGATCGTGTTCGTGGGTTCGATGCTCGCCAGCTTCCCCCGCTCGCCTACCGCTCGTCGTATGTGGCCACCAAGGCGGCGATCAAAGGCTTCGCCACCGCGGCCCGGCTCGAGGTGGCGCCGTTCGGTGTCGCGATCACCACCGTCGAGCCGGGATCGATCAACACCGGACTCTCGGAACGCCGGACCAAGTATATCGCCGACGACTCCGCCTACCGCAAGGCGTTCACCGCGACCGTGGCCGCACTCGACGCCAAGGAGGCAGGGGGCATCTCGGCGCAGCGCGTCGCCGAGACCACCCTGAAGGCCGTCACCGCCACGCGACCGGAGCCGCTTTACGCGGTCGGCAGCAAGGCGCCGGTGGTGTTCGCCGCACGTCGACTCCTGCCGCGCCGCGTCATCGAGTCGGTGATGGCGAAGTCCTACGGGGTGACCGGATCCGACTGACGCAGAACCAGATCAGCCGACCGTGACGCCACGCCGGGCGGGTTCACGCGCAGCGAACCCCCGGTAGCTGGTGGCCGGGACCCCATCGCGGTCCGGGCGATCACGCTGACCAGGTCACCGATCTCGTCGGCGACGGCGTGCGCGCTGCAATCCAGCATCGAGCCGATTTCGGGGTCGCGCAACGCTGTTGTGTGGCGGATCAGCGGGAAGGATGACTCGGCCGTGACACCAGATCCGGCAACCGGATCAAGCTCCAAACTCGCCCGACGGCTATCGCTGAACGCGATCAGCGCATCTACCATCGAAGACGTCCATTCTTGTTGCTGACCGTCCCGGTCGGCCCATCGCCCGCAATGGTCGCGAGGCGCACGATCTCATCGGTGCCCTCGGTGACGTCGTGGGCGCCGTCGCCAGCGTTGAGGTCGGTCCGCGTATAGCCGGGGTCAGCAGCATTGACCCGAATGCCGGGCAACGCGCGCGAGTATTTCAGTGTGAGCATGTTCAGCGCGGTCTTCGACACGGCGTACACAGGCGGTATCACCTGCCAATCGAAATAGTCGTGCTCGACGGTGTCGTGTATCGATCCGACTCCGGATGAGACGTTGACGATCCGGGCGTTGTCCGACATCTCCAGCAACGGGACGAACGCGTTGGTCACCCGCATGGCACCGAACAGATTGGTGTCGAGGACGATACGGGCGTCGTCAACCGACGTGTGTTCGAGCGGGCTGCGCCCACCGGTGACGCCGGCGTTGTTGATCAACACCTCCAGCCGCTCGTGTTCCGCGCGAACCTGGCGCGCGGCGGCGTCGACACAGCCCTGATCGGTGACGTCGAGATGGACGAACTCCACACCCAGGTCGGCGGCGGCAGCCTGACCGAGTTCTCGGTGGCGTGCACCGATGATGACGGTGTGACCTGCCTGCCGCAGACGCCTGGCCGTCTCGCGACCAATTCCCTTGTTTGCCCCGGTTATCAGCGTCACGTCACTCATGTTCTCGACGGTATGCGGCAGGACCGCAGACCAGAAGATGATGACCGTCGGTAGGACTGTCAGTACCACCGTCGGGGCGGACACACTGGAGTGATGTCGATCGAGCACAGGGAACCGCCGACCGCGCAATCGTCAGCCGGGTTCGCGTCGCTGCTGCATTCGTGGCGTGATCGCAGCGCGCCGATGTCGGATGTGACGGGCAGGCCACGACGTTCCTCGGGTATGCGCCGCGAGGAACTCGCCGTACTGGCCGGAATCTCTGTGGACTACCTCATTCAGCTCGAGCAGGGCCGGGCGACGAACCCGTCACCGGCGGTCGTCGCAGCGTTGGTCCGAGCCATGGGGCTGGCCGCCGCCGATGCTGCAGTGCTTTGTGGCGCAGCCGGTTTGGCGGCACCGGCGTCTGTTGTGGATCGGTCGGTTCCCGACAGCGTCACACGGATGGTGGCGCGGGCAGATCGGCTGCCCACTGCGGTCTTTTCCGCGGACTGGTGGCTGTTGCAGTGGAATCCCGCATGGTCGGCGCTCATGGAGATCCGATGGAACTGTCCGGCCGCCGACGCAACCAAGCGTGGTACGAGATGACCGAGGACACCTCAGCAGTGTGGGTGGACCCCGAAGAACACGCCCGGTTTCGGGATGCAGTGGTCGGAGACCTTCGCATCGCGCAGATAGCCCACCCCGCAGATCCTGAACTCGACGACCTCATCCGTGACCTCAAGAGCGCCAGTGCCGAGTTCTCCGGGCTGTGGCGTACCGCCACGCCGACGTTCTACCGGGGAGCGCGAAAGACCTTCACTCACCCCGTCTGGATCCGATCACCCTCATCGGAGACGTTTTTCATGCCACCGGCTCGGATGTGCGGGTCATCGTCTACTCGGCGGAGACCGGATCCCAGGAGGAGACGCGACTGAACACGCTGACGTCTGACGGCTAGCGTCTCCATGATGGCCACGCTCGCACTCGACATCGTCGCCCAACACCTCGAAGTGCTCGGCGGCGAGTTCGTGATCGAGCACGCTTGACCGCCTTCTATTCCGGTGGTTCCGCACACGAACTCGACCAACCCGGCATGACCGTATCGATGATCGCCCCTGTCGGCCGACGGCATACCCGTCTTCGTCGGCTCAACGGCCACCGCCGACATCGTCCTGACCCCGTCGACACACAAATCGGTCGCGGTCGAGGCGCTTCGGGCAGCGGGTCACCACATCTCCGTGTAGCGCCTACCGACGTCGCCGCGACGGCGTTGCGTTGACGTCGGCGAGGTGTGGCCGAGGAGCCGTCGCGGACGCTTTTCATACAACGCGACCACGCGAATCCGACTAAGCGGTCGCGCTGTCCGACCAGGTGTGTCTGGTGCGCCACACTGCGGTGGCCGGTGGGTGCGAAGCGCTGCTAACGTTTACATCGTTAGGCTATGCAAAATCCTGTACGGGTGCTCAGGACGCCTACTCGTCCTCCCGTCCGGCCATAGTTCGAAGGAGTACCACCCATGTCTGTCGACACCCAGGACGACCAACTCGCCCGCCGCATTGCCGATCTGGTCGGTGACGACGCGCAGTTCGCCGCCGCGCGCCCCGACGACGCGGTGACCGCGGCGATCAACGAGCCGTCGCTGCGACTCGCCCAGATCATGGACACTCTCGCCGAGGGCTACGCCGACCGACCCGCACTCGGGGCGCGTGCCGTCGAGTTCGTCGAGGACCCTGCGACCGGTCGCACCACCACCACGCTGCTGCCGCGCTTCGAGACCATCACCTATCGCGAGCTGTGGGCCCGTTTGCGCTCGGTCGCCGCGGCACTCGCCGACGGTGCGGTCTCGCCCGGCGACCGCGTCGGGGTGTTGGGGTTCACCAGCATCGACTACGCGGTCATCGACATGGCGACGGTTCTGCTGGGCGCGGTGTGCGTGCCCTTGCAGACCAGTGCGCCGCTGACCCAGCTGCAGCCCATCGTCGACGAGACCGAACCCACGCTGATCGCCGCGAGCGTCGATCACCTCGGTGACGCGATCGGACTCAGCGGGAACAGCGAGTCGCCCGCACGGTTGATCGTGTTCGATCTGCACCCCGAGGTCGACGACCACCGCGACGCGGTCGCCGATGCGCAGCGTCGCCTCGCCGACGGCGAGCACGCGGTGACCGTGGAGGCGCTCGCCGACGTGATCGCACGCGGTGAGTCGAAGGTGACCGGCCCGGTTCCGGTTGTGGGCGAGGGCGATCCGCTGTCACTGCTGATCTACACCTCGGGTAGCACCGGCCGACCCAAGGGTGCGATGTACCCGGAGAGCCTGGTGACCAACGCATGGCGGCGGTCGACGAACATGGTCGGTGCGCAGGGCACCACCGGTCCGTCGATCACCCTGAGCTTCATGCCCATGAGCCACGTCATGGGGCGACACATCCTGTTCGAGACGCTCGCGTCGGGCGGGACGTCCTACTTCGCGGCGACCAGCGACCTGTCGACCTTCCTCGAGGACCTCGCGCTGGTGCGACCGACGTTGCTCAGCTTCGTCCCCCGGATCTGGGAGATGATCTTCACCGAACACCAGAGCGCCCTGAACCGTCGCGTGAACGCGGGTGAGGACGAGGCCACCGCGAGCGAGGCGGTCTCGGCGGACCTGCGCGACAACCTGCTCGGCGGGCGATACGTTGCCGCACTGACGGGTTCGGCGCCGATCTCGGCGGAGATGACCGCGTTCGTCGAATCGTTGCTCGGACTGCACCTGGTCGAGGGGTACGGATCCACCGAGGCCGGGATGGTGTTCATCGACGGAGCGGTCCGCCGTCCCCCGGTGATCGACTACAAGCTCGTCGACGTCCCCGACCTCGGATACTTCCACACCGATCGTCCCAACCCGCGCGGCGAGCTGCTCGTCAAGTCCGACACCATGTTCCCCGGATACTTCAACCGTCCCGACGCCACCGCCGACGTCTTCGACGAGGACGGTTACTACCGCACCGGCGATGTCGTCGCCGAGACCGGTCCCGATCAGCTGGTCTACCTCGATCGCCGCAACAACGTCCTCAAGCTCTCCCAGGGCGAGTTCGTCACCGTGTCGAAGGTGGAGGCGGTCTTCGCCGACAGCCCCGTCATCGGGCAGATCTATATCTACGGCAACAGCGCTCGTGCGTTCCTGCTGGCGGTCATCGTGCCGACCGACGATGCCCTGGCCCAGGTCGACAGTGATGTCGACGCGGTCAAGCCGATCCTCGGCGAGTCGTTGCAGCGGGCCGCCAAGGCCGCGGGTCTGCAGTCCTACGAGATCCCCCGTGACTTCATCGTCGAGACAACGCCTTTCACGCTGGAGAACGGTCTGCTGACCGGCATCCGCAAGCTCGCGCGTCCCCGGTTGAAGGAGAAGTACGGCGAAGCGCTCGAACAGCATTACGCCGACCTCGCCGACGGTCAGACCAACGAACTGGCCGCGCTGCGCCGCGACGGCGACACCGCACCGGTTCTCGAGTCCGTGAGTCGAGCCGCGGCCGCACTGCTCAGCGCGTCGGCCTCCGACGTGCAGGCCGATGCGCACTTCACCGACCTCGGTGGTGACTCGCTGTCGGCGGTGACGTTCGCCAACCTCCTTCGCGAGATCTTCGACATCGATGTCCCGGTCGGCGTCATCGTCAATCCGGCAGCCGACCTGCAGGCCATCGCGGACTACATCGACAACGAGCGGAACTCGGGTGCGACCCGACCCACGTTCGCGACGGTGCACGGCGCCGACGCCACCGCGGTCCACGCACGGGATCTGACCCTCGACAAGTTCGTCGACGCCGAGACCCTCGCCGCGGCACCGTCGTTGCCGCGCCCCGGCGAGCAGGTCCGTACCGTTCTGCTCACCGGCGCGACCGGCTTCCTCGGTCGGTTCCTCGCGCTGGAATGGCTCGAGCGGATGGATCTCGTCGACGGCACCCTGATCTGCATCGTGCGCGCGAAGGACGACGCGGCGGCCCGGGCGCGACTCGACGCGACCTTCGACAGCGGCGACCCGGCCCTGTTGGCGCGATACGAGAAGCTGGCCGCCGACCATCTCGAGGTCGTCGCGGGTGACAAGAGCGAAGCCGATCTCGGTCTCGACGCGCAGACGTGGCAGCGCATCGCCGACACCGTCGACCTGATCGTCGACCCGGCGGCACTGGTCAACCACGTGCTGCCGTATGCGCAGCTGTTCGGCCCGAATGCCCTGGGCACGGCCGAGCTGATCCGCATCGCGCTGACCAGCAAGCTCAAGCAGTTCGCCTATGTCTCGACCATCGGTGTCGGGGCCGGTATCGAGCCGGCGTCGGCGTTCGTCGAAGACGCCGACATCCGCGAGATCAGCGCCACCCGTGCGGTGGACGAGACCTACGCCAACGGTTACGGCACCAGCAAGTGGGCCGGCGAGGTGCTCCTGTGGGAAGCGCATGATCTGTGCGGTCTGCCGGTGTCGGTGTTCCGGTGCGACATGATCCTGGCCGACACCCAGTTCGTCGGTCAGCTGAACGTGCCCGACATGTTCACCCGGTTGATGCTGAGCCTGGTGGCCACCGGGGTCGCCCCGAAGTCGTTCTACGAGCTCGACTCCGATGGCAATCGTCAACGCGCCCATTACGACGGACTACCAGTGGACTTCATCGCCGAGGCGATCTCGACCCTGTCGGTCCAGCTGCTCGACGGTTTCGAGACGTACCACGTGATGAACCCGTACGACGACGGCATCGGTCAGGACCAGTTCGTCGACTGGCTGGTCGATGCGGGGTACTCGATCCAGCGTGTCGACCACTACGACACCTGGCTCCAGCGGTTCGAGACCGCGGTCCGCGCGCTGCCTGCCAAGCAGCGGTCCGCGTCACTGCTGCCGTTGCTGCACAACTACCAGCAGCCCGTGCCGCCGCTCAACGGGGCGATGGCATCGACCGATCGGTTCCGCGCGGCGGTACAGGACGCGAAAATCGGTCCCGACAAGGACATCCCGCACATCACACCGCAGATCATCGTCAAGTATGCCACCAACCTGGAGGTTCTCGGACTGCTCTGAGCCGATTCCGCGAGGCAGTGCAGCGGTGACGTTCGAGCACAGGCACGTTCGACGTTCCACAAGCGCGAGGGGATTCAGCCGACGGTGGCCCCACGCCGGGCGGCTTCACGCGCGGCGAACTCCCGGTAGCTGGTGGCCGGTCGACCGAGCAGTTCCGGCAGCACGGTCATGTTACCGGCCGGCAGTCCGACCGTGTCGTAGTAGCTCATCATCGCGACATAGCAGTCCTTGGACTCCTCCGGCCAGTTCCGCACGCCACGGGTGTTCGACGAGCCGGCCAGTCCACGAACGATGCTCCCCAACGCATGGGTCTTGGTCGACGCCAACGACTTGGCGACGATCGTCGCGGCCGCACCGACACCCTGCAACGGGCTCTTCACCGCCGTGGGAGGGAGTCGCACGGCCGAGACCGAATGGCCCAGAACGCCACTCCATATCGCTGCCATCTCGTGGCGGGTGAGCTCCTGGGTCGATAAATCGTACGTTTTACCCGCATGACCGTGCGGCGACGCGGTGATCATCGCACCCACCTCACCGATGTCCTCCGCGTCGACAACACCCATGACCGAGTTCGGCGACGACGGGTAGGGCAGAGTCCCGGCGAGCATCAGGTCCCAGAAATCGAGATAGTTCTGCATGAAGTGCGACGGCCGCAGAACAGTCGCCGGGACGTCGGACGCATGCAGCAGCGCCTCGACTCGCAACTTCTCCTGGTGGTGTGGCAACTCCTTGATCTCCGGATGGATCACCGAGTTGAACACGATGTGTTCGACGTCGTTGGCGCGCGCGGCGGCGATCAACCCCTCTGCGATCGCCACCTCCCGCACCACGGCCGTCGGACATACGTGGAACACCCGGGCGACGCCGGGGACCGCACCCACCACGTCATCAGTTGACCTGATGTCGCCGATCACCACCTCGGCCGCACCGTCGGCACGCGCGACGCGGGCCTGCTCCTCGTTCTTGACGAACGCACGAACCTTCTCGCCTCCCTCGGCCAGCCTGCGCGCCACGCCGCGGCCCACTCCCCCGCCGGCTCCGGTCACCAGGATCATCTCGACCACGTCCACTCCTCTGTTGACAACACACGAGGATCCACCGCGCACGCCGTACCGGGGCAACGACAACACGACGTGCCCCGCTGCCTCGGATGATGCGACGCTACAAGACGGTTGACTGTCAGTCAACGAAATGTCAAGCTCGGTGACATAAACCAGACGATGCGAGATGACCGTCATGCCGTCGGGTGAGCGCCGCCGCTTCGCGGCTCGACGCACCCTCATCACCGGCGCGAGTTCCGGGATCGGCGAGGAGTTCGCCCGCGCCCTCGCGGCCCGGGGATCGGACCTCGTACTCGTGGCGCGTCGCGCCGACCGATTGCGTGAGCTCGCCGACGAGCTGAGCAGAAAGTTCTCGGTCGACTGCGCCGTCGTTCCCTTCGATCTCGCCACCGAGAACCCCGGCGCTACCTTGCGCGCCCAGGTCGACGACGACATCGACCTGCTCATCAACAACGCCGGCTTCGCGACCCAGGGACTTTTCGTCGACACCGACCCGGCGGACTACCGCAAGGAGATCGCCGTCGACGTGATCGCGGTCGTCGATCTCGCGCGTGCGTTCCTTCCCGAGATGATCGAGCGCGGCCACGGCGGCATCATCAACGTCTCGAGCACCACGGCCTTCCAGCCCGTGCCGTCGCTGGCGGTCTACTCGGCGTCGAAGGCTTTCGTCCTGAGCTTCAGTCAGTCGCTGTGGTTCGAGGCCAAGAAGCACGGGATCACCGCGTTCACCCTCGCCCCCGGGCCCACGAAGACCGAGTTCTTCGACGTCATCGGCGACGACGCGTCGGTCGTCGGATCTTTCCAGACGCCCGACCAGGTCGTCGCCACCGGGCTGCGCGCCCTCGACCGCCGCCGGACGCCGCCGCATGTGGTCTCCGGACGTATGAACGCCATCGCGGCGCAACTCGCCGGCATGGTGCCCCGGCGCATCCTCGTCCCCGCGCTCGACCGGGTGATGCATCCCACCACTTCGCGCAACGACAGGGAAAATCGTGCCAGATCCTGACGACTCCGCATCTGCGACACCGTCGACGTCAGACACCGAGGTCGCGCCCACGGCGGCGCATTGGCGCGACTTCCCGTGGGAGGAGGTGACCCGTGAGGTCGAACTCGATGGGAAGCGCATCCATCTCGTCGATCTCGACCGGGTCGGCGACGACCGTGATGTGGTGGTGTTCCTGCACGGCATATCCGCGAGCTGGCGCTGGTTCATCGAGATCCTCCCCGAGGTCGCCAGGACCCACCGGGTCATCGCCATCGACCTTCCCGGGTTCGGCGATTCCCAGTTCTCGCGCAGACAAACGAGTTTCACCGCGCTTGCGCAGGCGGTGGCCGCAGTGTGCGCGGAACTCTCGGTCGATCGCGCCACGATCGTGGGGCACTCGATGGGGTCCATCGTCGCGACCCGCCTCGCGATCGACCGCCCCGATCTCGTCGAGCGACTCGTGATCACCGGCGGGCCCATCCTCTCGCTCACCGGCCTGGCGCGGAACCCGATCCAGACCTTCCTGGCCCAACCGCGATCGGTCGCGACCCTGCTCGCGGAACTGTTGACCATCGGCGTTCCCCTGCCCGCGCGGGTGACCACGATGGTGGCCTCGTCACCGAGGTTGTTGAAGCTGGCTCTCGGCCCGTTCCTGGCGCACCCCGAGAAGTTGGATCCCGACCTCATGGAGCAGGTCATGTCCGCCCTCGGCGCACCGGGATCCTTTCCCGCCCTCCTGTCGACCATCGGCGACGATCCCGGGGGCGATCTGCACCGGATCTCCTGTCCCACGAAGATCATCCGTGGACCACTGGACCCGCTGTCACCGCCTGCCGACGTCGACCGATTTCTCGCGACGGTCGCCACCTCGACGGCGGTCGAGATCCCGGAGACCGGGCACTGGCCGCATATCGAGAAACCGGCCGAGTTCCTCGCCGAGCTGGGCCAGTTCCTGGGCGAGACCGGTCGACGACCTGTCGCACCCGCTCGTCATCAGCTCGTGGGACGCGGACCGTCGTCGGCGAGCGTCTGCAGCAAGGGTGTCACCCGGTAACCGACCATCTCACGCATCACCAGCCCGGTCGTGGTCCGCTTGACGCCCTTGATGGCCAGCACCGCGCCGGCGATCCGGTACAGATCCTCCACGTGGCGTGCGACGACCTCGATGAGCAGATCCGCGACGCCGCTCATCCCGACCACCTCGACGACCTCCGGGATCTTCGCGAGCGCGGCACCGACCGCGTCGAGCTTGCGCTGGCGCACGCTGGTCAGGATGAAAGCGCGCACCGGATAGCCGAGACCCGTTGTGCTGATCCGATTTTCGAACGAGAGCAACGCATTTTCCTGATCCATGCGCGCGAGGCGCGATTGCACGGTGTTGCGCGAGAGCCGCGTACGATCGGCGAGCGCGAGAGCCGTGGCACGCGGAGCGTCGGACAAGGCGAGGAGCAGACGCGCGTCCGTCGCGTCGAGACGGTCGTCCTTGGGCATTGCGCTCATCTTTCGGGTCGGTTCAGCGGCGATGATGCGCAATCTGCACAGAAACGGACGCGGCCCTGGCGCACAAGCGAAATTCGCGTCACCGTTTGGTGAGCATAGTGCGAACGCATCCTCGAAGCGACGTGATCCGTCGACCTCCCTGTCGCACATCGCGCCACCGGACATCCCGACCGTGCAGGCGCCCATCGTCACCCCGAAGATCCATCCGGTGACCTCCTGATCACCACCGAACACACGAGGAGCACGCCATGTCGCCATCGACACCGGGACCGGCGACTGCGGAGTCCGCGCCGCTCGAGGCCACCGCACACCATCTCGACGAGATCGCCGAGCGGGTGCTCTGGTTGTCGACGTCGATCATCCACCACGCCAATCGCGTGCGCCCCAACACCTCTGGCCTCAAGGTCGGCGGGCATCAGGCGTCGTGTGCCTCGATGGTGTCGATCATGACATCGCTGTGGTTCGACCAACTCCGGTCCGGTGATCGTGTCTCGGTCAAGCCGCATGCCTCCCCGGTTCTGCACAGCCTCAACTACCTGCTCGGCGACCTCGAGGAGAAGTACCTGACGACACTCCGCGAGTACGGCGGACTGCAGTCGTATCCGAGTCGATCGAAGGATCCCGAAACGGTCGACTACTCCACCGGCTCGGTCGGCATCGGCGCCACGGCCCCGATCTGGGGAGCGATGGCAAGTCGGTACGTGCAGACCTCGACGGGGCATGCAGGCAGCGGCCGACAGTACTCACTCGTCGGAGACGCCGAACTCGACGAAGGCGCGGTCTGGGAAGCCATCCTCGACCCCGGCATCGCCGACCTCGGCGAGGTCGTATGGATCGTCGACATGAACCGCCAGTCCCTCGACCGGGTGGTGCCCAACATCGCCGCCGGACGGCTCGAGGCGATGTTCGGCGCCGCGGGATGGCAGGTCATCACCGTCACGTTCGGCGCCCTGCTGGAGTCGTTGTTCACCCGCCCGGGTGGATCGGCGTTGCGCACCAGAATCCTCGAGATGCCCAACGCCGAGTACCAGCGGTTGCTGCGCTGCAGCCCGTCCGAGGTGCGCGACCGTCTCCCCGGCGACGGAACCGGTCACGACGAGATCGCCGGCCTGATCGCCGACCTCGACGACGACACGCCCGCCGCGGCCATCCGCAATCTGGGCGGTCACGACATGTCGGCCCTGACCGAGGCGTATCGCCGGATCGACGACACCCGACCGACCGTCATCATCGCGTACACGATCAAGGGTTTCGGCCTGCCCACCGAGGGGCATCCGCAGAATCACTCGTCACTGCTCAGTGTCGACGAGTACGAGACGTTCGCCGCCGAACTCGGTCAGGATCCCGCCGCACCCTGGAGCCGCTTCGACGACGGATCGGAGCTCGCCTCGCTGTGCAACGCCACCGCACGCAGATTGCGACGCGATCCGGTGCCTGCGCGTGCGGATCTCACGATCCCGAGCGACAGCGGTCGCACCCCGAAGGGCACGTCGAGCACCCAGGCCGGTCTGGGTCGAGTGCTGCTCGACCTCAACCGCAGCGCCCCCGACATCGCCCGGCGGGTCGTCACCGTGAGCCCCGACGTCAGCTCGACGACCAACCTCGCCGGCTGGGTCAACAAGGTCGGTGTCTGGTCGGCGGCCGAACGCCACAACTAGTTCGACGACGATCCCGAGACGCTCATGCACTGGCGCGAGAAGCCGACCGGTCAGCACATGGAACTGGGTATCGCCGAGACCAACCTCGTGGGTCTGATCGGTGAGCTGGGCGCCACGTGGAGTCGGTGGGGAGAGCCGCTGTTCCCGATAGGCGTCATGTACGGCCCGTTCGTGGAACGTGCGTTGGAGCCGTGGTCCTACGGCATCTACGCCGGCGGCCAGTCGATCCTCGTCGGGACACCGTCGGGGAGCCTCGCTACCGAAGGTGGTGCGCACCAGTCGATCAAGACCCCGTCGATCGGTCTCGAGCAGCCCGGCTGCATCTCCTACGAGCCCGCCTTCGGCATCGACGTCGAATGGACGTTGCTCGCCAGCATCGGCCGACTGGGCCGACCGGACGGCACCTCGGCCTACCTGCGTCTGTCGACGCGACCGGTCGACCAGTCCCTCGCCGACGTCCCCGAGGATCCGGCTGCGCGGGAGCGGCGTCGGCGTCAGGTGGTGGCGGGCGGCTATCCGCTGGTGCGGCGCGAGAACCCTGCGGTGACGATCGTCGGGATGGGCGCACTGATCCCCGAGGCGCTGGCCGCGGCCGAGCGTCTCGAGCAGGTCGGGGTGTCGGCCGACGTCCTGTGCGTCACCAGTCCGGGACTGCTCTTCGAGGCCGTGCAGGCGCGCCGCGGCCAGGGCTCCGGGCCGACGTGGATCCTCGATCAGCTGCTGCCTGCCGACCGCGCCACCCCGATGGTCACCGTCCTCGACGGCCATCCGCACACTCTCGCCTTCCTCGGCGGGGTCAATCGCGTGTCGTCGATCTCATTGGGCGTCAGCCAGTTCGGACAGGTCGGTTCCCTCGAGGACGTCTACCGCCACCACGGGATCGACGCCGACAGCATCGTCCGCGCCGCTCTCGACGCGCTGGCCTGACACGACCAGCGCTCTACGACAGGGATTCTCATGACCACCAGTACCCGAGAGACGACCACCGTGTGCCTACCGGCCCTCGGCGAGGGGGTCGACGCTGCCGTCATCACCCGGTGGCTGAGAGATCCCGGGGACCGCGTCGAGGCCGGCGAACCCCTCCTCGAGGTCGCGACCGACAAGGTCGACACCGAGATCCCCTCTCCCGCATCAGGGTTACTCGTCGACGTTCTCGTGCACGAGGACGACTCGGTGGCCGTGGGAGCCGACATCGCGAGGATCGCGTCGGACGCCGCCCCCGAAGTCGTCCCGCCCACGGATCCGCGGCCACGCGCCGACGACCGTGTGGCCGCAGCACCGACCGACACAGCTGCGCCAGACACCCAGAAGCTCAGTCGTCTGCGTCGAACCATCGCGTCCCGGATGATGGAATCGCTGCAGACATCGGCCCAGCTGACCACGGTGTTCGAGGTCGACGTCACGGCGATCGCGCGACTGCGGCAAGAACACAAGGCCGACTTCCTCGCCCGCACAGGCGTGAAGCTGTCCTTCCTGCCCTTCTTCGCACGAGCGGCGATCGACGCGCTGGCCGACCATCGCGTGCTGAACGCATCGGTCAACGCCGACGTCACCGAGATCACCCACCACCCTCGCTGCCACCTGGGCATCGCGGTCGACGGCGAGCGAGGCCTGATGGTCCCCGTGATCCGCGACGCACAGGATCTACGCATCGATGGTCTGGCGCAGGCCATCGCCGACAAGGCCGATCGGGTCCGCGCCGGAACCATCACCGTCGACGAACTGACCGGCGGAACCTTCACTCTCACCAACACCGGAAGTCGCGGCGCGCTGTTCGACACCCCGATCATCAACCTGCCGCAGACCGGGATCCTCGGTACCGGTGCGGTGGTCGAGCGTCTGGCACCCACCCGCGTCGACGGAGCGCTGGGCATCGAGGTCCGATCGTTTGTCCACCTGGCGGTTTCCTACGACCATCGGGTCGTCGACGGTGCGGACGCAAGTCGATTCCTCGGCTCGGTGAAGCACAGTCTCGAGAACGGCTTTCAGACGAGCGATCTGCTCTGAGCCGGCGCCGCCTCGCAGGGTATCATGGCCGCGTGATCGCCTGGGGGTTTGTGCGTCGTGACAGGTGATGCTGCGCGGGTCCGTACCGCGACCAGGCGTTCACAGCAGAAGGCCGCCACGCGCGACCGGATGGTGACTGCGGCCTCCGAGCTGTTCGCCGAACGCGACTACGGCGACGTGACGATCGCGGACATAGCCAGACGCGCGGGCGTCGCCCACGGACTGCTGTTCCATCACTTCACGAACAAAGAGGGAATCTACCGCGCAGTCCTCGACAATGTTGTGGCGCAGATGGATTCCGCGTTCACGACCCCCGTCGGGGCAGACACCCCGACGGTCATCCCGGCCGCCTTGCGCACTCAACTGAGCTATCTCGAGACCCACCGAGGCGTCGCACTGCGGCTCATCGTCGGGCGACGCCACCCCGACCCGACGGTCGCCGCCGTGTCCGACGGCGGACGCACCCGGGCGTTGACGGCGCTGGCGGGATCGCTGGAGCTCGACCCGACCAACCGGCTCATGCAGTACGTCGGCACCACCCTGGTCGCCGCGTTCGACGAGGCGTCGTCGTGGTGGTTGAACGACCCCGATCCGATCCCGGTCGACGCCCTCGTCACATCGTTCATCGAACTCGGCATCGGTGCGCTGAAGGGTGTCAAGGAGCTCGAAGGGTGCCCTGACCCTGCGGGAACCGATCGCTGCCCTCACCGCCGCCGCAGCCATGGGCCACGGTGGAAAGAACTCGTGACCGCAATTCGTTGACTGTCGTTCAGCGAACGGGTTAACTTGGGTTTCCGAGGCCAACCCTTAATCCGGGAAGGCCTGTCCTGACCCGTGGCGTCTCTGGACGTTTGGGGTCGCTGGCGTGTTTCCGTGAAGGAGCCTCAGCGAACGATGGCACCTTGCGGTGGCAAGTAAACAACCCGCCCGTTTCTTTGGCAACCCAGTGCGTGGATCACGTAAAGAGCTCGTGGAGCCATGATTGGGCCCGCTCGGGCAATTCCGGCGACACCGACAGCCGACAGCGGCCGAGCGACTCGTGGTCGCGGCGAACTCCGACTTTCCCCTCGGCGCTGCAGACCCTGGGTGCCGAACTGCAGAGCGCGGTGGACAGCGGCGACCAGACCGCGCGGGAGCGGCAGCTCGATCTGCGCGAGTGCCGTAACAGTCCGGCGGAACGCCGCCCGGCGATGTCTGGCGCAAACCGCCTCGAACTGGTAGAACAGTTCTGAACTTGTTGTTCATCACTCTTGCTGAACTGCGAGTTGATCGTCACAGCCATGAGGCCGAACCAGTTACCTTCGTCGGCTCGACGGCACACCGCACCCTCCGTGTGTGTGATGCGCCGTTGTCATTCAGCCGCACGCAGGGCACACCGCCCCGGTGCACCAGACGGGGAGACACATCGCAGTGGCCGTTCCTGACACCCACCTCGCGCAGCCCGACAGTCATCCGGACGTGCGCCTTCCCATCGACCGGCCGTTCATGGCGTGGCTCCGCCAGATGGTTCACGCGCCCACCCGCGACGAAGCGATCATGGCCCACCTCAGCCGGTGCGCGGCCACCATCGCGGGGGTCGATCATGTTGCCGTGGTCACCGTCTCGCGAGCGCGGCGACGCGTGCCCTCCCTCTCGCTCGAAGGTGCCAGCAGCACACTGGCCGAGAAGCTCTCGCTGATGGAGATCGAGTCCGACGACGGGCCGATTCATCGCGCGACCACAGATCGATGCACTGTCGCCTGCAGCGAGACAACCGGTGACAGCGCCTCGCGGTACATGTTCGGTCTTCCCGCGCCCCACACCGTTCGTTCGGTGCTCGCGATCCCACTGCTCGAGCCGACCCACTCGTCGGTCTTCGCCGTTGCCACCTTCTGGTCCGAACGGGACGAATCGCTGCCTGGTGACGTCCGCGGACGGGCGACAGCGGTCAGCGACCTCCTGGGCGCTCGCCCTGGGCGCAGCCGCAACGCGGTCACAGTTCGACGCGGCTCTTCAGTCCCGGGATGTCATCGGACAGGCCAAGGGAATGATCATGGAGCGTTACGACATCTCCGCCGATGAGGCATTCGCACTCCTCGCCCGACTCTCGCAGGACACCAACACCCCGCTCGTTGCCGTCGCGACGAAGCTGACCGACGCGGCGCCCCCCGCCGACACCGGGGCAGACTAGAGAATGACAGTCATCGACACGGTGATGATCTCGACGGGCCGTGCCCGGGACGGGGCCGATCATGACCAGCCACGACCCACCCGATGACGTCATACCAATCTTCGGCGGTCCGGCCGCCGATGCCATCGAAGAACTCGCCGACGAAGAGCGCGCAGCCCTTCGCCATCCGGTGAACGACCGCCTCGACGCGGCGCTCCACGATCTGAAGTCGACGCTCGGCCTCCCTGACCGGGAGAAGTGATCTCGTTCCGACGTGACCTGCGGCCCGGCCTACTTGTAGGAGCGCTCCTCGGCGATCGCTCGCGAGTACCCGAAGATGGCGAACACCACGTAGATCGCGACGAACACCACCGAGAACTGCACGCTCTTGCTGCGCGACAACGAATCCAAGACCGACATGGTCACCCCAATCAACGACGACACGACTTCACCGTCAATTATTTCGTGACTCCATGCACCGGTGCAACGCTGTGTGGAGAAAAAGCTGTGGCTCCGCAGACCTACCTGCGGGTCGCGGCACGTGAGCCGGGGTGAACACGGATGGCGCTGCGTCAGCCCCCGCGTGTGAAGGCCTCCTCGGCCGCGCGTCGATGCAACGCCTGCAACTCTTCGGCCTGCCGTGCGGCCTGCTGGTCGAGTTCGGCGCACCTGGCGGTCCCCGGCCCGAAATCGACACGGCCCTCCATGCCGAGCTCCCACATCGCCTTCTTGGCGAGCAACAGCGAGCGCATGGCCTCCAACGCCGCGACGCGACGGAAACGACCGCGCGTCAACCCGACGACGCCGGCCACGCCACGCACCCCGGTGCCGACGCCCACCACCGCTCCCAGCCACGACTCGCGATGGCCGCTGAGTTCCTCTACGCGGGTGCGTACGAATGCCATCTCCTGCTCCAGCTCGCCCGGCAGATGGTCGATCGCGTTCACCGTCCAGGGATCATGGGCGACCAGACGCGCGAGTTGCAGACCACCGCTGGCGCCGATGAGATGCGTTCGCATGTAGAGCGCAGAGGTCTGGTGTGCGATGTCCATGGAGGAACCCTTCGTCGCGTTGGTCGGATCCGGCGAGGGCTCTACCCGTTCAGACAAGACCAGTGTAGAGCGGGAACCGTCGCGGTGGCGCGCCGATCCGTGAGACAGTGGAGGGGTACAGACGGCCACGTTGAGTTTCCCAGCTACGGTCAATCCGCGATCGAATGTCGTGGTTCTGCTGGTGATGTCGATGTCTGGCAAGGTGAGCATCGACTCCCGATCCTTGGCGTCAACTGCGAACGATGTTGCTTCCGTTGATGATCCGCTCGAGCCGGCACACCTGACAACAGATCGCGCATCACGAGAGGCATCATCATGCGCGCAGTCACGTGGCAGGGCAAGCGGAAGGTCAGTGTCGACGAGGTACCCGATCCGACGATCGAGCAGCCGACCGACGCGATCATCAAGGTCACCTCGACGAACATCTGCGGCTCCGACCTGCACCTCTACGAGGTGCTGGGAGCCTTCATGACCCCCGGGGACATCCTGGGCCACGAACCCATGGGCGTGGTCGAGGAAGTCGGCTCGCAGACAGGCGATCTCGCCGTGGGCGATCGCGTGGTGATCCCCTTCCAGATCTCCTGCGGATCCTGCTACATGTGCGACTCGTCGCTGTACACCCAGTGCGAGACCACACAGGTCCGCGATCAGGGCATGGGCGCGGCGCTCTTCGGCTTCTCATCGCTGTACGGAGCCGTACCCGGCGGTCAGGCCGAGTACCTCCGTGTTCCGCAGGCACAGTTCACCCACATCAAAGTGCCCGAGGGGCCTGCGGATTCGCGTTTCGTCTACCTCTCCGATGTACTGCCGACCGCGTGGCAGTCGGTCGAGTACGCAGCGATACCCGAGGGTGGATCGGTCACCGTCCTGGGCCTGGGGCCGATCGGCGACATGGCCGCACGCATCGCCGCACACCGAGGCCACCGTGTGATCGCCGTCGACCGCGTCCCCGAACGCCTCGACCGCGCACGGGTTCGCGGTATCGAGGTGATCGACCTCGACGCCGTCGACGACATCGGTGAGGAGATCCGCGCGGCCACCAATGGACGCGGAACCGATTCGGTGATCGACGCGGTGGGCATGGAAGCTCACGGATCACCGGTGACGAAGCTGGTCCAGCAGGTGACCGGCCTGCTCCCCGACGCGCTGGCGGCACCGATGATGCAGAAGGCCGGGGTCGATCGTCTCGCGGCGCTCTATGCGGCGATCGACATCGTTCGACGCGGCGGGACGATCTCGCTCATCGGCGTCTACGGCGGCATGGCCGACCCGCTTCCCCTGCTCACCATGTTCGACAAGCAGATTCAGCTGCGCATGGGTCAGGCGAATGTCAAGAAGTGGGTTCCCGACATCCTGCCGCTGCTCGGGGAGGACGATCCCCTGGGCGTGGATTCGTTCGCCACGCATGAACTCCCGCTCGAGCAGGCGCCTCATGCGTACGACATCTTCCAGAAGAAGACCGACGGCGCGGTGAAGATCATCCTCAAACCCTGAGCACACCCGCGAGGGCGGGTCGTCACTGCGGGCCGGACGCCGCAGCCGCGCCGGCAGCCGACGACCCGCCGCCGACCGACACCTGATCCTTCAGCGTCGCGAGCTTCATCGCCGAGTCCGAACCGGCCTCAGCGTGATAGATCGCGAGGATCTGACCGTCGGTACCCGCCAGGGGGAGCTTCTCCCGGCGAAGCTCCATCGCACCCACCATCGGGTGGTTCAGGCGCATGGAGCCGCCGGCGAGCACGGCTACGTCGTGCCGAGCCCACAGCGAGCGGAACTCCTCGCTGCGCAGGGACAACTCGCCGACGAGCTGGGTCGTCGCCGGGTCGTCGACCTCGGTGCCGACCGACGCACGGAAGCCCGCCACCATCCCGCGGGCGCGCTGGGCCCAGTCGTCCCATAGTTCCTTCTCGGCGGGGTCGAGCAGAAACGCCCGGAGACGGTTGGTGCCGACACTGATCGCGGGAGAGACCGCGGTCGCCAATGGATTCGCGGCCAGTACGTCGAAGGAGCGGCTCTCCACGAAAGCCGGCAGGTCGATCACCTCGAGGAGCGACAGGATTCCCGTCGGTACGCCGACCCGCTTACGGCCTCGGGGCGGGCGGGGGCTCGCGCCCGCCAACGCATGCAGATGCGCCGTGGCCGCGGTATCCAGTTCGAGGACTCCGGCGAGGGCGTCGACCACCTGCGTGGAGGGGTTCCGGTCGCGACCCTGCTCGAGCCGCAGGTAATAGTCCGCACTGATGCCCGCGAGCAGGGCGATCTCCTCGCGGCGCAGGCCGGGCGTCCGACGGACACCACCCGCGGCGAAACCCGCACGCTCAGGACTCATCAGCTCGCGGCGAGCGCGCAGGTACTCACCCAGGGAGTTGGGACGATCGCTCATGGATTCGATGGTAGGAGGACCGATCGCACCGTGGGTGGTCCTGACGGTCCCAGGATGAGCGGGGACTCCTCACCACGGTCGATGCGCTCCTAGCGTCGATGGGGACGGCGAGATCCGCCCATACGAACCCACAGAGGAGCGATCATGTCCGACATCACCCTGCCCGGCGGCACATTTCGCATGGGCGACCTGACGGTCTCACGATTCGGTTACGGCGCAATGCAACTCGCCGGTCCCGGCGTCTTCGGGCCGCCTCCCGATCGGGAGGCCGCCGTCGCGGTGCTCCGCGAGGCCGTCGACCTGGGCATCACCCACATCGACACCGCGGACTTCTACGGGCCCTTCGTGACCAACGAGATCATCAAGGAGGCCCTGCACCCCTACCGCGACGATCTCCACATCGTCACCAAGGTGGGAGCCCGTCGCGACGACGACGGCAACTGGCCGTTTCATCGGAGTCCCGAGGAGCTGACGACCCAGGTGCACGAGAACCTTCGCCATCTCGGTCTCGACGCACTCGATGTCGTGAACATGCGGATGGGCGCCACCGACGGCCCCGCGCCCGGACCGATCGCCGAACAGATCGGCGCACTGGCGGAGCTACAGCGTGCGGGCGACATCAGGCACATCGGCGTCAGCAACGTCACGGCTGCCCAGCTCGCGGAGGCACAGGAGATCGCGCCGGTGGTCTGTGTGCAGAATCGGTACAACCTCGCCGATCGCGCCGACGATGCACTCGTCGAGGACACGGCGGCGCAGGGGATCGCCTTCGTCCCGTTCTTCCCGCTGGGCGGATTCTCACCCCTGCAGTCGAACGCGTTGTCGCGCATCGCCACCAGCCTCGACAGCACTCCACTCTCGGTGGCACTGGCGTGGTTGCTGCACCGCTCCCCGAACATACTTCTCATCCCCGGCACGTCGTCGGCAGAACACCTGCGCGAGAACGCAACCGGAGCAGGACTCGACCTCAGTGCAGACGTACTGGCCGAGCTGGATCAGATCGGGACAGGCGACTGACCACACGATGATCGCCGCAGGACCTCCCTCACACTGACGACGACACCGATCCGACCGGCCTCGACGTCAGCCGAGACCGATCGGATCGGTGCCGGCTCTAGCTCGAACCGAACAGTCCCGCACCGAGTCCCAACAGCAGGTTGCCGACACCGAGATTTCCCAACAGGCCTCCGACGAGCGCCCCGACAGCTCCGAGCAACATGTGATTCTCCTTCGATGTGGTCACCGCGCAACCGTTCCGGTCACCCGGCAAATGTCAGATACTGCATTCGGACATCGAAATAGTAACTAGCGAGTCTCACATCTGTTGTCGATTTCGAGACCCTGACCACGCTCTGTAGGGTCGCTAACTCACGCTTTGTGGTCTCGAATCCATTGCCCGCGAGGGGTATACGCGCGTTCCGGCTGGTCAGGTGTGCAATGCGGCATCGATGGCGTGGGCCACCGCGGCGACGTGGGGTGCGTGGAGGACATCGACGTGACCTCCGGGTACGGCGACGAGATCGACTCGTCCCGATGTCACCGACTCCCACCGGGACCGCCGATGCGTACTGCCCTGCGCGCACAGCACGGTGACCGGGGCGTCGATGTGGCGAACGCGATGCCGACGGACCATCCGAACACCGCGGTGGTAGAACACGATCCACTGGGTGACGGGATCGAACACCTTGCGTCCGGCCACCGGCAACCTGAGGAACAGACCCACGAGTTGTCGATGGGTCATCGTCATCTCGGCCTGCACCGGAGCGCCTGCGTCGAAATGCACGTCGTCATCCGGGAGCCCCGCCGCAACATCGAGTTCGGCGACGGACGCCTCGGTGAGCGAGGAGTCGATGAGGACGACGTGGCGTACCGATTCGCCATCATCAGCCAACTGGGCCGCCATCTCGAGGGCGACCATCCCACCCATCGAATGGCCGGCCAGATGATACGGCCCGTGGGGTTGTGCGCTGCGGAGCTGCTCGATGTTCCTGCGCGACATGGCCACGATGCTGCGGTCGGGACGCCCCGGCTGTTCGAGACCGCGCGCCTGTAACCCGTAGACCTTGCGGCCGGGAGTGAGGGAGCGCACCAGCGGGACGAAGGCGGACGCGGGGGCTCCCGCACCGGCCACCAGAACCAACGGGGTGTCGTCACCCTCGGCTCGCAGTGGCACCAGGACACCCCCGCGGTCACGTGTCCCGCCGGAGCGATTCGCCTCGCGCACACCACGGGTCAGGGTGTCGATGGTCGGCGCGGCGGTGAACGCCGCCAGATCCACCTCCACATGCAGCATCTGTCGGACGGTGGTCGCGATCCGGGCCAGAGCGAGTGAATCCACGCCCGCCGCCACGAGGTCCTGATCGGCGTCGAGTTCGGCGTCGACCGATGCCCGTGTGAGGGCCAGGCGGACCGCGGATTCGACCACGTCGGGCGACCGGCGGCGGCGACGCGGTTCCGGGGTCGTCACCGGCGACGGCAGCGCGGCGCGATCCACCTTGCCGCGATCGGTGCGTGGCAGAGCGCCCATACCGACCACGAATCTCGGGACCATCCATGGTGCGAGCGTGGCGGACACATGCGCACGAACCCGTCGCTCGAGTGCGGCGGCCGACTCCGATGCGCTTGCCACGTAGGCGACCAGTTCGGTGCCCCCGTCGTGGTCGATCCCGCGCACGAATACCTCGTCGACGCTCGGCATCGCGACGATCGCGACCTCGATCTCGGCCGGCTCCACCAGGTATCCGCGGATCTTCACCGCGTCGTCCGCCCGGCCCAGAACATGAAGCGTCCCATCGGGATCGAGGAAACCCCGATCGCCCGTGCGATACCCACGACCCGAACCCGAGTCCGGGAGGAACCGGTCCGACGAGCGGCCCGCGTAACCCACCGCGATGGTCCCGCCGACCACGATCACCTCGCCGGTTCGACCCGCGGCCAGGATGCTCCCCTCGTCATCGACGATCGTCACCTGCCGCGGGCCGGGCAGACCCTTTCCTGCGGCCACGCGGCCGGGTGGGACCTCGTCGTCCGGATCGAAGACGGTGTGCCCGACGAGCCCGACCTCGGTCGACCCGTACCAGTTCACCACCCGCGGTGGGGGTTCGGAGAGATGGCGCGCGAGCAGGACATCCTCACGGGTCGAGGGTTCGCCGTAGAACGTGATCTGACGGACGGTCGACAGGGGCCGAAGCACACCGTCGCGGGCGTCCGCCGCCAGACGACGCACGAGACTGACCGAGGAGTTCACCACCGTCGGGCGCTGGTCGTGCAGCCACTCCATCAACGACTCGACACCCATCCGACGCGAATCGGCGAGCAGCACGGTGGCACCGGCGAGAAGGCCGGAGAACAGAGTGGTGAGTCCGGCGCTGAAGCCGAGCGGCATCACGTCGGCGATCCGGTCACCGTGCGTCAGACGCTGGCCCACGGCCGCCTCGTAGGCCTTGCCGACGGCGTTTTCGTGATCGAAGACAACCCCTTTCGGTTCGCCTGTCGAGCCCGAGGTGAACACGATCGTCGCGGCATCATCGGGCCGCGCCCGTCGCTCGCCCGGCGTGACCGCATCGGCCGCCCGCACCCGGTCCTCATCCCAGAGCTCGGCCTCGGCCAGTGCGAGGATCCGGGATACGCGGTCCGCTGTCAGCTGCGGGTCCAGCGGAACAAGCGCCCGTCCCGCCAGCAGCGCGCCGAACGCTATCACCACCGGCTCGATGCGATCGTCGAGGTGGATCGCCACGGGCCCGCTACCGGCGCCGGCCAGGATCGCCGCCGCCGCCGATGCCTGTTCGAACAGAGCCGCGTGGGTGATCCGTCCGTCGCGGCCTACGACGGCGTCGGCCTCGGGCACGTCGGTCGCGGAAGCAGTCAGCATCGCAGCCACTGTCGTCGGAACCGGACGGTCTCGCGTCGTGGGCGGAATCGCCGCGAGGTCGAGCTGTGCCTGGATTCCGGTCACGTCGGTCATGGTGGTCCCTCTCCCCGACGCAAGAGTTTACGTGCACGTGGACACATGCGGAGCGGGACGTGGGAATCAGCGCAGGTGACGCGTGATGCGATCCCAGTTGCCGGAGGCCACCTGCACGCGCTCGTCGGGCGTCAGGTCGGCGTCGTCGAGGAATCGGCGGGCCGCGCCTGCGGATGCATCGATGTAGGGATAATCCGTGGCGTAGACGATGCGGTCGATCCCGACGACCTCGCGCGTCCACCGAAACGCCCTCTGGGAGAACACTCCCGATCCCATCACGAGGACGTTGTGCGTGAGGTAGTGCTCGAACGGGTTCTGGGTCGTCCCGGTCAGCGCCCCCACACTCCCGATCCGGTCGGCGTAGAACAGCACCGCCTCACCCCAGTGCCCCACGACGACCTGCAGTTCCGGGTGCCGGTCGAAGACGCCGCCGAAGATCATGTGCAGCAGTTCGATTCCGGTCTCGTAGTGCCACCCGATCAACGGGCCGGCGAACAGTGTGTCGACGTCCGGTCCGATCCCGGTGTAGTACGCGTCTCGGACCGCGGCAGTCGGTGTCTGCGGATGCAACACCACGGGCGCGCGGAGCTGCGCGGCGGCGGCCCAGATGGGTTCCATCGCCGGATCACCGAGGTGCATCGCCGCGGTCCGCCCGTAGATCATGGCCCCGAGAAGGCCCTTCTCCGACACCGCGCGGCGAAGTTCGTCGGCGGCCGCCCGTGGGTCCGGGGTGGGCAGGGCGGCCAGCCCGTCGAACCGATCTGGGTGTTCGGCGACCGCACCGGCGATGATGTCGTTGGCGGCCGCCGCCAGAGGCACGGCCCTGTCCGCATCGAGGTTCTGCACCCCGGGCGTGGTGACCGACAGGACCTGCACATCGACACCCTGGTCGTCCATGTCGGCGATCCGAGCGCGACCGAGGTCGAACAATTTCTCCGGTTGCGCACCGGGGATCGACATGCGGCGCGCCGTGTCCGGGCCGGCGACAGCAGCCCAGGCGTCGGCGATCTCCGCCGTCAGAAGGTGCTCCTCGAGCGCGACTATCTGGTAGTCACTCTTGCGAACGGTTGCCATGAAGCCGTTGTACACCGGCGGTCGACATAGGCTCGTCGGATGACCGATCAGGGTGCGTGTGATGTCCGATGACGCGTCGCGGCGTACGGGGATGTCGCGCGCCGAACAGAAGGCAGCCACACGCGCCCGACTGATCACGGCCGCCGGCGAACTGTTCGCCGAACGCGACTACGCCGACGTCACCATCGCCGATCTCGCCGCTCGCGCCGGCGTGGCGCACGGATTGCTGTTCCACCACTTCTCGAGCAAGGAGGGCCTCTATCGTGCCGTCCTCGATGCGGTTGTCGCCGAGATGGACTCGGCGTTCGCCGCTCCGGAAGGCGGCGACACGCCGACCATCATCCGGGCTGCGCTGACCACTCACCTGAACTATCTGGCCACACATCGCGGCGTCGCGTTGAAACTCATCGTGGGCCGTCGCCACGCCGACCCGACGGCGGCGGAGGTGTCCGATCGCAGTCGTGGTCGAGCCCTGTTCGCGCTGGCCACGCTCCTGGATCTCGACACTGCAAACCCGGTCATGCAGTTCGTCGGCGCCACCCTCGTGTCCGCGTTCGACGAGGCCACACACTGGTGGCTCCACCATCCCGCCCCCTTCCCCGTCGACGCACTCGTCCCGTCACTTCTCGAGCTCGCGATCGGTGCACTCGAAGGTGCCCGATCACTCGACGGCTGCCCCGACCTCGAGGACGCCATCGCGACAGTGCGCGTCGCCGCACACGGGTCGGGGGCCGGCGCCTGAACCGTTGATCGGTATCCGTCGCACGCCGACGTCACGCCCGCGCCCGGACACTCGTGCGGTTCCCGCCCACGATGAACGCCAGGGTGACCGCGGTGATCGATTGGGCGCAGATCAATCCGGTGAGCACCGCCAGCTGGAAGCGGGCGGCCTGTTCGGCACCGGCTCCGGCAAGTATCGCCCCGACGAACGCCCCAGGGAGGGTGACCAATCCGACTGTCCGAGTCTGATCCAACCCGGGGACGAGCGCCTCGAACACCGCGCTTCGGCACAGGTCGACAAGGGCCTGCCGGCGGGTGGCCCCGATCGACAACCACGCCTCGACCTCGTCGGCACGGGCCGCGATCGCAGTGAGCAGGTTCCGACCGGTGAGGGTGGCGGCAGTCATGCATCCGCCGATGATGATGCCGGACACCGCGATCAGGTCTTTCGGATCCCTGTCGAGGATCGGGATGCCGACGATCACTCCGACGGTCACCGTGGCGCCGCACCCGCACGCCACCAGTGTTGCCGGCACGGCATGTCGGAACGTCCGCAGCCTCCGTGCTGCGGTGACGACAGCGACGGTGAACATGATCGCGACGACCACGGCGGCCAGACTCCAGTTGGTGATGGCCCCACGCAGTACGAGGGCGACCACGGCGAGCTGCAGCACCGCGCGCAGAGCGGCTCGGATCGCCGGCCCCCGCTGCCGAACCCCGTACCAACCCAAGACGGCCACCGCGATGGCGACGAGCACGGTCCCACCGACGGCCAACCGAATCCAGTGCTCCAACGATCACTCCCAGAGGTCGGCCCGTCGAGGGCGCGGCGGCCGGCTGAAGCGGGTGTCGGCGGCGCACTCGAGCGAGACCGTCAGTGTGGAGGTATGCAGCTGAGAGGACGCTGAGACCTACGTCTGACCCGTCGGGACGGTCGACCACACCCGCCCTCTCAGCCGTTTTGCCGGTGATTCGGTGGCACCACGCACATCGGTGTCGCCGAATCACCGCCGTCAGGGCAGTAAGAGCAGTTCACCGTCTTCTCAGGTGCGTACAGCGTCGTCACAGGATCGCACCTTCACAGTGGGGTCCACGCCGGAGGTGCTCTTCCCGGCGACAAGCCACCATCTGGACGAAAGGCCCAGCCATGCATCAGCGACCGGTCGCACCACCATCCCGCATCGCGAGTCAGGCGCTGAGCAAAGTCCCCGAGGTCACGATCTTCTTCTGGGTCATCAAGATCCTGGCGACCACGGTCGGGGAGACGGCCGCCGACTACCTGAACATGACGATGGGGTTCGGGCTGACCAACACCACCATCGTCACCGTCGCAATCCTCGTCGTCAGCCTCGCCGGCCAGTTCGCGGTCCGCCGTTACATCCCGGTCCTCTACTGGTGGATCGTGGTCGTCATCAGCGTCACCGGCACGCTGATCACCGACAATCTGACCGACAACCTCGGCGTCCCGCTGATCGCGACCACGATCGCCTTCGCCGCCGTCCTCATCGCGGTCTTCACCGCCTGGTACGTGGTCGAGGGGACGCTGTCGATCCACTCCATCCGGACGCCACGACGTGAAGCGTTCTACTGGCTCGCCATCCTGTTCACCTTCGCGCTGGGGACCGCCGCCGGCGACCTCATCGCCGAGAAGTTCGCGCTCGGCTACACGTGGTCGCTCGTGTTGTTCGCGGCGGTGATCGGGGCGATCACGCTGAGCCACTACGGTGTACGGCTCAACGCCGTCATCGCGTTCTGGGCTGCCTACATCATCACTCGGCCTCTGGGAGCATCGTTGGGTGACCTGCTGACCCAACCCACCGATGCCGGCGGCTTCGGACTCGGCACCACGGGGGTCAACATCGCCTTCTTCGTCGTCATCATCGCTCTCGTCGCCTACCTCACCGCCACAAAGGTCGACCGACTCGAACAGCGTGACTCGTCGCCGGGCACGATCCGCGAGGCGGCCACATCGTGACCCGAAGCGTCACGTCGTCGACAGACCGACTGTTCGGACTCGCGATGGGGTACATCGGTGTTGACGCTCCCTTTACCGTCCCACAGGACCCTCTCAGCGGGCGCTGTCCACACTGAGGACTCGTTCCCGACGACCCTGGAGTGCTTCGTGCCCACCTTGCGAAAATCGACACCCGACACCGCCGGTCATGCTGCGATCGCGGGCCGTTTGCGGGTCCCCGAGATCACCGCGCTGTTCTGGGCGATCAAGATCCTGACGACCGGCATGGGCGAGACCCTGTCGGACTTCCTCGGAACCCACGGCAACGACATCCTCAACGCCGCCGCCATCCTCCTGGTGTTCGGCGCCGTGTTCGCGGTCCAGTTCCGCGTACGTCGCTACATCCCGGCCGTCTACTGGGCCTGCGTCGCCATGGTGAGCGTCCTGGGCACCGTGGTCGCCGACGTCGCTCACGCCGTCGTCGGGATCCCCTACATCGCCACCAGCGTCTTCTTCGCCGTGGCCGTCGCGGTGATCCTGGCGCTCTGGCACCGCAACACCGGCTCGCTGGACGTGCACACCATCACCGCACGCGCTCCCGAGTTGTATTACTGGGCAACGGTCATGGCCACCTTCGCACTCGGAACCGCGCTCGGTGACCTCACCGCCAGTTCGCTGCATCTCGGCTACCTCGCCAGCACCATGGTCTTCGCGGTGGTCATCGTGATCCCCCTCATCGCCTGGCGACGCGGCGCCAACCCCGTCCTGACGTTCTGGGCCGCGTACGTGGTGACCCGGCCACTCGGTGCGTCGGCGGCCGACTGGCTCGCCGATCCGACGTCGAAGAGCGGCTTGGGCTGGGGCACAGGGCCTGTCACAGTAGCGTGGCTCGCTGCGATCGTCGTTCTCGTGGCGATCGTGGCCGTCGGTCAGCGGCGGTCGACGAACACGGTGCCCGCCGAGGCCGGGAGCGCACGGGAGCCGGCGGACCTCGACCGGGCCACGAAGCCCGATGTGATGACGAGGGTGCCCGGGCACCGGTCATGAACCCGTTCGCTCCGTGGACCACCGTGATGCGCGAGGATCCGCCTACTCTGCAGCGATGAGCTCGCGAATGCGGTCCGCTGTGCGCGCAGTGGGCCATCACCTGGCGGGGGTGCGTGTCCGCCTGACGGTGGTGGCGACCGTTCTCCTGGCGGTCGCCCTCGCCTGCGCGGCCGCGATCATGCTGTCGGTACTGCACAATTCTCTGCTGAACTCCGCCGACGCGGCGGCGGCGGCGAGGGCCACCCAGATCGCGGCGACCGTGCGCACGGAATCGCTGCAGGGCATCGACGCCGAGACCGTGGCGCCATCGAAGGATCTCGACATCATCCAGGTCCTCGATGCGGCCGGGCGCGTGCGGGCCTCGAGTCCCTCGGGCCGCGGTGGTCGGGTGGTCGATCCGGTCGCGGTCGGCGCGCACGAGACCATCGACGGCGCTCAGATCGATGGCCGAGGCGATGAATTCCGGACCACGGTGGTCGGGGTCGACTCGCCGGCGGGACCATTGACCATCGCCGTCGGTGCCGCCGAAGGACCCATCAACGACGTCGTGATCACCGTCGCGATCCTTTTCTGCGCGGTGTTCCCGATCATCCTGTTGGTGTTGGCCTTCGCCTCATACCTTTTCGTCGGCCGCGTGCTCCGGCCCGTCGAGGGCATCCGCGCCCAGGTCGCGGAGATGTCGAGCAAGGATCTCAGCGCCCGGGTACCCGAGTCAGGGGCGGGCGACGAGATCTCGACGCTCGCGAGAACCATGAACGCGATGCTCGACCGCCTCCAGCTCGCGCGCGAACAGCAACTGCGGTTCGTCGGCGACGCGTCCCACGAGCTGCGCAGCCCGCTGATGAGCATCTACGGTCTGCTCGATCTCGCCCGCACCACCGGCCGACCACTCGATCTCGCGACGATCGACTCGATCATGCTGCCCGAGGTGTCGCGGCTGCAGGCGATGGTCGACGATCTGCTGCTCCTCGCCAAGGCCGACGAACGCGGGATCCCTGTCGTCATGGAAGACGTGGATCTCGACGACATCGTGGCCGAGGCGGCACATCGCACCGACACCCTCAGCCCCATCACCATCCGTGCGCGGGTGACACCGATCCGGGTCAGCGGTGACCGCGAGAAGCTCTCGCGTGCAGTACGTAATGTTGTCGACAACGCTGTGCGCCATGCGCATTCGGCGGTGACCATGACCATGGCGACGACCGAGGACGGCATGGGACAGATCGTCGTGAGCGACGACGGCCCCGGGATCCCGGCCGCAGAGCGAGAGCGGATCTTCGACCGGTTCGTGCGTCTCGACGCAGACCGGGAACGTTCCGCCGGAGGGTCCGGCCTGGGCCTCGCCATCGTGAGCGAGATCGTGCGCGCGCATGCGGGGACGGTGCGCGCAGGCGAGGCGCCCGGCGGGGGTGCCGCGATCACCATCAGCGTCCCGACGAGCGCATCGGCGGAGTGAGAGTCGCCGTCGATCCCCGACTCACTCGTCGAGCCGGTACCCGACGCCGCGGATCGTCTGCAGGCTGGTGACACCGAACGGTCGGTCGACACGTCGGCGCAGATAGCCGATGTAGACCTCGACGATGTTCTCGTCGCCTTCGTAGTTCACGTCCCACACCCCCTGCAGGATCTCGTTCTTGGTCAGAACCTGCCCCTTGTGTCGCATCAAGAACTCGAGGAGACCGAATTCGCGTGGCGTGAGGGTGATCTCGACGTTCCCGCGCCGGACGCGGTGCGCGGAGGGGTCCAGTGACAGCGATCCGGCGGTCAACGTGACGGGACGCTCGGGAGCGCCGCGGCGGACGAGCGCGCGCACTCGTGCGATGAGGACGGCGACCGAGAAGGGTTTGATCAGATAGTCATCGGCCCCGAACTCGAAGGCGTCCACCTGATCGTGGTCGCCGTCTTTCGCGGTCAACATCAACACCGGTGTCCAGACGGAGCGTTGCCGCAACGTCCGGACCACCTCGTAGCCGTTGAGCCTCGGCATCATGATGTCGAGAACGATGACCTCGTAGGTGGTGGTCGAGGCGAGGTGGAGTCCGTCTTCGCCGTTGTGCGCCAGCTCGACGACCCAGCCCTCGGCGACCAGCGTGCGCCGCAACGTCTCAGCGCCGTTCCGATCGTCCTCGACCACCAGGACCCGCATCATCGACCTCCGCTCGCGATGGCCTGAACCGTGCTCCGGCGTCGGACACCTGTCATGTCGCAGTCAACACCCCGGACCCGAGAAGTGCGATCAGGACCAGGCCCAGCGCCACGCGGTAGCCGACGAAATAGGTGATCGGGTGTCGCCCCACGAACCGCAGGAGCCAGGCGATGCTGGCGTAGGCGACGACGAGGCTGACCAGCGTGGCCACCGCGGTGGCCGCCCAGCCCACCCCGTGGGAGATGTCCTTGGCCGACGTCGCGGCCTCGTAGCCGCCCGCGGCCAGCAGCGCGGGAATGGACAGATAGAACGACAGGCGGGTCGCGGCCACGCGGTCGAGCCCCCGGAACAGTCCCGCCGAGATCGTGGCGCCCGACCGCGACACACCCGGGATGAGCGCTATGCACTGCAGCACTCCGACGACCACACCGTCGACGACCGTCACATCGCGACCCGTCCGTCGCTGCGTCGCGACACGCTCGGCCAGATACATCACGACGCTCCAGACGATCAGCGCCGCGGCGACCACCCACAGACTGCGCAGCGGTCCCGAGACGACGTCTTTGGCGAGGAACCCCACGATCCCGATCGGGATCGATCCGATGATCACCGTCCACGCCATCCGGTAATCGGGGTTGTCACGGTCGGATGCCGACCGTAGACCCCGTACCCAGGCGACGATCAAGCCGACGATGTCGGAGAAGAAGTAGATGATCACCGCCGCGATCGCCCCGACCTGGATGATCGCGGTGAACGCCGTCACCGACGCGTCGTCGATCCGCAACCCCATCAGCTTCTCGGCGATGGTCAGGTGACCTGTCGACGAGACCGGCAGGAACTCCGTCAGTCCCTCCACGATCCCGAGCACGATGGCCTGGATGATGTTCACTCCGACGTCTCCTCCGACTCGACCGCGAAGGACGGACCTGCCCACGCGTCAGTAGGAGACCACAGCGCCGCTGAAGAATCGCTGAGAGACGAGGCAACTACTTCTTGTCGCCCTTCTCTTTCCCGATCCCGTTCCCGTTCCCGATCCCGTTCCCGTTCCCGTTGCCGTTGCCACCGGGCGGCGCCGCGGGCACGACCGCGTTGGTAGGGGGCGTCGGAGCGGCTGCGGGTCTCGGAGAGTCTGCGGTCGGCGGATCGGCTGCGGCCGTCGGCGTGGCGACCGCGGACGTCGCGACCGCGGTCGATGACGGCGCGGCCCCGCGCGACACCGGCGCGGCGGAGGAGATGGCCGGTGAGGGTTGCACGCCGGCCGGCGCAGAATCCGGGCCCGACGCGATCCACAGGACTGCACCGATCCCCACGGCCACCATCGCGACTCCCATGGCCCACGACCACCACGGGAGTCGAGCGGCCGTGCGGGCCGGCACCTGCGCCCCGGCGAACACCGGCTCGGGCTGCGCGGCGGTGAACACCGCGGTGGGTGCGGGCGCCCCGTGCTCGATGTCGCGCAGGCGTGCGGCCACCGACACCGCGGTGGGTCGGTCGGCAGGTGCACGCGCGGTCATGTCGGTCAGGAGCGACGCCCAGGCCGGCCCGAACTCGATCGGCACGGCGGGATCGCTCTGTAACCGCGCCATCGCCGACGCGACCGCGGTCCCCTCGAACACCATTCGCCCGGTGAGACATTCGATGAGCAGCAGGCCGAGTGCGTAGACATCACCGGGTGGTCCCGTCGCGCTGCTCCCGGTCGCCTGCTCGGGACTCATGTAGTGCACGGTCCCGACCGTGGTCCCGTGCTCGGTGAGGTGCTCGGCGTCGATCACGCGAGAGATACCGAAATCGGCGAGTTTCGACGACTGCTCGCGGCCGCCGACGGGTGGGCTCGGCATCAGGATGTTGGCGGGCTTGATGTCCCGGTGCACCACCCCCGCAGCGTGGATGTAGGCGAGGGCGTCGGCCAACTCTCGACCGATCTGCGCCACGGCCGCCGGCGGCAGCGCGCGATCCCCCCGATGGGTACCGAGCGTCGGACCGTCGACGAGTTCCATGATCAGGTACGGGACATCGACCCCGTCGAGGTCCTGCGTGGTCCCCGCGTCGAAGAGGCTGATCAGGCCCGGGTGCGACAGCGACGCCAGCGTGCGCATCTCGGCTTCGACACGGCGTCGATCGTCCACCGAACGGGGGTGGACGCGGAAGAGCTTGACGGCGACCGGACGGCCGAGGAGCTCATCGGTGGCTCCGTACACGTCGGCCATGGCACCTCGTCCGAGCGCGCGGCCGAGACGGTAGCGTCCGGCGACCACCCGCGCGTCGGCCGGCACACCGCCCGCCACTGTCGTCATCGATGCTCCTACCGCGAGACCCTGCCTGTCGGTGGAGCCTATCGCCGCCGACTCGCGGCCCGGACCGAGCGTGTTGGCACAATGCTCTGGGGGTGGAGGACCGGGGACCGAGGAAGGATCCACGCGTGCGCCCATCGACCGATGCGGCCGAGCCGTCACCGATGACGGTCGACATCGAGACCGTCTATCAGCCCGTTGTCGAGGTCGAGACCCGTGCGGTGGTCGGATTCGAGGCCCTCACCCGCGCGCCGTCCGGCGTCTGGTCGTCTGCGGGTGCGATGTTCCACGCCGCGGAACAACAGAACCTGACCGTGGAGTTCGACTGGCGGTGTCGTGTCACCTCGCTGCGCGGTGCGCTCGCCGGCGGCTTCCCGAGCGGCTTGACCCTGTTCCTCAACGCCGAACCGGCGGCGCTCGACGCCACGCCTCCGGCGGACGCCCATCCGGTGCTCACGGCCGCGCGCGGGCTGTCGGTGACGGTGGAGATCACCGAGCGACACCTCATGCGCGATCCGGCCGGACTGCTGCGGGCCGTCGAACATGCGCGGCGTCTGGGATGGCGGATCGCGCTCGACGACGTGGGCGCGGACTCCTCGAGCCTCGCGATGCTCGAGCTGCTGCGACCCGACGTCATCAAACTCGACATGAGCCTGGTCCAGGAGCGTCTCGCGCCCGATGCTGCCGACACCATTGTCACCGCGGTCCGGACCGAGGCCGATCGGACCGGGGCGGTGATCGTCGCCGAGGGGATCGAGAACGAGCGCCACGAGCAGCGCGCGATCGATCTCGGCGCCCACCACGGGCAGGGCTATTTCTACGGTCGCCCCGGTCCGCTTCCGACCTTCGGTCCGTCGGGCGATCTGGCAGAGGGGATCGATCGGGCGCCGCTGCCCGCGGTGACCGTCCGCGACCCGGCCGCGGTCACGCCCTGGGGTGTGTGCCGATCCGTCGCGGGGCGCCACGGCATCGACGGGAACGACCTCGCCGCGTCGGAGGAGCGGCTACTCGCGCGTGCGGCGCAGCTCGGTCCGTCCGCGATGGTCTTCGTCACGATCCCGTCGTCGAACGATGTCTCGCCTGATCGCCACGCCCTGCTGCGCGATGTCGCATCGCGCACGGCGTTGACGGCCGTCTTCCACACCACACGAGTCGGCGACGAGACCGGCTCACGCGCCGTGGTCATCGACACCGAGGAGCCGTTGGCGCGTGAGCGATCCGTCATCGTGGTGTCGCCGACGTTCACCGCGTCGTCGGTCGCGCTCGAGGCCGGTCAGGCGGCCGACGGCTCACGACGGTACGAACGAGTGCTCACCGAGGATCGCGAGATCGCACTCGGCGCGGCGACGTTGTTGGCTCGTCGGATCCCCGCGCACGATCCCGTCGGATGAGCGTCGTTCGTCGTCGAACGTGTCGGGCTCAGTCGGCCCCGGGCGCGAGAAACGCCGCGGGCGGACGGTACGGCTCGACGTAGTTCGTCGCCGGTGACCCTCCCGTGCCGGGGTAGGCGCGGCGGTACCGCGAACGCTTCACGCGTGCGATGTGCTCCTGCAGGGTGCGATCACCACGTGCCATGGCGCGAGAGCGGATGGAATAGATCGTCAGACCGTAGAGGACGACCCAGACGACGAGTGCGGCGATGCCGGCGACGGTGAGGCCTGTGGCGACACCCGCCAGACCCAGTGCGAACGCTGCGGATCCGAACATGAACGCCGCCCATCCGACCTGACCCCAGACCGCTGCGCGCCGTAGGCGTGCTCGGCGTTGCCGTGCCGCGCTCATCGGCGGCGCGTGACGCAGGTGGGGCGACGAGAAACTCATGGTGACGGCCATAGCGCTAACCTCCTACGGTGTGATCTGGGCCACATCGTCACGTCAGAATACCGCCGCCCGCTCCTGAACTACCTGTTCAGAACCTGAGAATCTGAACGCATTCTCTGAGCGAACGGGTCGGGGCGATGAACCCGTGCCCGATGGCACACGCGTACCGCCGGAACCCCCTTTTGCGCCCCTTTGTCACTGTGCGGTCTGTCATCGGTCGCCACGCAGCAGGGCGGTGACATCCCCCGACGCCGTGCGATAGCCGAGGCCGTAGTCCACCGCCACGCGGCGGCAACCGTCGGTCTCGACCGACAGCGTCGCGCCGCCGGATCCGTCCGGCCGATAGAGGGACATCACGGCGACCTCGGTGGCGTCGGTGTCGCACGAGGGTGCACTCGGGGCCGAGATGGACTCGCGCACGATACGACTGGCGTCGGCTGCGGTCAGGCGTCGCGCCTGCGCCCCGGACATCCGCAGATCGCCCGTCGACGACCGCGACGTCCGGTAGCTACACACCGTCGACGCGGCGACTGCCCGCGTCGGGAACCGCAGTGTGCCTTCGCGAACCGTGTCCGAGTAGAGGTCACCGTTCGTCCGCGCGAACCCCGCCGAGCGGCCGCGGCAGATCGTCACGGGGACCACCCCGAGATCTCGGACCGGGGTACGTCCGATCTCCCTCAGCGCTTCCCACGCGGCGAGTGGCTCGTCCCGGTACCCGCACACGACGCGAGGCCACGCCACGCGGATCGCACCCGCGTCCGACACCAGCCAGGTGGCGACAGGCGCCACGACGTTGACGGCACAGCTCACCGAGGTGTTGCGATCGGTGCGTTCCGACGGGCGGTCGATGGCACGCACGAACGCATCGACGTCGCCGCCGAGTTCCACCGCATCGATCACGGTGGTGCCGCCGGGACCATCCGAGGTCCGGCAGCTGACCACCGTCCTCGCCCGGAAACCGTCGGGCACCGACCCCTCACCCAGGTTCTCACCGGTCGCGCCGCCCTCCACGCCGAACCCCCCGACGATGTCGGGGGTGGTGCAGGACGCCTCGGACGAGATCGGTGCAGCGGGAGGCCGATACGACTCGGTCCCGTCCGAGAACAGTTCGCATCCGGCAACGGATGTCACCACCGCGGCCGTCGCCACCGTCATCACCACCGCGCGAACCGTCAGCACGGCGACGACGTCATCGGCGCGACCCGGCATCGGCGGGCTCGTCGACCGGTTCGGAGTCGCCGGCACTGGGCGGCAACCGCGGCACGATCATCTGTTCGGCATAGTTCTTGCCCCAGTCGTTGAGAGCTTCGACGAAGGGCGCCAGCGCTTTTCCCTGCTCGGTGAGCGAATAGACCACCTTCGGTGGCACCTCGGGGAACACGGCGCGTTCGACGATCCCGTCGGATTCCAGTTCCCGCAGCTGCCGGGTGAGGACCCTCGGGGTCACGGGACCCACCGCACGCCCGAGCGCCCCGTATCGCATCGGGGCGTCGAGCAGGTGCTTGACGATGGTCATCTTCCAGGCCCCGCCGAGCACCGCCACGCTGACCTCCACCGGGCACACCTCGTACGCGCGCCGCACCGGCTCACGCAGCGTCGGATGGTTCTCGTCTGTCATGTCGCGGCTCCCGCGGCATTGCCCTCGCGGGGACAGTGCCGTCCATATGGACGCAATTGTGCGTACTACCGCGTCAGAGCCTACTGCTCTAGACAGAACCCATGACCGCTACGAACAGACACGACCTCCTCGAGCAGTGCGCTCGACGTGGCGATGAACCCCCTGGCGACTTCGGACGCATCACGTCACGCCTCTGCGGCGCAGCGCTGGGCAGTGCCACGGTGGTGGCGACCATCCTCGCCGCGGTCAGTGCCCACGGGGCCGGCCCGGGCGCGATGGTGGCTCTCATCTGCTCGGCAGGGATACTCACGATCGCGCACCTCGGCCTGCAGTTCCAGGCCGCGGTCGCCGTCCTCCGCGACGGATCCGTGGCCGTCGGAGTTGTGGTTGCGTGCGTCGTCACCACATCACTCGTGGCCCTCTACCTCCTGGCCACCGGGACCTCGGGCGGGTTCGAGGCACTGGTCGTCACCGCCGGGTGCGCGGTCCTGCACGGGCGGTGCCTCGCCCCGTCCGATCACCAGGTGCGCCATTGACAACTGTGACAATCTCTGGTGACACTATCGAGGAACACTCGCTCGCGGCCACCCCACGTTCGACGGCCGCACTGCTTCGCGCTCCGCGCGTTTGAAAACAGGAGACCTCTGATGACTGCACCGACGACCACGTTCGACTTCGACGCGATGCTGGCCAAGATCAAGGACAAGCAGTGGTCGCTGGCCGACATCGACTGGGAAGCGCCCGGCGCCGAGTTGATCGACCCCGAACTGCACGCACGACTCAAGCCGTTCATGTCGGACCTCATGTGGATCGAGAACGTCGGTGCTCGCGGGTTCGCCGCGATGGCGAAGAAGGCCCCGACCGACACGCTGCGCGAGATCTACACGTACTTCCACGCCGAGGAACAGAAGCACGCCAACGCCGAACTCGCGCTCATGCGTCGGTGGGGGATGCTCGACGGTGACGAGATGCCGGAGCCCAACGTCAACGTCAAGCTGATCATCGACTGGCTCGACAAGCATGCCGACGGGCTGAGCCTGAGCGTGTTGGGCACCGTCATACCGATGCTCGAGGTCGCCCTCGACGGCGCGCTGGTCAAATTCATCATGGACGAGATCCATGACCCCATCTGCCAGGAGGCGTTCAAGCACATCAACGCCGACGAATCGCGCCATCTCGCCGTCGATTTCGCGGTCATCGAACTGCTCGGCAACTCGACCATGCGCAAACTGCTCGTCGACACCGTGGGCGCGTGGATGAACCCGTCACTCATCATTGGGACCCTGCGTTACATCCCGCTGCTGAACAAGATGCGCGACAACATCGTCACCATGGGTGTCGACGAGGAACGGCTCTACAGCGCGATGAAGCGTTTCAAGAAGGTCGGGCAGCGTAATCCCGCGGCACTGCGGGTTCCCATGTACCGCTTCATCCAGTGGCACGGCGACATGGTGATCGACCGCAGCCACCCCTACCACCTTCTCGCCGACCGCCTGGTGAAGATCACCAAGCACTATCCGACGCGCACGCTCAACTCGAGCCCCACCTGGTCGAAGGAACTCACCTACGAGCCGACCGCCTGACGGTGGGTTCTCCCGACGACGCGCCCTCGTACACGTCCGGGCGGCTGCAGCTCCGGGTCCGTGAGGTGATCCGTGAGACCGCCGATGCCGCGTCGGTGGTGTTCGAGTCGCCACACGACGGATTCACCTATCGCCCAGGTCAGTTCATCACCGTCGGTGCGCAACTCCCGGAGGGGCTGGCACCGCGGTGCTACTCCCTGTCGACCGCACCCGATCATGATCCCCACCCGGCCATCACCGTGAAACGGGTCGCCGGCGGGCAGGTGTCGAACTGGTTGATCGACAACGTCGCCCCGGGCATGAGTGTCGACATCATCTCTCCGACCGGAGGATTCACCCCGCGCGAGTGGACCCACGACTTCGTGGTCGTCGCCGCGGGCAGTGGCATCACACCGGCGATGTCGATCATCAAGACCGCGCTGATGACACACGACAACGCCATCACGTTGATCTACGCCAACCGCGATCAGGAGTCGGTGATCTTCGCCGACACCATCGCGACCCTGCAGGAGACCTACCCCGACAGACTCGTGGTGCAGCACTGGCTGGAGTCCGAACGCGGGCTGCCGACCGCAGCGGGTATCGGGTCGTTGATCGCCGGGATCGACGACGGAGCGGCGGCGTACCTGTGCGGCCCGACGCCGTTCATGGACGTCGCGCACGAGGCGCTCGAGGCCGCCGGCCTGCCCGTGGCACGCATCCATCGCGAACTGTTCTATTCGTTGACCACGAACCCGTTCTCGGCCGCTGCGACGACCACGCCCGCGGCGCCGGTGTCGCCGGGACAGCCCGCGGAGACCGGAACGCGGGTCACCGTCGAGATCGAGGGCGAGACCCACGAGGTGGCGTGGCCGCGCGACGCGATCCTTCTCGACGTCCTGCTGGACAACGGGATCGAGGCGCCGTACGTGTGCCGCGAGGGGAACTGCGGTGGGTGCGAGTTCATCCTCACCGAGGGCGAGGTGGAGATGAGGGTCAACGACACCCTCGACGACTTCGATCTACGCCGTGGTGCCCGTCTGGCGTGCCAGTCGACACCGGTCACCGACATCGTCGGAATCTCCTACGACAGCTAGCGCGGGGTCAACGCTCGGAGTCGTGCACCGCGGTCACTGCATCGCCACCACTGCGCTTGGTCGAGTACAGAACCGCGTCCGCGCGGGCCAGCATCGCTCCGACCTCGCGGTCGGGTGGTGGCCAGCTCATGGGCTGCGTCGTGTGGATGCCGATGCTCATCGTGACCGGCGCCGACCGTGACCGATCGGCCATCGACTCCCGGACCCGGTGCGCCAGCGTCGATGCGGACTCCGAATCGACGTGCAGGACCGCGACGAACTCGTCACCACCGATCCGGGCGATCGCATCGGCATGACCGTCGCAGACCGATGTGAGGGCCGTCGCGACGGCCACGAGCAGTGCGTCACCGTGGCCGTGACCGTTCGCGTCGTTGATCGTCTTGAACTTGTCGATGTCGGCCATGAGAACGCTCACGGGACCCCCGGCCGGGACCCGCGTGGTCGAGTGCGACAGCGCCTCCTCGAATCCGCGCCGGTTCAGCAGACCGGTCAGCGGATCGGTGAACGAGTTGCGGGCGTCGTTGCGCAGGAAGGTCAGCGCGATCTGACCGGCGATCAGTCCGGCGTTGCAGGCCGCCAGTTGCGCCACCACGATGACGACACCGGTCACGACGTCGAGGTCGGTGACGACCAGTGCGTAGGCGCCGGTCCCGACGATCACCGCCGTCACCCACACGCAGTGCGCGACGAGAACGGCAGGGCTGTGGATGAAGATGACATAGATGCCCAGGAGCACGTACAGCGACAGCAGCGCGAGTGCCGCCGTCGACGACGGCGCCGCCCCGGCGAGGGCGAGAACGGACAGCTCGGTGACGGCCAGGAATGCCAGCGACACCCTCTCGGAGGGCCACGGACGGTCCGACCACCACCACCACGCGCAGAAGCTGAACGCCAGCACCGCGATCCCGGCACAGACGGTGACGGCTGGTCCCGGACGACCAGAGGCGATGAGAGCGATCCCCATCGCGGCGAGCATCGCGTACCCGGAGGCGACCAGGATCCGGTCCACGCGCAACCACGCACGCGACTCCGCGAACGCGTAGACCCACTCGTACTCGAACGGCTGCTCCCACCACCACCGCAGGAGTTCGATCGTGGTCTTGTCGCGGATGCGCGCCGCGCCGGGACCCCGAGGATGCGGAGGCGGCACCGGCAGTTACCGCCTCTCGTCGCTCGGGCTTCGCGCCGTCATCGAACGCGCTCGCCGATTCTAGGTGACGCCCCGCCCGGGGCTCGCGAATCGCTCAGGTCGCGCGCTGCACCGCACGGTGTCACACAGCGGATTCGGCGCGTGCCTTCAGCTGTTCGAGGCCGCGGGCGAAGTCGCCGCCGATGAGCTTGTCCATGGGCACGACCTTCGTCATCAGCTTCGCGATACCGGAGCGGTCGCCGGTCATCGTCCACTCGACACCGGTGGTGCCGTTGATCTGCTCGGCGATCGTGAACACGACCGTGCTGGTCGACTTGAACGGCTTCAGGAACTCGAGCGCGATGGTGATGCGACGGCGGGGTTCGACGTCGGTGATGGCCATGCTCCCGGCGCCGGCCTTCCGGTTGCCCTTCCAGGCATAGGTCGCGCCGACGCCGGAATCGGGTCCCGAGTAGGACCGTTCGACGTTCGGATCGGTCTGCTCCCACGGTGACCACGCGGTCCAGTGGTGGAAATCGGCAATGAGCGCGTAGACCACATCGGCGGGAGCGGCGACGTCGATCGACCGGGTGACGGTGTACGCGCTGGGTGCCATGGCCAGTACCGTAGCGGCCCCGCCACGATTCCGTCAGAGATCCTCAGCGCAGACATGGTTTCTCGACGGCGTGCTCGGGTGGCGCGGTGACGGCGGTGTCCTCAGACGGCGGTGTCGCGTCGGCGGGCGCACTGCGTGCCTGCACCACGCAGGCCGCTGCGCCAAGAGCCAGACCACCGATCGTGAGCGGGGAGAGGCTCTCCCCCAACGCGATCCAGGCCATGACCGAGGCGGCGGCGGGGATCACCGCGAACACGATCGACGCCGACCGCGCGCCCGCGGACTTGATGCACGCGGAGTAGAGCGTGGTGGCACCCACCGAACTGAACACGATCATGGTGGCCAACAGGATCAGCGCCCTCGGCAGGTCGGTCGTGTGTTCGGGCGAGATGACGGCGAACACCGCGGCGACGGGCGTCGACGCCGTGAGGCCCAGGGCGCTCACCATCCACACGTCCATGTCGGCACAGAACCGTCCTGGTAGATCCCACCGGCCGACAGACCGACCATGGCCACGATCACCGCGACGATCCCGAGCCCGATCCCGTGGTCGGCGACGATCTTCGGGGCGCAGGCCAGTACGACCGCCGCCGCCGCGAGACCGAGTGCGAGCGCGCCGCGCCGCGACTCGCGTTGTCCGAGAAAGACGATCATCAGCCCGGCCGTCACCACCGGGTTCAGGGCGATCACGAGGGCCGCGAGCCCCGACGGGACACCGTGATCGAGTGCCCAGTACAGCCCGATGAACTGGACGCCCTGGGTCATGAGGCCCGCCACCATGGCGTGTCCCATCTGGCGTCGCGTCGGTCGCGTCGGTCGCCGGATCGCGACGATGACCCACAGCAGCGCCGCCGACGCGTTGCACCTGTCGCCGGCTGCGGTGACCGGACATATCCGGAAGCTCGAGCGCGAACTCGGATGTCGCCTGGTCATCCCCGACGGGCGCGGGATCGCACTCACCAGCGACGGCGACGAACTCGCGGTCCGAGCCCGCGACATCATCGCCCACCACGACGACGCCGTGCGGACGCTGACCCCGCACGACGACAACGGGATCCTGGTCGCCGCCACCGAACACGCCGCCGAGTTCCTCGTCCCCACCGTGATGGCGCTCGTCCACGCCCGGCATCCGGAGCGGCCGGTGCGGCTGCGCCTCACGCGCAGCGCCCACGTCCGCGACCTCGTCGACGACGATCGCGCCGACGTCGCCCTGATGTTGACCCGCCCCGCGAGAGGAAGCGTTCGCGTGGCGCCGGTCCCGCTGCAGTGGTTCGCCCACGACGCCCGCCCCAGCGAGGACCTCGTGCTGTTCGCCAACCCCTGCGCGGTGCGCCACGAGGCGCTGGCCTCCCTGGGACGGCGTCCGCACCGGGTGGCGGCCGAATGTGTCGACCTCACATCGGTTGTCGGCGCGGCGCGCGCCGGTGTCGGGATGACCCCCCTGCCGCGCATCGGGCCGGCACACGACGGGCTGCGGGTCGTCCGCGGACTCCCGCCGATCCCCGACATCAGCCTCTTCGTCGCCGCCAGTGCCCGCGTCGACACGTCCATCCGTCAGGAGATCGTGGGCCTCCTGCGTCATGTCCTGTCCGGACGAGTCGACGCGGCCTGAGCGGGCTGGTCCTCGACCGCGCGCGAGTCGGTGAGCGTGAGCGCTCCGATCGCCGCGACGAGCCCGACGACGACGGCGAGGATGCCGTAGGTGATGCGCTCGCCGTGGAAGAACGAGGCGACCAGGTCGCTGCTCCACGTGCCCGCGGGGAGTCGCGTCGTCACCAGGACGGCGATGAGGGTGCCCACCACGGCGGTACCGACGCTGGTGCCCACCTCCTGCGCGGTGTCGTTGAGGGCGGTGCCGATGGACGTGCGGTTGGCCGGCATGGCGTCGACCAGGGCGACCGCGCAGATCGTCATGACCGTCCGCAGGCCGATGGTCATGAGGACCATGCAGGCCGCGATCGCGACGTAACCGTGGTCGACGCCCCACGCCAGCCCGGCGAGTGACCCGCCGAGACACGCGGCGCCGATGAGGCACGCCATCCTGTGCCCGAAACGCGTTGCGAGCCACTCCGACAGCGGTGTCGCTGCGACCATGGTGATGATGATCGGCAGGTTCGCCAGGCCGGCGCGGACCGGGCTCCACCCATAGGCGTACTGGAAGTGCAGGATCAGGCCGAACATGACCGCGGCCATCGCGATCGCGGTACCGATCTGCGCGATCGCGGCGCCTCGGACGGTGCCGTTCGCGAACAGTCCGAGGTCGAGCATCGGTGCGGCGGTGCGACGTTCGTGGACGATGAACGCCGCGCCCGCGGCGACGGCACCGGCGATGGCGGCGAGGGTGGGCAGCGACGACCAGCCGTGCTGGACCCCGCTGGTCAACGACCAGCAGGCCAACCCGATGGTGGCGATGCTCAGGACCGCGCCCGGGAGGTCGAGCCGGTCATGGGTGAGACCGTCACGACGATCGGGGGCCACCCCGCGCCACACGCCGATGCCCGCGATCAGCGCGATGGGGGCGTTGACGAGGAGCAGCCATTCCCACCGGACGTGCGCGAGCGCGGTGCCACCCAGCACCGGTCCGAGAACGAAGCCGGCCATGCCGACGACGATCATCACGGTCATGGCGCGCATGCGCAGCGCCTTGTCGTCGAACAACCGGAACACCAGCGAGTTGGTGATCGGTGCCATCGCGGCGGCCGCGACGCCGAGCGCGGCACGCAAGGCCACGAGTTCGCCCGTGCTGGTGACCGCGACCACCAGCAGGCTCAGGGTGCCGAAGGCCGCGAGGCCGATCATCAGGACCCGGCGTCGGCCGAACCGGTCGGCGATCGATCCGGCGGTCAGCAGTAGCCCGCCAAAGGTCAACGAGTAGGCGCCGGTGATCCATTGCAGGGCGGTGGTGCTGCTGCCCAGGTCGCGTCCGATCGTCGGCAGCGCGATCGACAACAGCGTGTTGTCGACCATCTCGACGAAGAACGCGAGGCACAGCGCGGCGAGGGGGATCCAGGCCGCGGCGAGCGAGGTGTAGGTGCGCGCCGACGAGACCGGCGGTGCGGCGGTCGGGGCAGGGGAAGTGGTCATGCGGGTCTCCTGACGTGCGAGGTCGGTGTCGAGACCAGACGTTATGAACCGCCGCTGTCGTGGGACTGTCGCGCTCTGTCGCGTCCCTGTCGCACTCCTCCCGGGGCCGCCACTATGTCGTGTCGCCGGCCAACTCCTCCAGCAGGGGCGAGACGCGGAAGTCGACCATCTCCCGCATCACCAGTCCTGTCGTGGTGCGCTCCACCCCGTCGATCGCGAGGATCTCCCCCGCGATCCGGTACAGGTCCTCGACGTGGCGTGCGACGACCTGGATGAGCAGGTCCGCCACCCCGCTGAGCCCGTGTACCTCGACGACCTCCGGGATCTGCGCGAGCGCGACACCGACGGCGTCGAGTTCGCGCTGGCGGAGGTTGGTCATGATGAACGCCCGTACCGGGTACCCGAGTGCTGCCGGGTCGACACGCCGCTCGAACGGTCGCAGCGCATGCCCCTTCTCCAACCTCGCCAGTCGTGACTGCACGGTGTTGCGGGACAGGCGCGCGCGCTCGGCGAGCGCGAGAGTGGTCGCGCGCGGCTCGGCGTTGAGCGCCATCAACAATCGCGCGTCGGTGGAGTCGACACTGCGCGGATGGGTCATTGTGCTCACCTCTGTCGGGGCGATGGGACGTCGATATGTGCATTATGCGCAGTCCACACAGGGGTGGTTGCGCAATCGGCCAAGCGAGAGCACCGTTTGGAGTACAGATCGCCAGTGCCGAGGAGAACGCCATGTCATCGCCCAGCCACACCGACCCGATGCACGAGGCCTCGCCGGAGGTCCTCGACGAGATCGGTGAGCGGGTGTTGTGGCTCTCGACGGCGATCATCCATCACGCCAACCGGGTGCGGCCCAACCCCTCGGGCCTGAAGGTCGGGGGCCACCAGGCGTCGTGCGCGTCGATGGTCTCGATCATGACGGCGCTGTGGTTCGACCAGCTCCAGCCCGGCGACCGCGTCTCGGTGAAACCACACGCGTCGCCTGTCCTGCACAGCCTCAACTACCTCCTCGGGGACCTCGAGGAGAAGTACCTGACCACCCTGCGCGAGTTCGGTGGCCTGCAGTCGTACCCGAGCCGGTCGAAGGATCCCGACACCGTCGACTACTCGACAGGGTCGGTGGGAATCGGTGCCACCGCACCGATCTGGGGTGCGATGGCGCGGCGCTACGTCCAGACCTCCACCGGCCAGACGAGCAGCGGACGTCAGTACTCCCTCGTCGGTGACGCCGAGCTCGACGAGGGGGCGGTGTGGGAGGCGATCCTCGATCCCGGTGTCGCCGAACTCGGTGAGGTGGTGTGGATCATCGACCTCAACCGCCAGTCGCTCGACCGCGTCGTGCCCATGATCGCCGCCGGTCGACTGGAGGCGATGTTCGCCGCCGCCGGCTGGCAGGTCATCACGGTCACCTTCGGTGCCCTGCTGGAGTCGCTGTTCACGCGCGACGGCGGCATCGAGTTGCGCGCGCGGATCCTCGGTATGCCGAACGCCGAATATCAACGGCTGCTGCGCTGTTCACCCGACGAGGTGCGCAACCGACTTCCCGGTGACGGAGACGGCGCGTCCGCGATCGCCGCGCTCATCGCCGATCTGGACGACTCCACCCTGGCCGCGGCGATCCGCAACCTGGGCGGTCACGACATGTCGGCGCTGATCCGGGCGTATCGAGAGATCGACGACACCCGACCCACGGCGATCATCGCCTACACGATCAAGGGATACGGGTTGCCCACCGAGGGCCACCCACAGAACCATTCATCGCTGCTCACCGTCGACGAGTTCGCCTCGTTCGCCGCCGAACTCGGGCGTGACCCCGGCCACCCGTGGGAACGGTTCCCCGACGAGAGCGCCGCAGCACAGCTCTGCGCGACGACCGCCCAGCGCCTCCGACGCGATCCGGTCCCGACGGCACCCCGCCTCGAGGTGCCCATCGACAGCGGACGGACCCCGAAGGGCACCTCGAGCACTCAGGCGGGCCTGGGTCGAGTCCTGCTCGACCTCAACCGCAGCGCCCCCGACATCGCCCGTCGGGTCGTCACCGTGAGCCCCGACGTCAGCTCCACCACCAACCTCGCCGGCTGGGTCAACAAGGTCGGTGTGTGGTCGGCGGCCGAGCGCCACAACTGGTTCGACGACGATCCAGAGACGCTCATGCACTGGCGCGAGAAGCCGACGGGTCAGCACATGGAACTGGGTATCGCCGAGACGAACCTCGTCGGTCTCATCGGCGAGCTGGGCGCGACGTGGAGTCGGTGGGGTGAGCCACTGTTCCCGATCGGCGTCATGTACGACCCGTTCGTCGAGCGCGCCCTCGAGCCCTGGTCCTACGGCATCTATGCCGGCGGGCAGTCGATCCTCGTCGGGACGCCCTCGGGGGTCAGTCTCGCCGCCGAAGGCGGTGCACACCAGTCGATCACGACACCATCGATCGGACTCGAACAGCCGGGGTGCATCGCGTATGAGCCGGCGTTCGGCATCGACGTCGAGTGGACGTTGCTGGCCAGCATGGGGCGCCTCGGTCGACCGGACGGCACATCGGCGTACCTGCGGTTGTCGACGCGTCCGGTCGACCAGTCGCTGGCGAACGTCCCCGATGATCCCGCGGCGCGGGAGCGACGACGCCGTCAGGTCGTCGCCGGGGGTTACCCTCTGGTGCGCCAGGCGAATCCGGTGGTCACCCTGGTGGCGATGGGCGCGGTGGTCCCCGAGGCGCTCGTTGCCGCCGACCGACTCGAGCAGGCGGGCGTGGCGGCCGACGTCCTCGTGGTGACGAGCGCGGGACTGCTGTTCGAGGCACTGCAGGCGCGTCGCGGTCAGGGATCAGCGCCGACGTGGATCCTCGATCAGGTGCTCCCCGCCGACCGCGCCACCCCGATGGTGACCGTCCTCGACGGGCATCCCCACACCCTGGCGTTCCTCGCCGGCGTGAACCGGGTCGCGTCGGTGTCGTTGGGCGTCAGCAGTTTCGGGCAGGTCGGTTCACTCGACGACGTCTACCGACTGCACGGGATCGACACCGACAGCATCGTGCGCGCCGCCCTCGACGTCACCGCCTGACCGCAGTTGGGCACGTAAGGACCGCAGTTGGGCACGTAAGGACCGCAGTTGGGCACGTAAGGACCGCAGTTGGGCACGTGATGCCCGAACAGGTCACGGCCAGACGAGGCGTCCACCCTCGAAGTTCTGCGCGAAGTTGCGGCCGATCCGGTACTCGTCGCTGGTCGGCATCCCGAATTTGCCGGGGCCGCCGGCCGCGGCGTACTTGCCGAGGATGCCGCCCCACACGGGGTGCTGGCCCGACTTCTCGCTGGTGTAGAGGTTGCCGCCCTGGAACAACTGCTTGCGCCCCTTGCCCGCGGCGTCGATCTCGTTGGAGGTCGGGAACTTCAGTGCGCCGCGCTCGAAGCCGAGGCTGCCCCACTTCGCGCGGATGGGGTCGCTGATCGGGTGCGCGATCCCGTTGCTGACGTTGGCTTTCCAATAGAACGACGTTCCCTTGTCGAACCGCTGGAAGCGTCCACCTTTGTCGGCGAAGGCCTCGTCCATCGTGGGGTCGCCCCACTTCTCCGCACCGCCGGTGGCCTTGAACGCCTCGAGGATACGTCCGCCGACGTTGTACTCGCCGAACTGTTCGTCGGCGCCGGCGATCGCGGCGGTCTGCGCCGAGCCCACCAGCACGGCCGCCATCGCCGCCACGGTCAGGGCTGTTGCACGCTTCTTGAGTTGCATTGTCGAATCCTTACATAAGGACGCTAAATGATCGGGATGTTGGCCGACCATGTGGTCCGATCGGAGTACCGCGACCGGTCACGCGCTCAGTCGGCTACCACCGCAGCGGCGAACTGCCCAGCGGACTGGGTGCCTTTAGCACCGGGGTCGGGACGCCGTCGAACGACAACGGCAGACCGGGCTCGGTGATGACGCCGAACGGACTGTCGACGGTCTGCAGTCCGATGGTGGGGGCGGAGGGCCGCGGGATGTCGTCGACGACGTCGCGTGCGAGGAGGCCGAGATCCTGTACCCACATGCACACGCGGGCGAGGTTGATGCGTACGCGCCAGGATCCGCCCACAGCGGCACGACGGCGCAGCGCGGCCACCATCCCGGCGGCACCGAGGTACGCCGCCAGGTAATCGTTGAGGAGATAGGTGGGCGGCAACGATGGTCGGCCGTTCACGGCCTCCGACCCGGCGAATCCGGTTGCCGAGCAGGCCAGTTGATCGAAGCCGCCGCGCTCGGCCCACGGACCGTCGGCGCCCCAGCAGTGGTACTCGCACACCACGACACCGGGTCGCAGGGCTGCGAGGTCGTGCGCCCCGAATCCCCGCTCGGCGATACCGCGGTAGGAGTTCACGACGACGTCGGATCCGGCGCACACCTCGCTGAACGCAGCCCGCTGGTGATCGTCGCGCAGGTCGGCGAAGGCGTTGCGCTTTCCGCCACCCGTCATGACCACCATCGCGTTCGGATCAGAGTTGTCGGGCCGCGAGACGTGCAGGACGTCGGCGCCGAAGGTGGCCAGCAGCCGCGTCGACACCGGTCCGGCGATCACGTGGGTGAGGTCGGTGACCCGGACACCGCCCAGGGGTGGCCAGGAGGCGGCCGCCGGCAGATCGGTCTGCGGACCGTCGCCCATGCGGTCGATCTCGACGATGTCACGCGCGAGCAGGTCGATCCCCACCTCGTGGGCACGCCACTGCGCCGCGGTGCGCACGACCGCCGCCACGCCGCCCGCCGCACACACCGCGGTCTCCAGTGCCACGGCGTCCCAGTGGGCAGCGGCCTCGGCGATCCGATCCGGGAAGGGCGGGCAGTTGAGCACTTTGCACACGGCATCGCGCAGTCCGGCGTAGGTGGTGATGAGGAAGATCCACCGGTCGTCGCGGCAGCGATAGAAGTCGTTGTTGCCCAATGCGCGAGGGTCTTCGATCAGGTGAGGGGCGGGCACCCCGGACACGGTGGTCAGGTAGGAGGCGCGCAGTTGGTCGATCGCGTCGGCGGCGCGCACGGTGATCGTCTGCGGATCTGCGCCGGCGGATTCGGCCACCGCGGCGACCTGGATCCCGAACGCGGCGATCGCAGCTGAGGTCGCATCGGCGAGGCGGTGTGGCGACGGTGTCAACGGATCGCCGCCGATCACCGTTGCGTGCGAACGGATCTGTTCGTCGTCGGTCCCGAACAATGCGGTGAGGCTGTCGATGATCGCTGCTGTCGACGGCGCGCCGGGTGGTCGGCGGGAGGCTGTGTCGGCAGTGGACGATTGTGGGGTTGCGGTGTCGGCGTTCATGACGTCCACGGTCGTCGGACGACACGCGCGGCTCCCGGCCTTACGGATATCCGTAGGCTATGGACCGTGACCTCGACCGGACACCGCTCGCTGGCCCGCGCTGATCGCCTTCTCGACCACGTGGCCCGATCCGCGACGGCACCGACGTTGACCGACCTCGCCCGCGCCATCGGCGCACCGGTGAGCTCCACCCAGGATCTGGTCCGGGAGCTGTGCGTGCTCGGCTATCTGCGGGTCGTCGACTCGCGCTACCGCACGGGCCTGCGGATGCACGTCCTCACCGTCGTCGCCGGTGCGCCGTCGACGGCGGGTGTCGACCACGACGACCTCGTCCGGCTGAGTCGACTCGTACAGGCACCGGTCACGCTCGCCGCCCTGGTGGGGCGCGAGGTGTTCTATCTCGACCACGCCGGCCCACGGGCGCCGACGCGACTGCAGGTGGTGGCCGACGATCACCGCCCGCGCCCGACGCTGCGCACCGCGGCGGGTCGGTTGCTGCTCGCACTGTGCGACGAGCCGGTACGACGTCGCATCCTCGGCGAACTCGCGGTGGCCGATCCCGTCGCCGCACGGGCGTTCGCCACGGAGCTGCCGCTGATCCGGCGCCATCGGATCGCCCGCAGCGACGGACTCGCCGACCCCGACATCGCGGCGGTCGCGCTACCCACCACGCAACCCGACATCGCGCTCATGGTCACCGCACGGCGTGCGCCGCGGGGCGGACGGGTTCCGGTTCTCGAACGTGCCGCGCAGACACTCCGGGCAGAGATCGATCAGCGCGGCGCGGACACCTCCGAGGTCCCCGGGACGCGATAGCCACGGAACGACACAGCTGATCGGGCTCGGAAGCCGAGACGTTCGTAGACCGAGATGGCGGCCGAGTTGCTCTGCGCCACATGGAGGAACGGACGGTCGCCGGTGGCGGTGATGAGTCGGATCTGCGCGGCGAGCAGGTGTGCGGCGAGTCCGCGGCCGCGGGCTTCGGGTGCGGTACAGACGGCGCTGATCTCGGTCCATCCGGGCGGGCGGAGACGATGGCCCACCATCGCCACGAGTTCTCCCTGATCTCGGATGCCCAGATAGACACCCAGTTCGGGCGTGCGGGGGCCGAAAGGCCCGGGCCGGGTGCGTTCCACCAGATCGAGGATGTCGGGAAGGTCGTCGGGGCCGAGGGTGACGACCGACTCGGTCGAGGAAACCGCCGGCAACGAGCCGTCGTGCACCATCTGCAGACCGTCGAGACCGAACACCTGCTCCCAGTCCGCGGGTGGGCGGTCGGGAGCACTGAACATGTCGGCGAAACCGCCTGGTCCGAGCAGTGCGGCCAGGTCGTCCCACCGCCGGGGATCCGAGGCATCGACGGCGACAAAGCTGCACACCCCGGGCGCGAAACCCACTGCACTGCCCACTGCCCGGGCGAGGTGGGCGTGGTGACCGCGCAGCGACCCCATGACCGGAAGATCGAGGGCCTCGAGGCCGGACGTGTGCACGAAGACCAGTGTTGCTGATGGCGCGCGCCCTGGACAAACACAGCGGCGGTCGCCGGCATGATGCCGACGACCGCCGCTGCGGGAAATCGATCGCTCAGAGAAGCGAGATCACTTGGTGTTGACGGTGATCTTCGCGATTCCGACCAGCAGACCGGCCTTGACGGCGTCGGTGTTGAAGGTCTTGTTGAGCAGGCCGGCCGCGGTGTCCGAGATCAGGACGCGGGTGCCCTCGAGAACGGCGGTGCCGTCGGGGTTGCTCTGCAGCGGCTTGAGCGTGCTGCCGTCGAGATCGAAGACGATCGCCTGGGTGGCGGCGACCTGACCGTTCACGGCGACGTCGGCCATGAGCTTCGAGGTGCCCGGGTCGATGGTCAGGTTCGTGATGTCGACAACGGTCTGCCCTGCGGTGAGGGAGAAGCCGGCGCCGGCGTGCTCGATCTTGCCCTGGACGTACGGCTGGATCGATCCGGGGGTGTAGTACGTGACGTTTCCACCGGTGATCGGGAACACCAGCGAGCCGTTCTCGAGCTTCGCGCCACCGACGACACCCGGGGTGAGCTTGAGTGCGGTGAGCGCGTCGGTGAACCCGGTGTCCAGAGCGACGGCCGTGTCGCGACCGGTGAGGGTTGGGATGGTGGCGACGGGGGCCGGAGCGCTCGACTCGGCCGCCGAGGGGGCCGCCGAGGAGGTGGCCGCGGTCGACGACGACGCCGAATCCGACGAGTCGTCACTCGAGCAGGCAGCCGCCGGAAGAACAGCGATGGCAGCGATCGCCGCGGCGACCACGATCTTGCGGGACTTGAGCATCATGGGTGTATATCCGTTCATGAAAGTGTTCGTTCGCAACGTATTTCGTGGCGACGCTGGCGACACACTGTTTCGGCGACGACCGCTTGGCCATCAGAGTGTGTACACAGGGCATTCGGCACGCCTGGCGGTTCGGCTTGGTCTCGATGGCAAGAAGTTTGAATTTTTCCGCAGACACGGTGGTGTGACCAATTTATCCCCGCACCTGCGGACCGCGACCCATCCATCCCGGTTCCGGCAACGAACGACCTCATGACGATCGGTGACGTGCCGATCAGATGACGATCAGAAATTTGTTGCTTTTCAACGAGATATGAGTGGCGCTCGCCGGACCGGTCGGACTGATCACATGGGTGCCCGGGCGGACACGGTGTTGTCGTGGTTCGCCCGGACACCCTTGCGGGCAGTCCGGCGCGGTGCGGTCAGGCGCCGTGGACACCAGCGACGTCGTCGTGTGGATGTGACCGGGCGTGCCGGTTGCGCACCACCATCACGACGACGAGGGCCCAGATGACCAGCACGGCAAGGGTCAGACCGAGACCGTAGGGCCGATCCAGGATGGTGAGGCTCTCATTTCCTCCCGGTGCAGCCTTTCCCTCAGGGCGTGGCAGGATGACCGGCAGTGCCAGCAGGACGAGCAGGACGGTCGCCGACCCTCCGGCCAGCACAGGTGCCCACCATCGTTGCGGCAAAATATTTTTCGCTGTGTGACCGGTGGCGATACACAGGGGCGCGAACACCGCGTCGTGCACGATGAGGCCGGCGATCAGCCACACGACGATCGACATGATGTCGGCAGGCGACATCTCCCAGATCAACGACAACCCGTACCAGGCGACCGGTACCGCCCCGACGATCAGCAAGGCCCTGATCAACCGTGTGGTCACAGCACCTCCATTCGTGCCAGCCACTTCGTCTGCAGAACCCCGGGCCGGTTGGGTGTGATGAGTCGGCACGGATACCCGTGATCGACGGTCAAGGTCTCACCGTGCAATTCGAGCGCGACCAGCGACGACGGGTTCCGGACGAAGTTCGCGGGCAGAACGCTGACGGCATAGAGCCCGCGTTCCAGCGACACGAACCTCACGTCGCGATCGAGATCACCGCCGACGAGTTCCACGAGATCACGCACTCGTACCCCACGCCACGTCGCCTGAGCGCTCCAGCCCTCGACGCACGCGATCGGGAGATCGCTGTCGTGCTGGGGCATCTCGCGCAACTGGTCGAGGGTCAGAACCTTCATTCGTCCTCCCGCGGTCACGGTGAAGGTGTACTCGCGCGACTGTGCGGCCATGGTGACTCCCGCTGCCGCCGCGGTGCGGTTGATCGGTACGCCCTGGGGTCCGTCGCCGGAACGGGGTGCGAGGAACGAGATCCATTTGAGGAACGGCACCGTCTGCCCGGCGAACGCGAGTACGGCGAGCCCGGCTGCGGCGACGGCGCCGCGCAGGATCGCGCGCCGGGTCACTGCACCGGGGGCTCCTTGTGTCGACGGGTCGACGAATCGCGCGTAGACCGACGGCGGCGGGTCCCTGGGGACCGCGGGCGGATCGTCGGTTCCGTGGTCGTCGACGACGGCATCGCGTTCGGGATCGATCGGTGGCGGTGTCGTCATCGCGCAGTCCGATCGAGGGGCTCGTTGTCGATGGCCTCGGTCGCTTTCGAGGGGCGATCGAAATGCCGCCTGGATGATCGGGAGCTTGACGGCGATGTGGACCATGAGCGCGGCGACGACGACGAACGACATCGCGTAATGGGTTGTGGTGAAAAAGAATCTCCACGGATAGAACTGCGCGGTGTTCATCAGCCCGGTGAACAACTGGAAGATCATCGAACTCACCAGCACCGCGATCGACAGCCGCTCCACCGCGCGCAGCGGCGACCCGATGACCGGCCGAGCGAACAGGCGTGGGTACACCAGCTGGAGCTTGACGAGCAGCAGCGGGATTGCTGCGGTGCCGGTGATGACGTGGAGTCCCTGGCTGAACCGGTACAGCCACGGTGGATCGGAAGGGAACCAGAACCAGCTCGGCGGATGCTGGATCCAATGGCTGATCATTCCCGTGGCCAGACATATGGCCACGCACAGGCCGAGCAACGCGCCCACGCGGGCCGTGATCCGCGGACTCCGCAACGAGGTGTCGTCGTCGGCCGGATCGCCGGAGGTGAACCCGATCGCGTAGAGCACCGCGAACATCTCTCGAATGCGCTCGCGCACAGCGCCTCTGCGCGGGACCGGCACCTCCGATGTCGTCACGCCCATGATGCGACGCACCAGAGCCGTGGAGGCGGCCAACCGGCGGCCCGCATGGCCGGTGGGCCTCGGCGTGGCGGCACGGTCGTCGAGCGCGCGGCCACCGACGTCGGCGCTGTCGGTGTCGTCGGTGTCGCTCACCCAGGGCATTCGTACCCGCGGCCCAGTCGGCTTGGTCGAGCGACGGATCGGCACGCGGTCACGGCCGGCTTCTCTGTCGACCGATCGCTCGACACGCTCCGCGTACCGTTGAGGGCATGACGACTGACGGTGCAGAAGAACGCCAACAGATCGACATGGTCATCGACCGCATCGCCGCGAGCCGAGAACTACCTCGCGAACGTGTGGCCGATGTTGTCGACAAGGCCTATCGAGAACTCGAACAGAACCGGATCCGGGACTTCGTTCCCCTGCTCGTGGAGCGCCGTGCACTGCGGGACCTCGACCGTGAATCCGTCGACTGAACTGACGAACACTCTGTCCTCGAGCGGCCGGCGTCAGTCGATGATCACCGCGCGGTTCTCGCGCTGCAGGGTGGCCAGGCCGTCGCGCATGGCCTGGATTCGTTCGGGTGGGTGGCCGACCCAGTCGGTGAGCTCACCGACGACCGTGACGGGTTCGAGGGTGCGGAACGAGTGTGTCGGGTTGCCCGGGAACTTCTTGTCGGTCACGTTCGGGTCGTCCTCCACCGCGCCGGTCGGCTCCACGAGGTAGATCCGGCCCGGTCCGTCGCCGACGGCCATCTCCGCTCCCCACACCGCGGCGTCGAGCGTTCTCGTCATGTAGACGTGCCGGAGCGGCCGTTCGCGGAAGTTCGACCGGTGGCCTGGCACCAGCCGGTCCCCCACCGCCAGATCGGCCTTGGTCCCGTGCAGCCACCCACCGGATTCGTGCACCTCGAACGGTGTCGGTACCTGCACCATGCGCGAACTCCCCTCGTCCCGCCGCGCCGGGTCCGGACGCGAGCACGACGATGGTGCACCGCCACTGGGGTCTTGCCGCAAGACCCCCTCCCCGACCTATCCTGGAAGCAACGGTCGTGTGCGTCGCGGTGATGCGGCGCCCGATAGGTTGTCATCATCAGTTGCCGGCGTTCGCGCCGGGCGTTGCACGATTCGATGAGACGAAGGACAGCCATGACATTGCTGGGAGTGGTCGGCGGCGGAACGATGGGCGCTGGTATAGCCGAGGTCGCCGTACGCGCAGGTGACGAGGTCATCGTCCTCGAGCGCGACCAGGCCGCCGCCGACGCCGCGACGGCACGTATCGAGAAGTCACTGGCCCGCGCGGTCAAGTCGGGCAAGCTCAGCGACGACGACTCCGGCGCCGCACTCGGCCGGTTGCGCACCACCACCTCGATCACCGATCTCGGCGATCGCGAACTGGTCATCGAGGCACTTCCCGAGATCGAATCGCTGAAGATCGGATTCTTCGCCGATCTCGACAAGGCGACGTCACCCGAGGCGATCCTGGCCACCAACACCTCGTCCATCCCCATCATCCGGGTCGCCAAGGACGTCGCCGACCCGAGTCGCGTGGTCGGCGTGCACTTCTTCAACCCCGTCCCCGTGATGCCCCTCGTGGAGATCATCTCCAGTCTCGTGAGCTCCGAGCACGCCGTCGAGACCGTCACCACTTATGCGCGAGACCATCTCGGCAAGCGCACCATCGCCGCCGGCGACCGCGGTGGATTCGTGGTCAACGCACTGCTGGTGCCCTACCTCCTGTCGGCGATCCGCATGTGCGAGAGCGGATACGCCACGAAGGAGGACATCGACACCGGCATGGTGAACGGGTGCGCGCATCCGATGGGTCCGTTGACCCTCTGCGACACCGTGGGTCTCGACGTGATCCTCGACGTCTCCGAGTCTCTGTACGCGGAGTTCGCCGAACCCCACCTGGCCGCGCCGCCGTTGTTGCGCCGCATGGTCGACGCCGGTTTCCTCGGCAAGAAGTCGGGCCGGGGTTTCTACGACTACTCGCGCTGAACGCGGGCGGATCGGAAGATCTGCAACAGGATTCGGTCGACGAGTGGTGTCGGCAGGTGATGCAGGACGCTGCGCCGGAGATCGGCGCGGACGGAATAGTGCGTGCGTGGGCGCTTCGCGGTGGCCGCGCGCCACACCACCTCGGCCAGCAACCGGGGGTCGTGGGCGCGTCCCTGCTCGCGTGCCGCGAGGTGGCCGACCCGGTCGATGAGCTCACCGAAGTGCGTCGAGGTGTCGCGGGCATGGTCGAAGGCTCGGCCGATGCCGTCGACCATGTCGGTGCGGAACGGTCCGGGGCGGATCGTGCTCACCGGGATGCCGAGGAACATGAGCTCGCGCCGTAGTGCGTCGGAGTACGCCTCCACGGCGTGCTTGGTGATCGCATACGGCCCGTTGAGCATCAATGCGCTCTGCCAGCCGGTCTCGGAACTGATGGTGATGACACGTCCACCCGCGTCGATCACCTGCGGCAGAGCCGCTTTCACCACACGGTAGGTGCCGAGCAGGTTCACCTCGAGCAGCCCGGTCAGTTCACCCTCGTCGATCTCGGCGACGGATCCGACGCGCATCACACCCGCAAAGGTGACCACGGCATCGAGGCCGTCGGCCGCTTCGTGCCGGGCGATCTGCAGTGCAGTCTCGACGGAATCGGTTCGGGTGACGTCGATCTCGATCGGTACGATGCGCTCCGCCGGGGGCGGTGGTCGCAGATCGGCGGCGAGCACGCGCCACCCTCGATGCGCGAACAGTGTGGCCGCGGCGCCTCCCAGTCCGCCGCCGGCTCCGGTGATGAGAACCGTCGGGGTCACCGATCACTCATCCGGCGACCCGGTCGCGGGTCAACACGCAGTGGGTCCGGCTGTAGATGGTCGGCATGCACTCGTTGCAGTGTGTGCAGAGTGACCGCGGCCGGTCGTTCGCCTGGATCCGGTTGATGAGATCTGGCTGGCGGAGCAGAGCCCGAGCCATCGCGACGAACTCGAAACCCTCGCTGCGCGCGAGATCCATCGTCTCGCGCGACGTGATGCCGCCGAGCAGGATCAGGGGCATGGTGAGTTCCTGCCGGAACTGCCGCGCCATGTCGAGCAGGAACGCCTCCTGATAGGGGTAGGCCCGGAGGAACGGGCCGGCCAACCGCATCCCCCACCCCAGCGGTGGCGGGAAGGCCCGGGCGAAGCTGCGCCGCGGGGCGTCGCCGCGGAACAGGTACATCGGGTTGAGAAGCGAACTACCGGAGGTCAATTCGAGTGCGTCGAGGGCGCCGTCGTCCTGCAGCCAGCGACCGATCTGCAGACTCTCCTCGATGTGCAGGCCCGGCGCGACACCGTCGTCCATGTTGAGTTTGGCGGTCACCGCGAGGCGGTCGCCGACCCGGTCACGCACAGCCATCGCGATGTCGCGGGCCAGCCGGGCGCGGTTGCGCAGCGAGCCGCCGTACTCGTCGCGACGTCGGTTGAGGAGCGGACTGAAGAACGCGCTCACGAGATAGTTGTGGCCGAAATGGATCTCGACGGCGTCGAAGCCCGCCTGCTCGGCGTGGCCGGCGGCGTCGGCGTGCGCCTGCACCACCTCGTGGAGTGCCGCGGCGTCGGGGCGGTGCATCATCTTCATGCTCAGGGGGCTGAACAACCGCGTGGGGGCCAGCGCCGGAGACCGGTTCGACGCCGCGTTCGCGACGGGACCGGCGTGGCCGATCTGGGCGCTGACCGCGGCACCTTCGGCATGGACTGCGTCGGCGAGTCGTCGCAACCCGGGCACGGCGTCGGGGCGCATCCAGATCTGGTGTCGATCGGTGCGACCGCCCGGCGCGACGGCGCAGTAGGCGACCGTGGTCATCCCCACCCCACCGGCGGCGGGGGCACGGTGGTACTCGATGAGGTCGTCGGTGACCAACGCATCCGGTGTGCGCCCCTCGAATGTGGCCGACTTGATGACCCTGTTGCGCAGCGTGATCGGCCCCAGCCTTGCCGGTTCGAAGATGTCACTCATCGTCACTCGCCCTCCTCGGACAGACCTGCGGACACGAAACGGCACAGGGACTCGACCTGTCGCGCCGACAGGACACGGTCGCCGGCGAGCGGATCGCCGAACTGCCCCAGGATCAGCTCGAACGCCAGGGCCCACCGTTGCCTCGCCTCGGACACCGACAGCCCGGAGACGTTGCGGCGCAGCATCTCCACGAAGGGGTCGAGGGTGAACCACCGTCCGGTCCAGGCCATCTCGCGGCGCCCGAGCACGACGCGGGCCAGGAGGTGGAGGTACAGCCGACCCGCGGGGTCGTCGGCCATGGTGACCAACGGCGCGACGACGCCGTCGACGATCTCGCGCACCCCGAGCGACTCGGCGTCCATCCGCGACACCGGCTCCAACCACGCCGGTCCGAGCCGCGCCTCGAGGAGGGCGGCGACGAGTCGCTCCTTCGATCCGAAGTGATAGTGCACCGCCGCGGCGTTCATCCCGGCCTCGGTGCACACCGCGCGCACCGACACCGCGTCGTACCCCGACCGCAGCAGGAGCGACTCGGCGGCCACCAACAGTCGTTCCCGGGTGTCGACCTCGATCTGTTCCACATCCCGAGTAGAACACGTTCCAATCAGTAGTTCAATCACTGATTGAACGGGCTGCGGTAGGTGGTCTGCTGAAAACTGCCCCCTGAGCGACCTCCGAGGGCACATTCCCCTCGAGCAGCGGTCTCGGGGACGTTTTCAGCAGCGAGCGGCACCGGCCACTGGGTCAGCTGACGATGTCCTTGCGGTGGAACCACCACCAGGCGGCGCCGAACAACACCGACGAGTAGATCAGCGAGATGCCGACCCCACGGGCCATGTCCTCCCAGATCACGTTCGGGCCCAACGCATCCAGCCAGGCGAACTGGTAGTGAGTGGGCAGGAACTGGCGGTACGGATCGAGGGCGGAGATCGAATCGAGGATGTTCGACAGGATCACCAGCATCGTCGCGCCACCGACCGCGCCCAGCGGCGCGTCGGTGAGAACGCTCAGCAGGAACGCGAAACCCGCGACCACCATCGACTGGATCAGCGTGTAGCCGACCACGATCGCGAGCCGTTGGAGCGTCTCCGAACTCGTGAAGTCTCCTCCGAGCGGCGACTGCGCCGGGCCCCAGCCGAAGAATAGACCACCGATCACATAGGCCCACACCGGCAGCAGGATGAGCACGATCGCGCTCGACGCGAGACCGATGAACAGCTTCTGGCGCAACAGATGTGAGCGGCGGACCGGGATCACCAGCAGGTAGCGCAACGACGCCCAGCCCGCCTCACCGGCGACGGTGTCACCGCAGAACAGCGCGACCAGCACCGTCAGCAGGAACGACCCCGCCGCGAACTCGGTGAACAGGGCGAAGTTGGCGCCGCCCGCGGTGGCCAGTCCGTAGAGCGCCGAGGTCTGACGGCCACCCTGGTCGCCACCGGCGGTCGAGGGATCGTCGGAGCTGAGGGAGAACGCGATCGCGATGATGGGCGGCAGGATCAGCACGAGCAGAGCGGCCACCTGGGTGCGGCGACGCCGCAACTGCCGCACCGCCTCCACGCGCAGGCCCAGGGTGCGGCGCGAGCGGAACTCGACCGGAGCGACGGGTCCGATGGAGTCGAGACGGTCATGCACCCCCTTGCGGGTGGCGGCCACCCGCGTCGCGGCGGTGGAGTCGTCAGCTGAGGGTGCGGTCACGAGGACTCCTCTCCGATCAGGTCGAGGAACGCCTCTTCGAGGTGTCTCCGCGATTCGACGACGTCGGCGTCGATGCCGGCATCGGCCAGGACCCGTTGCGCTGCGGCCACATCGGCGACCGCGAGGGTCGAGGTCGCGGCACCGGCGAGTTCCTCCACCGACCCTGCGGTGATGAGTCGACCCTTGTGCATGACCACGACGTGGCTGCAGGTCTGCTCGACCTCCGACAACAGGTGGCTCGACACCACCACCGTGCGTCCGGTGGCGGCGTACCGCCGCATCACCTCACGCATCTCGGCGATCTGCGGCGGGTCGAGACCGTTGGTGGGTTCGTCGAGGATGAGCAGCTCCGGCAGGCCGAGCATCGCCTGCGCGATGGCCAGACGTTGGCGCATGCCCTGGCTGTACTTGCGGACCTTCCGGTCGACCGACGCTCCGAGACCGGCGATCTCGAGTGCGGTCTCGACATCGGCGTCGGCGCGGGGACGTCCGGTCGCCGCCCAGTACAGATCGAGGTTCTCGCGACCCGAGAGGTGCGGGAGGAGTCCCGGTCCCTCGATGAACGCGCCGACGCGAGCCAGTACGGCCGACCCGGGGCCGACGTGCTGACCGAACAGGCGGATCGATCCGGCCGTGGGCGAGATGAGTCCGACCATCATGCGCAGGACCGTCGTCTTGCCGGCGCCGTTGGGGCCGAGCAGCCCGACCACCTGGCCCTTCTCGACGCTGAACGACACCCCGTCGACGGCGCGATAGGAATCGCCGTACTCCTTCACGAGGCCTTCGACGACGATCGGTGACACATCGTCGGACGGGACGTCGGCGTTCTCCGCGCGACCACGACGCCAGCCCGCGAAGGAGATCCCCGCGATGAGCGCCAGCAGCACGACGATGCCGGCGATCGGCCAGGCCCACGGGAACGGCGCCGAGCGTGCCTCACCGCTGAGCGTGGTGAGCGACAGCATCGGTGAATCCAGTGCGATGGAGTAGGTCCGGGCGTCGGTGGGCAGGGCGAACCCGAGGTCGGTGGTCGAGACCTGCACCGCGACACGATGTCCCGCGGCGATCGTGCGCACCACCGTCGGCAGGTTCACCGTCACCGACGCAGGTTGTCCCGGGGTGAGTCCGGTCAGTCGGACCGGCGTCACGAGGCCTGACGGCTGAGTACGTCTCCCGTCGGTGTCGACATCGACGAGCGAGACGAACAGCGTTGCGTCGGTGGTGGTTCGCGGTGTGACACGCAACCGTACGGTCGACGATCCGCCGACGAGGGTGTCCGACGCCAGCGGCGCCGAGACGAAACCGCCGGCCTGGCCGGGGAGCGCCGAGAGTGACACCCCGCCGGTGACCGAGGTGGCCGTCGCCAGGAGGCTGCCGATACCGGGCACGGCGGTGATGGCGGTCGGGGTGCCGCCGGCGGGGGCGTTGACGAGCTGGGTGCCGCCGAGCAGCGGCATCTGTCGTGTCTTCTGTGCGGCGGCCAACGATGCCGCGCTCAGCGGTCGTGCCGTGGACCGTCCGGTATCCGAGGAGAGGGCACCGTCGGCCACGTCGGCGGAGAAGCCGCTCTGCGGGGTCCGCTTGTCCTGCAACACCTTTGCGAACCACGACTGGACCGCCGAGGAGATGTCGCCACCGGGTTGGTCATGACCGCCGGTACGCCACTGCATCCGCACGGGAGTGCCGTTCGCCGCGATCCCGGTGGCGTTGCGCACGGCCTGGTCGATCGGGAACAGCGAGTCCTGCTGACCCTGGGTGAGCAGGGTCGGCGCCGTGATCCGGTCCAGCACCGACGCCGGGCTCGACGCGCGCATCAGTGTCTGCAGGGCGGCGGTGGGGGCCCCGGCGGTCGCCGAGGCCTGGTAGGCCGCGCACACGTCGGGCGCGAACTTGCCGCATCCGTCGACGCTGGCGGTGCTCGCGGCCTGGCTGAACAGTTGGCCTGCCCAGGCCCGTTTGAACACACCGTTCGGAAAGAGGGCCTGCGACAGGTCGTTCCAGGTGATGTCGGCCGCGATGGCGTCGACCCGACGGTCGTAGGCCGCGGTCAACAGCGCGACACCACCACCGTAGGAGCCGCCCGCGATGCCGACGCGGGGGTCGTTCGGTCCGTCGCGCTCGACCTCGGGCATGGTCGCCAACCGGTCGATGATGCGCCGGGCGTCGGCGATCTCGTAATCGGGGCTGTCGAGGTGGACGAGGCCGCCCGACGCCCCGAACCCCCGTGCGGAGTACGCGACCACCACGTACCCGCGACCGGCGAGGGTGCGTGCCTGCGACGTCAGGTCGTCCTTCGAACCACCGAAACCGTGGGCGAGGATGACCGCCGGGGCGGGGAGCGTGGCGGGGAGGAACAGCGAGGCGTCGAGCGAGACCGGAGTGCTGCCCTCGGGGACACCGGCGACCGTCATCGACCGTTCCGACACCGCACGATCGTCGCCACCGGAGGTCGCGATCACCGCGATCACCACCGCCAGCACGACGACCACGACCGCGGCCACGATCAGCCAGAGTCGACGACCCCCGCGCACCGTCCGACTGTTACCGATGCTGCTCTCCCTCGATGCCCGCGACCCGCGTAGGTCGTCCGCATCGATCATGCCCGCAATCGGGCGACGATGCCGTCGGGCAGGAGGACGCCGCTCCACTACGCTCCGGGACGTGGACCCCGACACCATCGGCGACGACGAGTCACCGGGCGACGTCATCGCCCGTGTCGTCCGCGAGGACATCCTGGCCGGCCGCCTGGCGGCCGGGGAGCGTCTGGTGGAGGAGGCACTGGCCAAACAGTTCGGCGTGTCACGCGTACCGGTCCGTGAGGCGCTCGGCCAGCTCGAGGGCGAAGGGTTCGTCACCATCGTCCGATACCGCGGCGCAACCGTGTCGACATCGTTGCGCAAGGACAACAGGGAACTGCTGGAGGTGCGGCGCGGTCTCGAAGTGCTCGCCGCGCGGTTGGCGGCCGGCAGACGCGGAGGCGAGGTCGCCGACGAACTCGCCGCCTACGCGCGCCCCGCGCGGTTGCCGGACCGGGACGGCGCACCGACCTCTCGTCCGTTCCACGACCTGGTGGCGATCGCCGCCGGCAACGACCAGCTGCGGGAGATGCTCGCGACGGTGAGCAGGCGTGTCGCCTGGGGACTCGGCGACGACCCGGAGGCCTCCGAGTACGACCACGCCGCGCTGGCTCAGGCGATCCTCGGCGGTTCCGAGGTCCAGGCGGGTTTCCTGATGGACGAGCACCTGCGCCGAGATGAGCGCGCGGCCGACGTCGAGCGAACCGGACCGTAGAAGTCGTATACGACCTGACCGATAAATCCGCGCTTTAACACGTCTGTAGCGTAGGGTAACCAGAGTGACACGCCTTTTGTATACAAATTGGGGCAGTCGCCCCCGATCAGCGAGGCGATTCGCCGCCGATCACCAGATCTCCGGTGCCAGATACTCCCGTTCCCGGAGAAGTCGCCATGTCCATTCCCGCACCGCTCACCGAGCCGGCCACGCTCGTGCCCCCCACATCGACCGGCACCACCCCACCCGCCGACCACACCCCGCCGGCCCAGGGGCTGACCGCAACACTCGACCGCATCGGCTTCACCCGGGTGCAGGCCGCGGTCATCTTCCTCTTGATGGCCGGATTGTTCTTCGACAGCCTCGAGCAGAACTCGACCGGCGCCATGGGACCGCTCATCAAGGACTCGCTGGGTATCGGGAACGCGCAGTTGACGTTGATCAACACCGCAACGGTCATCGGCGGCCTGGTCGGCCGCCTCATCGGCGGTTACATCGCCGACCGCTGGGGCCGGCGCATGGCGCTCAGCCTCAACCTCCTCGTCTACACCCTCGGCGGCCTGATCAGTGCCGCAGCTGTCAACTACGAGATGCTGCTGGCCAGCCGCTTCATCGTCGGCATCGGCCTCGGCGGCGAGTTCACCGTCGGCCTGGCGATCCTCGCCGAGGTGGTGGCCACTCGTCACCGTGGTTCGCTGCTCGCGACGCTCAACATTTCCTCGGGCGGCATCGGCAACATCGCCTCGTTCGGATTCTTCCTGCTCGTTCTCGGCCCGCTCGGCAGCGTCCTCGGTGGAGCCGACCACTCGTGGCGCTGGACCTACGTGATACTCGCTCTGCCTGCGCTTCTCGTGGTCGCCTTCCGCCGCTATCTGCCCGAGTCGCCGCGGTTCCTGCTGTCGAAGGGCCGCGTGGACGAGGCCAACCAGTCGTTGACCCGCCTCGCGTCGGGCTCGATCTCCGGTCTGCGCAAGCCGGGCCCGACGAAGCATTTCGTCACCGCCGCAGATGCACTGCCGCACGTGAAGACCTCGTACGCCGAGGTGTTCAAGGGCCGCAACCTGCGACGCACCGCCGCGATCGGTTCGGCGTCGTGGATGTCGTTCGGCGCGCAGGTGACCCTGCTGTTCCTGATGCCGATCCTGCTGGTCTCGCGCGGCTACTCGCTGTCGGACTCGCTGTTGTTCACGATGATCATGAACATCGGCAGCCTGTTCGGTGCCTGCACTGCCTGCTACCTCGCGAGTCGGGTACCCCGCCGCATCACCGTGATGTCGGCCGCTGTCCTGGGCTGCATCGCCGCCATCGCCTTCGCGGTCTTCGCACAGAACGTGCTGTTGATCCTGGTGCTGGGCGCCATCTTCCAGTTCTTCACGATGCTGCTCAACACGATGCTGTCGGTCTGGACACCGGAGCTGTTCCCCACCTCCATCCGTGCCATGGGCGCCTCGGTGGTCAACGGGATCGGCAACGTGGCCGGCGCGGTCATGCCGTTCGCCGCACTGTTCTTCTTCAACATCGCCGGGGTCGCCGGGGTGTTCTTCATGATCGCCGCGATGTACGGCCTGCTGGTCGTCGCGGCCAAGTTCGGACCGGAGACGTTCGGCAAGTCCCTGGAGGCCGCCACTGAGGCCCCCTCCGACATACCGATCGCCGCCTGAGATCCGCACTTCCTGAACTCGATTCCCTCATCACCACAGAAAGCAGTCATGCAATGTCACATCTGGCCATCTCCGCCACCGCACACGGGCTCAACTACCTGCCCGAGTACTACGCGGACCACGCCGGCCTCTTCGCCGATCGCGACCTCACGGTCCATGCGAAGGCTTGCGACCCCTGGACCGGTGTCCTCGACGATCTGGCCACCGGCGCAGCCGATGTCGCCCTCGGCGGCATCTGGGTCCCGGGCATGTATCACGGCACCCCCCGCGAACTGACCGTGTTCGCCCAGCTCAATCATCAGTTCCCCAAGGCCCTCGTGACCCGCGAGGAACAGGCCACGGTGTTCGAGTGGTCGCAGCTGACCGGGAAGACCGTGCTCGCTCCCGGCATCGGCGGCAGCGCGCCGTACGCCATCACCGCCGGGATGATGCGCGAGTCGGGCACCGACTCAGCGGCCACCACCTTCCTGCGCGACCTGTCCACCCCGATGTTCGTGGAACTGTTCGAGGCCGGACTCGGTGACGCCATCATCCTTGACATCACCACCGCCCAGTCCATGCACGACCGAGGCACCGGCCACATCGCCGTCGAGTATGCCGAGGTCGGAGGTCTCGGACCCAACAGCGTGTACTACTGCCGCACAGATCGTTTCGAGGAGCTCGAAGAGCGCCTCGTCGCGTTCACGGCAGCGCTGAGCGACGGCATGGCGGCGGTACGCCAGGCGCCGGTCACCGAGCTCGAGCCACTGCTGGCCGAGCACTGGCCGTCCATGCCCCGGGCGACGCTGTCGGCGTCCTGCGCGCGGATCCAGCGCTCGCAGACCTGGGACACCGTCCGCATCGACGCCGACGCCACCGACCGGTGGATGCGCATCCTGGCCGAGGAGGGCATGGTGCGCACCGCGCCTGTCTTTGCCGACCTGGTGAACACCCGGGTCGTCGACGCTGCCGAGCTGGTAGCGGTCGGCTGACGAATGACCCTGGTGTTGCGGCACTCCCACGTGGCCGCCCTGCTCGATCGCGTCGCAATTCTGGGCGCGGTCGAGCAGGCCCATTCCGACCTCAGTACCCGCACCGCACAGAACCCCCGCCCGATCTCCATGCACGCACCTGACGACGGCGCGGTGATCGGCATGGCCGCCGAGCTCCGATCCGCGGGACTCGTTGCGGTGAAGGTCCTCTCGGATCTCCCCGGTAACCCTGCCCACGGCCGTCCGCGACAACGATCGACCATCGTCGTCACCTCCGCAGCCACCGGTCAGTGCGTCGCGCTGATCGACGGCCGTGCGATCACGGCGATGCGGACCGCGGCGACCAGTGCCATCGCGACCAAGCACCTCGCCCGCCCAGACGCCTCCACGCTCGGACTGGTCGGCGCGGGCAATCTCGCGGTCGAGCACACCCGCGCCATCGCGCTCGTGCGTCCCATCGAGCGCATCGTGGTGTGGTCCCGTTCGGTCTCGACGGCCGACGCGCTCAGTGAGAAGGTCGCCGATCTGAACATCCCCGTGGTATCCGCTGGATCGGTCGATGATGTTGTTGCACAGTCGGACATCGTCTGCACGCTGACCCCCTCGGTGACCCCGATCCTTCTCGGGGAGTCACTCCGACCGGGCATGCACGTCAACGCCGTCGGCGCGGCGCCCCGGCCCGACGAGCGGGAGGTGGACGGCACCGCGATGGCGCGCTCCCGCGTCGTCGTCGACAGCCGCGCCACCGCACTCGCCAAGTCGGGCGACGCGCTGCTCGCGATATCCGAGGGCGCGATCACCGAGTCCGACATCGACATCGAACTCGGTGACGTGATCAGCGGCCGTACGCCCGGCCGTCGCGACGCGGACGAGATCACCCTGTTCGACTCCACCGGGATCGGCCTGCAGGACCTCGCCACCGCGGCCCGGGTGATCGAGTGGGCGCGCGCCGCCGGCGTCGGCACCGACATCGACATGTCGGCCTGACGCCGGCGCACCGCTACACCGGTGCGAGCACGTCCTCGCGGTCGTGGGTCGCGAGCTTCGGCGACGACACGACGAGACCTGCGAGCGCGGCGAGGGTGGCCGCGACCGCACAGATGGTGAAGAGGACCTGGTAGCCGCCCAGCGACGGCAGCGCCGCACCGCCGACGGTGACGGTGATCGCCGCGAGCAGGCTGCCACCGACGGCACTGGCCAGGGTGCTGCCGAGTGACCGTGCGAGGGTGTTGATCCCGTTGGCGGCCGCGAGGTCCGCGGCAGGGGTGTGCACGTTGATCAGCGACGGCAGCGACGCGTAGGCGATACCCGTGCCGGCGCCGACGATGGTGCTGCCCAGGATGATCTGCCAGAGCGAATCGGTGAGCACGATGCGCACCACGAGCCCCGCGGCGATGATCAGACCACCGGCGAAGAGAACCTTTCCCGGTCCCCACGCCGCCATCAGCCGGGCCGCGACCGGTGCGAGCAGGAGCATGAGGATGCCGCTGGGCATGAGGCACAGTCCGGCGACGAGCACCGACGACCCGAACCCGTAGCCGGTCGCCTCGGGCGCCTGCACGTAGTTCGCGGTACCCACGAAGCTGGCGAACAGCGCGAAGCCCACGAAGATCGAGGCGACGTTCGTGATGGCGACGGGCGGATTCGACAGGGCGCGCATGTCGACGAGCGGATCGGGCGATCGCTTCTCGACGACGACGAGCAGCGCGAGAAGCACCACCGAGGCGACGAGCAGGCCGATGGTGGCGAACGAGCCCCAGCCCCACGACGATCCCTGCGACAGCGGCAGCACCAGGCAGACGAGACCGCCGACGAGGAGCACGATGCCGGGCACGTCGATCGCCCCGGGCCGTTCACCGCGCGGGTTGCCGACCACGGCGAGCACCAGCACGATGCTGGCGAGTGCACCGACCGCACCGATCCAGTACAGCGCGTGGTAGTCGAAGTGCTCGGCGACGATGCCGGCGAGCGGGAGACCCAGTGCGCCACCGACACCCAGCATCGCGCTGACGAGCGCGACCGCGGAGCCCTTGCGGGCCTCGGGCAGCACCGCCGAGAGCAGGCTGATGCCCAGGGGGATGGCCGCGCTGGACAGTCCGGTGATCGCGCGGCCCAGGATCATCACGCGGATGTCGTCGGTGAGCGCGTCGATCACCGAGCCGACGAGCAACGCCCCGAGTGCGACGATCAGCATCAGACGGCGTCCGTACATGTCGGCGAGTCGGCCGATCACCGGCACCGCCGCCGCACCGACGAGCAGTGTCGAGGTGAGCAGCCACTGCGCCTCGGTGGTCGAGGCTCCGATGTCCCGCGAGATCGTCGGCAGCACCGGGAGCACGAGGGTCTGCGCGAGCGCAGCCATCAGCGCACCGAGTCCGATCGCGATGATCTCGAGGTTGGCTCGCCATCCCGATCCGGCGTGCACCCCGTCTTGCGTCTCCGTCGTCATGTCACTCCACTCCCTCACTGTGCAAACGCTTGTTTACACAGAGACGGTAGACCGCTGTGGCATTCTGGTCAACATGCGTTTACATGAGTCGTCGCAGCACTCGGATCCCACCGGCGAGGCCGTGGGGCGCGAACGCAACGCCGACGCCACACGCGCCGACCTGCTCAAAGCCGCCAAGCGCCGGTTCACGGTCTACGGCTTCGAGCGGACCACCGTGCGCGAGATCGCCGCCGACGCGGGCGCCAACGTGTCGCTGATCAACCGATACTTCGGGTCGAAGGACGGCCTGCTCGCCGCGGTACTGGCCGAGACCGCGCTCGTGTTCGACGGCCGACCGACCGTCGGTGCGGCGCGACCCGAGACGGTCGTCGACGAGCTTCTCGCCGGCATGGCCCCCGACGCGTGGCCGGAGTTCGGACACGAGAACCCTCTGGTGCTGCTTCTCCGCGACGCCGCGGGCGACGAGGCGACGGCGAACCTGCGCCGACGGACGCTCGACGCGGTGATCGAGCGTTTCGCCGGGGACATCGCGAGCGGCGACACGGGCGGTGGCAGCGTGCCCGGAGATGAGGCCCGCCTGCGCGGCGCACTGCTCTTCGCCATGATGATCGGAGTCGTGTCGCTGCATTCGGCGTTGCCCGACAACGCCTTCGACGTCACCGACTCACCCCGCTTGCGCTCGATGCTCACCGAGATCGCAGCGTCGATCACCCGGACCGACGTCACGGGATGATGCGGGCCTCCCGGTAGCGGGCGACGGCGTCGGCGAAACTCTGCGGGGTGGAGCGGAATCCGAGGAATCCGGCCTGACGGCTCTTGGTCATGTCGGTGAGGCACTCGATGTCGCGGCCGAGGTCGCTGTCGGTGTGCCACCACGAGGCGAGACGGTCGACGTCGGGCTCGACGAGGTCGTGGGCCTTCGCGATCTCGGCCCACTCGGAGGCAGCGGAGCCCATGCGGTCGTCGAGCGGCTGCGGCTCGGAGTCGAAACCGACGGGCTCCACGTCGAACAGTTCCGCGATCTGGGGCCACAGCCACCGCCACCGGAACACGTCACCGTTGGCGACATTGAAGGGTTCATTCGCCCCCGCGTCATGAGTTGCGGCCCAGATCATCTGCTCGGCCAGCAGGCCGACGTCGGTCACGTCGGTGAGGCCGTCCCACTGGGTCTTCGACCCGGGGAACACGAACGGTCGGTTGTTCTGCTTGCACAGGGTGGCGTACACCGACAATGTCAGCGCCATGTTCATCGCGTTGCCGACCGCGAACCCGAAGATGGTGTGGGCCCGGTGCACGCTCCACGTGAACCCCATGCGCTCGGCGGCGGCGAAGAGCTCGTCTTCCTGTGCGTAGTAGAAGTTCTCGTTGTCGAGTCGGGGCTCGGACTCGTGGAACGGAGTCTCGGCCATCACCGCTGTTCCGTAGTCCTCGAAAGGGCCGAGGTAGTGCTTGAGTCCGGTCATCAATGACACGTGCCGCACCGACGACCCCTCCAACGCCGCGAACACGTTGCGCAGCAACAGCGAGTTGACCTCGATGTTCTCGGCCTCGGTGTCCTTCTTCATCCACGCGACCAGGAACACCACCTCGGGTTCGATGTCGCGCAGCTTCGCGGTGAGGTCATCGACGTCGAGGAGGTCGGCCGCGATGGGGGTCACGCCCTCGACCGGCAACGTCTCGTGGCGGGACAAGCCGTAGGTCGTCCAGCCCTCGTCGACGAGTTGGCGACTGATGGCCTGACCGGAGATGCCGGTCGCGCCCACCACGAGCGCGACTCCTGGGGTGTGTTCACTCATGACCAGTGCAGCACACCCGGCCGGTCACTTTGTTCCATCACGGCTGTGACCAGCGCGGAGCCGCCGCAGTCAGGCGACGGTGGGCTTGTCGGTCCGGAGCCACTCCACGCCCGATGCGACCGCATCCTTCAGCGCCGACCGTTCCCCGACGTAATCGGCGGCGGCACCCACCACGGGGACCGCGCTCAACGTCCGCCACAGACGCGACGGGCGTGGACGCCGCTTCGCCTCGCCGGCGACCTTGCGCAGGAGCTGCGCGGTCGACCAGATCCGCTTCACGACCGCGCGTGCCGACCGTGCGACCGAATGGTCGTCCTCGGCGGCCGGGAGCGGCTCGATGTCGTCGGCGGTGGAGGGTTCGAGCAGTGTGGCCGAGGTGATCGTCCGGCCACAGAGCACGGCGGCGAGCAGGTCGGTCTGCCGCGTGCGGTCGATGACACCGTGCACGCGGGCGACGGCGCACAGGACGAACGCCTGCTGGGTGAACCCGAGCACGTCCTGGATCGGCAGACGGTCGGCCGCCGCACCGAACACGCCCGGGTAGGCGACCAGTACCGCGGTCAGCGACCCGACCCGGTCGACCCACCAGTCGGTGCGTTCGTCGGTGTCGAGCGCCTCCCACTTCGGCGACCCCGGAGCAGAGGCCGCGTTGGTCACCCATGCCAGGGAGTCGGCGACTTTCGCCACCGCCCTGTCGGAGAACGAGTCCTCGTCACCGTCGGCCACGCCGTCGCCGTCGGTCGAGGCGTCGCCGTGGGTCGCGGCGTCGTCGTCGGTCGCGGCGCCGTCGGTGTCGTGTGCCGCCGCGGCCTCGGCACGGTCCTCGCCGAACGGATGGCTGTTCTCGAGGACGTCGAGGACTGGCGCGATCATGCCGGTGGCCCGGTGCAGGATCGCGGCGACCTCGGCGTCGGTCAGGTCTTTCACGAGATCACTTGACCGCGCGACGAACCCGCACCGCTGCACTGACGATGAGGGCGATGACCGCACCGACGACGGCGGCGCCGAGCATGGCGACACCCACGCCGAGATCGAAGTCGAAGCTGATGAACTTGATGGTCGTGTGCACCGTGTTCTGCAGGACGAACACCACGAGGGCGATGACGAGGACCAACGCGACGACGAGCGAGATCTTCGTGACAACGCTGGTGCCGGAACGCTTCGCGGGAGTGGAGGTGGTCATGGACGGTTCCTTTCGGGAGGGTGGAGCAGGTGGTGTGGAGTGATCAGGCCGCGCGGGCCGGTGTGACGAGCAGCCGGTGCACCGACGCCGCGATCACGGCACCGACGAGCGGGAAGACGATGAACACCCAGAGCTGGGACAGCGCGAGGTGTCCGGTGAGGACAGCGGGACCGATGGACCGCGCCGGGTTGACCGACGTGGAGTCGATGCCGATGGCGACGAGATGGAGCACGGTGAGCGTGAGGCCGATGGGCACTCCCGCGGCGTGCGGGGCGGATGCGGTGCGCGACGTCGCCGACAGCACCACGAACACCAGGATCGCGGTCGCGACGACCTCGATGATCGCGACGGGCACGAGCCCGTATCCGCCGGTCGATGCCGAGCCGAAGCCGTTGGTGCCCAGGCCATCCGCAGCGCGGCTGTAACCGGGACGACCCGATGCCACGGCCAGCACGACCGCTGCGCCCGCGATGGCACCGATGACCTGCGCGACGACGTAGACGGCCGCTCGCGCCGGTTCGATGCCCCGGCTGAGCAAGACGCCCAGCGTCACCGCGGGGTTCACGTGGCAGCCCGAGATGGGACCGATCGCGAATACCAGGGCGAGCAGCGTGAGGCCGAAGGCGAGCGCGATGCCGATCGTCCCGACGCTGTCACCGGCGAGTACCGCGGTACCCACGCCACCGACGACGAGCAGCCCGGTTCCGATACCCTCGGCGGTCGCGGCGCGCGCGGTCGAGACCTCGCTCATCGCTGCTTCGAGCGGTTCTCGCGGCGCTCGTGCCACTTCTTCTTGGCGAATCCCCATGTGACGCGGCCGAGTCCGGCGTACAGACGGCTCGCGACGCTCCTGTGTTCACTCATCGTGTCTCCGAACGTGTTCTGCGCACACGTCATCCGGCCGAAAGCCATGGGGACAGCGGCCGATGATGTGCAGCGAAATGGTGAGCGACGGGACCGAGTGGCCCGTCGGTGTGACGGGGCGGCGTCGTGCGCACGCCCGCGGGGCGGCCTGCGCGGCCGCAGTGGTCACCCGGTTCGCGTCGATGGCGAACCGGGTGACACGGAAGCGGTTACTTGAAGGTGTCCTTGATGTTCTCGCCGACCTTCTTCACGCCGGCCGAACCCTGGTCCTTCTTGCCCTCGGCCTCGAGGTCCTTGTTGTCGGTGACGTCCCCGATGACCTCTTTGGCCTTGCCGACGGCGTCTTCGGCAGCGTTCTTTGCCTTGTCAACGATTCCCATAGCAATCCCACTTTCATCCGGGGCCCCTGATTGGGGTCACAGGCATGTAGTCGGGGCGCGCCCGTGTTGTGCACGCGCAAGATCTGTGAAGTGGATCACACGGCGGTGTCAGCGGGCGGATCGGCGGCGGGGACCGCGGTGTGCCCGGCGATCATCTCGGTGGCGATGTCGCGCACCCTGCGGTTGGTGTTCTGCGACTGCGCGCGCAGCATCGCGAACGCCTGCTCGGCGCCCACCCCGTGGCGACCCATGATCATGCCCTTGGCCTGCTCGATGGGCGCGCGCGAACTGAGCGCGGCCCGCAAGGCGTCGGCGACCTCGACCGCGGACTTGAAGCGCGCGAAGTCACCGATGGCGCGGGACACCGTGGTGGCCAGCAGTTCGATGATGTCGGCGTCGACGGTGTCGAATGCCGCGGCCGCCGCACCGTAGAGATTCAGGGCGCCGAGGGGTTGGTCCTGCGCCGCGAGGGCCGCGGCGAGGAAGGAATGGATGTTCTCCTGCGCCGCCGACGCGGCGAACTCCGGCCACCGCTGGGTGCCTGCGTCGACATCGACCAGGACGGTCTCCCCGGTGCGCGCCGCGTGCAGACACGGTCCGTCACCGGCGTCGTACTGCTCCTGGTCGACCCGCAGGGTCCGTGAATCGGTGTGCACCGCGGTGTAGGTGCGGCCGCCGAGGGCGATGGTGATGCTGGTGCACGTGGCACCGTCGATGGCCTCGTGCGCCACATCGACGACGCGCTGCAGCAACACGATCAGGTCGTCCTCGTCGGTGATGCTGCCGCCGAGGGCGACGAGCATGGTGGCGAGCGTCGCCGGGGTGGCGTCCGAGGTCGCGACCGCGGTCGCGACCTCCACGGCCTCGTCGGTGGCGCCGTCGGGGGTCGCGGCGAGCAACGACGTGCTCGTCCGTGGGTCCGACGCCGGGTCGTCGCCGGAAATCGGGGTGATCATCGCGAGTCCTCCTCGTCGGGTGGGGTGTCGGTCCGACGCACCGAGACGTCGACCGACTGGGTCAACACGGCGTGGCGGGCCTCGCCCAGCACATCCCGCACGACGTCGAGAACGAGCCGGCGCACCCGCGCCACGAGGGCGTCGAGGTCGGTGGGTTCCGAGCCGTGCAGGCCCACCCGGACGCCGGTGAGCTGACCGCCGTCGATGTCGAGATCGACCGCCGACGGCCGGTGCGCGTCACCCCGCAGAGCGCGTGCGAGCACGGCGCGCAACGCGTGCTCGCGCACGGTGAGGTCCCCGAGCCGGTGCTCGGCGGGCGTGCCGAGCGACAGCAGACGCCCGCTGCGCGCGGTCGCCCGCACGCGGTCGAGGACGCCGTCGGCGATGCCGTCCCATCCCGCCTGGGCGCGATCGCGGAGATCGGCGACGAGCTGTCGGGAGATCAGGTCGTCGTCGGGGGGTGGGGTGGGTGCGGCGCTCACTGCCAACTCCTCATCGATCCGCGCAAGGCTGTTCGGGCGCGGACGTAGTGACCGCGGGCGGCCGCCGACGCCACGCCCAGCACCTCGCCGATGTCGCCGAAGGGCATCTGTTCGACCTCGCGGAGGATCCAGGCGGCACGTTGGCGTGGGGGCAACACCGACAGCTCCTTCTCGAGTGCGTCGACGAACGCGTCGGAGGTGGTCGCTGAGAGCGGCAGCCCCAGCGTCGAGGGTCCACCGAGGTCGAGGATGTCATCGCCGATGGGAACCGGCGACCGTTTGCGGTAGGCGTCGACGATCTTGCGGGAGCAGATGGCGAACAGCCATGTCTGAACCGAGCTGTCATGACGGAAGTGGTCGAGTCCGCGCCATGCGGCGACGAAGGAGTCCTGCACCACCTCCTGCACGGTGCATTCGTCGGCGAGCATGCGGCGCGCGAAGCCGTGCAGACGTGGACCGAACCGGTCGACGAGGGTGTCGAAGGCGCCGCGATCGCCGAGGCGCGCGTGCTCGACGAGCTCGCGATCGGTCAGGACAACAGCGTCCTGGTCGTCTCCCCACACAGAAATACCCCTTCACAGCCACGGCTCCGCTCGGCAAGCCATCACGTGGAAGAGGCAGACCAACTTTATGTCGTTCGGCGCCGCAGCTCCCACAGGGGTCGAGATCAGACGTGGTGTTTGTCACACCACCTCGGCATTCGACGGGGAGGAGAGTGGACGACTACGCCCATGTCGGGCGATCCCGACATCCCTGCGAGGAGGCCCGACCATGTACTCCGAAGGTGCCCACACCGACGCCGCGGTGGTCGATGCGGTCCTCGCCGTCGAGGATGTCGTCGCGATAGTTGACAACCCCGACGACCCCGAACACACCGACGACACACACATCCACGTGACCGTCACCGATGCCCACGATCCGACGGTCACCGCGCACAACGTCCGAAACGCCGCGCACCGGGTGACCGGCGGGCGAGTCGACGTGACGATCGAGGAGATCCTCGAACGCTGATCGCCCGCGGTCAGCGCCCGCGGGCGGCGGCGTTGAGACGCGCGGCCTGACGTGTCAGGTGGTCGCGTTCGAGCAGGTTCGACGCCGCCGATGCGGCGCGGGCGTACAGCTCTGCGGCAGTGAGCGCGTCACCGGCGCGCTCGTGCAGGTGGGCGGCAACGGCGGTGGGACGCGGGAGTGCCGGATCGAGATCGACGAACGCCGCGAGCCCGGCGGCGCCACCGTCTGCCTCACCGACGGCGACGGCTCGGTTGAGCCGTGCCACGGGGCTGTCGGTGAGGGCGATCAGCTCGTCGTACCACTCGACGATCTGCACCCAGTCGGTCTCGGCGGCCGAGGGCGCGTCGGCGTGCAATGCCGCGATCGCGGCCTGGGCCTGATACTCGCCCAGCCGATCCCGGGCCAAGGCGCCCTGCAGCACGGACACACCCTCGGCGATGAGCGTTGTGTCTTAACGACTCCGGTCCTGCTCGGCCAGCGCCACCAAGGATCCGTCGGACGCATGTCGCGCTTCCCGCCGTGCGTGGTGGAGCAGCATCAGGGCCAGCAGACCGGCGACCTCCTCGTGGTCGATCACCGCGAGCAGTGCACGGACCAACCGGATCGCCTCCGCCGCGAGGTCGATGTCGCCCGAATACCCATCGTTGAAGACGAGATAGAGCACCCACAGCGCGGTCGCCACATCGCCTGGCGCATCGAATCGGACCCCGGCGATGGTCCGCTTGGCGCGGCTGATGCGTTGGGCCATCGTCGCTTCCGGGACGAGATAGGCCTCTGCGATCTGCCGCGTCGTGAGGCCCCCGACAGCCCGCAACGTCAGCGCGACCGCCGATGCCGGCGTGAGAGACGGATGCGCACACAGCAGATACAGCGCAAGGGTGTCGTCGGTGGACGGAACGGGCCCCGGCGACGGCTCGTCCTCCATCCGCTCCTCACGCAGCCTCCGCGACGAGTCCGCGCGTGTGGCGTCGACGAACTTGCGCCACGCGACCGTGATCAGCCAACCCCGCGGCTCGCGCGGCGGATCGTCCGGCCAGATCCGCAAGGCCTCGACGAGCGCGTCCTGCACCGCGTCCTCGGCACGGGCGAAGTCGGCGCCGCGGGCGACGACGACCTCGATCACCCCCGGAACGAGGGATCGGATGAGGTCGGCGCCGACCGCGTCAGGCGGCATGTGTCACTCCGTGACCGTCATCCACTCGTCACTCCGTGACCGTCATCCACTTGTCACTCCGTGACGGCAGGCGACTCGGTGAGGAACGGCCGTACCTCGAGCCACTCGTGGATCGGCTCCCCGCCACGGCCCGGTGCCGCCGAGAGCTCACCGGCGAGTGCGACCGCGCGATCCCAGTTCTCGACGTCGATGATCATCCACCCCGCGATGAGGTCCTTGGTCTCCGCGAACGGCCCAACGGTCACCGGCGGCCGCCCCTCGCCGTCGTACCGGACCCACGCACCCTCGGGGGCCAGGGCCTGACCGTCGACGAACTCGCCGCTGTCCTCGAGTCGGCCCGCGAAATCGTTCATGTACTGCATGTGTGCCGAGATCTCGTCCTCGGTCCACTGGTCCATCGGCACGTCGTTGCGCGGGGCGGGGGCTCCGCGGTAGTGCTTCAGCAGCAGGTACTTCGCCATGGTGTTCTCCTCGGTGCGGTGCGGCCCATTCTGGCCGCGCTCGACACAGGGACGGAACCGATCGACGGTTCTCGACATCGCCGGACAGGAAAAATGTCGCCGGATGTCGAACCCGGTACCTCAGTAGTCGTTCGTGGTGTCGACCGCGGTGCCCGTCGGACTCAGTCGTTGCAGGTGGACGCGGCGCGCGAGCCGGATGACGGGACGGATCAGCAACTCGACACTGCCCGCGAGGAACAGCCAGGTCCCGGCGTAGGTGGTGGATTCGCCGAAGAAGAGGATGCTGCCGACGATGAACCAGATCGCCACGAGGATGTCGTTGACGATGCTGACCACCTCCCACCGCTGACGGATCACGAGTTCCTCGCGGCCGATGGTGAACGTCAGTTCGTTGCTCATGAGCCCATCCTCCATCGGCCTGTCGGTGCGTGGCTCGCATTCCAGACGTCGGCACCACCCGACTCAACGGGCGTTGAGATTCGGGTGGTACACATGTCGAGACCGACCCGGCAGGAGGCACCCATGACGACCACGTCCCGTTCCGCGGACCGCCACGGCGGAACCCGAGGCGAGCGCACACCCATCGGCACCCTGCTGCTCATCGTGCTCGCGTCGCTCTCGGCGATCGCGCCGATCGCCACCGACCTCTACCTGCCCGCGTTCCCCACGATGACCGGCGATCTGGCGACCGGCGCCACTGCCGTACAGCTCACCTTCACCGCGTTCCTCGTGGGTGTCGCGGTGGGGCAACTCGTCTTCGGACCGTTGTCGGATCGGGTCGGACGTCTGCGTCCCCTGATCGGCGGCGCCGCGATCTGCGTGATCGCCAGCGCGCTGGCCGCACTGGCCCCGACGATCGAACTGCTGGTCGCCGCGCGTTTCGTCCAGGGTCTGGCCGGCGCGGCCGGCATGGTGATCGGGCGCGCGGTCATCAGCGACCTCGCCGCCGGGCCCGCAGCGGCCCGGGCGTTCAGCATCATGACGCTCGTGACCGGCGTGGCACCGATCCTCGCCCCGTTCGTCGGCAGCCTCCTCATCGGCGGCGTCGGGTGGCGCGGGGTCCTCTGGGTGGTCTTCGCACTCGCCGCGGTCATGCTCGTCGCGGTCGTCGCCGTGGTGCGCGAGACGCACACACCCGAGCGCCGACGCCGGGCTCGCATGGAAAGCGCCGAGAACGGTTCGGCAGCAACGGATCTGATCTCGCGTGCATTCCTCGGCAACACCGGGGCCTACGGATTCGGCTTCGCCGTGATGATGGCCTACATCGCCGCGTCACCCTTCATCTACCAGGTGCTGCTCGGCATGAACGAGATCGCGTACGGGGTGTCGTTCGGCACGAACGCCGCCGGTCTCGTCGTCGTCGGCAGCGTGGCGGCACGACTGTCCGCGAGCCGGTCGATCAGGGGGATGCTCGGCCTTGGGCTCTCGGTCGTCGGCGCGGCGACCGTCGCCCTGCTCATCGTCGTGGTGGCGGGTGCACCGCACTGGCTCATCCCGATCCCCATCTTCGTCGCCGTGTCCGGCCTCGGACTGGTACTCGGCAACGCCACGGCCGCGGCCCTGCAGGCGGTCCCGCGCGCATCGGGCTCGGGGTCAGCATTGTTGGGTGCCTTGCAGTTCGGGCTCGGCGCCGCGGTGTCGCCCCTGGTCAGTCTCGGTGGCGAGAGCGATCCCCTCCCGCTGGCGATCGTGATGGTCACCTGCGCTCTCATCGCCCTCGCCGCCTTCGTTGTCGCCGGCCGGCCATCCGACTGACCTCCCGCACCGAAGCCATAGCTGCTCCGCAGACGGCGAGCTCAGACATGTCCGCTGCGGCTTGGCGATCGGCGGGGTCGCACTTCTCGAAGCATTCAAAACTGCAACGCGCACAGCATCGTCCTGGCATCGGGCATCCACAGGAACGGTCTGTTCACAGCCACGAGTTTCACCACGGGGCATTGTCGTACCCCTGTTCTAGGCTTCTTGTATGGCTGACGCGGGGGTGCGGCGAGTGAGAATCGAGCGCAGCGAGGCTCGGAGCGAAGGCGCGTCCACCCCCGTTGTCACAGCTTGGGCTGGGGTGGATGCGGGGTCGGTGGGATTGCTCACCGATCATGTTGCTGCACCGGTGAACGCGTTGTTGGGCAACATGGTTCACGCCGCCGCCGGGCAGGCGTTCCTGGAGTGGACCCGGTACAGGGATGCCGGTGAACTGCACCGGCAGTTGGTGGTGCCAGAAGAAGCGTCGGATCGTCGGACGTTCGACGCGACCATGCAATGCGCGGCCCGGATCGCGATCACCCACTCCATCTCCCAGGGCGCGGCCGAGCGGATCGTCGACACCGCCGTCGCTTTACGCGACCGGTTACCGAAGGTGGCCGAGTGTCTGCGCGACGGGAAACTGGCACCGCGGTATGTGCGAGTGATCGTCGAACGCACCGACCTCGTTCTCGACCGCGAAGATCAGCAGGTCGTCGACACCGAGATCGCAGCAGCATTGCGGCGGCGGGGGTCCTGGTCGCCGTCGCGGATCCGGGACATGGTCGACCGCAGCGTCTACCGCGTCGACCCCGACGCCGTCCGAGCCCGCCGCAAGGCTGCAGTCGACGCTCGCGGATTCTGGACCGAACCCCTCGCCGACGGCATGGCACGCGTCGAGGCCACCTCCACCGCCGAGAAAGCCATCCAGATATCGCGACGGGTCGACGCTTTGGCCCGTGCGGTCTGCGACAAGGACGGCCGCACCCTTGCCGCGCGGAAGTCCGATGCCCATTTTTGTCTCGTCATGGGGGTGGCGTGGGAATGCCAGTGCGGCAGCGACGACTGCGACGCACCCACCATCGACGATGCCGCCCCCGCACCGCGCACGATGCCCGGCACCGGCAGCAGCATGACGCTGCATGTCATCTGTGATCTGGAGACTGTCGCCGGGGACGGGGAGACGCCGTGTTTCCTCGACGGCTACGGCGTGATCTCCCCAGCGCATCTCGACGAGCTGCTCACCGAACCCGGTGTGACGATCGCCCCGATCGGGCATTCCGATGACCCGCTCGCACCCCACACGCCAGGCAATCCGTATCGGCCGTCGACCGCACTGGACACCGTGGTGCGGGCCCGGTCGTTGTACTGCGACGTCGCAGGATGCGAAAGACCCGCGTGGGTGTGCGACATCGACCACGTCCGCGAGTACGACCACGACAATCCCTGCGCGGGTGGGCAGACATGCCCCGGGAACACCGGATCCAAGTGCCGGCTGCACCACAACCTCAAAACCCACACCGACTTCCTCGACGACCAGACCATCGGCCGCGACGGCCGCATCACATCAGTGATCATCACCCCCGAAGGCTTGACGGTGGCCGGGCCCGCATTCGACGGCACCGACCTGTTCCCGGCCTTGAAGGACATCCGATTCACCGCACCCCAGAACGCGCCAACCGCTCCTGGACCCGCCGAAGAGCCAGCACCCACCAGACGCCGACCACGCCTGGCGGACAAACACGCCCGCCGCCAGACAGAACGCGAACACAACTGCCGCACCCGCGAAACCGAGGAACAGGCCCGGGCCTCTGACCCCGCCAACGACGAGCTGCCGCCCTTCTGAGACGACCCGCCACGGTCGGCGACGCAGGATACGGTCGGGCGATGACACCGGTCCACCGTCGCCCACTGCGCAGATGGTGAACGTCGTCGCCCTCGCCAGGGCCGGGCACCTGCCGCCCGCGCTGGCGGTCACCGCTCTGTCGACGGTTCTCGCGGCCACCGGCGACGTCGCACCTGCGATCGTCGTCGCCCTCGCGATCGCGGTGTTCAGCGGCCAACTCGTGGTGGGGTGGACCAATGATCTGATCGACCACGACACCGACGTCGCCGTGCACCGCACCGACAAGCCGCTCGTCGTCGGCAGCGTCACCCGCGAGGCGGTCGTGACCGCGACGGTCCTCACCACCGCGGTCTGTGTCGTCGCCTCACTGCTGTGCGGTGTCGCTGCGGGGACGGTGCACCTCGTCGCCGGTGTCGGGGCGGCCCTGGCCTACAACCTCGGGGTGAAGCGGACGATCTTCTCGTGGGTGCCCTACCTGCTCGCCTTCGGATCGGTGCCCGTCGCAGTCGGTCTCGCGTCCCGATCCGGCGACCTGCCGCCGGCGTGGGTGGTGGCGATGGCCGCACTGCTCGGTGTCGGCGCCCACCTGCTCAACGTGTTCCCCGATCTCGAAGATGACGCCGTCACCGGGATGAGTGGACTGCCGCATCGACTGGGCCGCACCAGGATCCCGCCGGTCGCGGCGGCACTCCTCGTGGGCGCCACCGCGATCGGCGTCGTGGCCACACACCGCGGGGCGTGGCAATGGGCGGTGCTCGGAGTCGTCACGGTGGTGGCCGCGGTGTGCACGCGCGCACCGGGCCGGGCGCCGTTCTACGCCACGATGCTGATCGCCGGGATCGATCTCGCGATCATCGTCATCCGCTGACCAGACGCGACACCAACAGTTCGACGATCGCGCGTCGCCCTGCCTCGTCGCCGGGATGCGTGAGCAGTCCCTCCACCACGAACGCGACGATCGCGCTCGCCGCCTCGGCGCTCGCCGCCTCGGCGTTCTCCGCCGGCAGATCAGCCCGCGTCAACGCATCGGCGAGTTCGTGGAATCCCGTGTGCCACTCGTCGATCACCGGCGACGACGCACGCCGCGAGTGCACGGTGTCGACCAACGCGTGCATCGACGACAACTCCTCGACGGCGAACATGATCTTCTCCGGCAGCGGCGCTTGCGCCACCGACCCGTACCGGCTGAGCGCCTCGACCAACAACTCCTCGAGCACGGCGACAAGGAGGTGGTCCTTGTCGGCGAAGTACCAGTAGACGGTGTTGGTGGTGACACCCGCCTCGGCCGCGATCCGGCTGACCGGGGTGACCTCGTAGCCGTCGGCGACGAACAGCGCGCGCGCCGCCGCGACGATCTCGTCACGCTTCTCCGCACGGGCGCGGGGACGACGGTTGGCGGGCACCGGTCGACTCTACTTGATCGTCGTTCAAGAAACCGGTAGCTTTCCTTGAACTGCATTCAAGAACAGAGCGAGAGGCAACGCCGTGCCCACCGAGATCGAGTACACCCGAGTCGAGGAGACCTTCGCCTCCGAGGGCGTGGGCTGCGCGGCCACCGTCTACCGACCCAGCACCGCCTCGCCGGGCACGCGGACGCCGGTCATCGTGATGGCCCACGGGTTCGGCGGGGTCCGTGCGCTGCGTCTGCCCGCCTACGCCGAGGTGTTCGCCGCCGCCGGCTACGTCGTGATGGTGTTCGACTACCGCTACTTCGGTGACAGCGAAGGGGAGCCACGCCAGCTCCTCGACGTCTCGTCGCAGCTCGCCGACTGGCGCTGCGCCATCGCCCATGCGCGCACCATCGACGTCGCCGACCCCGACACCGTCATCGCGTGGGGCACCTCGTTCGCCGGCGGCCACGTGATCAGCACCGCCGGCTCCGGCGAACGACTCGCGGCGATCATCGCCCAGGTGCCGCACGTGAGCGGACCCGCGGCGGTGCGCGCCACGGGGATCCGGCGCGCCCTGCGGATCGCGCCCGTCGCGCTCGCCGACACCGTCGCCGCACTACTGCACCGGACGCCGCGCTACGTCGCGTCGATCGGTCCCGACGGATCGGCCTCGGTGATGTCGGCACCGGGCGCGGAGGAAGCCTTCGAGCGTCTCGTCACCGCGTCGGGGATCCGCCGCGGCGAGTACGCGGAGACCGTCGCCGCCCGGATAGCCCTGCGCATCGGCCTCTACTCCCCAGCCCGGTCGGCTGCGCGTGTCCGGTGCCCGGCCCTGATCCAGGTGGCCACGGGCGACACCATCGCCCCCTCGGCGGCCGCGACGAAAGCCGCACGCTCGATGCCCGACGCCACCGTGCTCACCTACGAGGGCGGCCATTTCGACCCCTACGTCTCGCCCTTGTTCCCCTCCGTCGTCGCCGATCAGCTCGCGTTCCTGCGTACCGTCGCGCCTGTCGATTGACCGTCCCCCGCGCGGGAGCGCTGCTATATTCGGTTCTGCTGTAGACCTCGGCACCCGCGCACAACGGATTTCGACTCTGCGTGATCGAAATTCTTGACCTGCGGTGACGTACCGCCGATCACCGCTGGTGACGACACCGGTTCCCGCACAACACACCGCCCGCGCCGCGTACGGATGCCGCGCAAGCAGCCCCGTGGGCCGGGTGGTGTCGGTTACCGTTGCGCAACTCGCCCACGCTCCCCACCGCCGTCCGTCGACCCCTGTCGGATGCGGAGCGCGCTGCGGTCGCACGAACGATGGGATGCCAGTGGACCTTTGGGGTTACCTACGAGGCCGGGGTGAGCTCCTCACCTTCCTCACCTATCAACACGCGTCGCTCGCGTTGCAGGCGCTGGTCGTCGGTTCCGTCGTCGCGGTCGTCATCGCGGTGCTCGTCTATCGCCTGCCGTTCGTCTCCGCCCTCACCCTCACCACGAGTCGTGTCGCGCTCACCATCCCGTCGCTGGCTCTGCTCGCGCTGCTGATCGTGCCGCTGGGACTCGGTGTGCTGCCGTCGTTCTTCATGCTGGCGTTCTTCGCCGTGTTGCCCGTGATCGGCAACGCCATCGTCGGTCTGCGGTCGGTGCCGGAGACGGTGATCGAGTCGGCGCAGGGAATCGGGTTGTCGCGCTGGCGGATCCTGTTCACCGTCGAACTCCCCATCGCGTGGCCGATCATCCTCATCGGCATCCGCGTGTCCACGCAGATGATCGTCGGTGTCGCCGCGATCGTCGCCTATGTTCTCGGCCCCGGGCTCGGGTCGTTGATCTTCAACGGTCTGGCCCGGCTCGGCGGCGCCAACGCCCTCGAGATGGCCCTCACCGGAACGGTTCTCATCGTCGTCATCGCCCTGGTGTTCGACGCCCTGCTGGTGCTGCTCGGGCGCCTCACGATCGCAAAGGGACTCTCATGACAGCAACCTCTGCCGGCAGCGACCCGTCGCGCACGGTCACCGGGGTGCCGATCCGCCTCGACGGAGTGGTCAAGCAGTACCGCGGCACGTCGGCGCCGGCGGTGAAGAAGCTCGACCTCGAGATCGCCGCAGGTGACATCGTCGCGTTCGTCGGCCCCTCGGGTTGCGGCAAGACCACGACGCTGAAGATGATCAACCGACTCATCGAGCCGACCGCCGGCCGCATCCTCCTCGACGAGCGCGACGTCACCGGCGAGAACCCCGACAAGCTGCGCCAGTCCATCGGATACGTCATCCAGTCCGGCGGCCTCTTCCCGCACTGGTCGGTGAAGAAGAACATCGGCGCGCTGCCGCGCGTACTCGGGTGGGACAAGAAGCGCATCGCCGAGCGCACCGACTACCTGCTCGACCTCGTCGGCCTCGACGCCGACGTCTTCGCCGACCGTCTCCCCAAGGACATGTCCGGCGGCCAGCAGCAGCGTGTGGGCGTGGCCCGTGCGCTGGCCGCCGACCCGCCGGTCCTGCTGATGGACGAGCCGTTCGGCGCCGTCGACCCCATCACCCGGGTTCGCCTGCAGGACAGCCTCATCGCGATCCAGCACGAGCTGGGCAAGACCATCGCCATCGTCACCCACGATTTCGAGGAGGCGACCAAGCTCGGCGACAAGGTCTGCATCTTCTCCGAGGGCGGTCACATCGAGCAGTACGCGACGCCCGAGGAGATTCTCGCCAGTCCGGCGACGCCGTTCGTCGAGGAGTTCGTCGGGTCCGGCGCCACCCTCGCCCACCTCACCCTGTCTCGCGTGCGCGACGTGCCGCACAACCCGGTGCTGCGGGCGCGGGTCGGGCAGTCGACACAGGAGGTCGTGAACCAGGCCCGCGCCGAGGGTCACACCTGGGTGGTCGTGGTCAACGACGACGGCACCCCGCGCTCGTGGCCCTCGATCGACGAACTGCTCACCAAGGACGTCGTCTCCGACTACGTCGACAACCGTCTGCCGGTCGTCGCCCGGTCGGCGACCCTCAACGACGCGCTCGACTCGATGCTCGCCGCGAGCCAGGGCGGCGTCCTCGTCACCGACGGCCGCGGAGCGGTGCAGGGGACGCTCACCATCGCGGTGGTGATGGACGTGATCCGCAACCAGCTCGCCGACGCCCGCGCGGACACCGACACCGACACCTACGCCGATCACGAGGACGGCGCGGCGTCGTGAAGCGCCTGCGCCGCATCCCGACCGACGTCTGGTTCGAGCCGCTCATCATCATCGTGGTGCTGGTCGGCTACATCATCTGGTACCGGTCGACGACCTTCAGCACCACCGAGCAGGCGTCGCTCGCGTGGTCGACGCTGAAGTCGACGATCCTCGACCACATCGAGCTCACCCTCATCTCCACGGCCTGGGTGGTGGTCATCGCGATCCCGCTGGGCATCCTGCTGACCCGCGAGAAGGCCAGGCGTGTCAGCCCGTTCGTGGTCAACATCGCCAACATCGGTCAGGCCGCACCCGCCGTCGGTCTCATCGTGCTGTTCACCTTCTGGCTCGGGACGGGGTTCCGGACCGCGGTTCTCGGCCTCGTGGTCTACGCGATCCTGCCGATCCTGCAGAACACGATCATCGGTCTGCGGCAGGTCGATCAGCGCACCATCGAGGCGTCACGCGGCATCGGCTACTCGGGCCTGCGCACCCTCGTGCAGGTCGAACTGCCGCTGGCCGTGCCGGTCATCCTCAACGGCGTCCGCACCGCGCTCGTCATCCTGGTCGGTACGGCCACGCTCAGCACGTTCATCGGCGCGCCGAGTCTCGGCACCCTGATCACCACCGGCGTCACCCTGTTCCTGCCGAAACTGCTCGTCTCCGGGGCCATCCTGGTGGGCCTGCTCGCCATGACGATCGATTGGCTCGGCCGGCTCGTCGAGCTGGTCGCGACACCACGAGGACTCGCATGACTCAGCGCACATCCCGAGCTGCCGGCCCGCGCCGACGGTTTCGCGCCGCACTCGTCGTTCTCGCGGCGACGGCCCTGACCGTCGCCGGCTGCGGCCTGGTCAGTTCGTCGGGCACGTTCACCACCGGCAGCCTCGCCGACGGAGCGAAGCCGCTCGAGGGTGCCAAACTCACCGTGACGTCGAAGAGCTTCACCGAGGGCGTCCTCCTCGGCAAGATCACCGCGTCGTACCTGTCGTCGGCCGGCGCGAAGGTCACCGACCTCACCGGCGCCCCCGGTTCGGCGTCCTCGCGGCAGGCGCAGCTCAACGGCGACGCCGACATCCTGTGGGAGTACACCGGAACCGGGTGGGTCACCTACCACAACCAGACCGAGACCATCGCCGACCCGACCCTGCTGTGGGAGAAGGTCCGCGACATCGAGAAGTCGACCAACAACCTGGTGTGGTTGCCGCCGTCGAACTTCAACGACACCTACGCGTTCGCCGCCTCGGGCCCCACCGCGCAGCGCCTGAAGGTGACGTCGCTGTCGGAGGTCGCGAAACTCCCCGTGGCCGACCGCACTTTCTGCGTCGACGACGAGTTCTTCTCGCGCTCCGACGGATTCCTGCCGATGCTGAAGAAGTACGGGATCCCCTACGGCACACCGGACGGTGTCCCGGCAGCCAACGTCACGCGCATGGACGCCGGTGTCATCTACACCTCCACCGCGAAGAGCGCTCCGTGCAACTTCGGCGAGGTCTACACCACCGACGGCCGCGTGAAGAACCTGGATCTCACCGTGCTCACCGATGACCGGAAGTTCTTCCTGCCCTACAGCGGGACCGCCGTGGTGCGTTCGTCGATCATCAAGGAGTACCCGCAGCTGGCCCCGCTGATCGCGAACATCTCGAAGCGGCTCACCGACGATCTCATGCAGGATCTCAACGGCCGCGTCGACATCGACGGCCAGGATCCCGCCGACGTCGCCTGGGACTGGCTCACGAGCACCGGACTCGTGAAGTGACCTCGCCGGTCACATGACGAACCGGGCGCCGGACACAGTACGCGTCCGACGCCCGGTCGTCTCAGGGGTGCTGCGTCAGTTGACCAGCGGTCCGCTCGGGGCGCAGACCACGGGGCTCGCGGGGTTGAGTGCGTTCTTGATGATCGACACCATGCGCGTCGAGTAGCTCATCGAGATGTGGTCGGACAGGTCGATCGGGCACCCGTCCTGCAGCGTAATGTTCTTGACCGTCGCGCCGGGGCCGGCGGTGAGGAACGTCGACTCCGACGGGGTGGTCACCTCGTCGTACTTGGTGCGGACGACCGTGTAGTCGATCCCGGGCAACGTGTCGCCACCGGCATTGAGCTTGTTGATGAAGTCCGATCCCACGACCTGCTGGATGCCCGAGACACCGACGGGGAGCTGGGCGAACCCGAGCACGTCGATGCCGAGGTTGTTGATGCTGCGGCCGAGCGACCCGATCCCCAGAAGCGTGGTGCCGTGGTTGGTCCCGCCCATGGTGATCAGCTTCTGCACCTTCGCGGCGCCGCCGTTGAACTTCAGGTACTGACGCGCCAGCGGCCCGCCCTGCGAGTGCCCGACGATGTCGACCTTCGACGCACCGGTCGCTGCGAGAACGCGGTTGACGAACGTCGCGACCTGGCCGGCCGAGGTCGGGATGTCACCGGTGCCGTTGGTGCCGGGGATCAGGGAGATCACGCCGCCGCCGTTGGTGATGTTGAGCTTGCCGTAGTTGAACGTGAAGGTGCAGTAGCCCGCCGCCTTCAGATCCGGGGAGATCCGCGCGAAGTTGTCGTATGCGTTCTCCCAGGTGCCGTGGAGCAGGACGACAGGGCGCTGACCCGACTTGGGCTTGCAACCGAAATCGTTGGCGCCAGGGGGAGCGGCGTTGGGGTTGAGAATGGCGTAGCCGAAGGCGTTGCCGAAGTTGGTCTGCTGCGGCCCCACACCGGAGGTGTCCGAGGCGGTGCTGGCGGTGCCGTCGGGCACGGTGAACGGACCCGACACCGCCTGGGGCGCGATGGACCGGTTGTTGGTGTTGGTGTTGGGCTGCGCGGTCCGGGGCGCGGCCTTGGTGGGGGCCTTGACCCCCTGCTTGATGGTGTCGGTCAGTTGCTGCACCGACGGCGCCGCGGTGGCCGGTCCGGCAAAGCCGGCACCGAGTCCCGCGACAGCGGCGATCGACACGCAGCCGATCGCGAGACGCTGGAGTCCACGAGTGGTCTTCATGTGTGCCCTTTCAGGGATCTCTTCCGGCGCCGCGGAAGCCGAATGCCCCCAGTTCGTACGCCGCGCGAAAGATATCCATGGCGACGAGACCCCTCGGACGCAATCGCCGAGGTACGTTCGATTTTGGCAGCGGGTGACCTGGGTCACTGTGAACAGTCACGACGCAAAGGTCCCGTTCGGGCGTATTTCTCAACGCCCGTTGGAGAACGTCACCACGGGGCCCGTCATCGGGGTCACGCCCTCACCCGACCGGCGCGAGCACCGTGACGGAGTTGTGTCCGCCCATACCCAGCGAGGGCTTCACCGTGATCCCGTCGACCATGGGTGTCGCGCCGTCGAGGAGCTGCGGATGCGCCGCGGCGACCTGCGGGGGCGCCGGGACCACGCCGTGTTCGGCCCCCAGTGCGGCCGCGGCGATCTCGACCGCGGCCGCCGCACCCTGGCAGTGCCCGGTCAGCGGCTTCATCGAGTAGACCGCGGGGCGCGACTCGGCGAACATCTCCGCGAGGATCGCGGTCTCGGCCGCGTCGCACTGCGCGGTGCCCGGGCCGTGCGCGTTGAGGTACCGCACGTCTCGCGCGGCGACGCCGGCATCGTCGAGGGCGTCGGTGACACACCGCATGATCTCCCGATGGTCGGGCGCCACCGACGCCACGTGGAACCCGTCGTGCGACATCGCGCCCCCCAGGATGCCGAGGTAGCCCCGAGCCGAGCCGCGCCTGCTCAGGACGAACCCGACTGACGCCTCCCCCATGGCGAATCCGCGGCTGCCCTCCTGGAACGGTCGGCACGCGTCGAGCGGTTCGGTGTCGACGACACCCGCACCGAGCCGCACGAAGTGATCGACGTTCTCGGGGGTGAGCGACAGATCGGTGGCGACGCACACGACGTCGTCGACGATGCCGGCGTCGAGCCACATCTTCGCGGTGATGAGTGCGACATTCCCGGAGCTGCATGTGGCCGACACATTCATCGCTGGACCGTGGAAGCCGAATTCCTGCATGAGGGTCGAGATGGGCGTCGAGGGCAGCAGACCCATGTAATCGCGAATGCGGCGGTAACCGTGATCGTCGAGATGGAACGACCGCCAGTCCTCGGTGTCGCCGAGCACCACGCCGTGCAACAACCCCACCCGGCGGCCGGGATCCCACCCCCGGGCGTGCGCATCGTCGATCGCCTCCCTCGCCGCAAAGCGCATGGCCTGCGAGAAGCGACTGCGACCGTCGGCCGGGTCGCCACCGTCGGGCACCTTCGCGAGCCAGATGCCGTCGCCGTCGGCGTACGCCGCCCCCTGGTGGAGGACGGCGGCAGGTTTCCCGCCCGACACACCGCCCCACAGCGCATCGGTGCCCCACCCGTAACCGGTGACGGCTCCGACGCCGACGATGTCCACATTGTCCGCGCCATTGTTCGAGATCATTTCGGTGACACCTTTCGTCGTCGCGAGATCGGGGAAGACATCCCCGAGAACCATTGAGATACACATGGGGCGACAACACAAAAGAAGGCGTCAACAATGCGACATCACCAATGCGCAGTGACCCCTTCTGCACATTTTTCGAGTCCTCTCATCGCCTGTTCATGGTCCGATAGACTTCGCCGGTCGGGTGGACGAGACCCCGACGTCAGGTGAGCGTGGCGCGACGGGGAGGCACGGGGTGACCGATCCGGACCGTCACTACAAGATCCTGATCGATCACAGTCCCGACGCGATCGTCGTGCACGAGGGACGCCGACTGGTGTTCGTGAATCCCGCGGCACTGCGCCTCGTCGGTGCACATTCCCCCGATCAGGTTGTCGGCCACCTGTTCTCGGAGTTCGTCGACCAGGGCTCACTGGTGGCGCTCCGGGAACGTATCCGCAGTCTCGAGGTCGAGGGCGTGCCGTCCACACCGACCGAGATGACCCTGCGCTGTATCGGGGGCCGCCAGACACCGGTGGAATCCCGCTCGGTGCTCACCCTCTGGGAGGGTCGCCCCGCCTACCTCGCAGTTCTCCGCGACCTCTCCGCGCAACGCGCCGCCGAACGTGCCGCGGCGGTGGCCGAGCACCAGTTCGCCAGCGTGGTCTCCACCCTCGCCGAAGGTGTCATCGTGCAGGATCCCGACGGCATCGTGCAGTCGATCAACGCCGCCGCGGCGAGTGCGCTCGGCGTCGATGCGGCGGCCGTGGTCGGTCGGGATCTGCCGCGAGAGTTGTTGCGCGCCAGGGTCGTCGACATCGACGGTCGACCCGTGGCCCACGCAGACCTCCCCCACGTCACCACGTCGCGTACCGGCCGCCCCACCCGTTTCCTGCTCGGCGTCACCCGCCCCGACGGCACCCAGGTGTGGTTGCGCGGGACCTCGGCGCTGATCGACGACCACCCGCTGTCGCACCTCGTCGCGTCGTTCACCGACATCACCGCCGAGCGCAACGCCGCCGCCCAACTCGCCTACCAGGCCACCCATGACTCTCTGACCGATCTCCCCAACCGCCTGCACCTGGTGTCGGTGTTGACCGAGACCGTGGCGTCGACCGAACGCGGGCCGATCGCGGTGCTCTACGTCGATCTCGACAATCTCAAGACGATCAACGACTCCTTCGGCCACAGCGTCGGCGACGCCGTGCTGCGCGAGGTGGCGCGACGACTCCGCGCGGTCGTGCCGGACGGATGCCAGGTCGGTCGGGTCGGCGGAGACGAGTTCGTCGTACTGCTCGCCGGGCCGAGCGCCGACACCGACGAGGTCTCCGACGCCGTCCACCACACACTGTCGCGCCCCCTCGAACTCGACGGTTGGACGATGGGAGTCGGTGCGAGCATCGGCCACGTGGTGGTGCCGCAGGGCGACACCCGCACCATCGACGACCTCCTCCGCGACGCGGACATGGCCATGTACGCCGCGAAGGAGGCGGGCGGGAACCGCACGGTCCGTTTCTCCTCCGAGCGCACTCGCTGAGACCGTCGGCGGGTCGTAGGCTCGTCGGGTGCCCCCCACCGAGTCCTCGACCCCATCGGTCGACGCCACCGATCCGTCCGCGACACGCATCGAGGTGTCTCGCGTGATCGCCGCATCACCCGCTGCGGTGTTCGCCGTGCTCAGCGACCCGCAGGGACACGTCGCGATCGACGGTTCGGGCATGCTGATGGGAGCCGACGGTGACCGGGTGCGGGCGGTGGGCGACACGTTCGTCGTGCACATGGACCGCGAGGCCCTCGGCGACATCCCGATGGGTGAGTACGACGTGACCGTGACGATCGCGTCGTTCGAGCGTGATCGCGAGATCTCCTGGACGATCCTCGGCCGCATGCGCCCGCCCATCGGCCACGTGTACGGCTACCGGCTGCGACCTGAGGGCGACGGCACACGGGTCACATCGTTCTACGACTGGTCCGACATCCACCCGGAGTGGCGTGCGAAGGGCATCTTCCCGGTGATCCGGCCCGAATCACTCACCGCGACACTGGGCATCCTCGCGCGCACGGTGCTCCGCGGCTATCCCTGCGCGACCCCGAAGGGCTGAGGTCAGCGCTCGAGGCGTTCGGGAGCGGTCGGATCGATCGCGCGTCGGGTGACCGTCGTCGTCCGACCGTAGATCGCCTCGTAGGCGGCACGGTCGGCCACCGCCTGCCGGCGGCGGCTCTCCGGCAGCAGATCGGGGTCGAGCCCGTGCTTGCCGAGACGGTGCCTGCGGTTCTGGTCCATGTACGCCGCGCAGTAGATCAGCCCGAGAACCGCTGCGAGAGCGACCATCTGCGCGCGCAGCCACCACGGTCCGGGGAACATCATGAACACCGCGAAGATGGGCAGGAACGGCACCATTCCCCGCACGAGGTGTCGCACATAGAAGTTGCGTCCCAACAGATCTCGGCGCACCCAGTCGCGGAGATCGGCGTCGAGGGTGCGTCCGAACGCGTATCCGATCCACTGCCACACCGTCGGTCGTGTGCGCGCCCGTGTCGATCCGCTCATCGCCGGCTCTCCTTCTCGGCGGCCGCCCGGGCCGCCGCGTTGATCCTCCACAGCACCTCTCGCAGGTCCTCGAGATCGGCCAGGGACACCCCAAGGGTGTCGACCACGGCCGGTGGGATGTCGAGGGCCCTGGTGCGCAGGGCCACGCCGGCGTCGGTGAGGGCGACGTCGAGCTGACGCTCATCGGCATTCGACCGCTCGCGGGTGACGAGTCCGGCCGTCTCGAGTCGTTTGAGCAGCGGGGACAATGTCGCGGAATCGAGCATGAGCACCTCCCCGATGGCGCGCACGCTGCGCGGCGAGGACTCCCACAGCGCCAGCATCACCAGGTACTGCGGATGGGTCAGCCCCAGCGGTTCGAGCAGGGGCCGGTAGATGGTCAACACGGTGCGGTTGGTGACGGCCAGGGCGAAACACACCTGCCGGTCGAGCCGGAGCAGGTCGTCGGTGGCGGGCGCATCGGTCATGGATTCGATCGTACACGATTGAATCGTGCACTATCTATCCACGTGGTCGCCCAACGACGGATCCCGCCGTCGGCGTCGACGGCGGGATCCGGTGAGCGATCGGAGATCGCGGGCGATCTGCAGGTTCTACGAGCGGGTACGGGCGCTGAAATCGAGGTCGTTTCCGCCCCACAGCAGGATTCCCGAGACCGCGACGGTGCCGAGCACGAACATGGTGATGAGCATGGCCTCTCCTTTCTCGTCGGCGAACGCCTCGACTGGCACGTTCGTTCTGTTTCCCAGAATAGAACCGAAAAGAGCCAGCGCACAGGGAAAGTCGGCGACACCTCGTCGACCGGTGCGAAGTGACGTGCGTCGCTGTGCGTCGCGGGCCGAGTCGCGGGTCACCGCCGACCGCGGCACGTGACCGCCGTCAGTCGCCGGAGCGGAAGATCCGGCGACGCCGAGGCCGCGCGGTCTGTCGCAGTTCGGTCTCACTGGTGAGCTTCACGCGGGGACGGCCCACGCTGGTCCCTCGACGCCGTTCGACGCGATCGATGGTCGCGATCCCGCGGGCCCGCACCGGCGCCACGCCGCGTCGACGGAGGAACGTGTCGAAGTCGCCCATGGCGTGCGGGCGGGTCGCCAGTCGCCCCGCCGCCGCGTCGGCGATGAAGGCCTGCACCGTCTCCTCGGCGTCGGCGCGGTTGGCGCCGATCCCGCCGGTGGGGCCACGTTTGGCCCAGCCGACCACGTACGAGCCGGCCACCTCCACCGAGGCGTCGGAGATCCGACCGGCCTCGTTGGGGATCCGGCCCGCTGCGTCGTCGAACGGGAGCCCGGGGATCGGCCGGGTGCGGTAACCGATGGAGGAGATGAGGTTGTCGGCGGGGATGTCGCGCACCACGTCGCCGGTGCGCACACGGACGGCGCGGACGCGGTCGTCACCCAGCACCTCCAGCGGCGTGGAGTCGTACAGGAAGACGATCCGCTTGTGCGCGCCGTCCACCTCGGCGGTGACGGTGATCGCATCCTGATCCGACGCGTCGACGGTGATGATCTCGACCCCGGGAGTGTTCACCAGGGCGGTGTACTCGGCGGGCGTGTGGGCGCCGGTGTCGCGACCACGGCGGCCCAGCAGGACCACCTCGCGGGTGCGGTGGGCCTCGAAGAAATCCAGGGCCCGATCGGCGATGTCGGTGCGGCCGAGATCGGCGAGATCGGTGTGGAACAGGCGCACGATGTCGAGGGCCACGTTGCCGGTACCGACGATGACGGTGCGCCCGATATGGGCCGGCTGCAACGGGTTCGGCGCGTCGGGGATGCCGTTGTACCAGGCGACCGCCGCACTCGCCGAGGTGCTGCCGGGCAGGTCCTCACCGGGGATGCCGAGACGACGGGGCTCCGACGCCCCGATGGCATAGAAGACCGCGTCGAAGTGGTCGGCGAGATCCTGCGGCGAGACGTCGCGACCGACCTCGACACCGCCGAGCACCGTCACGCGGGGATCGCGCAGGTGCAGATCGAACCCGCGGGTGATGTTCTTCGTCGCCGGGTGATCGGGCGCCACACCCGAGCGCACGAGTCCGCCCGGCGTGGGCAGCTTGTCGATCACCGTGACCTCCACGGCGGTGCGCATCAGCAGCGTGCGCAGCGCGTACCCGGCCGAGGGACCGGTGCCGACCAGAGCCACCTTCATGCCCTCGGGCAGACGCAGCAGCGGCACGTATTCGGTGGGCTTCTGCTCCTGGGAGACCTCGCGGTCGCGGTAGTAGGCCGCGTTCACCTCAGCGAAGTGCAGATCACGCGGTCCGAGGCGGTCCACGGGGAAGATCGCGTCGACCGGGCACGCGTCCGAACACGCACCACAGTCGATGCAGGTGTCGGGATCGATGTGCAGGATGTCCGCGGTCCCGAAACCCGGCTCGCCCGGCGCGGGGTGGATGCAGTTGACCGGGCAGACCGACACGCACCCGGCGTCGCTGCAACACGACTGGGTGATCGCGAACGCCATCAGAGAAGATTCGCCCTGCGGTACCACCGTGCGGCCGGACGCGTGAGCAGGCCGACGCTGTCGAGGAACTCCATCAGGTGCACGCAGCTCTCGCGCATCATCGACTGGAAGTGGCGGTTGTTCTTCTTGACCGCCATCGCACGCTTGCTGTCCAGTCCGGCGTTCGTGTACAGGTGCGGCGAGTGCAGGCTGGTCACGATGAGGAAGCCGGCGATCGCGATGATGAGCGCGCTGAGCTGGCGACGGAACCAGCCGACACCCTCCATCGACTCGCGCACCTCTTCACGCGCGAACTTCATGTGGCGCGACTCCTCGAGCACATGGATCTCGTTGACCGTGCGCACCAGCGGCAGCACGCGGTCGTCGTTCATGCAGCCGCGCTGGAAGACGTCGAGGACCTCCTCGGCGACGAGGATGGCGCTGTAGGCCACCTCGTTCTTCGCCAGCGCCATGAACGCCTTGCCGGCCCAACCGACGAACTTCGACGGCCGGTAGGAGGTACCCACCATGACGTCGGCGCCCTTGGCGAACATCAGCGAGTGACGGCACTCGTCGGCGATCTCGACGAGCGACCACTGGAACTCGGGCGAGTGGTACTCGCCGAGGTACTGATCGCGGATGACCATCTCCTGCAGGATCATCTCGAACCAGATGCCGTTGGTGGAGATCGAGGCGAACTCGTGGCGGGTGAGCTCGATGCGCTGTTCTTCGGTCAGCTCGTCCCACATGTCGGTGCCGTACAGCGACGACCATTCCGGGCTGCAGCCGTACTTGGTCGGATCGAGGGGCTCGTTCCAGTCGATCTCGGTCATCGCGTTGCGCGACATCCTTGCGGCGGACGCGATCAGCCGGTCGGAGACCTCGTTCGACCCCTGATCGCGACGGGTCTCGTCCGTACCGGTGCTCTCGACGGTGATCGTCATCTCGCGTCCCTCCATCGTGACAACTGGTGTTGTAGTCAATGAGCGTTGTAGTCAACGCTCGTTGTCACGATACGTGTTCGGAGTACACCTGTAAACCCTCTGCGGCGGGCCCCGAACGCAGAACGTCCCCGTGGGGTGACGCGATGGACGCGATGTCCACCGCCCCTCCACGGGGACGATCTACGCAGTTCAGGCCGGTCGACGAGGACCGTGCGACGTCAGTCGCGCGCTGTCATGCCCTCGGGTGTCACTCCCTCGGGGGCATCGAGACGCGCACGCCGTTGTCGCCGCCGTGCTCCGGGCCCGCGTCGGGGTGATCGGAGGGCAGGCGGCCGCGGAAGCGAGCGGCCTCGCTGTCACGGACGTCGGAACCCGAGTGCGCCGGGCGGTGGTATGGACCGGGCTTCGGTCGCACCTTGCCGCCGGGGAACGCCAGCCGCAGTATGGTGCGCTGCACCTGTCCCCACTGGGAGAAGAACGGACCGGTGTTGTACGGCAGGTCGTAGCGCTCGCAGATGTCCTTCACCTTGGGGGCGATCTGCGAGTACCGCGAGCTCGGCATGTCGGGGTAGAGGTGGTGCTCCACCTGGTAGCTCAGGTTGCCGCTGGCGATGTGGAACAGCGGGCTGCCGTCGATGTTGGCCGCGCCCACGAGCTGACGGGCGTACCAGGCGCCACGGCTCTCGTCGGCCGCCTCCTCCTTGCTGAAGGTGTACGCCTGGTCCGGGAAGTGTCCGCAGAAGATGATCGCGTTCGACCACACGTTGCGGATGATGTTGGCGGTGAAATTCGCCCAGAAGGTCGCGACGAATGTGTCCTCGACACCGGGCAGCACCCGGTCGGCGACCGATGCGATGGACTTCGTCCGCTTGCCGTTGAGTTTGCGGATCTGCTTGCCCAACCGCGAGCCCTTCGACTGGTGGACCCGACCGCCGGTCGCGATGGCGGTCAGCGCGAACGCGCCGGCGCTGATCGCGGGCCAGCCGATGTAGTCCTTCACGATCTGAGCGCGCATCTTGCCGCCGATGCCGCGCAGGTCCTTGAGGACCTCGGTCGGCGACTTTTCGCCCCGTCGCAGCGCCTCGAGGTCGAGATCGTGCAACGCCACGCCCCACTCGAAGAACGCGATGAGCAGCAGGTTGTAGAACGGCTGCGCGAGGTACACGGGATTCCACGGCTGATGCGGGTCGATGCGCATGATCTCGTAGCCGAGATCCTTGTCCTTGCCGCGGATGTTGGTGAAGGTGTGGTGCACGTAGTTGTGCGAGTGCTTCCACGATTCAGCGGTCGACGCGGTGTCCCAGTCCCACACCGACGAGTGGATGTTGGGGTCGTTCATCCAATCCCACTGGCCGTGCATGACGTTGTGGCCGATCTCCATGTTCTCGAGGATCTTCGCCGCGCCGAGGGCCGCCGTTCCGGCGAACCAGGCGGGCTTGGACCGCGAGTTGAGGAGGATCACGCGGCCGAGCGCGACGAGCTGACGCTGCGCGGCGATCACGGACTTGATGTAGTTGCGGTCCTTGTCGCCGAGGTCGCTGTAGACCTCGTCGTGGATCGCGTCGAACTCCTTGCCCAGTCGCTCGATGGTCTCGGCATCGAGATGGGCGATCGGGTTGCCGGTGGGGTTGCGTCGTTCGGTGGTGGTCATGCTGGTCCTCCCTGATGGATCGCTGTGGTGCGCTGCGATTCGCTGGTGTTGCCCGCCGCGCGGGCTGTGGTGGAACGGGATCCCTGGGTCACAGGTCCACCTCCACGTCGCCCTCGGCGCTGTTCACGCAGATGCGGATCGACTGCCCCTCGGGTGAGGAGACGTCTCCGGTGCGCAGATCACGGATCTGTCCCTTCTTCAACACACCCGTACAGGTGTGACAGATGCCGATGCGGCACCCGTACTTGAGCTCCAGCCCCGCCTTCTCGCCTGCCTGCAAGATGGGAACGCCTGGCTCACACTCGAAGTCACTGTCGCTCTTGAGCATCGTGACGTGGCCACCCTCACCTTCACCGGGGTCTGCACCGAAGGTGGGTTGGAATCGTTCGAGCAAGATCTGGTCGCCGATGTCGTTGGCCTTGTAGTGCTCGACGAGATCGTCGAGCAACTCCGCCGGCCCCGACGCCATCGTGGTGCGCTCCCGCCAGTCGGGGCACAACTGGTCGAGATCCTCGGGCTTCATGCGGCCCTCGTCGCCGGTCACCCGCAGGTTCAGCGTGAAGCCCTCGTGCGCCTTGTCGAACCGCTCGAGTTCGCGCAGGAACATCGTCTGCTCGCGACGATGGATCGAGTGGATGGCCACGACATCGTTCATCTCGCCGCGATGGTCGAGCGCGCGCATCATGCTCATGATCGGCGTGATGCCGCTGCCGGCACTGATGAACAGCATCTTCTTCGGCAGGGGCTCGGGCAGCAGGAACGTGCCCTCGACGTCGCTGAGGCGGACGATCTCGCCGGGGCGGATCGCGCGCACCAGGTACGGCGAGACGGTTCCCTCCTCGACGAGCTTCGGCGAGACACTGATGAGTCCGTCGCGGGGCTCGGGATCCGAGGTCAGCGAGTAGGCACGCCAGTGGAACTTGCCGTCGATGACCAGTCCGAGCCGGACGTACTGACCGGGCTCGTGGCCGGGCCACTCGTAACCGGGTCGGATCCACACCGTGGAGGCGTCGGTGCCCTCGGGGCTGACCTCCTCGACGCGACCACGCAACTCCTTGGTGGTCCACAGGGGATTGATCAGCTCGATGTAGTCATCGGGTTCGAGCGGACTGAACAGCGCCCGGATTCCCTTGAGGAACCCCCTGCGCAGGGGCGATACCTGGGGTGTGGCGCCGCGTTCAGCCATCGAGACGCCCGCTGGGATTCATAGGTGACACGTGACCTCACAAGGTTCTCGATCGAGATGGCTGCTGTCCGCACCCCCGGTTACCCCCACGCCTGGCGTTCAGCGAGTGTGATCCGGGTCTCTCCGGCCAACAGTACGTTGCCTCAGGGCGTGGCGCGCACGCTTGCGATCACAGAACAGACAATGCAGTCGGGTGCAAGGTCACCGTCAGGTCACGGCCTCCCGGATGCGTGGTGACGCGCTCCAGATCAACGATCCGCGATGTGTGGTGCGGGACAAGCGACCGAACACTCGCTCCGTCCCGCGCCTGGTCAGTCGAGTGCGCCCATCGGCCTGAGGCAGACTGAGCGGATGAGAACCGGGGCGACATGACAACCGGACACCGCCGCCGGCGCATCGGGGTCGCCCTCGGTGCCGTCGATCGCGCCGTCTACGACGCGGTCGCACGATCGGACAGTCCTCTGCTCGACGCGACGATGCCGCGACTCACCAACGCGGCGAACTATTCGCGGCTGTGGTTCGCCATCGCGGCGGGACTCGTCGCCTCGCGGTCGGCGTCGGCCCAGCGGGGAGCGGCACGCGGCGTCACCAGCCTCGCCGTCAGCAGCATCGTCACCAACCAGGTCGCGAAACGGGTCTGGTCGCGACGGCGACCGATCCCCGACGCGGTCCCCCTGGCCCGGGTGGTCCGCACGCCGTCGTCGACGTCGATGCCCTCGGGACACTCGGCGAGTGCAGCAGCCTTCGCGGTGGGGGTCGGGCTGGAGAACCGGAAGTTCGGCGCCGCGTTGGCACCGTTGGCCGCGCTCGTCGGCGTCTCCCGCGTCGCCACGGGCGCTCACTACCCCGCCGACGTCGTCGTCGGGTTCGGGATGGGCGCCTCCATCGCGCTGGTCATCGGGCGGGTGTTCCCGCCGATGTCGGTGTACCGCCCGGTCGATCACGCCCCCCGGTGGGTGCCCACCCGTGAGCGCAGCGACGGCGACGGGGTGGTGCTGGTCATCAACCCGAACTCCGGAAGCGGCAGCGGGGAACGGATCATCGACGAGATCCGCGCCCATCTGCCCGCCGCGGAGATCGTGACCTGCGGCGAGGGTGACGACACCACCGAGTTGTTGCGCGCCGCCGCCGAGCGCGCCGAGGTCCTCGCCGTGGGTGGCGGTGACGGGACCGTCGCCGCCGCGGCCGACATCGCCCGCCTCGCCGGGCTGCCGCTGGCGGTGTTCCCCGCGGGTACCTTCAACCACTTCGCCAAGGACATCGGGTGCGCCACGGTCGCCGACACCGTCGACGCGATCCGCAAGGGCCGCGCGGCGCGGGTCGACCTCGCGCTGCTCAACGGTGAGACGGCGTTCATCAACAACGCGAACATCGGCGCCTATCCGCAGTTCGTGCGGTTTCGCGAGCGATACGAGAAGACGCTGGGCAAGCCGATCGCCAGCGTGTACGCGATGCTGCACACGCTGCGCCGCGAGCGGCCGGTGCGGTTGCGGTACCGGGACACCGACAACGGGGACACCACCGTCACCACGTCGCTGTTCTTCCTGGGGACGTCGGTCTACGAGACCCCGGGGTTCGCGCCGGCGCATCGACCACGTATGGACGACGGGCTCCTCGACGTCCGCATCCTCGAGGTCGACCGGCGGTTCGCGAAGAGCCGCATCATGTTCTCGGTCCTCACCGGTCAGCTCGCGCGGTCCAGTCTGTACCGCGAGCTGCGGGTCACCGATTTCACGGTGACCTCGCTCGACGGGCCCACCACCATCGCACTCGACGGCGAGATCCGAACCCGGTGCACGACGGCGTCGTTCACCGTCGACCACGAGGGTCTGGTGGTGTTCGGGAGTTTCGAACGTGAGTGAGAACCACTCAGTCGTCGCCACCGACGGGACGCGGCTGGCCGTCTCGATCCGTGGCCGCGGACCCGCACTCCTCTTGCTGGCCGGACAGTCCAACGACCACACCTGGTGGGACGGTGTGCGCGAGGACCTCGGCGTCGGCCGCACCACCGTCGCCGTCGACTACCGCGGGACCGGCGGCAGCGACTCTCCCGAGATGCCCTACTCGACAACGATGTTCGCCGACGATGCCGTCGCGGTGCTCGACGACCTCGGGATCGCGGACGCGGCCGTGTACGGGACGTCGATGGGCGGTCGCGTCGCACAGTGGGTCGCCGCGAACCACCCGCAGCGGGTCACCCATCTGATCCTGGGATGCACCACACCGGGTGACGCCCACGGCGTCCCCCGCAGCGCCGAGGTCCGCCGCGCGTTGGCGCACGACCGCTCGCAACAGGTGCTCACCGACCTGATGTACACACCGCGGTGGCGCACCGCGCACCCCGGCCCCTACCGCACCCTCGGCGACCCGACGATGACGAACCACGCACGACACCGACACCTGCAGGCGAGCAACAACCACGACGCGTGGGATGCCCTGGGCGACATCACAGCACCGACCCTGGTCCTGCACGGCAGCGACGACCGGATGGCCCCGGTCGGCAACGCCGCACTCCTCGCCGACCGCATCGCCGACGCAACCGTGCGGGTGTTCACCGGAGCGCGTCACGCCTACTTCGAGGAATGCCACCACGAGGCCGGCCCTGCAGTCACCGAGTTCCTCGGGCGCTGAGCGATCCGAACAGGAGCCGATCGGTCAAGGAAAGTCGATGCGATCCAGGGCGAATCGTCGGACGCTGCCGGGGATCGTCGCGTCGCACGTGGACAGCAGCGGCGGCGACGCCGAGACCCGCAGGGTCACCTCTGCACGCCGACCATCGCCGGCGTCGAGGACGACACGCGCGCTCTCCCCGTCGTCGAGCACGTCGATCGGCGCGAACGCCTCGATGCGATCGTCTCCGGTGTGTTCGCGAGCGAAGTGCTGCGCGGCCTGCACCACATGCGGCACACACGTCCGCCCGCGCAGCAGGTCGGCGGCAACGCGCCCCTGGGCGTGTCGGCCCATCAGGTCGACCACGTCCCCGGAGTCGACGCGCCCGTAGCTCAACCCGTCGGGCAGCACGATCATCGTCGCGGCGAACCGGTCGCCTCCCAGATGCGAGCACTCCCAGGTGATGTCGGGGTTCGCGGCGGCCAGATCGGCCGTCGCGGCCCGACCGCGCACCGCGCAACACCGGTCGTGTTTGCCGTGGGCGCACACCGCCGCGAGCGGGCCGTCCACGATCGATCCGGCCGAGCCGTCGAGGGGCAGATCCAGATAGTCCTCCGGCCCGGAGACCTCGCCGCCGTACATCACCGATCCGACCGGCCTCGTCTGCGCGATGAACCACCGCCAGCGCGGCGTCTCGGCGCGGCGCCCCGGGCGGCGGATCGCGACGATGCGCATCGAGGCCGCCTCGGCGCGACGGACGATCGCCCGCCCGAGTGCGGGGTCGAGGATGCGCGGCGACTGCAGGAACGCCGAGTGTCCCCACGGCCCGGCCACCTCCAGCAGCAGCCAGTCGTGTCCGAGAGACGCCGTCGCGAAAAGCGGTTCGTCGGCCGCTAGCGACCTGTCGCTACAGGGGGGCAGCGGCATGCCCCGCTCGCCGGCGATCACGCTCGGGCGGGCGCTCGGCGAGGTCACACCCCCGCCGGGACCACGACGGCCTCCCGCAGAAGGCGTCGGATCACCACGGTCGCGTCGGCGGTGTCGAGGCCAGGAAGGGTTGCCGCGTCCGCACTCTCGGCCGAACGGAGATGACGGAGAGCCGGCGCGCAGAAGTCGGGGAAGGAGATGGCACGGTCGGACAGCTGCACGTGGACGCGTCCGGCGACCGGGTCGTCGACGACGGACCCGATGAGTCCGTGGCGCCAGCGCACGCGCACCGATCCTGCGGCGGCGATCGCGTCGAGGGTGGCCAGGGGCCGCACCGCGGCGGGACGGGTGCGGCTCGCGAAGACCTCGGAGAGGTCGGTGGCGACCGCTGATCCCCACTCGTCGGCGCGGTCGCGGATCTCGTCGGCGAACGCCAGCAACGCCTTCGTCGCGTGGGCGGCGATCGCGTCGTGGTCGGTCGGGTCGATGCCGACGGGCAGCGAGGTCCGCAGGTCGGTCACCGCGCCGGCGACGCGGTCGACCGCAGCGCGCACGACGTCGACCCGTGTGAGTGCGGGGACGCCGATGGTCAGGTGGATGGCGGTCTCGTCGGTGGTCCGCGCCGAGTGCAGCCACCCCCGCGGCAGGTACAGGGCGTCGCCGGGGGCGAGATCGGTGTCGATGACGGGGGTCTCGGTGACGCGCCGGGAGATGGCGTCGCGATGACCGGTCCACGCATCGGTGGGCAGCGGACTGGTCACGACCGGTTCGTGGACCGTCCAGTGCTTGTGGCCGGCGACCTGCAGCACGAAGACGTCGTGCACGTCGTGGTGGGAGTCGAAGCCCTGGCTGCCAGGAGGGGTGATGTAGGCGTTGGCCTGCACGGGATGCCCGAGATCGTCGACGAGGCGACGGACGAACTCGATGACCGGGGGCCACAGGCGGTGCAGACCCTGCAGCACGATGGACGCCCCATCGGCGAACTGCGCCGACGCCTTTGCCGAGTCGACCTGATCGCCGATCTCGGCCCCGACTCCGGCCGGCCCCAGGAACTCGTCCCGGGACAACAGGGAACCGTTGCGCGCCATCCGGATGAACGGCGCGCGTACCCCGCGCTCGGAGAGCAACTCGTCGACCGCGGAGGCCGAGAGGAGATCACCGAAGTCGCGGGGCAGCGTCGTCGAGGTGCTGAGCAGTGGCCTACGACCCCAGTACTCGCGCTGGAAGGTTCCCAGATCGACTGAGATGCAACGGCTCAGCATCTTCTGGTGTCGTCAGGCCGTGCCGTCGGCGCCACCGTCGTGGCCGCCGGGGTTCGAGCCACCGTCGGCCGGGCCCTCGCCCGCACCCGCGGTGCCGTCGGCACCACCGTCGTGACCGTCGGGGTTCGAGCCACCGTCGGCCGGGCCCTCGCCCGCACCCGCGGTGCCGTCGGCACCACCGTCGTGGCCGCCGGGGTTCGAACCGCCGTCGGCGGGGCCTTCTCCGCCACCGGTGGAGGTGGTGATGTCATCGTCGTCGAGCGCCATGATCTGCCTTTCGTCGCACGTGAGCTGGTGTGTGGTCCAACTCCTCCTGTCTACCACCAGAGCGACTCGGCTCGTGGGCCTCTCGGACACCTCCGATCCGACCGGTTCCGATGTGTGTGACGCGGGGCCGATGGTGGTACACGCATGCGCCGGATCCGTACATCCACCCGGGATACTGGGGTCATGCGGTCCCGACAGAAGGTCATCGACGCGGCCCTCGAACTGGTAGGCGAGGGCGGGTTCGCCGCGGCCAGCATCGCGGCCGTGGCGTCGCGGGCCGGGGTGTCGCGGCAGACGATCTACTCGATCTTCGGCAGCCGTGAGGACATGGTGTCGCAGGCGATCATCAGCGTGACGATGGCGGCGACGGAGGAGATGCGGTCGGGTGTCGACACCGCCGAGGGGCCCACCGAGTACCTCGTGGAGTTCATCGTCGCCGGCCGGGCGGTGCTCTACCGACACCCGGTCCTGGCCACCCTGTTGCGCGGCGAATCCCTCAACCCTCTCTTCGATTCCGGCATGCTCGACCGCGCGCGCCCGGTGGCGCGGGAGATGCTGTCCCCCATGGCCGATCAATTCCCCCAGCTCGCCCCGCGCATCGACGACATCGTCGAGATGGCCGTGCTCCTCGGTCTCTCGGTCATCCTCTTCGACGACCCGACGGGCCGCTCCGACGAGGACCTCCGCACGTTTTTGACACGCTGGCTCGGTCCGTACCTCGGTTAGTTCTTGACACTTTCTGCGCCGACTGTCTAGTTTCAGGACGTCATCGCATCGCCGATCCATCGGGGGATCCCACATGGCCGACGTCAGTCGCCGCTCGTTTCTCGCAGGTACCGCCGCCGCAGGTGTCGCCGCGCTCGCCGCACCCGTTGTGGCGCAGGCTCAGACACCACAGGGCCACCGCGGGCCGGCACCCGCAAGCGTCCGCCTCACGCGCGAGAGCCACCGCGTCGTCGTCGTCGGCTCGGGATTCGGCGGTGGCGTCACCGCTCTGCGTCTGGCCGAGGCGGGGGTCCCCGTCCTGGTTCTCGAACGGGGCAACCGCTGGCCCACGGGTCCGAACGCGAAGACGTTCCCACTCGCCACGGCGCCCGACAAGCGGATCCTGTGGCACCGCGGCGCCCCTCAGTTGTTCGGGAAGCCGGTCGGCTTCGAGCCCTATACCGGTCTGCTCGACGCCGTCGTCGGCGAGAACATGACCGCGATCTGCGCGGCGGGGGTGGGCGGCGGTTCCCTCATCTACCAGGGGATGACCCTCCAACCCGCCGCGGACGTCTTCGCGACGCAGTTCCCGGAGCAACTCGACTACGCACGCATGGCCCGCGTCCACTACCCGCGGGTGGCGCGGATGCTGCAGCTCGAGACCGCGCCCGACGCGCTCGTGGACAGTCCGCCATATCACGCGCCGCGCGTGTTCGCGAAACGTGCTCGGGCAGCGGGACTCCCGGTCTCGAAGATCCCCATGCCGATCGACTGGACCTACGCACTGCGCGAACTCCGCGGGGAGATGACGCCCTCGTACACCAACAGCGCCGGCACCCTCGGGGTGAACAACGGCGGCAAACACAGCGTCGACGTCACCTACATCAGGCAGGCCGAGGCCACCGGCCTCGTCACGGTCGCGGTACGCCACGAGGTCCGCGAGGTCTTCCGAACCCGCAACGGGCAGTGGGAGGTCCACGTCGACCGCACCGACACCTCGGGTCGCGTGCTGGAGAACAAGATCATCACGACACCGACGCTGGTGATGGCGGCGGGGACCATGAACACGACGCGCCTGCTGATGCGCGCCGCCGCCAAGGGCCAGATCACCGACATGCCCGACGGCCTGGGACAAGGGTGGGGCAGCAACGCCGACCGGATCTACACCTGGACCAGCCTCGCCGACGACTTCGGCGCCGTGCAGGGGGGACCCGTCGTATTCGGAACGCTCGACTGGTCACGACCCACCGAGGCCATCACGGTGATCCAGGCGTCCATTCCCTCACTGGCAGGCATCGACTCGCGCACGACGATGATGGTCGGCTACGGCGTCAGCGAGGGCCGCGGCCACTTCACCTACGACTCCCGCGCCGACGACGCGATCCTGCGATGGCCGGCCGACGGCGACGCCCACATCCAGAACACGCGCATCGGTCCCACCGTGCGGAAGATCGCCCGAGGAGACATCCTCGGCGACACCACGGGCGTCTTCCCGAACACGTGGCACCCGTTGGGCGGTGCATCGATGGGGTCGGTGTGCGACCTCGACGGCCGCGTCCGCGGACAGAAGGGCCTGTACGTCCTCGACGGTGCGTTGATGCCCGGCAACTGTGCGGCGTGCAACCCGTCGATGACGATCGCCGCGATCGCCGAACGCGCACTGGACAACCTGGTGGCGAACGACGTCGGGACCATCATCTGACGCGCGGACCTACCGCGCCCGCTCGATGGTGCCGTAGTCGAGTCCGCCGTGCGAATACGTCGGCACCACCGGCCACTGTCGCTTCCACGACGCGCACTCCGACGACGCGATGATCTGCAACCACCGCGGGTCCCTCGGCGACGGCGACGCCATCGTCTTCTCCTTCACCATGGAGTCGTACTGGTCGAGCGAGTCCTCCATCGTGTTGGCGTTGAGAACGACCTCGCGGTTGTAGAACGCCGCCTGCTGCCGCACACCGGGGATCTTCGACAGCTCGGGTTGCCAACTGTCGGCGGCCATCCCGTTCTCCGACGACACCCAGACGCCGTCGGGGGTGTTGACCACCAGCGAGTGGTTGCCGTCGGTGTGACCGGGCGTCCACAGCAGGCTCACCCCGACACCGAGTTCGACGTCACCGTCGAACACCCGCACACGGTCCATCGGCACACCGTCCATCCCGTCGGCGACGTACCACGACCACTGCAACGGATGCGGCGCCTCGAAGGTCCCGAGTTCCTTGCGATGGACGAGCAGTTCGGCGTTGGGGAACAACGGCTCCCGGGGCGCGGACTCACCGGGGATGACCGAGGTGCTGCCGAGGATCATTCGCACGTCCTGGACGTGCAGGTGGTCGAAACTGAGGAAGTCGACGTCGTCGTTGCTCAGTCCGCACTTGGGCAACACACTCTGCGGGTCGTTGTAGTACTTCGTGAACACCCTGTGCGACAGGAACTTCCCGGCCATCGATTCCAGCTTGGCGTAGAACGGCGCCTCGGCGGAGCCCGCCGCGACCGTGGGCTCCCACACCAGCGTCTTGAGTTCTCCGTCGAAACCCTCGAACTGGACGACGAACATCCGGTTGATGATCGAGATCATCGGGTTGGGGCCCACCGAGTACCCCTGGAAGGCGAACCGCTGCGGATAGGGCGCCGCGGCGATGTCGAAGCTCTTGATCGCGCGGACCTGTCCCTGGGCGATGAACCGCTCGCGGTAGGCCTGTGCCGCTGCGCGGACGGCATCGAGACGCTTGCCGCGCGGCCAGATGTCGTGGACGCCCTCGAATTCCGGTATCGGTCGGATCACCCGATCGTCGATGGGTGCGGCGTGGGTCGGCGCCTCGAAGGTGGTCATGCCGGCTGCTCCTCGTCATCGGGGTCGTCCGGCGAGAATACATCATCTGACACGCGCTCGTTCCCGAATGCCCGCAACGATCCTCCGGACACGATCGTCGACCCCGGGCCGACTAGTCTGGTCTGCGATGAGGCCGGGCGCGACGAGTGAGCAGACGACGGGCCGTCGCTACGGCGGCCAGGATCCGGCGGCCCGGCAGGCGGCACGGCGTGAGCAGCTGCTCGACGCCGGACTCGAGTGCTTCGGCACCGACGGCTACCAGCGGACCTCGGTGAAGCAGGTCTGTGAACGCGCCGGACTCACACAGCGCTACTTCTACGAGTCCTTCGACGATCGCGAGAGCTTGCTGCTCGGGGTCTACGACTCCGTCGTCGAGGTGGTGCGCGGCCGGACAGAGGCCTCCATCGCCGATGGCGGCACCACCATCGCCGACCTGGCCCGCATCGCGCTCGGAGAGTTCGTCGACTGCCTCACCGAGGACGCGCGACGCGCTCGGATCATGTTGCTCGAGGTCGTCGGCGTCAGCCCCGCGCTGGAGGCGCGCCGCTACCGGGTCATCCACGACTTCGCCGACGTCATCGTCGCGGCGGGCGCCGCCCACGCCGGTCTCGGGGAGACCACTCACGAGTTCCACCTCGTCGCGGTCGGCCTGGTGGGTGCGGTCAACCAGCTGCTCGTCGACTGGGTGCTCGGCAACGGGTCGACCGACCCCGATCACATCCTGGCGGTCTGCGTCCGCCTGTTCGCGGCGACGTTCGACGACTTCGTCCCCGACTGATCCACGACCGGATCGCGTTCGGTCAGCATGAGCAGTTCGGCATGGATGCGCGCGGCGTCGGGGCCGCTGGAGAACGGCACCCGGTTCAGGTGGGCGGTGTCGCGCTGGTTGCGATAGATCGCGACGAAAGCGACGACGAGGACGGGCACGAGGATCACTGCGAGAGTCATGTCAGAAAGTGTGTTCTCGCACATATCGTGCCACCAGCGGCAGAATTGCCGATGTTCACAAAATTTCTGCCACACTGGTCGTCATGCTGCGAACAGTCGCCGTGATCGTGCAGGAACCCGTCGCACTCTTCGAGTACGGGGTGGTGCACGAGGTCTTCGGACTCGACCGCACCGATGACGGTGTGCCCCCGTTCGAGCTGCTCATCTGCTCCCCGACGCCGAACGTCCCGCTCTCGAGCGGCAGCGGGGGGTCGATCATCGCGCCCCTGCCGCTGTCGGCCGCCCTCGACGCCGACCTCGTCGCGATCCCCGGTGGCCCGAGCGACGGCGACCCGCTCCCCGAGGTCCTCGACGTGCTGCGCACCGTCGCCGCCCGCGGTGGTCGTCTCCTGTCGGTGTGCACCGGCGCCTTCACGATCGCGGCCACCGGACTCCTCGACGGGAAACGCTGCACCACGCACTGGCGTCACGGCGAGAAGTTGACCGCGCGATACCCGAACACCGTCGTCGACACCGATGTCCTGTTCGTCGACGAGTTCCCGATCGTCACCAGCGCGGGCACCGCGGCCGGGATCGACGCCTGTCTGCACATCGTCCGGCAGGAACACGGCCCCGTGGTGGCCAACGCCATCGCGCGACGAATGGTGGTGCCGCCCCACCGCGACGGCGGACAGCGACAGTTCGTGTCGGCGCCCGTCCCGGACTGTTCCGAGGACGGCTTCGGCGCGGTGCTCGCCTGGATGCTCGAGAACCTGGCCGACGACATCTCGGTGCCCGCCCTCGCGGCGCGCTCGCACATGTCCGCGCGAACGTTCGCCCGTCGGTTCGTCGACGAGGTCGGCACCACCCCCCACCGATGGCTGACCGAACAGCGGGTGCTGCACGCGCAGAACATGTTGGAGGCGACCGACATCGGGATCGAAGAGGTCGCCGAACGGGCCGGCTTCGGTTCGGCGACCCTGCTGCGACACCACTTCTCGGCCGTCGTCGGGGTGTCCCCCACCGCCTATCGCCGACGCTTCGGGTGCGCGGTCACGGCCGACTGAAAGTCCGGCGCTGCCCGCCTCAGGGCTTCGTGGTGGTCGGGTCCCCTGTGTCGGCGGTCCCGGTGTCGCGGTCCGCGGTGTTCGCGGCGTCGGTGGTCACCGGGGCCGGCTCGACGATGTCATCGAATGCGATGCGAGGGACCACGGTGGCGGCGAGGACAGCCCGCACCGCGTGCACGATCGTCGCGACACCGAAGCCGACGGCCGCGGCGAGCGCGAGGTAGAACGCCACGTCGACGAGCGCACCCGACCCGGGTTCGGTCACGAGGGCCGCGGCGAGCGCCAGGACCAGCCCGCCCAGGGACCACGCGGTCGCCACCAACCGGGGCGCGGTGGTCGACGCGGCGAACAATCGGCGGTAGATCGTCGTCTCGAACTCGTCGACGGCCGCCAACCGCACCGGGTCCCCGTCGGCGAGAGTGCGCAGTGATGCGGCCAGTTCCGCGTCGCGACCGAGGTGGTCACCTTCGCGCCGCCGGTGGTGGGTGTAGGCGATGACCGCCGCGATCGCCGCCACCAGTCCGAACGCCGCCACCACAGAGCTGTCCACGGCCGTCACGCTACCGCCCGACCCCACCCTCGGCGGCCCACAGCGAATTGTCCGTTTGACCGCCCGCCGTCGAGTCCTGCGCCCTACGATGGCCCCGAACATGCGCCCGGTCGCACCGGCCGGACCGCATCGGGCGTCCGTCCTCGAGGAGCACCGATGGCTGAACTGGTCGAACACTCCGCGCGCATCGTCGCCGCGCGGCTCGACAACACCTCGATCCGGGCGATATCGGGATCGATGGTGTCCTACCAGGGCACGGTGGCGTTCAAGTCCGCGGGCTTCGGCGGCGGATCGGGCGTGCTCGCCGGGCTCAAGCAGCGCGCGACCGGCGAGAGCCTGTCGTTGATGGAGGCCACCGGTTCCGGGGTCGTCCACCTGGCCGTGAACGGGCAGTACGTGAGCGTGTTGGCGCTGAACAACGAGACGCTGCAGGTCGAGTCGCAGCAACTCCTGGCGATGGCAGGCGCCCTGCAGACCAACGTCACCTTCGCCGGCCTCGGGGGTATGAGCAGCGGACAGGGGCTGTTCACCACCACGGTCACCGGCACCGGTCAGGTGGCCCTGCTGTCGTCGGGCGGTCCCCTGATCCACCTCGAGGTCAACCCGAACCTGCCCCTGGTGGTCGACCCCGACGCCTTCGTGTCGGCGAAAGGTCAACTGCAGCAGTCATTCGTCACCGACGTGAGCTGGCGCGACATGGTCGGCGCCGGCGGCGGCGAGGCCTTCTCCCTGCGCTGGCAGGGCCAGGGCGTCGTCTCGATCCAACCCGCGGAACGGTGAACGCCATGGTCTTCGAGAAGGTCAACAGCAAGGTCGTCTCGGTCGACATCGCCCGCGCCGGAGGCGTGATCGCCCGCAAGGGAGCCATGCTCTTCTACACCGGCCAGGTGATGTTCTCGCCCCACATGATCCCCGGCGCCGGCGGCGCGGGCCTCGGCGCGATGGCCGGCGTGGCCGGTCGGATGATGGCCGGCGAGCACGAGAAGACGATGCTGGCGCAGGGAACAGGCGTGGTGCACTACGGGTTCGCCGGCCTCGCCGTCCATATCGTCGATCTGCCCCAGGGCGGCACGGTGACCGCCGACGCGTCCCGACTGCTCGGCCACACCGCGGGTATGCAGGCGTCGGTGGTGATGATGCAGTCCCAGTCCGGCAGTGGCGGTGGCGGCCTGCGCAACGCCCTGCGCGGCGCCGCGACCGGAGCCCTCACCGGCAACGGGTTGATGACCACGCAGTTGCAGGGACAGGGCGCGGTGGTGTTGCTCGCGCACGGCGAGGTGATGGAGCTGCGTGTGGGTGGTGAACCCGTGGTCGTCGACCCGCAGGCGTTCGTGGGAACGCTGGGACACGTTCAGACACAGCTGAAGTCGGCGCTGAGCTGGCGAGATGCGGTCGGTCGCGGCGCAGGCGAGGCCATGCAGCTGCACTGCACCGGCGACGGCATCGTGTTCGTGCAGGCATCGGAGCAGAAACTGTGAGGGACACGCTGTGAGCGACATCCTGAATCCCGCGGTCCTGGTGGGAAACGACAACGTGCCGCACAACTCCTACGCGTACTACATCACCCTCGACAAGCCCTGGATCATGTCGAAGGGCGCCATGATCGCCTACTACGGGCAGATGCAGTTCCGGACATTGATGCAGGGCCTGCAGTCGGGACTGCTCGCCTCGATCGCGGGAACGATCAGCGCACCGATGTACATGGGCAACTTCGTCGTCGCCGAGGGCCAGGGGACGTTGATCATCGGTGATCGTGGATTCGACATCAACTCCTTCGACCTCGACGACGGGAATCTCACCGTGCGCGCGGCGAACCTGCTCGCCTTCGAGCCCGGTCTGCAGCTCAACCAGTCGATCGTGCCCGGCTACCTCACCCTCATCGGGACAGGGAAGTTCCTCGCGTCCTCGAACGGGCCGGTGATGTTCGCCGAGCCACCGGTGCGCGTCGATCCGCAGTCCCTCGTCGGCTGGGCCGACTGCCCGTCACCGAGTCACCACTACGACCAGAACTGGGTGAACGGCTTCATGGCCGCCGGCGCCGCCATGATGGGGGCGGGCAGCGGCGAGGAGCAGCAGTTCGACTTCACCGGCGCGGGAACGGTTCTCATCCAGTCGAGCGAGAAGGTCCGCGACGACGCCGACGTGGTCCGCACCATCGAGACCCAGATCCCCGCGCTGTCGCAGGGCGGCATCCGCCGGATCATGGCCACGGCGCAGGCGCACATCAGCCAGCAGTGATGGTCACCCGCCCGATGGGCGGCGTCGTTATCGATCCGTTACCGATGTTCTCGAATGGATACCGATGCGTTCAGGGATTCTCTGTTCGGGCAGGTAACGGTATAGCGTCCTTTTCATAGCGATCAAAGAAATGGGTCGTCGCGTCACCCGCGCCTGACCGCGCGTTGTTCGAAAGGCCCGCCATGGACCAGAACATTCTCGAGCACCACATCCCCCAGCCCGCAGGCGTCGAGCCCGCGGTCACCAGCCCGGCCACCTTCGCGGCCCCTTCCCTCGCCGATGCGGACACCGCGTCGGATTCGGTTCTCGCCGATGTCGCCGACAAGGCGGAGAACCTGCTCGGCGACATCGCCGACGCGCTGCCCGGTCCGCCGGAGAGCCTGCTCCTCGGCGAGCACGGAGGCGTCATCATGCTCGCCGCCCTGGTCATCGCGACCATCGTGATCCTGGCCGCCTCCGCAGCCACCGGGGCACTGTGAGCACGGGCTCCGCACCCATGGGGGTCGGCCCCGACGAGCGCAGCCGCGACTGGCTGACCCTGGCCATCGAGGGCGTTCTCGTCGCCGTCATCCTGGGCACGCTCATCGGCGCGGTCGTGACCGCGCTGCCGCTCATGGGTCTGCTGTCGACGATCGGTGTCGTCGCAGCTTTGGTCGTCATCGTGCTGCTCGTGGTCCTGGCCGCCTATCTGGGCCGCAGTGCCGACGACGAACCACTCGAGTCGCTGGGCGACGTCGAGAACTTCTGACACGTCTATCGTCGCTCAGCCGAGCGCGTAGACGATGCCGAGGCCGGCGGCGCACGACGCCAGCGACAGGATCAACGACAGTGCCGCATAACCGATCCCGGCGCCGACGCGACCGGATCGCAGCAGCGTCACGGTCTCCACGCTGGCGGTGCTGAAGGTGGTGTAACCACCGCAGAAGCCGGTGCCGATCACCGCCTGCCAGTCGGCATCGACCCCGGCGCCGGTCACCAGGCCGGCGATCACACCGAGCGCGAACGATCCCGTGACGTTGATGATGGTGGTCTGCCACGGCGTCGACCACCCGAAACGGTGGCGCAACTCGCCGTCGACGGCGAAGCGGGCCACCGCCCCGAGTGCGCCCGCGAGGGTGACGAGGACCGCGATCACCGCGTCATCACCGATCGCGAAGCTATGAATCCGAGTGCGGCGCAGACGATCCCGGCGATGACGGTCGCCGCGACATAGGCGATACCCACGACTCGGTCGGCACCGGCGAGTAGCCGGTCCGATTCCAGGGCGAAAGCGCTGTAGGTGGTCAGGGAGCCGCAGAACCCGACGCCGACGAGAAGCCGGATCCGCTGGCGCACACCGGTGTCGGGACCCGACACCGTCAGCCAGCCCACCAATGACCCGAGAATCGTTGCGCCGACGAGGTTCACGACGAACGTGGCCCACGGCCAGTGCCCTGACGTCGCCGGATCGAGCTGCTCGGCGGCGTAGCGGAGCGCGGTCCCGACCAGCCCGCCGCCGAACACCACGAGCATCGCGCGCACCTGGCGATGCAGTGGGATCGGGGCCGGCGTCTCGGGATCGGTCACGCGCTCACGCTACAACCGCCTCTCGGGCTCCGACAGGCGGATCAGACGTGCGCGGTGACCGTCTGCTCGATGTTGCCCTTGGTCGCCTTGGAGTACGGGCAGAACGAATGTGCGGTCTCGGCGACCTTGTCGGCGGTCTCCTGGTCCAGGCCGGGCAGCGTGACGTCGATCGCGGCGGTGAGGCCGAATCCACCGTCGGAGGAATCCTTGCCGATACCGATCGTGACCTTGACCTCGGTGCCCTCCGGGGGCTTCACACCGGACTGCTCGGCTGTGGCGCGCAGGGCGCCGAGGAAGCATGCGGCGTAACCGGCCGAGAACAGCTCCTCGGGGTTGCTGCCCTCACCGCTACCGCCCATCTCCTTCGGCGGGCGCAGATCGAGATCGATCTGACCGGTGTCGGAGTAGACTTGTCCGTCGCGTCCGCCGCCGGTGGCCTTGGACGTGATCGTGTAGACGGTGTCGATGCTCATGAGCTCCTCTTCCTGAAGGGACAGTGGGGTACGTGAACCACAGAACACGTACGCCGAACACAACGGCCCCGCGGAACGGATTGTTCCGTGGGGCCGTTGTGTGTGGTGTCGACGCAGATCAGCCCTGGGCGCCCTCGCGGACCCCGGCCTCGACCTTCTTGCCCAGGTCGGGATCGACGTTGGTCCAGTACTCGAACACGCGGCTGAGCACGGGCTCCTTCACACCGTCGAGGACGTGGCCGACGATGTTGTCGACGAGCCGATCGCGGGCGTCGTCGTCCATCACCTCGCGGACGAGCTGACCCGCCTGCACGAAGTCACCGTCCTCGGGGTGCTCGACGTAGCCGGTACGCAGCGCGTCGCCGTCGAAGCTCCAGAGGCCCTCGTCGCCCGCGGCCTGTTCGGAGGCGTGCGGTCCCCCGAAGGAGTTCGGGGCGTACACCGGGACCTCGGGTCCGTTGGAGCGGTACGACATCGATCCCTCCTTGGAGTAGGTGTTGATCTCGGCGTTCTTCGCGTAGTTCACCGGCAGCTGCGAGTAGTTGGTGCCGATGCGGTAGCGGTGGGCGTCGGCGTAGCTGAACACCCGACCCAGCAGCATCTTGTCCGGCGAGAAGCCGATGCCCGGAACGACATTCGACGGCTCGAACGACGACTGCTCGATGTCGTTGAAGAAGTTGCGCGGATTGCGGTTCAGCGTGAGCTTGCCGACCTCGATCAGCGGGTAGTCCTTCTGCGACCAGACCTTGGTGAGGTCGAACGGGTTGAACTTGTATCCCTCCGCCTCGTCCACCGGCATGACCTGGATCTTAAAGGTCCAGCTCGGGAAGTCACCGGAATCGATGGTCTCGTAGAGATCCTTGCGGTGATGATCGGGGCTGCTGCCGGCGAGGGTGTCCGCCTCGTCCTGGGTGAGGAAGTCGATGCCCTGGTCGGTCTTGAAGTGGAACTTCACCCAGAAGCGTTCTCCCGCTTCGTTGACCGTCTGGTAGGTGTGCGAACCGAAGCCGTCCATGTTGCGCCACGTCTTCGGGATGCCGCGGTCACCCATCAACCAGGTCACCTGGTGTGCGCTCTCCGGGCTCAGGGTCCAGAAATCCCACTGCATGTTGTGGTCACGCAGGGCCGAGCCGGGCAGACGCTTCTGCGACCGGATGAAGTCCTGGAACTTGATGGGATCCTTGACGAAGAAGACCGGGGTGTTGTTCCCGACCAGATCCCAGTTGCCCTCGGTGGTGTAGAACTTCAACGCGAAGCCGCGCGGGTCACGCCACGTGTCGGGGCTGCCCTGCTCGCCAGCGACGGTCGAGAAACGCGCCAGCGCTTCGGTTTTCGTGCCCTGCTGCAACACAGCAGCTTTCGTGTACTTCGAGATGTCGTGGGTGATCTCGAGTTCACCGAAGGCGCCGCCGCCCTTGGCGTGCACGACGCGCTCCGGCACGCGCTCGCGGTTGAACTGCGCCATCTTCTCGATGAGGTAGTGGTCGTGCAGCAGGATCGGTCCCTGCGGGCCGGCGGTCAGCGACTGATCGTCGCTCGCGACCGGGATGCCGGTGTTGGAGGTGGTGTGCGGGGTGGAGGCGTTCTGGGTCATCGATGGTCTCCTAGTGGTGCCGTGCGGCTCGCCAGGGCTCGAAGAGTCGCGCTTGTCGGTCGGGCTGCATTCGTTCACGGCCGGAGATGGGACCAACGCTACGGCATCATCTGGAACGGATCCAGACAGCTGGGGGATGAGAGTTCCGCCCGGAGGCCTCGCGGCCATGTTCGAGTGGCGCGGTCCCCGCCGGTGTTCTAGCGTCTGTGCGCAGAGGTCGTGTGTAGCACCGGGCAGTCCCGGTGTTCGCGTCCGCGGTGTTCTCACTCTTCACGCCGCGTCGAAAAGCGCATCCGCCCTCACGTCGAAGAGAGATCACACCCGTGAACGACACCACCCAGGACGACACCACCCGGAACGCGAGCCCCCGGGCACCGATGACCGAACTCCTGCGCGAGAAGCGCATGGGCGGCGTCGGAACCGAGACCACCCGCCGAGAGATCCGACGCATCAGTCTGCGTGATCTCGACACGCGACACGACGCGATCGCCGCCGAGTTGTGGAGCGCGGCAACCGACATCGGGTTCTTCCAGATCGTCGACCACGGGATCGACGCCGACACCCTCGACCGCGTCTTCGCGGCATCGGAGCGATTCTTCGCCCTGCCCACCGCGGTGAAGGAGCGCTACCCGTTGCGCCCGGGCACCAACGCCGGGTGGGAGTACTCGTCGCAGGTTCGCCCGTCGGTCGGAACGCCCGATCAGAAGGAGTCGTTCCAGGTCACGCGGCCGCGCATGGACGGCCTCTGGCCGAGCGACACCGAGCTCGAGGGCTTTCGGGATCTCGTCGAGGGCTTCGAACGACGGTGCTGGGAGATCGCGATGCGGGTGCTCGGGTGCTTCGCCCCTGCCCTCGGTTTTGATCGTGACTTCTTCACGCGGGCACACGATCCGGCGAGTACCGACTACCAGAGCACTCTGCGGCTGCTGCACTACTACCCGTTCGGCGACGACCTCCTCGACCGGCCCGATCTCTGGCGGGCCGGCGCACACACCGACTTCGACGCACTGACACTGCTGTTCCAGAGATCCGGTCAGGGCGGCCTGCAGGTGCTCCCCGGCGCCGAGAGCGACGAGCAGGCCTGGACCTCGGTGGAACCGTCCGACGACGCGATCACCTGCAACATCGGCGACATGCTGATGCGCTGGTCCGACGACCGCTTGCCGTCGAACTTCCACCGCGTGCGCTCGCCTCGACGCGACGAGTACCGGGGAGCGCGCCACACCATCGCGTTCTTCGCGCAGGCCAACCGCGACGTCGTGATCGAGGGGCCCGGCGGGAAGTACCCGCCGATCACCGCCCACGACTACCTGCAGCAGCGCATCGCCGCCAACTTCGCACGCCGATGAGCGTTCTCGTGCCCGACGCGTCGGTGTACACCGGCGGCCGGTGGGACAGTCACCGCGACATCGTCATCGACGACGGCGTGGTGACCGCGATCGTGCCCGCGGGGACCGGTGAGGGCGTTCGTGCGACCGCGCCCGGAGGCCACGTCATCCCCGGCTTCGTCAACACCCACACCCACCTCCAGCAGTCGCTGATGCGGGGCGTCGCCGAGTGCACACCACTGCTCTCGTGGCTGCTGGAGGTGGGTCGGCGGTCGACGGCGATCACGCCCGAGCGCGCCTATCTCGCAGCGGTGTCGGCGTCGCTCGAGGGACTTCGTTCGGGAACCACCACCCTGCTCGAACACATGTGGCCGCACCCTTCGCCCGACGTGCACGACGCAGTGATCCGGGGTCTGCGCGACACCGGTGTGCGGGCCGTGGTGGGGCGCGGGATCGCAGACCGCGCGGATGCGACCCGCCGGTGGGGTTTCGAGCCGTCGCTGATGCAACCGCTCGACGAGGTGTTCTCCCACGTCGAGCAGATGCGCCAGGCGGTCGCGGGCTCGACGATCACCGTCGGACTCGCGGTGCCCAACCCCCGCTCGCTGACGCCCGACGGGATGGCCGCGGTCCGCGGGTACGCCCGGGCGCGATCGATGACGGTGTCGATACACCTCGCGGAGACGCCGACGGACGACGCGATGTGTCGCGAGCACGCCGGCGTCGGCGCGCTCGACTACCTCGCGACGTCGGATTTCCTGTGGGACCGGTTGCTCGCCGTGCACTGCGTGGAGGTCTCGGCCCAGGATCGCGAGACGTTGCGCGCGCACGGCGTCGGCGTCTCGCACAACCCGCTGTCGAACATGCGGCTGGGCAGCGGTGTGGCACCGGTCCCGGCGATGCTCGCCGAGGGACTGCGTGTGGGACTGGGCGTCGACGGCGCCGCCAGCAATGACACCCAGAACATGCTCGAGTCGTTCCGGATCGCCGCCTACCTGCAGCGGGCCACCCACAAGAGGGCCGATCTGCTCGGCTTCGGCGAGATGATCGACATGGCGTGTGGCGGCGTCAACCCGACCATGGGGCTGCCCGAGGTGGTCGGCGGGGTCACGGTGGGCGCGCCCGCCGACCTGACCGTCATCCGCTTCGACCGGGACTTCGCGACGCTGCCGGTCAGCGACCCCGGTGCGTCGATCCTGACCACAGGGAGCCCGTCGATCGTCGACACCGTGCTCGTGAACGGTGAGGTGGTGATCGCCGACGGCCACAGCACCCGCGTCGACGAGTCCGCACTCACCGCGCAGATCGCGACACTGTAGCGACCACGGGCTCAGCCCCGACGGGACCGCATCTGTCCCGGACGCAGTCGCATGGGCTCGGGGAGCCACTGATTGACGCTGCGACGCAGCGTGAACAGCGCCGAGAGCAGGAGCAACGCGAACTGCACCCACGCGACCACCGTCATCACCGGCGAGACCTCGGGGTAGTCGAAGAGCAGGTCGATGCCGACCGGGATGCACAACAGCATCAACACGACGGCGGTGACGTAGAAGCTGCGGCAGTTGCGGCTGTGGTGACGCGCGGTGGCGGTCAGCAGCGGGTACTGGATGGCGAGCAGCACCACGATGGCGATCAGCATGATCACCGGGTACGTCGAGGACAGCGAATCGACCTGCGTGGCCGGCGCCGACTCACGGGGGTTCGTCGCGATGCCCTCCTCCAGCCGCCCGCGCAGGGCGTCGGAGATGGTCCCGAGGTTGATCAGCCCGTACGCCGCGCTGATGAGAGCCGCGACGGCACCGCCCACCCACAGCACGAACGCGTGCTGCAGCGCGCGTGGCGGTGGTCCGATGTCGTCGGTGCGCAGATCCTTGTCGGCCGACGTCCGACCGGCCGCGATCTCGGCCATGTCCATGGCGTCGAGCTCGGCGAGGCTGGGAATGGGCTCGGGGTCCTGCGGAGTGCTCACGCACTCCAGTGTGGCACCCGACCGATCAGACGAGCAGTTCGGCGATCTGGATGGTGTTCAGCGCGGCACCCTTGCGCAGGTTGTCGCCGGCGACGAACAGCGACAGGCCGCGTCCGTCGGGTACGCCCTCGTCGACACGGATCCGTCCGACCAGCGATTCGTCGATGCCGGCCGCGTCACGCGGGGTCGGCACGTCGACCAGTCGCACGCCGGCGGCGTCGGCCAGGATCTCGCGCGCACGCGCAGGCGACAACGGCCGGTCGAACTCGGCGTTGATCGACAGCGAGTGGCCGGTGAACACGGGCACACGCACACACGTGCCACTGACCAACAGCCCGGGCAGATCGAGGATCTTGCGCGACTCGTTGCGCAGCTTCTGGTCCTCGTCGGTCTCGAACGATCCGTCGTCGACGATCGACCCGGCCAGCGGGATCACGTTGTAGGCGATGGGGGCGACGTACTTGACCGGATCCGGACCGGTGACCGCGGACCCGTCGTGCACCAGCCCCTCGACACCGTCGATCCCGGCACGCAGCTGCCCGGCGAGCTCCTCGACACCGGCGAGGCCGCTCCCCGAGACCGCCTGGTAGCTCGAGATGATGAGCCGACGCAGACCGGCCTCGGCGTGCAGCGGCTTGAGCACCGGCATCGCGGCCATCGTGGTGCAGTTCGGGTTGGCGATGATGCCCTTGGGCGGGTTCGCGGCCAGGTGGCCGTTGACCTCGGAGACGATCAGCGGGACGTCCGCGTCCTTGCGCCACGCCGAGGAGTTGTCGATCACGGTGACCCCCGCGGCGGCGAACCGCGGCGCCTGCTCCCGCGACATCGTCGCGCCGGCCGAGAACAACGCGATGTCGAGGCCCGAGGGATCGGCGGTCGCCGCGTCCTCCACGGTGATCTCACCGTCGAGCCACGGCAGCTTCTTGCCCGCCGACCGCGACGACGCGAAGAACCGCACCTCGTCGGCGGGGAACTCCCGCTCGGCGAGCAGGGTCCGCATGACGGCACCGACCTGTCCGGTCGCGCCGACGACTCCGATACTCGTCACGAACTCTCTCCTCGTTCCGCCCGTGTCATCGGGTCACCGTCCTGTTCCTGCGTGCACGGTCGCGACCTCGTCGCCACCGAGATCGAACGCGGAGTGGATGGCGCGCACGGCGTCGTCGAGCTCGGTGTCGCGGCACAGCACCGAGATCCGGATCTCCGAGGTGGAGATGAGTTCGATGTTGATACCGGCCTGGCTCAGCGCCTCGCAGAAGGTGGCCGTGACACCGGGGTGGCTCTTCATGCCGGCACCCACCAGCGACACCTTGCCGATGTGGTCGTCGAACAGGATCTCCGAGAACCCGATCTCGCCCTTGAGCTTCATCAGCTTGTCGACCGCGACCGGCCCCAGTTCCTTCGGCAGGGTGAAGGTGATGTCGGTCTTGCCGGTGTCGACCTTCGACACGTTCTGCAACACCATGTCGATGTTGATCTCGGCGTCGGCGACGGCACGGAACACCCGGGCGGCGTAGCCGGGCTTGTCGTCGAGCCCCACCACGGTGATCTTGGCCTCGCTGCGATCGTGTGCGACTCCGGTGAGAATTGCGTCTTCCACTGCGATGTCCTCCATCGAACCGGACACGATGGTGCCGGGCTTGGTCGTGTACGACGAGCGAACGTGTACGGGAACGTTGTATCGGCGTGCGTATTCCACGCATCGCAGCATCAGGACCTTGGCGCCGCACGCGGCCATCTCGAGCATCTCCTCGAAGGAGACGGTCGCGAGGTGGCGTGCGTCGGGGACGATGCGCGGATCGGCGGAGTAGATGCCGTCGACGTCGGTGTAGATCTCGCACACGTCGGCGTTCAGCGCCGCGGCCAGCGCGACGGCGGTGGTGTCGGAGCCGCCGCGACCGAGGGTGGTCACGTCCTTGGTGTCCTGCGAGACGCCCTGGAAGCCGGCGACGAGGACGATCTTGCCCTCGTCGAGCGCGCTGCGGACGCGGCCGGGGTTGACGTCGATGATCTTCGCCTTGCCGTGGCTGCTGGTCGTGATCACGCCGGCCTGCGATCCGGTGAACGACTGCGCCTGCGCGCCCATCGAGCTGATCGCCATCGCGACCAAGGCGTTGGAGATGCGTTCACCGGAGGTGAGGAGCATGTCCATCTCGCGGGCGGGCGGCGAGGGGCACACCTGCTCGGCGAGGTCGAGCAGCTCGTCGGTGGTGTCGCCCATCGCCGAACACACGACGACGACGTCGTTCCCCTGCTTCTTGGTGGCGACGATCCGCTCGGCCACGCGACGGATGCGTTCGGCCGATGCGACCGACGATCCGCCGTACTTCTGCACCACGAGCGCCACGCCGGCCTACCTCCACCTGTCCTCGTCTGTGTACCGCCATCTGAGACTCGCCATACCCTACCGGCCGACCTGCGCCATGACCGATTCGAGCGGTGACCTGGCCGGATCGGTTCGATCGCGGGGCTTACGATCTGTGTCGTGGCAGGAACCCCCTCGGCGAGCACCCCGACGGCGACCGACCGTCCCGGGTCGAGCACCGACGCCCTCGAGCCCACGTCGACCGACACCGCGTCGCCGGTCGAGCCCGGATGGGCCGCCCGACATCAGGACTGGCTGGCGCCGATCGCGATCTATCTCGCGATCCGCGCGATCGGGCTGTTGACGCTCGCCCGCTTCGCCGATCTGCGAGGTGGCTCGGTCGGCTACTTCCTCTCGTCCTGGGACGGCCGCTGGATGTTGGCGATCGCCGAGCATGGATACGGCGGTGTGCCGTTCACGCAGGCCGACGCCCACGGCTATCGCGACGCCAACACCCCCTACGCCTTCTTCCCCGGGTACCCGATGCTCGTCGGTGCGGTCGCGAAACTGCCCGGCGTCACCACGTTCGGTGCCGCGATGGCGGTCAACATCGTGGTCGGCTGCATCGCCGCGGTCGGCGTCGCGCGCCTCGGTGCGCTGTGCTGTCGCCTGATGGGCGACCGGCCGCGCGGCGGGTCGGGCTGGTTCACCGACAACCTGCGGATCACCTCGCGCGTCTCGATGTTCCTCAACTCGACCACCGACTCCACCGACGCGCCGACGTCGCGGGTGGTCCCGCGCCGTGTCGGGCTGATCCTGGTGGTGCTGTTCGCCGCGGCACCGATGGGCATCGTGCTGTCGATGGCGTACACCGAGGCCCTGTTCTGCGCGCTCGCGGTGTGGGCGCTCGTCGGTGTCCTCGAACGCCGATGGCTGCTCGCCGGGACCATGACGATGCTCGCCGGACTCACCCGCCCCACGGCCGTGGTGCTGGTCGGCGTGGTGATGCTGGCGGCGCTGCTCGCCCGTCGCGACGGACCACGTGCGTGGCTCGCGGTGATCCTCAGCCCGCTGGGCTATCTCGGCTACCTCGGCGTGGTGTGGCACCAGACCGGCAGTCCCACCGGATGGTTCACCATCCAGACCCAGGGGTGGGGCACCGAGATCGACTGGGGCAAGGCCGCCTGGCAGTTCGTCAACTACTCGCTCGTCAACGCCGACGAGGTCGCCGTGGTCGCGACCGCATGGATCATGGTGGCCACCATCGCACTCGTCGCGGTCTGCGTGTGGGAACGGTTGCCGTGGCCGGTGCTGCTGTACGGGACGCTGGTGATCGTGTCGATCGTCGCCTCGAGCGGTTTGATGATGAGCCGACCGCGACTGTTGTTGCCCGCCTTCGTGATGCTGATCCCGTCGGCGATCGCACTGTCCCGCGCCCGCCCGTTCACCCAGCTGTGGGTGCTCGCCGCGGTGGTGACGCTGAGCTCGTGGTTCGGCGCCCACATGCTGACGGTCTACCCGCACGCGATCTGAGCGCGCGGGGCCGATCAGGCCCGGGTAGGTCAGGCGCGAGCGAGCGCCAGCTTCTCGATCCGCGGCAGGGCGATCGCCATGATCGTCAGGTAGGCCGGAGCCCAGAGAGGCACACCGAAACTCAGCACACACCGGTTGTCCCCACGCGGGATGACCTCGTGACGCGTCGCGGGGACCCCGGCCACCCGCCACGCCCACGCCCGGCCCTCGACGAACTCGGTGATGGTGAACGGCAACGGCACCCCCACCGGGGTCCACACCTTGCCGCGCGCTCCTGCCTCGAGCCCGCCGGGGGTGTCGAGTTGCGCCCCCGTCACCGACGGCCCCCACTCCGGCCAGGCCGTCAGATCGGTGATGACGTCCCACACCGCGGCGGCGGGTGTGTCGATGGTCAGTTCGACCGATGGCATCGCGTGTCGCAGTCCCAGTCGCATGGTCCCGACAGTAGGTGCCGACGCCGGCGTGTGCCGGGGGCATGACCGTCCGGGTCACGGCTGTCCGGGTCACACCTGCGGGGCTCACCGCACCCCGAGCCACCGCGGGCCGGGGAACCCGGTGTCGGTGTCGGCCCCCGACCGCTCGTGCGCGGCGAGTCGATCGCGGGCGGCGCGGATGGTCACCTCGTCACGGATGCCGTCGGCATCGGGACCGAGGTCGGTGAGGACACCGGCGTAGGAGTCGAGGGTGGGCAGCCCCGCCTCGCGACGACTGCGACGATCGGCGACGGCCAGCGCCAGGACGAGAGCAGGGGCCAGGATCAGGATCAGTGTGAAGGTCATGGCACTGACTCTGCGGGCACAACGATCCTGCCAACAGTGGCAGTTGCGACACTCTTCGCAAAGATCCCGCCAGTCAATGCGCGGCGGCCTCGAACCCCACGCAGAGCAGCTCGACGCCGTGGTCGAGCCGGCGCCGCGAATCGGTCAGTCGGCGCTCGCGGCCGACTCCGCGCAGGGCCGCCACACGGGGCGGCGGCTCGTCGGTCTCGTCGCCGTCGAGCACGTCGTCGAGGCCGCTACGGGTGGAGACCTGCTCGGGGTTGGTCCGCAGCAGCTGATCACTGACGTCGGCCAGCGCGACTCCCTGGATGTAGCTCCAGAGGGTCAGGGTCATCTCGGCCGACGTCACGCGGTCGACACCGAGCTGGGAGAAGCCGGCCATCATCCAGTCCAGACACCCCAGACTCGACGCGCCCATACTGTGCCGCGGTGACGAGTAGGCCAGCACGACCCACGGGTGACGCTGGTAGAGAGCCCAGTCGATCTCGACGGCGACCTGCACGCACTCACGCCACGTGCGGTGACCGACGACGGCGAGATCGTCGCTGAGCTCGTCGCCGCGCCCGTCGGTGCGCGCCATCTCGTGCGGGTAGGGGAATCGCCGGCCGACCTCCTCGGTCATGGCCATGAGCAGCGCGTCCTTGTCGGCGACGTGGCGGTAGAGCGACATCGCGCCCACCCCGAGGCGGTCGGCGATCTTGCGCATGGTGACCGCCGCGAAGCCCTCGGCGTCGGCGAGATCGATCGCCGCCTCGACGATCGCCGTCCGGGTCAGGCGCGTCGTCGAAGTCGATTCGGTCATCGCACGTCACCTCCCGTCGGCGGTGGCGCAGAGCACCACAGAATTCATTTGCGTACAGCGTACCCAACTGGGTATCTTTGCCGGAGCAAACCATCCGCGTACGCCGTACGCGCACCGGTGTCGACAGTCGAGTCAGCAGAGGAGGACAGCAGCATGAGCACGATCGCGCAGACAACAGGAGGCGCCGACCCGCGAGGGACGCAACCACGCACCGACCCCCGTGCCTGGCTGGGCCTCGCGATCATGTCGCTGCCGGTCCTGTTGGTCGCCATGGACTTCTCGGTCCTCTACCTCGCCATCCCGACCATCACCGATCAGCTCGAGCCGACGGCGGCCGAGCAGCTGTGGATCGTCGACATCTACGGCTTCCTCATCGCCGGTCTCCTCATCACGATGGGCAACATCGGTGACCGCTTCGGGCGCCGCAAGATCCTGCTGTCGGGCGCGACACTGTTCGGCCTGGCGTCGGTGATCGCGGCCTTCGCGCCGAACCCCGAGGTGCTCATCGGCGCGCGCGCCCTGATGGGCGTCGGTGGTGCGACCCTGCTGCCGGCGAGCCTGTCGCTGATCAGCAACATGTTCCCCAACCTGCGCCACCGCTCGCTGGCCATCGGCGTGTGGACCGCATGCTTCGCCGGCGGCTCGGCCGTGGGCCCGGTCATCGGCGGCGTGGTGCTGCACCACTTCTGGTGGGGTTCGATCTTCCTTCTCAACGTCCCGATCCTGCTGGTGCTGCTGGTGCTGGCACCGCGGTTGGTCCCCGAATACCGTTCGGGCACCACCGATCCGTTCGACGTCCTCGGTGTCGTGCTGTCACTGCTCGGCATCCTGCCGCTGGTCTACGCGATCAAGCATCTCGCCGCCGACGGTGTCGATGCCGTGGGGATCGTCTCCGCGGTCATCGGTGTGGTCGCGATCGTGGCGTTCATCCGACAGCAGCGCAGCGCGAAACACCCTCTGCTGCAGATCAACCTGTTCCGTCTCCCCGCGTTCACCTCGGCGATCATGGCCGCGTTGACGTGCATGATGACCCTCGGCGCGCTGTCGTACCTGACCGGCATCTACCTGCAGTCGGTGCTGGGCCGCGATGTGTTGGCCGCCGCTCTGGCGGGTGTCCCGATGGCCGTCGCCGTCGCGGTGTTCTCGCTGGGGGCGTCGCGGATCAGCTCGTTGCTCGGCACTCGCGGGGCCTTCGTGACGGCGTTGCTGTTCGCCGCGGTCGGCAACCTCGGGTTGCTGGGCCTGGGCACCGACACCCCGTTGTGGATCTACCTCGCGGCGACCACCGTCGCCGGCGTCGGTTACGGCATCGTCTTCAGCCTGGTGTCGGAGGTCGCGGTGGCCTCGGCCCCGCCCGAACGCGCGGGCGCGGCGTCGGGGATCAGCGAGACGAGCTTCGAGCTGGGCACCTCGCTCGGCCTCGCCCTCATCGGTTCGCTGGCGACGCTGGTGTTCCGCGGCAATTCCGACGGACGCGACTTCTCGGACACGCTGGGTGAGACCCTGCGGCACGCAACACAACTGGGCTCCGGCCAGGGTGGCGATCTGGCGCAGACCGCCCGGACCGCCTTCGTCGACGGGCTGCATGTCGCCGTGGGCACCAGCGCAGGAATACTGGTGGTGATGGCCGCGGTGATCGCGGTCGTGCTGCGCCGCCGACAAGCGCGCTGATGGTGCCCGCACAGCGGGCGCAGGGAGGGACGACAACCGTGCACGAACTCTTCGAGAAGCGATGGAGCGCACGAGGCCTCGACGCCTCGGCCACCATCCCCGCCGATCACCTCACCTCGATTCTGGAGGCGGGGCGCTGGGCGCCGACCTGGGGGTCGACGCAACCCGTGCGATTCGTGGTGGGAGTGCGCGGCGATGCGACGTTCACCACACTGACCGAGGTGCTCAGCCGCGGGAACGCCTGGGCGAGCGCGGCGTCGGCGTTGATCCTGCTCACCACCCGCGACGACGCCACCGACGCGAACGCGACCACCTACGGTGCCGTCGATCTCGGTCTCGCGACCGCCCAGATGATCCTGCAGGCCGTCGATCTCGGGTACGTGGGTCACCCCATGGCCGGTTTCGAGGTCCCCGCGACCATCGAGCGCTTCGAGATCCCCGCGGGTGAGCGGCCGCTGGTGCTGCTCGCGGTCGGGACCCTCGCCGACCCGGCCACGCTGGAGCCGAAGATCGCCGAGAAGGACGCACGCGAGCGCACACGACGGCCCCTGGGGGAGATCGCGTTCGCCGAGCGCTGGGGCCACCCCTTCGGCGGATGAGTTCCGACGACGACTCGGCACACCATCCGCCGCCCCCGCGGCCGTCGTTGCGGGCGCTGTTCTTCGGGGTGTCGGGGTTCGGCACGCGCTGGCCGGCCGCGGTACGGGCCGCGGCCGCGTTCGCGCTGCCGGCCGTCGTCCTGCTGATCGGAGGACTCGGTCACAACGCGCTGTTCGCCGCGCTCGGTTCGTTCGCGGTGCTCTACGGCGAGAACCGTCCCTTCCGGATCCGATGGCGGGTCATCGGCATCGCCTCGGCGGCGCTGGTGGCCTCGGTCGCGGTGATGGGGTCCCTCGGCCACCTCGCCGACCTCGACGCCTCGGTCGCGGTGCGGTCGGGACTGGTGATGGCGTCGGTCGTCATCGCCGGGGTCGCGGTGTTCGTGGGCAATGCCCTGCGGATCGGTCCGCCCGGTCCGCTGTTCTTCGTGCTGACCGGCGGGATCTCCGCGACGGTGACCCAGCACGGTGTGAATCCGTGGGTCGTCGTCGCGTGTACCGCGGCCGGGACCGTCGGCTCGATGGTCGCCGGGATGGCCCCGGCGCTGGTGCACCGCTCACGACCCGAGGAGTCGTCGGTGAGCGCGGCCGTCGCCGCGATCGACGACTACCTCGCGACCGACGCCCCGCCGGAATCGGCTCTGCGGCAGGGTGCGTCGGGGCAACTCCTGCACGCCTGGAGCGTATTGCACGACGCCGCACAGACCGACGGCGTCCTGGCGCAGCGACTCTGGCAATCGCACCATCGACTCCACGGCGCCACCGAGGAAGACGAAACCCTCTCGACCGCACCGCTGCCGCGCCCGTCGGTGGGACAACGACTCCGGGCCGCCGCGCATCCGAACAGCCACGCCACGGTCGCGACCGTCCGGGTGGTCGTCGCGGCCACCGTCGTCGGGCTCGTCTCGGTCGCGGTCGGGTTGAGTCGACCGGACTGGGCGATCGCCGCGGTCGTCCTGGTTCTACAGCTCGGGCCCGACCGCATCCGCGGCGTGTTGCGCGGCGCCCATCGACTCGCCGGAACCGTTGTCGGCGTGGGCCTGTTCGCGGTGGTGCACCTCCTCGAACCGGGCAGTGTGGCGCTCGTCGCGATCCTGACCGTCCTCACCTTCACCATCGAGATCAGCGTGGTGAGCAACTACGGACTCGCCGTCCTCGCCATCACACCCCTCGCCCTGCTCATGTCGCCGACGACAGCGGGCCTCGCGGTGATCGCGGGCGACCGGATCATCGAGACGGCGCTGGGCGTGGCCGTCGCGGTCGCCGCGTTGTGGGTCGTGAGCCCCGGCGCACATCGACGCACCACGCGGTGGTCCCGGTCGGCCGCGGTGGGGAACATGCGACGCCTGCTCGACGACGTCGCCGTCACCTCACCGCACACCGACGCCGCGCGGGCGGGCCGACGGGATGTGCAGTGGGCGCTGATGGAAGCCGAGCTCGCGGCCACCGAGAGCGCGGTCGACGAACCCCGCTGGGCCCACACCGACTGGCCCTCCCACGTACACCTGCGTCACCTCGGCCACGACCTTCTCGCCGCGTGCTGGACGGCTCCACGCGACCGTCCGCTCGGCGCGGACGTGGTCTCCGACCTCCGAGCCCGTGCGGCCGCGGTCGGGTGACCTCTCGGGGATCAGCTCTTGGGGACGACTGTTTGGCCCATCACGGGGGCGGGGGTATCGTCTGCCACCATGCGGCGCAGCCTCCTTCTCGGGTGCCGCGGCGGGGTCTGATCAGACCGGCTCCCCGTCGCGGGGGTCGATCCTGCGCCGGTCACTTCATCCACGACCACGGAGAAATGACCTCCCATGCCTGCAGCAGACAGTTTTCGTTCCGGAGCCAGCCGCATCGTCTCGCCCGGCGGCCCCGTCCCCTCTGATCAACCGAGCTGGAACACCCAGCGCGCCTCGGCGATGCCGTCGCATCGGTACAAGCCCTTCGCCGACGAGGTCGAGGCCATCACGCTGGCCGACCGCACCTGGCCCGACCGGATCATCGACCGCGCCCCCGCGTGGTGCGCGGTCGATCTGCGCGACGGCAACCAGGCGCTGATCGACCCGATGAGCCCGGCGCGCAAGCGCCGGATGTTCGACCTGCTGGTCCGCATGGGCTACAAGGAGATCGAGGTCGGCTTCCCCTCGGCCAGCCAGACCGATTACGACTTCGTCCGCGAGATCATCACCGACGGAGCCATCCCCGACGACGTCACCATCCAGGTCCTCACCCAGTGCCGTGATGAACTCATCGAGCGCACCTTCGACGCCTGCCGCGGCGCGAACCGGGTGATCGTGCACTTCTACAACTCGACCTCGGTCCTGCAGCGCCGTGTCGTGTTCCGCGCCGACAAGGCCGCGATCACCAAGATCGCCACCGATGCCGCCCGCAAGGTGAAGTCGGAGGAGCAGAAGTACCCCGACACCCACTGGCGCTACGAGTACTCCCCGGAGTCATACACCGGGACCGAGCTCAGCTACGCCAAGGAGGTGTGCGACGCGGTCACCGAGATCATCGCGCCCACCCCGGCCGACCCGATCATCCTGAACCTGCCGGCGACCGTCGAGATGGCGACGCCGAACGTGTACGCCGACTCCATCGAGTGGATGCACCGCAACCTGGCCCGTCGCGACTCGGTGATCCTGAGCCTGCACCCGCACAACGATCGCGGAACCGCGGTTGCCGCAGCAGAACTCGGTTACCAGGCGGGCGCCGACCGCATCGAGGGCTGCCTGTTCGGCAACGGGGAGCGCACCGGCAACGTGTGCCTGGTGACCCTCGGGATGAACCTGTTCAGCCGCGGCGTCGACCCGCAGATAAGCTTCTCCGACATCGACGAGATCCGTCGGACCGTGGAGTACTGCAACCAGCTCGGCGTTCCCGAGCGCCACCCCTACGGCGGCGATCTGGTCTACACCGCGTTCTCGGGCAGCCACCAGGACGCGATCAACAAGGGGCTCGACCAGATGAAGGTCGACGCCGACGCCGCCGATTCCGACATCGACGACCTTTACTGGCAGGTTCCGTACCTGCCCATCGACCCCAAGGACGTCGGCCGCAACTACGAGGCCGTGATCCGCGTCAACAGCCAGTCGGGCAAGGGCGGCGTCGCCTACATCATGAAGTCCGACCACGGCCTGGCCATGCCGCGGCGACTGCAGATCGAGTTCAGCCGTGAGATCCAGAAGATCACCGACGGCGAGGGCGGCGAGGTCTCGCCCAAGGAGATGTGGGACGTCTTCGCCGACGAGTACCTGCACCCGCTGCGACCGCTGGAGCGCATCAGCCAGCGCGTCGACGCCGCCGAGACCGACGACGGCGAGGACCGCATCAGTGCGGTGGTCAAGGTCGACGGCGTCGAGAAGGAGATCGCCGGCCGGGGCAACGGGCCGCTCGCGGCGTTCGTCGATGCCCTGGGCACCGTCGGGTTCAACATCCGGATCCTCGACTACAGCGAGCACGCGATGACCGCGGGCTTCGACGCCAGCGCGGCCAGCTACGTGGAGACCGAGATCGACGGCGAGGTCGTGTGGGGCGTCGGCATCGCCACCTCGATCACCACCGCGACGCTGCGCGCGGTCGTCTCGGCGGTCAACCGCAACCACCGCAAGTTGTTCGGGTCGGGACAGGGCGACGACGTCGCCGCAGGCCCTGCCCCGCGGACCTGGGCGCCCTAGCCCGCGCCGACCCGCCCTGAACCGACGAACCCGCCTCCTGCGTGAGGCGGGTTCGTCAGTTCGGCGCGGGTTCGCACAGGCGGCTTCTCACCAGTCGAGGGGGATGGCCCGGAACGGCACCGTCGAACGGTGCGCCATCCCGTGCCGTGAGCGTCTGCACCGTGGATGCGCCGACCGGGACACGCAGGGGCGGTGAGTCCATCTCGGCCGCATCGACGATCGCCGTCGCCACCTCGGCCGGGGTCAGCATCGACGAGAACACATCCCCGCGCTGCGACATCAGTGGCGCGTACGGGTCATCGGGCAGCGCGTATCTGAGGACGTCGTCGAGTGCCCCGGTCGAGATCGCGCCCGGTTCGATGAGCGACGCGTGGATCCCGAAGTGCCCCACCTCGATCGCGAGCTCCTCGACAAGCGCCTCGAGCGCCCACTTCGTGGCTGCGTAGGCCGCGTTTCCGGGCAGCACCACGCGCCCGACAACGCTGGACAGGAACAGCAACCGACCACTTCCCCGCGTCCGCATCTGGGGGAGCACGGCCTGGGCGGTCCGGATCGAACCGACGGTGTTGGCCGAGAACAGCCGCTCGAGTTCTGCCGGTGGCGTGGCCTCGACCGACGCATGGAAGATCACGCCCGCGTTGGAGACCAGGATGTCGAGATCGCCGGCCTCCGCGATGGCTGCGTCGACAGACGCCTGATCGGTCACGTCGAGCGCGAGACGCTGGTCGACATCGAGATCGTCCAGCGTTCGGGGATCACGGGCGGTGGCGACCACACGATGTCCGCGGGCGGCGAACTCCTCGGCGGTGGCGCGGCCGAGGCCTTTCGACGCTCCGGTGATGAGTACCGATGGCATGGCATTTCCTTCCTGGTCGACGCGACCTGTCGGTGGGTTTGGTTTTCCAACTCACTCGGCCGGCGTTACGCTAACACCGTGAGTCCCGAAGTCAAACCGACAATGCTTGCCGGCGTCCGCGAATGCCCCATCGACGACGCCCTCACCGTCGTGGGTGATCGCTGGTCACTGCTCGTGGTGCGTGAGATCGGTTTCGGCGTGACCCGGTTCAACGACATCGCGCGACACACCGGGATGGCCCGCGACCGGCTGGCATCTCGCCTCCGCTCGCTCGAGACCGCGGGCATCATCCGACGAGAGCAGTACAACGAGCGGCCTCCGAGGCACGAGTACCTGTTGACCGAATCCGGCCGTGGCCTGCTCCCCGTTCTGGACGCGCTGCGGCGATGGGGCGACATGATGCCCCACGGGGCGCCTGCCACTCCTTGACTCGACGGCGGGGATGCACGACACTCGGGCTACATGTGACGATGAGTCACACTTAGTTGAGGGGTCGACGATGACACCACAGTTCGACGCGATCATCGTCGGCGCAGGCTTCGGCGGCATGGGTGCGGCGATCGCACTCCGCGAACTGGGGTACGAACGTCTGACGATTCTCGACCGCGAGGACGACCTCGGCGGTACGTGGCACGTCAACCACTACCCCGGGCTCGCCGTCGACATCGCGTCGGTCACCTACTCGTACTCGTTCGCCCCGAACCCCCACTGGTCCCGACTGTTCGCACCCGGCGCCGAGCTGAAGAAGTACGCCGAGCACATCGCCGACACCTACGACCTCCGACGCTCCATGCGTTTCGGTGTCAGTGTGCAGCGCGCCGAATGGGATGACGGCGAACACCACTGGACCGTGACCACCGACGCGGGCGAGACCCTCACCGGACGCTTTCTCGTGACCGCGACCGGATTCCTGTCGCAACCCCATACGCCCGACTTCCCGGGCATCGACGAGTTCGCGGGCACGATCATCCACACCACCCGGTGGGATGACGACCACGACTTCACCGGCGAGCGCGCGGCGATCATCGGCACGGGCGCCACAGCTGTGCAACTCATCCCCGAGATTGCTGCGCGCGCAACCGCTCTCACGGTCTTCCAACGTACCCCCATCTGGGTGGTGCCCAAGATCGACTTCGCCATACCCCCATTCGTGCAGCGCCTGTTCGCCCGTGTGCCGCGCACCCAGCGGGCGGCCCGATCGGTGAACAACGCGATCCTCGAGGGGATCATGGTGGTGGGTGTGCTGCACTTCCGGCAGGCCAAGATCGTCAACAAGATCGCCGCCGCCGCCGCGCGGGCGCATCTGAGGGTCTCGGTTCGCGGTCGCGCGACGAGGAAGGCCCTCACGCCGCACTACGACTTCGGCTGCAAACGACCGACGTTCTCCAACAAGTACTTCCGCACCTTCAACCGCCCGAACACCCGGCTGCAGACATCGTCGATCGAACGCTTCGAGAGCGACGCGGTGATCACCGCCGACGGCACCCGCACACCGATCGACACACTCGTGCTGGCGACCGGTTTCAACCTCTGGGACACCAATTTCCCTGCGTTGCAGATCATCGGACGCGAGGGACGCGACCTCGGTGCGTGGTGGCGTGAACACCGGTTCCAGGCGTACGAGGGCATCACGATCCCGAGGTTCCCGAACCTGCTGAGCCTGAACAGTCCGTACTCCTACAGCGGGCTGTCCTACTTCACGACGATCGAATCGCAGATGGCCCACATGCGACGTCTGCTCGGCGAGCTGTCGCGGCGTGGCGCGGACACCTTCGAGGTGACCGACGACGCGAACTCCGCCTTCCTCGACGACGTCACCGAGAAGCTCGGTGACTCGGTGTTCTACGGCGGCCAGTGCTCCACCTCGCGGAGTTACTACTTCAACCAGCACGGCGAGGCGGCACTGCTGCGTCCGACCTCGACATCGAACAGCCTCCATTCGGCCTCGACGTTCCCGCTCTCGGACTACGCGTTCGGTACCAGCACCCAGCCCGCCTGAGACGCCGCTGCCGGCGCCACCCCGTCACGCGGTACGGCCGTTCTCGCCGCCGCCGTCACTCGATGCTCGCGCACAACCCACGGATGTCCTCGGCCACGGCGGCGTTGACGCGTCGCTCGAGGGCCGTCGGTCGGTGGAGGATCTCGTAGACGCGGGCCGCGCGCACGCCGGAGAGCACCAGCCGATGGACCTGCGGATGCCGCACCGCGTGACGGGGCATGAGGGCGATGCCGTGGCCGGCGGCGACCATGGCCTCGATGACCGCGAAGTCGTTGATGCGGTGGACGACCCGGGGTGCGACACCGGTCACCGTCGCCAGTGACAGCAGCACGTCGTCGACCGGGAACCCACCGCGCACGCTGATCCAGTCCTCGTCGTCGAGATCGTCGAGACTCACCGATTCCTGCTCGGAGAGCCGGTGGTCGGGCGGCACGACGAGGTCGACGGGCTCACGCATCACCACGGCGGAGCGAACGCGGGGCGACGTGATCGAGGGCGCGCGTTCGTCACGGTGGGTGAGCACGAGATCGTGGTCGGCCAGCGCATCGGGCGCCGAGCCGTAGGGCACGTCGACATCGGCGGCCACGAGGTCGATCCCCGACGACCGCGTCGCCGACAGCAGACCCGGTAGCAGCAGCGCCGCGGCCGAGGGGAACATCGCGAGTCGCACCGTGCCGACGGTGGTGCGAGAACGGGCGGCCATCTCCTCGGCCGCCCGGTCGACGGCGGCGATCACCTCGTCGGCGCGCAGCACCAGCGCACGGCCCGCGTCGGTGAGCCGCAGACCGCGCCCCTGCTGCTCGAGGAGATCGATACCCGCCTCGCGAGCCAGTACCTTCAACTGCTGCGACACCGCCGAGGGGGTGAGGCGCATCGCATCGGCGACGGCACCCACACTGCCCCGGTCGGCGAACTCCCTGAGCAGCCGCAAGCGGTGGACATCCATGTAGCAAATCTACAATGACCGTCCACAACAATTCGATTGTGCTGAAGCGGCCGGCTCGCCCATCGTTGTCCGCATGAGCACTCGCCACCGTCTGATCGGTCTGACCGTCGTCGTGCTGTGGGGTCTGAACTTCATCGCGATCCACGCGGGCCTCGAACACTTCCCGCCGTTCTTCTTCGCCGCCCTGCGCTTCGCCGTGATGGCCGTCCCGGTGATCCTGTTCGTCCCCTTCCCGAACGTCCCCGTGCGTTGGCTGCTTCTGTACGGAGCCGGATTCGGCATCGTCCAGTTCGCGTTCCTGTTCCTGGCGTTGGCGACCGGCATGCCCACCGGTCTCGCGTCACTGGTGCTCCAGTCGTCGGCGCCGTTCACCGTCATCCTCGGGGTGGTGTTGCTCGGCGAGCGGATGACGCTGCGGCAGGTGGTGGGCATCGGCGTCGCGATCGTCGGAATGGTGGTGATCGGGATCGACCGGGCCGAGGCCGGCGCCGGGATCGGCGTGCTCCCGATGCTGCTCACCCTCATCGCCGGGCTCGGCTGGGCGTTCGGCAATCTCGGCAGCCGTCTGGCCAAGCCCGACAACCCCATGCGGCTCACGCTGTGGATGTGCGTGATCCCGCCGATCCCGCTCTACCTCATGAGCCTGGTGATCGAGGGCCCCTCGGCGGGGGTCGACGCACTGTCGACCGCGTTCACGCACGAGGGTCTGATCGCGCTCGGCGGACTCGCCTACGTGATCGTGCTGGGGACCGTCGCCGGGTCGGGACTGTGGACCTATCTGATGAGCAAGCACCCGGCGAGCACGGTGGCGCCGTTCTCGCTGCTGGTGCCCGTGGTGGGGATCACCGCCTCATGGCTCGTGCTCGGTGAGAACCCGTCTGCGCTGCAGCTCATCGGGGCCGCGGTGGTCATCATCGGCTGCCTCGGCGGGATGATGGGCGCGGCGGGCAGAGCGGTCCCTGTGACAGACTCATCGGCATGTCCGACGCCCCCACGCAACGCCGGGCGCGCCTCCCGATTCGTACCCGGACGGCGCTCGCGGCGGCCGCAGGAGCTCGCTGGGCCTCCCAGAGAACCGGTCGCGGCAAAGGCTCCATGATCGGTGGCCTCATCGCCGCGAAGATCGACCCCTCGATCATGGGTCGTCTCGCGGGCGGCAAGGCCACCGCGCTCATCACCGGCACCAACGGCAAGTCCACGACGACGAAGATGACCGCCGCGGCGCTGGCCGGTCTCGGTGGCGTCATCAGTCAGGCCGACGGCGCGAACATGGACGCCGGCATCATCGCCGCGCTCACCCTCGGACGCGACGCGCCGTACGCGGCGATCGAGGTCGACGAGCTGCACGTGCCCCACGTGTCCGACGCGGTCGATCCCGACGTGCTTGTGCTGCTGAATCTCTCACGCGATCAGCTCGACCGCGTGGGCGAGATCAACATCATCGAGCGCAGGCTGCGCGAGGGCATCGCCAGACACCCCGACATGACGGTGATCGCCAACTGCGACGACGTGCTCGTCGCCTCCGCGGCGTACGACGCGGCGAACGTGGTGTGGGTCGCGGCCGGCGCCGGATGGGCCAACGACTCGGTGAGCTGCCCACGCTCGGGCGAACCGATCATCCGTTCCGGCGACGACTGGTACAGCAGCGGAACCGACTTCCGGCGCCCCACACCCTCGTGGTGGTTCGACGACGACTCCATCCACGGCCCCGACGTCTTCACCGCGCCGATGACCCTCACCCTGCCCGGGAAGGCCAACCGCGGCAACGCGACCCAGGCCGTCGCCGCAGCGGTGGCCATGGGCGCCGACCCCCACGCAGCGGTCGCCGCGGTGTCCGGTGTCGGCGAGGTCGCCGGGCGGTACGGGGTGCGCACCGTCGGCCCGCACTCGGTGCGTCTGCTGCTCGCCAAGAACCCCGCCGGATGGCAGGAGGCGCTGTCGATGATCGATCCCGACGCCGCCGGACTGGTGATCGCCGTCAACGGCCAGGTGCCCGACGGCGAGGACCTCTCGTGGCTCTGGGACGTGCGTTTCGAGCACTTCGAGAACACGACGGTGGTCGCCGCGGGAGAACGGGCCTCCGATCTCGGGGTGCGTCTCATCTACGCCGGAGCCGAGCACCAGACCATCCCCGATCCGTTGGTCGCCATCGCCTCGTGCCCTCCCGGCCGGGTGGACGTCCTCGCCAACTACACCGCGTTCCGTGACCTCGGCGTCGCCATCGACCGGATCGAACGCTCGGAGGGGACCCGCCGTGGCTGACCAGACCTCAGCTCTCCGAATCGGTTTGGTGCTGCCCGACGTGATGGGCACCTACGGCGACGGCGGCAACGCCCTCATCCTCCGGCAGCGCGCACGGATGCGCGGCATCGACGCCGAGATCGTCCAGATCACCCTCGACGACCCCGTCCCCGAGTCGCTCGACGTCTACACACTCGGCGGGGCCGAGGACTACGCGCAGCGTCTTGCCACCCGACATCTCCTGCGCTACCCCGGTTTACAGAAGGCCGCCGCCAAGGGAGCGCCCGTGCTGGCGATCTGCGCCGCCATCCAGGTTCTGGGTCACTGGTACGAGACCTCGGCAGGCGAGCGGGTCGAGGGCATCTCGATGCTCGATCTCACCACCACACCGCAGACGACCCGCAGCATCGGCGAGCTGGTCACCAGCCCCACCCTCGCAGGCCTCACGCAGCAACTCACGGGATTCGAGAACCACCGCGGTGGAACGATTCTCGGTGCCGACTCGGTTCCGCTGGCCCGCGTCGACTCCGGTCACGGCAACCGGGCCGGGGATCGAGCCGACGGCGCTGTCACCGGGTCGGTGATCGGCACGTACCTCCACGGTCCGGTGCTCGCCCGCAATCCCGAGCTCGCCGACCACCTGTTGTCGCGGGCCATGGGTGGCGCGACACTGGCACCGCTCGACCTGCCGGAGATCGACCAACTGCGCCGTGAACGGATCGCCGCGGCGAAGCGGTAGCTGAGGAGTTCGACGCTCGAGGAACTCGACCGGGTCAGCCGATCACCCGACACCGCTCGCGGGTGCGGTCGACGGCGAACCAGCCGGCCTCGAAGTCCTGCCAGCGTCGCAGGTGCTCCCGCGTGCTCTCGCCATCGCGGGCGACCGCGCGCTCGAGTCGTTCCGGGGCGGTCGGGCCGTCGAGCCACAGCGCATGGTCGGCGCGATCGGCCATCGCGGTCCGCGCACTCGACACCCCCTCGATGACCAGGAGCGGTTCCCACCGGATCCACACGCGTGGACCCGGCTCGGCGGTGTCGCCACGCCACACCCGCGGTCGGTGCCGGTAGTCGTGTCGGCGCGTATACGCCTGCAGCACCTCGTGTTCGAGCTCCGGCCACCAGCCCACCGGGTCGTCCCACGTGGCGAACTCGTCGGTGCGGATGAGCACCGCACCTCGCCTGCGCGCGCCCAGCGCACTCATCAGCTGATCGGCGAACGACGACTTTCCTGCGCCCGACGGCCCGTCGATCACCACGATGCCCGAACGGAGCTCGTCGGCGAGATCCGATGCCACCGAACGGGAATCGAGATCAGGAGACGACACGACGGCGACTAGGTGAGAACACGACGACCCGACACGGCGCGCCCGAGGGTGAGTTCGTCGGCGAATTCGAGGTCACCGCCCATGGGCAGACCGGAGGCCAGTCGGGTGACCGACAGGCCCGGGAAGTCCTTGAGCATCCGCACGAGATAGGTTGCGGTGGCCTCGCCCTCGGTGTTCGGGTCGGTCGCGACGATCACCTCGGTGACGTCGACACCGTCGGCCTGATTACCGAGGCGCCGCAGCAGTTCTCGGATCCGCAGCTGGTCGGGACCGATGCCGCCGAGCGGGTCGAGGGCGCCGCCGAGCACGTGGTAGCGCCCCTTGAACTCCTTCGTGCGCTCGATGGCCTGCACGTCCTTGGGTTCCTCGACCACGCAGATCTTCGTGGTGTCGCGGCGGGCGTCGGAGCAGATGCGACACAGCTTGTCGGCGGAGACGTTGCCGCATTCAGCACAGAAGGTGACGTCGTCACGGACGTGTCCGAGAGCGGCGATCAACCGGTCGAACTCCTGGTTCTCGGAGCCGAGCAGGTGGAACGCAATACGCTGTGCGCCTTTGGGTCCCAGACCGGGGAGCTTGGCCAGCTCGTCGATCAGATCCTGGATCGGTCCCTCGTACACGGGGGTGTCACTGACCCAGGCCGGGGCCGCCGAATCCGGGCAGCCCGCCACCCAGTCCGCCGAGGCCGCCGGCCAGGGGGCCCATGGTCTGCGACGCCAGGGCGTCGCGCTTGCTCGCGAGGTCGGCCAGCGCGCCGACGATGAGATCCTGCAGTGTCTCGACGTCGTCGACGTCGATCACCTTCGGGTCGATCGTCACGCCGGTCACGTCGCCTGTACCGCTTCCGGTCACGGTGACCAGGCCGCCACCGGCCGTGCCGGTCAGCTCGGTCTCCGCGATCTGGTTCTGCGCGGCCAGAAGCTGCTCCTGCATCTTCTGTGCCTGCGCCAACAGTCCTGCCATCGGGTTCTCGGGATCCACGGAGTCCAGCGTAGTGGGCGCGCCGCCCAAGTCAGCGCAGCAGACGCTCGACGTGCTCGGCGATCTCGTCGAGGGTCACGCCGTCGGCGGCCTCGGCGTCGAACGACAGGACGTCGGTGCCGCCGAAGATCCGTGACGCGCGGGCGGTGAGCGCGAACTCGAACCGGTCGCCGACCCGTCGCCACTGCGTGATGCCATCGGGGACCGGCGCGCTCATACCGGTGCTGACCTGGTACGTCGGCGCCGTCGTGGTGACCTGGGTCAGCAGGTCACGTTGGATCTGGAAGCAGTCGCTGCTCTCGGTGTCGAGAAAGATGACGGCCTCGAACGCCAGATCGGCGATGCGGTCGTACGACGCGACGATCATCCGACCATCGTCGCACCCCCGGGTGGGGTGAACGCGCCCCACACGGCCGCCACCCGCGCGGCGGTGAGCACCTCGGCGCCCGGCCCCTGGGCCACCACCCGCCCCGATGCGAGCACCACACAGTGCGCGGCATGTGCCGCGGCCCCGAGGTCGTGGGTGACCTCGATGACGACGGCGCCGCGGTGGGCCTCCTCGGCGATCACCTGCGCGACCACCTCACGGGAGATCGCATCGAGCCCCGAGGTGGGTTCGTCGAGGAGCAGCACCTCGGCCTGCTGGGCCAGGGCCTGCGCGATCAGCACGCGCTGTCGCTGCCCTCCGGAGAGAGCCCCGACCTGTCGATCTCGCAGGTCTCCGATCGCGACGCGGTCCATCGCCTCACGCACGAGGGACCGGTCCTCGGGGCGGAGTCGACGATGCCTGCGTGCACGCCACCGACCCATGGCGACCGCATCGCCCACCGTGATCGGCAGCCGGTCGGACACGACCCGGTGCTGCGGCACGTACGCCGGGGTTCCCGCCTCCACCGAGCCCGCATCCGGCCGACGTACCCCGACCACCACATCGAGGGCGGTCGTCTTCCCGGCGCCGTTCGGTCCCACCACCACGCTGTGGCACCCGGCATCGAACTCTGCGGTGACCGCCTCGAGCGCCCATCGGTCCCCGAAGCGCACACCGACGCCTCTCATCTGCACCTTTACCAACGCATTACCCGCTTCCCATAATGAAAACGACTCCCATTATGCTCTAGCCGCATGTACTGGATCACCGAGCCGTTCGCGAGCATCGCGACGCAACGCGCACTCCTCGCCGGGATTCTGGCGGCGGTCCTGTGCGCGGTGGCGGGATCCTGGGTGCTGATCCGCGGGCTCACCTTTCTCGGCGACGCGATGGCCCACGGGATGTTGCCGGGCATCGCCATGGCGACCCTGCTCGGCGGCAACCCGCTCATCGGGGCCACCGCGAGCGCGCTGGCGATGGCTGCGGGAGTGGGCGCAATGACCGGACAGCGACGAATCGGCGGTGACACCGCGATCGGCGTGCTGTTCGTCGGCATGCTGGCGCTCGGCGTCGTCATCGTGTCGCGGTCGAACTCGTTCACCGTCGATGTGACGGCGATCCTCTTCGGCGATCTGCTCGCGGTGCGCGGTGTCGACGTCGTGGTCCTCGCGGTGGCGACCGGTCTCGCGGTCGTGCTCGCCGCCCTCGGCCACCGGGCGTTCACGGCGGTGTCGGTCGACGAGCGGCTGGCGGTCGGCCTCGGCTACCGGCCCACCCTCGTCACCGCCGCGCAGATCCTGCTGCTGACGCTCGCCGTGGTGGCGTCGTTCCACGTCGTCGGGACGCTGCTCGTGTTCGGACTCCTCATCGCGCCGCCCGCCGCCGCCGCTCTCTGGGCCCCGCGCGTGGGCGTGATGATGCTCGGCGCCGCGGCCGTCGGGGCCGCCTCCACCGTCGTCGGCCTCGTCCTGTCGTGGCATCTCGCGACCGCCGCGGGAGCCACCGTGGCGCTCACCGCGGTCGGCGTATTCACCCTCTCCGCCCTCGCGTCGGCAGCCCATCGACGTCGGCCCCGCCGTCCGTCACGACCATCCCAGGAGATCCCCGCATGAGACGTGCCCTCGGCGTACCCACTGTCGGAACCTCATTCGTCCCGATCGCTCTCGCGCTCACGCTCGTGGTCGCCGGGTGCGCGAGCACCGAACCGGCCCCGGATGCGGGCGCGGAGTCCCCCACTCCGCACGGATACGTCGAAGGCGCCGAGGAGACCGCCGACACCCAGTACCGCCTGGTGGTCGCCGACACCACCGACGCGAGGGTCTCGGTGGTCGATCTGCTGACCGGCGAATCGTCATCGGTGGCCGATGCTCCCGGCACGACCGACCTCGTCCGCGACGGTCGGTACGCCTACGCGGTGTCGGCGACGACCACGACCGTCGTCGACAGCGGCGGATGGACCGTCGACCACGCCGATCACGTCCACTACTACCGGGCGGCGCCGCGATCCCCGGGCACGATCGACCGCGGCGGTCGACTGCTCGGCGTCCACGCCGACGCGACACACACCGCGCTGACCTACGACCGTTCCGTGGTGATCCTCGATCGCGAAGAGCAGGACCGGGGCCGGATCGTCGTTCTCGACCGCCTCCCGAGAACGGGCGCGGGCGCCGCGACCGTTCCGCTCGCGGGATCGTTGTTGACCCCGACCGACGACGGCATCGAGATCCGCGAATCCGACGGTGCACGTGCGCAGACCGTCGATTGCCGTTCACCGAGCGCATCGACCGTGGCGCGCCGCGGCGCCGTGTTTGCCTGCGCCGACGCTGTCGTCGTCATCTCCGCGCGCGGCCGGGTCACCACGATCGGTCTCCCACCGGGCACGGGACCCGTCGAGCGACTCGCCCACCGCCCCGGTGCCAACGGTGTGGTGGCCACCGGACCCGGTCGCGCCGTTCTCGTCGACCTGACCGCGCGGACCGCGACGCCGCTGCCCACGGATGTACCCGCCACGGCGGCGACGGCCGGCGAGACCGGTCCGATCGTCGCGACCGCAGCCGGCGGCGTGGAGGTGCGCCGTACCGCCACGTCGCCCGCGACCCGCACCCCACTCCCCGGTGTCACCGACGTCGGCACCGTGCAGATCGACACCGCCCGCACGTACGTGAACGACCCCGCGAGCAACCGCGTGTTCGAGATCGACCACCGCGACGACGGCCGCATCGCCCGCGTGATCACCACCCCCGGCCGGGCGTCGCTCATGGTGGAGACCGGACGATGACCCGCGCGCGCCTCCTGTCCGCTGTCGTGGCAACACTTCTCGTGGCAGCCGGCCTGGCCGGCTGCTCCGATCGACCGTCGTCGGCGATCGTCGTCACCACCAACATCCTCGGCGACATCACCCGCGAGATCGTGGGAGACCAGGCCGCGGTCACCGTGTTGATGCCTCCCGGTGCCGACCCGCACAGTTTCGGCATCTCGTCCCGTCAGGGCGCCGAGATGAGCTCGGCGGATCTCGTGATCAGTAACGGCCTGGGTCTCGAGGAGGGCGTCGCGCGGGCCGTCGATTCGGCCCGTGCCGACGGTGCCCCGGTGGTGACGGTGGCCGAGAACCTCGATCCGCTGCCGGTGGCGGGCAGCGACGATGTACCCGACCCCCACTTCTGGACCGACCCCGACCGGGTCGTGCGCGCGACGCAGATCATCGCCGACTCCGTCGCAGAGCACGTCGACGGCATCGACCGCGCCGAGCTCGACCGGACGCTGGGGGCCTACCGGGACCGCCTCGACGCGCTGACCACCTCGATGGAGACATCGTTCGCGCGGATCGGGGTCGACCGCCGCAAGCTGGTGACCAACCATCACGTGTTCGGCTATCTGGCACAACGATTCGGCTTCGAGGTCCTCGGGGCGGTCGTCCCCGGGGGCACGACGCTGGCGTCGCCGAGCGCCTCGGACCTCGCCGAGCTCGCCGCCGCGGTCCGGCAGGCCGACGTGCCGACGATCTTCGCCGACTCCTCTCAGCCGGACCGCCTCGCGCGCGTACTCGCCGAACAGACAGGGACCGACGTCGCCGTCGTCGGGCTGTTCACGGAGTCGCTCACCCCACCCGGTCAGGGAGCGGCGACCTACATCGAGATGATGCGCGCCAACACCGAACGGATCACGACCGGTCTCACCCGAGACCGCTGAACACCGATGAGAGAGGAAATGACCATGTCGCACAGCATGACCCGACGACGTGCCGCCACCGGCACATCCCTGGTCGTCGTCGCCGGGCTGATGGCCGCCGGATGTGGGGACGGCGGCGGAACCGATGCCGGGACCGCGTCGACAGCCGGTGGATCCGCCGCCACGATCGCCGAGCCGATCGCGGTGACCTACGACGGCGGTATCGCCGTGCTCGACGGCATCACGCTGGCGGTGTCGAAACAGGTTGCCGTCGAGGGGTTCACGAGACTTAACCCTGCGGGGAACGACCGCCACATGCTCGTCACGACACCCGCCGGATGGCAGGTGCTCGACGCGGGGACCGGCACGATGACCGACACGACGTTCGCCGCCACCGACGCAGGGCACGTCGTCACCCACGCGGGGACCACGGTGCTGTTCGACGACGGCACCGGGAAGGTCACGATGTTCGACCCGTCCGACCTCGGCGGCGAGACGCCGCCTGCGGTGACCGAGTACACCGCCCCCGCCCCGCATCACGGGGTGGCGGTGCTCTCCGGAGACGACCTGGTCGTGACCGAGGGAACCGAGGACGCACGGACCGGCATCGCCGTGCTCGGTCCCGACCGGAAACCGAAGGTGCGCAACACCGAGTGCCCCGGGGTGCACGGCGAGGCCGCCGCGCAGAACGAGGTGATCGCGGTGGGCTGCGAGAACGGCATGCTGCTCTACCGCGACGGCGCGATCGTGAAGGTGACCAGCCCGGATCCGTACGGCCGGATCGGCAACCAGGCCGGCAGCGATTCCTCACCTTTCCTTCTCGGCGACTACAAAACGGACGAGGACGCCGAACTCGAACGCCCGACACAGGTCTCCGTCGTCGACACCCGGACCGCGTCGCTGCGGCTCGTCGACCTCGGCACCAGCTACACGTTCCGTTCGCTCGAGCGCGGGCCGTCCGGCGAGGCCCTCGTCCTCGGTACCGACGGCGCAGTGCACTCCATCGACCCCGCGAGCGGGCGGGTGACCCGCAGCGTGCAGGTCGTCGACGCCTGGGAGGAACCGATCGAGTGGCAGGATCCGCGCCCGGCTCTGCGCGTACGGGGCGGAACCGCGTACGTCACCGATCCCGCCACGCGGTCGCTGACCACGCTCGACCTGGGGACCTTCGCCGTGGGCAAGCGGGTGACACTGCCCGGCGTGCCGAACGAGATCGCGACCGCCTGATCCGCGACGCCGGTCACCGGCGGGACACGAACTCCCGTCGGTGACCGGTGAGGGGGTCGACGAACGCCAGTCGGTGGGCGACGAGCCGCAGCGGTCGGGTGAAGTCGCCCCGCTCCGGCATCGACCCGAGCTCGTCGTCGATGACGGGATAGAGCGGATCGTCGATGATCGGTACCCCGAGTCGCGCCATGTGCACCCGCAACTGGTGGGTGCGTCCGGTGTGAGGCACGAGGTGATACCAGGCGCGGTCGGGCGAGGGCCCGGGTTCGATCGCCGCGACACGGGTGCGTGCGTTGACCGGTCCGTCGACGACGGATGCCTGTCGGTTCCCCCGCACCTTCTCGACACGGTCGGCGATCTCGCGGGGAACCGTCAGGCCGCTCGGCGGCGTGTGCGCCAACGCGCGGTAGTCCTTCTCGACCCGCCGGTCGGCGAACAGTTGCTGGTAGGGACGCCGGACCTCGGGCCGGCGGGTGAACAGCAGGACGCCCGCGGTCAGCCGATCGAGGCGATGGGCGGGACTCACCTCGTCCTCACCGAGCAGACGACGCAGGCGCACCAGAGCGGTCTCGACGACGTGGGCGCCGCGCGGCATGGTCGCGAGGAAATGCGGCTTGTCGACCACCACGATGTCGTCGTCGACGTGCAGGATCTCCAGCTCGAACGGGACAGGGGTCTCGGCGCCCACACCTCGGTGGAGGTAGAGCGGCTCGAGAGCGGGTACCGGTTCGGCGGCGGTCAGCGGCCGACCCGAACGGTCGACGACCTCACCGGCGGCGAACCTCGCCAGCAGCACCGCGTCGTCGACACCGGCCAACGCCCGGGTGGCCCGCACCGCGTCGAACGCCGATCCGTCGGATCGGGGCACCACCCGGGTGGCGTCGACCCCGTCCCGCGCGGGCAGCGGCGACGCCCGCCGACGGGACATCGGTCGCTACTTCTCGAGCCGCGTCTTCAGGTTGCCCAGCAACGCCGACTGGATGCGGTTCAGCCCCTTGGGGGCGAAGGTCTTCTCGAAGAAGCCGCCGATGCCGCCGGCGCCCTGCCACTGCGTGGTGGTCGAGACCTTGGAACCCGAACCCGCCGGGGTGACGGTGTAGGTGGTGACCATCGTCGAGTTCGCGTCGCTCTCGGTGATGGAGTTCGCGTCGGCCGTGACCGTCGCCTTCACGTTCCGCGAGCGCTTCTTCGTCGCCTGCAGCGTCCACTGCGCGACGGTGCCCGCGCCCGACTTCCCGCTGACCACCTGGTAGTCGAGGTACTGCTCGGGCAGGATCTGCGGACGAACCACGGTGTAGTCCGACAGCGCCGAGAGCACCGCGTCGGGTGCTGCGTTGATGTCGATCGACTGGGTCGCCGAAACCTGGGCCACGAAAATCTCCTCGGTGTCGGGCCCGCCGGGAGGGCAGGCCGTGTCGTGCCGAACAGATTACCGGTGGTCAGCCCCTCCTGATCGCCACCGGCGCCGACCCCGCGAGGGTGCGGGCGACCACGCAGTAGCGCTCGGTCAGTTCGAGGAGCTTCGCGACCTTGGCGTCGTCGGCGTCGGTGTCGAAGGTGAAGGTCAGGGAGATGTCGGTCATCCCGACGGGCACGTCGCGGTCGATGCCGAGGGTGCCGCGGGCGTCGAACGCGCCGTCGGCGCGCACCTGTGCGTTGCGGATATCGAGCGACATGGCCGTCGCGACCGAACGGAACGTCACCCCGGCGCAGGCCACGAGTGCCTGCAGCAGCATGTCGCCCGAGCAGGCCTCGCTGCCGTCGCCGCCGGTGGTGGGGTGCAGACCCGCGGTGATGGGCCCGGCCCAGGTGTCGACGGTGCACGTGATGTCGCCGTCGGTGAACGTCCCGACGGCGTGCAACGGCGCGAGCGCGGCCTCGGGCTGTTCCTTGTACTGGTCCTTGAGCGGCTTCTGCAGTTCGCGCAGTGCGGTGGCGTCCATGCATCCATCGTGGCACGGGTCGGGTGGTGTTCATCCACGCGCCATGAGGTCGTGTCCGGTGGCTGGTTGGCGGGGCCGAGAGCGGAGTCCTACTCTCATCGAGATGACTTCAGACACAGCGACGGGATCGGGCGAGGTGGTGAGGCGACGCCGGTCGCAGGCGGGGTCGAACGACCGCGAGATGGGGGCCGAGGCCTTCGCCCGCGGAGTCGAGACGCTTCTCGCGAGCTACCGCGCGATCCCCGACCACGCCACCGTCCGGCTGGCGAAGAAGACCTCCAACCTCTTCCGCCGTCGCGCGAAGAACCCCTACCCGGGTCTCGACGTCTCCGGTCTGGACCGCGTGATCTCGGTCGATCCCGACGCGATGACCGCCGACGTCGCCGGTATGTGCACCTACGAGAACCTCGTCGACGCGACCCTCCCCTACGGTCTCGCACCGTTGGTGGTGCCCCAGCTCAAGACCATCACCCTCGGCGGGGCGGTCACCGGGCTCGGTATCGAGAGCACGTCGTTCCGCAATGGGCTCCCGCACGAGTCGGTGCTCGAGATGGACATCCTCACCGGCTCGGGGGACATCGTCACCGCGAGCCCCACCAATGAGAACGCCAACCTCTTCCACGGCTTTCCCAACTCCTACGGGACGCTGGGCTACAGCACGCGGCTGCGGATCGAACTCGAGCGCGTCGACCCGTTCGTGGAGCTGCGCCACCTGCGCTTCACCGACATCGCGACGCTGCAGGACACGATGGACCGCATCATCACCGACGGCAGCCACGACGGCGAGACCGTCGACTACCTCGACGGTGTCGTGTTCACCGCGACCGAGGCGTACCTCACCCTCGGTCGTCGCAGCGCGGTCGAGGGTCCGGTCAGCGACTACACCGGGTCCGACATCTACTACCGCTCCTTCCAGCACGCGACGACGTCGACGCCGATCCGCGATCGGCTGACGATCCACGACTATCTGTGGCGGTGGGACACCGATTGGTTCTGGTGCTCGCGTGCGTTCGGTGCCCAGAACCCGAAGATCCGTCGATTCTGGCCGAAGAAGCTGTTGCGCAGCAGTTTCTACTGGAAGCTGATCGCCCTCGACCACCGTTACGACATCGCCGACCGACTCAACGCCCGCAAGGGTGAGCCGCCGAACGAGCGTGTCGTGCAGGACATCGAGGTGCCCATCGAGCGGACCACCGAGTTCATCGAATGGTTCCTCGAGACCATCCCGATCGAACCGATTTGGCTGTGCCCGTTGCGGTTACGCGCCGGGAGCGAAGCAAGCGGCGCGGACGACGCGAGCGGGTCGAAGGGCGACAGGCCGTGGCCGCTGTACCCCCTGGAGCCGAACCGCACCTACGTCAACGTCGGGTTCTGGTCGGCGGTGCCGATCCAGGAGGGCGCGATCGAGGGACGGGCCAACCGACTGATCGAGGCGAAGGTCTCCGAGCTCGACGGCCACAAGTCCCTGTATTCGGACGCGTTCTACGACGAGGACCAGTTCGACGAGTTGTACGGCGGAGACGCGATGCGGCGTCTGAAGAAACAGTTCGACCCGGGAGCTCGTTTCCTGGATCTCTATGCGAAGGCGGTGAAGCGTCAATGATGGCGAATCACGGAACATCCACCCGAGGCGGTTCACCGTCGATCATCTCAGCGCCCAAGATGTCGCTCGCCGAGATCGTCGAGGCCATCGCCGGCGGTGACCTCAAGGTGCGGGTCACCGCGTACGACGGCAGCTCCGCCGGGCCTGTCGACGCCGAGTACGGCCTCGATCTCGTGACCCCGCGTGGCACAACGTATCTGGTCACCGCACCGGGTGACCTCGGGATGGCACGGGCCTACATCTCCGGCGACCTGAACCTCAAGGGCAGTCCGCCCGGCGATCCCTACGATGCGCTCAAGGCCCTCTCGGCGAACGTCAGTTTCGCGCGACCCAACGCGATCACGCTGGCCAACATCACCCGGTCACTCGGGCTCGAGCACTTCAAGCCGATCACCCCGCCCGCCCAGGAGGCGCAGCCGAGGTGGCGTCGTATCGCCGAAGGCCTGCGGCACAGCCGAACTCGCGACGCCGAGGCGATCCACCACCACTACGACGTGTCGAACACGTTCTACGAGTGGGTTCTCGGACCGTCGATGACCTACACGTGCGCCTGCTTCCCCGACCGCGACGCGAGTCTGGAGACCGCTCAGGACAACAAGTACCGCCTGGTGTTCGACAAGCTGGGCCTGAAGCCGGGCGACCGGTTGCTCGACATCGGTTGCGGCTGGGGCGGAATGGTGCGCTACGCCGCACGCCAGGGTGTGTACGCGATCGGTGCGACGCTGTCGGCCGAGCAGGCCGACTGGGCCCAGAAGGCGATCGCCGAGGAGGGGCTCGCGGAGTTCGCCGAGGTCCGGTTCAGTGACTACCGCGATGTCACCGAGACCGGGTTCGACGCGGTCTCGTCCATCGGACTCACCGAGCACATCGGTGTGGCGAACTACCCGTCGTACTTCGGTTTCATGCGCGACAAGGTGAAGCCGGGCGGGTTGATGCTGAACCACTCGATCACCCGGCCCGACAACAAGGGCAAGCACAAGGCGGGCGCCTTCATCGACCGCTACGTGTTCCCCGACGGGGAGTTGACCGGGTCGGGCACCATCATCGCGGCCATGCAGGACGCCAGCCTCGAGGTGGTCCACGAGGAGAACCTGCGCGAGCACTACGCGATGACGCTGCGCGACTGGAACCGGAACCTCGTGGCCAACTGGGACGACGCCGTCGCCGAGGTCGGTGAATCGACCGCCCGCCTGTGGGGTCTGTACATGGCCGCCTGCCGGGTCGGCTTCGAGCGCAACATCATCCAGCTGCACCAGGTGCTCGCGGTGAAGCTCGACGAGAACGGCGGCAACGGCCTCCCCCTGCGCCCCTGGTGGAACGCCTGATCTGACACCCCCGCAGTGGGGCACGTAAACCCCGCAGTTGGGCAGATAGTTCCCGCAGTTGGGCAGATAAATCCCGCAGTTGGGCATCGGCGTTTGCGATGTCGTTCGGTCGGGCTCGTCACGTGCCCAACCGCGGGCATTACGTGCCCAACTGCGGTCGTTAGATGCCCAACTGCGGTCGTTACGTGCCCAACTGACGGGTTAGGTGCCGTCGATGGGGCGGGCGCCGAGCTCGGAGACGAGCAGCGCCATGGCGACCTGCTCGGGATCCATGCGCGGATCGGGGTCGCTGTCGCGGGCGTCGGCGATCATCTCGTCGCGATCGGCGTCGGTGAGGTCTTCGTCGGCGACGGGTGGCGCCGGTTCCGGGGATGGTTCCTCGGGCGGCGGTGGTTCGTCCGATGACCCCGTGGCCGCCGCGTTCGCCCCACTGCGTCCGCCACGACGCGTGTAGGTGGTCTTCTCCGCCGTTGCGCCCTTGCGGCCGGGACCCGTCAGATCGTTCAAGGTCGCCGCCGACGCCGCGTCGTTGGCCATGTGGACGCAGCGCATGGACCACTCGCCGCCGAACACGTCGCCCATCGCGGCGCTGATCACCGTCTGGCCCCGCGGTTCGGACAGCCGCGCGACCAACGGCGCCGCGTCGTGGCTGATCACGAGGGTCGACCCCTCGACCGCGCGCACCGTCGCGGCCGACAGCATCACCTGGATGATCTTGTCGCGTTCGCCGATCTTCGCGCGTACATCGGCCCACTTCGCGCGCACGGTCTCGACGTCGACCCCGGGCGTCGCAGGTGGACCGGGCTCGGCTGCGGCGGGCTCGTGCTCCACGAGTTCCGGTTCCGGTTCGGGCTCGACCGATTCGGGCTCGACCTCGGCGAACGGCGCGGGCTCGACGACCTCCGGCTCCGGCTCGGGCTCGACGGGTGCAGGCTCGACGACGGGGGGCTCGGGCTCGGGCTCCGAGACGGCCTCGGGCTCGGGCTCGGGGACGATCTCGGGTGCGGGAGCCACCGCGACCGGTTCGACGACGGGTGCCGGAGCGGTGACCGCAGGCTCAGGCTCGGGTCGAGGCTCGGGCTCGGTCTCCCGACGTTGCGAGGGACGCACGAACTTCGACCCCGCGTCGGTGTCGGCGGGCGCGGCAGGCGGTCCGGCGGGCCCGGGCACCACCGCGGGTGCCGGTGCACCGATCTGCGCCGTGACCGCCGGAGCGCCACCCGCAAGCTGCGCCTCGATACGCTCGATCCTTTGCAGCACAGCCGATTCCGCATCCGAGGCCGAGGGCAGCAGCATGCGCGCGCACATCACCTCGAGCAGCAGGCGTGGCGAGGTGGTGCCGCGCATCTCCCCCAGGGCCGCGTGCACCGTCTCGGCGAAGCGGGTCAGCGTGGCGGGGCCTATGCGCTCGACCTCGGCACGCATGTGCTCCACCTGGTCCTCGGGGACCTCGACGAGTCCGCGCTCCACCGCGTCGGGCACGGCCTGCAGGAGGATGAGGTCGCGGAACCGTTCGAGCAGGTCGACGGCGAACCGACGCGGATCGTGGCCGGCGTCGACCAGTCGCTCGACCGCACCGAACAGTGCGGCGCCGTTCGACTCGGCCAACGCGTCGACGGAGTCGTCGATCAGCGCGACATCGGTGACGCCGAGCAACGCCAGCGCCCGCTCGTAGGTCACGCCCTCGGGTCCGGCGCCGGCCAGCAACTGGTCGAGAACACTCAACGAGTCACGTGGCGAGCCACCACCCGCGCGGATCACCAGTGGGAACACCGGCGGCGCCACGGTGACATTCTCCTTGGCGCAGATCGACTCGAGCAGGCCGCGCATCACCGCGGGCGCGAGCAGCCGGAACGGGTAGTGGTGGGTGCGCGACCGGATGGTCTGCAGCACCTTCTCGGGCTCGGTGGTCGCGAAGATGAAGATGAGGTGCTCCGGCGGCTCCTCCACCACCTTCAACAGCGCGTTGAAGCCCGCGCTCGAGACCATGTGCGCCTCGTCGATGATGAACACCCGATACCGCGACGACGCCGGGGTGTAGGAGGCGCGGTCGCGGAGCTCGCGGGTGTCGTCGACGTTGCCGTGGCTGGCCGCGTCGAGTTCCATCACGTCGAGGTTGCCGGGACCGCCGGGCGCCAGCGCCACGCACGAGTCGCACACGCCGCACGGCGTCGAGGTGGGGCCTTCGACGCAGTTCAGCGACCGGGCGAGGATGCGCGCCGACGACGTCTTGCCGCAGCCGCGTGGACCCGAGAACAGGTAGGCGTGGTTGATGCGGCCGGAATCGAGTGCCCGGCACAGCGGCTCGGTGACGTGTTCTTGACCGACGACGTCGGCAAACGTAGCTGGTCGATACGTCCGGTACAGGGCCACGCGAGAAAGACTACCGGCGCCTACCGACGCGCCGAGCGCCCACCGACGGCACTGTCCACAGGCTCGTCGGCGCTGTCGTCGATCGCCCCGCGCGGCACCGCTCGGCGTGACCCGACGAGGTACGCGCCGAGCGTGGCGATCGCCGTGATCAGCAGGACCCACAGATATGGCTGCGCACCGAACCAGCGGAACCACGCGGGGACGGGGTTCATGAACAGACCGATCCCGTAGAACGGTCGCAACCCCACGGCGCCGTCGGGGAGGAAGAACTTCCACACGAACGTCGAGAGCACGAGAGCGACCGGCAGCGCGGTCAGGGCGACGGCCCGCACATACGACGCGCGAGTCCAGGCCCGCAGGACGAGATCGACGGTCACCACCAGCAGCGGCACGAACCACACCCAGTGGTGACCCCAGGAGAACGGCGACACCGCCGTCGTCGTCATACCCGTCAGCGACAACGCGAGGACGTCGTTGCCGTGGCGATGCGCCACCATCGCGGCGCCCAGTCCGAGGGCGGCGACGACGACGATCGCCAGCAGCCACACCGCTGTGTTCGGTTCACGGGTCTGGAAGATGTGCGCGATCGCGCCGCGCAGCGACTGGTTCGCCGGGTTGCGGACATCGCCGACGCGCTGGGAGTCGAAGACCTTGTCGGTCCAGAACATCCACGACTGCTTCGGGATGAGAACCACCCCGATCACCACGGTCGCGACCCCCGTGGCCGCGGCCACCGCGACCGCCCGCCACGAACGCGTGAGGGCGAGGAAGAACACGAAGAACGCGGGGGTCAGCTTGATGCCGGCGGCGATTCCGACCCCGACACCGCGGAGTCGACTGCCCGACGGACGCAACAGATCCCACATCACGATCGCCATCAGGAAGACGTTGATCTGGCCGTACCAGATGGTGGTGCGCACCGGCTCGAGCAACAGCGCGATCGCGACCAGCGACGTCGCCACCACCACCAGGCGCGCGTCGAGGCGGTATCCCAGCGCCCGGAAGCTCGCGACCACCACATAGAACAGCGCCACCACGATGAGGGCCGACCACGCCGCGACGGCGACGTCCTTGCTCACCCAGGCGAGCGGCTGCATCACCACGGTGGAGAACGGTGTGTAGGTGTAGTCGAAATGTCCCAGCACCGGCCGGTCGTAGATCGGCTGACCGTGGAGCAGGTGCTGGGCACCGGCTCGGTAGACCCGCAGGTCCGCCTGGTTCTGGAACAGTCCGAAGACATGCGCGCGGAACGGGATGTACGCGTATTGCAGGTACAGGGCGACGGCGGCGAGGGCCACGGGGATCGCATAGAGGGCGGGGTGTCGCGGGAGGGTTCTCCCGGTCACCTCGCGCCCCATCATCTCGCCGCCGTCCGACGACGTCGCTCCCGCGGCCACTGTTGCACTCCTGGACTCGATCGACACACGGTGTCATCGATCGTCAGGAATGATAGCCATCCTCGGCGAGCGCTCGGGAATCGAACACGGACATGCGTGCAGGGACCAGGATCACCAACGTCGTCACCGCGGCGACGACGAACACCCAGTTGTACGGGTCGAGGGTGAACCATCGGAGCCACTCGATGCCGTGCTTGAAGAACAGACCGGTGTAGCGGGCGTCGGGGTGGGTCTCGCCGACGAAGGTCATCGGGCCGTCGATCACCGTCCGCCACGCGAACGTCACCAACAGCAGGGCGACGGCCGCCGTTGTCGCCGCGACCGCGATCAGCCGGGTGCGCGCCGCCAGCGCGTGGTGCACGAGGATCACCCCGAGCGGGACCACCCAGACCCAGTGGTGCCCCCACGACATCGGCGACACCGCGCACGACGTCATCCCCACCAGCGTCAACGCCAACAGCTCCTGGCAGCGTCGATGGGCGACCACCGCCGCCCACAACCCCAGCCCCATCGCGAGCAGCGCGAGCACCAGCCAGGCGCCGGTCGAGGGGCTGTCGGTGCGGAAGTAGTTGGCCAGGGCCCCGCGGATCGACTGGTTGCCGACGGTGTCGGGCACCCCGACGCGATTCGAGTCGAAGAACGTTCCAGTCCAGTACTGCCACGAGTCCCGGGGCAGCACCACGAAGGCCGCCACGATCGTCCCGACGAATCCGACGATCACGCCGATCGCGGCCCGCCATCGGCGCTGCACCAGCAGATACAGCACGAAGATCAGCGGGGTCAGTTTCACGCCGGCGGCGATTCCGGTGCCGATCCCGTGCAGGCGCGAGCGATCGGCCCGCAGCAGATCCCACAGGATGACCGCCATGAGGAAGATGTTGACCTGGCCGAACCAGATGGTGCTGCGGACCGGTTCCAGCAATGCCGCCACCAGCACCAACGACACCGCGATCACCCGCAGGCGCGGGGTGATCGGCCGGCCCAGCGCCCGGAACGACAGCGTGATCACGAAGTAGAGGGCGACGAAGATCGCGGCGGTCCACACGATGCGCGCGGCGAGGAACGACATCCACGCGAACGGGGTGAACACCACCACCGACACCGGCGCGTAGGTGTAGTCCATCTGACCCAGCAGCTTCGCGTCGTAGAGGCGACCGCCGTCGAGGACGGTGCGGGCCCCGGCGCGATAGACGTCGAGGTCGAGCTGGTTGTCGAACAGTCCCCAGAACGGGACGTCGTATCCGATGATCAGGTGCTGGACGTAGACGGCGAGGACGCCGAGGGCACCGAACCCGGCGACGATCAAGGTCCGGCGCGCGACCACCTCAGGACTTCGGGTCGGGAACCGCACCCACCGCGAGCAGCTTGTCGGCCGCGGCGAGCAACACACACGTCGCGACGCCGTCCATCGCCGTGGCCAGTTCCTCGGTGCCGGGGAAGGTGGGCGCCAGGCGGATGTTGCGGTCGTAGGGATCGCGCTTGTACGGATAGGTGGAGCCGGCCGCGGTCAGCGCGATACCGGCTTCCTTGGCCAGTTCGATCACTCGCGCGGCGGTGCCGTCGATGACGTCGAGGCTGACGAAGTATCCGCCGTCGGGTTCGGTCCACGACGCGACCTTGGAGTCGCCGAGACGGTCGGACAGGATCTTCGCGACCAGTGCGAACTTGGGCGCCAACAACTCTCGATGCTTCGCCATGTGGGCGCGCACACCGTCGGCGTCACCGAAGAACATCAGGTGACGGAGCTGGTTGACCTTGTCGGGGCCGATGGAGCTGATGCCGACATGCTTCTGGTGCCAGGCGATGTTCGACTCCGACGACCCGAAGAACGACACCCCGCTGCCGGCGAAGGTGATCTTCGACGTCGAGCCGAGGACGTAGGGCCGGTTCGGGTTGCCCTCCTGCGCGGCGATCTCCAGGATCGGCACCGGCGGCGGGAAATCCTCGGTGAGCGTGTGCACGGCGTAGGCGTTGTCCCAGTACACACGGAAATCGGGCGCCGCGGCGGGCATCGCCATCAGGCCGCGCACCACGTCCTCGCTGAAGGTGACACCGGTGGGGTTGGAGAACGTGGGCACCGCCCACAGGCCCTTGATCGTGGGATCGTCCGCGACCAGTGCCGCGCACGCGTCGACGTCGGGGCCGTTGGGCAGCATCTCGACGGTGACCATCTCGATGCCGAGGCTCTCGCAGATGGCGAAGTGACGGTCGTATCCGGGCGCGGGGCACAGGAACTTCACCGGGTCGCGACCCCAGGGACCGTCCGAATCGGGGGTGCCGTGCAGCATCGCGAACACGGTCAGGTCGTACATGATCTCGAGGCTCGAGTTGTTCGCCGCGATCAGCTGCTTCGACGGCACGGCCAGCAGTTCGCCGAAGATCTCCCGCAGACCGGGCAGACCGGCGGTACCGCCGTAGTTGCGACAGTCGGTGCCCGAGGGGTCGATGTGGGTGTCACCCGGCAGCGACAGCAGTCCGTTGGAGAGGTCGAGCTGATCAGGCGACGGTTTGCCCCGGGTGAGATCGAGTTTCAGCCCCGCGGCCTGCAGCGTCTCGTAGAGTCCGGCCAGCTCGTCGCGGGTGGAACCCAGTTCGGCGGCACTCATCGAGTGGTAGTTCACGCTGGCCTTTCGCAGACGATCTCTTCAGGTCCGACACCACCGCGCCGTGGTGGACACATAAAAAGAGGATCCCGCGCACCCGAGAGAGCCCGTTGACCCTTGCTGCCTTCCGGCCCTGGGGGAGTTCACAGGATGCACGCCGCGCGGGATCCGAGGTCGAGTGTAGACGGTGGGGTGGCGGCGACTCCAACCCTTGCCACGACCAGGGCCTTTTTGGTGGTCATCGCCGCCGCGGCTACTATCGCAGCACTGGAGGATTCGCCTAGTGGCCTATGGCGCTCGCCTGGAACGCGGGTTGGGTTAACAGCCCTCAGGGGTTCGAATCCCCTATCCTCCGCCAGTCAGACCAGCTCACGCCGATCGCGGCGAGGACGATCAGGCGCCACGCGAGAGCAGCGGGAACACCGCCTGGGTGAGCAGCGGCGCGATGTCGGCGCGGTCTCCCTCGACCGGCGCCAGCCAGCGCACCTCGTCGATCTCCGCGGCCGCCCCGGGGATGTCCAGCCAGGGATGTTCGAAGACCGATGCGCGCAGGGTGTACCCGTCCTCGTTGGCGGCGGGGGTCGCGTGGACGCCGAGAGACCTGAGCTGCGCCGGATCGAGAACGGCGCCGACCTCCTCGTGCACCTCACGGATCGCCGCCTGCGCCGCCGACTCCCCGGGTTCGGGTTTGCCGCCCGGGAGCATGAATCGCGCCGTCCCGCGTTTGCGGACGGTCAACACCCGCCCCTCGCCGTCACGGATCACCACCGCACTCACCACGATCAACCGCTCGGTCACACCGTGAGACTAGTTCGGGGCACAGAAAACCTGAGGTGGCCGAGCCGGTCGGTACGGCACACTGACCCGATGTTCCTGACCATCTCGGCGCGACGCTCCCCGGCGTTCGACGCTCCGAGCGACCTCGGCTTCCTGCTCCACAAGCACCCCGACCGGGTGCAGTCGTTCGACGTCTACGGCGGAACGGCGCAGGTCTTCTACCCCGAGGTCACCGACGACATCTGCACCGTCGCGTTGCTGCTCGAGGTCGATCCCGTCGCACTCGTCCGCGGACGCTCCGGCGCGCGAGACGGTTTCGCCCTGGGGCAGTACATCAACGATCGCCCGTACGTGGCGTCGTCGCTCCTCGCCGTCGCGATGGGAAAGGTGTTCCGGTCGGCGCTGAACGGACGGTGTCCCGGCCACGAGCAGCTCGTGGACCGCGCCGCCGATCTCGAGATCACCCTGCCCGCGGTACCGGGGAATCCCGAACTGCTGCAACGACTGTTCGGCCCGTTGGGCTGGACGGTGACCGCGACGCCGGTCGCACTCGACTCCACCCGACCGGAGTGGGGTGCGGCGCCGTTCGTGTCCCTCACGGTGCGCGGGACGCTGCGACTCGCCGACGCGCTCGGCCACCTCTATGTGCTCCTTCCGGTGCTCGACGACGCGAAGCACTACTGGGTGGGCGAGAGCGAGATCGACAAGCTGATCCGCACGGGCGGCTCGTGGTTGGCCACGCATCCCGAACGCGACCTCATCACGCACCGCTACCTCGCTCGCCAGCGCGGGTTGAAAGAGGCTGCCATACAACGCCTTGTCGAGCTCGACGACCGTCCGGCCGACGATGCTGTCGCCGAGGAGGTGGTCACCGTCGCCCGCCCCCTGGTGCGCGAGCGCCACGACGCGGTCCTGCAGGCGGTGCGAGAGCTGCAGCCCACGTCGGTGGTCGACCTCGGGTGCGGTCAGGGTGCCCTGCTGGCGTCGTTGCTGGAGATCCGTGGCGTGACCACGGTGGTCGGGACCGAGGTGTCGGACTCGGCGCTGTCGACCGCCGCCACCCGGCTGCACACCGATCGCATGACCGAACGACAGTCGGAGCGTTTGCACCTGCTGCTGTCGTCGCTGATGTACACCGACGACCGACTCGAGGGAACGGATGTCGCGGTGCTCATGGAGGTGATCGAACACATCGACACCGATCGGCTCCCGACCGTCGAGGCGGGCGTGTTCGGGGCGATGCGGCCGCGAGCTGTCGTGATCACCACGCCGAACGCCGAGTACAACGTCCGCTACCCCGGGCTCGCGCCCGGCGCCTTCCGTCACACCGACCACCGGTTCGAGTGGACGCGAGCGGACTTCACCGCGTGGACGGCGGCGACCGCCGACCGATACGGCTACTCGGTGGATCTACGCACGGTGGGTGAGGTGGACGCAGTCGTCGGATCGCCCACGCAGATGGCCGTTTTCCGCGTTCGCGAGTCACTGGAGGAGGCGTCATGACCGAGTTGGCCATACCGCGCCTGTCACTGGTGTTGCTCGTCGGGACCAGCGGGTCGGGCAAGTCCACCTTCGCCGCCGAGCATTTCGCGCCCACCGAGGTCATCTCGAGCGACGACTGTCGCGCGATGGTCTCCGACGACGCCAACGATCAGGGCGCCACCGGCGACGCCTTCGACGTGCTGGAGTACATCGCCGGGAAGCGTCTGAGCCGTGGACTGCTCACGGTGATCGACGCGACGAACGTGCAGGCGTCGTCGCGGAAGTCGCTGCTCGCGCTGGCGAAAGAGCACGACGTGCTCCCGGTCGCGATCGTTCTCGACCTCCCGGTGTCGCTGGCCGTCGAGCGCAACGCATCACGCCCGGACCGGACCTTCGGGTCGCATGTGGTGAAGCGGCAGCACGACCAGCTGCGCCGCTCGCTGCGCAGCCTCAAGCGCGAGGGTTTCCGCACGGTCCACGTGCTCGATTCCGTCGAGGCCGTGGCGCAGGTGTCGTTCTCACGGACGCGGCTGTTCAACGACCGCAGTGACGATCACGGCCCCTTCGACGTGATCGGCGACGTCCACGGCTGCCTCGGCGAGCTGCGAGAACTGCTGGCGCGCCTGGAATACGCTGTCATCGAGGACGCCGACGGTCAATCGGTCGACGCCACCCACCCCGACGGGCGTCGCGTGGTGTTCGTCGGCGATCTCGTCGACCGCGGTCCCGACTCGGTGGGCGTGCTCCGCCTGGCGATGGGGATGGTCGCGTCGGGCAACGCACTGTGCGTGTCGGGCAACCATGAGGCCAAACTCGTTCGCGCGCTGAGCCGCAAGGATGTGACCCCGAGCCACGGGCTGCAGGGAACACTCGACGAGCTGTCGGCCGCCGGGTCCGAGTTCACCGCCGCGGTCCGGGAGTTCTGCGACGGTCTCGTGGCGCACTACGTCCTCGACGGGGGGCGACTCGTCGTCGCGCACGCCGGCCTCACGGAGAAATATCACGGACGCGCCTCGGGCCGGGTGCGCGCCTTCGCGCTGTACGGCGACACGAGCGGTGAGACCGACGAGTTCGGACTGTCGGTCCGTTATCCGTGGGCCGACGATTATCGCGGCGCGGCGACGGTTCTCTACGGCCACACACCGGTTCCGACCACGAGTGGGTGAACAACACCCTGTGCCTCGACACCGGGTGCGTGTTCGGCGGCAGCCTCACGGCGCTGCGCTATCCCGAACGGGAGGTCGTCTCGGTTCCTGCGGCCGCCACCTACTACGAGCCGGTACGGCCGCCTGCCCCGCCCGAGCGGGATCCGCAGGTTCTGGCGCTCACCGACGTCCTCGGTCCGCGCGTCATCGACACCGCGTACATGGGTCGGGTGTCCCTGCGCACGGAGAACGCGGCCGACGCGTTGGAGGTGATGAGCCGCTTCGCCGTCGCACCGACGGAACTCATGTACCTGCCGCCGACGAACTGTGAGCCCTGGAGACGGCCGCTCTTGATTCGAGAGCGGGCGTGCGATTGACTGACACTCCGGACACCGTTGCCACCACCCGAGGAGTTCTGCCATGTCGGATCGACCCGTCACCGCCGCCACCGTCGTCGGCGCAGGCCTCGCAGCCACCGGTGTGGCCCACTTCGTCGTGCCGCAGGCCTTCGCCGGCATCACCGCACAGGCCTTCCCCGATGACACCGCCACCTGGATCACCCGCAACGGCATCACCGAGACGGTGGTCGGGACGGCGATCGCGATCCCGGCGACCCGCCCGCTCGGATGGGTCGGACTCGGCGCGTACGTCGCGTTCCTCGGCGCCCAGGCCGTCCGGTCACGCTGAGATCTGGTCGTTCTCAGCTCGTCTCATCGTGATTCGCCGTCCGGACCTGTGATGCGCGCGGCCCAGTCGTCGGCCCACCCCACCAACGGGGCACCCGCCTCGAGGAGCGCACTCGCGTCGTCGGTGAGCGCATAACCCGCATCGGTGCGTTCGATGAGGCCCACGTCGCGTAGTTCGGCCAGCCTGGTGTTCAGCGTGCTCGCGGCGATCCCGCCGGCACGCTCCTGCAGCGCGCGGAACGACGCGGGACCCTCGGCGAGTGCCCACAGGATCCCCAGCGTCGCGCGACGTCCCAGGAGATCGAGGAGCGCCATGATCGGGCGCCTGGTGGTGGAGCCTCGCACCGGGCGACCGGGCCGCGGGGTGGCGTCGGCTCGTCGCATGTCGACCAGCCTAGGTCGACAACCCTGGCGGTACGGTCGAACGGTGGGTGACACCGAGTCGACTCGTATCGCGTACGCGCACTGGGCAGGCGAGTACATCCATCGGTTCGGATCGATCGCCGCGACCCACCCACTCGATCGCGAACTGGTGCGCCTGTGGGCGTCGTCGACGTCAGGCCGGGTGCTCGACGTCGGTTGTGGCCCCGGTCAGTGGACGGGTTTCCTCCACGAATGTGGTTGCGACGTCGTTGGTGTCGACCCGGTGACGGAGTTCGTCGAGCATGCGCGAGCGCACCACCCGCACCTCGATGTCGCCCAGGGCGACCTCGAATCCCTCGAGCTCCCGGCGGCGTCGATCGGGGCCGTGTTCGCCTGGTACTCCCTGATCCATCTCGATCCCGCCGCGGTGCGACGGACCCTGACCGAGCTCGGGCGCGTGATCGCGCCCGGCGGGGGCCTGCTGATCGGACACTTCGCGGCCGACACTGTGGTCGAGCCGTTCGCCCACACGGTGATCACCGCGTACCGGTGGCCCGTCTCATGGCTCGCCGACCTGCTGGCAGAGGCGGGATTCGACGTGATCGAGACCCATGTCCGGGAGGCCGCCGGGCAGCGGCCGCACGGAGCCGTCACCGCCCGCCGCCGCGACACCGGGTGACAGCAACGAGTTTCTGCCGCTCTCCGCACAATTCGTGCCACAACCGCTGGTGAGACCGGCGGTACGACCGTGATCTCGCTACCGTTCGCTCATGCCGATCGTTCCCGACACCGCGAACTGGACCTGGGTGCTGGAGAAGCCCTGTCCTGCCTGTGGTCTCGACGCCTCGCAGATCCCGTTCGACGCCGTCGCCGACCTCACCGAGGACAACGTCGCCCGGTGGCCACGCGCGCTCGACGTCGCCGATCCCGCGCACCGCCCGAACGACCACACCTGGTCGCCCCTGGAGTACGCGGCGCATGTCCGCGACGTCTTCCGGATATTCGGTGCGCGCCTCGAACTGATGCTGAAGCAACATGATCCGCTGTTCGACAACTGGGATCAGGATGCGACGGCGATCGCCGACAGGTACGGCGAGCAGGATCCCGCCGTGGTCCTCGCCGAGCTGCGTGACGCCGGCCTGGCTCTCGCGAGGGACTTCCGTGCGGTCCCCGGCGACGCGTGCCACCGCACGGGCCGCCGCAGCGACGGCAGTGGGTTCACGGTCGAGACCCTCGCGCGGTACTTCATCCACGACCCGGTGCATCACCTCGCCGGCGTCACAGGCGAACAAGTCACTCCTCGGTAGCCGCCCGCCTGCGGGCCGCGATCTCCAGCGCCATGGTCAGTACCGCGCCGTCGGGTGACTCGAGCCGGCCGGTCAGTGACACCGTCGCCCGGTCGGGCCGGTGCAGGTCGACGGCGTCGACCGTGATCGATCCCGTCAACTTCTCGTCAGGACGCACCGGCCGCAGCAACCGCACGTCCTCCATCCCTCGGCCGGCGATCGTGGCCCACCGATCGAACACAGCCGGCACCGCGAGGCGCTGGAAGATCGCCATCGTGTGGATACCGCTGGCGATGATGCCCCCGAAGAAGTGGTCGGCCGCGTAGGCCGGATCGGTGTGGAACCGCTGCGGATCCCACCGACGCGCGAACTCGATGATCTCGGCCTCGGTCGGCGTGTGGCTCCCCAGCGGCCACACCGAGCCGACCTCGAGTTCGTCGGCATGAATCAGTGTGCTCATCGTCCCGATACTGCCAAGTGGCGACCCGAGCCGGTCACCAGGCCGATCACCGCAGGTCACGAGGTCGCAAAAAAACTTCTCGATTGTCGGGAACTTTCCCGTGATCCCGCCGCATCCAATGCTGTGACCGACAAGAACAGCCACAACGAGCATCGAGGAGAACCACCATGAAGGTCAGCCAGAGCGACACGAACCACGACGGCACCAACGACGTCTACCTCGTCGACACCGACGGAGACGGCCGCGCCGACGTCGAGGAGAAGGACACCGACTTCGACGGCCGGGCCGATGTCCGCCTCGTCGACAACAACGGCGACGGACGTTCCGACGTCACCGACACCGACACGAACGGCGACGGACGCTACGACAGCCGTTCGATCGACACCGACCACGACGGTTACGCCGACGCCACCGGGACCCCGTCGGGTGCGGCCACCGCGCACTCGTTCTCCGGCTCCTCGGCGAGCACGCCCTCCTCGGACAGCACCTCGACCTACGGCAGCTCGTCCACCACCGACAGCTCCTCGACCTACGGCAGCTCGTCGAGCAGCGAGTCGACCAGCCCCTACTCGGGTACCAGCTCGTCGAGCCGCTACTCCGACGACGACAGCTCCTCGAGCAGCAGCAGCGACACCTACGGGTCGGGCCACACGGGATCGGCCGGCAGCGGATCCTACGGCTCCCACGGGTCGGACTCGTCCTCGACCGGTGCGTCGGCGACCTCGGGCATGCGCTGGAGCACCGATTCCCACGGCGCCGATGTGATGTTGGCCGACACCGACGGTGACGGCAAGATCGACATGGGTCAGAAGGACACCGATCACGACGGCAAGGTCGACGTGATGGCGTTCGACACCAACCACGACGGTCGGATCGACATGCTGATGCGCGACACCGACCACGACGGAACGCTCGACACCTGCGAGGTCGACTCCGACTACGAAGGTCACGTCGACTCGACGAGCGCGATGCACACCTCGGTGCCGTTCATCGAGGACCCGTCGTCGCACTCCGCCTCGGACACCTCGTACCACGGGCACTGAGCGCCGATGGCCGGGTGCGGGGCGGCTGCCCTGTACCCGGCCCGGATCGATCAGTTGGCGGTCTGGTCGGCCCGGGTGAGGATGAGGTACTGGGCGGAGATCTTCTGCGCGACCACGGTCGGATCGCGGTCGTCGGCCTCGCCGACGTACCGCCCCACCGTCACGAAACAGGTGTTCTCCTGGCCGGTGTCGGTGTCCCGCGAGACGCACGACGCGATCGGCAGTCCCTTCGGGGAGTCGACCTTGGTCGCACCGTTCTGGACGTCGGCGTTCACCAGGCCGTCCATGATCGACGTCGCACCGGTCCCGGTCGCGGCGCGGTAGACCGTGGTGTCCCACACGGCATTGTGCGTCGACTGCGCCGCGGTGAGCGTGGAGAGCATCGTCGACGGGGACGACGCGATGTGCGCCATCCCCCGCGGTCCGTAGACCGCACGGTCAGATCCGTTGACCGCGTTCGCATCTTTGTTCGGCAGTGCATAGAGAAGGATCTGATCTTGATCGACAGCGACCTCGACCGGCTTCCCTCCGTTCTGCGCCTTCGTGGGCGTGGCGGGGAAACCGTTCAGCAGACCCGGCTCGCGGGCGAGCACCGTTCGCACGGTGTCCTCACTCCGCTTCTCCTGTCCCGCAGGGGCGCTGGCCCAGGCGTAGATCACGTAGACCTTGAAGGGCGTGAAGGTCGCGAGCGTCGGCGCGATGGGTACCGCGGCACTTCCGCCGGCGTCGGTACGTGCCGCCAGAGTGGTGGCCAGACCGGCCAGCGGCACGGGGATCGACTTGTTCTGTCGCACCATGGCGTCGAACATCGACCGCGCCGCGCCCGCCGCCGTCGCGGAGTCGGTGTAGCGCACCACCATCAGCTGCATGCCGCGGGTCGGATCGCTCAACCGCAGCTGCGAGGTACCGGCCGAGGTGACGAATCCGGCCACCAGACGGTCGTTCGCGGGGACGAACGCGGCGTCGCGCCCCACCACGTTGGTGAGGTTCGCGCGACTGCGGATGATCGACGTCGGGTTCTTGACGTCGGTGAACTCGGGATCGATCTCCGAGGGCGTGTAGACGAACTCCGCCATGCGCTGGCCCTCGTACTCGACGATCTGAGCACCGGTGGCCATGCCGAAGGCCGGCGACGGGGTCGTCTGATAGCTGCCCGGGTCGAGAGCGGCGAGATCGACCTCGCCCGGCGACAGCGTCTGCGAGGCGGGGGTGGCCTGTCCGTCGACGGAGGTGGCGCACCCCGTCAGCGTGGTCGCGATGAGCACGGCGGCAGCGCCGGCGAGAACTACTCTCGACCGCATGTGGTCTCCTCCTGCTGGGATCGGGCCCAGTTAACCAGATTCGGAAACGTGGTCATGAGCGATACAGATGCACGATCGACGCAGGTGACACCTTCTGACCTGCGTGCACAGACCGACTCGGTGCTCGCCGCCGCGGCAACGGTGCTGCGCGCGTACAAGATGGACGACGTCGCCGACCTCGCGGCGCGTAAGGCCGCTCGTGACGGCCAGGCCCGCACCGTGGTGGTCGTCGGAGAGGTCAAGCGCGGCAAGAGTTCGCTGGTCAACGCCCTGGTCGGCCGACGTGACCTGTCACCGGTGGGTGTCGACGTCACGACCACGGTGGCGATCGGTGTCGCCCCCACCGACGACCCGCCCCTCGACGGCACCGCGACCCTCCTGTTCCCCGACCGCTCGGAGCAGATCCCGCTGACCGCCCTCCCCGACTGGGTGACCGTCGGCGGTCGTCAGGTGCGTGATCCACACGTCGAGTCGCTACCCACCCGCGCGAGCATCCCCGTCACCGAGACCGCGATGCCCGGGGTCACCATCGTCGACACCCCCGGCGTCGGCGGTCTAGACCCGGCGATGGCCGCGCTCGCGGTCCAGAGCGCCCAGCAGGCGTGCGTGGTGGTGATCGTGTGCGACGCGTCGAGTCCGCTGACCGCGCCGGAGATGGACTTCATCCGGGAGGCCGGCGCCTCGGTCGACGCCCTCGTGGTCGCGGTGACCAAGACCGACAAGAACATTCGACGCTGGAAGGCCATCGTGGCCGACAACCGGCGGCTGCTCACCACGCACCTGCAGCGCGACATCCCCGTCATCGGGGTGTCGAGCCTGCGCGCGGTGCTCGCCGCCGACCTGCCACCCGGCGCCGAGCGTGACCGCGCCGAGATGACCTCGGGCATCACCGATCTGCGGGCCGAGATCATGCACCGCCTCGACGCGGCACAGGGGCTTCCCGCCGCAGATGCGTTGCGCACCACCCGGGAAGGACTGCTCGCCGTCGCGCGTCGCGTCGACGTCGAACACGCCGCGGTCGCCGGCCGCGGGACCACCCTGCCCGACCTCACCGCACAGCTCGACGCCCTCGAGACGCTCAAGGACCGCAGTCGGGAATGGGAGCAGTACCTCGCCCGTGACCTCACCCAGCTGCGACAGCAGGCCATCGACGACAGCGATCGGCGTCTCGACGAGATCCGCGCGCGCTGGACCACCCGCATCAACAAGAGCGGGATGGAGGTGTTGCGGCGCAGCCCGCAGAAGTTCACCGCCGACATGCAGGACGAACTCGAGCGCGCGCTCGCGGTCACCATGGCGCAGTTCCTCGAACAGCTCTACTCCACGATCGTCGCGCCCCGATTCGACTCCGACGTGGTGTGGGAGCAGATCTGCGGACGCATCGTCGAATCGCTGCAGGGTCCGCGCATCGAGGCCCAGCCGGTGGGAAGCCGTCGTCACGGCCTGTTCGACCCGACGCTTCTCAACATGGGCATCATGGGCTCGTCGATGATCGGCGGGGTTATCGGCCTGTCCACCGCACTCGGCGTGGGCGCGATCGTCGGAACCGTCTGGGTGGGAGTCAATCTCGGCTTCCGCGCCATGCGCACCGGCAAGACGAACCTGCTGGCGTGGCTGCGGGAGACGTTGGCCACCACCAAGACCGTCACCGCCCGACTCCTCGAGCTCGCCATCGCCCAGGCAAGGCCGGAGATCGTGATCCGGTACCGCGAGCACCTGCGCACCGCGATCGAGGACCTCCAACGTCAGATCGGTGTCGCGCGCGACGCCGCCACCTCCGATGCGACCCGTCGCGAGAAGGACCTCGCCCGCCTCGACACCAATCGCTCGGTCATCGCCAAGCGGTTGGCCGAGACGGAGTCGATGCTCGCCCGCGTGTCTGCGCAGGCGACACCGTGAATGCTCCTGCATCCCATGCCGATCCGGTTCACGTTACGCTCGACAACGGACTGAGGGCGCTCGCCGGCCTCGGTGGCGATCTCGTGGCCCACGCCAACCAGATCGGCGCGACGCTGTGGGCCCCTCCGCGGCTGGTGGTCGCCGGGCGGCTCAAGGCCGGCAAGTCCACCCTCGTCAACGCCCTCATCGGTGCGCCCGTCGCAGAGACCGCGGCACTCGAGGCAACCCGGGTGGTGACCATCTACTCCGACGGCGCGCCCTCACGCGCGGAGGTCGTCGCCCTCGACGGGGCACGACACCCCGTCGCGCTGGACAGCGGGACGCCGACCTCACCCGCCGGACTCCCGCTACCCGACGAGCAGATCGCCTACCTTCATCGATGGCTGCCGTCGGCGGCGATCCGCGACCTCACGTTCATCGACACCCCCGGGCTGGCGACACTCACCACGGGCAACGAGACCGCGACCCGCCGGGTTCTCATCGACGGGTTCGAACAGACACGGACGGCGTCGGTCGATGCCGACGCCGCGGTCTTCCTGTTCGACTCCGTTCCTCGCGCAGACGAATTGGCGTTCCTGCGACAACTGCCGCTCTCTCCGCTGAACACCCTCGGCGTGCTGTCGCGTGCCGACGGATTCGGCGAAGGCGCGCTGGGTCGGCGCGACCCGCTCGAGCACGCCACCGACCACGCACGCACCCTGGCACGACAGCTGGCCGACACCGTCTCGACGGTGGTGCCGATCTCGGGCCTGATGGCGCAGACGAGCCACACCGGCGCGTTGGTGGAGGCCGATGCGCGGGCGCTCGCGTCGCTGGCGTCGTGGGGACCCCTCGACCTCGTCGACCACCTCGAGTCCGACGCGCCCGGCGTCATCGACGCCGCGACCCGCGATCGACTGCTCGACCTGCTCGGCGAGTACGGGTTGATCAACGGTCGGACGGTCGCCGCGCGGGGGGCCGCCGCCCTCAACGAATGGCTGGTCGCGCATTCCGGGATCACGCTGCTGCAGCAGGTCCTGCGAACATCGCTCGGCGAGTTCGCGTCGCTGAACCGCGCCCGCCGGGTGCTCGATCGCATCGATGCACTGGCCTACAGCCATCCGGCGCGCGACCACATCCGTGCCATCGCCTACGGCGTCCGCAGCGACCCGTCGATGCTGCGGGTCGCGCTGCTCGCCGATCTGCAGCGACTGCTCGCCGCCGACCCGTTCGCCGCGATCGCCGACGACCTCCGCACACTGTTGAACGGCCGCACCGGGGCCCAGTGCGTCGGACTTCCTCTCGACGCCACCCTCGATCAGGTGCGCGAGCGGGCGCGAATCCGGCTCGCCAACACGCAGGCCCACGCCCTGTCGACCGCGACCGCAGCGGAGGACGCCGCCGTGGTCGACGTGGTGCGGGCCTACTCCGCGCTCGCTGCGACCGGGCGGTTGGCACCGTGACGGCGCCGTGGTCCGACGGCGGGGTGACGTGGAGTCGACCGGTCGGGGATGATCCCTCCATGGCATCGGCGGAGTGGATCCTCAGCGTCGACTTCGGCACGTCGAACACCGCCGCGGCGCACTCCGCCGCGGTGAGCGGCGCGATCGAGTCGCTGGCGCTGTCGCACGCGGGCAACCTGATGTCGTCGGGGGTGTTCGTCGACGCGCCGGACCGCATCGCGGTGGGCGATCACGCCGTCAACGAGGCCCAGCGCAACCCGGCCGCTTTCATCCCCGCCCCGAAACGACTGGTGGGCCAGGAGTCGATTGCGGTCAAGGGGCATCTCATCGGGACCTCACTGCCCATCGGCGCGGTGTTGCGCACCGTGTTCTCTCGGGCCGCCGCCGCCCACGCGGGGCGGATGCCGGCGCACCTGGTGCTCACCCACCCCGAGGCATGGTCGCCGGCGCAGGTCCGCGTGCTCCTCGACGCCGCGGGTTGGGCCGGGATGAACCCCGCGGTCATCACGACCATCTCCGAGCCCCGCGCCGCCGCAGCGCATTACGCACGCGGTACCGATCTCGCCGTGGGTGCCACGATCGCGGTCTTCGACTTCGGCGGCGGCACCCTCGACGTCGCGGTCCTCGTGCGCGACACCGACGGCGGGTTCTCGGTGATCGCCGCACGGGGCGACAACGGGTTGGGCGGCAAGAACTTCGACGCACTGATACGGCGCTGGGTCGACCACCAACTCGAGGCACGCAATCCCGAGCTCGCGCACTATCTCCGGCGCACGGCCCCGGCGGGTGTCCGTCACCAGCTCGACGAGTCGATCCGTCGTGCCAAAGAACTGCTGTCCGAGGCACCGTCGGCCACCATCACCGCCGCCGGAGGCGGATTCCACGAGACCCTGCAGATCACCCGGGACGAGTTCGACGAGCTCATCGCCGCCCCGTTGGACGCGGCCGCGGCACTCACGCGCGCCGTGCTCCACGACGCCGGCATCCGATCGCGTGACCAGCTGACCGCGCTATACCTCACCGGCGGCACATCACGCATCCCGCTCGTGCAGCGCACCCTGCAGACCCTGGGGCCCGTCGCCACCCTCGACGATCCCAAGACCGTGGTCGCGCAGGGCGCTCTCGCCGCGGTCATCTCCGATCGCCCCCGGCAGACCGTGCTCCCCGACGCCGCAGAGCTCATGTCGCAGTGGAAAGCGGTTCCCACCGGCCCCACCGCTGCGATCAGCCCCGACACGGCCGCCACCCGGCCGACGCCGACATCGGGTCGCACCGTGGCGCCGGCCAGTGAATCCCCGCGCCGCGGCCGGCGCGCGCTGCTGGCCGGCGGTGCGCTGGTCGTGGTGGCGGCCGTCGTCGCGGTCGCCGTCGTCCTCACCTCGGGCGGCTCCGACGAACCCGCGCCGGACCCAGCGGCCGATTCGACGGGATCGGTCGCGATGACCGGACTGCGCGAGACCACACCGGAGGGGATCGTGGCGCGGCTGCCCGACAAGCTGGCGAGCGCACTGACCGGATGCGAGCAGGCGACCGATGGACCGTCGGGGATCCCGCAGATCACGTGCGCGATATCCACCGACAGCGGTCTGGTGACCGGCCTGCTCACCACGGGTGCTCGCATCACCGTCTCCGCCGACCACACCCAGGCCCGCACCGACGTGGTCCGGATCCGGCGGGGAGACACCGGCGGCACCAGCACCGTGGTGGAGAACACCGCGCGCACCGCGGCGGCCGGCATCCAGCAGGCGCCTGGCAGCACCGCCGAGATCACCTATGCCAGTTCGAGTTCCTACATCCGAGCCTTCATCAGCGGGGTCGTGGGCACGAACGAGGCGAAGACCTTCTTGACCCGATCGGAGCTGATCTCATGACCGAGGAACTCGAACCCGACGCGGACGACGGGCAGTCGGTGTTGACGGCCCTCGGAGTGGATGCGGACGCCGATTACGCGGTGCCCGAACACCTCTGGACGACGGCGCTGGCGGTGGCGCTGGACCCTGACACCCCTCCCGTCGACGCGGCGAACGTGCCGATCATGGACGACCACGGCACCGTTCCCGACGCCGTCGTCACCGATCACGCCGCCCATCACGAGGCCTACCCGGACGACACGGCGTCCCACGACGCCGATCACGTGCATCTGGATCCCGGTCACGAGGACGGTGGGCACGGCGAGAGGGGCCACGACGACACCGGCCACGACGGTGGACACGATCCCGGTTCGCACGATCCGGGATCGCACGGCACCGACTGGCACGTGTAGAGGATGACCGATTCGGGAGCGGCCGAGGCAGAGCTGCTGTTGCGTGCGCGCGGCGGCGACCAGCAGGCGTTCGGCGAACTCATGTCGTTGCACCGCAACCGGGTATGGGCGGTGTGCCTCAACGTCACCGGCAACAACCACGACGCCGACGACGCTTTCCAGGAGACGCTGATCTCGACGTGGCAACACCTCGATCGATTCCGCGGCGAGGCGAAGTTCACCACCTGGCTGCACCGGGTCACCGCGAATTGCGCACTCGCCGTGGTGCGTCGACGCAAGCCGCGCACCGACACCGTCGACTTCACCGACACCGATCAGCCGGTCGTCCTCACCGATGATCCCGCGTCGCGTTTCGACGAGCACGTCGCCGAGCGGGACCAGCTCCGGTCGGCTCTCGCCGAGCTACCCGATGACTTCCGCACCGCGATCGTGCTGCGGGAGTTCGGCGACCTCAGCTACGCCGACATCGCCGAACACACCGGCGTCGGCGTGCAGACGGTGAAATCGCGACTCAATCGCGCACGCAGTCAGATCGCCACCACCCTGCGCGGATACGACCTCGCCTCCGAATGACGTCCTCTCGGGCGGCGCGGATTTGACCAGGGGGCTCGAGACCGTGGCGTGACTGCCTCGTGACCGAATCGACACCTTAACGCGTCCTACACGTTTCCGGGGGTGGTGACCATCGGTGGGACCGCCATCAAAGGAGGACTTATGTCGACCACATCCATCCGCCGTGTCAGCGCTCTCGGCGCGTTCACCCTGCTCGCCGGTGCGGGCATCGCTCTCGGCGCGGCACCGGCCGCCGCCGCCCCGCTGGCCTGCCCGGCCCTGCCCGGCCAGACGGCGACCACCCCGAACTGCACCGCGACCTCGACCGGGACCGGGACATCCGCCGCCATCGGCGACACCACGGGCGCGGCCGACGCGAACGGAGGCCGCAACGGGCTGTCGTTGGCCATCGGTCTCGGCGGTGGCAAGGCCACTTCGCAGGCCCAGAACTTCGCCGCCCCCGCGGCCATCGCGAGCGGACCCGGCGCCGTCACGAACCTGACCGGCATCAAGCCCGGTCTCGCCATCGGCATCGCCGGCCCCGGGGCCACCGTCACGGTCACCGGCCGCTCGGGTGCGACCTGCACGGGCGGGATCGGATTCGCGGGCGACTTCCAGACGTTCTCGGGGTGCCTGAACCTGGGCAACGGCGAGATCCCGCTCGGTAACCGCTGACCCGATCAAACCCGGTTGCGTACTGGACACCGTCGTCACTGCGCCGTACCCTCCGAACTGAGTTAGTCGTCATTAACCCAGTTGCCCCCGGAGTGTCTGCTCATGGTGTTCGATCGAGCGCGTAACCGGGCCGATCACGAGAGCCTCGTGGCCGACCTGTCCGACCGCGTGGCCACTGCCGCGCTGGGCGGGTCGGCCTCGTCGCGTGAACGCCACGTCGCGCGCGGCAAGCTGCTCCCCCGCGGTCGCGTCGACACCCTGCTCGATCCCGGCAGCCCCTTCCTCGAGCTGTCCGCCCTGGCCGGCACCGGGATCTATCTCGACGCCGCCGGCCACGACGAGTGCCCCGGCGCCGGGGTCATCACCGGCATCGGCCGGGTGTCGGGCCGAGAGTGTGTGGTGGTGGCCAACGACGCCACCGTCAAGGGCGGCACCTACTACCCGATGAGCGTGAAGAAGCACCTCCGCGCACAGGAGGTGGCCCTGCACAACAACCTCCCGTGCATCTATCTCGTCGACTCCGGCGGCGCCTTCCTCCCGAAACAGGACGAGGTGTTCCCCGACCGCGAGCACTTCGGCCGCATCTTCTTCAACCAGGCCACCATGAGTGCGCGCGGGATCGCCCAGATCGCAGCCGTTCTCGGCTCCTGCACCGCCGGCGGTGCGTATGTGCCCGCCATGAGCGACGAATGTGTGATCGTCCGCGATCAGGGCACGATCTTCCTCGGCGGCCCGCCGCTGGTGAAGGCCGCGACCGGCGAGGTCGTCACGGCCGAGGAACTCGGCGGCGGGGTGCTGCACTCGACGGTGTCGGGGGTGACCGATCATCTTGCCGATGACGACGCCGACGCGCTGCACCGGGTCCGACGGATCGTCTCCACACTCGGCCCACGGACCGAATCCCCCTGGCCGGTGCGCGAACCCCGCCCCGCCGCAACCGACCAGCACGACCTGTACGACGTCGTCCCCACCGACCTGCGCACCCCCTACGACGTGCGCGAGATGATCTCGCGTCTCGTCGATGTCGGCAACGAAGCAGACGGGACCGATTCCACGACAGGCGAGTTCGACGAGTTCAAGGCCGGTTACGGCACCACCCTCGTCACCGGCTTCGCCCACATCGAGGGCCATCCCGTGGGCATCGTCGCGAACAACGGTGTCCTGTTCGGCGAATCGGCCATGAAGGGCGCGCATTTCATCGAGCTGTGCGACAAGCGGAGCATCCCGTTGCTGTTCCTGCAGAACATCTCCGGGTTCATGGTGGGACGCGACTACGAGGCCGGCGGTATCGCCAAGCACGGCGCGAAGATGGTCACCGCCGTCGCCTGCGCCCGCGTGCCGAAGCTCACCGTCGTCATCGGCGGGTCCTACGGTGCGGGCAACTACTCGATGTGCGGGCGGGCGTATTCACCACGCTTCCTGTGGATGTGGCCGAACGCGCGCATCTCGGTGATGGGTGGCGAGCAGGCAGCGTCGGTGCTGTCGACGGTGCGCGGTGACCAACTCGATGCCGCCGAAAAGCCCTGGTCCGACGAGGAGGTCGAGGCTTTCAAGGCTCCGATTCGCGAGCAGTACGAGCACCAGGGCAACCCGTACTACTCCACCGCCCGGTTGTGGGACGACGGGATCATCGACCCCGCCGACACCCGCGGCATCCTCGGACTGGCCTTGGCGGCGTGTGCGAACGCACCCCTGGAACCGGTCTCCTACGGCGTCTTCCGGATGTGATCTGATGACAGACAGCATGATCCCGATCTCCTCGGTGCTCGTCGCCAACCGCGGCGAGATCGCCGTGCGCGTGATGCGATCGCTTCGCGCGATGGGTATCCGCTCCATCGCCGTGTTCAGCGACGCCGACGCCGACGCCCTGCACGTCACGGTCGCCGACGATGCCGTGGGCATCGGTCCCGCCCCCGCCCGCGAGAGCTACCTCGACATCGACAAGGTGATCGCCGCGGCCATCGCCACCGGCGCCGACGCGATCCACCCGGGGTACGGATTCCTCTCGGAGAACAGCGCGTTCGCGACCGCCTGCGAAGCGGCCGGCATCGTCTTCATCGGTCCGACGCCCGAGGCCATGACCGTGATGAGCGACAAGATCACCGCGAAGAACACCGTCTCGGCCCACGACGTCCCCGTCGTACCCGGCGTCGCCCGGCCCGGCCTCACCGACGACGACCTCACCGAGGCCGCGCGCGACATCGGATACCCGGTGCTCGTCAAACCGTCGGCCGGTGGCGGCGGCAAGGGGATGCGCGTCGTCACCGAACCGTCGGCCCTTCCCGCCGCGCTCGCCGGTGCCCGCCGCGAGGCCGCCTCGTCCTTCGGCGACGACACCCTGTTCCTCGAGCGATTCGTGTTGTCGCCGAGACACATCGAGGTACAGGTGCTCGCCGACGCCCACGGTGGGGTCATCCACCTCGGCGAGCGGGAATGCAGCCTGCAGCGTCGTCACCAGAAGGTGATCGAGGAGGCTCCCTCACCCCTGCTCGACGAGGCGACCCGAGCACGTATCGGGGCCGCAGCCTGCGACACCGCGCGCAGCGTCGGGTATCGGGGCGCCGGGACGGTCGAGTTCATCGTCTCCGCCGACCGACCCGACGAGTTCTTCTTCATGGAGATGAACACACGGTTGCAGGTCGAGCATCCGGTGACGGAACTGGTGACCGGGATCGATCTGGTGGAGTGGCAGATCCGCGTCGCTCGAGGCGAGAAGCTCGCCATCGCGCAGGACGACGTGACGATGACCGGACACGCGATCGAGGCCCGCGTCTACGCCGAGGACCCCGCGCGCGGCTTCATCCCGACCGGCGGCACGGTGATCGATCTGGTCGAGCCCCGGGGCACCGGCATCCGCATCGATTCCGGCCTCGTCACCGGCACCGTGGTCAGCAGTCATTACGACCCGATGCTGTCGAAGGTGATCGCCCACGGGCCCGACCGCGCCTCCGCCCTCGCGCGGCTCGACACCGCCTTGGCCGGGACCGGGGTGCTCGGTGTGGGCACCAACATCGACTTCCTGCGCACCGTTCTCGCCGAGGACGACGTGCTCGCCGGTCGCCTCGACACCGGCTTCCTCGACCGACTCGTCGAGACCATCGTTGCTCCCGTCGTCCCGGACGACGCGGTCATCGCCGCCGCCGTCGCCGGATGGGCGGCACGCTGGCGCGACGCCGGCTCCGATCCGTGGTCACGACCCACCGGCTGGCGGGCCTCACGACCCGACGCGCCGACCGTCGTCCGCCTGCAGGCCGGGCCCGACATCCGTGTGGTGTCGGTGACAGGGACACCGGACGACGCGCGGGTCTCCCTCGACGACGCCGCCGCGCTGCACGTGTCGGTCGCGGTGTCGGACGAGGGTGTCGCGATCACCACCGACGGCATCCGGCGACGGTATCGAGTCGCTCAGCGGGGCAACGACATCTGGGTGGATCGCACCGGGGGCACATGGTCGCTGTCGCAGATCCCGGCGGGTACGGGAAGCGCCGGCGCCGACGCGGCAACCGACGCCGACCTCCGGAGCCCCATGCCGGGGTCGGTCATCGCGGTCGGCGTCGCCGACGGTGACGAGGTCGCCGCGGGGACGGTGGTCGTCATCGTCGAGGCCATGAAGATGGAACACACGCTGAGCGCACCGGTCGACGGTCGGGTCGAGCTGTCAGCCGCGGTCGGCGATCATGTTGGCGTCGGCGAACTACTCGCCCGCGTTATCCCGACCGACACCGGGACATCCGCCGACACCGAGATATCCACGGGAACGACACCAGGGGAAACAGCATGACCATGACCAGCTCGGAATCGATCTCGACGGCGAACCTGCCCGAGGACTATCGCGACCTCAAGGCGACGGTGGCCGACTTCGCCCGGTCGGTGGTTGCCCCGGTGTCGGCGAAGCACGATGCGGAGCGCTCGTTCCCGTACGAGGTCGTCGCGGGGATGGCGGAGATGGGCCTGTTCGGGCTGCCGTTCCCCGAGGAGTACGGAGGCATGGGCGGCGACTACTTCGCGTTGTGCCTCGCACTCGAGGAACTCGGCAAGGTCGATCAGAGCGTCGCCATCACCCTGGAGGCCGGAGTCTCCTTGGGCGCGATGCCGATCTACAGCTTCGGGACCGAGGAGCAGAAGCAGGAGTGGTTGCCGCGCTTGACGAGTGGGCAGGCGCTCGGCGCGTTCGGTCTCACCGAGGCGGGCGGCGGCAGTGACGCCGGCGCGACGAAGACCACCGCCGTCCTCGACGGCGACGAGTGGGTCATCAACGGCTCCAAGCAGTTCATCACCAACTCCGGCACCGACATCACCGAGCTCGTGACCGTCGCCGCGGTGACCGGGGCCGACGCCAACGGCCACAAGCAGATCTCGTCGATCATCGTTCCGACGTCATCGGCCGGCTTCGCCGCGGGCCCGTCGTACGACAAGGTCGGGTGGAACGCCTCGGACACCCACCCGCTCACCTTCAACGACGTGCGGGTGCCTCGCGAGAACTTGCTCGGCGAACAGGGGCGCGGGTACGCCAACTTCCTCCGCATCCTCGACGAGGGCCGCATCGCCATCGCGGCGTTGGCCGTCGGGGTCGCACAGGGGTGCGTCGACGAGTGCGTGCGGTACGCGAAGGAACGGTCGGCGTTCGGCCGACCCATCGGCGACAACCAGTCGATCGCGTTCACCATCGCCCGCATGGAGGCCCGCGCTTACGCGGCGCGCACCGCCTACTACGACGCCGCCGCGTTGATGCTGGCGGGCAAGCCGTTCAAGACCCAGGCGTCGATCGCGAAGATGGTGGCCTCGGAGGCCGCGATGGACAACTCGCGCGACGGCACCCAGGTACACGGCGGCTACGGCTACATGAACGAGTACACGGTCGCCCGGCATTACCGCGACAGCAAGATCCTCGAGATCGGCGAGGGCACCACCGAGGTGCAGCTGATGCTCATCGCCCGCAGCCTCGGTTTGTAGGTCCCGCGCCAGGGCTGGAGAACGGTCGTTCTCACATCGTGGGACGACCGGAAATAGACGGGGGACAACGGCGTTGACGCTGGCATGACGAACCCCAGCACGAATGACCTCAGCAGCAAGGCCACGACCCTTCTCGAACTGCACAAGCCCGGCGACCCGGTGATCCTGCCGACCGTGTGGGACGCGTGGTCGGCGAACCTCGCCGTCGCCGCGGGCTTCACCGCGCTGACCGCGGGAAGCCACCCCATCTCCGACTCGATCGGCAAGTCCGACAACGAGGGACTCACGTTCGACGAGGTGCTGACCCGCATCAAGCAGATCACCGCCGCGGTCGACGTGCCGATCTCGGTCGACATCGAATCGGGCTACGGCGAGGACCCGAAGCGCCTGATCGAGGGGCTCATCGACGCCGGGGCCGTGGGCCTCAACATCGAGGACACCGTGCACAGCGAGGGTGGTCGCCTGCGTGAGGCGCAGGAGCACGCCGACTTCGTCGGCGCACTGCGTGCGGCGTCGGATGCGACCGACGTCCATGTCGTCGTCAACGCCCGCACCGACCTCTTCGTGAAGGAGATCGGCGACGAGTCCGACCGCGTCGACCGCGCGATCGCGCGCCTGAAACTGGCTGCCGAGGCCGGCGCCGATGTGCTGTACCCGGTCGGCTTCCACAGCGACGACGTCCAGAAGCGTCTGACCTCCGAACTGCCCCTGCCGGTCAACGCCATCGGCCACCCGGTCAACAGCGACAAGGCGACACTCGCCGGACTCGGCGTGGGACGCGTCAGCTTCGGTCCCATCTGGCAGATGGTTCTCGCCGAGCGGTCGAACGAGATCCTCGCGCGCTGGAAGTGGTCTCCATCCACGACGTGAGAGACGGCAGGCGCGGTAACACGCGCCTGCCGTTTCTGCGCGTCGGCGACGTGTGGTTTTTCTGACAGCCGTTTCGCCACCTCTCGAGTACCCCGACCGGACGAGCGACCGTAGCCTTTCGCGAAAGTCGCTATTCAGTTCATCAAAGAATCTCGGGGATTCGCGTGATCAGAATCGTTGCGTCGGCACTGGCGGTGCTCGCCGCTGTCGCCATGGTGGCCACCGTCGCACCGGGGGTGAGCACGGCGCAGCCCGTGGTCCGCCCATCCTCGGTCGGCGCCACCCCTGATCTGTCCGAACCCGGGCCCTTCCGGGTCACGTCGACCGAACCGGTCACGCCCTGCCGAGGTCCCGGTGCCCCCGAGCAGATCCGCAGCGTCCGCGAGCAGGGAGCGCGTTCGCCTCTGCTGTGTACCTCCGCCGCACCGATCGGCTCGGGGCCCGACAACGGTGTCGACTTCTACGCACCCGACGGTGCGCCCGGGCGCCGCCCACTCGTCGTGTTCGTCGCCGGCAGCGGCGCCAACCCCGGTTACTTCGTCCGCATGGTGACCCACTGGGCCAGTCACGGGTTCGTCGTCGCGGTGGCCTACAACGCCCGGGAGATCGCCCCCGAGAGCGTGTTCACCGGCATCCGGCGTGCGCTCGCCGCCGCCAACGACCCTCGCTCGCCGCTGTACGGCCGGATCGACCCGTCACGGGTCATCTTCGCCGGCCATTCCGCCGGTGCCACCAAGGCGCTCGAGTCCGCGAGCCTCATCGCGTCTCCCCCTCCGCAGGTCGTAACCGATCGCCTCCCTCTCACCGTCCCGCCCGGCGTCCGGGTGGTCGGGGTCCTCGCGATGGCGCCCGACATCTACACCCTGCCCGGACCATCGCGCACACCGACGCTGATCACCACCGGCACCGACGACCGCACCGCGTCGCCGAACCTGCTGCGCCCCGTCATCGTCGATCGCCTGACCGCGCCGACGTGGTTCACCGTGGCGCGCGGAGCTCCCCACCTCGCCGCGGTCGATCCGGTGGCCGACTACCCGCTGACCCGTATCGGGTTGGCGTTCCTGGAGTTCGTCGCGGGCAGCGGCACCTACTGCCGTGCCTTCGTCGGCGCCGACCCTCCGGTTCTCGCCGATCCTGTTCTCGCCGTGTCCGTTCGCAACGCCGCGGCGCGCTCACTGGCCTGCACACGCTGACCATCCCCGCCGACCGGAGGACACACCTTGCCCCGCATCCTGGTCATGACCTCGCCCGCACGCGGCGTGATGTACCCGATCGTCGAGACGCTTCTGGAGCTCCGCGACCGCGGGCACGACATCCACATGATCACCATCGCCGACGAGGTGCCGATGCTGCGCGGCCTGGGACTGTCGGCCTCGCCGCTGCCGCCCGAGATCGACGAGGCGCTACCGGGCGACTGGCGGGGCGACGACACGCGGACACCCAACTCGCTGACCGACCGACTGCTGTCGCGGATCGACGCCGAGTTCAGCCACCTCACCGCCGCTGTGGCCGACCATCGCCCCGACATGATCCTCACCGACGTGGTGGCCACCGGCGCCCAGTGCGCGGCCGAGGCGTCGGGCCTTCCGTGGGCCATCTGGAGCGCGACCTTCCTACCGCTGTTCACCACCGACGGGCCGCCGATCGGGTTGGGGCTCACGCCTCGCGACGGACGACTACCGCACCTGCGGGACGCGGTCATCGCCCGTGCGGCGCAGAGCATCTGGGATCTCACCTTCCGACGGAAGTTCAACCGCGCACGACGCGGGTTCAGCCTCCCCGAGCTCAGACACTGCGACGGGGTCATCCGTCGAGCGCCTCTGGTCCTGAGCCTGTGCGGCGCGCCCCTCGAGCGCCCTCGCGTCGACTGGCCTCCCACCGTGACGATGGTCGGACCATCGCTGTGGGCCCCGCCCGGCGACCGCGACCCCCGCATCGACGCGATCGACGGCCCGATCGCCCTGGTGACGTGCTCCACCGAGCTGCAGGCCGACCAGACGCTGGCCACCACCGCGCTCGAGGCCCTCGCCGGGACCGGGATGCATGCGGTCGTCACCACCGGCGCGCTCGACCCCGATCAGTTCGTCGCCGGACCCGACGCCACCGTGGTGCGTTTCCTGCCCCACGAACAGGTACTCGACCGGGCATCGGTGGTGATCAGTCACGGCGGGATGGGCATCACGCAGAAGGCATTGGCCCGCGGCATCCCGATGGTGATCGCGCCGTTCGGACGCGATCAGCGCGATGTCGCCGCACGGGTGGACGCGGCCGGTTCGGGGATCCGCATCGACCCACGCAGCATGACGGCTCGATCTCTCCGCGATGCGGTGTCGACCGCCCTCGGGTGCGGTGACCGGGCTCAGCGGATCGCGGCCATCGCACCGGCACAGGGATCGGCCGATCGCGCCGCGACATGCATCGAGACGACGCTGCACAGCGGCACCGGATCGGTCGGGGCGGTTTTCACCCGGGCTGAACCGACCACATCCGCGGGGACCACCGCGTCGAATATGCTGTGAACGGCAACTGCGGTTGTGGCCGCCCGGATCATCCGGCGACCACAGGCGTGAACCCCCACGAACGCACGACCCCGACCCAGGAGCGGCCGATGTCCGGTGAGCGGCGATCCGACGCCCGGCGTGCGATGCGCCGCGCGAACGCCCGGCACCACCGTGGCGCGAACCCGCTCGAGCGCGAGATCGACATCACCGAACGCAGGATGCACCGGCTGCTGGTCCTCGTCGGCATGATCCTGCTGCCGCTGGCGATCGTGCCCGGCATCCTCATCTGGAGTTCGCACCAGGACGACCCGCCGCAGAAGCGCATCGACACCGTGAGTGCGACGACCGACCTCAGTTCAGCGGCGGTCACCCCGATCACCTCGACCATCGGATCCGACGAGTCGAACAAGGTGCCCGCGCACTGGACCTACAAGGGCGCCGCGAAATCCGGTGTCATCACAGTCCCGCCCGGCACCGCCGCCGGCAGCTCATTGCTGCTCACCGTCGATCAGGACGGTCGCCCCACGCCCCCGATGCCGTTGCGCGCCGACGCCGGCGTGACGGCGGTCGCCGTGGTGATCGTGCTCATCGGCCTGGTGATCGCGACGCTGCTGGCGTTGCAGAACTGGATCCGGACGCATTGCGACCGGAAGCGGGACATCATGTGGGACAACGCCATCGCGAGGTTCTTCGCTCCGGAGTGATCGCGGCGTCACTCCAGCCTGTTGCCGTCGGAGTCCCAGTGCGACTCCACCTTCTTGCTCGGCTGCACCCGCGGGGGCTCGCCCTTCTGCTTGGGGTAGTCCGGCGGGAAATTGAGTTCGCCGCCGGGCAACGTCTCCCACAGTTCGAGCAGGGGCTCGATCGAGTACGCCTGGGAATCGATCTCCGACCACGGATCGCCGTCGGCCAGGTAGTCGGGGACGGTCGTGAGATTGAAGTCCCTCGGGTCGGTGACCTCGGCGAGCCGCTCCCAAGTGACCGGTGTGCTCACCGGCGCCCCGGGTTGGGCCCGCAGGCTCCACGCACTGGCGATGGTCCGATCGCGGAGGTTCTGGTTGTAGTCGAGGAACAGGCGGGTGCCGCGTTCCTCCTTCCACCATGCGGTCGTCACACCGTCGTCGCGGCGCTCGAGTTCGCGGCCCAGTCCGATCGCCGCGTGGCGTACCTCGTCGAAGGTCCACCGCGGCTCGATGCGTACGTAGATGTGGACGCCCCGGTTACCGCTGGTCTTGGGGAAGCCCCGCAGACCGTGTTCGGCCAGCAGCTCCCTCAGCACATCGGCGACGCGTTGGGCGTCGGAGAACGACGTGCCGGGCTGCGGATCGAGATCGATGCGGAGTTCGTCGGGATGGTCCACGTCGGGGCGGCGCACCGGCCAGGGGTGAAAGGTCAGGGCGCCCATCTGGGCCGCCCACACCAACGACGCGGGCTCGGTGGGGCAGAGCTCGTCGGCCTTGCGTCCGCTCGGGAACGCGATCGACACGGTGTCGACGAAATCGGGCGCGCCCTTGGGAAGTCGCTTCTGATAGAAACCGTCGCCCTCGCGATCCTGCGGTCCGGTGGCCAGGCGCATGCCCTCGCGCCACCCGTCGGGCCACCGTTCCATGGCGGTCGGTCGTTCGCCGATCGCGGCCATGAGGGCGTCACCGACCGTAGCGAAGTACTCGCACACCTCGAGTTTGGTGATGTCGGGCGTTCGATCGGTCGCCTCGTAGACGACGCGGTCGGGGCTCGAGACGCGCACCTCGCGGTCGCCGACGGCCACCATCGCCGCTGGTGTCTTCGCCATCAGTCGGACCCTTCCAGCACATCGTGCAGGTCGTAGGTGAGCGGGACCTCGAGCTGGTCGTACCCGCAGCTCTCGGGGTCGCGGTCGGGGCGCCACCGCTGGAACTTCACGGTGTGCCGGAACCGCTCCTTCTCCATCTGGTCGTAGCCGACCTCAACCACCAGCTCGGGACGGATCGGGATCCACTCGCCGGTGCCTGCGGAGTTCCAGCGGTTCGGCTCGCCCCGCGCGGTGTGGTCGGGGTCGAGCCGCATGGGCTCGAACTGCTCCTGCAGTTCGACGCGTTTGGCGTCGGTGAACGCACTCGATCCGCCGACGCTGCGCAGCTGCCCGTCCTGGTAGAGCCCGAGCAACATCGATCCGACGCCGGTGCCGCTCTTGTGTACCCGGTAGCCGATGACCACGCAGTCGGCGGTGCGTTTGTGCTTGACCTTCAGCATCTCTCGCTTGCCGCCGACGTAGGCACCCTCGATGCGTTTGCTGACGACCCCGTCGAGTCCGGCGCCCTCGAAGGCACTGAACCAGTCGATCGCGGTCTGCGAATCGGTGGTCACTCGGCTCACCCGGAGGAGACCCGCGCCCGGTATCGCCTCGGTCAGCGCCTCGCGCCGCACCCGGAAGGGTTCGCCGGTGAGGTCGCGGTCGCCGAGGGCGAGGGCGTCGAACCCGATGAACATGGCCGGGGTGGTGTCGGCGAGCATCTGTACCCGCGAGTCGGCGGGGTGGATCCGTTGACTGAGCGAGTCCCAGTCGAGCCGGCGGACGCCGCCGATCTCGGCCTGCACGCCGATCTCACCGTCGACGACGACCCGATTCGGGAGTTCGGTGCGAGCCGCCTCGACGAGTTCGGGAAAGTAGCGCGCGAGATCCTTCCCGCTGCGTGAGCCCATGACCACCTCGTCGCCGTCGCGGAAGATCAGTGCCCGGAACCCGTCCCACTTGGGTTCGTGTGACCACGCGATGTCGTCGTCGGGCTGGGCGGGCACGGCGGTGACCGCCTTGGCGAGCATCGGCGCGACAGGTGGCATGACGGGGAGGTCCACGCCCCCATGGTCTCACCCTCCCCACCCCCGACGCTGCAGAAGGCGCCAGTAGGTACTGACTACACGACGTGCATCAGAGATGCTGACTGTGTGGAAAACGCCCGTCGAGTGCGTGACCCGCGGTTGCTGACTGTGTGGAAACGGGCGTCGAGTGTGCTGACAGCGTGACGCGAGCCGACGACGAATCAACGCACACTCGGCGTCCGGCTTCCGCACCGTCAGCGGCAGTAGACTCAACCCCGCACCCGAAATGCGCTCACGTGCAATAACATTCACTGAAATCAACCTCCCACCATTCGAACACGTGTGCTAGAATAGACGTACAGTCAAACCTGGGGAGGAGCGTCTTCGTGAACGATCTCGTAGCGGATTACGCTGCCCTGGAACAGATCTTGAACAAGATCGCTGCATCCGACTCCACAGCGTGCGACGACGAGACCGTCGCCGAGCTGGCGATCCGCCACGAACACGCCATCCGCCGAATGGAATCCATCGGCAATCAGCGGATTCTCGAGGTCTCCGACCGCGATGCCCACCGGACCGTGGGATGCGTGACCGTCACCGAGTTCCTCCAGGCGAAACTGCGGATCACCCAGCCAAAGAAACGGTTACAGGCGGTCCATGCGCTGGAACCCATGCACGCGATGACCGGTGAGAAACTGCCGCCGGTGTGCCCGAACAGCGCCCGCGAGTTGGCGGCCGGAACCATCGGACCCGATCACGTGCACGCGGTTCTCGACGTAATGAAGAAGATCCCGTCAGCGGTGGATGCCGAACACCGGGCGTTCGCCGAACAGACTCTCGCCGAGTTCGCGACGACCTTGACGCCGAAAGAGATCACCGCCGCCGGCGTGCGGATCCTCGCCCACCTCGATCCCGACGGGCAACTGACCGACGACCGTGATCGCGCCAGGAATCGGAAACTGAACCTCGGGTGCCAGGACTCGCAGTTGATGTCGACACTGACAGCGACGCTCGATCCGATCACGCGTGCTCTGTTCGATGTGGTGCTCGCCAAGTGGGCGGCTCCGGGGATGAACAATCCCGACGACGATCAGTCACCCAAGGGTGATCACGGAGAGGCCGATCCTGAACTGCTGAAACAGGCGGCCGATCGGGACCATCGATCGCAGAGTCAGCGGAACCATGACGCGTTCAAGGCTCTCTTGGATGCTGCGGTCAACGGTGGCCTGCTCGGTGGGTCGCATCGTGGATTGCCGCCACAGATCATCGTGTCCATCACCGACGCACAGCTGCGTGAGCACGCCGGTGTCGCGCGCACCGCCACCGGTTCTGACTTGCCAATCAGCGATGTGATCAAGCTCGCTGCCGATGCCCAGCCCCACCTCGCGGTGTTCAGCGATGTCACGAACGAACCGCTGTTCTTTGGTCGCGGCCGGCGCCTCGCGTCGCAAGCGCAAAGGTTGATGGCCTTCGCCCAGTACAAGGGCTGCAGCAAAGACAACTGCACGACACCGTTCGCCCACACCGAAATGCACCACGCCGAAGCCGATTGGGCCGACGGCGGAAACACCGACTCGCCACACATGGCACCCGCCTGCGGACGCCACAACCGGGCCGTCGGATCCGAACCGCATCAGTGGAGCACCGAGAAGATCACCGACGGCCCCGACCGCGGCCGCTATGGATGGCGACGCAACACCGACCCACCGGAGACACTCCGCGCCAATCACTTACACCGGATCGACGAACTGCTCCAACAGCATTCGACGAGTGATGACCCATGGGTCGAATCTCCGGATGTCGGCCAACCGCTACCGGTGATCGACGTCGAACACCCGAGAGCGTCACGCTTCGACATCACATGGCCGGATGCTTTGCTGTACCCCGCTGCCTCGTAGCTGGTTGCGTTCTACCGCCGCTGACTGTGCGGAAAGTCGTCGTCGAGTGCGCGCTGTACGACTGTCGACTCACGCGACGCGGTCAGCACACTCGACTGAACTTTCCACACACTCAGCACCACCACCCGCGCCTGGACTTTCCACACACTCAGCCTCGACTTCCGCGACCGTACGTTTTTCCAGACAGCCAGCACGGTCGGCGGCGCGGTTAGCCTCAGTCTTTCACCAGCGTTGCGCTGATTACTGATTCTGTTGTGTGGCTGCTGGTTTGGTGATGTGGGCATGCGGAGGTTGCCGGCTGGCTGTGTCGGTGGGCGGGTCTTCGGGTCCTTGG
>NZ_JXYP01000029.1 GCF_000964005.1 Williamsia herbipolensis
GCCCACCCTCCCGCTTGGCGATCCCACCGGCGGCGCCGACGCGCTGCGGTGGAAGCACCTCGTCGACGGCCCGCTCCGCTACCCCCACGTCAGCATCGACCGTGACGTCGAGATCCGGATGTCCGACGGCGTCCTGTTGCGCGCCACGGTGATCCGGCCGGCCGATCACCACCGTCGCGCGGTGTCGACGGCGTACCCGGCCGTGGTCAACATCAACCCGTACAACCGGGCGCTGCTCGACGTGATCGACACCGCCCTCCACTCGCCGGTGGTCGGGCGCGGTGTCCGCGGCCTCGCGGGCACCGTCAACATCATCGGCACGCCGCTCTCGGGGGCCACCGACGACACCCGCATCCTCTCCGGCGGCGTTCTCGACGTCTTCGGCATCAACCGCAACCTGGTGCGCAGCGGTTACACCCAGGTGATCGTCGACGTCCGGGGAACCGGTGCGTCGCATGGGAAGTGGCAGATCCTCGGCGCCCGCGAGCAGCAGGACTCGGTCGAGATCTGTCGGTGGGTGGCCGCGCAACCGTGGTGTGACGGCACCTACGGCATGGCCGGCTGGTCGTACTCGGCCATCAACTCGCTGCAGGCCGCCGACAAGCGACCCGAGGGACTCAAGGCGGTGTTCGCGGTCGAGGGGTGCGAGGACATCGTCCGCGACATCTACATCACCGGCGGACTGCCCTCGGCGTTCATCCCGATGTGGCTCTCGATCGTCAACGTCCTCAAGTGGATCCCGAACCCGGCGACGTCGGTGCGGGACATCCTGCGCGGCAACGCCGTCAAGTGGTTCGCCGACCGTGTGGCCTCACCGGCGACCGAGGTCGGTTCGCTCGCGTGGGGTTTCCTCACCGGACACGACGACCGCGTGTACGACGACCCGTACTTCGACGAGCGCGATCCCGTGGTCGACCGCATCGACGTACCGACGTTCCTCTTCGGCGGATGGCACGACCTGTTCGGTCGCAGCGCCACCTCCATCTACTCCCACCTGGACATGGAGCCCGGCCGCAAGCAGCTCGTCGTCGCCGACGGCTATCACGTCGACGCCGGATCGGGCTTCGGTGGACCGACCCATCCGCCGCGGGTCGATGTGCTCGAGCGCGCGTGGTTCGACAAGTGGCTCAAGGGGATCGACAACGGTGTCGACAACTACGGCCCGGTGACCCTCGAGCAGCAGGGCGGCTCGTGGACCTCCGGTGACTGCTTCCCGCGCGCCGGCGCCACGGTGCGTCGCCTCTACCTCGACGACAAGCGTTCGGGCACCGCGTCGCACGCGGTGCACGACGGCACCCTGGGTGGATCACCGGTCGCGACAGGCCGATCGCTCGGCATCCGCCCCGACATGCGTGGGCTGAAGTCACGCGACATGACCCAGGTGACCGCGGGTATCACCGCGATGTTCGGCAAGGACTTCACCACCGACGCCCGCCACCAGGAGGGCGGGGCGCTCGCGTTCACCACGCCGCCGGTCACCGAGTGCACGCAGATCAGCGGTGCGATGAACCTGCGATTGCACGTGTCGACCTCCGGACAGGAGGGCATCTGGGCGGTCACCGTCAACGACGTCGCCCCCGACGGCACCTCGCGTGTCCTCACCAACGGCGCGCTGACCGTGTCGAACCGCGCGATCGACCACGACCTGTCGGAGTACGCCGACGACGGCACGCTGCTGGTGGCGCACCACTACCTCAGCCGCAAGCGCAAGCTCCCGGTGCCCGCCGACGTCGCCCTGCCCATCGACGTGGACCTCGTCCCCACCGACGCCGTCCTCGACATCGGGCACCGACTCCGCGTCGACGTCTACGCCGGCAGCGTCCCGCGCTACCTCACGGTGATCCCCGACCTCATCCGCGCACACGGTCGCAGGCAGGACCTCGTCCTCGATCCGAAGCACCCCAGCTACCTGACCTTCCAGGCCATCGGCTCCCCCGGCTGGTGACCCGCCCCCGCCAGTTGGGCACGTAACGACGCCACTTGGGCACGTGACGACGCCAGTTGGGCACCTCGACCGGGCGTCGACCCCTCAGCTCAACGCGATGCCGCTGTCGGTGAGGATCACGCGGTAGACGAAGCCCGCCTCGGGACCGAGAACATCCGCGACCAGGTCGACGAGCGTGGTCGCGAACTCCGGTCCGTGGGGAACGACACCGGGTTCGGTCAGGTGATGCGACACCTCGTGCAACACGACGAGTTCCCGCAGCGCCCAGCGACCCTCCGCTGATTCGGGGACGGCGATCACCGGCGCCGGCGCCGATTCGTAATGCGCACTGCGGTGTCCACGACGGGGCCGGACCGCGACGGGGAGATGCGCACGCGGGAACCGCTCCCGCACCGACGGGCGCGCCAGCACCCGGTCGACGTAGACGCGCACCGACCCGACCGACCCGAATCGACCCTCCGGCGGGAGGGTGATCGAGGTGCCCGCGAGTTCCACCGTCGGCTGCTCCGCGGCGAACAGCGACAGCACCATCGCCTCGGCGGCATACAGTGCCGACCGTTGGGTGTCACGGCCCCTCGGGGGGCTCACCCCGATTCCAGTGCGCCGCGGCTCCCGTCGAGGTGGCCCTGCTCACCGAGTCGGGCACGACGCCCCGCGGAGTCCCCCGCGCGCCGCGCGGCCTCGGAATACCCGGCACTCGCGCTGGACCCCCGCCACGTACCGCGCGCCGTCGACTCCGCACGATGGAAGTCGACGACCGCGATCTCCTTGTCGCGCAACGCGATCTGGGTCGACGACGACCGTGCCGATGTCGCCGCCACGGCCTCGGCACGCGCCTCGTCGCGCGCCTCGGTGAGGCGGAGGCCGATCCGTTCGGCGAAGGCCGACTGGAAGTTGAGTCGCGCGGTGATCGGCGACAGCGGCGTCTGCTCGACCACACGCCGGGTGCGCCACCGCGAATGCTGGGTGACCACCTTGTGCGCGACCTCGTTCTTGTAGCCGCCGGCCTTCAGATAGGCATCGCTCGCGGCGACCATCTGCACCACCAGCGAGCTGTAGAGCGCCTCGGTGCTGTCGATGTCGCCGGAGAACCCGTAGGCGAGGACGAAGGTCGAGTTGCTCGCGACGTCGACCTTCACGTCGTTGGCGTGGGCGATCGCCACGAACAGCGCCACGTAGGTGCGCAGACCACGCTTGCCCTTCGTCCCGATCGCGATCTGCCGTGCCACCGGCGCGGTGCGGGCCGCGGCCGGATCGTGTGCCCGGGCGACCGCCAGATCGATCGACGCCGCCGTCGCCAGACGCTGCGCGGCCTGCATGAAGGTCTGCGCCTCGTGCTCGTTGTCGGTGCCCTCGGCCTGGCGGAGCAACCCGGCGATCCGGGTCAGCAATTTGTCGTCGCGCATATCCCTCAGACTATCGAGACCGCGATTCGGTTCCGCCGCAGCGCAGAAAGAACTCCCCGCGACGATCGTGATCGTCGCGGGGAGTTCGTGTACAGCTGTGACCTGATCAGGCCTGGGCGTCGGCGGGTACCGCGTAGTTACGGGTCACGGCCGGATCGACCGGGATGCCGGGGCCCGAGGTGGTCGAGACGGTGACCTTCTTGAGGTACCGGCCCTTGGCTGCGGACGGCTTCGCACGGAGGATCTCGTCGAGCGCGGCGCCGTAGTTCTCGGCGAGCTGCTCGGGCGCGAACGACGCCTTGCCGATCACCAGGTGCAGGTTCGAGGCCTTGTCGACACGGAAGTTGATCTTTCCGCCCTTGATCTCGTTGACGGCCTTGGTGACATCGGGGGTCACGGTGCCGGTCTTCGGGTTGGGCATGAGACCACGCGGGCCGAGGACGCGTGCGATACGTCCGACCTTCGCCATCTGATCCGGCGTCGCGATCGCGGCGTCGAACTCGAGCCAGCCGCCCTGGATCTTCTCGATGAGATCCTCCGCGCCGACCTCGTCGGCACCGGCGGCGGTCGCCTCGGCGGCCTTGTCGCCGACGGCGAACACGATGACGCGGGCGGTCTTGCCCGTGCCGTGCGGCAGGTTCACGGTGCCGCGGACCATCTGGTCGGCCTTGCGGGGATCGACGCCGAGACGGATGGCGACCTCGACGGTGGCGTCGTACTTCGACGAACCGGTGGCCTTCGCCAACGCTGCAGCCTCCAGCGGGCTGTACAGGTTGTCCTTGTCGATCTTCTCGGCCGCGGCCAGATATGCCTTGCTCTTCTTGCTCATGTGTTCATTCCTTCTCCGCAGCTACTGCGGATGGGTGGTGTGCGGACCGAGCCGGTCCTCCCACGCTTGCTGATTGATTGGTGGAGACGGCTCAGCCGTCTCCGGGTCGTGCGACGTCGCGAGCTCAGTCGACCGTGATGCCCATCGACCGGGCGGTGCCGGCGATGATCTTCGCGGCCTGCTCGACGTCGTTGGCGTTGAGGTCTTCCTGCTTGGTCTTGGCGATCTCACGGACCTGGTCCATGGTGACCTTGCCGACCTTCTTGCTGTGCGGCTCTCCCGAGCCCTTCTGCAGACCGGCCGCCTTGAGCAGCAGCTTGGCCGCGGGCGGGGTCTTCAGCTTGAAGTCGAACGAACGGTCCTCGTAGACCGAGATCTCGACCGGGATGACCGTGCCACGCTGCGACTCGGTCGCGGCGTTGTAGGCCTTGCAGAACTCCATGATGTTCACGCCGTGCTGACCGAGCGCCGGACCCACGGGCGGGGCGGGGTTGGCCGCACCGGCCTGGATCTGGAGCTTGATGATCCCGGCGAGCTTCTTCTTCTTGGGGGGCATCTCTCTTTTACCTTCGTGTTGTCTTCGTGTGTGTCCGACGACCCGGTCGCACCCGGTGTCGGACGTCCCGCGTCCGCTGGAGACGCGAAGTCGTGGAAAAAATCAGATCTTCTCGACCTGGGCGAAGCCGAGTTCGACCGGGGTCTCGCGACCGAAGATCGACACCAGCACCTTCACCTTGCGCTGCTCGGCGTTGACCTCGGAGATCGAGGCGGGCAGCGTCGCGAACGGTCCGTCCATGACGGTGACGCTCTCGCCGACGGTGAAGTCGACCTCGATGATCGACGCCGACGAGGTCTCGCCGCCCTCGGAGGTCGCGCCCGTCTTGCCGGCGACGGGCTTCTTGGCCTCGGCGCGCGGCAGCAGGAACTGCAGGACTTCCTTCATCGACAGCGGCGACGGCTTCGAGGTCATGCCGACGAAACCGGTGACGCCGGGGGTGTTGCGCACCGCGCCCCACGAGTCGTCGTTGAGCTCCATGCGCACCAGGATGTAGCCGGGCAGCACCTTGCGCTGCACCTTCTTCTGCTGGCCGTTCTTGACCTCGGTGACCTCTTCGGTGGGGACCTCCACCTGGAAGATGTAGTCGCCGACGTCGAGGTTCTGCACGCGGGTCTCGAGGTTGGCCTTCACCTTGTTCTCGTAGCCGGCGTAGGAGTGGATCACGTACCAGTCACCCGGTGCGCGACGCAGTTCCTTCTTCAGCTCCTCGACCGGGTCGACCTCCTCCTCGGGCTCGGCAGGGGTCTCGTCGGTGGTTGCCTCGTCGGTGCTCGGGGTGTCGTCGACGATGGATCCGGCGACGGCCTCGGTCAGCTCTTCGGTCGCGGCGACGTCGACCGGCGCGTCCAGGACATCACTGCCCGACTCGATCGCCTCGAGGTCGGCATCCTGGATGCTCTCGGTGTCGTGCTCAGGGGTGCTCACTGCAGCCCACGCTCCCTTTCATTGCTTACCGTGTGTGCCGCTGCGCGACGCACACCATTTTTGGCGCGAACGCCCGCCGTGATGTCCTCCGACCGGTCGGTGTCAGCCGAACAGCCAGAGCACGGCCTTGGCGAAGCCGAGGTCGATGCCCGAGATGAACGCTGTCATCACGACCACGAAGATCAACACGATGATCGTGTAGCGGACCATCTCCGACCGGGTCGGCCAGATGACCTTCTTCAGTTCTCCGACGACCTGTCGCAGGAACGTCCACAGTCGGACGAACGGGTTGCGGCTGGTGGCCGTCGAGGTGTCGGTCCGGGTGGACCGTTCCTTCAGGGCGACGCCGCCGGCGGTGGTCGCACCGTCGGTGTCGGCGGCGGCCGAACGCTTGCCACGCGGGGTGGACGAGCGCTTGCCGCTGGGCCGGGCGTCGGAGTCCGCGGAGGTGGCGTCGGCGCTGTCCGCGCCGGCGGTGGTGTCGGCGTCGGTTGCCTCGGCGTCGGGGACCGACCCCTTCGCACGGGCAGCTCTGTCGCGTCTGCTCACCTTCATCCTCTCGTCGAACGTGTGTCCGTCACGTGGCCGGGCCGCGTGATGTCCTGCGGTTCACCGAGAGCCGTGATGACACCGTTCTCGGCGAGGGCAGGGGCGACAGGACTTGAACCTGCAACCTGCGGTTTTGGAGACCGCTGCTCTGCCAGTTGAGCTACGCCCCTCTGGGCCGGTGACTGCACCGACCCGGTGGACACGACTCGCCCGTGCACGACCATCGTCGCACCGGAGGAGTCGATTCCATCTTCGTTCCACACAATCAACGCGCCACCCGTGGGCAGCGCGCAGCTCGGTGAACCTCAGACAACCGAGTGTACGACACCCGATCGTGCGAACTCCAATTCGCTCCGAGGTCACGGGCCGAAAACGCCTACCGGCGCCGTGGGCCGGATCAGGAGAACTGGACGCCGGCCAGCGCGCGGCCGAAGATCTTCTTGCCGTTCGACTTGGCGGTGAGCGCGATCTGTCCGCGCCGGGTCTCGGGGTCGAGCGACTTCACCTTGGCGGTGAGGTCCATCTGGCCGTAGCCGTCACGCGGGACGTAGACCGGCGCGGTGAAGCGCACGTTGTACTCGTAGACCGCGCCCGGGTCGCCGACGAAGTCGGTGACGTAGCCCGCGCTGATGCCCATGGTCTGCATGCCGTGGGCGACGACGGTGTCGAGGCCGACGATGTCGGCGATCTCGTCGCTGAAGTGGATCGGGTTCGGGTCGCCGGCCACACCGGCGTAGTTGATGAGGTTGCCGCGGGTCAGCTTCACCGTGCGCGGCTCGAGCTCCTGGCCGACGGTGAGGCTGTCGAAGCTGATCGCACCGTACGGCTTGGGCTCGACGGCCGGATCGGGCTCGGTGAAGAAGCCGCTGTGGTCGGGGATGGTCTGACCGTGGTCGTAGGTCGCGCCCTCGACGAGCATCGTGTGGGCGACGGTCTGCATGAACGACGGCGCCGGGGACTCACCGGCGCGGGCCACCAGCGTGGTCCAGGTGGTCATCACCGGCACGTCGTGCTGGTTGTGGATCTGGTTCTTGGTGACGAGCACGTCCGCGCCGCCCATCTGGCGGTACGAGTCGAGCGACACGACGCAGATCAGGCGGTCGCCGACCTCGACGGGCTTGTGGAACACCAGGCGCTGGTCGGTCTGCAGCATCTTCCACAGATCCCAGCCCTCCACCATCTCCTCGAAGAGACGGCGCTGGGCGATCATGCCGGGTATCGCGACGAACGACAGCGGGGCGATCAGCGTCGAGTGTCCGTTCGCGGTGGCCGCGGCCTCGTTCCAGTGCACGGGGTTGCCGTCCTGCACTGCGCGGGCGTACTCGCGGACCTTCTCGCGGCCCACCTCGTAGTAGTCCTCGACCGTGTAGTGGAAGCCGACCTGAGCCGCGGTGCGCTCGGCGATCTCCTCGGGCGACAGGCTCGTCTGGTTGGCCATGATCGCGAGGCGTTCCTCGACCGAGGCAATGGACTGATCACTCATGTGTCACCGACCTGATCTGTGTTGGTTCTCGACCGTGGGGGCGACCGTCGCGGCACACGCGCCGTGGTCGCCGGATCGCCGACTCCCGCGGGCGGTCGGGCACGCGGCCCGATCGAGACTCAGGAGATGGCGCGTCCCGCCGGTGCTACCGGCGGGACGGGTGGGTCAGCGCGATTCCTTGTGGCCCTGATGCTTGCCGCAGTTCGGGCAGAACTTCTTGATCTCGAGCCGGTCGGGATCGTTGCGGCGGTTCTTCTTGGTGATGTAGTTGCGGTGCTTGCAGACCTCGCAGGCCAAGGTGATCTTGGGGCGCACATCTGTTGAGGAGGCCACGGGGCTGCCTTTCGGGTGGATCGTTCTCGGGTACGGATGCCGGCACCGGTGGGCGCCGCGTCCGCTGAGCTTGTCTCTCGCAGTAGCGATGGCCGGACTCGAACCGGCGACCTAACGATTATGAGTCGTTCGCTCTAACCAACTGAGCTACACCGCCATGGCCGCCCAGGCCGGTGACGGTCTGGGAGTCCAGCGAGCCCCCTAACGGAATCGAACCGTTGACCTTTTCCTTACCATGGAAACGCTCTACCGACTGAGCTAAGGGGGCGGGACCCGAGGCGTTGTTCGACGCCCCGAGAGCCTTGTCGAGGTTACACAGCAGCCCCGAGTGTCGCCAAATCGCTGGGGTCCGATGCGCTCTGCGGGCTGGTCGAGCCCGTATAAGCGCAGCTCACAAGGACTTTCAGAAGTCCTTGATGAGTGGTGGCACGTGTAGGATTCGAACCTACGTAGCTTTCGCGACGGATTTACAGTCCGCTCCCATTGGCCGCTCGGGCAACGTGCCGTGTGTCGGACCCGCGCTCAGCGCGATTTGGCGACGCGATGAAGATTACAACGTCACCCCCACGGTTGCGAAAACCGGTGGTCACGGGCTGTTCGAGGCCTGCCGCCCCTCGTCCGCAGGCCTGATCACCGTGCGCATGCTCGATCACCTCGCGCGTGCCGCCGAGAGCATGCGGATCGTCACCGAGCATGCCGGTCGCCTCGATCAGCTCACACGCCGTAGGGCTCGGGCCCGGTTGATCGCGCGCTCGATGCGGGCGAGCACGACATCGGGCCGCCGGAGGAGCTCATCCTAGCTCCACCGCACCACGATGTACCCGAGGTCGACGAGTTCCTGCGCACGGAACTTCTCCTCGTCGAGGACCTCACGCAGCGATTTCTCCGAGTACTCGCCGAAGTACTTCCCCATCCCGTCGCACTCGCCGACGACGCCGAACTCCTCCCACCAGAAATCCACCCGCGCGACGAGCCGGCCGCGATCGCGGATCTCGTGCTGGAGCTCGGGGCTCGGGAGATTCGAGCGGCCGACGACGAGCCTGCTCCACGATTCCAGCGGGCTCTCGGCGCGGCCGTCGAGCATCGCAACGATCTCCCGCGCCCGGCGTGCACCGCGCATCGGTCCCGCGGCGGCGAGCCGATGCTCGAGCTCATGAAGCGTGGCCAGCCCGCGATGCAGGGCCGCATCGCCGACGACCACCGCGGTACGGACCGAGTCACGCCGGGCGAGATCGACGACCGTGCGAGGGACGGTCGTCGTGAGGCAACCGTCGACGAAGACGAGCTCGTCGTCGGTGACGTTGCGGGTCAGCACGCTGACCGAGGTGCGCTGCGTGCCCGATGCGGTGCCGCCCGGGCGCACCAATCGCACACGTGACAGGTCGGCGCCGACCACGGGCAGTCCGTGGTTGATCGCGGCCGCGACCTCGGCGAGCGCGGTACCCGGCGACATCCCGGCCAACACCGCCCGGGCGAGAGCGAGGTGTTCGTGCGCGGGGAACGCACCGATCGATGCGGGCCGCATGTAGTAGCCCGGCGCCACCGACACCAGCGAGCCGCTTCGCAGCGCCGCGGTGATCCGGTCGCGCGACACCCCCATCCGCTCGAGGTCGCGACGTGTGGCCACCGTTGTCAGGTTCGACAGGTCCATCCGTCCACCCTGGGACCGGCGGGTGACGGAGGTCGCGGCCAACAGGGGCCCGACGGCACCTGTCCACAGGTGGCGCACCATCCCCACCTCGGGCGGCCCGCGCACCGTTCGCGAGTCCGCGCACTGTTCGCACGCTGGCGACGGCACGCGAGCCGGGAGGCGGCATGCGAGAGGTTCGACGGCGTGCGAACGACACGAGGCGAAGCGAACCGAATCGGAAATCCGCGCGGGGCTGACTACCCTGGCGACATGGCAGATTCATCATTCGACGTGGTCAGCAAGATCGATCGACAAGAGGTCGACAACGCTCTCAACCAGGCCGCGAAGGAACTCTCGCAGCGCTACGACTTCCGTGGCACCAACACCAAGATCGACTGGTCGGGCGACGAGACCATCGTGATCACCTCCGACACCGAGGAGCGCACCGAGGCCGCGCTCGAGGTGTTCAAGGAGAAGTTGATCCGACGCGACATCTCGCTCAAGGCGTTCGACGCGGGCGAGCCGGCGTCGTCGGGCAAGGGCTACCGCCTGTCCGGCACCCTGGTCCAGGGCATCGACTCCGAGAAGGCCAAGAAGATCACCAAGGCCATCCGCGACGAGGGACCCAAGGGCGTCAAGGCGCTCATCCAGGGCGACGAATTGCGGGTGTCGAGCAAGAAGCGCGACGACCTGCAGGAGGTCATCTCGCTGCTCAAGGGCAAGGACTTCGAGATCGCCCTGCAGTTCGTGAACTACCGGTAGCGGCTAGCGCGGGCCGCGGGCCATCTCCTCGAGGCGCGCGATGCGCTCCTCCATCGGCGGATGCGTCGAGAACATCCGACCGATGCGCTCGCCGCCGCGGAACGGGTTGGCGATCATCAGGTGGCTCTGCGCGGCGATGTCGGTCTGAGGCGGCAGCGGCGCGGCCTGCACCCCGCCGGAGATCTTGCGCAGCGCCGAGGCGAGTGCGAGCGGGTCGCCGGTGAGCTCGGCGCCCGACGCATCGGCTTGGAACTCTCGCGACCGCGACACCGCGAGCTTCACCACGGTCGCCGCGATCGGGCCCAGCAGCGAGATGAGGATGAGCGCGAACGGGTTGGGGCCGTTGTCGCGGTTGCCGCCGAACATCCCGGCGAACATCGCGAAGTTGGCCAGACCGCTGACCACGGCGGCCATGGCGCCGGCGATCGAGGAGATTAGGATGTCCCGGTTGTAGACGTGGCTCAGCTCGTGTCCGAGCACCGCGCGCAGCTCCCACTCGTCGAGGATCTGCAGGATGCCCTGCGTGCAGCAGACCGCGGCGTTCTTCGGGTTGCGACCGGTCGCGAAGGCGTTCGGCGCCTCGGTGGGGCTGATGTAGAGCTGCGGCATCGGCTGGCGCGCGGTGGTCGCGAGCTCACGCACGATGCGATAGATGACCGGCGCCTGCACCTCGGTGACGGGCTGCGCGTGCATCGCTTTGAGCGCCATCTTCGCGCTGTTGAAATAGACGTAGGCGTTCATGCCGACCGCGAACAGGACCGCGACCAGCAGGATCGCCGGGCTCCGGAAGGCGGCGCCGATGGCGACGATGATCGCCGACATGGCGCCCAGCAACAGCACCGTCTTCAAGCCGTTTGCGTGCCCGTGCATGGTGGTCGTTCTCCTCGGGGTGAGCGGCGGGATTCACCTGCTCAACGGTCGAGGTGGCCTCGTGAGTTCCGACGGTCGGAGGGCTCAGCCGATGCGGTCGACGGTGTAGGTCACCAGCGACGTGAGCGCGTCGGTCGACGGGCTGGCCGGCAGCGCGGCGAGCTCGGCGAACGCCTTGTCGGCGTAACCGCGCAGCGTCTCGCGTGCGCGATCCATACCCGGCGAGGCGTTGAGAAGGGTGAGCGCCTCGGTGACGTCGGCGTCGTCGACGAGCGGGATGCGCTCACCGGAGTCGCTGACGAGCAGGGCGCGCAACCGGTCCGCGTCGGGACCGGAGTCGCGCAGCGCGTACAGCACGGGCAGCGTGTGGACGCCCTCACGGAGGTCGGTGCCCGGGTTCTTGCCGGAGTCGTCGGACTGCGAGCTGATGTCGATGATGTCGTCGGAGACCTGGAACGCGGTGCCGATGGCGTCGCCGAGGCGCGAGAGCCGTTCGATGTCCTCGGAGGCGGCGCCCGAGGTCATGCCGCCGAATCGTCCGGCCGCGGCGATCAGCGACGCCGTCTTCTCCCACACCACACGCAGGTAGTGGTCGACGGGGTCGGTGCCGGCCTGGTTGCCGATGGTCTCGCGCATCTGACCGGTGACCAGTTCGGCGAAGGTGTCCGCGATGATGCGTACCGACTCGGGGCCCAGGGTCGAGACGAGACGCGAGGCGCGGGCGAAGAGGAAGTCGCCGGCGAGGATGGCGACGCTGTTGCCCCACCGCGAGTTGGCGCTCACCGTGCCGCGCCGCATGTCGGCCTCGTCCATGACGTCGTCGTGGTAGAGCGTCGCGAGGTGGATCAGCTCGACGACGGTGGCCGCGGTGATGACCTCGGTCGCGTCGGGGCGCGGCCCGAACTGCGCGGCGAGCAGCGCGAACAGCGGGCGGAAACGTTTGCCACCGGCCTTGGCGAGGTGCGTGGCCGCCTCGGTGAGGAAGTCCTCCCCCGAGGAGAGTTCGGCGAGGAGCAGCTCCTCGATGCGGGCGAGTGAACCGCCGATCTCGTCCGAGAACTGCTCGGAGCCCATGTCCAGCCCCATGAACGTCGTCTTCACGACGCGACTCCCGTGAACCTCGTCCGCACGACTCGGCGCTCCACTTCCCACTGGGTCCCCGACTGATGTCACCGGACCGTCTACGACCGAGCGTAATCGTTGCGTCGAACGTTCGGTGATACTGGATCAGGTGACCTCTATCGCCGACGCGGACCAGCCGTCCCCCGCGCCCCTCCCGACCCACGCCGACGTGCTGGTGGTGGGCGCCGGGCCGGGCGGTTCGGCCACCGCCGCGCACGCCGCCGCGGCGGGCCATCAGGTCGTGCTGCTCGACAACGCCGTGTTCCCGCGCGACAAGACCTGCGGTGACGGACTGACCCCGCGCGCGATCGCCGAGATGGAGCACCTGGGCCTCGGCGCCTACCTGTCGTCGCGGCCGAAGATCGTGGGACTGTCGATGCGCGGGTGGGGCGCCTCGCAGCAGATCCGCTGGCCGTCCGGCCGCTTCCCCGCACACGGAAGTGCGGTTGCCCGAACCGAACTCGACGATCGCATCCGCGTCGCCGCACTCGATCGCGGCGCGACGATGGTGCAGGGCGTCAAGGCGGTCGGCGTGGTCCGCGACGGTGATCGCGTGAGCGCGGTCGAGGTCGTCGGACCAGATGGTCCGGCGCAGATCACGGTCGGTCAGCTCATCGTCGCCGACGGCGTGCGCTCACCGCTCGGACGCGAACTCGGCCGAGAGTGGCACCGCGACACCGCCTATGGCGTCGCGGCACGCGCCTATGTGCGATCCGACCGCGCGGGCGACGAGTGGATGGGGTCCGATCTCGAACTCCACGACGGCGACGGCGGACTGCTCCCCGGATACGGATGGGTGTTCCCCCTGGGTGCCGACGACGGGCTGGTGAACATCGGTGTCGGCGCGTTGGCGACCGCGAAACGACCGGCGCACATGGCGTTACGGCCGATCGTCGAGCACTACACGAATGCACAGCGCGAGCGCTGGGGGCTGCACGGCGCACCGATGCGGGTCACCTCGGCGCTGCTGCCGATGGGTGGCGCGGTGTCGGGGGTGGCCGGTCGCAACTGGATGCTCGTGGGCGACTGCGCAGCGTGTGTGAACCCGCTCAACGGCGAGGGCATCGACTACGCCATGGAGACCGGCCGCTTCGCCGCGGCGCGCCTCGGCGAACGCGATCACACCGCCGACTGGCCCGCCCTGCTCGCCGACCACTACGGCGCCTCTTTCTCCGCGGCCCGTCGCCTCGCCGGGGTGCTCACCGTGCCGAAGGCGGTGCCGGTGCTGGGACGGCCGGGCATCCGCTCGGCGGCATTGATGTCGATGGTGGTGCGCGTGATGGGCAACCTGATCACCCCCGACGACACCGACCTCGTCGCACGCCTGTGGCGCACGGCCGGTCGCGCATCGACGACGATCGACTCCCGACCACCCTTCCGCTGACCGTGCCGATAACCGCTGCCCACCGTGCCGAACTGCCCGCCGAATGCGGCGACGCCCTGTCCGGACCGAACCGGGTCCATCGGACACGGTTGATTCAACGTCAGTCCAGGTCCGGGCCGAACAAGTCGCCGTGGACCATCCTCGTCCCTCGTGTCACGAACACGATCACTTGCAGCCGTTCGCAACCATGGGTTTTCTTCGCCTCATCCCATCAGCGCTCTGACCGAGAAGCACCATTCGCGTCGTCCTCCATACCCTGCAGAATCTCGTTGTAGAGTTGCGCGACACGTGCCTGCAAGGCATCCGAACCAAACTCACGACTTGCCGCTGCTTTCAGTTGTTCGGCCTCGGCCCACGCCCGACCGCGTTCATTGAGCGCGGAAACAATTGCAGAAGCGAACTTTGCCGCGTCGTCCGCGACACACCAGATGTCGCCTGCAAAAGGTATTCCTTCTATCCCGCATGTCGTACTGACAAGGGGCACTCCCGACAGAATCGCGGAAGCAGACTTGAACTTGAGGCCGGCCCCGAGTTGCAGAGGCGCAACACACAAGGAGATTCCGGCATAGGCGTCTGCCATATTTGCCAGGCGGCCAGTTGCATGAATTGACGGGTGAGCTTCAAGAAGATCATTCAGGTCTTCCGGTGCTCCCGAGCCGGCAACTCGCAAAATCGCGTCGGGTCTCGCTCGCAGGACATCGGGCCAGATGGTTCCGACCAGGAAGCGCACGGCGTCCACATTCTCCGGTCGGGAGAGGGCACCCTCGAACAAGACAATATACTTCTCGGTGGGCGAAACTGCGTAACTCGGAACCTCCGGAGGAATTATGTGGCATACAGCGTCTTTGCAAATATCCGAAACCAGCGATTGGTCTTTCTCACTGAACACCACTACATGATCAAGATATGAGAGGAGACGCCTTTCACGCCGGCTATACATTTTTACTCTCACATGACCCGCACTACATCTGTAAAGAAATCCCCTCCTCGCCACCTCGCGCTCGATTCGTTGCAGAACCACGTCGTGAACAACACCCACCACAGCAGCCTGTCGATTCATGTTTCTGACAAGGGGCGCCAAACCAAAGTACTCAGTCCATTGAAGTTCTACGATTGACGCGCTTCTGATCGTGGACACGAAGTCGGAGTCGGAGCGGATACCATGAATAAATCCTCGGTCGAGAGAAATCAGACTGAGCTCGCGCAACCGCGTCTGAACAAAATCGCCCACGAGCGTGCGACTCCAATGCGCTCGCGGAATGATACGTGATTCGAATGGCTCATTAAGATTCGCCCTTGCCGCGTCAGGGCTGACATGAAAACCATCGGCGAAGGAAACCACCGACAAAACCTTGCTCGTAGCCAGCGAAAAGCGGTAGTAGTACAGGCCCCCAGCGGTCTCCAGACGTGATGATGGCGCGTACATGCCCACCGTCACCAGAGTTCTTTTATGGTTCATGATCCGCCACGGCCAGCCTGTTGTTGGTTCTTCCGACGCGAACGGCGTCGCCGATGCAGTCCCCTGGAGCCTCAGACCACTTCTTGTCATTGAGATGATCATCCGCGAACTCGAGGGCCGACTCTGAAACTTTGTCTCTCAACTGTCGATGTCTCGCCACACTCAGCTGAGCCTGTTTCAGCATCTGTGCGTCGTCATGGGGGACCACAGTGCTCCGAGAACTTTTCAGCAAGTCCGTGACACCCCCGACGTCCGTTCCGAGCGACAGGAGGCCCGCGCCCGAAGGGCCTCGTCAATCACGAAGGGACGCACCTCGCGCCCAACAGAAGGAGCCACAAAAGCAAAGCCCTGTCCGTGTACGGTTCGATACTCTGATACGGAAGGTTACCAATGAACGAGACGTCGGCGTCGGCGTCGAGATCATCTGCAAGACGCCTCAGCGCCTGTTCCTCGCCGCCCGGATCCGACGACGTCGAGTGCCAAGTGGGATGCCGGCGCCGCTCTGAGCAGAGTGTCAACACTCTCGATCGGGCACTTATCTGTATCGAGTGGCCAGCTTCTCGGAACGAGCGTGCATCTGCTGCCGGGATTCGTGGAGGTGCCCGATCGACGCGATTAAGTGCCCGATCGACGGGGCGGCTACTTGACGGCGCGGTGGAGCGCGGCGATGCCGCCGGTGAGGTTGCGCCAGCGGACGCTGTCGAATCCGGCCGAGGCGATCTTGGCCGCCAGACCCGCCTGATCGGGCCAGGCGCGAATCGACTCGGCGAGGTAGACGTACGCCTCAGGGTTGCTCGACACCTTCGTCGCGACCGACGGCAGCGCCTTCATCAGGTACTCCATGTACACCGTGCGGAACGGTCCGAACACCGGCGTCGAGAACTCGCAGATCACCAGTCGCCCAGCAGGTTTCAGCACGCGGTACAGCTCGGCGAGTGCCGTGTCGACCGAGGCGACATTGCGCAGACCGAACGAGATCGTGGCCGCGTCGAAGCTCTCGTCGGCGAACGGGAGGGTCAGGGCGTCGGCCGCGACCTTCGGCACCGGCCGCTTGTATCCGGCCTTGAGCATCCCCAGCGAGAAATCGGCGGCGATGCAGTGCGCACCCGACTGGGCGAGTTCCTCGGTCGAGACGGCCGTACCGGCGGCGAGGTCGAGCACGACATCACCCGGTCCGAGACCGAGCGCGTGGCGGGTCGCGGTGCGCCACCCACGGTCCTGACCGAAGGAGAGCACGGTGTTGGTGATGTCGTAGCGGCGCGCGACGCCGTCGAACATCGCGGCGACATCGGCGGGTGCTTTGTCGAGGCCGGCGCGGGTCGAGGTCATGGCGTCAACGTTACGTGGCCATCGGCGCCGAACGCACCGAGAGGCCCACCACAGACGGGCCACGCAGCCCGTGGATCAGGCAGAACGACGCACGCCGAGGCTGCCGGCGCGGCCGAGAACGGCGTCGTAGTGGCCGAGAAGCTGATCGCAGATCGACGGCCACGTCTTGCCCGCGACACCGCGCCGCGCGGCCGCACCGAACTCGGTGCCCACGGACGAGTCGACGAGGGTGTCGACGGCATCGGGCAGGCGCTGCGAGAAGGTCGGCACGTCCAGCAGGTAGCCGGTGCGGAAGTTCGCGATGAGGTCCTTCGGGCCGCCGGCGTCGGGGCCGATCACCGGGATGCCGCTGGCCTGCGCCTCCTGCACCGCCTGGCAGAAGGTCTCGTGCTCTCCGGGGTGCACGAAGACGTCCATGCTGGCGTAGGCGCGGGCGAGTTCGAGACCGCCGAGTTCGCCGGTGAATACCGCATCGGGCATCAGTTTCTCGAGGCGGGCGCGCTCGGGGCCGCCACCGACGATGACGAGTTGCCGGTCGCGCCGGCCCGAGAGCACCGCGAGGCGCTCGACGTGCTTCTCCGGCGCGAGCCGTCCGACGAACCCGACGATCGGCACACCGTTCGGGCTCCACTGCGCACGCAGGTCGTGGTCGCGACGGTCGGGGTGGAAGCGCTCCGCGTCGACACCGCGACCCCAGCGGAACACGCGCGGAACCCCATGGTCCTGCAGCGCTTTCACCGACACCGTCGACGGCGCGAGGGTGCGGTCGCACGCGGCGTGGAGGCGACGGGTCCACGACCACGCGGCACGCGTCCCGATCCCGATGCCGTAGCTGGCGGCGAATCCGGCGACGTCGGTCTGGAACACCGCGACGGTGGGGATGCCGAGTCGGCGCGCGGCGTGGGCAGCGACGGCGCCGATCACGAACGGCGAGGCGAGGTGGACCACGTCGGGCGCGAAATCGGCCATAGCGCGGTACAGCGAGCGATGCGGCACGCCGACCGGCAGGCTCGACACCTTCGGCACCATCAGCGACGGTACGAGATGTACCGGCACACCGTCGATCTCGCGGGGAGCCGCCGGCATCCCGCGAGGGGTGTCCGGGGCGAAGATCATCGCCTCGTGCCCGTGCGCCGTGAGGTGCTCGCAGACGCGCAACACCGAGTTCACGACACCGTTCATGTTGGGCAGGAAGCTCTCTGCCACTATCGCCAATCGCACGCATTCAGTGTGTGTAGCGCACCTGTCTCCTGCGGCACCTCGACGTGACGCCGGCCGTAATGCCCGGTGAACGTCGCGCGGGTCAGTTCACCGGTTGTTCGTCGGGTGCTCGCACGGAATCCGGTGCGGCGGCGGCACCGACGACCCGTCCGCGACGGCGCGTGATCTCGGCGAGCAACACCATCACCACCACGATGAGCAGCCAGGTGTAGCCCACGATCGACACCGCCGGGATGATCGCCAGGCTCGCGTCGCGTCCGGCGACACGCACGAGATCGGGGTTCGTGCTGTCGTACTCGACGCTGATCCGTTGTCCGGCAGTGAGTTCCGTCGGGTAGAAGATGCCGAGGCGAGGGCTGCGGAGTTCGCCGCTCTCGGTGTAGAACCGCACCGTCGACTTCGTGGCGCCCGCGGTCACGACGTCGGCGGTGGCGGTCGCCCTGTGGGCGTCGATCGAGGAGTCGTCGCGGTAACAGCCGGCCACCACCACGATCATCATGATCGTCACGATCGCACCGATCAGCAGCAGCGTGATCTGCGTGCGTCGCAGGGCGGTGGCGGACATGCGGGCCAGACTACCGACGCCGCCGGCGCACGGCGGCCACACGCGCGACGGGCAGGGTCACAGGCCTGCGCCGATGGCGGCGTGGAGGTCGCGGAGCCGATCGCGGTCGGTCGACACCTCGATCACCCGGACCCCGCCGTCGGAATCGGCCGCCAGGGCCGACGGCAGCTCCGCCACCGACACCTTCCGGTGCGGCACGGAGAACCCGGCGCACACCGCGGCGAGGTCGGTGCGGTGCGGGGTGCCGAAGACGCGTTCGTAGGCGCCGTCGTACTCGGGTCCGCTGAATCGACGTTCGGCCTGCTCGAGCAGCGCGAAGATGCCGCCGCCGTCGTCGTTGGCGACGACGATCGTGAGGTCGCGCGGACGCGGTTCGGCCGGTCCGATCAGCAGCCCGGTCGCGTCGTGCACGAAGGTGAGGTCGCCCATGAACGCGACCGTGCGGCGATCGTCGGCGCTCAGCGCGGCACCGATCGCGGTCGAGACGGTGCCGTCGATACCGGCCACACCCCGATTCGACAGCACCCGGACCTCCGGCGACACGCGCCCGGCCAACGCGACGTCGCGGATGGGGTTCGACGCCCCGACGACGAGCTGCTCGCCCGGATGCATCGATGCACTCACGACCCGCGCCACGTGCAGACCGGTGACCGGGCCGGGCCCGTCGAGTTCGGCGTCGACGGAGCCGACCGCGCGCTGGTGGGCGTCGGCGCAGTCCTTCAGCCACTGCTCCGACGGCGTGCCCGACACCACCGCGCGGGTACCGGTCGCGAGCACGTTGCCCGAGACGTCGGGCCAGCGCGGTCCGGTCGTCAGTGCGTACACCCGCACTGTCGGGTCGGCCAGCAGCCGCGACACCCCGCGGTGCAGCGTCGGACGACCGCAGATGATCGCCTGCGTCGGACGCACGAGTCCCAGCGCGAGCGGGTGCAGCGCGGTCTCGGGCGCCGGCGCGGTCGGTTCGGCGACCGTCGGGATGCCGGCGAGCTCGGGGCGTACGCCGGCGCCGTGCCCCGACACCACGACGGTCGGTTCGGTCAGGTCGATCTCGATCGGGACGTCGAGGTGACCGAGGGCGGCCGTGGTCCACGGCGCGCCGTTGTCGCGGCCGGCGAATCCGTCGAGCGGGTCATCGGGTCCCACCCCCGCCTCGGGGACCAGCGGCTCGCGCAGCGGGATGTCGAACTGGACCGGCCCGGGGTTGCCGGTGCGAGCACCGCGTGCGGCGGCCAGGGCGCGACCGACGCCCGACCGCCACTGGCTGTTCGTGTCGAGGTCCTGCTCGGCGAGCCCGAGGCTGATGGCGAGTCGGACCTGCGTGCCGAAGATGCCGAACTGCTCGATGGTCTGGTTCGCACCCGATCCGAGAAGCTCGTACGGCCTATTGGCACTCACCACGACCAACGGGACGCGCGCGTAGTTGGCCTCGAAGACCGCCGGGCTCACGTTGGCGACGGCGGTGCCGCTGGTCATCACGATCGGTACCGGCTGCCCGGACGCCACGGCCAGTCCCAGCGCGAGGAAACCCGCGGTCCGCTCGTCGATCCGGACGTGCAGGCGGATCCGCCCTGCGGAGTCGGCGGCGTGCAGCGCGAAGGCGAGGGGCGCGTTGCGCGACCCGGGGCACAGGACCGCCTCGCGTACGCCGCCTCGGATCATCTCGTCGACGATCACGCGGGCCTGCACGGTGGACGGGTTCATCACACCAGGTTAACGACAGATCACCGGTGGTCGACGCGATGTCGGCCACACCCCCCGCCTCGCCAGTTGGGCCGTCGTTCCCGCCGGTTGGGCCTTTGTTCGCGCCACCTGGGCCGTTGTTCGCCCGCCGGGCGGCTACGTCCGATCCGGTCCGTTCCCGACGCCCATCTCGTCGGCCCACTCGCCGTGTTCCTTGCGGGCCCAGCTCGCCGAGACGCGACCGGTGCGCATGCCACGACGCGCCTCGGGGTCGCCGAAGGCGAAGGCCATGTGTCCGAGGACGAGCAGTCCGACGCCGAACGCGAACCAGTCGTGGGCGAAGGTCGCCCCGGTGCGATACGAGAGACCCACCAACGACGGGAAGTACATCAGCACCCCGGTCACGAACAGCACGATGATCGACCCGGCCGACAGCGCGCCGTTGAGCTTCTGACCGGCGTTGAACTTCCCCACCGGGATGGTGCCGTCCCGACGCGTCTTCGACCGCAACCACCGACGGTCGGTCGGCGCGAAGCGGTTCAGCCGACGCAGGTCGTCGCGATACGACCTCGACGCCAAGCCCACCAGGATCGGCACCGGCAACGCGAAACCCGCGTAGACGTGCACGATCTCGACGATCTGTCGGTGCCCGACGAGCACCGCCAACGACGAGACGTAGAGGATCGCCGCGGTCACGATGCACGCGATCATCAGCACCGCGACCGTGCGGTGCACCCAGCGGGCGGTCGGGCCGAAGCGGGGTATGTCAGTCGTCGATGGTGCCGTCGAGGTCATACCCGCGCCTTTCCCAGTAGCCGGGGATCTCCTGGGTCGTCAACTCGATGCCCGACAACCACTTCGTGCTCTTGTAGCCGTACTGCCCGCCGACGTACATGCGCACCGGGCCGCCGTGGTCGTGCGTGACGGGGGCGTCGAGCATCCGCAGCGCGACGATCACGTCGTCGCCGCGCGCTTTGTCGATCGGCAGGCTCTCGGTGTACGTCCCGTCGAACGAGCGGAAGCGCACCGCGGTCGCCGTCCGCTTCGGGTCGGCTCGGTCGAGCAGCGTCGACAGCCGCACGCCACTCCAGGCGACGTCGGGCACGGTCCAGCCGGTCACGCAGTGGAAGGTCTGGGTGAACGCCGTCTGTGGCAGCTGCGCGAGTTGCGCCATCGTGTACTCGGCCGGTGTCGCCACCTCGCCGCCGACGCTCAGCCGATAGTCGGTCGCCGACTTCTCCTGCACCGATCCGACGACGGAGTAGAAGCGGAAGTTGTTGCCCAGCGGCAGCAGCGCGAGCAGGCCGGTGGGGTCGCGAACCTGTGCCGGGGCAAGCAGTTTCGACAGTCCACCCTGGGCGGCGGGTCCGGCGACGATGCCCAGTCCGCCGAGTCCGATCAGCCCGAGGATCACCCGGCGACCCACCGGCGTGCCGGTGGTGCGGGTGTCCCGATCGGGCGAGTCCACGACGTCGCTACCGGAGCTTGCCGCGCACACCGACCACCACGAGCGCGAGACCCACGATCACGATGATGGGCCCGAGCACCGACCACAGCACGGTGTCGCTCATGGCGCTGCCCTCGAGCACGCCGAAGCCCTGCAGGGCGAACACGAGTCCGAAGAGCGCGAGGACCACTCCGACGACGGCGACGATGGGTTTGCGCATGTCGTCGAGGGTACGCGTGCGCCGCAGGGGCTCAACCGATGTGAACGACGGCCCAACTGGCGGGGTGGGGTCGGGCGTCAGCGACCGCGGTCGCTGGCAAGGCGTTCGAAGAGGGGGACGCAGAGCATCATCAGGCCCCGTTCGGTGTCGTCGAAGTTGTCGGCGAAAGACTGCGCCAGCCAGGCGTCGCGCTGGGCGCGGTCGTCGAGGATCAGGGCGCGGCCAGCCTCGGTGAGTTCGACGAGCTGCCGCCGACGGTCGACGGGATCGGTGCGACGGACGATGAGACCGCCGTCGTCGAGTTTGTTCATGCTCACCGTGAGCGACTGCACGCGGACGTGCATGCGGTCGGCGAGTTCGGCGACGGTGGTGGTGCCCGATCGATCGAGATAGCCCAGCACGGTGATCTGTGTGAGCGGGAGGCCGTGGTCGGGTCGATGGGTTCGCGCGGCGCGCGCAACGGACATGATCGCCTCGCGCAGACGGGTCGCCGCGGCGACGTCGATCGTGGTCATGGCAAGACAATAGTTGACATTTACCCGACAGTCACGGGTTTACATCGCGGTATTACCAAGCTTAGTCTTGGCATCATGATGTGGCGCTGGCTCGGACTGATCGTGGTGACCGCGGCGGCGACCGTGGTTCTGGACGAACTGTCGGTGCCGTCGGCGGCCCTGTTCGCGGGGCTCGTGGTGGCCGCCGCCCTCGCGCTCGCGGGTCTCGCCCCGCGCGAACGACACCTCTCCGACGGCGCGGGGACGAAGCCGCCGCTCCCCCGCCCTATCGGCATCGCCGGGCAGGGCGTGCTCGGCGTCTACATCGGCACGATGGTGCAGCCGTCGGTGCTGGCCGGCCTCGCCGACTCATGGCTCCCGGTGATCGTGATCGCACTGGGGACACTGGTGTTGTCGGTCGCGGGCGGGGCGCTGCTCGGCCTGCACCGCCGCGTCGACCCGCTCACCGGGTCGCTGGCCCTCGTCGCGGGCGGCGCATCCGGTCTGGTCGCGCTCACCCGAGAACTCGGCGGCGACGAGCGGATGGTCGCCGTCGTGCAGTACGTCCGCGTCGGTCTGGTCACCGTGAGCCTGCCGATCGTGGCGACCACCGTGTTCGGGGCGCACACCGGTTCGGCGACGTCCACGCACTCGGCGTCGGCGGGCGATCAACTCTGGGGCCTGCTCCTCTGTGCGGGTGCGATGGCCGTCGGCATCACCGTGGGTCGTCTGATCCGGCTGCCGGCCGCCGGTCTGCTCGGGCCGCTGATCGTCACCGTCGTCGCCGAGCTGACCGGCGTCGCGGGCAGCGCGGCGGTCCCGGTCGTGCTGGTGACGGCCGGGTACGCGGTCATCGGGTGGCAGGCCGGTCTCGGTTTCACCCAGGAGAGCCTGCGCGCAACCGGTCGCGTCCTCCCCCACGCCGTCGTCCTCATCGTCCTCATCGGCGTCGGCAGCGCGGGACTCGGTGCGGCACTGAGCGTCTGGACCGGCGAGTCGATGTTCGACGGGTACCTCGCGACGACACCCGGTGGCATCTACGCCGTGCTGGCCGCGGCCGCGGCGTCGGGATCCAACATCACCTTCGTGCTCGCATCGCAGATCGTGCGCGTGCTGCTGATGTTGTTCGTCGCCCCGTTCGCCGCGCGGCTGTACAACCGCTGGCGGCTCCGACGCGACAACCGCCGGCGCCTACGCGGACCCGGGCAGCCCGCACCGGTGCCTGCGGCCGACCAGCCGGTCTACCCTCGTGTGTCATGACCGATTCTTCTCGTGAGTTCGATGTCGTCGTGTTCGGTGCCACTGGTTTCGTGGGCGTCCTCACCGCCGATTACCTGGCCCGGCACGCTCCCGCAGGCACCCGCATCGCGCTGGCCGGTCGCAGCCAGGACAAGTTGACGAAGGCACGCAGCACCCTGCCCGCCTCGGCGCAGGACTGGCCGCTGATCGTCGCCGACGCCGATTCCGCATCGTCGCTCGATGCGATGGCCGCCCGCACCCGCGTCGTCTGCACCACCGTCGGCCCGTACCTGAAGTACGGCGAGCTGGTGCTGGCCGCCACGGTGAACGCCGGATCCGATTACGTCGACCTCACCGGCGAGGTGCCGTTCGTGCGGTACTCCATCGACAAGTTCGGCGAGCAGGCCGAGGCGAACGGTGCGCGCATCGTGCACTCGTGCGGGTTCGATTCGGTGCCGTCCGACATCGGCGTCTACCTGCTCCACAAGGCGGTGTCCGAGGCCGGCGAGGGCGAGCTCACCGACACCACCCTGGTCGTCAGCTCGTTCGCGGGCGGCGTCTCCGGCGGCACCGTCGACTCCATGCGCGTGATCGCCACCGAGGCCCGCAACCCCGAGACGCGCCGCATCCTGCTCGATCCCCAGGCGCTGTCCACCGGGCCGGGCGAGCACCGACTGCGCACCGCGGTCAAGCAGCCCAGCGACGCCATGCTCGTCAAGGGCTCGAGCATCGACCCGTCGATCAGGGGCACGCTGGCGCCGTTCGTGATGGCCGCACACAACACCCGCATCGTGCGCCGCACCAACGCACTGCTCGGCAACGCCTACGGGGCGAATTTCCGCTACGGCGAGGCCATGGCGGTCGGCAAGAACCCGGTGCTGTCCGCTGCGACCGCAGGTCTGGTCAGCGTCGGGCTCGGCGGGTTCCTCGGCCTCATGGCGATGGCCCCGACCCGTAAGGTCCTCGACCGCATCCTGCCCAAGGCGGGTGACGGACCGAGCGAGAAGACCCGCGAGAACGGCCATTTCACCGTCGACGTCTACACCCGCACCACCACCGGCAAGCGATTCAAGTCCCGCGTGAAGGCGAAGGGCGACCCCGGCTACAAGGCGACCGCGGTCATGCTCGGCGAGAGCGCACTCACCCTGGCCCTCGACCGCGACAAGCTGCCGAACCGCACCGGTGTGCTCACCCCGGCCGCGGCCATGGGTGACGCCCTCGTCGACCGACTCCGCGACGCGGGCCTCACCCTCGAGGCCGGTCCGCTCGCCTGAGACGGCGCGCGGTGGTCAGTACGCGCCCGAGCGACCGATCACCGCGCGCACGGTCCGCCACACGATCATCGCGTCGGTCATGGCCGACCAGTTCTCGACGTAGGTGAGATCGAGCCGTACCGACTCCTCCCACGACAGGTCCGATCGTCCCGACACCTGCCAGAGTCCGGTGATCCCCGGTTTCACCAGCATGCGGCGGACCACCGGTCCCTCGTACCGCTCCACCTCGGCGGGCAGCGGCGGCCGCGGGCCCACCAGGCTCATCGATCCGCCGAGCACGTTGAACAGCTGCGGCAGCTCGTCGAGGCTGAAGCGACGGATCACCTTGCCGACGCGGGTCACCCGCGGGTCGTCGCGGATCTTGAACAGCAGACCCTCGCCCTCGTTGAGCACCGAGAGGTCGGCGAGGCGTGTGTCGGCGCCCACCTCCATCGACCGGAACTTCCACATGCGGAACGGCACGTTGTTGATGCCGATGCGCTCGGCCTTGTAGAACACCGGCCCGCGGGAGTCGAGCTTCACCGCGACCGCGCAGGCCAGCATCACCGGCGCGGCGAGCACCAGGGCGGTGAGCGCACCGGCCTTGTCGACGAGTACCTTGGCGAGTCGGTTCGCGCCGTGATAGCTGGGCTTGTCGACGTGCAGGAGCGGCAGTCCCGCGACCGGTCGCACCAACATCCGCGGTCCGGCGACGTCCATCACGCCCGGGGCGACCAGCATGTCGACGTGGAGACCCTCGAGTTCCCAGGACAATTCGCGCATGGCGGAGTGTCCGAGCACCTCGGCCGAGGTGACCGCGACGGTGGTGGCACGCGACTCCACGACCGCTCGGCGCGCGTCGGTGAACTCACCGAGCACCGGCACGCTGCGCTCGCCCACGTCGATGGTCTCGTACCGCGAGGTCTCCTCGGGCGACACGCACACTCCGACCACCTCGAACCCCAGCGACGGGTTCCGGTCGAGGTGGGCGATCAGCGGACGCGCCGAGACGGCACTGCCGACCACCACCACGTGGCTCATGCACTTGTGGTGGCGACGCTCGCGCATCAGGGCGACACGCAGCAGGAGATGGGTCAGCAGCAACAGACAGGTGCCGAGCGGGAACGCGATGGCGATGAACCCGCGGGCGATGTTGAGCTTGAAGAGCAGATCGATGATCGCCAACACACCGAACACCAGGAAGCTGGCCTTGATCACCCGGCTGAACTCCGCGGGCCCGGATCCGAGGATGCGGAGGTCGGCGACGCGACACACGTTGAGCGTGGCGATCCAGAGGAAGCTCACCAGCCCCGAGACCATGAAGACCGGTGCCTGCGTCGACGCGACGGGCACGGTCGGGCTGATGCCGAAGCGGATCACCTGGGCGGCCACCACCGCGATCACGACGACGACGGCGTCGGCCCACAACAGGCGGGTCCGATGCCTATCGGCCCATGTCTGCATCCGTTGACGAGTCTGCATCCGCTCGCGGGACCCGATGTGCGCCGTCGACCGTGCTCGTTCGGATCCCGTCTTCACGTCCGACGTCACTTGTCTCCCCCCAGACACCCGCTCGCGCGAATCGCTTGTCCCACGCAATTCACCGACCACGGTATTTCACCGGGCCGCCGATGTCGCGTCGACGAATGTCGATTGGAACGATCGGATGAAGGTCAGGGTTGGCCGGGGTTGAGGGCGATGAACAACCCGTCGGCCTCGGCGCAGAGCCGGTCGCCGTCGTGCATCTGGGCGGCGACGAAGATCTTGCGGCCGTCGACCTTCGTCACCTGCGTCGTCACCGAGAGATCAGTGTAGAGCGGTGTGATCGACCGGTAGTTGACCGTGAGATAGGCGGTGCGGGTGACCTTTCCGGTCGCCAGGGCACCGGTCATGCCGAGCAGGTCGTCGAAGGCGGTGCCGATGTAACCACCGTGCGCCGCGTTGTTGCCGCCGAGGTGGAAACGCGTGAACCGCAGTGTCGCATCGACTCCCGTCGCGTCGGCACGGTTCACCAGATACGGCGGCAGCGTGATGTTCCCGCGGGCGGGCAGGTCGATCCGCGTGCCCGAGGGCGAATTCCACTCGTCGATGGCGACCGCCTCGAGCTTGGCGTTGATCGCCGCCAGCTCGTCGATGAGGTCGTCGACCAGCTCCTCGGTCGGCATCGCCGCCCGCACACGGTCCATGAACAGACGCGCCGACTCCACGAACTCGCCGTAGCGGGGTCCGCCCTTGTCGACGCTGATCGCCATGTCGGTGCGGAAACCGCCCTCGTGCTGCTCATCGGTACCCGGCTGTTCAACGGTCATCTGCGCAACGTTATCGACCCAGGTGAGAGAACCGGACACGGGCCACCACTAAGCTCGGAACCCATGAGCGATGACGCCGTGAACCCTTTCACCCCTGAGCACTGGAGCGTGGTGAGCGGCTTCGAGGACCTCACCGACATCACCTATCACCGCCATGTCGGTCCGGGTCGCGAGAACGGCATCGTACGAATCGCTTTCGACCGCCCCGAGGTGCGCAACGCGTTCCGACCGCACTCGGTCGACGAGCTGTACCGCACCCTCGATCACGCGCGCCGCAGCCCCGACGTGGGCACCATCCTTCTCACCGGCAACGGCCCGAGCGCCAAGGACGGCGGATGGGCGTTCTGCAGCGGCGGCGACCAGCGCATCCGGGGCCGGTCGGGCTACCAGTACGCCGGGGGCGAGACCACCGACACCGTCGACACCGCCCGCGTGCAGGCCGAGGGCGGTCGGCTGCACATCCTCGAGGTGCAGCGACTCATCCGCACCATGCCGAAGGTCGTCATCGCCGTGGTCAACGGCTGGGCCGCCGGTGGCGGTCACTCGCTGCACGTGGTGTGCGACCTCACCATCGCCTCGCGCCAGCACGCGCGGTTCAAGCAGACCGACGCCGACGTCGGCTCGTTCGACGCCGGCTACGGCAGCGCCTACCTCGCCAAGCAGGTCGGTCAGAAATTCGCGCGCGAGATCTTCTTCCTCGGCCGCGCCTACGACGCGGAGACGATGCAGCGCATGGGTGCGGTCAACGAGGTCGTCGACCACGCCGACCTCGAGGACACCGCGATCGAGTTCGCAAGGGCGATCAACGCCAAATCGCCCACGGCACAACGCATGCTGAAGTTCGCGTTCAACCTCACCGACGACGGTCTGATGGGCCAGCAGGTGTTCGCCGGCGAGGCCACCCGCCTCGCCTACATGACCGACGAGGCCGTCGAGGGCCGCGACGCCTTCCTCGAGAAGCGCGACCCGAACTGGGACCCGTTCCCCTACTACTACTGACGAGCTCGCGCCGACTGTGTGGAAACGGCCGTCGAGTGTGCTGACAGCACCCCGGACACCGACGGCGTGACGGCGCACACTCGGCGTGGCTTTCGGCACGGTCAGCGGTCTTTCAGAACCAACGACGTCATCAAACTGGCTGCCGACGCCCGGCCCCATCTCGCGGAGTTCGACGATGTCCCCCACGAGCGCCGCTTCGACGCTCCGTGAACGCGGGGTGATCCGGCGAACGCGGGTTCCCGGGCGCCCGCGTTCACCGATTCGCCCCGCGAACGCTGCCATCGAGGTCCGGGAAGCCGATAGGCGCGGCGACCCCGACGCCGATCAGCCGCGCAACCACCCCGCCAATCGGTCGATCAGTGGATCGAGTTCGGCGGCGAGGGTGTCGAAGGCTGCCGGGGGTTGATGCATGGGATCGGCGATGTCGAGGTCGTCGCGGTTGCGGTCGGCGGCGATCTGCGGGGTGGAGGTGAGCGCTCCCCCGCCGGCGATGTAGGTGTCGAGCTCGCGCAGAGTCACCACGCGGCGCCACGACATCGGCGCCGAGGCCGACGCGTGGTCGCGGTGTTCGCGCGACAGCCCGATCACGAGGTCGGCGCCGGCCACGAGGTCGGCCGTGAGATAGCGGGCGCGGAAGTCGTCGAGCGACGCGATCCCGCGCTCGCGCAGTACCCGCTCGGTCTGGACGTGCATCGGATAGTCGGTCAGGGCCGCGGTTCCGGCGCTCGTCACCGAGAATCCGGCGCCCAGACGGTCGGTAAGGAAGTACTGGGCCATAGGTGACCGGCAGATGTTGCCGGTGCAGACGAACAGGATTCGGGTCGGGACCACCGGCGCGCTCATGCCCGCGACAGTAGCCGTCGCACCGCACTCAGTACGCGCCCGAGCGGCTCACCACCGCACGTAACGTCCGCCACAGGATCATCGCGTCGCTCATCGCCGACCAGTTCTCGACGTAGCTCAGGTCCAGTCGCACCGATTCCTCCCAGGTGAGGTCCGAGCGGCCCGACACCTGCCAGAGGCCGGTCATGCCGGGCCGCACCAGCATCCGGCGGGCGATCGCACCGTGGTACCGCTCCACCTCCTCGGCCAGCGGCGGTCGAGGACCGACGAGGCTCATCGACCCGCCGATGACGTTGAACAGCTGGGGCAGTTCGTCGATGCTGAACCGCCGGATCACCTTCCCGACCCGGGTGACGCGCGGGTCGTCGCGGATCTTGAACAGCGCACCTGCCCCTTCGTCGAGGCCGGCCAGGTCGGCCTTCATTCGATCGGCGCCGGTCACCATCGACCGGAACGTCCACATCAGGAACGGTTCGTTGCCGAGCCCGATGCGTTCGGCGCGATAGAACACCGGGCCACGGGAGTCGACGCGGATCGCGATCGCGCAGATCAGCAGTATCGGTGCGGTGAGGACCACCAGCAGCGCGGCGCCGACCCGGTCGAGCATGCCCTTCGCGAGCCGATTGGCGCCCTTGTAGCCCGGCTTGTCGATGTGCAGCAGCGGCAGACCCGCGACCGGCCGCATGCTCATGCGCGGCCCGGCGACGTCGAGCAGGCCCGGCGCAACGACCATGCTGACGTCGAGACCCTCGAGATCCCACGAGAGTTCGCGCATCGCCGAATGTCCCAGCGCCTCGGCGGAGGTGACCGCGACGGTGCTCGCCCCCGAGAGCTCCACGACGGCGCGGGCGTCGGCGAACTCCCCGAGGATCGGCACCGACCGCGCGTTGACAGCGACGGGGCCGATCACCATCGACTGCGTGGGCGGCACGCACACCCCGATCACGTCGTACCCGAGTTCGGGGTTGCGGTCGAGGTGCTCGATGAGCGGCTGCGCGGTGGCGAGCCCGCCGATCACCAGCACCCGATCGAGATCGAGTCGGCGACGCCGACGATGGGTGAGCCGCGATCGCCACAGCCAGTGCGACGCGAGCAGCAACAGGGTCCCGACGGGAAATGCGAGCGCGACGAACGACCGCGCGATGTTCAACACGAACAGGAGATCGACGATCGCCAGCGTGGCGAAGGTGAGGAAGCACGCCGAGACGATGCGGCTGTATTCGGTGGGCCCGGCCGCGATCACGCGACGGTCGAGACACTGGCGCATCCGCAGCATCACCAGCCACGCCGCGACGATCCCGAGGCTCACGAGCCCGACGGGCACGTGCGCGCGCCCGACGCGATCGTCGAACGAGATGGGGCCGTAGCGCAGCACCTGCGCGCCGAACACGACGATCACCACGATCAGCGCGTCGGTGATCATGACGCGCCGGATGTAGCCGTCGATCCACGGCGTCTGACGGGCGGCGCTGCGGGCGACACGCGCCCGGGCGTTGCGTCGTGCGCGGGCGCGGCCCTTCACGGGGACGGGCGCGATCTCGACCCTGCCCTGTGACACGCGTACCTCCGGTCGGTGCCCCCATCCGTCAGCCCAGGATAGGCCCGCCGGCGGCGCGAGATGAGAGCTTTCAACGACTTTCGCGCTGCTGGACTCTCATCGAGCGGCCGCCCGTCGCAGCAGTCGGGCGGTCACCGGCACCATCACCGCCACGATCATCGCCGAGCAGATCAGCGTGTAGGCCTGGGCGTGCTGCGACGCCCACGTGACCGGCTCCCCGACGAGGGGGTTCACCGAGATCGGGTTGCCGAACCCCTGCCGGAAGCTTCGCGCCACCGCCGACACCGGGTTCCAACTCGCGATCACCTCCAGCGGACCGGGCAGCAGGCGCGACGGGATGAACGCCGACGACACGAAGCACAACGGGAACACGATGGTGGTGAGCAGACTCTGGGCCGCCTCGGCGGTGGTGGTGACCAGGCCGATGATCACCGCCGCCCACGACAACGCGTACCCGAACACCAGCGCGGTCGCGTACGAGCCGAGCGCGAACCAGGCGCCGTCGGAGATCCGCCAGCCGACCACCAGGCCCGCCAGCGACATCACCGTCAGGCCGATGAGGTTGATGGTGAGATCGGAGATGGTACGGCCGACGATCAGACCCAGCCGCGACATCGGCAGAGCTCGAAAGCGTTCGGCCATACCGGAGTTGAGGTCGGCGTTGAGCCCCAGGGCGGTGAAGCCCGCGTTGAACACCACCGTCTGCGCCATGATCCCGCCGATGAGGAACTCGCGGTAGCGGTCGCCGCCGAGGGCATCACCGAACACATACGAGAACAGCAGGACGAACATCAGCGGCTGCACCACCGCGCCGAGAAGCATCTGCGGGGTGCGCAGCAGTGTCGTCAGGTTCCGCCGGATCATCACCTCGCAGTCCACGGCGAACGGGATCGGGCCCCGGCCGCGCGGAGGCAGCGGCCGCGCCTGGGCTGTGGCGGTCACGAGGCCGCCTGCTCGCCGGCGCCGGTGAGGTGGACGAACACGTCGTCCAGCGACGGGGTGGCCGTGCGGGTGTCGACGACGTCGATACCCGCGACCGCCAACGCACCGACGAGCTGCGCCGTCACCGGGCCGGGGTCGTCGGTGGCGACGGTGACACAGGTCGGGTCCGCCTCCGGGCCGTGCAGCACGATCCCGCGGTCGGCGAGTACCTGTTGCGCACGGTCGCGCTCGGCGGGGTTCGCCAGCACCACCGTCACCGTCGCGGTGGCGAAGTCGGCCTTCAGTTGCGTGGGCGTGCCGCGCGCGATGACCGTTCCCCGGTCGATGACCGTGGCGGCGTCGGCGAGCTGATCGGCCTCCTCGAGGTACTGCGTCGTGAGGAGCACGGTGCTACCTGCGGCGACGAGGTCACGCACCGCGGCCCACAGCCCGATCCTGCTCGTGGGGTCGAGCCCGGCGGTCGGTTCGTCGAGGATCACCACCGGCGGGTTCGCGACCAGGGCGCCCGCGAGGTCGAGGCGTCGTCGCATCCCGCCGGAGTAGCCCGCGACCCGTCGACCACCGGCGTCGGCGATGTCGAACTGTTCGAGCAGGTCGAGGGCACGTCGGCGGGCGGCGCGGCGGGTGTAGCCGGCGAGACGAGCCACCATGGTGAGGTTCTCGACGCCCGTCAGGACCGGGTCGACGGCGGCGAACTGACCGGAGAGCCCGAGGAGTCCACGCAACCGGTGCGGATCAGTGGCGGCGTCGACCCCGGCGACGGTCACCGTCCCCGAGGTCGGGGTCAGCAGGGTCGAGATGATCCGGACAGCGGTGGTCTTGCCCGCGCCGTTGGGGCCGAGCAGGGCCATCACCGTCCCCGGCGCGACGTCGAGATCGATCGACCGCAACGCCTCGACCGCACCGAAACGCATCACGAGGTCACGCACCTCGATGCCCCCGGAACCGGTCGGCGGGGCGCCGTCGGTGCTCACCTGTGACACCGGTCATGCCCGCGGCGAGGGGTCGGAGGAGTCGATACGCTCGGCCCATGAGGCGACGGTGGCGCAGGATCGTGCTGTGCCTGATCGTTCTGATGGTGGTGATCGGCGGTGCGGGTCTGCCCGTCTACGTCTTCCCGCAGGACGCCCAGAGCCCCCGCAAGGTCGACGTCATCATGGTCCTGGGCGGTCGGCAGGACGGGCGCGAGGACTACGGTATCTCGCTGGCCGAGCGTGGCTTGGCCTCGACCGTCCTCGTGTCCAACCCGTACGACGAGCCCGATGACTACATGGACGCGATCTGCGATGCGCCGCATCGGGTTCGGGTGATCTGCTTCCGTCCGTCGCCCAAGACCACGCGGGGTGAGGCACGGTTCCTGCGCGATCAGGCGAAAGCCAACGGGTGGCGTTCGGCGATGGTCATCACCTTCACGCCACACGTCACGAGATCGGACTACATCATCTCGCGCTGCTTCACCGGCGACCTGGTGATGGTCGACTACCAACCGCACATCCCGCTGTTCTACTGGGCGTACATGTACCTCTACCAGACCGGCGGTTTCATCCGCGCCGTCGCCCAGGACGGCTGCTGACGGCGTGATTCCCGTGCCGATCAACGGCACTGGGGCACGTTCACGGTCACGGCCGGTTGATCGACGAGCGGTTGCACCGGGACCACGGCGGCTCCGCGGGCCGAGGTCGGCTCCAGGAAGGTGTACTTCACCACGGCGGTGGCACCGGGCTTGATCCGCAGCTGCGTCATCACGTGCAGATGCCCCAGCTCGGTGCCCGTGCCGTACAGCGGGGCCTCGCCGTCGACCGTGATCGTCTGCAGCACCGCACCATTGGTGAGGTTGGCGGTGAGGTTCGCGTAGTTCGTGCCCGGCTTGATCCGCTTGTCGGGGTTGCCGAGTCCGCCGATCACGTACGCCGGGAGCGAGAGATCGGTCGCGGTGTTGGTGAGCGACACCGTCAGCGTGCTCTGGCGCATGTCGCCGGTGCACGCTCCCGATTCGTAGCGCACCTCCCGGCGCAGGTAGTAGTCGATCTTGTTGCCGGCAAGGTTGCCGACGGTCACCTCGGCGTACGGGGCGTCGGTCTGCTGCACCTCGTGGGCGAGGCCAGATTTCACGAGGAGTGCCTGCTCGTCGGCGCGGGTGCTGTACACCATGAGTCGGCGCTCGTGGACCGCGCGACCCAGCGCCTCCAGCACGCCGCCGGTGTTGCCGCGGGCGGTCGTCAGGGTGGTGATCGCCCTACTGGCGATCTCCTGCAGGTAGGCCTTGCGGGCGGGGTTGTCGCCGCCGAAGCGCTTGTACGAACTCGACAGCGTGACGTCGACGACGTTGTCGCCGGTGATCTGTTCGCCGTCGGCCAGCGTGATCGGTCCGGTCGCCTTCAGCAGGTAGCTCAACGCGATGGGGTCGGTGGCCAGGGCCCCGTCGAGCCGCGCCCCGGTCTGCTGGCGCCACATCGACATCCAGATCTGCGCCGCGTACGGGAAGTGCGGGCTCACGTTGCTGTTCCGATCGTCGACATACGGTCGGTTGATCGCGTAGTTGCTGTCGAACTCGGCGCCGAGGTCGATCGGTCGCGACGGCGCTTTCAACGTCGAGTTGGGACCGAGATTGTCGACGTTCACCCGGCCATCACGCGCGCTGATGACAGCGAAAGCGCCCAGAAGCCCACCGGTGGAACGGGATTCGGCGGGCGTCTGGAAGGCGAAGAAGTAGCGGCGGACGCCGTCGTTGCCCAGCATCGGCGGCAGCAGTTTCGCGGCGGTGTCGGTGCCGCGGATGAACCGGCTCGTCTTGGTAGTCTGGCCGACGAGCTGGTCACGTGCGTCGGAGACGGTGGAGAACCACGAGCCATCGATGGCCGCGGCGCGGGTGTCGATGCGTTCGGCGGCGTCGGCGATGGTGCCCAGCTTCGCCTCGTTCTGGGCGAGCAGCATGGTGTTGATGCCTTTGTCGCCCGCGCGCAGAGTCGTCGGGTCGAGCGTGGTCGCGAGATCGGCGATGGGGCTGAGCACCTCACGCGACAGGTCAGCCACCACGTCGGAGATCTGTGACACCGAATCGAGCGGATCGCCCAGCCACGGGATCGCCGCCGCGGCCGACCACACGATGTTGTGTGTCTTCGACCGCGCCGACGCCGACGACGACTGCGCCTGCGCGGCAGCGGCCTTCGCCTTCGTGATGTCGCCGTCGAGCACCGCGGCGCGGGCCGCGGTCGCCTGCGTGCGCGCGGTCTCGAGGTCGCCCTTGGCCTTGTAGGCGAGGTAGCCGAGGTAGAGACCCACGACCACGAGCAGCGCGATGACCACCGCGATGACCCACAGGATCCGGCGGCGCCGTCGCCGCGGGCGAGCGGGTGCGTCGGCAGCTGGTGCGGTCATCGGTGTCCCCTGTTCGCGGTCGGTTCGTCGGTCGGTCCGCCCGGGCGATCTGCGGCGGCGGCGATCTCGGACATGGCCATCGAGAGCATCCCACCGATGGCGCGCATCGTCGCGGGCTTGCCCATATCGGCGTGTACGGCGTCGACCCGCTCGACGGTGACCCGGCCCGGACCGGTGCGCCATCGGTCGATCGCCGCGTCGGTCGTGTTCGACGCCGCGACCATCACGAGGTCGGCGATCGGTGCGGGCTGCGGAGCGAATGCTGCCGCCGAGGCGGCGATCTCCTCGACACGGCGGGTGTACTCGGCGAACCGTCTTGCGTCGGCGGCGCGCAACGCCTCGGCGGTGTCGGGATCGATGGTCAGTGCCTCCGCACCGGCCTCGGCCACGTCGACACCGACGCGCGCGTCGAGCAACACCACGATGTCGACGGACTCGCCGGCCGCGGTGGCCAGATGGGCCATCTCGTGCGCGATCTGCCCTCCCACCGACCAGCCGCCGAATCGGTACGGTCCGTGTGGTTGTCGTGACCGAACGGCATCGAGGTGCGCCGCGGCGAGCGCCGACACCGTCCCGGGTGAAGTGGGCGTCGTGTCGAGCAGGTCGGGCAGTTGCAGTCCGAACACCGGCGCGGTCCCGGTGAGCGCCTCGGCGAGCGGTCGGTACATCGACGCCACCCCGCTCGCCGGGTGCACCATCCACAGCGGCGTTTCTGCCCGCTCGACGGCGTTACCTGCACGATCGACGGCGTTATCTGCACGATCGACGGCGTTTTCTGCACGGTCGACGGGGGTGAGGTCGATGACGTGGGTCAGCAGGGCGGCGATCTCCTCCGGGATCGTGGTGCCCGCCGTGTCACCGGCGTCGATCACCGCGGCCAGCGACCCCGCCGTCGGGTGGGTGAGCACCACCGCGAGTCCGATGTCGACGCCGGCCTCCTCCCGCAGGGCCGTGACCAGCGGGATCAGCTGCAGCGAGGTACCGCCGACGGCGAAGAAGTCGTCGTGTATCCCGATCGACGTCTGCCCGGTCGCGGCACGGAACGCGCCGAGAACGGTCTCCTCGATCCGGGTCAGCGCGGCGTCTCCTGCCCCGTCCCAGGTGGGGGTGGGCAGGGCGGCGATGTCGAGCTTGCCGACCGGCGTCACCGGCAGTTCGTCGACCAGGATCACCTGCGCCGGCACAAGGTGCGCGGGCAGACGGTCGGCCATCGCGGCGCGGATGTCGGCGCCCGGCCGGTCGCTGACGGCATAGGTGATCAGGGTGTCGCCGGCCGGCCCGGCTACCACCGCCGTCGCCGCGTGCACCGCACCGACCGCCCGCGCAGCGGCGTCGACCTCGCCGGGCTCCACGCGCACACCGCGAATCTGGACCTGACGGTCGCCGCGACCCACGAAGGTGAGTCCCGATGGCGTTCGTCGCACCAGGTCACCGGTGCGGTACATGCGCTCGCCGTCGTCGGCGGCGACGAAACGACTCGCCGTCAGCGCGGCCTCGCCGTAGCCCTGCGCGAGAACCGGGCCGAAGAGGTACAGCTCGCCCACACATCCGTCGGGAACGGGCCGCATCCGACGGTCGAGAACGGCGACCCCCACGCTGTCGGCCTGCCGACCCAGCATCGGTCCCACCGCGGTGCCGGCGTCGAACCACGCCCAGCACACCATGATCGTCGCCTCGGTGGGCCCGTAGACCGTGGCGACATCACGGCCGGTCGCCCAGGGCTGCAACACTTCCGGTGCGACCGCCTCACCGCCCACCTCGACCAGACGCAGGGCGGGCAGCGCGGAGGGGTCCAACGTCGCGAGCACCGTCGGCGACGTGAACAGGGTCGTCACGCCGAGGCGGGCGAGCTCGGCCGTTCCCTCGCCACCACCCACACGGTCGGGTGCGATGACCGCCAACCGTGCGCCCGCCCCGGCTGCGCGCACGAGCTCCATGATCGAGGCGTCGAAGCTCGGCGAGGAGTGATGGGCGACGCGGTCGGCGGCCATCAGCCGCGAGGCGACCGCGTCGGCGAACAACGACACCCCGCGGTGGGTGACGGTGACGGCATTCGGTGTCCCGGTGCTCCCCGAGGTGAAGATGATGTAGGCGGGCGCGTCGATCAGCATCGTCGCCCACCCGATGTCGGGACTGTCCTCGGCGCTCGGATCCCCCACCCCGATCACCGTGACCCCGGGCGCACTCTCCGCGCCGATCGCCACGGGCACGCCGGTCATCGCCAACATGCGTGCGACCCGATCGGCCGGGTAGCCCGGATCGACGGGAACGAGCACCGCCCCGACGCGCACGATCGCCCACGTCGCGATCACCGACTCCACCGATCTCGGCAGCATCATGGCGACCCTGTCGCCCGGGCGGACTCCGGTGTCAACGAGACGCGTCGCGACCTGCGCCGATCGCCGATCCAGCTCGGCGTAGGTGAGTACCTGAGTCCCGTCGTCGATCGCGACGTCGTCGGCGAACACCCCGGCTGCGCGGGAGAACACCTCGCCGAGCGTCATCATCGACCGGCTTGCCAGCACCGACCGCTCCACCGCGTCCCGTGCCGCCTCGGCCGGGTCGCGCAGGTCGAGTGCGCCCAGCGGTGTGTCGCCGTCGAGAGTGACCAGCGCCGTCACCGCGCGGATCCACCGTTCTCCCAGCCCGCGCGGGGTGTGGGCGTCGAACAGATCGGTCGAGTAGGTCACCGTCGCGGCACCGTCGGGCGAGACGGTGAACTGCAGATCGAATTCCGATGGCGCACTGAGCTGATGCTCTGCGGATTCTGCGCCGGTCCACGGCGCGGGTGGCAGGGTGTCGGCCGCCCACGACAGCAGTACCTGCACGAGCGGATGGCGTCCGGCCTCGCGCGCCGGGCGGATCGCGGCGATCACGTCGTCGAGGCCCACGAGCCTGGCCCCGATCGCCGCGATGTCGACGTCACGGACCGTCGCCAGCAGCGCGTCGATGGTCATCGGATCGTCGCCGCGCGCACCCAGGTGCGTGCGCAGCACCGCGGTCGAGACGAACATGCCTGCGACGGAATCGATCTCCGGGAGCGACCGCACCGACACCGGCGTTCCCACGGCGACGTCGTCGGTGTCGGCGGCACCGGCGAGGACCAGCACCAGCGCCGCATGCCACACATGGAACGGTGTCACCGCGGCCGCACGGGCCCGGGCACCGATGGCGGCGACCACGACCGGGGGCGGCGCCACCGGCACCGCGCCGGTGGCCAGGGATCGCGTCGCGGTGCGCGCGCGGTCGGTCGGGATGTCGAGGATGCCGGAGTATCCCTCGACCGCGGCGACGACGCGGGCGCGTTCGGTCGCCCACTGCGCGGCGGGCACGGCGTTCTCGGCCAGCGCCCACTGCGGGTAGGTCACGTCGAGCGGCGCCAACCAGTCCCCGGCGAGCGCGGCGGTGAGGTCGGCGGCGATCAGCGGGACCGACTGGCCGTCGAGCGAGATGTGGTGGACCAGCAGCAGGAGGAACCGTCCGTCGCGCCCCCGCACCGACACCGCGCGCACCGGGGGCTCGGTGGTGATGTCGACGGGCGCGGCGAGATGGCCCCGGAGCGCCGCAGGCGGGTCGGCCAGGGCGTCGGCCCACGATCGGTCACCGAGGTCCACCGCCAACACCGAAGGCCGACATGACGGCAGCACGTGCTGATACGGCTGGCCGGCGTCGGCGGGATAGACGGTGCGCAGCGGAGCGTGGCGATCGACCACGGCGCGCACCGCTGCGGCCACGGCGGTTTCCGACACGTCGCCTTCGAGCGGCACCACCACCGGCACGGCGTACATCGCGGTCGCCGATCGATCCCGGGAGAGCCGGTCGGCGAACCAGATTCGACGCTGCGCGGTGGTCAGAGGGATCCGCGCCGACCGCGTACCCGCGGGCCCCTCGGCCATCACGCGGGCCAGCGCGTCGGTCATCGGATCTGCGGTCGATGCGGTGACAGCGCCGAGACTCGTCGCGAGTCCCGCGGCGGTGGGGTGGGCGAACACCTCGGCCACCGGTACCCGGCGGCCGGTACGGCGCGCGAGTGCGGCGACGACCTGGGTGGTGGCCAACGACGTTCCGCCGAGGCCGAAGAAGTCGTCGTCGGCGCCGATGTGGTCGACCGCGATGTCGAGGACCTCGGCGAAGACGGTGCGCACCGCGTCGACGTCGACGTCGAGATCGGCGACCGCGTTCGCCGCGGTCTCTGTGGTCTCTGCGGTGGTCTCGGGTGCGGGCGTCTCGGCCCGGAGGCCGTCGTCGATCAGCGGGAACGGCTCGTGCGGGGCGCCTGTCGCCGCGGTCAGCAGAATCAGGAGCTGATCGGCCATGGCCTGTGCGGTGGCCCCGGGTATCGCCGGTGCGTGCAGGACGATCAGTTCGAGCGCGCCGCCGGGGGCCGGGGCGATGACGACCTCGAGGTCGAACTTCGCGGACACCAGGTGATCGATGTCGCCGATCGGCTCGATTCGGCTGTCGCCCAGCGATATCCCACCCGAGGGATCGTCGGGGTCGCCGAGCGCCGGATCGAGCACGGCGCGCGCCTCCTGCGTCACGACCAGCACCGACACCAGCGGGTCGTGGCGGCCGCGGTGGTCGGGGCGCACCGCGCGGGCCACCGCGTCGTAGGGAACGCCGTCGTGCGCCATCGCGGCGAGGTCGGTGTCACGGACGGTGCGCAACGAATCGTGCACCGTCGCTGCAGGGTCGAGCGCAGTCCGGAGCACCACCGTGTTGACGAACATGCCGACGATCGGTTCGAACGCCGGATCGGGGCGGCCCAGCACTGGTGCCCCGACCACGACGTCGGTGCGGCCGGTCCACCGGGCCAGCACCGTGGCGACGACAGCGTGCACGGCGTGGAAGACGGTCGCGCCGGCGTCATGGGCGATCGCGGTGACCGACGCCGCGAGGTCGGCCGGCAGCACCGCGGTCACCCGCCCTCCGATGGAGCCCGAGCCGTGGCCGGGCAGACGCGGCGGTTCCCCGAGCCCGGCCAATTCCTCACCCCAGAAGGCCATCTGGCGTGCGTACTCCGACTGTGGATCGCCCGCGTCGCCGAGACGCCCGAGCTGCCAGCGGGTCACGTCGATGTATGTCAGCTCCGGCACCGGCAGGTCGGTGTCGGAGGTGTACGCGGTCGCGAGGTCGGCGAGCAGCGTGCGCAACGACCACCCGTCGACCGCCACGTGGTGCATCGCCACGGCCAACAACCATCGCGGACCGTCGGGGGTGACCACCTCGAACACCGCGGCCCGGAACGCCGTCGCGGCGGTGAGATCGATCCGGGTGGTGACGAAGTCGCGGACCGCGTGCTCCGCGTCACCGGTGTCGACGCGGATCAGCGCCGGCACCGCGACGTCGGAGGACGGCAGCACCACCTGTCGGGGCCCGTCGGGGGTGTCGGGGTACACGGTGCGCAGGCTCTCGTGCCGCTGCGCGACCCGGCGCACCGCACGCCGGATCCGTTCGACGTCGACCGGTCCCGAGATCCACGCGATTACCGGCACCGTGTAGGCCGTCGACTCCGGATCGAGTCGGTTGAGGAACCACATGCGACGCTGCGGGTAGGCCAGCGGGACGCTCGCCGGCGTCGGCAGGTGCACCGGGCGCACCCCGCGTACGTCGGTGGCGGGCATCGCGTCGAGATCGGCCGCGAGGTCGGCGACGGTCCGCGCATCGAACAGCTGTCGCACGGCGACGTCGCGGCCGGTGGACTCCCGAAGCCGCCCCACCACCCGCGTGGCGCTGAACGATGTCCCGCCGAGGGAGAAGAAGTCCGATGCGGTGTCGATGGTCTCGGCGTCGACGCCGATCACCTGGGCCCATACCGCGACGATCGCGAGCTCGGTGGGTGTCTGCGCGGGTCGACCCGACGGCGTGGCCGGGACCGGCAGTGCGCGTCGATCGAGTTTGCCGTTCGCCGTGCGAGGCAGCTCGTCGACCACGGTGATCAGCGCGGGGACCATGCCACGCGGCAACACCTCTCGTGTGGCACGGCGGAGGTCGTCGGCATCCATCGGGTCATCCGCAGTCTCGAGGACCACCCATGCGGCGAGCACATCGACACCCGATGGCGTCGCATACAGGTCGCAGACCGCGTCGCGCACACCGGGGATCGCGACCAGCGCGGCATCGACCTCGGCCGGTTCCACACGCAGGCCGCGGACGGCGAGCTGGCTGTCGGTGCGGCCGTGGGTGACGACGGTGCCGTCGGAGCGGCGGTGCGCGAGGTCTCCGCTGCGGTACATCCGTCCGCCCGGGGTGTTCGGGTCGGCGACGAAGCGTTCGGCGGTGAGGTCGGGGCGTCCGAGGTATCCGCGGGCGAGTGACTCACCGCGGATGTACAACTCGCCGACGGTGTCGTCGGGGACTGGCCGCAGCCGCGCGTCGAGCACGGCGACCGACGATCCGGCGACGGCCGTCCCGATGTGCACCGGGCCGGTGTCCATCCGCAGTGATGCGGTCACGACGATCGTGGTCTCGGTGGGCCCGTACAGGTTCGCGAGCTGCCGTCGCGGTGACCAGGCGGCCGCGATGGCGGGCGGTATCGCCTCCCCACCGACCGTCATCCGCGTGACGTGTGGCAGAGCAGCCGGATCCATGGTCCCCAGCACCGCGGGTGTGCTGTAGACGGTGTTCACGCCGTGGCGGGTTATGATGTCGCGCAGTTCGTCTCCGCCGATCACCTCGGGCGGGCAGATCACCATCTGCGCGCCGGCGGCGACGGCCATCATCACCTCGAGGATGTGGGCGTCGAACGACGGCGCGTAGTTGTGCAGCATCACCGACGACTCGTCCACCGACAGACCGTTCAGCAGTGTCGCGAGCATCGGCCCCACGCCCCGATGCGACACGGCAACACCTTTCGGCGTACCGGTGGATCCCGAGGTGAAGACGACGTAGGCGAGATCGTCGAGACCCACCGCGACCGGCGCGACGATCGGGTCGTGCGTCATCGCGTCGGTGAGGGCCAGCACCGGCGCGTCCAGGGGGATGTCGGTGACCGGGTGTCCGGGTGCGGTGAGGATCGCCGCGGGCGCCGCGTCGGCGAGGACGCGGGCGCGTCGGGTAGGTGGATCGGTGGGGTTCACCGCGAGGAACGCCGCACCGGCATAGCTGATCCCCCACGTCGCGAGGACCGACCACCGCGACCGCGGCGCATGCGAGACCACGATGTCGCCGCGCCCGACCCCGGCCGCCCGGAGCGCACCGGCGATGGCCCGCGCGTGGGCATCGGCCTCGGCGTAGGTGATCCGCTCGTCTCCGTCGATCAGCGCGATCCGATCGGCGTGCCGTCGCGCGGCGACGGCCAGGATCCCGCCTACCGTGCCGTCGGCCACTCGGGGCTCGCCCCGCCCCTCCCCCGCCGACCGTGCCACAGTTTCCGTCGAGCGTGCCGACGTGTCGACCAGAACGTCCCCGACGGCCACATCGGGCCGCGAGAGAACCGCGTCGATCACGGTGGCGACGTCGTCGACCATCCCCTGCGCGACGGCCGCGTCGACCGTTGAGGGCCGGTACACCAGTGCGATCCGCAGGTCGTCGCCGTGCCGCGAGACCGAGAAGTCGAGCCCGAAGACGGTGCGCAACAATCCCGATGCCGCGAGCGCGTCGACATCGGTGGAGAGCGCGGCGCTGCCCGGCCTATCGGTCAGCAGGTCCGACAGCACGACCGTGGTGAGTGCACGCCCGGCGGTGGTGCGGTCGGGATCGGCGATGGCGGTGATGGCGGCGGCGGGGAGGTCCGCGTGGGCGAAGGCGTCGAGGTCGGTGGCGGTCACCGCGGCGAGTACGTCGGTGAACGGTGCGTCCACGTCGATGTCGTTGCGCAACGGCACCGTTCGCGCGAACATCCCCACGGTGTCGGCGAGCGCCGCGGCGTTGCGGCCCGACGTCGCCGTCCCGACGATGATGTCGCGGGTGGCGCCGCGCCGCGCGAGCACCGAGGCGAGCGCGGCGTGCACGGTGATGAACACCGTGGTGTGCCGCTCGATCACCCACGCCGCCAAGCGCGTCACCGTCTCGGCGGGCAGGAGCGCGACGGCCACCACCGCGGGTTCGGGCGCCCGTTCTCCCACCGTCGCCGCGACACCGGGAAGCCGGATGGGCTGCACCGGTTCCGCGAACACACCGCGCCAGAAGCTCTGCAGATCCGCATCGCGCGCGGTGAGCATCGAGCGGTACCACTGGGTGTACGAGGCGAAGTCGAGTGACGGCGCCATCGGAGGCGTCGCGCCGTCGATGAACGTCGCGATCTCCCTCTCCAGTACCGCGATCGAGCGTCCGTCGGCGGCGATGTGGTGCCCGGCGGCGCCGATCACCATGCCGTACGGGGTGTCGGCGACGCGGACCCGCCACGGTGGCTGCGCGGCGAGATCGAACGGGGCGAGCAGATCCGCGACGATCGCTGCCGCATCGTCGACCACCACCGGGGTCAGATCGATGGTGATGGAGTCGAGGTCGACGAGTTCCTGGCGTGGTCCGAGGTCGTCGACCGGGTAGCAGGTGCGCAGGGCGTCGTGGCGTTCGATGAGTGCCCGGGCCTGTCGGGCGATCCGCTCACGGGAATCGGGATCCCGCAGCATCGTTGCGACACCCTCGTCGACGGGTACCGCGGTCACGAGGTGATAGCCGGTGTCCTCGGGATGCAGCGTCCACTCGAGCCAGATCTCTTCCTGCTGCGGGGTGAGCGGCAGTCGGTCGGGGCGGGGCATGGCGACGGGACCGGGCACGGTCACACCCACGTCATGCGCGGCGTCGACCACCGCGGCCAGCATCGCGACGGTGGGGTGGTCGAACACCGACCGCACCGTGATGGCCGCGCCGGCGACGTCGGACAGGGCAGCCGCCAGACGTGTTGCCGACAGGGATGATCCACCGAGCGCGAAGAAGTTCGCGCCCGCGCCGATGCGCGCGTTATCGGTTCCGGTCACCTCCGCGACGACGGCGGCGACCACCTGCTCCTGCGGCGTCAGCGGCCGCGACACCGTCGAGGCCGTGTCCGCGGTTGCCAGCAGAGCTGCGGTGTCGACCTTGCGGGTCGGGGTCAGCGGCCAGCCGGGTACCGCCAGGATCGACGACGGCACCGACTGCGCGGGGAGCACTGCAGCGCAGCGGGTTCGCAGTGCGTCGGTGTCCACGTCATCACCGATCACGAAGCCGAGCAGCGTCTCGTCGCCCGCGAGGGGTCCAGGTCGCACCACCACCCGGGCATCACGCACGCCGGGAAGGGCGCGCAGGGCGGAGACGACCTCGCCGAGTTCGACACGGAATCCCCGGATCTGCACCTGGTCATCCGTGCGTCCCAGGTAGACGAGGCGGTCGGCGTCGATGCGACGCACGTGATCGCCGGTGCGGTACATACGGGCGCCGTCGGGGGCGGCGACGAACCGTTCCGCGGTGCGGCCCGGTTGGTCGAGATACCCGGCCGCGAGTTGCGGGCCGAGGACGTACACCTCGCCGCGTGCGCCGACGGGCACGGGCCGCAGGCGCGAGTCGAGCACCCGCAGCGACATCCCCGGCAGCGGTTGGCCGATCACACTGCGCTGATCGGCGACGTCGAGGATCTGCTGGGTGAGATGCACGGTGGTCTCGGTGATCCCGTACAGGTTCACCAGCTGCGTCGCCGGATGGCGTGCAGCCCAGGCCGCCAGGGTCGCGGGCGCCACCGCCTCACCGCCGAACACCACCCATCGCAGAGCGGGATGCAGGGCGGCGCTGTCCGCGATACGCGCGAACGCGGTCGGTGTCTGGCTCAGGATCGTGACGCCGGTGTCGTCGAGAAGCCGTGCCAGCACCGTCGGATCCCGCGAGGTGTCGGTGTCGACGATGACGATCGCACCGCCCGTGGTCAGCGGCCCCCACGTCTCCCACACCGAGAAGTCGAAAGCCGGCGAGTGCGACCACGTCCACACATCGGCCGGGCGGGGGGCGATCCGCGGAAGCGTCGCCGACAGCATCGACGCGAGATTGTCGCGCGTGACCACAACGCCTTTCGGCGTCCCGGTGGACCCCGAGGTGTGCACGATGTACGCCGGCAGATCACCGGGCAGCGACCGCACCACAGCCGGGCCCGCACCGATGGCGGTGTAGGTCAGCACCCGCGACCCGAGGATGGTGTCGCCGTCGTAGTCGGTCGCGGGCTCGATGGTGATCGGGACGGCCGGCCACACCGCGTCGAGGATCGCCGCGGCACGCTCCGCCGGATAGGACGGATCGATCGGCACGTACGTCGCGCCCAGGTCGTGCAGCGCCACCGTCACCGCGAGCAGCGCCGCCGATCGGCCCGCGGTCACCACCACACGGGTCCCGGCACCGACACCACCGTCGGACAGCGAGCGCGTCAGCTGATCCACCGCGGCGAACAGCTCGCCGTAGGTGACCGAGCGACCCGCGTCGATGACGGCCACCGAATCCGGCGAGCGCCGTGCGTGTTCGGTGAAGGCGCGTCCCGGGTCACGGAGCGGTGCACGCGGCGGCCCGACGAGCGCGGCGCGATCGGCCGGTGGGAGCGCCTCCCGAACCATGCGATCCGGACCGCCCTCGGCCAGTGTCTCGAGCATCGAGGCCACGCGGTCGAGAATCTGCTCCGCGGCCGTTGTGTCCACGGTTCGTGTACCGACGGTGAGGACCAGCTCCAGCCCGCCGTCGCGGCGGTCGGTGACGGTGAACTCGAGCGGCACGCGGGCGTGCGGCACCCGGATCGGGGTCAGTGCGTGCACGATCTCGCTGTCGCCGGTGGGTAGCGACTCGGCGTCGAGGGTGTCCTCGGCGTAGGCCGCGATCACGTCGAGGAACGGTTGCCGGTCACCACCGTTCGTGGGTGCGACCGCCGCGACGAGATCCTCGTACTCGATCGCGAGATCGCCGGTCGCCCCGGTCAGCGCCCGTGCACTCGCCGACACCGCGTCCGGCACCGACACGTCGGTGCCGACGGGGCTGCGCAGCACGACCATCCGGACGTACATGCCGACGCCGGCGAGGTCGGCGGCGGTGTCGCGACCGGCGGTGGGCACCGCGATCACCACATCGTCTGTTCCGGCGATCGAGGCGATCACCCGGTTCACCGCGACGTGCACCACGTGGAACGGTGTGGCCCCGCACGCGTCGGCGAGCGCGACCACCCGATCACGCACTGTCGGCGACAACGTGGTCTCGAGATGGGCTGCGGGCTCGGGACCCGATCCGTCGACACCGACGGCCGGTTCCGGCAGCGACATCTGTGTGGGCGCACCGTCGAGCACCCCGCGCCAGTGATCGATCACCGCGTCGGCCACGGCACCGCGGGCGGCACGCCGACGGGCGAACACGCTGTACGGTTCGGCCGGCGCCGGCCACACCGGTGCGACACCCTGCATCCGAGCGGTGATCGCGGTCAGCACGTCACGCCCGAGGATCTGTACCGACCACCCGTCGGCGACGGCGTGGTGGGCGACGATCACCAGGACCCGGTCCGGCTCGTCGGCGTCTCTACGGCCCGAACCCTCCTGCCCACGCGCATCGAAGAGATGCATGCGCCAGCCGGGCGCGGTCCCGAGGTCGAACGGGCTGCGGGCGGCGAGAGTCGCGGCGGCGTCCACATCGGACACCTGCTGAGAACCGCTGATCGCTCGGTCGACGAACGCGGTGACATCGGCGACCGACAGCACACGAGCCCTCGGCGTCCCGTCCGAGTCGACGAGAACGGTCCGCAGGATCTCGTGCCGGGCGATCACATCGATGGCCGCAAAACGCAGAACATCGACGCCCACAGCAGCATTCAGGTCGATGCGCAAGGGGAGGTGATAGACCGTCGAGGCCGGCGACACCCGATGCAGGAACCACAGCCCACGCTGTTGCGCAGTGGGGATGTACTCGACCGGATCGTCACCGCCACCGTCGATCGCTGCGACGGGTGAGAGGGCAACGGGTGATCGGGCGACCACCCGGCTCAACGCGGCCACCGTCGGCGCGGCGACGATGTCGCGCACCGCGGGTTGGCGGCCGGTTGCCGCGGCGAGCCCGACCGCGATGTGCATGTACGACAACGAATGTGCGCCCAGGTCGAGCAGCGACAGACCGGTGTCGAGGTCGCTCTCGGCCAGCCCCAGCACGCCGGCGACGACTGCTCGGACCGCCGGGAGGTATCCGTCGACGTCTCGGCCGGTGTCGACCGCCTGCCCGGACGTCGGCTGCGGGAGGGCAGCGATGTCGATCTTCCCCGACGGCGTCAGTGGCCACGCGTCGACGAGAACCACGCGCGTCGGCACCGCGTGCGCGGGCAGCGTCTCGGACACCGCGGCGCGCAGGGACGCGGGGGTGATGTCGTCGCCTGCCGCGATCACGTGGGCGACCAGCGTGCCGCCATCGACGCGATCGCGATCGGCCACGGACACGACGGCGTCGGTGACGCCGGGCACCGCGCGCAGGGCGGCGGCCACCTCGCCGGTCTCCACCCGGAACCCCCGCAGTTGCACCTGGTCGTCGGATCGTCCGAGGTACTCGAGCTCGCCGTCGTGGGTGCGTCGGACCATGTCTCCGGTGCGGTACATCCGCACGCCGCCGGGCGCCGCCACGAATCGCTCCGCGGTCTGCGCGGCGGGCCCGAGGTAGCCGTCGGCGAGATGCGCACCGGCGATGTACAACTCGCCCCACACGCCGGTGGGGACCGGCGCCAGGGTGGTGTCGAGGACGCTGATCGCCATCCCCGGCAACGGGTCACCGATCAGCGAGCGACGTTCCGACGTCACCGCCACCGGTGTCGAGGTGACGTGCACTGCCCCTTCGGTGATCCCCCACATGTTGGTGAACGCAGTGGTGTTGCCGACGGTCGCGGCGAAGCGCCAGAAACGGTCGAAGTAGAGCGCCGAACCGCCGAACACCACCCGCCCGAGAGCGGTCGTGCCCTCGCCCACGCGGATCGCCTCGGCCGCCAGCGCCGCGAACGCCGCCGGCGTCTGCGACAGCACAGAGATCCGCCTGTCCTGCACGAAACGCCACAGAGCAGTCGGGTCGCGCACGGTGTCGACGTCGGCGAGCACCACGCTCGCCCCGACACGCCACGGCGCGAGGATCTCGAACACCGAGAAATCGAAGGCGAGCGAGTGCACGCAGCTGAACACATCGTCGCGCGTGTAGCTCCCGGCCACGCCGTCGAGCATCGCGACCACCGCGCCGTGACTCACCGACACCCCTTTGGGTCGGCCGGTCGATCCCGAGGTGAAAATGACGTACGCCTCCGCGCCGGCGGGAACACGTACCGGAGTCCACGCGGAACCGTCGGCCTCCAGCTCGTCGAGCGACACCGTCGTATGCGCACCGAGGTCGGGAGTGTCGCCGTCGACCACCACGAGGGCGGGCACAGCCGTGTCGAGAATCGCTGCGACCCGCGCCGCCGGAAGCGCGATGTCGATGGGGATGTAGGCCGCACCGGCCATCTGGGTTCCCAGCTGCGCGATCACTGCGCGGGCGCCGCGCGGGAGAGCGATAGCGACCCGATCGCCGGCACGCACACCGCGGGAAGCCAGGTCTGCACCGATCGCGCGCGCCTGCGTCATCAGTTCGTCGTAGCTGTAGCGCGTGTCGCCGTCGATCAGCGCCGGCGCAGTGCGGAACGCGTCGGCGGTGGCCGCCACCACGTCGACGACGGTCCGCTCGTCCACGGAAGCAGGTATGACCTCGAAACCAGCGCCCGATCCCGGAACGAGCTCGTGCAGAGGCGACTCCGGGTTCGCTGCCGCACGACCGAAGGCCCCGACCACGGCGTCGACCATGGCGGCGGCGGTCTCGTCGTCGATCAGCGCGGCGTCGTGGGTGAGCGCCACCCGTAGCCCGTCGGTGGTCCGATCGAGGTTCCACTGCAGCGGGACCCGCGCGTGACGTGCCGGCTCCTCGGACACCTCGATGTCGAGCCCGAATGTTTCGGCGGCACCGTGCGCGCGGTCGGTGGCGCGGTAGCTGATCAGCACATCCGACAGCGGGGCGATGGTCGGCGAACGCCGGGGTTCGCAGATGCGGGCGACATCGGCGACGGGGAGGTCACTGTGCAGCAGGGCGTTCCGGACCGTGGTCTCGGTTGCCTCGAGCACGGTGGAGAACGGGGCGCCGGGGTCGAGCCGCGTACGGATGGCGACGGGGTTGACGAACATCCCGGCGGCAGGTCGTGCGGGCAACAGGTCGCGGCCGGAGTGCACGGTGGCCAGCGTGAGGTCGAGGCTCCCGGTGAAGCGGGCGATCACCGCGGCGACGATCGTGTGCGCGACGGCGTAGGTGTCCCCCGCGAGGTCGGTGGTCGCCACCGTCGCCGAGACCTCGCGGGCGCCCGTCGCGCGGCTCGCCGAGGGCGACGGCAGCCGCGGCCGCGGCGGGAGGTCACGCAGCTCATCACGCCAGAACTGGAGTTGCGCAGCGTATGTCGACCCCGGGTCGGATGGGCTGCCCAACGCAGCGGCGATCATCGCCGTGGCGTCGGCGTACTGGATCGGGTTCTCGGTCCAGTCCGGTGCCGCGCCGCGGAGTCGCGCTGCGCATGCGGTGGCGAGGTCGGTGGCGAGCACGTCGATCGACGCATCGTCGATCAGTGCGTGATGGACCGCGATCGCGAAGACGAGTGCGTCCGCGTGCTCCCGCACCGAGATCTGTGCCGGCACAGACGTGGTCGGGTCGGTCACCGCACGCGGGTCGGGCAGGACCATCTCCACCAGGATTCCCGCGATCACGTCGTCGGTGGGGAGCACGTCCTGCCAGAGCTCACCGGACACCCCGACCCGCACCACGGTGCGCAGGATCTCGTGGCGCTCCACCACATCGGCGATGGCCGCGCGCACCGCACCCGCGTTGCCGGCGGCGCCGCGCAGCGTGACCGATCCGACCAGCACCTCGGCCGTCGAGGTGGGGTCGAGCCGCGCGGAGACGACCATCGCCGTCTGCTGGGCGGAGGCAGGCGGATGGTCGGGCCGCTCGGGCACATCGCTCGCCGCCAACGCCGAATCGATGCGGGCAGCCAACTCCCGCAACGACACCGACGTCAGCACGTCGCGCACGGTCACCGACACACCCGTGCGCTGCACCAGCGCGGCCGCGACCTCCACCGCGTTCAGCGATGTCGCCCCGAGGTCGACGATGTCGGCGGCCACCGACGGCGCGTCGACCCCGAGCACGTCGCTGACCACGGAGGCCACCACGAGTTCCGCCGGTGTACTGGGCGCGACGTACGGCACGTCGGGGTCGAGCCGCGGAAGGGCGGCGACGGCGTCGCGATCGATCTTGCCGGTCGGGGTGAGCGGGAGGTGATCAACGATGGAGATCCGTGACGGCCACATCGCCGGTGGCAAGCGTTCGGCGAACAGGCGGCGTAGCGCGGGTCGCACGGTGACGGGATCGGAGGTGACCACCGCGAGCTCGAGCGTGCCGTCGTCGACGACGGCGACCGCTCCGTCGACCGCGTCGATCAACGACGCCACCGATTCGATCTCGGCGAGTTCGACACGGACGCCGCGGATCTGGACCTGGTCGTCGCCGCGACCGAGGTAGGTGAGGCCGGTCAGGTCGTGGTCCCATGCGACGAGGTCGCCCGTGCGGTACATCCGTTCGCCGGGCGCGGTCGGGTCGGCGACGAATCGCGCGGCGGTCGAGGGGGTGTCGGCGAGGTATCCCAGCGCCAGCGACGGGCCCGACACGTACAGCTCGCCGGGTGCACCCGGCGGCACGGGACGCAGCCGGGCGTCGAGGACGTGCACGCGGGTTCCGGTGATGGGCGCACCGATCGGCGGCGCGAGCGCGGTGTCGGCGGAGGGCTCGATGCACGCGGCGGTGGCCATGATGGTGGTCTCGGCCGGGCCGTACAGGTTGTGCAGGGTGCGCCCTGTGGCCCACCGAGCAGCCAGGCCCCCGGGGAGGGGCTCGCCGGCGGTCATCAGGGTGGCCAGCACACCGTGTTCGAGGTGGTCGGGATCGATCGTCGCGAGCACGCTCGGGGTGATGACGGCGTGGGTGATGCTGTGGTCGTTGAGGAATCGGGTGAGGTGCGCGCCGACAAGCGTGCCGGGTGGTGCGGGCACGATCGTTCCGCCGATGGCGTCGGCGAGGATGTGCTCGAAGATCGACGCGTCGAATGATGCGGCAGCGAGTTGCGCCACGCGCGCTGCGGTGTCGATCCTGAAGCGCGACCGCAGGTCGGCGCTCAGGGCCCCGATCCCCCGCCTCGGCACCACCACGCCTTTCGGCTCACCCGTGGTGCCGGAGGTGAACACGATGTAGGCCGGTGCGTCGAGCGGGGCCGCCGAGGGGCCGACTCCGGATTCGACCGAGGGTGTCATCTCGTCCGCGGTGACGATGGTCCGCGGGCGAACCCGGTCGAGGATCTGCTGTCGCCGGGTCGCGGGAAGGTCGGGATCGAGGATGAGCATCGTCGCCGGGCTCGACAGGCCCGCGCGGATGGCGCGGCTCAGTCCGGCGCCGCGTGGGATCTCGATGGCGATGGTCTCGCCGAGTCGCGCGACGCCACCCGGGGGTGGCGAGGTGTCGATGGCGGGCGCAGGCTCGGGCGCCCACGTCGGGCCCGATACTGATGCGAGAGCGGCGTGTTCGGTGTCGGTGAGCAGGGGGATGTCGCCGACGAGGGTGTCGGGGGCGTCGAGCAGTTCTCGGCAGACCGTGTCGAGAAGGCGGAGGAACCGCGCGTGGTGGTCGCGGGCCTCGGCGAGGGTGTAGCGGTGCGGGTTCGCGTCGAGGTCGATCTGGGTGGCGACCGAGCCGTCGGCTGCGACGCGCGGATAGACGGTGAACGCGAGATCGTCGACGGGGCCGGCGCTCACGATCTGCACGCCGCCGACGGCGTCACCGAAGCGGATGGTCGGCTCGGCGAGCATGAGGTTCAGGACCGGGCCGGTGACACCGGGGGTGGTGGGCACAGGGGTGCCGGCGGCGGCGAGGTCGCGCCGGATGTCCTCGTATCGGTAGCGCTGGTGACGGAGGGCGCCGAGCATCGCCGACTGTGTCGCGTGCAGTGTGTCGCGGGCCGTCGCGGTGCGGGTCAGGTGGGTGCGGATGGGGACCACGTTCGAGACCGGAAGACGGGTGTGTCGGAGCGCCGCGACGGCGCGGGCGGCGACCGGGAGCGCGAACTGGATGTCGTGGTGGCCCGTCATCCGGGCGAGGTAGATCGCGAGTGCGGTTCCGACGACCGCGGGCATGGTGGTGGTGTGTGCGGCTTGCACCTGCCGGAGGAGTTCGGAGGTACCGGGTGCGACGACCTCGGTGAGGTGATGAGTGCGCGTCGACATCGCGCCGGCTCGGCGGCTGAGGGTCGGCGGTGGTGGTGCGCCGGCGAGGGTGTCGAGCCAGTAGCTGCGATCACGCTCGCGCCGTGTGGATGTCAGGTAGTCGGCGTCGGCGCGCAGCGCGGGGCCGAAGTCCTCGGCAGGCGGATAGTCGGGGGTGCGGCCCTCGACGGCGTCGGTGTAGCACTGCCCCCACTCGGCGAGGAGTCGTAGTGCGGCAGCGCCGTCGGCGACGAGGTGGTGGCCGCGCATGTAGATGAGGTGGCGGTCGTCGGCGATCCGCAGGACCGCGAACAGGGCGGTGCGGTCGCGGGCGGGGTCGATGGGGGTTGCCGCGTCGGTGGCCATCCAGTTCTGCGCGGCGGAAATGGGGTCGGGTTCGGCACGGAGATCGAGGTCGACCTTGGCGTCGGTCAGAGTGGGGTCGTACACCGATTCCACCGACTCGCCCGTGGTATCGAAGCGCAGATACAGCGTCGGTACCCGAGCGACGAAGGCACGGCCGACGTCATCGAGAAGCCCGGCGTCCAACGGGCCGACGAGATCGAGGTAGTAAGCGACGTTGACCGACCCGTCAGGCAACGCCCCCTGCAGATCCCACAGCGCCTGCTGGGCCCGGGTCAGCGGTTGCCGCTGCGCGCCAGGCACACTCGTTCTCCTCAGTGCTTGGGCTTGCGTTTCGGTTCGAGAACCTGCTCGATCGCCTTCGGCTCCCGGTTCCTGCCGAACAGCGACTTCTTCTGCGCCGGGTTCACGGCGTAGTAGCCGTATCGCCCCTTCGAAGTGGGCGCTTCGGTGAGGACGAAACCGATGACCGCCGTGCCGCTGTTGGTGAGCTGATCGTGGGCGTCGGACAGGTCACCGAACCTGGTGCTCCCCGAACGGGCGACAAGCAGGATGCCGTCCACCCATTGGGCGAGAACGGCGGCATCGGTGACCGGCAGCACCGGCGCGGAATCGACGATCACGTAATCGAACGAGGTGGCGAGTTCCGAGAGCGTCGTGCCGGCTCGCTTCGAGGCAAGTAGTTCTGCCGGGTTAGGCGGGCGCGGGCCGGACGCGAGGACCCACAACCCGTCCACGGCACTGGGCTGGACGAGGTCGGAGAGATCGCCGTCGCCACGAAGAGCGTTCGTGAGACCGATGTCGCCGAGAAGCCCGCTGCGGGTGTCGACCTGAGGACGGCGCAGATCCGCGTCGACCAGTACGACTCGGTTGCCGGCCTCCACCAGGGCTGCCGCGAGATTCATCGCCGTGGTGGTCTTGCCCTCCACAGCGATCGGGCTCGTGACGAGGATGATCTTCGGCGGACTGTCCACGTTGGCGAACGCGAGATTCGTGCGGATCTTGCGGAAGGCCTCGGCCGATGGCGTGGCCCCGCCCTTGAAATCGATCAACCCGCGCTTCTTCAACAGCTCATCGGTGGGAATCGAGCCCAGGACAGGGGTATCGCTCACGCCCGCGATATCCGACTCATCGCGGATCTTGTTGCTGAATCGCGCCCGCGCTAAAACCCCGAAGACACCCAGCAGCAAACCGACCACGACGCCGACACACACGTTACGAGTGGTTTTCGGTGTGACGGGCGAATCGCTGGCATCGGCCGGCGTCACGAGTGTGAGCTTGGCCAACGGCTGGCCACCCCCACTGGGTGTCTCGAGACGGGACACGTAGCTCGTCATGGCGGTCGAAATCGCATTGGCCAGCTTTTCCGCTTCGGCCCGATCCTTGTTCACCGCCGAGATGTTGAGGAGAACTGTTTCCGTTGTCGATGTGGCAGACACATCAGCCTTGGCGTCCCCAACGCTGAGGTCGAGGTTCGCGGTCTGTAGCGCTTGACGCACGACCGCATCCGAGTTCACCAGCTTGGTATACGAGGTGACCCTCTGCTGCGACGCCAGAGAGCCTTGATAGGCGGTCTGGGAGTTGTCGTCCGTCCCCGACGTCACATACAGCGTGGCGGTCGCCTGATAGATCGGTGTCTGCAGAAGGCAATAACCCAACGCAAGGAGGCCGACGACGACCGCGCATGCCACGATTGCGAGCCATCCACGACGCAGTGCGCCGAGAACGTCCCGTACGGACTCACCTTCGGCTGTCGATGATCGAGAGTCCGACAAGGCCACCGAATCAGTCATAGCTAATGGAACCATCCTCGTCACCGGTGCGCAGACTGTCTGCACTTTCGTTGTGGGCGGGGGTACTAGTCGGCACCCCGAACATCAGATCGCTGTAGCTGCGGCACACCGATTCCCAGCTGTAGTGACGCTTCGCGCGTTCCCGAGATGCTTCGGCCATCGCACTTTGCGCGGCATGGTCTGCAATCAACTCAGCGATCGAGTCTGCAATCGCACGCGGTGAGGGTTGCACAAATCGTCCGGCGTCGCCCAAGACTTCGCGATTGTAAGAGGTGTCGCGAGCGATGGTGGGAGCTCCACATGCCATCGCCTGCACGAGAGCAGGGTTGGTTCCGCCCACACTGTGCCCGTGAAAGTAGACCCCGCAGTTCTCCCAGAGAGAGAACAACAAGGCATCGTCTTTCACATGGCCGAGCCAGTGCACATTGTCGCGGCTCTCGTGCAACCGCTTGAGTGCCTCGTCGAACTCCCCGCCGTATCCCGACGACCCCACCACCACGACAGGCTGGTCTTCCAGCATCTCCACCGCGTGGATGAACTCACGAATCGAATTTTCGGGAACGAAGCGGGCCACCATGAGCGCGTAGGTCCCGGGCTCGAATTTCGGCGCATCCAACGTCGGGTAGTCAGGCTCGCCACCGTAGGGGATGAACGTGCCCGATCGCCCAAACTCTCGAATCCAGTAATCCTTGATGGCCTCGGCGTCGAACACCAGCTCATCGGCGTAGCGAGCCGTCATCTTGGCGCCTAGCCGGAACACCCGGCGAGCTGACCGACCCCATTTCGCGCGCTCCCACTCGATCCCGTCAACATTAACCACGGTACGAATTCCTCGCGCCTTGAGAATTGGCAACCAGAAGCCGTTTGCGACATTCATGATGAGCGCGACATCGACACCAGCTAGAGCAGCGTCGATCGCGGCACTCAGACCATAGGAGATAGTACTCAGCGACTTGCTCTCGAGCCCGCGAGTCGTTCTTACCGTTACTCGCCAGTCGCGGTCCGGATCGTCGGCCCTCATGGCCCCTGGGCGACCATAAACAGTAAGATCCCATTGATTATCCACGAGGTAGGGACCTAGCCGCCGTACCAGCGTCTCGAAACCGCCGTAATAGCTGGGGTAGCCACGGGTGCCGATAATCACAGCACGCCCACTCCGCCCACTGTCGGACGGAACTGCTCGTGCCACGGACGGGCCGGCAGCCTTGTCGCTGCCTGCTTTCACGAAGTACACCCAGCTCTGGGCGGATCGCCGTCGGGGCAACCCAAGTCTATGTTCACGGTCGCCAACACCAATCGCGAACCCGACCAGCTGCGCGGCGACGCCGAGCGAGGGATTGCTTCCTCCGCGCACTCACGACTAGACAGCAAAGTCATCGGACCTCCGAGCAGACGAACTCGACGTATACCGAAATTGCGAAATGCCCCCAGCCAAACGAGAGCCGGCCACGCCTACAGTAATGCACAACGGCGAAACACGCGACGGACAGTAATCTGCTAAATCAAACAATCAACAAATCACGCTTGTGCGCTAAAACGCATCTTCGCATATATGATATTAACACAACGGTCCGCCACCGCAACACGAAGTGCTACTTACTCTGACGAGAACCTCAACGCAAGTCGCACGTTCAGATGAATTAGCAATCCTCAAATCTCATCGAAACTGCTTAAGTGAACGAGGTCATTACATTTCAGATTTGCCAGCGTTGACGGCGATTCGAGATCCAAACACGCCAAGTCGCCGAGCGGACCGTTCAGTGGGACCCACCACGGCGCTCCGAGACAATCCCTCGAGACAACGGGTGGTCAGAGAATGTTCACTGATCCACGCGTTCGCCTTTACGCACCGATCCGACCTATCAGTGATGTCAGTTATCAAGCCACTGCCAGGGTAGTACGTTTACTCTGACCACCAGAGCTTAACGTCGAATCGCGCGCGCCGTGTCTCGCTGGTAGCTTTTGAACGGCGCACAGAACGACCACAAGGCGCGGACGCAAGCCGGGATCCGACCACGAGCTACAAGCAGCGCGATCGACGTGTGTGCAGAGAGGACCGATACATTTGAAGCGCCGTCTTGGAAAGCCTCTTCTTCGCCAGCTTCGGGGAATGCGTCTCTACGTGGCATTTTTAGTAGGACGCGTACCCAATCATAGATTCCGATTATTCTTTTATCGCCACGCACTCCGAATGACTATTGGAAAGGACTCTTCTTTCCATTGGCGTGCCGCCTTCTTCGAGCCGTCAGGAATCACGATTGGATTAAACACCATCATCGGTAATGATGCCTTTTTCGATGGGCGTGGGGGGCTGTCTATCGGGAACAACGTAAATATTTCCGGACATGTACAAATATTTACGCGCGACCATGACCCGGCTTCACCTACATTCGCAACACGGGACGGAAAAGTATCAATCCATGACTACGTCTACCTCGCCTCGCGAACGACTATTCTACCCGGGATTGAGATCGGCGAAGGGGCTGTCGTCGCCGCAGGCGCAGTCGTGTCGAAGAATGTTGAACCCTACACGATAGTCGGCGGTATACCCGCAAAGAAAATTGGCGAGCGAACCAGGGATTTAACGTACAAGCTAAAGTTTCATCAGCCGTTCCAATAAATAGTTTCTGACCTAAAATTGTTGCATCTGACCTCTTAGGCCCTGCTGAATGCCACGAAAGGACGCGGTCATCTTTGCCCGGACGTCATGTTTCTCGCGACTGCACATCCGAAGCAGGCGGAGCGTAAATCTTAAACCGCGTACCGCGAGAATGTCGACTCGACGCCAAAGACGTTTGCCACCGCATACCGCAAGTCGGTTTCGATTCATATAAAAGTAGTAAACGGCAGATTTTTCGCCACCAGCAGATCCGCCAACGCGGTGCCAGACCCTCGCTGGCTCTGCGACACCTAGCACCATTCCCAATTCCATCGCTCTAAGACACAGATCTGCATCCTCCCAGTAGAGAAAAAGGTCTTCTCTAAACCCGCCCAGTTTTCTCCAGGATTCTTCGCGAACCAGCAGCGCCGCCCCGGTCAAGAAAGTGCAAGTACTAAATCCGGAGACCTTCGACAGCTGAGAGTTCTCTGTTTGGGTAATATTGGTGAGATGTTCCGTTAGACCGACGACGGACTTGAGGTTGCCGCCCGCAAACCAAATACTCGAGCCGTCGTTTGTTGATATTATTGGTGAAATGAGGTCGGCAGCGCTAGCCACCGCCACCGCCAGCAACTCATCTACAGCGGCGCGCGAAACAACAACATCTGGATTGACGATCCACACGTAGTCATAAGACTCAGTGTCTTCCAGCAGAAGATTGACACCCGGCCCAAAACCGATGTTCCTTAAAGCGCTACGTACCGAAATGATTTCTGGCGCGACTGCGATGATCTCCTCAGTAAAAGCGAGAGCTTGAATAGGGCACTTCAACCATTCGGCCGAGTGATTATCAAGAATCCTGATATAGGTGACACCCGACGCCGCGAGCGACCGGACGCATTCAATTAGGTCAGAGGTGCTGTTGTAGTTGACAACCGCCGCAAGTACCTTCACTCCACAAGTCCCGCTTGAGTCACACTTTGACCATTTACAATCATTCGACTGGCGGAATCGGTCTTTCCGGTGGTTCGCATCGGAAGCACCAGAGCAACAGCGAAGCAAACGAAATACAGATTTGAAGTAATTGGGCCAAAGAAGAGATACCAGATAGCATTTAACGAACAAAATGCAGTGACCGCCGTAAGTCCGCCAAACGCCACACCCCGCAATAGGTGCCGCAACAGCAAAAATAGCATGTACAAACCAAATGCGAAGCCCGCTACTCCGAAACCAATCCAAAGGTCGGCGAGCACCGAGTGGAGATTAAAGTGACCGCCTAACATGTATCCACGAACATAGTCACCGTCGCTGGTGTAACCGCCCCGAAGTAGCCCAGTCCGGGCTGTCGAAACGTCTGACGAGAGCGGAATCGCGCCCGGCCCCTTACCAAAGGGCGACTGCAGTCCCAAATTTATCGAAGCGAACCACTCAGGTCGCGCACTCGAAATTAGATTGCCAGTAGCAGTAAGCTGCTGCGCAGTCTTTTCGCGATTTTGCGCACCCAACAGGCCGGAAAGTAGAAGTTGCACACCCGCAAGATAGAATGCGACTCCCAACGCAGCAAAGAACGCGCAAACGCCCATGAACCGTATCTCGACCGACCTTACTGGGCGTCGTCCCCAAATTGCCGACACAAGGTGGAGAAGGGCAGCGGCAAGGCAGAACGCCGAGAAGCTTCTAGCGCCAAATGCCATACCGGTAGCGCCCAGTAGGAGATAGACAACCAGAACACTACGACGCTGCCAAAGCAGGCCGCCAAAAACTAGAGCCAAAGGCAATGCAAGGATGAATTTGAAGCTCGCAAGACCCATATTATTAGCGAGCAAGAAGGAAAAAAATAGCCCGACTCCGTATGAAACCAACAGCTGCTTGTCAGCTAACCGGCTACGAATTGAATAAATCGCCAGTATTGAAAGGAGACCGCTTGCCACTAAAATTGTCCGATAAAGTGCTTGATGGAAAGAAAAAGGGGCGTCAGACCAATATGTGAGGAATCCGGCGCTGAGAGCGGTAAGGGCGCCGAGTAGAACTAAGATTGCCACTGATCGGCACGCAAGTAATACCGACAGGTTAGTAACCACTACGATAGACGAGATAACGAGCACCGAGCTTGTACCGAATCCTAGCGGGTAAGAAAGCGCAATGAGAAACACCGCGGCTAGGTCAAGGTAGCTCTTCTGGAAAACTACATCGTACTTCTGACGGCCTCCCCTGACATGCCTTGTGCGACCGGCGGCGAGCGGTGGCCTATTCATGGAATCTAGCGACATTGCATCACCCGACTGCGAGTCTGAAGTAGAACCTGCAAGGAGGAAGTTGACGCCCGCGATTGCTCGCATGTAGAGACACGATCAAAGCTGGGTCATTCGCCACTGCGTACCTCCGTACTCCATTTCGAACACACTGGCACGTTCAGCAAAGGCCGCACCTTCAGATACTGGTACAGGAGCACACACACTTCGGCGGCCGCAACAGAAATTGCCACAGTATAACCTTGCCGAAAGACGGACACAGCGACGACGGCAGTCGCCGTCGCCACGACCGCTCCGATGACGGTACTAGCTACCGCGACACTCTGCTTGTTGAACGCCGGTAGAACAACGAGTCCAAAGAACTGGCTAACTACGATGCATGACAACGACACCGCCATCGGCACCACGAGTGCCCACGGGAGGGCAATCTGTCCATGTGAGAGCGAAACGCCAACGAACTTCGCGAGCGCGCAGAACAACACGCCGACTAGGACCGCCCAAACCGCTATGGCTCTCGCCGAGCGCGCGGATCGCGCGACAAGCTCGTCCATGCTGCGACTGGCCGGCACCCAGCCCTGAAGCACCTGAGTAACGATAGTTAGTCCGGCCGTTGCAAATCGGACCAACTTGTCGCCGAGCGCGTAAGCAGGAAGAGAATTCGGCGCTACGAGCGCTACTAACGCGACAGGGAGCGATACATACAGGCTAGCCGTTCCCGCAAGCAAGAATCCACTGCTCTGATTTCGTAACGCATCCCAATAGTCGGACAGTGTCCTTATTTTTCGTTGGCTGACTTTATTCCTGCCAATCGCCACTGCGGCAGAAGCCGGAATGGACAGGAATGATCCTAAAAGCTGAGCACCAACGAAGAACGCGACCTGCCCGCCCGCCATCGCGATGGAAAGGCCGACTACGACTCCACTTAGCCGGGGTACCGCATCGGTCATAAACATGGCCACTGGCCGCGCTGAACCGATAAAGAACCAGTTTCCGTTCATACCAAATAGCAATCCTGCTACCGAGGCGCAGACGCCGACAGCTGGCGCGCTCGGCGCAAGAATCCACGCGGCGGCCGAGCACAAGGCGGTGGAAAGAACCAGGATCGGTGCGCGGATGATTAGCGAGTCAACATAGAGTGCTGGGCGCAGTGCGGGGTCTGCCGACGCGACGTACGAAGGCCCAAAGGCGCCGTACCCAAACGACACACATACCGCACCAAATGTTCCTACTGCTTGGCCCAATGCGATGGCCGCCCAGGTTTCGGATCCATAGGATGAAATTACGATTGGTAGGGATGCCAGACCGGCAAGAACGGTTAGTGCGAATGTCCACAGATAGGGAGACTTTCGCACGATCTGCTCAAAGCGCCTGCGCGCCATAGATAATCCACGACGGCGCATATCAACTCGGCCAGACCCGTGACGGTCGCTTAGCCACTCCCTGCCATACAGCCTTGAGGACCGAAGCAACGAAGAGACGCTTACTATCACTAGATTTGCCCCGGACCGCAATGTAACGGACAAGCGAATCCGTCAATTCAGCTCGGAGGGCTTCACTTCCAAGGAAAACGTTTCTTCGGATCCAGATTCGGTTTCGTAGATCGTATAGTAGACGTGCGCCCATATCGCCGTTCGAAACCTTATCTGGGTGACGAATTCTGGATGCGTCGACCAGAAATCCGCCGCCGAACTTCGTCAGCCGCGCTGTGTACTCAGCGTCATCATGATAGATAAAAAAGTCAGCTATCGGGAGAAACGTGTCGCGCGCAACTTCAAGTACAATAAACGCGCCCACAAAAGATCCTCTGCAGGTGGGGTAAATTTTCCCAAGTGTGTCGGAACCGTCAAGCGGGGGTGTTGCCCCGGCCGCGTTATGCGTTGCGATTGTGCGCCCGCCTTCATCGATTACACGGCTCGACAAAAAGGCGACTCTTTGCTTGGTCTCAGATAGATACTCTAGAGCGTCGTGCAATGCTCGGTGCGCCTCAGGTTCGGGACAGGCATCATCGTCCATTAGCCATGCGTAACTATGGCCAGCATCGAAGGCCAGCTCCAGGCCTTTGCTAAAACCCCCAGCTCCGCCAGCATTTGTTTCACTCAGATGAATTAGAAAAGTGGCTGGCTCAAGCTCGGTTAGCCAGGCACGAGTTCCGTCCGAGGATCCGTTATCCACTACGATCACCTGATCGAGCGGTTGTGACTGAACACGCAGGGCTTGGATTAGTTCCTTCAAAAGATCAAGCCGATTGTACGTTACGACCACTGCGCAGCTGCTCACGATATTTTAAGCCCTCCTCTCAACGCAACTCTGGCGCTTTCTAGTCAAATCGAGCGAATTTTTTTGGCAGGAATTCCACCCAAAATTTCGTTGCCGGCGTGGGTCCCACTGACTACGGCGCCTGCAGCAACGATTGTTCTGGGCCCCAGACTCGTTCCGGCAAGCAGGGTTACTCGCGCGCCGAGCCAACAGTCGTTGGCAATCGTGACCTCCTGCTGTCGAGTACCTTGCTGACGAATCGGGATGTCGCGGTCGGCGTACAAGTGTTCTTGCGAATGAATAGTCAGATACGGTCCAATAATTACATCGCTCCCTATATCGACCCCCCCTGAGCAGCCGATATGGAAATAGTCGCCCACTCCGGATCTAGCGCCCAGACGAAACCCGACACCTACCAGAGACAATTTACTAGTAGTTGTGAGAATTCCACGCTTTCCAAGTCTTGATGCCTCCATGAGATGGACGCCCTTTGTGCTCCGGGCATCGATGTAGCAGTCGTCATCGATAACGCTAAATTCATGCATGCGTAATGATCGCTTACTTTTGATTTTCACTCGACTACCTATGAACGATGCAGACTTTGTCCTTATCATTCCGCGAACGAGTTGTGCCGCCCTTGTGATTGCCTCAGACGCCACGTCCCTGCTAGTCAAAGAAGGATCAACAACTGTTTGCCGCCCCACTTTCCGAAGAAGACTATTCACGAAGGTTCTCATGAAATCCGAGCTCTTTGTTTGGTTATTCGTCATGAGGTAATCCGTTTCTTAAGGAGACCAAGCAACTGTTTCTCGAAGTTCGATTGCCTGAACGGAGATAGTTCCACAGCCTGGATATCGACCCGTTCCAAGTTCGGCATAGTTGAGAAATCGGACTTCGCCAGTGGAACTATATGCCCGAGACTCCGGAGCTCCGGCGGGAAACCCGCGAATGCGAATGGCGTCCCAATGACCGGCACTCCTCGGGAAAAGGATTCGATAACCTTCACTTTTGCGCCGCCACCGAGATGTACAGGAGCCAGCGTTACGTCGACTTTCGCGTAGAACTCGTCGACGTCCCCGACCGGCCCCAGACACTCGACTCCGACAGGGATATCCAGGTTTTCAGATTCGTGGCCGGCGACGACCACGGTCCATCCAGCGTCGAGAAGCGGGCTGAGCCAGTTTTCAACTAGGTGCCGATAGGCATCTCGATTCGGCCAGTAACGAAAGTTGGCGAGAAAGCCTGCAACTCGAGTGCCGTCACCTTGCCGCGCAACGGAACGAAACTCCTGATCCGGCAACGGATTAGGTAGCCAGATTGCATCAATTCCACGTTTACGCAATACTGCGCAGTCGGACCATCCAGCACACGTAACGAGGAGTGCGTGCTCGCATGCGTCACCTTCCAGCTTCTCCAGCCAGCGCGATTGGAGTTTCGATGTCGCGCGAGCTATACCGTGTCTGTCGCTTGCTTCTCTTTTTGCAAAGTCACTCCATAGATCCATAAAGTCGACCCACAAGTATCTTGGGTCGCTCGCGTGCGCCAGACCCATCTGAGAGAGAACACAAACTGCAGTGAGATCCGGCGCTTCAGACCTGCATCGTTGTCTGAGCTTCATATCGCGACCTGCAGCCTGTGTGGGCATTGGCAAGTAGATTTTTTTCAAACGTCTAAGTGCTGAGACTACTGCTTTACGATACTCGTTCTGCTTATGGCCTGACTGAGACATACCGTCCGGATAAACGCAGTGTGTTAGTTCAGCAACACTCTCGATTGCAGACACGATCCCGCGGGTTCGCAGTGTGCCTCCATGCCGAGACGCATAGGGGTCATCGAGAGATATCACGAGGGCTTTTCCGATCAGCGACGGCACCTAGTCACCTTTCCCGAATCAGATTGAGTTTGCCGGCACGCTTCAATATCTCGTGCACATCGTTTAGATAACTGCTCATAGAAAATGTGGTTGACACGAAGTCTGAGCCGTTCTTTGCTATCCGGGCCGACAAATTAGTATCATCGAGGAGAACTTTGAGACCTTCGCTCAGGGCCTGGGCATTGTCGCGCTTCACGACGATTCCGGTGATAAGATGAGAAACAATTTCGCTGAGGCCATCTGCGTCCGTCACCACAACAGGTAGACCCGCTGCCATAGCCTCCGCAGCAACGGAGCCAAACGGCTCAATTCGGGATGGAACAACGGCTATGTCAGCTCCCGCAAGTGCGGCCGGGACGTCCTCAAGGTAGCCCCGAAAATTTACGCGGTTCTCAATTTTGAGGCGTCTTGCGATTTCGTGAAGATCATCTACAAACCATTCGTAGCCTGGAAATTCGTTACCAACGAGGTCAAGTGTGCAATCGTAGCCGTCGGCTAGAAGATGGCTGAAGGATTCAAGTAAGACGTCTTGACCTTTTCGTGGGCTCAGACGCCCAACCGCAATCAGTCTTACTGATGCTTCGGTTCCCTTCGGCTGTACATCTGGGCTCAGCCTGTAGTCTTCCCACCGCTTTCCGTTGTAGACGACATTTGATTCTTTCTGCCACAGCAAGTTCCCGGCTACAAAACGCTGCGTTGCAGCCGAATTGCAAATGATTGATCCTGCGAGCAGCAGCGGGGCGGTTATAGCTAGGCGCGCGATCTTGCTGGCACTTGTCTCAGCCTCTCTAACGTGTACTACACTAGGCCGTCGCGCGATGATGCTAGCGATAAGCCATACTGGCTGGATTATCGTGTTTACGTAAATGACATCGGGTTTCGTGTCGAGAATTAACCGAGTCGCTCGCATAATTGACCTAGGCAAGTCCAGCACTACCTTGATTAGCCCTCTGGCCGAAACGAGCGTTTTGCGCAAAGTAAGGATGTCGCACCGCACAATAGTGACGTTCTGCTCGGCGGCGAAACGTTCGATCTTTCCCGTCGTGGACGGTACGACGAGATCAACAATACATCCCAATTCCTGGAGGCCAGCGGCCGTCAAGACTGCCATGCGATCGCTGCCGTATAGATCCGTGCTGGGGTGGCACAGCATCACTCGCATCCCGCTCAGCGAGTCGCGCATGCTCTGCGGCAGTTTCGCGAACTGAGTGTTCTCTCTGTCTGCGTCGCGCAGGGAACTGCTGATTCCGACACGTTACATTCCCTTCACTGGCCTGAGGTCAATTGGCTTCGCAGGCACGGGTGACGTGCGGCGGCGCGGACAACGTACATCGAACCGCCAAACATCATTTACGACAGGCGATTACGCCTGATGGACTCTTAGATGCCGTGCTCTAAGAAGCGCAGCGTCCCGCTGCAAACCTTGGCCTCTTCTGCCAGCGACCAAGCCCCGAGGAAATACTGTATGGCATATCCGTTCCACTGTCGCGGTGTGTAGTTCGATCCGCCTACCGGCTGCGGACAGATATTGCTGGTGCGAAGTGCTCCTGGTAATGGTGCCACTGGTCGTGCGAGTCGAATCGACCACGGTGGCAGTGCTTTGTGGGCTCTCGGAGGGCAAGAGCCTCGTGTGCATTTTGTGAGCCGTTAGACCGGTTTGATGAGTTCCCGCGCCCATCCGGAATGAGCACACTCGCTACGAGTCGGATCACACCGTACTGGCTGGATCGGTCGTCACCAGTACAAACCCGCACGCTTTCGGACGAGGTCACCCCTTTTCTGTTAATCACTAACATAGTTCGCGTCCTACGACAGCTTCAGTGGCACCGTGGAAGCAAGTCCATGGGTCGGGCCTGAGCGTTACGGTTTCGTCTTCGTTCGGACGCATTGCGAATGACTAATACTGGTGTTGATATCAGCATTCCTGAACACGAGAGTGAATTCGTAATAGAGTTCCGTACAGTTCTCCGTGATCCGCACGGACCAGGTGCCTCGAAGGTCAAGCGCATGGACTCAGCACTCTTCGCCGATCGAGCGGTCTCCTCTGATGCGCGCGTGTATGTCGCCGGCCACCAAGGACTGGTGGGCTCTGCGGTGTGGCGGGCGTTCCAGGGCCGCGGTTTCGCCAATCTGATCGGTCGGTCGCACTCCGAACTCGAGCTCACCGATCGCCACGCGGTTTTCGACTTCTTCGCCAACGAGAAGCCAGACGTCGTGGTGCTCGCCGCCGCGAAAGTCGGTGGGATCATGGCCAACAGCACGTTTCCTGTCGACTTCATCAGCCAGAACCTTCAGGTCCAGGTCAATGTGCTCGACGCCGCTCTCGAGCATGGAGTCGAGCGCCTGCTGTTTCTCGGCTCCACGTGCATCTACCCCAAGTTCGCCGAGCAGCCGATTCGCGAAGACGCACTCCTCACAGGCCTACTCGAGCCGACCAACGATGCTTACGCAATCGCCAAGATCGCGGGCATACTTCAGGTGCAGGCAGTGCGCCGGCAGTACGGGCTGCCATGGATCTCGGCCATGCCCACCAACCTCTATGGTCCGGGCGACAACTTCTCCCCCACCACCTCGCACGTGCTCCCGGCCCTGATCCGCCGCTACGAGGAAGCACGCCTGTCCAACACCAAGAGTGTCGTCAACTGGGGCACCGGTACGCCGATGCGAGAGTTCCTCCACGTCGACGACATGGCAGCAGCGTGTCTTCACCTGCTCGACACATACGACGGACCGCAACAGGTGAACGTCGGGAGCGGGAAGGACCTCCCGATCAAGGACATCGCCACCATGGTCGCCGAGGCCGTCGGCTATGTGGGTGCCACCGAATGGGACACCAGCAAGCCCGACGGCACCCCACGAAAGTTGATCGACGTCAGCACCCTCCTCGGGAGCGGTTGGGAGCCGACCATTGATCTACGCGAGGGTCTTACCTCCACAGTCGATTGGTTCCGGCAGAACGAACACGCAATCCGCGAGTAGCCCTCTTCAGATGTCGCCGGACCGTCTTTCCCGAAATCCGCTTATTCTTGCTTCGGGATCGCGAACGGTGCCGTTCAGGACGAGGCCGAGCACTCGCCCAGGCCCTTCGGAGAGTTCGGCGATCGTCTCGCCGAGATCGCCGAGTCGGGATACCCCCGATCGTGCTACCAACACCACGCCGTCGGCAACCCCGGCCATGATCGCTACGTCCGCGTCAGAATTCACGGCGGATGTGTCCACGATGATGAATTCGAAGTGGTCGCGCAGCGTGTGGAAGAACATCGCTGCGGTATCCGACGTCAGGATGCGCGCTTTGTCGACCACGTCGGTTCCTGCTGTCACCACCGACAGATTGGTGACAGGGGTCGACTGCACCGCAGCGAGCGGATCGTGCGTTCGAAGCGCGTCAGTCAACCCGCCCACGCGATCGATGCCCATCACCGCATGGAGGGACGGCCGCCGCAAATTCGCGTCGACCAGCGCAACTCGGTGCTCGCCGAGGGCAGCGAAGGCCAGCGCGAGGTTGACGGCGATCAGGGATTTGCCCTCCCCTGCTACCGCACTCGAGACGACAAGTAGACGAGGTGGTTCGTCCACCGCAGCGAAACTGAGTGCAGTACGAATTCGACGGACAGCCTCGATCACCGCAGTCGATCGCTGGGTGAAGTCCAACTCGACGTGGCCGGCCAGCGCTGGGTCGAATGGGACCTCGCCCAACAGGGCGATGTCGGGCAACGACGCCAGATCCTGCGGCCGCCGAATCCGGGAGCTCAGGCGATCCAACGCGACCGACACAGCGCAAGAGATCAGTAGAGCGGCCGCCATGGCCAGGGGAATCTGCACGGCGCGATCGGGAAACAATGCAGAATCAGGCGCCGCGGCACCATCCACCGGCACGATCTTGACCGTCGGACCGTCAGTCGAATTCTGTTCCAGAACAGCCACGTACGCCGTCACAGCCGACGCCACTGCATTGGCGAGTTCGACCGCTTGGCGTCTATCAGCTCTCCGCACGCTGAATTCGATCACGGTGGTTCCGGGATCCACGGCGGCCGACAACGCGCCTCTGGCCTCATCGATCGACATCGCAGGACGCACCCCGCGCACGGCACGATTCAACACCTGCTCCGACGACGCCAGACCCGCATACGAGCGGGCGCGTTCCACCGACGACAGCGAACCCGCGTACACGTCCGCGGCCGTTTGCGTCGACTGTTGCGTATCGACAGTCACATACACACTTGCGCGGGCCTCGTAGACCTTTTGCTGCTGACCCGTGAGGAGATAGGCCCCCACCCCACTCAGCAGGGTGAATATGAGGAGCAGGGGCCAACGCCGGCGCATGTTGCGTACCAAGAGGTTCAGGACTGGATCGTTCGCAGGATCGCGTCGGCCTTGGAGGACCGGACCGCGCCGGCTGTAGGCGAACGTCATGACAACGCATACCGCCGATAGCGCGAGCGCATCAGTGACGGTCGTTCGGGATCGTCGCCGATCGTCCGCGACGATCCTGCGCCACCGGCGATCACCGTGGCGCGGAAGCCGAGTTCACGGGCATACCCGCCGTTGACCACTTTGCTCGCAACCCTCACACCGCGCGCGTATCGCGCCCGCCAAGGCCCGGGAGTGATCCCGAACTTCTCGTCGAGTGCCGCGTGCTCGCGCTGAACGAGATCGGCCAGCCGCGCGGACGCCTGCTGATCGTGCCGTGTGAAACCCGCGTGAGCTCGCCCCGTGTAATGAAACCGACCGCCCGCCCGAAGGATCTCGAGCCAGAGTTCCCAGTCCATCATTGTCTTGTTCTCAACGTTCCACCCGCCGGCACCTTCGATGAAAGACCGGCGAACGAAAGCGGTGCACGATGGCAGGCTCGAACCGAAGTGCTCCAGCACGATCGGGCGCATTGCGTGCTGGGTCACGAGGCGAATCACTCGATTTTCCGGGGTCACCTCGACGAAGTCCCCGTAGATCAGGTCGCATGAATCGCTTTGGATGATCGTCAGGATCTGTTCCAGCACACCATCGAAGTAGAACTCGTCACAGTTCAGCCAACCGATCCATTCGCCTGCGGCCATGTTCAGCGCGGTGTTGAGTGCATCGGATTGCCCTCGGTCGCGCTGCGAGACCCACCGAGTGTCGGTCCTCTCGAGGTACGCGAGCGAACCGTCCGACGAGCCACCATCGGCCACGATGTGCTCGACTCGCCCGTCAAGGGCGCTCGGTAACACCGAGTCGACGCACCGGGGGAGGAATGGCATGCCGTTGAAGGTCGGGGTCAAAACGGACAACAGCGGCGTGAATGTCACGAAGTGACCACCGTTGACCGTCGTCGTGTTCTCCCGGTCCCGATCGATCTGGGCAAGCGGGACCCCGTCGTCCCGCCGCCTGAAACTCGGAGCGAGCAAGGCCGCCGGATCACCACCAGGGCTCCGGCGAGGAAAGTGAAGATGATCGCACTCGACGTCGGATTAACCACGATGGGATTGACCAATCCTCCGAACAGACCCGCGTTCGCCACCATCACCATCACGACCGCGGCGTGAAACCGCGGGGCCGACACCATCGCCCGTGACCTCGAGACGGCGTACGTGGTCGCTCCGAAAACGCCCACGAACAATGCCGCGGCCACTACCCCACCACCCAGGTACATCGTCAGCACATCGCTGTGGGCCGGCACCACGCGACGCTCACCGGACAACACTGCGACGATGGACAGATTGTTGGTGAACAGCCTCGACACGATCGGGTTGTGCACTTCGGTGAAAACTTGATTGTAGAGATTCTCCCGAGTCACGGAGTTGTCGACTTTACCCACGGTCACGAAGTAGGACGAGCTCGCTTTTAGCAGGTAATCGACGTTGAAGGCCACGAGAAGAAGACCGACGACGAAGCCGCCCGACAGAAGCGCAGGCATCAGAGGACCCCGGTAACGAGGCAGCACAATGACGGCTGTCACTACCACCGAGATGACAACCAACACGTATGTGCCGGCCGGGTTCTGGATGAACGCAAACAATGTCGCCAACACCCCGAAAGCAGTGAGCGAGGGCGATCGCGCAGCCAACCCGAACCCGATCGCCCCGACGAACACGATCGACTTCTCGTGGTTGAACACCAGGTCCGACACAGGCGAACCAGGCGTATACGCCAAACCCACCAGGATGATCAAGACCCCACACCCCGCACCCGCGTATTTCATCCACCGGCGGAACTGGTCTGGGGTCGAGGAATCGGCGACCGTGAACGGCACCGCGACAAGCAACATCGGAAGAAGCACGGGCAGTGCGGTGTTCGGAATTCCCGAGGCCAGCCGTCCCCACAGACTCCCGCCGATGCCGACCACGCACAGCACGAGAGCAAGGCCACTGGGGAGTACAAAAGCGCTGGACAGTGCTGGGCGAAGCGCGAGCACCGTCGCCGCCACCGCGAACAACGCCAGATACTTGCCGCCGGGGAAGAGGAACACCGCGCCATTGAAGTTCGCAAACGTGCATGCAATGACAACGAGGACGAGTGCGAACACACAATGATTCGCAACCGCGTCAGCGCAGTACAGCCATGTGGCCCCGGCGAAGACAGCGCCTGCCACCGCCAGCGCAGCCAGAGCCGGCGACGACGCGACCACCGCGCCGAAGCCGAGGCCCGAGGCAAAGAAGACGACGATCGCCGCAACGATTTTTGTGCGGTTGCGATGCGGATCAGGCTGAAGAACGAGCCGAATCTCCGATCGGAGGGACCGCGGATCGAAGCGATAGTTCTTCCGGCTCACGGCCTCGCGTGCATGCCGACCCCGAGGGGGCTGCGACCGGTCCGCCACGTCCCCCTTCCCGAACTCGAAGATCGGCGTCGAAGTCATCGCACAGTTCCGAAGGGGTCGCCGTGGCGGACCATCTTCCGCCCGAAACCGCGTCTCACCACAATCGACAGGAACACTGCGTTACCGATCAGGTAACGCCGCCAGAGACGCCGCGGGTCGCTCCCCAGGCGAAACGCCCATTCCAATCCGGAGTTCTGCAGCCACAATGGAGCCTCGGGCATGGTTCCAGCGAGAAAGTCGAACGCGGCGCCGACGGCGACGAAGGTCGCGTCCACGCGATCGGCCAAGCCCACCACCGCTTCGTCCTGCTTGGGTGCACCGAGTCCCACCCACACGACGTCGGCGCGCGACTGCGTCACCACCTCGGCTCCGTAGCGGAAGAACTCCTCATCGAGCGGCGCGAACGGCGGAGCCCACGACCCGACAACCTGCAGGCCCGGGTACGCGGTTTCCGTAGCAGTGATCAGCTTCGTCAGGGTCTCCGGAGTAGTACCGAGAAAGAAGTGCCGGACATCCATGGCTCGGCCCGAATCGAGGGCGGTTCGAAAGAGGGTGGCGCCGCGAACGCGATGTGCTCGGTGCCGGAGGGAACGAGAACGCAGTTTCATCACCCAGACAACCGGTAATCCGTCCGGGAAGTTGATACCCGGGCTTGCGAGCAAGTCACGGTAGGCGGCGTCTCGTGAGGCAAGGGCGACTTCCTTGGCGCCTACGAGCCGTACGGCCCAACCAGTACGAACACCGCCTCCGCGACATTCACGGCTCGTGAGGAATTGCGCCGCATCTGCGATGTCGGTGACCACCACCGGGACATCCCCGACCCACGCCAATTTCTGCCCTCCGTAAGAGGGCTTTCCACTCTGCGGATGAAAGGTTTTCTCCATCAGGTCCCGTGGTTTCGAAGGTTTTTGCGGACAGTGCGCCTTTCACGATTTACGGAAAGCAGACCACCCGAACATTACTCACCTGAACGCCTCCCTGGGGCATCGAAAGCCGCAGAGTGTTCCCCGATTGACCAACATCGGCCGATGCCAGACACTGGGCGAATGCCACGCCTCCGCGAATCACCACGCGGAGTCATCGTCGCCTTTGCACTGCTGTCACTGGCACTGTTCGCCTACGCGGCGACTGCTGGTTCCCCACTCCGTTTTCAAGACGAGTTGGATTACCGCGCTGTCGCGCACGCGATCGCAACCGGTAGGGGGTTCGCTTTCGAGGGGCACGCGAGTGCATATCGGCCTCCCACGTGGCCGCTTGTCCTTGCCCCCTTCATCGTCCTCGGACTCCCCATGCAGGCTCTGGTCCTCATATCGCCGGCGCTGCTCATCGCGGCGGGTGTCTTCGGTGCCGCCATCGGGCTGCACGTCACCGGGAATCGTTGGGGTTCGGTTGCGGGGATAGCGGTGCTGGTCTATCCGCTCAACGCCTACGCATCGGCAACGCTGTACCCACAGGCTCTGGCCACCGCCCTCGTCCTCGCATTGGCTCTCTTCGGCCTGACTCTCGACAGCAGGCGCAACGATCACGGCGGCGGCGCTGCGGTCATGATCGGCCTGGCGGGTGCCGCGCTGACGCTCGCCGTGCCCGTGCTCGGTTTCACGGCCGTCGCCATGATCGCCGCGATGGCGTGGAGGCGCAGAAGCCGGCGAGCACGTTTCGCCACCCTGTCCGTTCTCGCGTTCGCGCTACCGATCGCAGCGTGGACGACCCGCAACTGGATTCAATTCCATAAGTTCATACCTGTCAGTTCTTCCAGTGGCTTGAATCTTCTCATTGGCAACAATCCGGCGGCCACACCCACTTCCGGGGTCGATGTCGACATCACCAGCTATCGCGAACGCCTGTCTTCGATCTTTCCTGAGCGGTTCGACGACATCTCCGCAGACGGCCGGTATCAGCACGCTGCGATCGAGTGGATCACCGGCCACCCAGGAGACGCGGCCGTCCTGTTCCTGGGTAAAACAGCCAACTACTTCGTCCCCTACAACGCGCCGGTGACCGCAGCTCAGGGAAGCTCTCTTCAAGAGCTGATCGCCTACGCTGCTTTTGCCTTGCTGTTGGCAGGCGTCGCCTGCCGGATCGCTCTCCGCAAGTCGTTACCCGTCACGTTTCCCGAGAAGCTATGGCTGTGGCTGTTCGTGGCCAACGCGCCGGTGATGGCTGTCTTTTTCACCCGTGTTCGATTCCGCCAGCCGCTCGACGCGCTGCTCGCGGTCGAGTTCGCGGTCGGGATGGTTGTGCTGATCGCGGCGATCAGGGCCCATCGGAGCGGGTCGGCGAAGGGCGGGCAACGTGCGAGTCACCTATGACGACCAGATTTTCGTCAGTCAGCGTCGCGGCGGGATCTCGAGATACTTCAGCGAGCTGATCGACCAGTTCAGCACAAGTGAGGATTTCGGAGTCGAGCCGCTGTTGGATTTCCGCTTCACCGCCAACGAGCACCTCCTCGGAGTGCCCGGCACCGGGGTCCGATCAAGCCCGCTGCCCGCACGCCTCGACAAGGCGCGCCTGCTGCGCCAAGTGAACCGGTACACGTCGCGCCGGCGTCCAGCGGAAATCCTTCACCACACCTATTACATGCGCGACGCATTGTCCCGAAGCGCCCCTCGCAGGGTGTGCACCGTCTACGACATGATCCCCGAGCTCTTCCCCGAGAACTTTCCGCAGGGAAACCCCCATCAGGCCAAGCGCGCGGTGGTGGAAGCCTGCGACGCCGTCATCTGTATCTCGGACACAACGCGGCGTGATCTCGTCCGCATCTACGGCCCCATCGGCAAACCGGTGATCGTCACACCCCTCGCCGTCGGGGCCGACTTTCACCTCGCAAGTCGGCCACCGCCTCCGCGTCCGCAGGCAAGGCCGTACGTGCTGTTCGTAGGCCAACGCGGAACGTACAAGAACTTCACCGTGCTGGCGCGAGCCTTCCGCGACATCGCGCACGAGTTCCCGCGGCTGGACCTGCTGTGTGTGGGAGGAGGCCCCTTCACCGCAGATGAGGCCGCCGGTCTCGGCGAACTTCTCGTGAGCGGCCGAGTTCGGCAGACGCACGTGCCCGACGCCGCCCTCCCCAACATTTACCGCGACGCCCGCTGCTTCGTCTTTCCCTCTCGCTACGAGGGTTTCGGGCTTCCGGCGCTCGAAGCCATGGCAGCGGGGTGCCCGGTGATCGTTGCCGACAACGATTGCCTCGCCGAGGTCGTCGCCGATGCCGCGGCACGATTCGACGCCGACGATTCCGAAGCGCTCGCCGAATTGTTGCGAGTCGCGGCCGACGACGGCCCGTGGTCGACGGCGCTTCGGGAGAAGGGCCGCTCCCGCGCGCGCGCGTTCACCTGGGAAGCCACGGCCCTGGCGACAGCAGAGGTGTATCGACGTGTTCTGTGAAGCCGGGTACCCCCCGTCACCCGCGGGCGACCTATGACCCGCGACGCGCCCGACCCTGTGGAACTACTACCCGGGGCGACCAGCTCGGGCGCGGTCAACCGCGCGATCGTCGCCGGATTCGGCGGCAAAATCGCCATGACCGTCCTCAACCTCCTCGTCGTCGCGATCGCCGCGCGATCGCTCGGTACGGCCGGATTCGGTGTCGTCGCCATCCTCACCGGCCTGGTCACCACGCTCGGCTTTCTCGATCTGGGGATCGGGAACAGCACCATCTCGACGATCTCTTCGAGTCTCTCCGCTGGAGACCTGTCCCGCGCGAGACGCGATATCGGCATCGCAGTGGTGACCACCGCGGCGATAGGGGCAGTGGTCGCTGTCGCCGGAACGCTGGTGGCACTAGCCGTACCCCGCGCGCTCCTCTTCGAGACTCCCGGCATCACCGATCTCGATCTACGGCTGTCGATCGTGGTGTTCGCACTCGCGCTCGGCATCGCCATCCCGGGAACCCTGGGCTCGCGGATCTGTCTTGCCCGTGAACGCGGCGCGGTCAACAACTGGTATCTGGTCGCGGGGGCGGCCGCCGGCGTCGCAGCGACCGGAATCTGCGCTCTTCTCAACGCGTCGCTGTGGCTCTTCGTGGTCGCGACCGTACTCGTGCCCACCATCGCGTTGGCGGTTCAAACCGGCGTCTACCTGTCGGTTGCCGCCGGTGCGATCTCGCCGCTCTGGGATGCGGTGTCGTGGAAAGCGGTTCGGGCCGTCGGTCATTCGAGTTTCTACTTCATGGTTCTCGGGGCCTGTTCAGCCGTGTCGTTCCAGACCAACACCCTTGTGGTGGCCTACGTACTGGATTCCCGAGCCGCAGGCATTCTGGGGATCGCAACTCGCGCGTACTCACTCGTATCGACGCTGTTCGTCGGGGGCCTTCAGCAGAGTTGGGCGAGTTCGGCGAGGGCGATGGCACAGGGAAACATCACGTGGGTACGCGTGAACTTCTGGCGCGTCTTTCGCGTCACCGGTATCCCCGTCCTCGTGATCTCCGCGGTCCTCGTCGTCATCGGTCGTCCGGTGATCGAGCTGTGGGCGGGCGGGGACTCGATTCCACCGCTCGCGCTTCTGGTCGCCTTGGCGGCGTGGACCTGCTACAGCTTCGTGATGACGCAGATCAGCTTCCTGCTCAACGCCGCTGACGTGTTGCGTCCGCAGGCGATCCTCTCTGCCGTACTGCTTATCGCGACAATTCCACTGTCTGTCTATATGACCCGGCACTTGGGACTGGAGGGCTCCACATTGGCGATGCTCCTCGCGCATCTCTGCATCGCCGGGTTCCCCTTCGTTGTGATGGGCCGCAATGTCCTACGCCGACCCGATGGTATTCCGCAACGAAACTCCTGGAGCGCCACATGACGAACCCCCCGGCGCTCGCGGCCGACCAACTCTGGCCCACCACCTCGACCGTGCGCGAGTTCATCAGACGCGACCGCGCCGCCAATCCGCGAGACCCGAAGGCGCAACTGGTACTCGTTCTCCTACGCGCCTGCCAGGTGGTGATGCGCGATCGCCGGAATCCGACACTGCCGGGGAAGGTGCTCAGCGCCGCGTATCGCGCGCTGACCGAGATGGTGTTCGGTATCGAATTGCGACCCAAGACCCGTGTGGGGCCGGGCGTGAGCATCTATCACGGCTACGGATTGGTAGTTAACGATCAGTGCGTCATCGGCTCCGACGTGAAGCTACGGAACGGCGTGACCATCGGACACGCACATGAGGGCGGACCGGTGCCGACCATCGGCGACGGTGTGTCGTTCGGCGCCGGCGCTATAGCCCTCGGAGGAATCACCATCGGAGGGGGAGCGACCATCGCAGCAGGTGCCGTCGTGGTCAAGAGCATTCCTGACGGGGCCACAGCAATCGGGAATCCCGCCACCGTCCGGCCCTCGCCGATGCGATGATTCGCCAGGCCAAACTACCTATTCAGTAGCTAGAATCACGCGATGGCAGCGATCGTCGGTTCGGACAGACCACACATCCGGCATCTGACCGGGCTACGTGCCATTGCCGCTTTCGCCGTCATCACGGTTCATTATCAAGAGATCCTCTACGCCCTCGCACCCATTACTCGGCACGCGACAAAGCTGATCAACGGCGGAGGGCTGGGTGTGATGGTGTTCTTCACCCTCAGCGGTTTCATCATCGCCTATACCTATCTCGATCGACTCCATCCGTTCTCCTGGCCCGAATACGGCAGGTTCATGTGGGCGCGGTTCGCCCGTATGTACCCGATCCACCTCACTGTGCTGCTCGGGATTCTCGTGCTCTGGCTCGTTGCAGGTCGTGTGGGTGTCACACTCCCCAACCCCGAGTACTACCGCGCGAGTTCTTTCGCCGTGAATCTGGCACTGCTTCAGGGGGCCTTCCCGGCGAACCCATGGAACGCGCCGGCGTGGACACTCACCTATGAGATGGCCGCCTACATAGCTTTCCCACTGCTCGCAGCACTACTGGTGAGGATCCGGTCGGTCTCCCAGGCCTACACAGGCGCCACGATCGTCGCACTCGCCGGCACCGGAGCGCTCATCGGCGCCTACAGCTATACCGGCAACCAGAACATCGGCGGGCCGATGTTCTGGATTCACGTCGCCACCGAGTTCGCCTGCGGCGCACTCATGTACGTCGGCTGGCAGAAGGCAGGATTTGGTGTGTCGATCCGGTGGGACGTCGCGGGCGTGATCGGAGCCGTCGCGCTTGCGGTGGTTCTGTGGGAACGCGGGGATTCGATCACCTTGCAGCTCGCGGTGGTTCCACTGGCCATCTTCAGCGTGATGGCGGTGGCAGGCTCATCCGGTCCCCTGCGTGGCTTCCTCAGCTCCCGCCCGCTCGAGTGGCTCGGGCGCATCTCCTTCTCGCTGTACCTTCTGCATGTGACCTGTCGTAGCGTTCTACGACAGCTCATCGACCCGAACGATTTCGTTGATTCGTCGCTGGTCGTACGTCTGGGCGTCATCATTTTGTTCTTCGGCGCATCTGTGGTCTGCGGCGCTCTTCTGTACCACCTTGTCGAGGAGCCCGCCCGAAAGTGGCTACGGAACTGGCTGGCTCGGAGAACAGCCGCGCAGGCCGCCCCGGTTGACCGAGAAGCGACCGCTCAGAGGTGAACCACTCACGAGCTGCCGGCCTCCTGATGAATCTCCTGGCCGCTGAGATTTCCGCATCCGATCGCGCCGTCGTGCGAAAACTGCTGAGCCTTCTCCGGAGAACGGTTGTCAAACTCCATGATCCGCCGATCTCGTACCGCCTCGACAGGGTCGACATCCTCATACCTCTGAGCCACGACCTGCCGATCAACCGGGCCTTCTTCCCGAAGTATTCGGCCAACTTGGGGGTGGCCGCCGCCGGCATCAGCCGGGTCCGCAATTTGGACCGCCCACTGCGCGTCATCGATATCGGGGCGAACGTCGGCGATTCTGTCGCCATCATCGAAAGCCACACCGCAACAGAGGCTCTCTGCGTCGAAGGCGACCCGGTGTACCTCCCCTACCTGGCCTGGAACGCCTCGGCGTTTCGATCGGTGGCGATCGAGAACTGCTACATAGCCTCTGCAGATGTCGAACTCGCGACCACCTCTGTCAATCGAGGCGCCGGGACCGCACGACTGGTCACCGAGTCGACTGCTGCAGAGTCGATCCCCGTGCGCACCATCACCCAGATCCTGCAGGATCACGTGCAGTTCGCCGATGCCGATCTCGTGAAGATCGACACCGACGGACACGACGTCGGCATCATACGATCGATGTCGCCCTGGCTTAACGCGGCGCATCCTGTCGTGTTCTTCGAGTTCGACCCCCGGCTCACCGAGGAGGTGAGCGGACACGACGCCGCGGCGATCTTCCACGAACTCGAGGAGCTCGGCTATCCGGAGGTCGCCGTCTACGACAACCTCGGAGCGATGGTGGGCAGATTCGCCTCCGGCGACCCCAGTCTGCTCGAGATGAGCTCGACTCTCGGCAAACCTGGACAGCCGCCCTATTGGGACGTCGTAGCCGTGTCCTCGGCGGACCGTGAAGTCCTCGACACTCTCCGCTGAGGCCGGCTCACGATGCCCACGGCTGCGCATCGATCACCGCGGCGAGGCGATCACGAAAGCTCTGTGCGCCGAACTCCCGCTGTGCCGTCGCGAACGCGTTGTCTGCTCGCGCTTGCGCACCCTCTGGATCGGTGAGCACCTCACGCAGCTTCTCTGCGAGATCATCGGCGTCACCGGGCACGAAGAGCAGACCGTTTTCCCGGTCCGACACCACCTCCGGGATCCCGTTGATACGACTGGCCACAATCGGCGCACGTGAAAACATCGCCTGCGACACCACCGTTGGCAGATTGTCGTACCACTCAGAGGGAACGACGAAGATCCCGGCAGACCTCAGTTCATCCCATACCTGCTCGCCGTACCGGCTACCCAGCCAGACGACGTTGGCCAGACGTAGACGCTGGGCGTACGCCTGCGCCTCGTCGAGATGGTCACCGACCCCGACGATTCGGAAGGTCACGTCTGGATCGCTCACCTGAAGCCGGCCGGCGGCGTCGAGCAGCGTGAAGATGCCCTTCTCTCGAACGATGCGCCCGACGAACAGAACTGTTCGGCCACGCCCGTTCGGGGCCGGGACGTCCTCGGGCGGTTTCGGCGCCCGCACCCGAACTGTGATGCGTGGATGCGCCGCCAGCCACGGACGAAGCTTCTCGATGAGGAAGTCTGTCGAGGGTAGGTAGGTCTGGGCCCCCCACCGCCACAGCCCGAGCACCTTCCACAAGCGGAGACTCGAGGCGAGCAGCGCTGATTGGATCCGGCTCCCGCGGTAGCACCGATAGCGGACCGCGTTCGTGAAACTCCCACCGAGACAGCGCTCGCAGATCGAGCCCTCGGTGAAGAGGATGCCGTTGGCGCACATCACTCGGTAGTTGAGGAGCCGTTGCATGACGGGAACACGCGCGAGTCGGAGTGCGACGTACACCGAGGGTGACAGGAGCGGGAAGACGTTCTGCACGATCGCGACATCGGGGCCGAATCTTCGAGCGGCCCGGAACACTCGCACGAAGCTTGCCGGGTTGAAGTAGATGGACACGAGCAGATAGGGAGCGAACACCATGCGCCGCAGACGTGACGACGGGATCTCGTCGTTGTGTTTCGTCAACACCAACGTCTCGTGCCCGAGGTCGTCGAGTGCGGCAACAGTCTCCTCGAAGGCGTTGTCCTCTCCGGCGTAGAGCTGATAGAAGTTGTGAATCAACAGTATTCGCATCAGTGTGTCCGAACCTGCGCCGTGTCGGATTGCATCCAATTCCACACGTTCGCCACACCCGTCGAGAAAGGCGTATCGGCAACCATTCCGAAGTCTGTGGCCAGCCGCGAGCAGTCGAGAACCACGTGTTGAACGAACGAGCTGGGGACCGGCCTCCGGGTCAGTTCCGCCGAATACCCCGTCACCGCCTCGATAGCCGAGATCACCTCCAGCACAGTCATTCCCACGCCTGACCCGCAGTTGTACAGATCGTGCGGCAGATCAGGTGTATCGAAGATCGACGCCATGCACGTCACGAGGTCACGAACATATATGTAGTCGCGCACCATGTCGCCTTCGCCCATGACGGTGAGCGGCCGACCCGACACCAGCAGATCGAGAAAGGTGGGCACGATGCCGAACTGGCCGTTCTTGGAGGCCTGGCCCTCACCGTAGACGTTGGAGATCCGGAGGCTCAGCGAGTCGAGTCCGTGGCGAGCCCTGAAGTAGCGGAGGTAGCTCTCGATGGCACTCTTACCGATCGCGTAGGGCGACAGCGGCTCTATCCGATCCGTCTCGGAATGTCGTTCTCGCTGGACATCTCCATAGATCGCTCCGCCGGTGGACGCATAGATGACCCGTCTGACCCCTTGTTCGACGCATGCCTCCAACAACAGGACCGACATGCGAACGTTCGTCTCCACGTCGATGAACGGGTTCTCATCCGAGCTGGCGGGCGTGGTCAGGGAGATCAGATGGAAGACGTAGTCCGCTCCGGTGATCGCCTCGTTGATCGTGCTGCGGTCCAAGAAGTCGCCAACAACGTGCCTGAATACGTCGGAATCCGGGTGTGGGGCACGTCGTCGTCCGAAGGTGGTCACGTGGTGGCCACGCGCGAGAAGTTCGTTCACGAGATGAGTTCCGATGAATCCCGACCCGCCCAGCACTGCGCACCGCGTCATCTGTGTCGTCCTCCGTTCGCCCATGCAGACGCCGAGTGATCCGCCAGCGCTTCGGGTGTTCTGAGGCTACGCGCCGGGTCTCCAGTGCGGCGCCCATCGGGCGCACCTCATCCGTGTGGTCTGTCCGATGGACAGTTTTCGAGATGTCGAACCGTGCTGCATAGGTGACGATTCATCCATGCGATCCGGCTTCCCCGCGACGAGATGGGCGTTCCAGCTCGCAGTGGTCGCCTGCGCTCTGGCCCTGCTCACGGGAGTCGTGGTCACGGAGGGTCGGGAGTTGAGTCCGACCGATCCTTCGCTCTCCGCAGCACAGATCGACGAGCTCACAGACCCCTGGGCCGGGCAGGTACACGCGCTGGCTTTCGGCGATTCGTACTTCACCGGTTCTGACGGGGTGACCCGGTCGCAGACGTTCGGCCGGATCGCGCTCAACGGACTCGGCTACACCGTCACCCAGTCCGGCCATGGGGGAACTGGATACGTTGTCGAGTCACGCGTCGACGGATGGCCCGACTTCGTCAGTCAGGTGAGCGACTCCGCGCTCGGCGAGTTGCCAGTGCCGCCGATCTCGGTGGTGTTGCTCGAAGGTGGGGTCAACGATGCTCTGAGCAACGTGCCTGCCGCTCTGATACGAACCAACGCGGCTTGGGTGATGGCCAGCCTGCGGGATCGCTACCCTCTTGCGAAACACGTCGTCCTAGGTGTCCCACCCGACCGTGCGGGTCGCCTGACCGGCCCCCGCGCCGCGATCAACGTCGCAATCCGTGCCGCAGCGCTCGCCACGCGATGGACCTTCGTCGACATGCGCCAATTCATCACGCCCGCAACCGGACCGACGATCATCGGACCGGACCGACTCCACCCGACCCTCGAAGGGCATCGGAAGCTGGCGTCGATGCTGTCCGAGCGGCTCGCTCCCTTGGGCGTCGGACGCGTGCCCACCCAGAAATGAACGTCGCGGCTCAGGGCTGCGCGGCCGTCATCTCCTGGTAGGTCGCGAACATCCGCCGACCGATGATGCGGCCTGCTTCGGCGGTGAAGTGGGGATCTTCTACGACGCCGGGAACACCGGGCGACCCGTTGAGCATGCCGTCGGGCGGCTCGACGAATCGTGCGTTGGGATGTCGGTTGGGGGTGTCCTTGTGGACGGCGTCGATGCCGGCGAGTTTCGGCGGACCGAATCGCATGTACTCCGGGCTGAGGCCTCCGAGGATGAACGGCACCGGTCCGTACCGGACCCGTAGCGTGGCGATCAGAAGGTCGAACTGCTCCTGGTAGAGCTCTGCCGGGGTGAGCGGACCGTCGGATTCGCCCTGGTGCCAAAGGATTCCGCTCAACGGCTGTCCGCTGAACTTCAACGCCGAGTCGATCTGCTTGCAGGCGTACTTGAACAGGTTGACGCGCACGTCGGTGTTCGCCGGGTTCCACGAGTAGCCGTTCTTCGGCCAGAACGACGTATCGCCGCGCGCCGTCGGCACCAGCAAGACGGGCTTGCCGGAGGCGTCGGCGAGCAGTGAACCGAACTCGGTCGCGAAACCCACGCCGTTGGTGGGCACCTCGTGGATGAGCGGATCGATCGCGGCGAGCGGCTTGCGGCCGCGGTACCGCCCGCACCCGGGCCACTGGTGCACCCGGGGATTCGGCGGAGTGGGCGTGGTGCCCCCGACCTCAATACCGGCACCGGCCGCGTTCGACTGCCCGAGGATGGCGATCACCGTGTACGGCTCGTCGAACGGTTCGACCGGCGTGCCGGTCGCGATGGCCTTCTTGACGATGGTCTTCGCACGCATCAGCATCTGCAGCTTCAGCGGATAGTCGCCGTGGATCGCGCGGTCCTCGTCGTAGGTACGCAGTTCGGGATCGAACGGTGACGGCATCGAGTTCCTTCGCGGGGTCGGGCAGTTGGCGGTACTAGCTGATCATCTCCTTCAGGAGTCGAATCTGCTGAACGTTCGCGGCGTGATCGACATCCATCGGCGTGGCCAGGGCCATCGTGACACCACCCGCTTCGAACGCCTGGACGCGGTCTTTGACCTCTGATGCCGATCCGATCAGCGAGATCTGGCGCACCAGGTCGTCGGGCACGGCGTCGGCGGCCTCCTGCTTCTTGCCGTCGAGGTAGAGGTCCTGGATGGTCTTGGCCTCGTCGACGTAGCCGTAGCGCACGGCGAGATCGTTGTAGAAGTTCTTGCCGCGGGCACCCATGCCACCGACGTAGAGCGCCACCTGGTGCGAGACCAGCGCGCGGGCGTTGTCCTTGGCGGTGTCGTCGTCACTGATGAGCAGTGCGGTGGTCACCGAGATCTGCAACTCCCCCAGCTCGGCGTCGCGCTTGGCCTTGCCGGCCTTGAGCGGTTCACCGAAGGCGGCGTCGACGTGATCGGGGTGGAAGAAGATCGGCTGCCACTCCTCGAACTTCTCCGCGGCAAGCGCGACATTCTTCGGTCCGATCGCGGCCAGGGCCATCGGGATGCGATCGCGGATCGGGTGGTTGATGAGCTTGAGCGGCTTACCGAGGCCGGTGCCGCCGTCCTCCTTGGTGAGCGGCAGCTTGTAGTACTTGCCGTCGTACTCGACGCGCTCGCGCTTCCACACCTTGCGGCAGATGTCGGCGTACTCGCGGGCACGACCCAGCGGGGCGTCGTACTTCACGCCATGGAAACCCTCGATGACCTGCGGGCCGGAGGCACCGATGCCGAGCACGGCGCGGCCACCGGAGATGTAGTCGAGGCCCGCGGCGGTCATCGCGATGTTGGTGGGCGTGCGGGTGAACAGCGGCAGGATGCCGGTGGCCAACTCGAGGGTTTCTGTCTTCGCCGCGATGTAACCGAGCTGGCTCACCGCGTCGTAGCTGTAGGCCTCCGGGACCGCCACGCGGTCGAGGCCGGCGGCCTCGAACTCGAGCAGGTTGTTGATGGTCTCGCTGAAATCTCCGGCGTAGTTGATGCCCATACCGATTCTCATGCGACTGCCCTTCCTCGACGTTGAGGTCGATGATGCCCGACCGCCGATCCGCCGCCGGGAGCACACCTACCATAAGTGAGGTTACGGAGGTTGGCCACGGTTTCCTTCATGGACAGCTGCGCCGATGGGTAGACAGGTCGCATGGAGATCCTCAGCGCACGCGTTCTGCTCCGGCCCCGAGATCCCGAGACGACGTTGCGGTTCTACCGAGACTCTCTCGGGCTCGCGATCGCTCGCACCTATCCGGGCGGCGTGGTGTTCTTCGCGGGATCAACTCTCATCGAAGTCGCCTCGCACCTGAGCGACGACAGCTCCGACGACACGACGACCGCGTTGTGGCTGCAGGTCCGCGACATCGAGGCGGCCCAGAAGAACCTCATCAACCAGGGCGTCACGATCGACCGCGAAGCCCGCACCGAACCGTGGGGCCTCCGGGAGATGCACATCGCCGATCCGGACGGTCGTCAGATCATCGTCGTCGAGATCCCAGCCGACCATCCTCTGCGCAGCGATCAACGCGCACAACCTGTTTCGCACAGATAACAAAGGAGCGCAGCAGGCAGAGGCGCCTCACTCATCAGGGACGGTGGCGGTGAGGAAAGAGTTACAGCACGCGACCGAAACACGTAACGAGCGCGCACAACACAGCTGGTGAACTTGTGGACATCGCAGCCTCCCGAAGTCGTGAGCCGCGGTTTCATCGTCGTGCCGATCCAGGGGGATCCCATGCCCAATCTCTTCTCGCCCTACACACTCAAGGGCGTCACTCTTCGCAATCGAATCGTCATGTCGCCCATGACGATGTACCGCTCCACCGACGGGAAGATGGACGACTTCCACGTCAGCTACCTCGGCGCCCGCGCCGCCGGCGGGTTCGGGCTGGTTTTCCCCGAGCAGGTCGCCATCACGCCGGACGGTCGTACGTCGACCACCTGCTCAGGGATCTGGAAGGACGACCAGATCGAGGGTCACAAGCGCGTCACCGACACCATCAAGATGTTCGGCGGCGTCGCGGCCATTCAGCTCGGCCACACCGGCCGCAAGGGCAGCGAGGTGCCGAAGTACAAGACCATCGACGGGTACCCCGGCGGATCGCAGCTGCCGCCGGATCATCCGCAGGGCTGGACCTGCAGTGCGCCGTCGGCCATCCCCTACGGCGGCGACCACTCGTTCCCCGTCCACGAGCTGACGAGGGACGAGATCAAGGATCTGTACAAGAGCTACGCGGATGCGGCGCTGCGCGCGGTGGATGCCGGCTACGAATGGCTCGAGATGCACTATGCGCACGGCTATCTCGGCGCGAGCTTCTTCTCGCCGCTCGCGAACCAGCGCACCGACGAGTACGGCGGCAGCCTCGAGAACCGCACGCGGTTCCACCTCGAGGCGCTCGACGCAGTGCGTGAGGTGTGGCCCGCCGAGTATCCGTTGACGATGCGCCTCGGGGCCGATGATCTGAACCCCGACGGCACCCAGTTCGAGGACGCGATCACCGCGATCGGGTGGATGAAAGAGCACGGCCTCGATCTCGCCGACATCTCACTCGGCTTCAACACCGACGACATGCGCAACAACCCGATGGGCGAGCAGGCGTTCATGCTCTCGCGGGCAGAGCGCCTGAAGTCCGAGGTCGACATCCCGATCGCTACGAGCTGGAATCTCGGAGTGCCGGAGAAGGCCGATGAGGTCATCCAGAGCGGGATCATCGACCTCGCCTTCCTCGGCCGACCGGCCCTGTCGAACCCGCATTGGCCGGTGTGGGCCGCTCGAGAACTCGGCTACGACAACCCGTTCGAGCTGGTGCCCGATGACTGGCGGTGGTGGCTGGAGAACTTCCGCGGCCACGAGCCCAGCATCGGACTACCCGCTGCCGCCGACATCACGCTTGACGAGGAGTCCGCCGCCTGACCGTTGGCACGAGCCACCTCCTACCGAATCTCGGCATCAGATGGCGGTGAGACCGAACGCCCGGTTGTACTTCTCGGTGGCCCAGCGGATGTCGCTGCGAAGGGTCGAGGCGAGGACCTCGAGCTCGGTCCGCGCCAGCGGCGGTGTGGTGGCCGACGTTTGGAACTTCGTGGTCTCGGCGAGGTAGGTCGTGTGCGGGTGGCCGGTGATGTCGGTGCCGACGCGGAAGTCGCACACGGGATCCCTGGAGTGACAGACCGACATCCGCCGAACGCCGGGGAGGGCATAGAACGCGTCAGCGCTCCGCTCGTCGACACCGCTGACGAAGGCGCCGACCGGGTTCCGCCACACGCCTTCTCCGCCGTCGCCGGTTCCCCTGACCCCGTCGGCGCCGGGCTTCTGCATGGGGTCGCCCATCAACAGCACCGCCGCCACCGCTGAGCGTTTTGCCAATTCGACCGCCACCCCATGGGCGACCGCAGCCCCCTGTGAGAACCCGACGAGCACGGCCATCGGTGCGCACCCGGGGCTGCCCTCGGATCGTGCGGTGTCGTAGGCGGCGACTGCCGTCGCAATCCCGGATGCCACCGACCGACCGAAGCTGCGGTGCCGGATCCCGTCCGCGGTGCCGACGGCCTGATACCCGCTGCCGACCGACAGGACCGGGACCGCGCGAAGCGCCACCTGATCGCGGTACGTGGCGGTGAGCAAGCGGCTCAGCGTCGCGCCCTCCCAGCCGTCGGTCACCATGTCGCCGTAGCCCTGGGGGCCGATACTGCCGTCGCCGCTCCCCCGGATCGGGATGACCACCGCCGGCGCGCACGACGCTGGTGTCGCGAGAGCGGGAGCAGCGGGAACGGCGAGGAAACCGATTGCCGAGAGCCCGACCACAGCCGCCGTCCACGAGCGAATCCTCCACCGCACACCGCCGATGATGCCGCACGACCGCTCGGCCAACCCACGCCTCAACTCGGCGACACGAAACGCTTGATCACGCGTTGATCAGTCCCGGGTCCACGTGCAGGCCGCGCAGGTGCACTCGGGTTCCGGGGCCTGGCGACGCCGCCGCGGGACTCGGTCACCGTCGCCGATCCGCGGCGCGATCAACGCGGCCACCAGAGCGACGAGCCGATGCACGAACATCCCTCCACAATCCTCCGTTCAACCGACAATTGCGAGTAACAAATCGGTCTCTCAGTAACTCTTAAGACCCACCCGGCTGGCCGCCATTCACGCACCAGCGATTCGGCCAGATGAACAATCGGTAAACGCCGGCTGTAGTAAGCACAAAGCGCCTGGTCAGACCGTGAGTAACAGTCACGATCGCATGGACATTAACGCTTCGTTAGCACCACAATGAGCGCCATGAGCGCAGAGATGCTGATCCTGGTGCTGCTGGTCGTCACGGCACTGGGATTCGACTTCACGAACGGCTTCCACGACACCGGAAACGCGATGGCGACCTCGATCGCAACCGGTGCATTGAAGCCGAAGGTCGCGGTGACCATCGCGGCGGTTCTGAACCTCGTCGGCGCTTTCCTGTCGGTTCAGGTCGCGGCCACCATCACCAAGGACGTCCTCAAGATCCAGCAGACCAAGGGCCCGGGCGCGGGCGACCTGGTCAGCGGGCTCGACGGCCAGAAGGCGCTGGTCATCATTTTCGCCGGCCTCATCGGCGGCATCCTCTGGAACCTCTTCACCTGGCTGTTCGGCCTCCCGTCGAGCTCCTCGCACGCGCTGTTCGGCGGTCTGATCGGCTCGGGCCTCGCCGCCATCGGCACCTCGGGCGTCAACTGGGAGGGCATCACCCAGAAGATCATCATTCCGGCGCTGCTGGCGCCGGTGATCGCGCTCATCGTCGCGGCGATCGGCACCTGGCTGATCTACGCCATCACCGCGAAGATCGTCGACTCCAAGAAGGAGGGCGGTTTCCGCACCGGTCAGATCGCGACCGCCTCGCTGGTCTCGCTGGCGCACGGCACCGGTGACGCACAGAAGACCATGGGCGTCATCGCCCTCGCCCTCATCGCCACCGGTCACCTCTCGGCCGGCTCGGTCAGCGAAGGCCTGCCGGTCTGGATCGTGTTCTCGTGCGCCATCGCCATCGCTGCGGGCACCTACCTCGGCGGCTGGCGCATCATCCGCACCCTGGGCAAGGGCCTCGTCGAGATCAAGGCGCCCCAGGGTCTGGCCGCCGAAGCCTCCTCGGCCGCAATCATCCTGACGTCGAGCGCCGCCGGCATGGCCCTGTCGACCACCCACGTCGCGACCGGCTCCATCCTCGGCTCCGGCGTCGGCAAGCCCGGCGCCTCGGTGCGCTGGAGCGTCGCCGGCCGCATGGTCGTCGCCTGGGTCACCACCCTTCCGCTCGCCGGACTGGTCGGTGCCGCCACCTTCTACATCGCGAACCTGATCGGTGGTGCCCCCGGCGCCATCGTCATCTTCGCCATCCTCGTGGTGCTCGCCGGCTACATGTACTGGCGCGCACAGCAGCAGAAGGTCGACCACAACAACGTCAACGCCGAATGGGACGAGTCGTCGAACACGGTCATCCCGGCCGAGATCGCCGCCGAGTCGCCGTCCACCGTCGGCTCGCGCTGATCGCCGGACACACACAGAACCAGGAAACCTGAGATGGAAACCTTCGAAGCGATCTTCAAAGTCCTCGTGATCGGCCTCGTCCTCGGCGCCGGACTGCCCGCGGTGTTCGCCATCGGCCTGCGCCTCTATGCCGCCGGCTCCGGCGACGTGAACGCCGACGGCAGCACGTCGGCCTCGAATCCTGCTCTGCGGGCTGTGGGTATCGCGCTGTTCGTGCTGATCGCCGCGGTGATCGTGGTCGGGATCCTCTGGATCACCCGCACCACCATCAACTACCACTTCGGGGTGAACCTCTTCCCGTTCGCCCCGGTGAAGTGAGGACCCGATGACCGAGAGCAACACGTTCGAATCGATCCTCGGCTGGCTGCGCGAGGGGTACCCCGAGGGCGTGCCGCCCAAGGACTACTTCCCGCTGCTGGCGCTGCTCAAGCGCTCGCTCGACGAGGAGCAGGTCACGCGCGCGATCCTGACGGTGTTCAAGGAGCATGGCACCGATGACCCGGTCACCGAGGACCAGATCCGCGACGCGATCCACAAGGTGATCGAGATCGAGCCGAACCCCGAGGAGATCAACCAGGTGGCGTCGCGCCTGGCGTCGGTGGGTTGGCCACTGGCGGCGCCCGCGCGCTGAGCGCACCCTGGGCCCACCAGCCTTCTTGTGGGAAGATCGTGCGAACGGCGTGCAGGGAACAGCGCCGTCTGACACCTTGTCCATGCATGCCGGGAGGGACCCATGGACCGACCGCAACTGATGCGCTCGATCATGAACTGGTTGCGCGCCGGATACCCCCACGGCGTCCCGCAGCAGGACTATGTTCCGCTCATGGCCCTGCTACGCCGACAGCTCACCGACGACGAAGTGCACGAGATCGCCGACTTGCTCGTCGCCGAGTTCGACGCCGACCCCACCCATGAACCGATCAGCCGAATCGACGTGGGTGTCCTGATCACGAAGGTGACCGACGAGATGCCGTCGGACGCCGATGTCGAGCGGGTGCGAACACTGCTCGAAAAAGCGGGGTGGCAGTTCGACACCGACCAGTCCGGCGAGACCCCGGGCCCGTCGTGAGAACCCTCACCGCACTCCCCTTGGCGTCGGGCCCGGCGGTTCTCGATGCCGTCGACGACCTGCACGCCATCATCGACGGGTCGATTGCTGCGCTGCCCGTGCCGGCCGGTGATCCCCGCGAGATCGAACGGCTCACGTCCGCCCTGGGCGCCGGCGAGCAGATCGACGACGACATCGCGCTCGTGATCGCCACCTCGGGCACCACCGGCGTCCCCAAGGGTGCGCTCCACACCGTCGCCACCCTGGCCGCGTCGGCGGCCGCGACCGATGCGCGCCTCGGCGGGCCGGGCGGTTGGCTGCTCGCGCTGCCGGCCCACCACATCGCCGGGTTGCAGGTGCTGTTGCGGTGTCTGCGGGGCGGATTCACACCAGTGGTCATCGACGTCGCCCGCGGTTTCGACCCGGCAGATCTGATCCGCGGTATCGACGCGATCGAGGGCCCGCGTCGATACACCTCCCTGGTGCCGACGCAGCTCATCAAGGTGCTCGACGACCCGAATGCGACTGCTGCGCTGCGCGAGGTCGACGCCGTGCTGATCGGCGGCGCCGCGACGCCACAGTTGTTGCAGCAGCGAGCGATCGACGCGCAGCTACCGATCGTGCGCACCTACGGGATGAGTGAGACCTGCGGGGGCTGCGTCTACGACGGCGTTCCGCTCGAGGGTATCGAGATCGTCCTGGACTCGGCGAACGCCGATGGCGTCGGACGGGTGATCCTGCGTGGACCGATGGTCGCTCGCGGATACCGGAACGTGGCGGACCACAGCGCGTTCGCCGCCCCGGGCGAGTACCGCACCGACGACCTCGGCCGTTTCAACGACGGCGTCCTGTCGATCATCGGTCGGGCCGACGAAGTCATCACCACCGGCGGCCTCACCGTGGTCCCCCAGGTCGTCGAGGCGGCCATCCTCAGCGATCCCGCGGTTGCCGAATGTGCCGTGTTCGGTCTACCCGATGAGCGTCTCGGCGAGAAAGTTATCGCGGCAGTGGTCCCGTCGATCGGCGCCACCATCGACCCCGAACGCGTACGCGCCGTCGTCATCGAACGGCTCGACCGGTCTGCGGCACCGCGCGACGTCCACATCGTCGATGCGCTCCCGCTCCGCGGACCGGGCAAGGTCGACCGGGCAGCGCTGCGGCTGTCGCTGAGCTGACGCTCGAATAGTCGCTAGTACACGCCCCCTGCGCGGATGCGCAGTACCTCGTCGACACCTGCGATCACATTGCCGCGATCGACGTTGCGCAGCTGGTCGACACACCCGAACGGTTGGGTACTGTGCGCCGCTGCATCCTCAAACGTCAGGATGTGGCCTGGAAGATCGCCGTGCTTGATGCGCTCGTCGATCTCGGAGACGACCCGTTCGACCAATTCTGTCCATTGCCCATGACTCATAGAACCCCTCTCCCCGGCCGCGATGATAGCGATCGAACGCCGCGATGGCGATCGCCAGAACCCGACATTCCACCCCGGGAGTTCTCATCCAGCACACTGGTCACATGCCCATCGCGCCGGACTTCTTTTACGCACTGGTGATCATGAACCTGCTGTTCGTGACCGCCGCGTGGTCGCTGGCCCGGCCCGGCGTGGCCTCCTCGGCGATCCTGACGACCGTCGCGGTCGTGTGGGTGCTCGCGAACGGCCCCATCGAGGGCCACGTGATCCTCAGCTTCACCCTCCACCACGGCGTCACCGAATCGGATCTGCTGTCCGTGATCGCCGTTGCGATCGCTGGAGTCGGCGTGTGGCGCGTACGACGTTCGCGGATCTGATCACGTCGGTCACACGTACGACAAGGTCTGTCGCGTCGTAGAGTCGTCAGTTAGCGTAACGAGCAAATACCCTCGTCTTCGGGAGCGCTGCCGTGAACAGAACCCTGCGATCGACCCTCACGACGACCTGCATCGCCGTCGCCATCGCGACGCTGTCGGGTGCCGTGGCGACTGCGAAACCCGAGCTGCCGCAGCCCCTTGTGTCGCAACTGCAGTCGCTCACGGGAATCAGCCCGAACGCCGACACCACGCCCTCGTTCATCCGGAACTCCGGCACCGTTGCGCACGTGACGTCGGTCGGCAACACGGCCACCATCGTGTTCACCGCACCTGACCGCGGCGACTGCGGCGGCGGGGTGGTGAAAGGGACCTACGAGGACCTTCTCAATCTCCCCCCGACACCCGAGTCGCTCACCTATCTGGCCGACATCCCGGGACCCGATCTCTTCCAGTTCTACTCACCGAGCGTGATCGGCTCGAAGTACTACCCCACGATCCCGCCCGAGCAGCTCTCACCACATACCGTCGTCGCGACTCTGCCCCCGGGGCAGTACACGGTGTTCACCTTCTGCAGCATCATCGGACCCGACGGCGAGACCACGCCAGGCCTCAGCAAGTACTACGCCGACGAGTTCACACTGCCGTCGGCGACGCAGACCCCCGCGTTCGGTAGTTCCTGACCGCCGTCACCAGCGATCGATGTGCAGCACCTCGTCGAGGTCGGCGCGCGGGGCGGGCTTGAAGGTGTCGCCGGTGTAGTACGCGGTGGGCAGAAGGGCTCCCTGGTGGAAGCCTGAGGGGATGTCGAGGATCTCGGCCACCTCGGCCTCACGGTTGAGATGCAGTGTCGTCCAGGCCGTTCCGAGTCCGCGGGCGCGGGCGGCGAGGGCGTAGCTCCATACCGCCGGCAGCAGTGATCCCCACAGTCCGGCCTGATTGCCGGCGGGCAGGTCCTTGCCCGCCTTGATGCACGGGATCAGGAGCACCGGCACCCGGCCCATGTTCTCCCCCAACACCTCCACACTGGTGCCCACGCGACGCTGCACCTGCGAGCGATCCGGGTCATCGGCGAACAGCTTTGCCGCCGACGCATGCGACGCCAGGTACTTCTCGGTCTCCTGCCGATAGATCTCCCCGACCTTCGCTCGCTGCTCGGCGTCGGTGACCACCACCCACTGCCAGCCCTGCCGGTTCGAACCACTCGGCGCCTGCAACGCCACCTCGAGGCATTCGCGGATCAGTTCCATCGGCACGTCGCGATCGAGGTCGAGTCGCTTGCGCACGGTGCGCGTGGTGGTGAGCAGCTCGTCGGGGTTCAGATCCAGAATCGTCATACGCCCACAGTGCCAGGCCGATCGCCGAGCCCGTCCGGCACTGCGCAGACGCATGCTGGATCAGACCCGAGCCCGGAAGCCACTTCCCGTGAGAAGGCCCGGCGCCCGTGTAGTTCGTTCTCACTACATTGGGGCTGCGTCGTCGGGTACAGCCGGCTCCGCGCAGGTCAGCGGGCGATAATTCTTCAGTGATCTCGATGATGCGGCGCATTCGCAGACGGCTGCGCACGCGCCTGCCCTATGAACTTGCGATTGTCATAGACCACCCCCGCTGTCACTCTCGAGGCACGGCGGCAGGAGCGTCCGGGACAGGCACCCGATGACCGAGAGCCCATCGGCCACCGCCGGTCGGCCCGCCCGGATCGGAGTCATCGATGATCACGAGATCGCCATCCTCGGGCTCAAGGCGATGATGGAGACCACCTCCGACCTCGCCTTCGTCGGCGGCGGTGCGACCGTGAAGGACCTGCTCGCCATCACCACCGACCTCGATCTGGTGGTGCTCGATCTGCGGCTCGACGACGGAAGCTCCCCCCGCAAAAACGTCGAGGAACTCCGCGCCCACGGCATCGAGTGCCTCGTGTACACCTCGGCCGAAGAGGCCTACCTCGTCCGGTCTGCCGCTGCCGCAGGCGTTTTGGGTGTCGTGCGCAAATCACCGCGCGCCGTGGAGATCCTCGAGGCCATCCGTGCCGCCGTGCGCGGCGAGACCATCGCGACCATGGACTGGGCCGCCGCCATCGACGCCGACGAGGAGTTCGTGGAGGTCAACCTGAGCCCTCGTCAGCGAGAAGTGTTGGAGCTGTACGCATCCGGGGAAGCCAACGCCCGCGTGGCGAAGCTGACCGGACTCTCGGTCGACACCGTCAGCCAGTACCTCGGCCGCATCCGCAGCAAGTACGCCGCGGCCGGACGGCCCGCACCGACGAAGACCGACCTCTACAAACGCGCAGTGGAGGACGGATGGCTACCGATGCCTCGCCGGCCCCGCGACTGACCGAGCGCTCGCCGCGCGCCGGTGAACGAACGCCCGGCGACGCCGAACTGCGCATCACGCGACAGTTCGCGATCTTCGTCGGCGCCGGTTACCTCGCATACGGCGCATTGTGTCTGGGAAACATCGCGAAATCGTTCGACTACATGGCCGGCTGGTGGGCGTTCGGTGCGCCGATCGTGGTGTTCGGCAGCGGCATCGCCGTCGGCGTCGTCGCGGCCGTCAACGCGCGACACCTGGTGCGCCCCGCCATCATCGTGGCCGTGATCGCCTATCTCGTCGCGGCCCTCCTGGTTCCGGTGGCGTGGAAGAACGGGATGTACAGCGACGAGCGGGGCCTGTGGTTCTCGCAGTTCCCGGGCCTGGTGGGTGTCGCGATCGGTGTCGGCTGGCCGCGGGGACGGGCCCTGCTGTATCTCCTCGTCCTCACCACCGTGGCCACGTTCATGTCGCGGGTCGTGCGTCCGTCCGACCTCGTCGTGCCGCTGGGCCCCGACCTCGCTTTCGCCTTCGCCTACTCGATGACGTTCACCGCCGCGGTCATCATCGGTGCACGAACGGCCCGACTGCTCGATGAGACCCGCGCGGACGCCTTTCACCTGGCCGCACGCGCCGCCGCTGCGCGCGCCCGCGAGTCCGAACGCGCCCGCTTCGACGCACTCACCCATGACGGCGTCATGACGGCACTGCTCGGCGCCGCCCGGATGGGCACCACCGATTCCCTACGGTCACTCGCCTCGAACACGATCGCCGAACTCGGTGTGGAACAGAGCGCCTCGTACGCCCTGCCCGCCTCCGCGGCGATCGCCCAATTGCAGAGCGCTGTCACCGACATCGACGACACCGTCGCGTTCACCGACACGCGACGGCCGCCGCTCGGTCTCACCGCGTACCCCCAGGATGTGGTGCGCACGATGTCGGCGGCGATGGCCGAGGCCGTCCGCAACGCGCTCCGTCACGCCGGTCCCGATGCGGTCATCGCCGTCCAGGTCTCGGTCGCGGCGAATCAGCTGAACGTCGAGATCACCGACGACGGAGTCGGATTCGATCTCGGCCGGGTGCCACCGCACCGCCTCGGGCTGGCGGTCAGCGTCCGGGGCCGCATGGAACAGCTCGCCGGAGGCGAGGCCACCATCGACTCCGCTCTCGGACGCGGCACCCGGGTCACCCTCACGTGGACGCAGCCGTCATGACCGTCGCCTCGACCACCCGATTGGCTGCCGACGATCTCCGCGACGCGGGGTCCCTCATCGGCCTGCACACCACGGGAGCGAAACTCCTCACGGCGATCTATGTGGCGCTCGTGTCGGCCGCGATCCTTCTGGTGACACCCGACGACGCCTCGTCGCTCATCGGCACCGCCGTGTCGCTCGTGGTGTTCGGCGCGGCGACGGCCGGCATCGTCGTGGCCCGCCAGGACCCGCTGCCGTTACGCGCCGCCATCCCCATGGCCTGTGCAGGTGCCGTGGGATGCGGTGTCGCGCTGGCCACCCTCGACGCGTCGGCGAGGGCGGCCGGCCTCAACTGGATGCATGCAATGGGCACCGCGGTGCTCTGTTTCCTCTGTGTCCGTGGCCGGACGGCGCTCGCCTGGGCCGGGATGGCGCTCATGCTGGCCGCCTACCTCGTGGCGGCGATCGTGGGACCGATGCGTGTCGGGGTGGGGCCGCAGGTCACCCTGATCGATGTCGCGCCGTTGTCGATGGCGACGGTGTTCAGTTTGACGTTGCGCCCCAGCGCGACACTGATCTTCGATCTCCGGAGGTCGGGCGCACGGCGGAGTGCAGAACTCGCCGCCCAGACCGCCGCCGCGGCCGAGCGCGACGCGCAGATCGCCGAACTCGACAAGCTGGCGCGACCGATGCTCGACCGGATCGCGGCCGGCGACGAGCTGACCTCCGCCGAGCGGGAGACCTGCGAGCTGCTGGAGGCGCACCTGCGCGACCGTCTGCGTGCACCCGGACTCGCGACGCCGGAGGTCGCCGACGCCGCGCGTGCGGCCCGCAGCCGAGGGGTCGAGGTGATCCTCCTCGATGACGATCCTCTCCGGTCGGCCTCGGTCGACGCCCTGGTGCGAGTGCGTGCGGTGATCGTCGACGTCCTCGAGTCGGCGACATCAGGTCACGTCCGCGTGCGGCTTCTGCCGCCCCACCGCTCGGCCATGGCGTCGATCGTGAGGCGCGACGGCGGCGACATCGACCGACGTGATTTCGGTTCCGACGGCACCGAGATCGTGCGCTCACCGATCGACGTCGACGCCTGATTGCGTGTCCCATCTCATGGTGACCCCCGTTCGGGGGACACCAGATGTTGTGTCTGTTCGATGTCGGTACGGCTTATTACCGTCAACTCATCGCGTCGGAACCGTCGACGCCCCCCTGATCGGACACACCACCATGACCGCAGTTCTCGATCCTTCGCCTCTGCGAACCCTGACCCCTCCGGCGCTGAGTGACCGCGAGAAGGAGGTGCTGCGTGCCTGGGTTCTCGCCGACAGCAAGGTCGGCGTCGGCCGGCGGCTCTACATCTCCGAATCGACGGTCAACACCCACATCACCCGTATCCGCGCGAAGTACGCCGCCGTGGGGCGCCCGGCGCCGTCGAAGGCGTCGCTGCTGGCGCGCGCTCTGCAGGACGGCATCGTCGACATCACAGAGCTCTGAGCGTCAGTTGACGCAGGGCACTCCCGACGCGGTGCTGACGACGGGCGCGCCCTGATCGGGAGCGGGATCCTGCGACGTCGGGTCTGCCGGGTCGGTGCTCGGGGTGTCGGTGCCCGAGGTGTCGCTGCCCGAGGAGTCGGTGGTCGATGCGAGCTGCCTGGTGGCCGACGCGGCCGGTTGCGGCGGGATGATCCCGAACGCGGTCTGGACCTGGCTGCGGATCGCGGCCGGGTCGACGATGTTGACGTCCTGGTTGTCGACGGTGTCGTACCGGAGGACCGGCAGCGTCCGGAACGCGAGGTTCTGGCCGGAGATGTCGCCGATGCGGTGCGCGTAGTCGACGATGTCCCAGCCCGACGACAGCACGATGTCGCGCTGCGCCACCGTCACCAGCGCGTTGAGTTTGTCCAGGTCGCCGAAGATGCCCGACGACTGCAGTGAGTGCGCCACCGAGATCAGGAACGCCTGCTGGCGGTGGGTGCGGTCGAGGTCGCCGTTGTCGAGTCCGTGTCGCTGCCGGACGAAGGCCAACGCCTGCGACGCGTTCAGCGTGTGCACCCCGGCGCTGAAGTGGGCGCCCGAATAGCTGTCGGACACCGCGTGATTGAGACACACCTTCACGCCACCGAGTGCCTTGGCGATGTCGTAGAAGCCGACGAGGCTGACCTCGGCGAACCGGTCGATCGGCACCCCGGTCAGTTCACGCACCGTCTGCAGCGTCTCGGCCCGACCCGCGTCGCGGCCGTCGGTCTCCAGGGTCGCCTGATCGGTGACGCCCTCGTCGGCGAGCTTCTGTTCGGCCTGCGCCTTCATCAGGCCGTAGGCCTCTTTGATCTTCGCGTGGTCGTACCCGTCGATGCCGTGCACCGCGACGTAGTCGTCGCGCGGGATCGAGAACGCCACGATGTGCTGACCGTCGGCGGGCACGTGCACCAGGATCAGGGTGTTGGTGTTGTAGCCGCCCTCCTCCCCGTCGCCGGCGTGCAGCGCGGACAGCACCGACGCCGGCAGGTCGTTGCCGTCGCGGTCCTTGCGCGAGTCCAGCCCGATCAACAGGATGTTCTCGGCGCTGCCCGTCGACTTCGGCGCCCCGGCGAGCACATCGGACGTGTGGAACCCGCCGACGATGTGTTGTGCCTCGCCCCAGGCGAGTCCCGATCCGACCAGCACCGCGGCCGAGGCCAGAGCGACGAGAGGACGTCCGAGACCACGACGGAAGCGCCGCTGCGGCGCGGGACGTCGGGCCGTGCGTCGGTGGTGTCGCGGAGGTACCCGGGCGATGACCTCGGTCGGCGCGTCACCGATGTGACGACGGCGCGCGGAGGCGCCGGAGTATCTGCGTGAACGCTCGGGTGGCATGGCTGGTGTCCCACTGTCGATCAGGTGGCCCGATCCAGTGGGTCGGTCGCGTGCGAACCACCGAATGTATCGGAGGGAAGGAACCTCGGCGACTCGCGCAAACACCGGATACGTTGCGAAACAGACGCTTCGGGCGATTCTGTGGCGGTCGCTCGTCGTGCCCGACCCACGCGTCGATCGGGCAGCTATTCGCATCGATCGGGCACCTGTCGCCGTCGATCGGGCAGGTGTCTGCACAGCATGTGGATGACGCGGCGCTCGCTCCCAATTCGTGTCGGTGCCGTGCGGTAGCGTGATGATCGGGGGCGTCGCCCACGCGCAATCTGATTGCGTGTCAACAGTATTCGTCAAATTCGCCCTTGCGCTCCCGCTCGAACGTATGTACGTTTGACCCATGACCGGGGGATCATTCATCGAACTCGCCGACCTGGTGGTCGACGAGGTCGGTTCACAGGGAACAGTTGTCGCCGATATCGACGCCGAGATCGTCGCCGCCATCCGTGGCGCCGTCGCTCTCCGGGCGGTGGTCGACGGGGTGTTGGCGCGGTTGACGTCGCAGGCCGAGCGTGTCGGGGTCGCGACACACTGCGGGATGTCGTTGCGAGAACTGTTGGTCGCCAACGGTGTCGCGCCGGCCGTGGCGTCACGATTGATCCGCCTCGGACGGGCCGCGGAGGTCCTACCTCTGCTCGCTCGCCACTCCCGCGACGGTGACCTGTCGGCCGAACACCTCGATGCGGTCGCGCGCGGAATCGAACACGTCGCCCGCCGCACCGGTGAAGCACTCGATTCCGATGTGGTGTCGGGCCTGGAGCAGCGGCTGATCGGGGCCGCGATCGCCGGCAAGAATCCCGCGGAGATCGTCCACGACGCCCGCGCCGCGGCGATCGCACACTCACCCGTCGAGCCTCCCGAGGTACCGGCCGCCGAAGACCCGGCCCTCAACGAACTGGGCTGGTCGCAGACCGGCGACGGCCGGCTACGCGGCGAGTTCGACCTCGACGCGGTCACCGGCGAACGACTCATCACCGCCCTCGACTCGGCGTCACGCCCCCGCCCCGAACCCGACGGATCACCCGACCCGCGCGCGGCGGGCCGGCGACGTGCCGATGCGTTCGCCCAACTCCTCGAGGCCGGCACCCGCGGACTCGCACCCGAGGCCCTGTCAGGTCCGGCGTCCACCGAGTTGGTCCTCACGATCCCGCTCGAGGGATCGGCCCCCGCGGGGGCCGCGCGCCTGAACTGGCTCGGACCGGTCTCCGACCTGTCGGCACGACTTCTGGCCTGCGACGCGAAAGTCCTGGGGATCGGGGTCGACCTCAACGGCGCACCCGTCTCCGTCGCCGCCGAGAAGCGGCTCTTCACCGGCGCGGCACGCACGGTGATCCTCACCAGAGACCAGTGCTGCATCAAGTGCGGAGCGCCGACGTCGTGGACCGACGTCCACCACATCACCCACTACGCCGACGGCGGCAAGACCGTCGTCGACAACGGATGCCTCCTGTGCCGCCGCTGCCACGTCGCCGTCCACACCGCCGGATGGGACATCGTCATGGGTTACGACCGACACCCATGGCTCATCCCACCGCCGGCCATCGACCCGAAGCGAACCCCGTTACCCGCTTACAACAGAAGAACGTTGACAGCGATGGAACCGGCCGCGGCGTAGCGCCGTCCTAGAACCAACGCCCCGCTCACCCGCGGGAGCGGTACGAACATTGACAACTCCACAGTGTGAAACGGGGCCGGGCGACAGGCCACGACAGTCCGCGACAGCGTCACGACAGAGCGGTCGCGGACAGTCGTGGCATGACATCACCTCGCACCACCGACACGCCGGCCATCGAGGCCCGCGGGTTGGTGAAACATTTCGGAAGCACCCGCGCGGTCGACGGTGTCGACCTGGTCGTACCCACTGGATCGGTGTACGGCGTACTGGGCCCCAACGGCGCAGGCAAGACCACCACCGTCCGCATGCTCGCGACCCTTCTGCGTCCCGATGCCGGATCGGCACAGGTCTTCGGCCACGACGTGGTCGCCGAACCCGTGGCGGTCCGCTCGCTGGTCGGGGTCACCGGTCAATACGCCTCGGTCGACGAGGACCTGTCCGCTCGCGAGAACCTCATCATCTTCGCGCGGCTGCTCGGCAAGTCCCGAGCACAGACGCGGACCATCGCCTCCGACCTCCTCGAGGAGTTCGGGCTCGAAGAGGCCGCGAACCGGCCGCTCAACGAGTTCTCCGGCGGTATGCGGCGGCGGCTCGATCTCGCGGCCAGCCTGATCTCCGCTCCCCCGCTGCTGTTCCTCGACGAGCCCACCACCGGTCTCGACCCGAGGACCCGCGCTCAGATGTGGGAGACGATCCGTCGCCTCGTGTCCCAGGGGTCGACGGTGTTGCTGACGACGCAGTACCTCGACGAGGCCGATCAGCTCGCCGATCGGATCGCGGTGATCGACCGCGGAGTAGTGATCGCCGACGGCACGGCCGACGAACTGAAGGACTCGGTGGGCGTCAACACCCTGCAGGTCCGTCCCACGTCGCCGTCGGATTGCATCGCGGCGCTGGAGATCGTCGAGCGGGTCACCGGCGAGAAGGGGTCGCTGAGCCCCGAGGCCGGGCGCGTCACGGTTCCCCTGGCCCGACCCGATGCGGTGTCGGACGTGATGACCGCCCTGGTGGCGGCCGACATAGCGATCCGCGAACTGTCCGTCGCCAAACCCAGCCTCGACGAGGTGTTCATGACCATCACCGGCAAGTCCGCCGACGGCACCGAAACCGGTTCCGCCACCGAGTCCGAGGAGGACGCAGCATGACCACCCAGGCCCTCGATCGCCCCGCCGTCGCATCGCGCGACACAAGGTCGGTCCCGCGTTCGGTCGGACTCGCCGACACTGTCCGCCAGTCGTTCACCATGGGCTACCGCGGAATGCTCAAGATCCGCCACAACCCCGAGCAGCTGTTCGACGTCGTGTTCCAGCCCGTCGTGTTCACGTTGATGTTCACCTACATCTTCGGTGGCGCGCTCGCCGGCAGTGTGTCGCAATACCTTCCGATCATCATCCCGGGCATCCTCGTCCAGACCGTGATCACCACCTCGGTGGTGACCGGCACCCAGCTCCGTGAGGACATGAACAAGGGCGTGTTCGACCGCTTCAAGTCGCTACCGATAGCGCGGACCGCGCCCCTGGCCGGCGCGCTGCTCGCCGACGTCGTGCGATACCTCATCGCCACGGTCATCACGTTCGTGGTCGGCATCGCGATGGGCTGGCGGCCCGACCCGCTGGGTCTGATCGGCGCCACCGTCCTGGTCATCATCTGCAGCTTCGCGGTGTCGTGGATCTGGGCGCTGATGGGCATGCTGGTGAAGAAGGCCTCTGCGGTGCAGGGCTTCTCGCTGATGATCCTGTTCCCGTTGACCTTCGTCTCGAACGCCTTCGTGCAGCCCGAGACGATGCCGGGCTGGCTGCAGGCGTTCGTGAAGGTGAACCCGGTGTCGAACCTGGTGACGTCGGTGCGCGAGCTGACCAACAACGGTCACATCGGTATCCACGTGCTGTGGTCGCTGCTCGGCGCGGCCATCCTCGTCGCGGTCTTCGCGCCGCTCACCGTCCGGGCGTACATGCGCAACGCCTAGGCGAGAGCACCACGCATGGTCTGCAGGATGGTCTCGGCGGCGTGCCGTCGGGACATCCTGCTGATCTCGGTGTCGAGTTCCTCCCAGACGTCGGCCGCCACCGTGCTCAGGGACCGGGCCGTGGTGACGGCGTGGTCGAGGATCGGGAAATCGAGGCGGGCGCGCGAACGGACGCCGAGCAGGTGCAACCGCGCCGCGGTCACCGACCCGGCGTCGTGGCTCGTCAAGGCGGTGGCGAACGCGACGGCGCAGGCGCCGATCTGCGGGATGTCCTGGTAACCGGAGGGTTCGAACTGTGCGGCCACGAAGTCGCCGAGCAACGGGAGCCGCTCGTGGGCGGCGCCACCGTTCCCGGTCACGGCCGCCATCGTCACCGCGGAGCTGAGGACGAGAAGCATCGTCGGGTCCGATGTCGCGCCCGCCATGCCGCCGAGAACCTGGTCGAGGACGCGCACCGCGATCGCCCCCGCCGTTGCGGCATCACCCTCGGCGTGGGCCACCTCGGCGCTGGCCATCATCAGCGTCCCGACCGCCTCGACACTGCCCGCCGGCACCGGCTGATCCACCGTCCACCCATCGGAGAGTTCGGCCACGATCTCGCGTCCACGGTCGATCTCCCCGGCGCCGATGAAGCTGCACGCGAGATAGATCCGGACCTGGACGACCTCGTCGACCGAGCCGAGTTCGGTGAGCAACTCCACGGCCCGGGTGTAGCTCGCGATCGCATCGCCGTACCGTGCGCTCTGGCCGTGGATGTTGCCGATCTCCATCGCGCCGGTCGCGGTGATCCAGAGATCGCCCCGGTAGACGGCCAGCGCCTGGGCATCCTGCGAATCGCGCAGTGCGCCAATGAGGTCACCGACGTTTTCCCGGGCGTTCGAGCGCACCGACAGTGCGATCGCCCGAACCAGCGGAACCGGTGACCGGGCGCCGCGGGTGAGGATGCGGAGACCGCTGTAGGTGGTGCGCGACAACAGGATCGCGCTCACGAAGTCCGCGGGCAGCGCCATCACCTCGTCAGGGTGGAAGATGGCGCGGATGGCGACGCGCGCCCGAGCCAACAACCGCATGTCGGGCGCGATCATGATCAGATGGCCGGCCACCATGAGGAGGGCGACCTGCCACAGCTCACGCTGGTCGTCGGGGAGGTCGCGGGGCGGCCGGCCCAGCAGCCTGACGATGCGGGGCGCCCAGTTGCGGACCTCGACGTGAAGCCCGCGTGCCACCCACCCGGATGTGATCACCGGGAACACCGCGACCACGGCCGCCACCGCGTCGGCGGGCCGGTCGGCGGCATCGATCTCGGTGCAGCGTCGCAGGATCCACACGATGTTGTCGTTGTCGGCGACGACGTTCGTCATCGCGGCCGCCTGCTCGCCCGTGTCGTAGAGGGCGCGGGTGTCCTTCGCCCACCCGATGGCCCAACGGATCATGGCCGCGTCGACGTCGTCCGCCTCGCCCGACGCGAGAAGTTGTTCCTCACCGAACTCGCGCACCATCTCGAGCATTCGGTAGCGGATGTGGCCGTCGACCTCGGTCACGGTGAGCAACGACTGGTTGACCAGCTGTTCGAGGACGTCGTCGACCAGGGTGAGGCCCGCGCCGCCGGCCACGACGACATCGGCTGCGGCGACGGTGAACCCGGCCGGGAAGCGGCACAGGCGCCGCAGGGCCGCCCGCGCATCGTCGTCGAGGAGATCCCAGCTCCACTCGATGACCGCGTGCAGCGTCCGATGCCGTCGGGGTGCGGTGCGATCTGCGGTGCGCAGCAAGCTGAGTCGACCACGGGCGAGGCGCTGCGACAGCAGGCGGGCGATCTCCGGGACGCTCAGGGTGCGCACCCGTGCGGCGGCGAGTTCGATGGCCAACGGCAGGCCGTCGAGGTCGCGGCACAGTTCGGCGACGACATCGAGGTCGATGGCCACGTCGGAGCGAACTGCCCGTGCTCGCGCGACGAACAGTTCGACCGCCGGCGAGTCGGTGACGTCGCTCGACAGCGGCGCCAAGCGGTGGATGACCTCGCCCGCCACCATGAGCGGTGCGCGCGACGTGGTGAGGACGGTGAGGTCGGCGACAGCACCGATGAGGTCGGTCACGACCTGCGCGCTGCCGTCGATGATCTGCTCGCAGTTGTCGAGTGCGAGAACGGCGTTGCGTCCGACGAGGGTGTCGGCGAGGCGGTCGGCCAGGTCGCCGACGGGGATGCGCGGCGCACCCGACGGGGTGAGCTCGGACTCCCCGACACCGAGGGACGCGGCGATGGCCGCCACGACGTCGTCGTCGTTGCGCACCGACGCCAACTCGACGAGGTAGATCGTACGGCCCGCCTCGGCGATCCGGCGGCCGACGGCGTGCACCATGCGGGTCTTGCCGGCGCCGCCGGGTCCGGCGATGGTGACCACCCGATGTCGGTCGATCGCGGCGAGGACGGCGGCGATGTCGTCTGCGCGGCCGAGCAACTCGTTGGGTTCCGACCGCAGCCCGACGGCACGGGTGGAGACCGACGGCCGCGGGATCACCGTCGACGGTGGCGTCAGGACCGGGGCGGGTGCCGGGGTGAGCAGCTCGCGATGCAGTGCCTCGATCTCGGCGCCGGGGTCGACCCCGAGCTCGGCGGACAGCGCACGACGAAGTCGGGCGTGCACGGCGAGGGCGTCGGCGGTGCGGCCCGACGCCGCCAACGCGCGCATGAGGAGCAGGTGCGCGGGTTCATCGAGAGGGTCGCGTTCACAGAGGTCCCCGGCGATGCGGCGGGCGGTCTCGTGGTCGCCGATCGCCGACGCCGCGGCGGCCCGCGCCTCGTCGAGGCGGCGACGCAGATCGTCGCCGAGAGTGCGCAACTCGCCGGCGAGCGGATCTCCGCCGGGGGTGTCGGGGCCGAGGTCGTCTCCGGGGACACCGCGCCACAGGGCGTCGGCCTCGGCCAGCGCATCGGGGGTCGCGACGGCCGCGAGTGCTCGGGCCCGGTCGACGTCGAGGGCGTCGCCGTTCAGGTCGAGGCGGTAGCCGTTGGCCGCGCCGGCGAGCATGCCCGACGGCAACACCTGTCGAAGACGGGAGATCTGGGTGTGCAGGGCGGCCTGCGGCGACTTGGGGCGGTCGTCGCCCCACACGAGGTCGATGAGGGCAGACGCCGAACGGACACCGCCACGGGCCAGGGCGAGGGCGACAAGCAGGCGCCGGGCCCGGACACCGGGGACCTCGACCATCCCACCGTCGGTCGCGACCGCGACCGGACCGAGGAGGCCGATCGTCACCGCCGACGCGTCCACCGACACCTCACCTCTCCGGCCGTCTGTTCGGCGCAATCCGCTCGTAGCGCCCAGATGTCCACAGTAGTGGCGACCACCTGCGACGACTCGTCACCCGTACAGCGGTTCGGGCAAAACGGACCGCACGCGTCGGCCGCACATCGAACCACCGCCGAGTGGCGCCACGGGGGTAGGTCAAGATTGTCGACATGGCTACCCCCAAGCAGTGGTTCGACGGTGCGCGGCCGCGCACGTTCCCGAATGCGATCGCCCCCGTGGTGGCGGGCACCGGCGCGGCGGGCTGGCTCGGCGACGCGGTGTGGTGGAAGGCGCTGCTGGCGCTCGCGGTGTCGTTGTCGCTGATCGTCGGGGTCAACTACGCCAACGACTTCTCCGACGGCATCCGCGGCACCGACGACGACCGCGTCGGACCGATGCGCCTCGTCGGGTCGAAGGCCGCCCCCGCGGTGGCGGTGCGCAACGCCGCGTTCGCCGCGTTCGGTCTGGCCGCGGTCTGCGGTCTGGTCCTGGCGCTGAGCAGTGCGTGGTGGCTCGTCATCGTGGGCGTCGTGTGCATCGCGGGCGCCTGGTTCTACACCGGCGGCACGAGGCCGTACGGCTACGCCGGCCTCGGCGAGGTCGCGGTGTTCGTGTTCTTCGGGCTCGTCGCGGTGCTGGGCACACAGTTCGTGCAGGCCGAGCGGATCGACTGGGTCGGCGTGATCTGCGCGGTCGCCGTCGGTTCCTACTCGAGCGCCGTGCTCGTCGCGAACAATCTGCGCGACATCCCGTCGGACACCGTGTCGGGCAAGAACACCCTCGCGGTCCGCCTCGGCGACACGCGCACCCGCACCACGCACCTGGCGTTGGTGGCCCTGCCGTCGGTGCTCAGCCTCGTGCTCGTCATCGCGACGCCGTGGGCGCTGCTCGGTCTGGTCGCCGCACCGCTGGCGTGGCGGGCCAACGCACCGGTCCGCGGCGGCGCACTCGGGCCGGCCCTGATCCCTGCGATCGCGCAGGCCGGCATGGCGATGGTGGCGTGGGCCCTGGCGACCGCAGTCGCGTTGTTCCTCGCCTGAGCAGACGACACAACACTGCGCCCGCGAGAAGCTCGCGGGCGCAGCATGGTCGGTCACGGATCAGACGGTGGCGCTCAACGCGTCGCGCAGCTTCTCGGGGGTGGTGACCGACTCGATCAATGCGCGGGAACGCTTGTCGTCGGTCTTGAGGATGCCGAGCAGCACGTGCTCGGCGGTGATCCGGTCGCTGTCCGACTCGCGGGCGATCTGCACGGCGTTGGCGATCGCGGCCCGCGCGTCGACCGAGAACCGCGGCCGACCGAACGGGCCGCCCCGTCCGCGGGGACCGCGCCGGCCCCGGCCGCGCTCCCACGGGCCATCCGCGCTGTCGGGATCACCCAGCGGGCCGCCGAAACCACGACCCGGGACATCGCCGCGACCGGGGAACTCGCCACCGGGGAAGCCGGGGCGACCGAATGCGTCGTGCGGGTGGCCATGGCCGTGGCCGTGTCGGTGACCGCGGTGCCCACGGGGACCGGAGTCCTCGCCACCGCGCCGCGGTCCGCCACGACCGCCCCGTCCGCGGCGGTCGGCACCTCGCTGCGACCAGCCGTCGGTGATGTCGGTGCCGAAGGCGTTCTTGATCGCCGTGGCGACCTTGTCGAGGTCGATGCCGACGGACTTGAGGGCCTCGCGGTCCTCGTCGACCTGTGACGCGTCGGCGTCGTCGCTGTCGTCGGCGTCGCCGCGCACCTCGCGGACGGTGTCGCGGGCCGCGTCGAGCGTGAAGCCCTCGGCGGTGAGCCGGGTGAAGATCGGGGCGCGTGCGTTGCACAGCATCCCGAGGATCAGGTGATCGTTGCCGAGTTGGGTGTGCCCGAGGTCGGCGGCCTCCTCCATGGCGAAGGACAGGATGTGCCTGTTCTCGCGGGTGAAGTGTTCGAACATGATGTGTCTCTTCTCAGTCGTGTGGTGGGTGTTGATTCAGTCCCTCTCGCGAGCCGAGTGCTTCTGATGCACGGCCTGGCGGCTGATCTGCAGGACCTCTGCGATCGCCTGCCAGCTCCATCCCTGCTCGCGGGCACTGGCCACCTGCACCTCTTCGAGGCGGTCGGCCAGAGTTCGCAGGGCGCGCACCGCGGCCAGTCCCTGTGCGGGATCTGTGCTCGCCGCGGCCGTGGTGATGGTGTCGTTCTGTTCGGTGTCCACGTCGTCGCTCTGCATGGTGTCAGGTTAAGTTGACACTCACGGTGTTGTCAACATTTATTGACAGGCAATATTTCGGCGGCCGGTCCGCTACTCGTCGAGGACGGCTTCGCTGATGTTCATCCGCGCGGCACGCGCGGCGGGCAGGAAGGCGCCCGCGGTGCAGAGAACGAACGCGACGACGACGTAGAGGATCGTCGAGGCCTGCGGGTGGTACCCGATGTCGACCGAGGTGGTGGTGCCGAGCACCCGATCGCTCACGATGTGGAGCAACTCGCCGCTCGCGACGCCCAGCACTGCCCCGACCGCGGCGATCGAGGCCGCCTCGGCCAACACCATCCGCGACACGAACTGCCGCGACGCACCCATCGCACGCAGCACCCCGAGTTCGCGGCGCCGTTCGATCACCGACAGCAGCAGCGTGTTGAGCAGGGCGATCGCGGCGACCAACGCCACGATCCACTGGATGGCGACGGTGAACGCGCCCGACTGTTTGACCGAGGCCCGCGTGGCGTCGAGGGTCTCGGCGCCGCTGTAGACGAACACCGGGTGCGACGGGTCGGCGTCGGCCTGCGCGGCCGCGTTCACCGCGCGACGCACCTGTGCGCCGTCGACCCCGGGGGCGTACCGCACCTGCAGGAAGGTGTTGCCGGGCCGCTGGAACCATTGCGACAGAAGCTGATCGGAGAGGGCGGCGGTGCCCGAGTCGAGGGTCACGTAGTCGACGGTCTGCAGAATCGGCAGCTCGTGGAACCCGGTGGGGGTCGCGAGTCGGAATCGGTCACCGACACCCAGTTTCAGCGTCCGCGCCAACACCTTCGACACGACGACACCCTCGCCGGCGAGCACCCGGCGCAGCACCTCCGGCGAGGTCTTCTTCACGTACGGGGCCTGGATACCCGGCGCGAGACCCTGGACGAGGATGCGCGCCTCGCCGACGTTCACCGTCGCCCACTGACCACCGACGACCGCCGCGACACCGGGTACCGCGGCGACACGTCCGGCGACGCCCGAGTCGAGGATCGGTCCGCTGGGGATCTTCTCGACCGGCTGCGAGGAGACGTAGAGATCGGGATCGGCGAGACCGTCGAGCGCACCCGACACCGATCCGACGAGATCGTTCATCGCCCCCGATGTGCCGACGCCGACCGACACCGCGACGGTGACCGTCATCAGCGTCGCCCAGGCACGGCGCGGGGAGCGTTCGGTGTTGACCGCGGCGAGCGTCCCCGGGCCACCGAGCCGCGCGGCCAACGCCGTGACCGCACGGATCAGCGGTCCGGTGACCGCGAAGAAGAACAGGAGCGTCCCGATGCTGGTGAGCACGGCGCCGCCGAACACGAGTCGCCCCTCGACGGTGTGCGCGATGAGCCACCCCGCCCCGACGAGCCCCAGACCGCCGATACCGGCGAGCCACACCAGCGGACCCGGACCGCGGTCGCGGGCGAGCACCTCGCCGGGCACCATCGCCTCGATCGGCGACAGCGCGAACACCGACCGCGCGGCGAGCACACTGGCCGCCACGCACGACGCCACACACGCGATGACCGCGATCGGCCCGACATACCAGGGCAGGTGGTAGCCGACCGTCGCGCCGACGGCCTCCGACGACACCTCGGGCAGTCGGCCGATGATCCACCGGCCGGCGAGCACCCCGACCGGGATGCCGATCAGGCCTCCGACCAGTCCGAACAGGGCGGCCTCGCCGATGAGGTCGCGCACGAGTTGCCCGCGGCGCCCACCGATCGCGCGGACCATCGCCAACATCTGTCGCCGCGAGGCGACGGCCATGTTCATGGTGTTGAACACGAGGAACGCGGCGATCACGAGGGAGATGAGGGCGACGAGCAGCGTCGAATCGCGGGTCACCGAGCTCGCCGTCTCGACCTGACCCGCCCGGTAGTCGGGACGGTTCACCGCGGCACGCCCGGCGACCACCCGCTCGATCGAGGCCCGCAGAGCGGCCTTGTCGACGCCGGGCGCGGCGCCGATGAGGATCGAGTCGAGGCGGCCCTGCTTGTCGGTGAGCCGTTGCGCGAGTGGCAGATACGCCGCGATGAACCGGCCACCGTTGATGGGTTTCGCCGCCGCGCTGTCGATGACCTCGACCACCGTCAGCGCGACGCCGTCGATCGTCACCTTCTGCCCCGCACTGAACCCGAGGCCCGGGCCGACCGCGATCGACGTCGAGGCATCGGGGCGGTTCGGCGACAACGCCTGTCCCGCGCCCGATCCCCCGGCGAGCACCTGACGCAGGGCACCGCCGAGACCGAGGATCGACACGTCGGCGCCGAGCACGGTGACGGGTTTCGCGTCGAGGTAGATGGTGTCCTGGATCAGCGGCGCCACGGTCGACGCCTGCGGCACCTGCGCACGGATCTCACCGACGAGCGATTCGTCGAGGCCGCGGTCGCCGACGGAGGTGACGTCGAGATCGGCGGTCCCGGCGACCGTCGCCGACAGCTCACGCACCGAGGCGGTGATCGACCCGTAGGTACCGAGCACGGCGACGAGCAGCGTCGACGACACCGTGATCACCATCAGCGAGGTGATCACCCGCAGACGGTGGCTGCGCAGCTCGCGCAGGTTGAGCACCCGCACCCGTGTCCACGTCGCGACCGGATCGAACCGACGTCGCGCTCCCCCGCCTCCCGACATCTACGCGTCTATCCGCCCGTCGCGGACGGTGACGGTGGTGTCGGCGAACTCGGCGGCTTTCGTGTCGTGGGTGACCATCAACACCAGTCGCCCCGAGTCGTCGTGGGCGAGTTCGGCCAGCAGTCCGAGGATCGCCGCACCGGTGTGCGAGTCGAGGTTGCCGGTCGGTTCGTCGGCCAGCACGATCCGCGGATCCATGATCAGCGACCGCGCGATCGCGACGCGCTGCATCTGCCCGCCCGACAGCTCCGACGGCCGGTGGCCGGCGCGGTTGCCGAGCCCCACGCGGTCGAGCAGCGCCACCGCGTCGGCCTTCGACCTCCGCAGCGACGTCCCGTCGAGCAACCGGGGCAGCGCGACGTTCTCCCACGCCGACATCGTCGGCACCAGGTTGAAGAACTGGAAGATGAAACCGATGGTGCGCCTGCGGAACTCGGACTGCTCGTCGTCGGACAGCGAGCCGATGTCGGAGCCCGAGACCACGATGCGACCCGAATCGGGGGCGTCGAGGGCCCCGATGACGTGCAGCAGCGTCGACTTGCCCGCACCCGAGGGCCCCACCACCGACACGAACTGACCGCCGTCGAGGCGCAGGGTGAGGCCGTCGAGGGCGCGGACGGTCTCCTCACCCATGCGGTACTCCCGCACGAGGTCGGTCGCCTCGATCGCGGGCGCGGTCATTCCGGCCATCGACCGTGAGTCCAGAACTCGTCGAGCACGGCGCGCGGCTCGTCGAGCGACCAGCCGCACCCGGCGACCCAGTCGTCGTCGAAGTAGGTGTCGCCGTACCGGTCGCCGCCGTCGCAGAGGAGTGTGACCACGCTGCCGCCGGTGCCTGCGGCGAGCATGTCGGCGATGACGGCGAACGCGCCCCACACGTTGGTGCCCGTCGACCCGCCGACGCGACGGCCGAGGTGATCGGACACCAGCCGCGCGGTGGCCACCGACGCCGCGTCGGGGACCCGCAGCATCGCGTCGATCACCTGCGACACGAACGACGGCTCCACCCGCGGTCGCCCGATGCCCTCGATCTTCGACCCGATTGCCGAGGTCACCGCTCCGTCGCCGGTGGCGTAGGCCGGGTGGAACACCGAGTTCTCGGGGTCGACCACGCACAGCCACGTGGGGTGGCGGCGGTAGCGGATGTAGCGGCCGATGGTCGCCGAGGTGCCGCCGGTGCCCGCGCCGACGACCACCCATGTCGGGATGGGGTGACGCTCGAGGCTCAGCTGCTGGTAGATCGACTCGGCGATGTTGTTGTTGCCGCGCCAGTCGGTGGCGCGTTCGGCCATCGTGAACTGGTCGATGAAATGCCCGCCGAGCTCCTCGGCGAGGGCGGCCGCGGCGGTGTACACCTCCGACGGCGAGTCGACGAAGTGGCACCGACCGCCCTGACGCTCGATGAGCGCGACCTTCGACGTGGAGGTGCTGCGCGGCATCACCGCCACGAACGGCACCCCGATGAGCGCCGCGAAGTAGGCCTCGGAGACCGCGGTGGACCCCGACGACGCCTCGATGACCGGCGTCGATTGCGTGATCCAGCCGTTGCACAGCGCGTAGAGGAACAGCGAGCGCGCCAGGCGGTGCTTGAGCGAACCCGTGATGTGGGTGCTCTCGTCCTTCAGATACAGGTCGATGGCGGTGGGCTCGCCGTCGGCACCGACGAACCTCGACCACTCCGGCAGCGGGAACCGCACGAGGTGGGTGTCGGCGCTGCGGGTGGCGTCGGCCTCGATCAGCCGGATCGCGGTGTCGACCCACTCGCGCGACGCCCGATGGTCGACCAGCGGGCCCCCCGACGTCACGATCGGGGGTCGCCGGAACCGTCGGGACGCGGCGATCCCTGCAACCGCGCCTGCAACGCGTCGCGCTTGGCGCGGCGGTCGGCGTCGACCGCGGAGATGGCGGAGTTGACGTCGGTGCGCAGCCGCTTGAACAACAGCATGCCCAGCGGCAGCGCGATCACGACGGCGAAGATCGCGGCGACGAGGATCGGCACGTCGACCCCCGCGAGGTGCCCCACGCCGTAGATGATCGCGGCCAACACGATGACAAGGCCAAGGCGCGCAACGGTGTACAGGATCAACGCCGTCGCGAGACCGCGTCCGGCACCGACCGCAGCGGCGTCCGTGGGGGCACCCGTGGGAGCCGGCTGGGGAGCGGATGAGTCACGTTCGTTCACCCTGTCAGCCTACGTCGAGAGGGCCCTGCGCCCGCGATGCCCGATTTTTACCATTGATTTACCAACAGCTGACCGTTCGAACACCTTGGATTCTCGGTGTAATCATGTTGTCGGGCAGCGAAACAACAGTTTCATCGGTCACAGCCAGATCAGATGCCCACCACCGCCGATCTCGGTCGACGGTCGGGGGCCCAGCACGAGGAGAACGACACATGACTGCAGCATTCAACGCCATGCCCGGGGGCGCACTCCCGACGTCGATGCCGATCACCCCGCGGGTGGCCAGTCAGCACACGCTGACCCCCGGACAGGTGGCGGCGATGTTCAACGTCAACCCCAAGACCGTGGCCCGCTGGGCCAGCTCCGGCCTGCTGGGCGCCATCCGTACCCCCGGTGGTCATCGCCGGTTCCGCGAGGCCGATGTCGTGGCCCTGCTCAACCGCAAGACCGACTGACCTCTCTCGCACCACTCGTCGAGCCCGCGGGCCGCATCCGGACTCACCCCCGGGTGCGGCCCGCGTTCGTCGTCACACCGGGCCGCGGTCGGCCTGCGACCAGCATCGACGGCCCGATTCGTCGGACTCCCGTAACGTGGACCTACCCATACGTTCGTGGAGGTTCTCGTGGTCGTCGTCGTTGCCCTGGTCGTCGCGATAGGTGTCGCCTATCTGGTGTGGAAGGCGTTCGGGCCGGACACGACGACGCCTAGCGCACCGACGTCGTCCCGGCGCGGCCCCATCGGCCCGGACGACGACCCCGATTTCCTGCTCGACCTCGGTCACGATCGTCGCACCCCGCGCAGCCCGCGACGCGACACGAACGGCACCGATCCGACCGGCGACGACACGGTCACTCCCCCGGCCCCCGACGCCGACGATCCGCGCCCCGGAACGGGCTCCTGATCGATGTTCGGCTCGTAGTACCTGATGAACGACCACTAAAGGTAGAGTTCACCGAAGAAATAAAAGCAAGGTGGACACATTCTTGTCCGCACGGTGAGTTCAATCTGCTGCGAAGGTGATCTGGTCGGTCATCTTCTCTAGATCGGGGAGCACGAATGACCACGACGAGCGACGTTCACACAGCCCGGTCTTTTGCCGAGAGTCTCAATGAACTGTTCGATACCGTTCGCGATGAGAACGGAATTCCCTACACGGGGAAAAAGATCGCGCTGAAGGCGAATCGACTCGGTTACACCCTGAGCGACGCCTACATCTCACAACTGCGCACCGGTAAGGCCAAGACACCGTCTTTCCGCACGGTGGAAGCGATTTCGCGCGCGTTCGAGATCAGCGTGACCTACTTCCTGTCCGATCCGGACGAGGATCTCAAGCGGGTCGAGCAGCAGCGCGAATACGTCGCGATGGCCGCCGAGACCGGCGCCCATCTCGCCGCGTTCCGGCACGGCGAACTGTCGGTGTCGACCATCGACACCATCATCGAATTGCTCAAGGTGGTTCGTCAGCAGAATCTGCGCGACGGAGAGTAATTCGTTCGCTCGCACGCACGATCACAGACAGGTGTGGCCCGGTCCGATGGACCGGGCCACACCTGTTTCGCTAGCAGCGCGAAATGCTTTACAGCCCCGCGTAGGAATGCAGTCCCGACACCACCAGGTTGATGATGAAGAGGTTGAACAGCATCGCCACGAAACCGGCGATGTTGATCCACGCCGCCGACGTGTTGCGCCAGCCCGCGGTCGCGCGGGCGTGCAGGTAGGCCGCGTAGATGATCCAGGCGATGAACGAGACCGTCTCCTTGGGGTCCCAGCCCCAGAAGCGTCCCCAGGCCGACTCGGCCCAGATGGCGCCGCAGATGACGCCCAGGCCGAACAACGGGAACGCGAAGACGACGGTCTTGTAGGCGAGCCGGTCGAGCGCCTGCGCGCTGGGCAGCCGGTCGAGGATGCGCCCACCGATCCCGTTCCCCGCCTCGGGGTAGCGCAGTTTGATCAGGTACAGCGCGCTGGCCACACCGGAGACGAGGAACACCCCGGACCCGACCGACACGATGGAGACGTGGATGGCGAGCCAGTAGGACTTCAGGGCGGGCACCACGGGCGCGGCCTGCGTGTAGAGCCACCGGCCCGCGATGAACATGAGCAGGGCGACCGGGACCAGCACGAACGACAGCAGCGGCCGGTTCTCGGGGCGGCGCAGCACCACGATGCCGGCGACGACACCCGCCGCGCACGACAGGCTGATGAACTCGTACATGTTGCCCCAGGGCATGCGGTCGGTCGCCAGACCACGGATCACGATCGACGCGATGTGGGCCAGCGCGCCGACGATCACCACCGGGAACGCCATCTTCGCGACGCGCTCACCGAACGGGGTGCGTACCTGCGGACCGATCTTGCCCGGCGTCCGCACGTCGGTCACCGGACCGGGGGTGCGGACGTCGTTGCCGCCACCCGCCTTGACCAGCACGTTGGCCTCGGCCGCGGCCGGAGCGGCGGCGGTGGTGCGCGACGACGCGAGGGCGGCCAGGAACATGATCATCGCCAGCACGTACAGCGTGAGCGTGGTGCCGAAGAGCAGGTCGGAGTACCGGGACAGGTTCTCGTCGATGTTCACAGGTGTCACCTTTCGCCGGTGCGCGTGGAGCGTGCGCCGGGTGGGTCGATCTCGAGGAGTCTGCGGACGAGGTCACCGAAGCCCTCGCCCCACCCGGCCTGATCGGTCCGGGCGAGACCCGCCATCTCTACTACTGTAAGTCGTTTGTCGGTCGCGGCGGAATCCAGGAGCGAGGAATCCGCGGGGGTGATCCGCGCCCACACCCGACGTCGCTTGATCAGCAGCGACACCAGCAGCCCGACGAGCATCGCGATCGCCGAGATCAACACGTACTGCTGCGCGGGGTCGTGGCTGACCTGCAGCGACACCCACTGCTGGTAGCCGTCGAAGCGGACGGTGGTGCCGTCGTCGATGGTGCTCGACTGCCCGACCGCGAGGTTGACCTGCGCCTTCTGCAGCAGGCGGCCCTGGTTGATGAGGTTCTGGTCGAGGGAGTAGACGTTCTGCGGGCGCCCGGTGTCGAGGCCGGTGTCGCCCTTGTAGATGCGGATCGCGACCTGCGGGTCACGCGCCTCGGGGAACGACGACGACAGCAGCGAACCGGTCGCGCCGGTGAGCAGCGCGGTCGGTGCGAACAGGCCCTCCACGGCGATCTGGTTCTTGCGGCGGACATCGGCGTTCGGGTATAGCCCGGCGGGGGTGTCGAAGCGCGCGGCACCCGACGACAGCAGCGTGACCGCCTCGTTCGGGGTGAACGGCACGGTCTGGGTGCGCTTCTCCCCGCCCGGGAAGGTGACGGTGAAGGTGGGCGCGTAGCCGTGGCCGAGGAGGTAGACGCGGTCGCCGGCGACACGCAGGGGGTCGTTGACCTTCAGGGTCGCCGATTTGGTGCGGTCGTTCTCGAGGTCGGAGCCGGCCTGGTAGTCGACGCGGGCGGAGTACATGTCGGCCTGCCCGCTGGGCAGGTACTTGGCGGTGAAGTCGTCGACCTGCACACAGAACGGCGCGAGGTCGGTGCCGTCGACGAGGTTGCCGCCGCGGAACGAGTCGTAGACCGCGGTCGAGGTGTTGCACAGGCCCTGCTGGCCGTCGGCGACGAGGATGCGGGTGCCCTCGTAGCCCCACATCTTCCCCGCGGCGATCGACACCAACAGCGCGAGCAGCGCGAAGTGGAACACCAGATTGCCGAACTCGCGCAGGTAGCCCTTCTCGGCGGAGATCTCGATGATCTCGATCTGCTCGCCGTCGGGCCCGGTGACACTGCGGGTGGTCCGGATGCGTCGCCAGCCGCGCAGGTTGCCCATCACGCGGTCGGCGATCTCGGAAGGCGCACCGTCGACCTCGTGGCGGTCGTGGCGGGGCAGGCGGGTGAAGTTGCGGGGCGCGGCGACCGGTGTCGCACGCAGGGCCTTGCCGTGCTCGATGAGGCGCGGGGTGAGGCAACCGACCAGCGAGATGAACAGCAGCACGTAGATCGCGGTGAACCAGACGCTGGAGAACACCTCGAAGAACTGCAGGCGATCGAGGATCCGGGCCGGCAACCCGTGGTCGTCGATGTAGGCCTGGGTCTTCTGCGAGTTCAACGAACGCTGCGGCAGCAGTGCACCGGGGACGGCGGCGAGCGCCAGCAGGAACAGCAACGCCAGCGCGGTGCGCATCGACGTCAGCGACCGCCAGAGGTTGCGGGCGGGCCACAGCAGGCGTCGTTTCCACACCGGGGGCGGTGACGACGCGGCGGGGGTCGCGTCGCGGACGATGGTGTCGGTCATATCGGTAACTCCGTGTTGGTGACGAACGCGTCGCGCACCCAGGTGACGAACGAGTCCCACATACCGGTGACGAGTGCGATGCCGACCGCGATGAGCAGCACGCCGCCGACGATCTGGATGGTGCGGGCGTGGCGACGCATGAAGCCCACGGCGCGCAGTGCGCTGGCCGATCCGAACGCGAGGATGACGAACGGCAGGCCGAGCCCGAGGCAGTACGCGATGATCAGGGTGACCCCGCGGACGGCCGTGGAACCCTCTGTGCCGCTGGCGGTCGCGATGACCGCGGCCAACGTCGGACCCAGGCACGGTGTCCAGCCGAGCGCGAACACCGCGCCCAGCAGCGGTGCGCCGACGAGGTTCGACACCAGCCGCGGATGGAATCGGGCGTCGCGCTGCAACATCGGGACGAGACCGATGAACACCAGGCCCATGGCGATGGTCACGACACCGCCGATGCGTTGCAGCACATCGCGATTGAGCACGAACGCCGAGGTGATGCCGAAGACGGTGGCGGTCGCGAGCACGAACACGACGGTGAACCCGAGCACGAACAGCAGTGCGGCACCGGCCACCCGGGCCCGGCCGGTCGTCTTCGGCTCGCCTGCGCGCACCGGCGGTGCCTCGGCGCCGACGAGCCCGGCGAGATACGACAGATAGCCCGGCACCAGCGGCACCACGCAGGGCGAGGCGAACGACACCAGTCCGGCGAGCGCGCACGCGCCGAGCGCCAGGAGGATCGGGCCGGTGCTGACGGTGGAGGCGAAGGTCTCGCCGATACCCGAGGCCAGCACCACGCTGCTCACGACGGCACCGTCGCCGTCGACGGCGCGGTCGATGCCTGGGGACCGTCGTACGGCTCGGCGGCCAGGCGACGGACCAGCGGTTCGAGTTCCTCGGCGGAGATCGTCCGCAGGAACACCGCGGCCGCGCGGTGGTAGCGGTCGAGGACGACGGTGGTCGGGACGACCGAGGTCGGCGTGGTCAGGCGGACCAGCGTGCGGCCGGGGTAGTCGAAGATCGAGGGGTAGCTGATCTTGTTGTTGGCGATGTAGTCCTGCGCGTCGGTCTGGTTGTCGCGGAAGTTGATGCCGAGGAACGCGACGCCGAGGCTGCGGGTCCGTTCGAAGGTCTGCTCGAGGTCACCGACCTCGGCGCGACACGGCGCGCACCACTGTCCCCACACGTTCACCACCACGACGTCGCCGGTGAAATCCGACAGCGCGAGCGGGCTGTTGTCGACGACGTTCTCGCCGCGCAGGTCGGCGACGCGTTTGCGCGCCGACGGCGGGTCGTAGGTGATCGAGGTCTGACCGTTCGGCGACACGAACTCGAAGGTGTCGCCCTGGGCGACGGCGTCGTCACCGGTACCGCAGCCGGCGAGGACCACCACCAGCGCCACGATGGCCGCGAGCACCGCGCCTGTCTTCACAGCTGGGGTCACGCCCCCGTGGCGAGGGGGTCGGACGCGCCGGCCGGCTCGGAGTACACGATGTCGACGAGGGCGTCGCCGTCGTAGAGGAGGCTGGTCAACGAGGCCAGCGAGCACTGGCGACGCCGCGGGTCGTGCCACAGGCGCTGGCCCTCGAGGAACCGGCGCAGCGTGTAGACGGGCAGCTGGTGGCTGACGCAGACGGCCTCGTGACCGCGGGCGGCGTCGCGGGCCTTGGTGGCGACGGCCAGCATGCGGTGCGCGAGCTGGATGTAGGGCTCACCCCACGACGGCGTGAACGGGTCGCGCATCTTCGGCCAGTGCCGCGGGCGGCGCAGGGCGCCGTCACCGATCGACACCTTCAGACCCTCGAAGACGTTCTCGGCCTCGATGAGGCCCTCGTCGGTGATGATCGACAGCCCGTGGCGCGCGGCGATCGGGGTGGCGGTCTCCTGTGCGCGCTGCAGCGGCGAGGCGAAGACGGCGGTGATGTCGTGGTCGGCGAGCTCGTCGGCGACACGGCCGGCCTGTCGGGTGCCCGTGGTCGACAACCCGAAATGCGGCAGACGGCCGTAGAGGATGCCGTCGGGGTTGTGCACCTCGCCGTGTCGCATCATGTGCACGATGGTGCGCTGCATCAGTGGAGCTCCTCGCCGGACGTGGCCGCGGCAGCCGCGGCGGCCGCCGCAGGCATCGCGTCGGCCAGGACACCGAAAGCATCCTCGTCGAGCGCTGCCGACACAAACCACGCCTCGAACGCGCTGGGCGGCGGGTACACCCCACGTGCCAGCAGCGCGTGGAAGAACGGCGCAAACCGCCAGGTCTCGCTGCTCTTGACCGCGGCGTAGTCGGTGATCGCCACCTCGGGGGTGGAGGTGAAGAACACACTGACCATGTTGGCCGCGTACTGCACGCGGTGTCCGACACCCGCGGCGTCGAGCGCACCGGTGATGAGGTCGCCCAGGCGGTGGGAGTTGGCGTCGAGTGCGGCGTACACAGCGGCGTCGGCGGTGCGCAATGTGGCCAGTCCGGCGGCCACGGCGACAGGATTCCCCGACAGGGTGCCCGCCTGGTAGACCGGCCCGGCCGGCGCCAGATGGCCCATGATGTCGGCGCGACCGCCGAACGCGGCCGCGGGGAGGCCGCCGCTCATCACCTTGCCGAAGGTGTAGAGGTCGCCGGCGACACCGTCGATGCCGAACCAGCCCGACGGACTCACCCGGAACCCGGTCATCACCTCGTCGACGATGAGCAGCGCGCCGTTGCGGGCGGTCAGCTCCTTGAGTCCGGCGTTGAACCCGGGGCCCGGGGCGATGGCACCCATGTTCCCGGCGGCGGCCTCGGTGATCACGCAGGCGATGGTGTCGGGGTTCTCGGCGAACGCGGCCTCGACCGCGGGGAGGTCGTTGTAGGGCACGACGATGGTGTCGGCGGCCTGGGCGCCGGTGACGCCGGGCGAGGTCGGCAGACCGAGCGTCGCGACGCCGGAGCCCGCGTCGGCGAGCAGCGCATCGACGTGACCGTGGTAGCAGCCCGCGAACTTGATGATCTTGGTGCGGCCGGTGAAGCCGCGGGCCAGACGGACCGCCGACATCGTGGCCTCGGTACCGGAGTTGACCAGTCGCACCCGTTCGACAGGCGCGACGCGTCCGATGATCTCCTCGGCGAGTTCGATCTCGGCCTCGGTCGGGGCACCGAACGACAGGCCGGTGGTCGCGGCGCGCTGCACGGCCTCGACCACGGTCGGATGGGCGTGGCCCAGGATCATCGGGCCCCAGGAGCTGATGAGGTCGATGTAGGTGGTGCCGTCGGCGTCGGTCATGCGACAGCCCTGCGCCGAGGTGATGAACCGCGGTGTGCCGCCGACCGCCGAGAAGGCACGCACCGGCGAGTTCACCCCGCCGGGGATGACACCACTGGCCCGCGCGAACAACTCGGCCGAACGGGCCGTCGAGGCCGGCGAGCCGTCGGTGGTGGGTGCTGCGGACGAGGAGGGGGGCGGGGTCACCTCCCCAGTGTTCCAAACTTTTCTCCCCCGCCGCCGTGAGGCCGGTCTCCGCCCCGGCGGGAGCACCCACTCGGCGGTGTCGGTGGAACGTGCGATTGCGACACGCGCCGACGTGCACGTTCTTGCGCGACCGGTCCACGCCAACGATGATCAACAGTGGTTCGGGAGACCGGCTAGAGACAGGCGTGACCTGCGATGACCTACGACCACCGGCGCGCCGAGCGCGCCCTGGCGTCTCCGGTCGTGCCCGTGTTCCAGCCCATCGTCGACCTCTCGACCTCCACGACCGTCGGGTACGAGGCGTTGTCGCGCTGGCCCGCCGAGCCCGACGTCTCCCCTCTCGAGGTCTTCGACCATGCGCGCAGGTCGGGGCGCCTCGCCGAACTGGACTGGGCCTGTCGCCGCGCCGCGGTCGTCTCGTCGTTGCGTGAGGGTCTCGTCCGCCCGCTGAGCGTCTTCATCAACGTGGAACCCACGGCGCTCGGGACGTCACCGACGTGGCATTTCCCCGGGGACCGGTTCCGGGAGATCACGAGCAACGACCTGCAGATCATCATCGAGCTCACCGAGCGCGACGTCCTCGCGAACCCGGCCGCGGTGATGGCCACCATCGACTGGGCCCGCGAGCGCGACTGCGGCATCGCTCTCGACGACGTGGGCCCGAACCCGGAATCGTTGGCGCTGCTGCCGCTGATCCTCCCCGACGTGGTGAAGCTCGACCGGCGGATCATCACCGACCCGACGGCGCCCGGTTCCGACGACACCATCTCGTTCGTCATCGACTACGCCGCGGAGACCGGTGCCCACATTCTCGCCGAGGGCATCGAGGACGAGGGCGACATCGCCGTGGCCCGAGCGGTCGGCGCGACCCTGGGCCAGGGTTTCCTGCTCGGACGCCCCGGCGACCCATCGACGGATCCGCCGCTCGCCGACCCGCACCGCATGATCCGGCCGTTCTCGGCCGGTCCGCCGCCCCTGCAGGCGCCGGCCGACATCCTCGACCGGCTCCCGACCCAGGTCATCGACTACGCGACCATCATGCGGGTCTTCGACACCGTGACCTCGTTCGGCGACCAGCTCTTCACCCCCGGGTGCATGGTCGTCGCGGTGCAGAACGCCGACGCCTTCCAGACCCGGTTCGGGCACCAGTACGCCGAGTTCGCCCGCAAACACACCCTCGTCGGGGTCGTGGGGGCCGGCGAGTTCGACGTGCCCGGCGTGCGCGGTCCGATCGCCCCGAACGTCGGCTTCTCGCGCCAGTTCGCGTTGGCGATCCTGACCCAGAACTACGCCGCCACGATCGTCGCCCGCGACCTCGGCGACAGCGGGCCCCTCGCCGCGCGCCGATACGCCTGGTATTACACGCACGACCGGTCGGCCGTGCGCGACGTCGCGCGGTGCATCGTGTCGCGACTCGCCCCGCGCTCGTCGCCCACCCCGGTCGCGGCCGCCCCGCAGAGCTGACACGGTCAGTCACCGACGGCTCGCGACACTGGTCCGGTCATCTTCTCGAACGGGTGCGGGACATGCTCCACGGACGGGGCCGTCGGATCGAACAGGGCGGTGTAGCCGGCCGCGAGATACAGCGCGACGGCTTCGGGCTGGCGCCATCCGGTGGTCAGATAGATACGGCGATAACCGAGTTCGGTGATCGCGCGCTCGAGTTCGACCAGAACCCGCCGGGCCAGACCCTGGCGCCGATGGGCGGCCGAGGTCCAGATCCGTTTCAGTTCGGCCGTGTCGTGGTCGTACCGGCGAAACGCCCCGCCGGCGACGACCTCGTCGCCGCGCAGGAGCACCACGAGCGCGCCGTCCGGCGGCGCGAACTCCGCGGCCGGGTAGTCGACGAGCTCGGAGTACATCGTCTCCGCGGACCCGCCGTAGCGGGTGCTGTACTCGACGGCCAGCTCGGTCAGCAGCGGCTGTGCTCGGGGGTCGGTCTGGTGCACCCGGACGACGGTGAGGTCCGGCACATCAGGACTTCTTGGGCAGGCCGGGCGGATTGATGACCGAATTCTTCACTCCCTCGTCGTCGAGTCCCCAACGGTCGAGGACCTTCTTGTAATCACCGTTGGCGATCACGTGGTTGAGGGCGTCGTTCACCGCCTTGATGACTCCGTTGCCCTTCTTCGTCAGCACCGCGATCTCGCCCTGCAGCGCGTCACCGGCGCCGGAATAGGTCGCGATGATCTTGGTCTCCTTCTTGCTGGCCACGTGGAACACCGCCGACGGGTTGGGTCCCAGGTAGCCGTCGATGCGCTTCGAACTCAGAGCCAGGTAGTAGTCGGCGGCGTTCTGGTAGTAGAAGATCTGCGCCGGCTCGCGCCCCTCGGCGACGTTCTGGGCGTTCCAGTCGACCAGCAGTTGTTCCTGGTTGGTCCCAGAGCTGACGCCGATCTTCTTGCCCGCGATGTCCTTGCGATCCTTGTAGGTCCAGGTCGAGTCCTTCGGTACCTCGAGCGCGAGGTTGTCGAGCCGATAGGTGGCGAAGTCGTATTTCTCCTTGCGCTCCTCGGTCACCGTCACGTTGTTGACGAACAGATCCACCTGGTTCGAGTCGATCTTCACGAAATTCTGCGCCCAGTCACCGTTCGTACGAACCACTTTGAGTCCGAGGACGTCGCCGATGAGGTGCGCGAAGTCGACCTCGCTGCCGATGACCGTCGCGTTGTCGGTGGCGTAGAACGCCAACGGTGGCGTGGTGCCGACCGTTCCGGTGACGCGCAGGGTGCCGCTGTCCCGGATCGCCGCGGGCAGCTCGGCGGCGATGGAATCCACTTTGGCGGTGGTGATCCGGCCGGACTGCTGCGGCGACAGGTCGAACGATTGGCCGTCCTGCGCGGTCAGGGTGTTGTCAGTGGTCGGCTCGCTGCACGCCGTGGCGAGCAGGGCGACGACCGCGAATGCGGAGAGGGCGGACGCGAGGCGGCGGGTGGGCCTGAACATGGAACTGCTTTCTCGGAGGGCGACATCGGAGGCGGATGGTCAGAGGACGTGCGAGAGGAAAGTCTTGGTCCGTTCGTGGACGGGATTGTCGAAGACCGCAGCGGGAGAACCCTGTTCGACGACGAGCCCGCCGTCCATGAACACCACCGAGTCGGCGACCTCGCGGGCGAAGCCCACCTCGTGGGTGACGATCACCAGGGTGGCGCCGTCGCGGGCGAGTTGGCGGATGACTTCGAGGACCTCGCCGACGAGTTCGGGGTCGAGCGCCGAAGTCGGTTCGTCGAACAGGATCACCTTGGGTCGCAACGCCAAGGCGCGGGCGATGGCGACGCGCTGCTGCTGGCCACCGGAGAGCCGTCGCGGATAGTCGTGCGCCTTGTCGCCGACGCCGACGCGTTCGAGTAACTCGCGTGCCTCGCGTTCCACCTCGGCGCGGTTACGCTTCTGTGCCGACAGCGGGGCCTCGACGACGTTCTCCAACACGGTCAGGTGCGGGAAGAGATTGAAGTTCTGGAAGACGAAGCCGATCTGGGAGCGCTGCCGCAGGATCTCGCGGGGTTTGAGCTCGTGCAGCCTGCGTCCCCTGAGGCGGTAGCCGACCAGCTCGCCGTCGACGCGGACGACGCCGCTGTCGACCTTCTCGAGGTGGTTCAGCGTGCGGAGCAGCGTCGACTTGCCCGAGCCAGAGGGGCCGAGGATCGCCGTGACCTCCCCGGGGCGCACAGTCAGGTCGACGCCCTTGAGCACCTCGAGCGTTCCGAAGGATTTGTGGACGCCCCTGGCCTCGATGGCGTACCGCGAGTGCTCGATTGCCGCGGTGACGGGTGCAGTAGTGGTCATCGGGTCGCTCCCCGTGGTGAGAGCGGCAGCTCGGCGAGCTTGGCGCGGATCTGTTGGATCGGTGTCAGCGGCACGGTGCGCAATGCGCCTTTGGCGTAGTGCCGTTCGACGTAGAACTGCACGATCGACAGCAGCGAGGTGAGGATGATGTACCAGACGGTGGCGACCATGAGCATCGGTACCACGCGTCCGCTGCGACCGTAGATGACCTGGACCTGGTAGAAGAGCTCGGCGATCGCCATCACGGACACGATCGAGGTGCCCTTGAACAGGGAGATGACTTCGTTGGCCGCATTGGGCAGGATGCCGCGCATGGCCTGCGGGAGAACGATCTCGACGAACTCGCGTCGCTTCGGGATGCCCAGGGCCGCGGCCGCCTCGAGCTGCCCCTGGTCGACCGAGATGATCCCGGCGCGCACGATCTCGGCGGAGTACGCGGCCTGATGCAGCGCGAGGCCGATGATCGCCGCCGTCGACCCACTGATGACGCTGTTCACGTTGAACGTGAAGAACGCAGGACCAAAGGGGATCCCGAGCGACAGGCTTTGGTAGAGGTAGGCGATGTTGAACCAGAACAGCAGCTGCACGATCAGCGGGATGGACCGGAACGCCCAGATGTAGAACCACGAGAGGACCTGTAGCACAGGGTTGTGGGACAGCCGGGCCGCGGCCAGCGCGATCCCGAGGGCGAAACCGATCAGGGTGCCCCAGAACGTGAGCTGGATGGTCAACCACAGGGCGGCGATCACCGACTTCGCGGTGAAGTATTCGCCGAAGGTGCCCCAGTCCCAGCCGGCGTTGGTCGCCAGACCGTGGACGAACTGTGCGGCCAGGATCAGCGTCACGGCACTGATCACCCATCGCCACGGGTGCCAGGTCCGTGCGACGGTCAGTTCTTCTGCCGCGACGGGAAGGTCGTCGTCGTCTGGTGCGGTATCGCGCGAACGCGAAGTGTCACCGGGTATTACAGCGGTCACGTCGTTGTTTCTCCATTCAGGACTGGGGAGAAACGTACGTGCGGACCGGATGCACCGCGATATTTCCAACCACCGCGATTCGAGCGGCGCGGGCGCCGGCCTCGACGTCAGTAGTAGACGGGCCCCGGTACGCCTCCACCGGCCGCGATGGCGTCGCCCGTGATCGCGATGCTGCGCGGCGACGCGAGGAACGCGACGACATCGGCCACCTCGGAAGCGTCGACGACGCGTCGTATCGAGTTAGTCGCCAACTCCGCCTCGAGGTCCGCGAGTGGAACACCCTCGCGCTCCGACCGTTCCGCGAGCCTGGCCTCGAGTCATTCGGTTCTGGTCAGACCCGGATGGACCACGGTGACGTTGACTCCGTGCGGCCCCAGTTCATCGGCGAGGTTCTTGGTCAGCGCGGACACACTCACGTTGCGAATCGTCTGGGCGATCGAGTTCGCCTGCCGCGCGCCGAGTCCACTGATGTTGATGATGCGACCCCACCCCTGCTCGATGAGGTGCGGAGAGACTGCACGTGCGGTGCGCAGGTAGCCGAGGACCTTGATCTCGACCTCTTCGCGCACCACGTCATCGGTGATCGAGTCGAAGTCGGTGGGCTTGCCCGAGCTCCACGGGGTCGCGGCGGAGTTGACGAGGATGTCGACGCCTCCGAGTTCGGCGACGGTTCGTTCCACCAGACGGTCGACCGACTCCTGACCACCCGTGTCGACGGTGATGCCGATGACGCGACCGCCGGTCTGCTCGGTCAGTTCGGTCGCCGCGGCGTCGAGTGCCTCCCGACCACGCGATGCGATCACGACGCTCGCGCCCTCTGCCGCGAGCGTTCGCGCGATGGCCCGACCAATTCCGCGACTTCCACCTGTGACGATCGCTCGCTTACCGTTCAGCTGCAGATCCATGGGTCTCACACTATGGAGTTGTCAATGTTCGTGCCGCTCCCGTGGGTGGGCGGGGCGTTGGTTCAATGACGGCGCTATGCCGCGGTCGGTTCCATCACGGTCAATGTTCTTCTGTTGTAGGCGGGTAGCGGCTTCCGGTGTGGGTCGACGCCGGCGGGTGGGATCAACCAGGGGTGGCGGTCGGTGCCCATGACGATGTCCCAGCCGTCGTGGTGGACCGCGGTGTGACAGGAGCGGCACAGGAGACATCCGTTGTCGACGGCGGTCGGTCCACCATCGGCAAACTGAATGATGTGGTGGACGTCGCACCACGAGGCGGGTGCCCCGCATTTGATGCAGCAGCGGTCGCGCAGGAGCACGACCCTGCGGGCAGCTCCGGTGAACAGCCGCGGCTCGGGTGCCGTCACCGACACTGGCGCGCCGTTGAGGTCAACTCCGACGCCGGTCACCCGAGCGTCGCAGGACAGCAGTTTCGCGGACAGTTCGGTGATCGGCCCCATCCACATCAACGAAGCGGTACCTGCGGTCACGGTCGCAGCGTCGACGTCGGCGTGGACGGGGATGGTCACGAGGATTTCGGTGCGTGGCGCCCCGGACAGGGCGTCGGGACCGAGTCCGCGGGTCCCGACCTCCAGTAGCTGTGCGAACGCGTCGGCGCGGCGGCGTGCGGCCGGTCGTGGATCGTCGGAGCCGTCGGGCTCGGGGCGGGGGCGTGATGCGGTGTCGAGGGCGGTGATCAACCGTTCGGCGGTCAGCGTATCGAGGTCGAATTCGCCGCGCAGGCGCCCGTCGCCACCGGTGTTCCAGCCGAGCTCGTTGAGGGTGGTGTCCTCAGCGGCCGGTATCCGATCCGGGTCGTCGTCGGGATTCTCGGCACGCATCTCGATTGCCGCTGCCCGGGCCCGATCGTTGATCTCGACTGGCGTATTGCCGGCGACTGCGTATCCGATCAGACTGCGTTCCACCTCGCCGATGGCCTCGGAGTCGATCGTCTCACCGGTCCGCCCGACGACATGTGAAACCCCGCGGGCGACAGCATTGAGGTGTTCAGCTGACAGGGTGGCATCGCGACTGTGCCGAGCGAGGCCCGGCAGCACAGCGATGGCACGCCCGAGACGGATCACCCTCGCCGCAACAGCGGGCGCGACACCATTGGCGCACAACAGCTCCCGCAACCTCATGCCGGCGCGTCTGGCAGTACCGACACGTTCGGCCTGATCACTCAGACGTGCGAGCAGGTCGTCGGCGACCGCTCGCAGCGCGACAGCACCCCGGATGCCATCGACGATCAGTTCGTCGACGTCGTCGACAATTGTTTCCCTGCAGCCGAACTGATCGACCAATTCGTTGGCGATCTCGGTCAGTGTCCCCCGACTCATGCCTCTATCGTACACACGTTCGAACAGTGTGCAACCATTAATTTTGATGAATGTTGTTGAGCATGAGTGTATTTCGATTCTTCAGCCCACAGGGCGAGACACGCTACATCCCTCCTCTGACAATACTGGCTACGCAGCAGGAGTTGTCCACAGCCGAGAACCGGCGACCGGACAGCTCGGCCTCGACGGGGACCGCCGAGGATCAGGGGGAATGCGATCGCAGCCGATCACAGAGCGAAACCAGCTCTGCCGCGGTGACCCGCGGACGTTCGGACCACGAATCCACGTCGTTCCATGCAACGGTGTCCGGCGTGCCCCGGGGCAGGACGAAGACATGCTGGTGAAAGTGCGCCACACTACGTCCGGCGATCAGGGAGAAGACGAACTGCGGGTGCAGCTCTCGTTCGAGCGCGCGCGACATGCGCCACGCAGCTCGCGCGACGGCCGCCACCTCCGACTCGACGAGCGGCGGCAGCACGGCTGCGTGCCGTCGCGTCTCGATGGAGAGGTAACCCGGAACGTACAGTCCGTCAGTCGGGGACAGACGATACGTGACCACAACCTGTTCGTCGCTGTGAATCACCGGGCAGCTCAAAGACCCGACACCCCGGTGCTTGTCGCAGATCGCACACTCAGTGGGATCAGAACCGGGAAGCGTCACCGATCTCGATCACTCGCGCCCGCTGCGCACGGTCGCGACGGTATGTGCCCGATCGCATCGGCCACCGACTCGTACACCCCGGAGGCGGCGGCGTTCTCGATCGACGTCATCCGCGCGCACGACCGGCGGGCGTCCGCACCGCCGTGAGCACCGAGCGCTTGCGGAGCGTGAACCCCAGCGACTCGTAGAGACGGATGGCGTCGTGGTTGTCGGCGCGGGCATGAAGGAACGGGATCTCACCGCGCGACCGGATGCCGTGGCCGACGGCCCGGACGAGTCGGGTGCTCAGACCGCGGCGGCGGAACCTCGGATCGGTGCAGACGGCACTGATCTCGGTCCAGCCATGGGGGTGCATGCGTTCACCGGCCAGGGCGACCAGCTGGCCGTCGTGCAGGAATCCGAGGTAGGTGCCCATCTCGATGGTGCGTATCCGGAACGGGCCGGGTTCGGTCCGGGCGACGAGGTCGAGCATCGCGGGCACGTGGTCGCCGGTGAGGACGACGGCCTCGGGGTCGGGCGCGACCTCGAGCCCCGCACCCTCGAGCTGTACCGACCCGAACTCGCCGAGAACCTCCCATCCCGGTGGCGGAACGTACGAACCCCGCAGCGCGACCCGTGTGGACGGGCCGACCAGTGCAGCCAGGTCTGTCCAGTCCTGATCGTCGAACTCGGGCGGGTGCCCCACGAAGGCCGCGACCTCGTCGTCGTATCGGGCGATACGCCCGGACCACTCGGCGAAACGTGCGTGTTCGCCGCGGAGCGATGAGCGGACGGGATCGTCGAGCGGGTGGATCGTCGCGTCGTCGACGATCGTCGTCGCCGGCGCGGCGTCCGCGGTCACCGGATACCCCTGTCCTGCACGATGTCACGCTAGGAACCCCGGTGACCTGTGCCCACCGGTGAGATCAGCGTGATTCTCGTCCGGCGGGCGGTCGGTCACCGCTGAGGAGGATGAGCAGCAGCTCGGCGCGGGTGCGGGCGTCGGCGAGATCGATACCGAGGAGTCCCTCGATCCGGGAGACCCGCTGTCGCAACGTGTGTCGGTGCACACCGATGGCCGCGGCGGCTGACTCCCAGTGGCCGTTGGCCTCGAGGTAGCGGCGCAGCGTGGTGACCAGGTCGGCACCGCCGGCGGCACGCACCTCGAGCAGCGGTCGCAGCCGGATGTCGTGGAGTCCGCGCAGGCCGTCCTGGACACCGTCGATCGCGAGCACCGATCGCGTCGTCACCAGGTCGACCACCTCTCCGTCGACGGCGGCCCGTGCGGCCTGGCGGGCCTGTCCGGTCGATGCGGCGATGTCGCACAGGGCGACCGGGTCACCGAGACCGGCCCGCATCCGCAGACCCGCGGCGAGCGACTGTGCGGTCGCGGTGTCGTCGTCGCCGCGCAGCAGCACCACCACTTCTCGCCCGTCCCTCGTGCAGAACACCGGGCGCCACCTCTGCTCGAGCGCCGACGCGAGCTGACCCACCGCGTCGGCGGCCACCGTCGACGAGCGGAACTCGAACACGACCACCCGTACGAGACCGTCGTCGTCGGCCGCACGCAGGAGCATGGTCTCGGCGGTCGCGGGAAGGGTGTCCCCGCGTATCGCGAACCCCAGGACGTCGGCGTGCAGCTGCGCCCGTTCGGCGGCCACATCACCGGCACCGTTGTGCTGCAGGGTGATCAACGACGACGCGTGGCCGACCAGTACACGCTGCAGATCACCGAGCGGCCGGTCGCCGATCACCGCGAGATGCCCGACCACCGCTCCGCCGGAGCTGATGCGCTGCACGGTGATGGTGTGGTCGTCGGTGATGGTCACACCCGTCGCCGAGGCCGCGCGCGAACGCCAGTGGTCGGGTCCGAGGGCACGGCGCACGTGCGTCATCGCGACCGGATCGGCCGCACGTGGGCGACTGCACACGACGCGGCCGTCGCGGTCGATCACCACCACGGTGTGGTCGAGGGCGGCGGCGAGTTCCCCGGCGAGTGCGGGGACACCACCGGCGATGACGGCCCGCGTCATCGCCGGCTGGCTACGCGCCGCCCGGGTGAACTGCGCGTAGCGATCGTCGGCGACACGGTCGAGCAGGGTGCGCGCGATGGCGGAGAACGGGACGGGCAGGGGCACCTCGAGCACCGGCAGGCCGAGATCGGTGCCGATGTCGACGAGGTCGTCGGGCACGGTGTCGTAGCCGAGCCCGGTCCCGAAACCGATCGCCGCGACACCGGCCTCGGCGAGGCTCGCGAGGTACCGCCGGCGGCCGTCGCGGTCGTCGGGCAGCCGCATCCCCGTGGTCAGCAACAGCTCCCCGCCCGACAACCAGTCGGCGGCGTCGACGAGCTCGGAGGTCAGGGCGCAGTCGATCGGACGGTCGAGGCCGAGGCTGCCGGTGCACGATCGCAGGTCGAGAGCGCGTTGATCGAGGAGCCAGCCGACCGTCGTCGCCATCGGATCACCCCTTCGAACTGCGCGGACACCGTAACGGTACTCCGTTTCGTCCACTCGGGACGGTGGTGTGTGGACAGACTGTCAGGGACACCCCACCACCCACACGGGAAACACTGATCGACAAGCCACCCACCGTCGCCGCAGGAGGCAGCCACCCGTATGACCACACCGACCGTGCTGAGGAACTGGATCAACGGGGAGTACGTCGATGCGACGGGCACCGACGTCATCGACGTGGTGAACCCGATCGACGAATCCGTCGTGGCCCGCTCCCCCATCTCCGGTGCGGCCGATGTCGATGCGGCGATGGCGGCGGCGAAGGCCGCGTTCGCCTCGTGGGGCACCACCACCCCCTCGACGCGGCAGAAGGCGCTGCTGCGCCTCGCCGATGCCATCGAGGCCAACTCCGATCGGATCGTTGCCGCCCAGGCGCGCAACACCGGACAGCCCGACCAGCAGATCGCCGACGAGGAGGTGACCGTCGGCGCCGATCAGATCCGGTTCTTCGCCGGCGCCGCCCGCATGTTGGAGGGCAAGTCGGCGGGGCAGTACATGGAGGGTTTCACCTCCCACGTGCGTCGTGAACCGGTCGGCGTGGTCGGTCAGGTGACGCCGTGGAACTACCCGCTGATGATGGCGCTGTGGAAGATCGGCCCCGCCCTCGCCGCGGGCAACACGATCGTGCTCAAGCCGAGCGACACCACCCCCGAGAGCACGCTGGTGCTCGCCGAGATCACCAAGGGAATCCTCCCCGACGGTGTCCTCAACATCGTCCTGGGCAACGGTGAGACCGGTGCCGCGGTGGTGAGCCATCCGACGCCGGCCATGGTCGCCATCACCGGATCGGTCCGCGCCGGCATCGCCGTCGCGGTGGCCGCAGCGAAGAACCTCAAGCGCGCGCATCTCGAACTCGGCGGCAAGGCGCCCGCGGTGGTGTTCGCCGACGCCGACCTCGAGAAGTCCGTGGCGCCGATCGCCGACGCCGCGTTCTTCAACGCCGGTCAGGACTGCACCGCCGTCACCCGCATCCTGGTGCACGAGTCGATCCACGACGCCTTCGTCGACAAACTCGTCGCCTACACCGCCGATGTCACCGTGCCCCCGCTGAACAACGTCAACCACTTCGGCAAGGTCACCTCGATCCTCGACTCCGTCCCACCCCACGCCACCGTCGCCATCGGCGGCAAACGCAAGGGCGACAAGGGGTTCTTCGTCGAACCGACGGTCATCACCGGCGTCCACCAGGACGACGACCTGGTGCAGCAGGAGACGTTCGGCCCGGTGGTGACGGTGCAGTCGTTCACCGACGAATCGCACGCGATCGACCTCGCCAACGGTGTCGACTACGGCCTGGCCTCGAGCGTGTGGACCACCGACCACGCCACCGCCACCCGCATGTCGGCCGCTCTCGATTTCGGCTGCGTGTGGATCAACTGCCACATCCCGCTGGTCGCCGAGATGCCCCACGGCGGGTTCAAGAACTCCGGCTACGGCAAAGACCTCTCCGGTTACGGCGTGGAGGACTACACGCGCATCAAACATGTGATGAGCTCGGTCGAGTAGGACCGCCCAGAACCCCGCCTGCGCGGTCGTAACCCGGCCGCGCAGGCGTGTTTTCCTCCCACACCAGGAGCAGACCTCTCGTGACGCAGCACCCGCTCGATCCGCTCGACACCGACGAGTTCCGTTCGGTGACAGACATTCTCGCCGCAGCGCACGGCGTGGGACCGGGGTGGCGCTACTGCTCCATCGAGATGGCCGAGCCGAAAAAACCCGAGCTCTCCGCGTTCGAGTCGAACGGCACCGTGCCGCCCCGGCGGGCGCTCGTCACGCTGCTGGAATCGGCACGCAACGCCACGCACAAGGCCGTGGTGTCGCTGACCGACGGCCGCGTCGAATCGTTCGAACACATCCCCGGCGTCCAGGCCAACTTCACCGTCGACGAGTTCGAGGAATGCGATCGCGTCCTGCGCGCCCATCCCGATGTGGTCGCCGCTCTGGCCCGGCGTGGGATCACCGATCTCGACCTGGTGTTCATGGACACCTGGACCTACGGTGCCGCGGTGGCGCCGCCCGAGTACGCCGATCGACGACTCGGCTGGTCGGACACCTGGCTGCGGTCGGAGCCCGGCGCGAACCCGTATGCGCACCCGGTGTCGGGGCTGCACTGCGTGATCGACGTGAACACGATGGAACTGTTGCGTATCGAGGACTCGTTCGACGGACCCGACGGGGCGATCGACCCGCCGGAGGTGATGGGCGAGTACGTACCGTCGCTGATCCCCGAGCGTGTCCGGGCCCAGTCGCGGCGAGAACCCCTGAAACCGTTGGAGATCACCCAGCCCGAGGGGCCGTCGTTCACCCTCGACGGCAACCTGCTGCAGTGGCAGAACTGGTCGTTACGCGTCGGGTTCAACCACCGCGAGGGCATGACGCTGCACACCGTCACCTACCGCGACGGCGACCGCGAACGGTCGGTCGCGCACCGCATGTCGTTCGCGGAGATGATGGTTCCCTACCGCGATCACTGCGAGGACCACTACCGGCGTACCGCGTTCGACATCGGCGAGTGGGGACTGGGGTTCATGACCACGTCCCTGGAACTGGGATGCGACTGCCTCGGCGAGATCCGGTATCTCGATGCGACACTGCACGACAGCGCCGGTGAGCCGTACACGATCACCAACGCGATCTGCATCCACGAAGAGGACGACGCGGTGCTGTGGAAGCACGTCGACCACGACGCCGGCGCCGAGGTGCGACGCATGCGGCGACTCACGGTCAGCTTCCACGTGACCGTCGCGAACTACGAGTACCTGGTCTACTGGCGCTTCTACCAGGACGGCAACATCCAGTGCGAGGTGCGCGCCACGGGGATCATGGTCACCACGCCGATCGCGCCCGGCGCCGAGCACCCGCACGGCACGCTCGTCGACGAGCGCACGTATGCGCCGTTCCACCAACACTTCCTGGTGGCACGTCTCGATCTCGACGTCGACGGCACCGACAACACCGTCGTGATGAGCGAGACCGAGGCCGAGCCGATGGGCCCCGACAACCCCTACGGTCTGTCGCTGGTGCAGCGCAACACTCCGCTGCGCACCGAGCTGCAGGGACGTCAGGACATGAACTGGGCGAGCCAGCGGGCGTGGAAGGTGGTCAACCCCAACACCGTCAACGGCCTGGGCACACATCCGGCCTACAAACTGGTGCCCGGTGACGCGATCCCGGCGATGTTCGACCCGGCCTCGCCCATCTTCGCCCGCGCGGAGGTGATCGGCCACACCCTCTGGGTGACCCCGAACCGAGCCGACGAGCGCTGGCCCGCAGGCGAGTTCGTGAACCAATCGGCCGGCGACACGGGGCTCGGCGCGTGGACGAAGGCCGACCGTCCGATCGAGAACACCGATGTCGTGCTCTGGTACGTGTTCGGCGTCCACCACATCACCCGGCCCGAAGACTGGCCGGTGATGCCCGCCGACACGGTCTCGTTCTGGCTCAAGCCCTTCGGGTTCTTCGACCGCAACCCCTCGCTCGACGTGGCCCCGTCACCGGGCGGTCACTGCCACGGTTGAGATCCGGGTCGCGGCCGGTGGTCAACTGCCCGCGGCGAGCTGCGACCATCCCGCGATGAGCACGCCGAGACCGGCGTCGAAGGCGCGGTCGGCCCGATCGGGTGTGTTCGCGTGTGCGAGCACCTCCGCGAAGTCGCGGTCGGTGGTCGCCTCGATCGACCAGACCTCCTGCGGTGCAGCCAGATCCAGTGCCGACCCCAGGACAAAGGCGTCGAGGGTGGTGATGGCATCGAGCGCCTGCTGCGACGTCATGCCGCCACGGCGGAACGCGTGGGCCAGGGATTCGTACATCGCCACCGCGGTGTGGGAACGGACCGTGTGCGCGGTCAGCAACGGGATCAGGCGGGGGTGCGCCGCGTAGGCGTCACGGTACGACCGGGCGATCGCCGCGACGGTGGAGGTCCACTCGACCTCGGCCGACGGCTCCACCAACACCGCGGACATCGCCCGCTCGCGAAGGAGTTCCACGATCTCGCCGCGCCCACCGACGTGGTTGTACAGCGACGACGGTCGCACCTTCAACGCCGCGGCGATGCCCGGCATCGTGAAGTCGCCCGCGGTGTCGACTGCGCGCAGCGCGGTGTCGACGATGAGGTCCACCGACAGCAGGGGGCGACTCGGGCGGGGCACGACGCCAGCTTATGCCGCTGTGTGCGCGTCCCGGACACGGCGCAGGAGGTGAGATCGGAGGTCAGGGCGTGACGATGACCTTGAGTGCCTCACGGTCGGCCATCTGCTGGTAGCCGGTCGGGACGTCGTCGAGTCCCATGCTCACGTCGAAGACCTTGCCGGGCTCGACCTTTCCGTCGAGCACATCGGGCATGAGCTCCTCGATGTAGGCGCGCGCCGGTGCGACACCGCCGGTGAGCGTGATGTTGTTCATGAAGAACTGGCTGCCTGCCGTCACCTTGTCGTACTGCGGGACACCGACGCGGCTGACCGTGCCACCGGAGCGGACCGCGCCGAGCGCCATGTCCATCGCGGCCTCGTGCCCGACGCATTCGAGCACCTTGCGGGTGCCGTCGCCGCCGGTGAGTTCGCGGACCTTCTCGATGCCCTCGTCGCCCCGTTCGGCGACGACATCGGTGGCGCCGAACTCACGGCCGAGGTCGGTGCGCGCGGTGTGCCGCCCCATCAGGATGATCTGCTCGGCACCGAGCCGCTTGGCGGCGAGGACCGCCGACAGGCCGACCGCGCCGTCACCGATCACGGTGACCGTGTCACCCTCGGAGACACCCGCGGTGACCGCGCAGTGGTGGCCGGTGGAGAACACATCCGACAGCGTCAGCAGCGACGGCAGCAGCGCCGAGTCCTCACCGACAGGGAGTTTCACCAGCGTGCCCTGGGCCTGCGGGACGCGAACCGCCTCGCCCTGACCGCCGTCGACGCCGTTCATGCCCCAGCCCCCGCCGTGGCGACACGAGGTCTGCAGCCCCTCGGCACAGAAGTCGCACGTGTTGTCGGCCCAGACGAACGGGGCGACGACCAGGTCGCCCTTCGCCAGTCCGTCGACCTCCGACCCGATGTCCTCGATGACGCCGAGGAACTCGTGCCCGATGCGGGCGCCCTCGTCGGACGCCTCTTTCGACCCGTAGGGCCAGAGATCGCTGCCGCAGATGCACGAGCGGACGACGCGCACCACGGCGTCGGTGGGATCCTTCAGCTCCGGGTCGGGGACGTTCTCGATGCGGATGTCGCCCTTGCCGTAGATCAGTGTCGCCTTCATGCGTCTTCTCCAAACACCTTCTTGGCGACCGTGATCGCCGACATTGCACGCGGCCAGCCGGCGTAGAACGCCAGGTGGGTGATGGTCTCGACGATTTCTTCGCGCGTGACCCCGTTGTCGAGCGCCCGCTGGATGTGTCCCGGCAGTTGCTCCGTGTGCCCACCACTGATGAGAGCGGTGACAGTCACCAGACTACGGTCGCGTTTGTTGAGCTCCGGACGTTCCCAGATGTCACCGAAGACGAGGTCGTCGGTGAGCGCGACCATCTTGGGTGAGAAGTCGCCGATGAGTTGTTGTGCCGGGCTGGGTTCGGTCATGCCCGTTCTCCTTTCGTTCCGGGGTACTCGTCGTCGGTGACGGGATCACCCCAGGTGGTCTCGGGACCGTCCTGGCCTTCGGCGAGGCTCTCCCACATCGCGAGATGGGTCATGAAGCGGTCCGGGGTCGCTCCGTGCCAGTGCCACTCACCGGGTGGGGTGTACACGGTGTCGCCGGGATGCATCTCGATGACCTCGCCGCCACGGGACTGCACCAGGCCGACGCCTTCGGTGACGTGCAGGGTCTGGCCGTTGGCGTGGCAGTGCCAGGCGGTGCGGGCGCACGGCGCGAAGTGCACCGCGTTGACGCGCAGCTGCGAGGGCGGTTCACCCGCCGCGATGACGTCGAAGTAGACGTCGCCGGTGAACATCTCGGACGGTCCCTTGGTGGACGGCGTCGCCGGGATGAGCTTCATGGTCGATCTCCTGTCGTTGTGGTGGTCGTTCCGCGGATGTGTGAGCCGTGGTCACTGCAGGCCGCTGGTGCGCAGCCATCTCTCCACGGCCGGTGCGCTGTCGCGCACCTCTTCACCCTGAACCGCCAGGCCGTCTCCCATCTCCGCTCCGGGACAGGATTGTCGGTAGACGGCGGGCACGCCGCTGAGTCCACTCACCGCGTGCGTCGTGACCGGGTGGATCGTCTTCCCGGTGAAGTCCAGGGCCTCGGTGAACGTGCGCATGATCATCGGCGCCGAGCTGTTCCACACCGGGGAGGCGAGGATGACGGCGTCGTATCCGTCGAGTGAGGTCAGCGGATCGGACAGCGCGGGACGCACCCCGTCTTGCTGCTCACGCCTGTTCTGCTCGACGGTCTCCTCGTAGTCGAACGGGTAGGGCGTCGACGGCTCGATCCGGTGCACGGTGCATCGCAGGCGTTGGCTGATCATTCCTGCGAGCACCTCGGTGTTGCCGACGTCGAGCACGGTGCGACCCCCGTAGGAATAGTTCTCACCGGGGCGGGAGAAGTAGGCCAGCAACACGCGCGGTTGCCCTCCCGGACGCACCGTGCTGGTTGCCGGCGCGGATTCCGATGGACCCGAACAACCGGCGGTCGCCCCGGCAAGAGCGGTGGCCGCGACGACCACCGCGCCACGCATGGCGACGCGTCGTGACATCAGCGGGCTCCCCCTGTGTTCGTCCGGAAGGTTCATCGCGGAACCGCGTTCGCGTCGGCGCGGGTCCGCACCCGCTCGGCGGGGACGATGACGACGAGGACCACGATCACGGCGAAGGCGAGAATCACGCTGCCGCCCGTCAGTGCGGTTGCGGCACGCTCGGTGGCCGCGGCGGCGCCGCTGCTGCCGACCCCGGCGTTCGCGGAGATGGCGACGAGCACGCCGAGGCCCAGGGCCATGCCGAGTTGGTGGGCGGTGTTGAGCAGACCGGACGCGGCACCGGCGTCCGCCGACGAGACGCCGACGAGACGTCGGCGATCCCGGCGTTGGTCAGCGGCGCGAACACGAAACCCTGGCCGGCGCCGATCAGGAGCATCGGCAACGCGACTGCCGTGAGATAGCTGTCACCGACGGATATCGTGCTGAGCCACACCATCCCGACCAGTGTCCCCACCGTGCCGATCACCAGGAGAGCGGAATCGGAGATGCGTGCGTTCATTCTCGGGACTGCCATGGCCACAGCGAAGTTGACGAGCGTCATCGGCAAGAACCCGAGGCCTGCCTGGAACGGGGTGAAGCCGAGGCCGTCCTGCATGTACTGGGTCGTGAAGTAGAAGAAACCGATCATCGCGCCCAGGTACAGCAACCGCGTCGCGTAGGCGCCACTGCGGACACGGCTCGCGAACAGTCGCAGCGGCATGATCGGCGCTGCGACACGGGACTCGTTCATCACGAGGCCGATGAGGACGACGACCCCGACGACGAGTGAGGTGATGACTTTGCCGCTGCCCCAGCCTGACTCACCGGATTCGATGATCCCGAAGACGACCGCGCCCACACCGAGGGTCGCAGCGAGCGCGCCGACGACGTCGAACTGTCCGCGCTGACGCGGCGATTCGGTCAGCACGGTCCGCGCTGCGACGATCATCGCGATGGCGATCGGGACGTTGACCAGGAACGCCGCGCGCCACGAGATCCACTCCGTCAATGCGCCACCGATGAGGAGTCCCGCGCTCGCGCCGATCCCCGCCGCGGCGGCATACCAGGCCACGGCACGCTTGCGCGCCGCGCCGTCGAAGTAGGTGGTGATCAGTGCCAACGACGTCGGGGCGACGATCGCGGCACCGATTCCCTGCACCGCGCGACCGGCGATCATCCACGATCCCGACGGCGCCAACCCGATGAGCAGCGACGCCGACCCGAAGACGGCCAGCCCGACGACGAAGAGACGACGTCGTCCGACGATGTCGCCGACCCGCGCGGCGAGGAGCAGCAGGCCACCGAACACCAGGGTGTAGGCGTCCTGCACCCACGACAGTGCTGTCGGTGACAGGTCCAGTCCCGCTCTGATGCTCGGTAGGCCGGTGAAGATGACCGAGTTGTCGAGCAGGACCATGAAGTAGCTGATCAGGACGATTGCGAGGATGGCGGCAGGTCTCGCGATGGTCGCCGGGGGTGGCGAGTACGTCGTGGTGGTCATGTCGGGAGGTGGGCGGAGTCGGTGGGCACGGAGTGGGGCATGCACACAGTCGACCCCGTCGCTCACCTGCGCGGGAGTCACTGTCAATCCAGGTACTGACAGACCCTCCCCGCGGCGCGCGGACGCTCTTACAGTCGAGTCATGAGCACCGACGATCTGCGTATCGAGATTCGAGAGTTCCTCAGCTCGCGTCGCGCCCGGGTCACCCCGGAAGAGGCCGGGCTGCCCGCCTATGGCGGCAATCGTCGGGTGAAAGGACTGCGACGCGAGGAGGTCGCCATGCTCGCGGGCGTGTCGGTCGACTACTACATCCGCATGGAGCGAGGCTCTCTGTCCGGCGCGTCGGACGGGGTTCTCGACTCCCTCGCAAGTGCTTTGAGACTCGACGACGCCGAACGTGATCATCTGTTCGCGCTCGCCCACCGCGCACCGGCCGGTCCGACCCGGCGCAGACGTGCACCCTCGACGACCGTGCGTCCGGTGCTGCAGCAGGTCCTCGACGCCGTCACCGACGCACCCGCGTGGATTCGCAACGGCCGTCACGACATCCTGGCCATGAACGACCTCGCGCGGGCGTTGTACTCGCCGGTGTTGGCCGACCCCCGACGGCCGGCGAACACCACCCGGTTCGTGTACCTGCACCCCGAGGCCGCGCGAGACTTCTTCGTCGACTACGACCAGATCACCCGCGATGCCGCGGCGATGCTCCGACTCGAGGCCGGCAAGAACCCGCACGACAAGGCGCTCATCGAGCTGGTGGGTGAGTTGTCCACCCAGAGTGAGCTGTTCCGCAGACACTGGGCGTCGCAGGACGTCCGGTTCCACCGCAGCGGCCGTAAACGACTGAACCATCCGGTGGTCGGGCAACTCGATCTGGATTTCGAGGCCATGGAGCTGCCGTCTGAGCCGGGACTGCAGCTCAACATCTACACGGCGGCGGTGGGCACTCCGACCGCCGACGCCATCCGACTGCTGGCGTCGTGGGCCGCCAGCCAGGAACACATCCCCAGCGAGCGACACGCCTGACCGGCGCGCAACGCACATCGTTCGCCGGTCGGCGAACGCACCCATGGAAAGGACGACATGACCACCATCGAACTCAACAACGGGGTCGAGATCCCAGCTCTGGGACTGGGCGTGTTCCAGTCGAGTCCGGAAGACACCAGAACGGCTGTTGCGCATGCACTGTCGGCCGGCTATCGCCACATCGACACCGCGGCAGCGTATGCGAACGAGCGCGAGGTCGGCGAGGCCCTGCGCGCTTCGGACCTGGAACGCGGTGACGTGTTCGTCGAGACCAAGGTCTGGATCAGCGACTTCGGTTACGAGGAGACACTGCACGCATTCGACAAGAGCGCCGGCAAGCTCGGCCTCGAGCAACTCGACCTGCTCATCCTGCACCAGGCGCTGCCGTCGGAGTTCGAGCGCACGCTGGAGGCGTACCGAGCACTGGAAACCCTGTTGGCAGAGGGGAAGGTGCGTGCGATCGGCGTCAGCAACTTCATGGTGTCCCACCTCGAGCAGCTCCTGGATGTCGCGACCGTCGTGCCCGCGGTGAACCAGATCGAGGTGCACCCCTACTTCCAGCAATCCGCCGTCCAGGACTTCGGGAGGGCGCACGGGATCGTCACGCAGGCCTGGTCACCCATCGGCGGCATCACCTTCTATCGCGACGGTGAACACACCAGCACGCTCGACGATCCGGTGATCGGCGACATCGCCGCCACGTACTCCAAGAGCCCGGCACAGATCATGCTGCGCTGGCACATCGACCAGGGACGGCAGGTGATCCCCAAGTCGGTCACCCCGACCCGGATCGACGAGAACCTCGACGTCTTCGACTTCACGCTGACCCCAGACGAACTCGCGGCCATCGATGCTCTCGACACCGGTGTCCGCGGCGGACCGGAACCCGACGCCGTCACCCTCGAGGCATTCGGACGCGACATCCCCGAGGCCTGAAGCCCAGACCTCAGAGAATAGCTGCGTCACAGTCGGCGGCCGGGGAGCAGACCCGGCCGTCGACTGATTCGTTCAAATGAACGACTGATTCAGGTTTCGTGCAGTCGGCGTGAAAGTGAACGCAGCAAAATCGTTCGCGAAACACACAAGAAACACCTTTGGGTGCATAGTTATCTGAGCAACCGCACGCATCGCGAATGCCATGACCCGAAGGGCCTCACAGACGTTGATCGGCTATCTGCTGCGCAAGATCCTGGGCTGGGTCGCGCTGATCATCGTGGCCACCAATCTGGTCTTCTTCCTCGCCAGCGCGCTCCTCGAGCCGCGATCGAACTATCTCGCGCGACGTCCGCCGCTGCCCGAGGCTGTCGTCGATTCGACGCTCGATCGGTACAACCTGAACGACAAGGTGTCGATCTTCGAGCGGTGGTACCACTGGATCTCGGGCATCGTGGTGCACTGGGACTGGGGACAGTCGCCGGTGGGCGATTCGGTGAACGGCCAGATCGGGTTTCGTGCTTGGACCAGCTTCCAGCTGGTCATCGGCGCGACACTGCTGATGACCATCATCGGGGTCGGCCTCGGGGTCTACGCCGCAGTCCGCCAGTACCGCCTCTCTGACCGACTGCTCCAGGTCACCTCGTCGTTCGCCCTGGTGGTCCCCGTCCCGGTCGTCGCTCTGGCACTGGTCATCCTGGCGATCTCGATCAACGAGTCGGCCGGCTCCACCATCTTCTTCGTGACGGGATCGTCCGGCGTCGGCGTGACCGGCTTCTGGTCGGTGGCGATCGACAAGGTTCAACATCTGATCCTGCCGTCGTTGGTTCTGATCATCACCGGATATGCGGGAACGCAGATCTTGCAGCGCAGCTTGCTCCTCGACACCCTGAACAGCGATTACGTGCGGCTTGCGCGCGCGAAGGGCCTCACCCGCGGGGTCGCCGTCCGTCGGCACGCACTCCGAACATCTCTCATCCCGGTGGCGACCAGCGTCGCGTTCGCCGTGCCTGCCGCGTTCACCGGCGCGGTGCTCACCGAATCGATCTTCGCCTGGAACGGTATGGGCAAGTACTTCGTCGACACCATCGCCAAGAACGATGTCTACGGTGTGGTCGCCACCGCGGCCTTCGGCGCCGCCCTCACTGCTGTGGGCGCCATCCTGTCGGACTTCCTCCTCGTCTACCTCGATCCCAGGATTCGGCTGAACTGATGACTCGGAAAACCTCATGACACTTCCCGACAACACATCTCCGAGCACCAGCGGCTCGCTGGCCAATGCCGTTCCTGCCGTGGGAAACCCGGTCGGCGTGGAGACCACTGCCCTGGCCATCGAGGGGGCGGGTACCGACCGGAGCTCCGGCCGGGGCGCGGTGATCACCCGCCGATTCGCGCGGAACGGGACGGCGATCGTCGGACTGACCATCCTGGTCGCGCTGATCGCGTTCGCTCTGCTGGGATCGCTGTTCACCTCCTATGACTACAAGACGCCGGACTTCGCCGCCCTCGGCGTGTCTCCCGGTGGCGAGCATCTGCTGGGCACCAACGACGCGGGAGTCGACCTCTACGCCTCCTTGGTCCACGGCCTGCAACGCTCCCTGGTGATCGCATTCGCCGTCGCGTTCGGGACCACGATCATCGCCACCGTCATCGGTACTGTCGCCGCGTACACCGGCGGTTGGGTCGAGCGGATCACGTTGCAGTCCATCCATTTCCTGCTCGTGGTGCCGTCGCTGCTGATCATCGCGCTCGTCGCGAACCGGTACGGCGGGGACTGGAAGGCACTGATCGTGGTGCTCATCATCTTCGGATGGCCCTTTCAGGCCCGCGTCACATGGTCTCTGGCGCAGTCGGTGAGCGAGATGGACTACGTGCGCGCCGGAAAGTTCCTGGGGCTCGGTCCGCTCCGGATCTCGTTGCGCCACATCATCCCGAACATGTCGTCGCTCATCATCGTCTCGACGGTTCTCGGTGTGGTCACCGTGGTGCTCACCGAGACGTCGCTGTCGTTCCTCGGATTCGGCGTGAAGATCCCGGACGTGACGCTGGGGTCACTCATCTCCGACGGCCAGTCCACGATCACCTCGTCACCATGGCTGTTCTGGTATCCCGCTGCGGTGCTCACACTGCTCACCATGTCGTTGTCGCTCATCGGTGACGGCCTGCGCGACGCATTTGACCCGGGATCGGCGGGCGGGCGACGGAAACGGCGCGCCCGCACCCTCCGTCGCGAGAAGGCAGCGCACGCATGACCGCCGGCGATCCGATTCTCTCGCTCACCGATCTACGAGTGTCGTTCCCCACCGAGTCCGGGGTCCTCGACGCGGTGCGCGGACTGGATCTGACCATCTCCGCCGGTCGCTGCACCGCGATCGTCGGCGAGTCCGGGTCGGGCAAGTCGGTGACGTCTCTGGCGGTCATGGGGCTGCTCCCCGACACCGCGGAGGTCACCGGTTCGATCCGCTTCGCCGGCACCGAACTCGCCGGTCTCGACGACCGCGCGATGTCGACCATCCGCGGGTCCGAGATGTCGATGATCTTCCAGGATCCGCTGACCGCGCTCACGCCCGTCTACACGATCGGCGATCAGATCGTCGAGGCGCTGCGCGCGCACTCGTCGACACCGAAAGCGCAGGCCCGCATCCGCGCCGCCGAGCTGCTGGAGTTGGTGGGGATCCCCGACCCTGCGCGCCGGATGACGTCGTTCCCCCATGAGTTGTCCGGCGGGATGCGCCAACGCGTGGTCATCGCGATCGCCATCGCGAACGACCCGAAACTCATCATCGCCGACGAGCCGACCACTGCGCTCGACGTCACCATCCAGGCACAGGTCATCGACCTGCTCGCGACCATCCGACGCGAGACCGGTGCCGCGTTGCTGCTGATCACCCACGACCTGGGTCTGGTCGCCGGGACGGCCGACGATGTGGCGGTGATGTACGCGGGTCGGGTCGTCGAACGGGCGAGCGCGACAGACCTGTACGCCGGGCCTCGGATGCCTTACACCGCAGGTCTACTCGCATCGATCCCGCGCATCGACCGCGATCAGACGGGGCCGTTGGTACCGATCCCCGGCCAGCCTCCGGTACTGATCGACGTCGCCGATGCCTGCCCCTTCGCACCGCGGTGCCCGGCCGTCGAGACTGCCTGCACCACCACCGAACCAGCGCTCGTCGAGATCGGCACCGACCATCTCGCCGCATGCCACCGATCCGCCGAGATCTCCGGCGCCGGCCTCATCGACGGGTCCGCGATCTTCGCCGCGGACACACCCGGTGAGAAGATCTCCGATGCCGAGGTGTCGGATGCGGCACGCGATGTCGTGTTGAGTGTGCGCGGGCTGACCCGCGAATTCCCCATCCTCACCGGACTGTTGCGCCGTCGGATCGGATCGGTCTACGCCGTCGACGGTCTCGACTTCGACGTCCACCGGGGCGAGACGATGGCGATCGTCGGTGAATCGGGTTCGGGCAAGACGACCACGTTGCTCGAGATCCTGCGGGCCGAGCCGGGCACCACCGGGACCGTCGAGATCGGTGGCACTGACTTCTCGACGCTGTCGCGTCGCGCGCTGCGGACGGCACGCAAGGCCGTCCAGATCGTGTTCCAGGACCCCATGGGATCACTGAACCCCCGGATGACGGTGCGCGACATCATCGCCGAGCCGCTGCGGGCCTACCGGGACGCGACGTCGGACCTCGACGCCCGGGTGTCGGAGCTGATGCGCCTCGTGGGTCTCGACCCCGCCCACGCCGCACGCTTCCCGGCCGCGTTCTCCGGCGGGCAGCGCCAGCGCATCGGGATAGCACGTGCACTCGCGGTCAATCCCACACTCGTGGTGCTCGACGAGCCGGTGTCGGCACTCGACGTGTCGATCCAGGCCTCGATCATCAATCTCCTCGACCGACTCAAGCGCGAGATCGGCGTGGCCTACCTGTTCGTCGCGCACGACCTGTCGGTGGTGCGGCATCTCTCCGATCGCGTAGCGGTGATGTATCTGGGGAAGTTCGTCGAGATCGGCACCGTCGCCGACATCTTCGATCGACCCACCCATCCGTACACGCGGGCGCTGCTCTCGGCGATCCCCATCCCGGACCCTGCGCTCGAGCGCACACGCGAGCGGGTGGTGCTGACCGGAGAACTCCCCAGCCCGAGTGCACGGCCCGGGGGTTGCTCGTTCCACAACCGGTGTCCCCTGCGGCCCACACTGCCCGAACGCGACCAGAAGACCTGCATCAGTGAGGTTCCGGTGCTGCGGTCGGTCGACGCAGGGTCCGCCCACCAGCACGCCTGCCACTTCGCGGACACGGTCGTCCCCGTCCGTTCCTGATGCCCGCCAGCTCGTGACCATCCCTCGAAAGGATCACCCATGAAACGCCAAATGTTCGCCGTCGGCGCGATCTCGGTCGTCGCCACGCTGACACTCGCCGGTTGTGGCGGGTCGTCGGGCTCGAGTTCGTCGGACACCAACGACTCGCTGTCGAAAACGGCCGCGCAGATCAATGCCCAACCGCGCGACAACATCGCCGACGGAGGGAAGCTCACCACGGCTCTGCCCGAGGTGTCCCCCCAGTTCAACCCGTTCCAGGCCGACGGCACGCTCTACACGACCACACTCTGGCGGTGGAGCAACCCGTCCCTGTTCACCTTCAGCCCCGACGGCACCGCGTCGGCCGACCCGGATTACCTCACGGGGTACTCGAAAGCCGAGGTCGGCGGCAACACCGTGGTGACCTACACGATCAACCCGAAGGCGACGTTCAACGACGGCACGCCCATTGACTGGACCGCCTTCGAGGCGACCTGGAAAACGAACAACGGCAGTGACCCTGCGTATGCGGCGTCGAGCACCGACGGCTACTCCCAGATCGCGTCGGTGGTGCAGGGGACGAACTCCAAGCAGGCCATCGTCACCTTCCGCGGCACCTACGCCTGGCCCGACAGCCTGTTCAACATCATCCTGCACCCGAAGGCCGCCAACCCGACGTTCTACAACACCGGCTACATCAACTCCCCGCACCCCGAACTGGGCGCCGGGCCATACGCGTTGAAGGCGTTCGACAAGACATCGGGCACAGTCATCTTCGAGAGGAACCCGAAGTGGTGGGGTGACACCGGCAAGCTCGATCAGCGGGTGTTCCTGCAGATGGACAGCCAGGCGTCGATCAACGCCTTCAAGAACGGTCAGATCGACGCGGTGTCGGCGCGGACCAAGGACAGGCTCGCCCAGGTCCAGGGGGTCGGCGGCACGCAGATCCGCAAGTCCGCGACGCCGTCGCAAGACCTCGCGACCCTCAACTTGGCCTCGCCGCCGTTGCGCGACGTCAAGGTACGCAGCGCCATCCTCAAGGCCATCGACCGAAAGGTCGTCGCCGACGTTCTCTTCCAAGGCCTTGGGTACAGCGAGACCTTGCCAGGATCGTTCGGGCTCTACCCCTTCCAGAAGGGCTACGCAGACAACGTCAAGGGAGTCATCGACTTCGACACCAACGCGGCCAAGAGTGAACTCGACGCCGCCGGATGGGTGACGGGCGGCGACGGCATCCGAACCAAGAACGGACAAAAGCTGTCCCTGAGCTTCCCGCTCACCGGTGACGATCCGACGATCCTTAACCTTGCACGGGCCATCCAGGCCATGGAGAAATCCGTCGGCGTAGACCTGCAGATCCAGCAGAAGTCATCGAGTGAATTCTCCGACGTCGTGACGAACAAGAAGTTCGACTTCTTCCTCTCCGGGGTGAGTTCGAGCGACCCGTTCGGATACGCGTACTTCTGCCAATTCTGGTGCTCGGGTTCTCAGCTGAACCAGGCCGGCGCGGGAACCCCCGAGTTGGACAAGCAGATTCGGGCCGTCGGCGAGATCGCCGATCCGGCGGCTCAGATCGCCGCAGGAAACACCCTCGAGCGCACGTTGCTGGCTCAGTACTCCAATCTCGCGCTCGACAACGGGCCCACCATCGTGGCCACCAAGGAGAAACTCGCCAACTACGGTGCCGGCCTGTTCTACATCGGGCGGGTCCAGGACATCGGGTACCAAAAGTAGTACAAAGCGAGATTTGACCCCACGACAGTGCACCCCGGCGAGAGCCGGGGTGCACTGTCTCTTGCGGGCCTGCAGGCCCGGCGTTATCTTTAAACGAACACCATTCGTTTAAAGACGAGGAGACCTGATGCGCACGATCGTCGCCCCCGCGGTGCCCGCGCCGCCGTGCCGGTACGAGGCCCCGACGCGCGATCCGTTGCGCGTCGCGCTGGTGCAGCATCAGTGGCACGCCGACCCCGACGACCTTCGGGCCGAGCTCGCCGAGGGGATCGCCGCCGCGGCGCGCGAGGGTGCCCGCGCGGTGTTCCTTCCCGAGCTGACCCTGCGGCGCTATCCCGCCTTCGAACGCGCAGGCACCGACCCGGGCGCCGACGCCGAGGACCTGCACACCGGACCCACGGCCACGTTCGCCGCCGAGATGGCGCGCACCCACGACCTCTTCGTCCACGCCTCGATGTACCAGCGGTCCCCCGCCCCGACCGGCTCGACAGACGACGGACTCGGGCTCAACACGGCGATCCTGGTCTCGCCGGCGGGCGAGATCGTCGCGCACACCCACAAACTGCACATCCCGATCAGCCCTGGCTATTACGAGGACACGTACTTCCGTGGCGGCCCGGCTGATGACCCCTACCCGGTGCACCGCCCCGAGGGACTCGACGCGGCGATCGGACTGCCGACGTGTTGGGACGAATGGTTCGCCGAGGTGACGCGCAGCTATTCACTGGCCGGGGCCGAGATCCTCGTCTATCCGACGGCGATCGGTTCCGAGCCCGACTTCCCCGATTTCGACACCCGCCCCCTGTGGCAGCAGGTGATCGTGGGCAACGCGATCGCCAACGCGACCTTCATGGTGGTGCCGAACCGTCACGGCAACGAAGGCGTGATCACGTTCTACGGGTCGTCGTTCATCTGTGATCCGTTCGGCCGCATCCTCGTTCAGGCTCCGAGAGACGAATCGGTGACCTTGGTCGCCGATCTCGAACTGGACCAGCGGCGCGACTGGCTCTCGCTGTTCCCGTTCCTCGCGACACGTCGACCCGACACCTACGCATCGCTGACGGCACCGGTGACACCGTGACCACCGGCGGCAGGAACTGGCGGATGCCCGCGGAAACCGCGGTGCAGGAACGTGTCTGGATGGCCTACCCGGTGGCGGGGTATTCCCTCGGCGACACCGAGACCGAACACGAAGAGGCACGGGCGACATGGGCAGCGGTCGCGCACGCGGTCGCCGACTTCGAACCGGTGACGGTGATCGTCGATCCCGGCGAGATCAGCCACGCGCGACGCCACCTGTCGAGCGAGATCACCCTCGTCGAGGCACCGCTGGACGACGCCTGGGCCCGCGACATCGGCCCCACCTTCGTGCTCGACGAGAACGGGGCGCTCGGCGCGGTCGACTGGGTGTTCAACGGCTGGGGCGCCGCCGACTGGGCGACGTGGGACAACGATCAGCACATCGCCACGATCATCGCCGAACTCTCCGGCGCGGAACTCGTCGACTCGCCGATGATCAACGAGGGCGGCGGTATTCAGGTCGACGGCGCGGGGACCGTGCTGCTCACCGAGACCGTGCAACGGGGCGAGGGCCGCAACAGCACCTGGTCTCGTGAGCAGGTCGAGGCCGAACTCGCCCGCACCATCGGCACCACCACCGCGATCTGGCTGCCGCGCGGGCTGACCCGCGACAACGACACCTTCGGCACCCGTGGACATGTCGACATCGTCGCGGCCTTCCCGACACCGGGCACGGTACTGGTGCACGACCAGACCGACCCGACCCATCCCGACCACGCGGTGACCGCCGAGATCATCGGCGTGCTCACGGCTGCCACCGACGCCGCGGGTTCGCCTCTGGAGATCATCCGGGTGCCCGCTCCGCACAACCTCACCGACGCAGGCGGTTTCGTCGACCACAGCTACATCAACCACCTCGTGGTCAACGGTGGCGTGATCGCCTGCGCCTTCGACGACCCGTCCGACGCGCCCGCCGCCGAGATCCTCGCCGACGTCTACCCCGGACGCGAGGTGGTGACCGTCGACGCCCGCCCGCTGTTCGACCGCGGCGGTGGCATCCACTGCATCACCTGCCAGCAACCGAGTCGACGGCACCCGTGAGCCGCGGGCCCACGGGTGCCGTTGTCGGAATCGGGCTCTGGGTCAGCTGGTGGATTCGGCCTCGATCGACCGCGGCGAATCCTTCTGGCGCACTTCGATCGTGCGGGGCTTGGCGCGTTCGGCCACCGGGATCGTCACGCTGAGGACCCCGTTCTCGTAGGAGGCCTCGATACCGGCGGCGTCGATGTTGTCGCCCAGGCTCAGCTGGCGTCGATAGGTGCCGGAGAACCGCTCGTTCGCCAACCACTGCACCGCATCGTCCGACCGCGCGGTGCGTTGCGCGGCGAGGGTGAGTGTCCCGTTGTCCACACTGACCTCGACCGATCCCGGGTCGACACCCGGCAGATCCGCGGTCAGCAAGAAATGGTCGTCCACCTTGCAGAGATCCATCGGCATGAATCGCGGGGTCCGCGTCGATCCCGTCGGCTGGCCGCTGAGCAGACCGCGGGCGAGTGCGTCCATCTCGGTGAAAGGATCAAATCGAAGCACAGCAACCCACCTCCTGTGTCGCCATGGCCCGCCCCGGTGACGAGCCCTCCATCACTGTGCAGCACCGAATTTAGCACTCGACGCCCGCGAGTGCCAGATCTTGTCGAGCAGATTTTCTTCCCAGTCCTTCACCCGCACAGTATGTTCGGACCCTCGGCGCGAACGTCCACCCATCCGCAGTTACCGTTCCGTTATCCGACACGCCGACCACCGCCGTATTCCGGATGTCAACTGTGATCATCATTTCCGTCGAGCCCGGTCCGGCTCTGCGTAACGTGGGTATATGTCAGTCACCGATGCGGCAGTACCCGAAGAAGTCACCCCGGACCTGAGTGAGACCGGCGCCGACGACACCGTCGATCGTGAACTCCTGGTCGACAACCTGCGCTACACCCTCGACGGCCGCTGGCGTGAGACGCGTCAGTACGCGCGGCGCAACATGGACCGCGTCGATCTCCTTCCCGACCCGACCCTGACGATGCAGGAGTCGCGGGACCGGACGTTCGAGCACATCCGCGAACTCGGCAAGCTCGATTTCGCCGCCGCCGGGTTCCGCACCGAACACGGCGGCACGGGCGACGTGGGCGCGTCGATCACCGCGATCGAGATGCTCGGCTACGCCGATCTCTCGCTGATGGTGAAGGCCGGTGTCCAGTGGGGGCTGTTCGGCGGGGCGATCGAGAACCTCGGCACGCAGCGCCACCACGACAAGTACGTGAAGCCGCTCATCGACCTCGACCTCCTCGGCTGCTTCGCGATGACCGAGAAGGGTCACGGATCCAACGTCCAGGCGCTGGAGACCGTCGCGACCTACGACCGCGAGACCGACGAGTTCGTCGTGCACTCGACCACGCCCTCGGCCACGAAGGACTACATCGGCGGCGCCGCGCAGCACGCCACCCTGGCCACGGTGTTCGCGCAACTGGTGACCGCGGGTCCGGGGCAGGAGCCCGAAGACCATGGCGTGCACTGCTTCGTCGTACCGATCCGCGACGACAACCACGAGCCGATGCCGGGTGTGACGATCGGCGACGACGGCCCGAAGGGTGGCCTCGCCGGTGTCGACAACGGACGCCTGAGCTTCGACCACGTCCGCATCCCGCGCGAGAACCTCCTCAACAAGTACGCCGACGTCGATGACGACGGCAGCTACCACTCCCCCATCGACAACCCGAACCGCCGCTTCTTCACCATGCTGGGCACGCTGATCCGTGGTCGCGTGTCGGTGGCGGCGACCGCCGGTGCCGCCGGCCGCAAGGCGCTGGCCATCGCCACGCACTACGGACTCGAGCGCCGTCAGTTCGAGGCACCCGACTCCGACAGCGAGATCGTGATCATGGACTACCTGGCGCATCAGCGGAAGTTGTTGCCGCTCATCGCCAAGTCCTATGCCCTCGCCTTCGCGCAGAACGAGGTCGTGGAGGAACTGCACGAGGTCCAGACGGCCAAACCCGAGGACACCGAGGGTGACGACTCGATGGCCGGCCGCCAGCGGGAACTCGAGAGCGCGGCCGCCGGACTCAAGGCGATGACGACCTGGCACGCCTCGCACGCGATCAACGTGTGCCGCGAGGCCTGCGGCGGCAACGGCTATCTCGACGAGAACCAGCTGTCGATCATGCGCGGCGACATCGACGTGTTCACCACGTTCGAGGGCGACAACACCGTGCTCACCCAGCTCGTCGCGAAGGAACTGCTCTCGGCATACGCCGAAGACGTCCGCGGACTGAACACCGTCGGCTGGGCACGCTTCATCGCCGACATGGCCCGTGACGTCATCCTGGAGAAGTCCGCCGCGCGCCAGGTGGTGCAGACCCTGCTCGACTCCTCCGGCGAGGACCCCGAGGAGTCCGAGCTGTCGAATCGCGCCACGCAGGTCCGCCTGTTCCGCAATCGCGAGGACCATCTGCTGCGTACCTGCGCCAATCGCCTGCGCCGCGCGACGGCTGAGGACGCCGACGCGTTCGCGGTGTTCAACAACGCGCAGGACCACCTGCTGAAGGTGGGCCACGCCCACATGGAGCGCGTGGTTCTCGAGGCGTTCATCGAGGGCATCGAGAACTGCGACAGCAAGGCCGCCGCCGACCTGCTCGGCACCGTCTGCGACCTGTTCGTCTACTCCGCGCTGGAGGACGATCTCGACTGGTTCCTCATGCACCGCCACGTGTCGGTGGAGCGCGCCAAGGCGATCCGGCGCGGCGTGAACGAACTGTGCAAGGAACTCCGGCCGCACGCACAGACCCTCGTCGACGCCTTCGGCGTTCCCGAGGCGTTGCTCACCGTGGCGATGGAGGGCTGAGAACCCCTGCTCCCGTGTCGCCGTGGCGGCGCGGGAGCACCCGGGTGACCGCGACGTAGGTGGCGATGACGGCGGCGAGGACGCACGCCGTCGCGCCGCCGATCCGGTTGCCGCTGTAGGTCGTCAACGAATACGGGCCACCCACCGTGCGGTCGTCGATCGTCAGCGGTGGGTAGTCGGCCGTGGTGACCGAGGTGAGTGCCAGCCACACCGCCAGCGCCACGAACACCAGCGCGACGACCACCGCCACCCCGGCGACCAGATGTCGTCGGCCGTTCACGACGTCTCGTCCGAGTCGTCGAGGTCCGGCGTGGGGTCGGGCTTCGAGCCGCTTCGTGGGCCGAGGCCCATCTGCACCGCGAGGAGCGCCTCGGTCAGTTCCTGACGAAGACGTCGGTGATCGCGGGCCCAGGCCTGGGTCAACTTCCCCGAGGTGAGGGTGAGGCCGATGCCGGTGCGCCGACGCGGCACACCCGACAGCTCACCGAGGGCCGAGGCGCTTTCCCAATCCTTCGGATCGGGGGCGTTGTTCTCGGGGTGGATCTTCTCGATGTCGGTGAGCGGGATCGTCTTCACGCCCTGCCTCAGCGTGGTCTCGGTGAGGCACACGCTGACGTGTTGGCGCGCCGCGTAGACCTGGATGAGCGCGAAGCCGGTGAGCACCACGAAGAAGATCGACAGCACCGGCCAGTGGATCTGACCCGGGCCGGTCGCCTCGACCGCGACGACCGCCGCGATGAGCAGCGGCCCGATCGACACCACCCACCAGCTGCCGCCGTTCTCACGGAACAGCACCGCGCCGGCGTCCTCGTCGGATCCCGTGTCGGAGTCCTTCTCACGACCGGGGTCGCGCCGATCAGCCACCGATCGCACCCCCGCTGAACCACTTCTCGGCCGCGGGCCGGTACGCCATCATCGATCCGACGAGCCCCACCAACCCGCTGACCAGCAGGAACGGATCGAAGAACAGAACCGCGACCAGCATTCCGGCCATGGTGACCACCAGGGTCAGCACCGACACCGTCGACCGCCAGCGTGCGTCGGGCGTCGCGGCTCGGCGGCCCAGGATGTAGACCGCCGCGGCGATCGCGATGCTGATGACGCCCAGGCCGATGCCGAACGCGCTCGCACTGCCGATCCCGATCCACAGGAACCACACCGCCGAGACCCCGAACAACACCGCCGAGGCCAACCACAGCCTCGCGGCCCACACCGCCATCGTGGGGACGACGACGTCACCGCCGCTCATCGACGTGACTCGTCGTCGGAGGGGGCATCTCCAGTGGGGCTGTTTCCGGACGGGGTGTCCCCGGATCGATCGTCGGGCGCGGACAGATCGCGCTCGCGCACGTTCTCCCCCGTCGCCGGTCGCGCGGATGCCCGGTCGTCGGCGGGCGGTGACGGTGGCGACTGCTGATAGGCCTGCGGATCGAACGTGCGGGGGTCATAGGCGTGCGGGTCGTAATAGGGGCTCGGCTGCTGCCCCGGGTTGTGCTGCTGCCCCGGGTTGTGCTGCTGCCCCGGGTACGGCTGCGTCGGTGGCTGGTACCGGTTCGGGTCGTAC